>NZ_JBYGYN010000011.1:172157-333476 GCF_057651995.1 Bradyrhizobium sp. USDA3516 | reverse complement strand
CCTCAATAAAACTCGGCTGCCCCGTCTGCTTCACTGCCATCGCTACCCTCCAAGGCTTTGCCCTAGGGAATCACAAATGGCGAATTACGCAACAGGCCCCTTGTGGGAGAAGGTGGCGCGAAGCGCCGGATGAGGGTTCTCTCCACTTGCAAGAGCGCTGGTGTAGAAACCCCTCACCCGTCTCGCCGCTTTGCGGCGAGCCACCCTCTCCCACAAGGCGAGAGGGGAAGACAGCCTACCCACACGACTGCAATTCTGTCCTGCGTGTCCCCTTGCCCCGTTGAGCAACGGCAAAACTATCTCTACTCTGGCCCCCAACCAAGAACCAGGAGACGCGCCTCATGTCCGCTCCGCGCGACGACGAATTCGGCTTTGCGCCCGATTACGACTCCCCCGTTCCCTACATGCAGCGCACCCGCGATTATTACGCTGCGATCGGCTACACCACGCCGTATCGCTGGGCGCATTACACGGAGGCACCGTTCCAGCCGCTGAAGAAGCCGCTGGCGAAATCGCGCGTCACCATCATTACGACGGCGGCCCCCTACGATCCCGCCAAGGGTGATCAGGGGCCCGGCGCGGCCTACAACGGCAGCGCAAAATTCTATCAGGTCTATGACGGCGACACGTCGAAAGAGCACGATCTGCGCATCTCGCACATCGGCTACGACCGCAAGCACACCTCGGCCACCGACAGCGGCACCTGGTTTCCGCTGCCGCAGCTATTGAAGGCAAGCGCCGCCGGCCGCATCGGCGAAGTGAGCCAGCGCTTCTTCGGCGCGCCGACCAATCGCAGCCATCGCGTCACGCTCGACACCGACGCGCCGGAGATCCTGGCACGCTGCCTCGCAGACAAGGTCGATGTCGCGGTGCTGGTGCCGAACTGCCCGGTCTGCCACCAGACCACCGCGCTGGTGGCGCGGCACCTGGAGCGGAACGGCATTGCCACCGTCATCATGGGCTGCGCCAAGGACATCATCGAGCACGCGGCCGTGCCGCGCTTCCTGTTCTCTGACTTCCCGCTCGGCAATTCCGCCGGCAAGCCGCACGACATCGCCTCGCAGGCGCAGACGCTCGAGCTCGCGCTGAAGCTGCTGGAGACCGCGAGCGGTCCGCAGACCACGATGCAGTCGCCGCTGCGCTGGAGCGAGGACGCCTCCTGGAAGCTCGATTACAACAACGTCGCGCAGCTCTCGCCCGAAGAGCTGGCCCGACGCCGCGCCGAGTTCGACAAGCAGAAGGAGATCGCGCGCGGCAACCGCGCCGCCTGACGTGCGATGAGATCCGGATGGATCTCATCGCACTTCAGATTGTTTCTTGCGCATGATCTTTCCGGAAAGCCGCTTCGCACTTTTCCGGATCATGCTTGACGTCCTCCAACAACAATAAGCGAGGGAGAGCGAGGTGACGCGACCGTTCGAGGGCGTGAAGATCCTGGATTTCACGCAAGTGCTGGCCGGCCCCTATGCGAGCTACCAGCTCGCGCTGCTCGGCGCGGACGTCATCAAGGTCGAGCGGCGGGAGGGCGAGGACATGCGCCGCACGCCGCTCAGCCGCGAATGGGCCGAGCGCGGTCTGGCGCCTGCATTCCAGGCGGTCAACGGCAACAAGCGCAGCCTGACGCTCGATCTGCAGAAGCCGGAGGCGATCGCGATCGTGAAGAAGCTCGCAGGCCGCGTCGACGTGGTCATGGAAAACTTTCGCCCCGGCGTGATGGACAAGCTCGGCATCGGCTATGAGGTGCTGTCCGCCATCAACCCGAAGCTTATCTATTGCGCGGTGTCGGGATTCGGCCAGACCGGCCCGGACCGCCTGCGCCCCGGCTATGACGGCAAGATGCAGGCGCTCTCGGGCATCATGGCGATCACCGGCCACCCCGAGACGGGGCCGACGCGTGCGGGCTTTGCCGTGTGCGATGTGCTCTCGGGCGCCACCGCTGCTTTTGGTGTATCGAGCGCGCTGTATCAACGCGACCGCACCGGCAAGGGACAGCTCATCGACGTCTCCATGTTGGAGGCGACGCTGGCGTTTCTCTCGGGCCAGATCGCAGATTGGTCGGTCGCCGGACATCGGCAGCAGCTGTCGGGCAATCAGGCGGTGAGCCGGCGGACCACGGCGAATTTGTTCAAGTGCGGCGACGGCCACATCCTGCTCGCCGTCAACAACGAGAAGCAGTACCGCGCATTGATGGCGGCGCTCGGCCGCGAGGACACGCTGAGCGACCCGCGCTTTGCCGACTGGTTCGCCCGCAATGAGAACGAGGGCGCGCTGCGCGCCATCATCGAGCAGGCGCTGGCGAAACGGCCGGCGCGCGAATGGGAGACGATTTTGGAGGACGCCGGCGCGCCCTGCGCCAGCATCTGGAAGGTCGAGGAGGTGATCGACCATCCCCAAATCAAGGCGCGCGGTGCGATCCAGCAGCTGGACACCGAATACGGCCGCCTGCGCTTTGCCGGCAGCGGCTTCAAGCTCGCCCATGGCGGCGGCCGGCTCGATCGCATGGCGCCGGAGCTCGGCGCGGATACGGATGCGGTGCTGGGCGAATTGGGATTCGATGCGGCGGAGATCGCGGGTTTGAGGGCCAGGGACGTCGTTTAGAATTCCGCTGCCGTAGGGTGGGCAAAGCGAAGCGTGCCCACCACCGGGTGTTGAAGAGAGAGATCGTCGGCACGGCGCGTTGCGCCTTTGCCCACCCTACGGCACTGCCGCCTAGAACAACGACCCCTGCCCGTCATCTGATGACGCTGCCGCAGTCTTCCGCACCGCTTTTTTCGGCTTCGCCGCCTCGGCTTCCGCCTCGATCTGATCCGCGCTGATCGGCAGCACGAGCTGCTCGTCGTCATTGGCGACGCGATTGACGCGGGTGGAGACCGGGTGCCAGGCAAATTCGCCGGCGCGCGGGGGCCTCATCAAGGGCAGGATCGCGTCGATCTCGTCGCCTTTGCTGTCGAGCCAGCGCTCGAAGTCGCGCGGGCTGATGGTGACGGGCACGCGGTCATGCAGCGCGGCGAGGTCCTCGCCCGCCGCAGCGGTGACGATCGCGACCGTGTCGAGTTCCTCGCCGTTCGGCCCGACCCAGGTCTCGAACAAAGCGGCAAAGCCGAGCGGCTCGCCGTCGGCCCGGTGGATGAAAAAGGGCTGCTTGCGGCCGGCTTCCGTCTTCCACTCGAAGTAACCATCGGCCGGGATCAGGCCGCGCCGGCGGCGAATCGCGTTCTTGAACGCAGGCTTCTCCAGCACCGTCTCGGAACGGGCGTTGATCAGGAGTGTGAACCCGCGGGGATCCTTGACCCAGCTCGGCAGCAGGCCCCAGCGCATCAGGCGGAAATGGCGCGCGCCGTTGTCGAGCAGCACCACCGGAATCGGTTGCGTCGGGGCGACATTGTACCGAGGCGGGAAATTCGGCTGCTCGACGTACCCGAACAGTTGCCGCAAAGCCGCGGGGGCCGAAGTTATGACGAAGCGTCCACACATCCTTGGAGGCCTATATAGGGTCCGTTCAGGTCCTTTTAACCCCGAACGTTAACACTGCGGCAGATGAGCTCAACGGCCACCCAACCCGCGCGGACGCATGTACAGACGGGCCCCGAGGCGGCCGCCTGGGCCGAACGGCTGCGCGTGGCCAACATCAATCCGCGAACCGGGCTTGCCACCGACTATCTCAACCATTTCAATGAAGCCGTGATGCTGCTCGAAATGGTGCCTGATATGCCGGAATGCGCCGAGGACTTCCTGACCTGGACGCCGCTGTCCTATGCCGAGCATTTCACGGCGTCGAATTTCAAGGCACGGGATTTGGCCATCGAGGCCTATGAGAAAGCCGATCCCAACGTGCGTGCCCAATTCGACCACTTGACGGACACCATGACCTCGATCCTGACCGCGGTCGGCTCGGCCATGCGTGAGGTCGAGAAGGACTCGACCCGCGTCCGCCTCGCCGAGCAGGCCGCCCTCTGGGTCAAGCCGCTGATCGCGGCCTGCGGCGGCATCATCAATGGCGGGGCGGAAGCCGACGTCGACACCATCATGGCGAACTCGACCCGATAGGTGACGCGATTGGCCGCAATCGTTCAGCCCGCCCATCCCCAGCTTGCGGTCAGCGCGGCGATCTTCCGCGACGGCAAGGTGCTGCTGGTGCGCCGCGCCCGCTCGCCCGCCAAGGGCTTCTATTCGCTGCCGGGCGGCCGGGTCGAGTTCGGCGAATCGCTGCATCAGGCCCTGAGCCGCGAGGTCGACGAGGAAACCGGCCTTCGGATCGAGATCATTGGCCTCGCCGGCTGGCGCGAGGTGCTGCCGGCCGCGGCCGGTGCCGGCCATTATCTGATCATGTCCTTTGCCGCGCGCTGGACCGCCCGGGAGCCGGCGCTGAACGACGAGCTCGACGATTACCGCTGGATCGCCCCTGGCGCCCTGGCAAGCCTCGCCGACCTCAAGCTGACCGGTGGGCTGGAGGACGTCATCCTGTCCGCTCATCGGCTGCTTGGGACCTGACGGCCCGCCTTGCGCCAGCCGTCCCGAGGGGGCATACAGCCGCCGATGTCGACGCGATTTCTGGCCATTTTTGCCCTGATTCTCGCCTGCGCCTCCTTGCCTGCGAGGGCCCAGGACGGGGCGGCGCCGTTTGACGGCGAACTGCAGCGGCTGGCCGAGATCCTCGGCGGGCTGCACTATCTGCGCGGCATCTGCGGGGCCAACGAGGGCAACAAATGGCGCAACGAGATGCAGGCGCTGATCGATGCCGAGACACCCTCCGGCGAGCGCCGCACCCGCATGATCGCCGGCTTCAACCGCGGCTATAATGGTTTTCAGCAGACCTATCGCAGCTGCACGCCGGCCGCGATGGTGGCGATCCGCCGCTACATCGAGGAAGGCTCGAAGATCTCGCGCGATCTCACGGCGCGCTACGCGAACTGAGTTCTCTCAACTTGTCATTCCGGGGCGCGACGAAGTCGCGAGCCCGGAATCATTCATCCACCGTCTCTGCGGCCTGATGGATTCCGGGTTCGCGCCTGTCGGCGCGCCCCGGAATGACGAGAGAGAGGATCGACGCGACGGCCCCATCGGGAAACCTGTCACCGACTTTGTTCACAGCCGTTAACCGTTCTTAAAGATGTGGCCTAGCGGTCGTTAACGCCCGTGCTACACCTCTCGCACAGCGCATCGCCGTGGACGCGCCCCAGCCCTGACCGAGTTGCATGAGCCAGCCGATTTCCTACGCCCCCGCCCGCGCGCCGCTGCCCGATCACGAGCAGAAACAGGCCGCACTGAGCTATCTCAACGAGGCCTGGGCCGAGGCGCGTCATGACGGCGTCGATGGCGATTGCCTGGCGCAGGCCAGCCTGTTTGCCGCCCTCGCGGAGCTCGTCGGGACCTATGGCGAGGACGCGGTGGCGAAGTTCGTCGAGGGCTTTCCCGGCCGCATTCGCAACGGCGAATTCTCGGTCGGGATCTCCAGGCAGTAAGTCGTCCCGAAAATGACCCCGCCACGGGGGCGGGGCCAGTTGACGGATGAATGACTCTGCGAAAGACGTCGCGAAGTCTGCCGCTCTTATCGCACGGAAGCCGTTGCCGGCGGACAAGCATTAGTCTTGCGATGACCGGGAGATGTTCCTGACAGAGCCGGGAATGCGCGCCCTCAGTCAGTCTCGATCGGCAGCGAGGGATCCCTCGCCCATTCGCCCATCGAAGCGTCGTAGAGCGTCAGCTTGCCGTAGCCGAGCTGCGTCAGCAGCAGGAGGTCGATCGTCGCCGAGATGCCGCCGCCGCAATAAAGAATTACATTCTTGTCGCGCGTGACGCCCTGGGCAGCGAACTTCGCTTCTGCATCCGCAAGATTCGCCAGCGTCTTGTCGGCATTCACGAGCGTGGCTGCGGGAACGTTGACGCTGCCGGGAACGCGGCCGGGCCGGCCATAGCGGCTCGGCTCGAGGCCGCGATGAAACTGCGGCCCGAGCGCGTTGACGATGACGGTTGCGCCATCACCGATCTTCGCAAGCACGGCCTCCTTGTCGACGAAGCAGCCTGCGCGCGGTGCCGCCTTGAAGGCCGTCACCGGATAGCCCTTCGGTGCGCCAGTCTCGACCGGCCGCCCCTCCTGCTGCCATTTGTCGAACCCGCCGTCGAGCACGTGGGCATCGACGCCGAGCGCGCGCAGCATCCACCAGAACCGTGTCGCCCACATCATGGTGCCGATGCTGTAGAGCACGATAGTCTTGCCCGCATCGAGGCCGTGGCGGCCGAAGGCGACCTCCAGCTGGGCCACGTCAGGCATCATGAAGAAGTGTTGCGAGGAGGTGTCGGAGAACTCGCCTTGCAGATCGAGGAAATCGGCGCCGGGGATGTGGCCGGCGGCGAACGTCTTGTCACCGGGCACCGCGCGATAGGGCACGGCGCCGCCTTCCGGCGCGGGCTCGAGATAGGTCGTGCAGTCGTAGAGGCGGAGATTGGGATCGCCGAGGCGAGCGGTGAGTTGCTCGGTGGTGATGAGGGCGGCGGGTTGGGACATCAGGCTGCACTCTCGTTCGAGAGGAAGTGTAGACCTCTCCTCTCGTCATTGCGAGCGAAGCGAAGCAATCCAGGCTGCCATCACGGAACGATTCTGGATTGCGTCGTCGCTTCGCTCCTCGCAATGACGAGGTTGCCGCCTCCTACGCCTTCAGCGTCTCCAGAAACCGCACAGGCTCGCCTTGCCCGGCCGTCACCAACTCGCCCTGCCACATCACGCGGCGGCCGCGGATGAAGGTGCCGACCGGCCAGCCGGTGACGCGAACGCCGTCATAGGGCGTCCAGCCGGCCTTGGAGGCCACCCATTTGTTGGTAATGGTCTCACTGCGCTTGAGATCGACGATGGTGAAGTCGGCGTCGTAGCCGGCGGCGATGCGGCCCTTGCAGGCCATGTTGTAGAGGCGCGCAGGGCCGGCACTGGTGAGGTCGACGAAGCGCGCCAGCGAGAGCCGACCCGCATTGACGTGATCGAGCATAACAGGCACCAGCGTCTGCACACCCGTCATGCCCGAAGGCGAAGCCGGATAGGTCTTCTGCTTCTCTTCCAGAGTATGCGGGGCGTGGTCGGAGCCGAGCACGTCGATGATGCCCTGCTCGATGCCGCGCCAGATGCCAGCACGATGATCGGCGCCGCGCACCGGCGGGTTCATCTGCGCCAGCGTGCCGAGCCGCTCGTAGCATTCCGGCGCGACCAGGGTGAGATGATGCGGCGTCGCCTCGCAGGAGGCGACATCCTTGTGGTCGCGCAGGAACTCGATCTCTTCCTTGGTCGAGATGTGCAGCACGTGGATGCGCTTGCCGGTCTCGTGCGCGAGCTTGACCAGGCGCTGCGTCGCCATCAGCGCCGCGGTCTCGTCGCGCCAGACCGGATGCGAGCGTGCATCGCCCTCGATGCGCAGCGATTTGCGCTCGTTGAGGCGGTATTCGTCCTCGGCGTGGAAGGCGGCCCGGCGGCGGATCACCTGGAAGATGCGGCGCAGGCTCTCGTCGTCCTCGACCAAGAGCGCACCGGTCGAGGAGCCGATGAACACCTTCACGCCGGCGCAGCCGGGCGCACGCTCCAGCACAGGCAGGTCCTGGACGTTCTCCCGGGTGCCGCCGATGAAGAACGCGAAATCGCAATGCATGCGGTGATGGGCCCGCTTCACCTTGTCGGTGAATTCGGCCTCCGTCACGGTCAGCGGCGAGGTGTTGGGCATCTCGAACACGGCGGTGACGCCGCCCATCACGGCGCTGCGCGAGCCGGTCTCGAGGTCTTCCTTGTGCGTCAGCCCGGGCTCGCGGAAATGCACCTGCGTGTCCATCACGCCGGGCAGGATGTGCAGGCCCTTGCAGTCGATCACCTCGGCGGCCGAGCCCTGCGACAGCGGACCGAGCTCGGCGATGCGACCGCCATTGATGCCGATATCGCGCACGCCCTCGCCGTCCTGGTTGACGACGGTGCCACCCTTCAGGATCACATCGAAACGCTGGGTCATGGGGCCTCTCTCATCCTCAAGGCGCAGGGCTCGAGGTCTTGTCGTTTGTGCGTTGCGGGCTTACGTTCCGGAGCAACATGTCGCAAGAGATTTTCGCATGAAATCGGCGTTTCTTCCGGACCGGGGCGTGATCAAGGTCGCGGGTGAGGATGCGCGCAACTTCCTCAACGGCCTCGTCACCACCGACGTGGACAGGCTGAAACCCGGGCTGGGGCGATTCGGCGCATTGCTGACGCCGCAGGGCAAGATCATCGTGGATTTCCTGATCACGGAAGCGTCCGCGGGTCACGGCGGCGGGTTCCTGATCGACTGCCCCAAGGTCCTGGCGGACACCCTCGCCACCAAGCTGAAATTCTACAAGCTGCGCGCTAAGGTCACCGTGGACAACCTCGACCTCGGCGTGCTGGCGGCCTGGGGCGGCGAGCCGGCGGCCCAGCCCGACCTTGCCTTTGCCGATCCGCGGGCTGAGGGGCTCGGCACCCGCATCCTGATCCCGGAGGATCTCAAGCAGAAGCTGTCCGATCTCATCGGCGCCGAGCTGGTCGATGCGGCCAGCTATGAGGCGCACCGCATCGCGCTCGGCGTGCCGCGCGGCGGGCTCGATTTCATGTACAGCGATGCGTTCCCGCATGAGACCAACATGGATCGCCTCGCCGGCGTCGATTTCGACAAGGGCTGCTATGTCGGCCAGGAGGTCGTCTCGCGCATGCAGCATCGCGGCACCGCGCGCACGCGCACCGTGAAGGTGCTGCTCGAGGACGCCTCGCCCGAGCCGGGCACGACCATCCTCGCCGGCGACAAGCCGGTCGGCACCATCGGCTCGACGGCCGGCGGCAAGGGCATCGCGCTGGTGCGCATCGACCGTGTCGCAGATGCGCTCGATGCCGGCCAGCCGCTCACCGCCGGAGGGCTGGCTTTGACGCTCGCTGAACCCGACGTCGTTCGCATTCCAGCCAAGCAGCCGATCGCATGAGCCGCGCGGCCCGCTTGCATCCCGATGGTCTGACCCGCTGCCCCTGGCCGGGCGAAGATCCGCTTTATGTCGCCTATCACGACACCGAATGGGGCGTGCCGGAATACGATGACCGCGCGCTGTACGAGAAGCTGATCCTCGACGGCTTCCAGGCCGGCCTGTCCTGGATCACGATCCTGCGCAAGCGCGACAATTTCCGCAAAGCCTTCGACGATTTCCAGCCGGAGAAGATCGCGCGCTACACGCCCAAGAAGGTTCACGCGCTGATGAACGATGCGGGCATCGTGCGCAACAAGGCCAAGATCGAAGGCGCGATCCTGAGCGCGAAATCGTATCTCGACATCATGGAGAAGGGCCCGGGCTTCTCGAAGCTACTGTGGGACTTCATGGACGGACGGCCAAAGGTCAACCAGTTCAAGACCACGGGAAGCGTGCCGGCCTCGACGCCGCTCTCCATGCAGATATCCAAGGAGCTGTCCTCGCGCGGCTTCAAATTCGTCGGCCCGACGATCGTCTATGCCTTCATGCAGGCGACCGGCATGGTCAACGACCACCTGGTCGACTGCCATTGTCATGCGACCTGCAGCAAGATCCGGCGCAAGCCGCGCCTCAAGGCCAAATGACGGCGAAGAAGGTAGCGCGCAACGAAGAGGTCCGCGCCTGGCAGCGCATGCTGTCGGGCCGGCGGCTCGACCTGCTCGATCCTTCCCCGCTCGACATCGAAATCGGCGACATCGCGCACGGGCTGGCGCGGGTGGCGCGCTGGAACGGGCAGACCCTCGGCGCGCACATCTTTTCGGTCGCACAGCATACGCTGCTGGTAGAGACCGTGCTGCGTCATGAGATGCCCCGCGTCGATCAGCGCGTCCGGCTCGCGGCCCTCCTGCACGATGCGCCGGAATATGTGATCGGCGACATGATCTCGCCGTTCAAGGCCGTACTCGACGGTCACTACAAGGCCGTCGAGAAGCGGCTGCTCGGCGCCATCCATATCCGCTTCGGCTTGCCGCCGGTCTTGCCCGATGACGTCACGCAGGCCATCAAGGCCGCCGATCGCGGCGCGGCCTATCTCGAGGCAACCGAGCTCGCCGGCTTCAGCGCGAGCGAAGCGCGGCGCCTGTTCGGCAAGGATCCGGATCTCTCCGACAGCGTCCGACGCGACTATCTGACGCCCTGGACCGCGGCGCGGGCCGAGAAGCAGTTTCTGGAGCGGTTTGGCGCCGTGTTTGCGTGAGTCTTGTAAGGTGGGCAAAGGCGCTCTTGCGCCGTGCCTACCATCACTTCGCGTTTGCGACAAAGGTGGTGGGCACGCTTCCGCCTTCGCTCGTCGAGCTACGGCGGACATGTCGCTTTGCCCACCCTACGGCCGCGGCTATAATCAAGAAAAAGGTTCGCCATGATCCACGTCTGTTCCCTCGCCGCGCTTCCCGAAACCGTCCGCCTCACCAAGGCCAGTCACGTGCTGACCGTGATGGCCAATGTCGAGCAGGTAGCGCGTCCGGTCTCGGTGCTCCCGGCCAATCATCTCAAGGTGTCGATGGACGACATCACCGAGGAAATGGACGGCTTCGTCGCGCCGTCGGAAACGCATATCGAGCAGGTGCTCAACTTCGTGCGCGGCTGGGACCGCAACGCCCCGCTGGTGGTGCATTGCTATGCCGGCATCAGCCGCTCCACCGCGAGCGCGTTCGCGGCCGTTTGCGCGCTCAATCCGAACCGCGACGAGATCGAGATCGCACGGAAGATCCGCGCGGCCTCGCCGATCGCCTCGCCGAACCGGCGCATCGTCAGCCTCGCCGATCATGCACTCGGACGCAACGGGCGCATGCTGCGCGCGCTCGACGAGATGGGCCCCGGCGCGATGATGGTGGAAGGCCGCCCCTTCGCGATCGAGCTCGAATGAAAGCTGGTCACCACAATGGAGGTGCGCCCCCTCTCCCGCGTGCGGGAGAGGGTTGGGGAGAAGGTATCTCCGCAATGGGATCCCCCAAGAGGCGAGAGCCCTCACCCGCGCCTTCGGCGCGACCTCTCCCGCAAGCGGGAGAGGTGAACGACACGGCAGCCGCATGAGCGACACGCAGCTGACGCCGATCGAGATTGGCCTCACCGCCGCCATCGTCGCGATCGAGAACCACGAGCCGCTGATCCTGACCGCACCCGGTGCTGACGGGCTTGCCGGGCTGCCGTTCGGTCCGTTCGACGCGGTGAGCCATCGCACGTTCGAGATCGGCCTGCGCGCCTGGGTCGAGCAACAAGCGGGGCTGCGGCTCGGCTATGTCGAGCAGCTCTACACGTTCGGGGACCGCGGCCGTCATGCCGAGGCCGGCGACACCGGCGCCCACATCGTGTCGATCGGCTATCTCGCGCTGACGCGCCCCGCGGGCGGCGAGCTCTCCGCAAACGCGGCCAGCTTCGCGCCCTGGTACCGCTTCTTCCCCTGGGAAGACTGGCGCGAGCAGCCGCCGGCGATCATCGCCCGCGACATCATCCCCGCACTGACCGAATGGGCCGAGGAGGAGACGCCGGAGACGATCCGCGCACTGCCGCGGAAGGATCGCGTACGGTTCTATTTCGGTCTCGACGGCGCACCTTGGGACGAGGAGCGCGTGCTCGATCGCTACGAGTTGCTCTACGAGGCAGGGCTGATCGAGGAGGCCCGCCGCGATGGCCGTCCTGCGGCATTGGCGCGCAAGACGCCTCCCCCGCTCGGGACCTCGATGCGGTTCGACCATCGCCGGATTCTCGCCACGGCGATCGCGCGGCTGCGCGCAAAGCTGAAGTATCGTCCTGTCGTCTTTGAACTTTTGCCGGCCGAGTTCACACTCACAGAACTGCAGCACACGGTGGAGGCGATCTCGGGCCGGCACCTCCACAAGCAAAATTTCCGCCGCCTGGTCGAAATGGAGGCCCTGGTCGAACCGACCGGGGTGATGTCGACACAGACGGGCGGACGGCCGGCAGCGCTCTACCGCTTCCGCCGCGAGGTGCTCCAGGAGCGGCCCGCGCCGGGCTTGCGCGTACGCTCCCGGCGCTAGAGCATGATCCGGACCCGAAGGGCCGCGTTAGCGCAAAGTGCGTAGCGGTCTTCCGGTAAGATCATGCTCGAGAAATTAAGATCCTGATATTTTGGGACCGGCCCCTGCCCGCCGGTTGCCTGGAGGCTTCATGTTCGACGGCCCTTTTGACGCCTTTGCGCTGATCATTGCCATCATCGCCTTCCTGATCGCGATCAAGGCGTCCAGCCAGGCGACCGAGTTGCGCCGCAAGCTGAATGCGCTCGAAGAGAAGCTTTACGCGCTGCGGCCAGTGCAGCCGCCGCCTATGCCCGCCTATGTGCAGGCCGAAGTACCCGCAACGCCCGCAGCCGAGCCGCCGCCGCTTGCGCCGGAAGCCGAAGCTGCGCCGCCTCCGCTCGTGACCGAAGAGGTTGCGCCGCCGCTCGAAGCCAGCAACGAGGCTACCGCACCTCCGCCACCGCCTCCGCTGCCCAATCCTGCCCCCGAGCCCGGCTTCGAGGAGCAGCTCGGTACCCGTTGGGTGGTTTGGATCGGCGGGCTGGCGCTCGCGCTCGGCGGCTTCTTCATGGTGCGCTATTCGATCGAGGCCGGCCTGCTCGGCCCCGGCGTGCGCGTGTTCCTCGGCGGCCTGTTCGCCGCTGCCCTGCTGGGCGCCGGCGAATGGACGCGGCGCAAGGAGAGCATTTCGAGCATCGCGGCGCTGCCGATCGCCAACATCCCCGCGATCCTCACCGCAGCCGGCACGGCGGTCGCGTTCGCGACCATCTACGCGGCCTACGCGCTCTACGGCTTCCTCGTGCCTGCGACGGCTTTCGTGCTGCTCGGCATCGTTGCGATGGGCACGCTGGCCGCAGCGCTGCTGCACGGGCCCGCGCTCGCCGGGCTCGGCGTCGTCGGCGCCTTCGTGACGCCGATCCTCGTCTCCTCGGGCAAGCCGGATTATTGGGCGCTCTACATCTATCTTGCCGTCGTGACGGCCGCGAGTTTCGGTCTTGCCCGCATCAGGCTATGGCGCTGGCTTGCGGTCACGACCATTGCCTTCGCGGTGCTCTGGATCTTCCCGGGTCTCGATACCGAACAGGTGCAGGTCGCGCCGCACGCCTTCCATGCCATCGCAGGCTTCGTGCTCGCTGCACTGCTCGTCGTCTGCGGCTTCATGTTCGGGCCAGCAAGCGAGGACGGCGAGATCGAGCCGATCTCGTCGGGCGCGCTCGGCGCCTATTTGTTCGGCGCGATGCTGGTCGTGCTGTCGAGCGCGCATGCGGATCTCGCGCTGATGGCGTTCACACTCCTGGTCGGCGGCACGCTGTTCGTCGCCTGGCGCGCACCGGCGGCGACCGGCGCGCTGGGCGCGGCCGCGGCGACCGTTTTCATCGTGTTTGCCGAATGGGCGGTGCGCGCCAACCCAGACATGCTGGTGCTGCCGGGCGGCCCGATGCCGGGCGTCGGCCCTGTCGCGACCGACAGCGCGGTGACGCTGCATCTGGTGACGGCCGCGATCTTCGCCGCCGGCTTCGGCGTCACGGGCTTTTTCGCGCAGGGCCGCTCGAACTCGGCGATCATTCCCGTGGTGTGGTCGGCGGCGGGCGTCGCGACGCCCATCGCCATCCTGGTTGCGCTCTATGCGCGCATTGCCCATCTCGACCGCTCGATCCCGTTCGCGATCCTCGCCGTGCTGCTCGCTGCGGCCTTTGGCGCTGCGACCGAAGCGCTGATGCGCCGCGAAGAGCGCCCCGGCGTTGCAACCTCGGTCGCGCTGTTCGCGACCGGTACGCTCGGCGCGCTGGCGCTGGCGCTGACCTTCGCCCTGGAGAAGGGCTGGCTCACTATCGCGTTCGCGCTGATGTCGCTCGGCACCGCCTGGATCTCGTTGCAACGGCCGATTCCGGTGCTGCGCCGGCTGGCTGCCATTTTCGCTGCGATCGTCACCGCGCGCATCGTCTATGATCCGCGCATTGTCGGCGACGCCGTCGGCACGACGCCGATCTTCAATTGGCTGTTGTGGGGCTATGGCCTGCCGGCCGCCTCGTTCTGGGGCGCGAGCATCTTCCTGCGCCGCCGCGCCGACGACGCGCCGCTGCGCGTGGTCGAGACCGCGGCGATCCTGTTCACCGCGCTGCTCGCCTTCATGGAGATCCGGCACTTTGCGACCGGCGGCCGCATGACCTCGCCGCCCTCGCTGCTCGAGTTCGCGCTGCAAGTCTGTGTCATGCTCGCCATGGCAATCGGCCTGGAGCGCCTGCGGCTGCGCAGCCACAGCATCGTGCACAATGTCGGCGCGGTCGTGCTGACGGCGATCGCCGGCTTTATCAGCGTGTTCGGCCTCCTGATTCTGGAGAACCCGCTTCTGCTGTCCGGTGTCAATGTCGGCGGCCTCGTGTTCAACCTGCTGCTGCTCGGCTATGCGCTGCCGGCCGTGCTGATGCTGCTGCTCTCCTACGCAGTGGCGGGACACCGCAGTGTCGCATATGCAAACACGATTGCGGGCGGCGCGCTGGTGTTCGCGCTGACCTATGTGACGCTGGAGATCCGCCGCTTCTATCACGGCCCGGTCCTGCTCTACGGCGGCACCACGAGTGCCGAGCAATACACCTATTCGATCGGCTGGCTCGCCTTCGGCGTCGCGCTGCTCGGCATCGGCATCCTGGTCAATTCGGAGCGGGCGCGGCTGGCCTCCGCCGCCGTGATCGCGCTGACGATCTTCAAGGCCTTCGCGGTCGACGTGTGGACGCTGACGGGCGTCTACCGCGCACTCTCGTTCATGTGCCTCGGCGTCGTGCTGGTCGCGATCGGCTGGCTCTACCAGCGTATCCTGTTCCGGCGGCAGATCGCACCGCCGCCGGCCGCGCCACAGACGGGCACGTAAAGCTCGAGAGCGTGATGAGATCAGATGTGATTGCTACAGCGGAGGTGCACTCCCTCTCCCGCTTGCGGGAGAGGGAACAACGATCGAGCGGATACCTCTACGCCGCGCGGACCGATTCCAGGAACTGCGCGACCTCGACCTTCAGGCGGGTGCTGTCGGTTGCCAGCGACTTCGCCGCCGACAGCACTTCGCTCGAGGCCGAGCCGGTCTCGATCGCGCCGCGCTGCACATTGGTGATGTTGGACGAGACCTCCTGCGTACCGAGCGAGGCCTGCTGAACGTTGCGCGAGATCTCCTGCGTGGCCGCGCCCTGCTCCTCGACGGCGGCGGCGATCGCGGCGGACACCTCCGACAGCCGCTCGATGGTGCCGCCGATCTCCTGGATGGCGCTGACGGATTCTTGCGTCGCCGCCTGGATGCCCGAGACCTGCGCCCCGATCTCGCCGGTCGCTTTCGCGGTCTGCTCGGCCAGTGCCTTGACCTCGGAGGCGACGACGGCAAAACCGCGGCCGGCTTCGCCAGCGCGCGCCGCCTCGATGGTCGCGTTCAGCGCGAGCAGGTTGGTCTGGCCCGCGATGGTGTTGATGAGCTCGACGACGTCGCCGATTCGGGCGGCCGCCTGCGACAGCGCGTTGACGCGCTCGTTGGTCCGCGCCGCCTGCTCGACCGCTTCCGCCGCCATCCGTGCCGAATCCTGCACGCGGCGGCTGATTTCGGTGATGGAGGACGACAGCTCCTCGGAAGCAGAGGCCACCGCCTGGACGTTGGTGGAAGCTTCTTCCGACGCCGCCGCAACGACGGTTGCGAGCTCCTGGCCGCGCTGCGCTGTGCCGCTCAGCGTTGCCGCGGACGCCTCGAGCTCGGTCGAGGCCGATGACACGGTCTCGACGACCTCGCCGATCATGACCTCGAAATTGCGGGTGATGGCATCGACGCGGCGGCCGCGCTCGATCTTGGCCTCGGCCTCGCGCGCCGCCGCTTCGTCGGCGGCCTTCTTGGCGATCAGCGCCTCCTTGAAGATCTGGAGCGCATCCGCCATCGAGCCGATCTCGGTCTTCTCGCCGCGATGCGGCACCTCGGCCGAAAGGTCGCCTTCGCCGAGCGACTGCATCGGACGGATGATCGAGGCAATGCCGCGAGAAACGTCGCGCACGAGGTAATAGGCGGCGACGATCGCGATCACGACAGCCGCGACGATGACGCCGACCAGCACGCGGAAGATCAACGCATAGCTGTCAGCGGCCTGCTTCGTCTCCAGCTCGGCGCCGCTGTTGTTGAGTTCGATGCCCTTCTGAAGCAGCGGATCGGCCGCCTGGGCCATCTTTGCCACCTTGGTCTGCAACATCTCGTTGGCGTCGGTCGGGAAGCGCCCAACGCTCTTGCGCGACAGCGCCATGACGTCCTGCACACCATTCAGGTACTCGGCCCACGCCTTGGACCATTGCTGGTAGAGCGCGCGCTCCTCGGCCGCATTGATGAGCGGTTCGTAGACCTTACGGGTCTTCTCGATGCGCTCGCGCAAATTGACGAGGCGCTTTTCGGCGGCCTCCTTGCCTTCGGCGGTGTCCTGCATCAGGTGCAGGCGCAGCGCGACGCGAAGCTCGTTGATGTCGGCGCGCATCGAGCCGAGGGCTCGCACGCTCGGCAACCAGCTCTCCGCGATCTCGACGGTGTGGGCGTTGATGTTCTGCATCGTGCCGATCGCCATCACGCCGACACCGGCGAGCGAGAGCACGAGGACCGACAGCACGGTCAGCAGCTTGAAGACGATCGACAACTTCGACATCACGACAATCCCGATGATTACCCGGCAACGCGCACATCACCTGCGCCGCAGGCGTCACGACGGACGACCCGGGCGAAGGTCAGTTCAACAATGCTGGCTGGTTCTTTTCCCGAAGGATTGCGCGCATAATCGCAAACAGGCGTTAACAGGAGGCTACGTAAAAATACGGCTCGTGCGCAGCGATCGTGGTTTTTCTGCAACTCTCTGTTGCAGCCGCACCGGTATCTCCCGTTACGATGCGGACGCTCGCGAAAAGGCACGTGTCAGGCCGCGCGCACGGTATCGAGGAACTTTCCGACTTCGAGCTTCAGCCGATTGCTGTCGCCGGACAGCGATTGCGCGGCCCCCAACACCTGCGAGGATGCCGAACCGGTCTCGCTCGCGCCGCGCTGCACGTCGGTGATGTTGGACGACACCTGATGGGTGCCCGTCGCCGCCTGCTGCACGTTGCGGGAGATCTCCTGCGTTGCGGCCCCCTGCTCTTCCACTGCGGCTGCGATGGTCGAGGAGATCTCCGACAGCTTCTCGATGGTGCGGCTGATGTCCTTGATCGCGCCGACCGAATGCTCGGTGGCGGCCTGGATGCTGGCGATCTGCTGGCCGATCTCGCCGGTCGCCTTCGCGGTCTGCTCGGCGAGCGCCTTGACTTCGGAGGCGACGACG
Source organism: Bradyrhizobium sp. USDA3516 (assembly GCF_057651995.1). Lineage (NCBI taxonomy): Bacteria > Pseudomonadati > Pseudomonadota > Alphaproteobacteria > Hyphomicrobiales > Nitrobacteraceae > Bradyrhizobium > Bradyrhizobium sp. USDA3516. The sequence continues at coordinate 316,189 of NZ_JBYGYN010000011.1, read as the reverse complement.
GCAAAGCCGCGGCCCGCCTCGCCGGCGCGCGCGGCCTCGATGGTCGCATTGAGCGCCAAAAGATTGGTCTGGCCGGCAATGGTGTTGATCAACTCGACCACGTCGCCGATCCGCGCCGCCGCCGCGGAAAGCTCGCCGACACGATCGGTCGTGGTGCGGGCCTGGTTGACGGCATCGCCGGCGACGCGGGCGGATTCCTGCACCTGCCGGCTGATCTCGGTGATCGACGACGACAGCTCTTCGGTCGCCGACGCGACCGACTGCACGTTGGTGGACGCTTCTTCGGAAGCGGCAGCAACCATGGTGGTGAGCTCCTGGCCGCGCGCCGCGGTCGCGGTCAGCGTCGAGGCGGAAGCTTCCAGCTCGGTCGCGGCCGAGGACACGGTATCGACGATCTCACCGATCGCGGCTTCGAAGCTGTCAGCCAGCTTGTGCATCTCGGCCTTGCGCTGCGCAGCCGCAATCTGGTCCTGCCTGATCTTGGCTTCGGCGTCCTCGCGCGCCTTCTGCTCCGACACGACCTTGAACTTTTCAACGGCCGCCGCGACGCCGCCGACCTCGTCCTTGCGGCCGAGACCGGGCAGAACCACGGAGAAATCGCCGCCGGCGAGCTTGTCCATGGCGACCGTGAGCGCACGAATCGGCCGCGCGATGGTCAGGAACGACATCAGCCAGGAGCCGACGAGGACGAGCATGGCGAGTGCGGCGACCAGGATCGCAAGCTGCTCGCTCGATCTCATTTGTGCCGCGGCCGCGGCATTCTTCTCCTCGGATTTGTGCCTTGCGTAGTCGGCGATCTGGCCGATCAGCACGTCGAGCTCGCCGGCAATCGGTAGGGTCACCTCGCGTGCGATGCGAACGACGTCTTCATTGAGCTTCGCAGCGCGGGCCGCTCCGTCTGCACCGCTGGCGGCCAGGGCTTCGCCGCGCACGCCGGCGATCTGCTGCGCGGCCTTTTCGTAATTCGCAGCCAGCGATCTCAGTTTCTCCATCCGAGCGCGGTTCTCCGCCTCGTGAGAAAGCTTCAGCATTTCATCGACCAGCGCATTCGTCGATTTTTGCTGGTCGCCCAGGTTCTGGACGGCCTTCTGAATGTCAGCCGGGCTATTGGCAAGACGAAGGTCTCGTACCGCGAGCTGCATGCCGCGAACCGCGGCCTCGGCCTTGACCGCGTCGCGCGCGATCTGCTGCTGCGCAAGCGCGCTCTGGCTGCTCTCGCGAATGCCCGCATTGCCGAGCATCTGGCTTGCAATCATGGCCCCAACCAGGAGCACACCGAGCGCCGACGCAATCGCCAGCTTGGTCCCGATCCTCAGATTCTGAACAAGGCTCAACATGGGCATGCTTCCCCCGAAGGAACGCGCAGCCGAGTCATGGTCGGCTTCGCCATTGCCCAAAAAATGAGCTTCTCACATTCCGATTTGGTTAACGAAATCCCTCGCAGAAATACTGACTTTGCACGCTAAATGATTGAGCGCGAAAGGAAATGATCCCGTCATAGTTGTAAATTTCAGCTTCAAGTCGGTGCTAGGACGCTTTACATCCGATGGCCTCGCCGACGAGGCTGATTCGAAAGACCGGCTGCTTGTCCTCGTCGAGCAGCTCCATGCACCACTCGGCATTCGGCTTCAGGCTGCGCGCGATACCGCTGAGCAGATTGGCGCACACCTCGGTCATCTCGGTCCAGGCGGCTGCGCGATCCTCGAACTCGTAGGGCAGGTCGGCGGCGCCGGAATAACGGCCGGTGCTGATGCGGAAGAAATAGAGCGACATCGTTGAACCCTTGCGTGGGACCGCCCCCCGGCCGCGCCCAAACTGGGGCCGGAACAGCTACCAAGGCATGAAAGCCGCCGTCCGTATGACTACGGCGCGGCCGGCTTGGTGTTCGATGATGTCTTCGACGATCAATGGCGCGGGGTGTCCCGCGCAGGCGAGCTCACTGCGTGGAGCGGCGCAGCTCCAGCGGGGCTTCGTTCTTCGCCGGCTCGGACTTCACCGGCTCGAGCCGGCTGCCCTCGACACGCGGCGTCTCGACGCGCGCGGCAACCTCGGTGTTCGATGCGGCAACCGTGCCGGTGTGCTCCGGCTTGTGCAGCGAGCGCGGCCGCGCCGCAGCGCGCGCCATCAGCATCTGATTGCCGCCCTGGTGACGGAAGTCGCAATAGGCGAAGCCCATGCCCGACACCGAGCCGCGGAAGCTGCGATCGTCGGTTTTTTCGAGATTGAAGCAGGGCTCGAACGGGATGCCTTTGATCGAGGCGCAGACGTTCTGGCCGCGGATCTGGAGCGTATTGCCGGGCAGGCGGAGATGACGGACCGGGCCTGCGCCCGAGAACTGCACCGCACCGGCGGCGCCGAGATCGTCGAGGATGCGGCCTGCACCGCGGGTGCCGTCGAAACAGGTGAAGGCGAACACCTTGCCGGCCACGAATCGGCGCGCCTCGTCGGCGTTCATGCTTCCCGCGATGGCCGGCGCAAACGTCGCTGCCGCCGTGACAGCCCCCAACACAATACGCGCAAGCATGCTCTACTCCGAACCACCCCCCGCAGCGGGCGATGCCTTTATCTCTTTACCCGCTGCTTACCATACCAACCATGGCGACATTGAAGCAGCTTGGTTGGTAAAGTCTGAACGCCGTTAGACAATTTTTACCACGACGCGGCCGCGAACCTGGCCCGCCAAGATTTTCGCGCCCCAGCCCGGCACCTCGTCGAGCGAGATTTCCTCAGTGATTTCAGCCAGTTTTGTCCGATCTAAATCGGAGGCCAAGCGCTGCCAGGCGGCTTTCCTGGGCTCGATCGGGCACATCACCGAATCGATGCCGAGAAGGCACACTCCGCGCAAAATAAACGGCGCCACCGAGGACGGCAGGTCCATGCCGGCGGCCAGGCCGCAGGCCGCGATCGCGCCGCCATATTTCGTCATCGAGAGCAGGTTGGCGAGGGTGGTCGAGCCGACGCTGTCGACGCCGCCGGCCCAGCGCTCCTTGGCGAGGGGCTTTGCCGGCGCCGACAATTCGTTGCGGTCGATGATCTCGGCAGCCCCCAGCTGCTTGAGGTAGTCGGCCTCCGAGGTCCGGCCGGTCGAAGCGATGACGTGGTAGCCGAGCTTCGAGAGCACGGCGATCGCGACCGAGCCGACGCCGCCGGCAGCGCCCGTCACCACGACCGGGCCGCTCTTCGGCGAGATGCCATGCTTCTCCAGCGCCAGCACCGAGAGCATCGCCGTGAAGCCGGCGGTGCCGATCGCCATGGCGTCGCGCGCCGATAGCCCTTGCGGAAGAGCGACCAGCCAGTCGCCCTTCACCCGCGCCTTTTCGGCATAGGCGCCGAGATGGGTCTCGCCCATGCCCCAGCCGGTGCAGACCACCTTGTCGCCCGCCTTCCACTGCGGATGCGAGGACGCTTCGACCGTGCCGGCGAAATCGATGCCGGCAATCATCGGGAAGCGGCGCACCACCGGCGCCTTGCCGGTGAGCGCGAGGCCGTCCTTGTAGTTCAGCGTCGACCATTCGACTCGAACGGTGACGTCGCCCTCCATCAGCTCGGCTTCGTCGAACTGCGCGAGCTGCGCGGTGGTGCCCTTGTCCGCCTTGTCGATCCTGACAGCCTTGAATGTGGCCACGACTGAACTCCCTGACTTTGTTTGTCGGGGATGTTTAGCCGATCAGGCAGGCTGCGCAACCGCCCGCTGGACTGGTTTCTCGACGATCGGAAGATTGATCAGCGCCGAGAGCACGCCGAACAGGATGGAGAGCCACCAGATCGGCGTGTAGGACCCGAACTTCTCGAACACGATGCCGCCGAGCCAGACGCCGAGGAAGCCGCCGACCTGATGGCTGACGAAGGCAAAGCCGTAGAGCGTCGCCAGCCAGCGCGTTCCAAACATCAGCGCCACCAGCGCCGAGGTCGGCGGCACCGTCGATAGCCAGGTCAGGCCGGAGATCGCACCGAACGCGATCGCCGAGAACGGCGTGATCGGGAACATAATGAAGGCGAGCGTCGCCAGCGCCCGCGTGAAATAGATGGCCGAGAGGATGTAGCGCTTGGGCAGAAAGTTCTGGAGGTAGCCGACGCTGAGCGAGCCGATGATGTTGAACAGGCCGATCGCCGCGATGACCCAGCCGCCGGTTTGCGCCGAGATGCCGCGATCGACCAGGAACGCCGGCAGATGCACGGTGATGAAGGCGAGCTGGAAGCCGCAGGTGAAGAAGCCGAGCACCAGGAGCACGTAGGAGCGATGACCGAAGGCTTCGGCAAGCGCCTTGGTGATGGTCTGGTCATCCGCTGGCGTTGCGTTATCCGCGCTTGTCACCGGCGGCGTCGAGAGCGCCAGCGCCAATGGGATGATCAGCAGCATCAGGAAACCGAACACGGAGAGTGCCTGCTGCCAGCCGAAATTGTCGATCAAGGCGACGCCGATCGGTGCGAACAGGAACTGCCCGAACGAGCCCGCCGCGGTGCCGGCACCGAGCGCAAGCCCGCGCTTCTCGGCCGGCAAGAGCTTGCTGAACGCCGACAGAACCAGATTGAACGAGCAGCCGGCGAGGCCGAAGCCGATCATGACGCCGGCGCCGATGTCGAGCGACAGCGGGGTCGAGGAATAGCGCATCAAGAACAGGCCGCCGGCATAGAGCAGCGCGCCGACGCACATCACCCGGAACAGGCCGAAGCGATCCGCAACTGCACCGGCGAACGGCTGACCGAGTCCCCACAACAGATTCTGCACGGCGATGGCGAGGCCGAACACGTCGCGGCCCCAGCTGAATTCGTTGCTCATCGGCTGCACGAAGAAGCCGAGCGCCGAGCGCGGACCGAAGCCGAGCATGCCGATGGCACAACCGCACAGGATGACCACGGCCGGAGTACGCCAGTTGGACGCACGCGAGGCCGGTGCGAGCTCGCCGATCTGTGTCGACATGGTTGTCCTCGTCTGTCGTTGGCGGATCCGCAAATCAGCAGCCGCGGGATGGCCCGTTTAATGCATCTGCATGAAAATCCCAAGTCAAAAACGGTTGCATTCCACGAGGAGCTGACGCGGGAGCATTGCGTTTCAATCTGGCCTCGTCTCGCAGGTGCGCAGTGACGGGAATGTGTGCGGCAGCCCCTAGCGGCATGCGACGACACGTGCTATGTTTGATTTACTCAGATTGAGTATATGTGGGAGCAATGACGTTGCCCGGCCTCCTCGGCCGGATTTCTCGGGCTCTATATATCCTCAAATTGAGCATAAAGGCCACACTTGATGGCACACTTGGGAGGCTTCCATGCCGATCACTGCACTTTACGGTCCCGACGACTTTGCCAACCGGCCGCAAGGCCAGCCCACCGTCTCCCCGCGCGCCGCGCCGGTCGCCCCGGGACCGACATGGCCGATGCCGTCCCTGGAATGGACGCCGACGGTCGAACGGGCCACCGCGCCGCTCTATGACCGCGTCAAGCACGTGATCCCCTCGATCGAATGGCCGCTGATGGCGCCGACGATTCACGCGATCAACGAGCTGAAGCGTGCGCGGGGCGCGGTCATCCTCGCCCACAATTACCAGGCTCCGGAGATCTTCCATTGCGTCGCCGATATCGGCGGCGACTCGCTCCAGCTCGCGGTCGAAGCCACCAAGGTGAAGGCCGGCATCATCGTCCAATGCGGCGTGCACTTCATGGCGGAGACCTCGAAGCTGCTCAATCCGGACAAGACCGTCCTGATCCCGGATTCGCGTGCGGGCTGCTCGCTTGCCGCCAGCATCACCGGCGCGGACGTGCGACTGCTGCGGGAGAAATTCCCCGGCGTGCCTGTTGTCGCCTATGTAAACACCTCGGCGGAGGTGAAAGCCGAGGTCGACATCTGCTGCACGTCCTCGAACGCGGTACAGGTGGTCGAGAGCCTGAACGCCCCGACCGTGATCTTCCTGCCCGACCGATACCTCGCCACTTACGTGGCATCGAAGACCGACGTGAAGATCATCGCCTGGAAGGGTGCCTGCGAGGTGCATGAGCGCTTCACGGGCGAGGAGCTGCGGAGCTTTCGCGAAGCGGATCCCTCCGTGCAGATCATCGCGCATCCGGAATGCCCGCCGGACGTGCTGGCGGAAGCCGACTTCACCGGTTCGACCGCGCACATGATCAACTGGGTGCGCGCAAAGCGGCCGCGGCGGCTGGTCATGATCACGGAATGCTCGATGGCCGACAATGTCCGAGCCGAGCTGCCCGACGTGAAGATGCTCCGCCCCTGCAATCTCTGCCCGCACATGAAGCGCATCACGCTCGCCAACATCCTGGAAAGCCTGCTGACGCTTCGCGAGGAGGTGACGATCGACCCCGCGCTCGCGGACCGCGCGCGGCGCTCGGTCCAGCGCATGATCAATCTGAGCAATTGAGGGCGAGCAACATGCAACACGACATCCACGACCCCGCCCGCACCGGCGACGTCGTCATCGTCGGCGGCGGCCTTGCCGGACTGTTCTGCGCGCTGAAGCTCGCGCCGCGGCCGGTGACCTTGATCTCGGCGGCCCCGCTCGGGCACGGCGCCTCCTCGGCATGGGCGCAAGGCGGCATCGCGGCGGCGGTAGCTGAAGGCGATACGCCGGAGGCACACGCTGCCGACACCGTCGCGGTCGGCGGCGGCCTCGTCGATGCAGCCGTTGCGCTCGGGATTGCGCGCGAGGCGGCGCCGCGCATCCACGATCTTCTCGCCCATGGCGTTCCGTTCGACCGCGATCTCGACGGCAGGCTTGCCGTCGGACGCGAAGCTGCGCATTCGGCACGACGCATCGTGCATGTGCGCGGCGACGGCGCCGGCGCCGCGATCATCGCGGCCCTGAGCGAGGCCGTGCGCCGCACGCCCTCGATCCGCCTGATTGAAGGCTTCGTCGCCGAAGCACTGCTGACCGAGGACGGCGCGGTCACCGGGCTTCAATTGCGCGAGGCCGGCAATCCCGCGGCACGGCCGCTCGTGCTCGCCTCGCGCGCAATCGTGCTAGCGACAGGCGGGCTCGGCCATCTCTACGCCGTCACCACCAACCCGCCGGAAGCCAGCGGCTCGGGCCTTGCGATCGCAGCCCGCGCCGGCGCCGTGATCGCCGATCCCGAATTCGTGCAGTTCCACCCCACGGCCATCATGGTGGGCCGCGACCCGGCGCCGCTCGCCACCGAAGCGCTGCGCGGCGAAGGAGCAACGCTGATCAATGGCAACGGCGAGCGCTTCATGAGCGCCCGCCACCCGCTCGCCGAGCTCGCGCCCCGCGACATCGTGGCCCGCGGCGTGTTCGCCGAAATCGCGGCCGGGCGCGGCGCCTTCCTCGATGCACGCCAGGCGCTGGGCGCACGCTTCGCGACGAGGTTTCCGACCGTGCATGCGAGCTGCATCGCCGCCGGCATCGATCCCGCGACGCAACCGATTCCGATCGCGCCGGCCGCGCATTACCACATGGGCGGCATCGCGGTGGACGCGCGCGGCCGCAGCTCGATCGACGGGCTCTGGGCCGCCGGCGAAGTCTCCTCCACCGGCGCGCACGGCGCCAACCGGCTCGCCTCGAATTCCCTGCTCGAAGCCGTCGTCTATGCCGCCCGCATTGCCGACGACATCGCCGGCCGCACCGTGCCCCCGCCGGCCCGCCTTCCCGACTCTTTGGTGACACCGCGCGCCGGCACGCCGGATGCTGCGGAGGTGAAGCGGCTGCGCGCGATGATGAGCGCACATGTCGGCGTGATCCGCGACGGCGGCGGGCTTGCGCAAGCCGTGCGCCATTTCGCCAGACTAGAGCGCGAGGCCGGAGACGCCGTTCTCGGCAACATGGCGATGGCGGCCCTGCTGGTCGCCGCTGCGGCCTGGACGCGGCGCGAGAGCCGCGGGGCGCATTGCCGCTCCGATCATCCGGCCGAGCACCCAGCGCTGGCGCAGAGAACCATGACCACGCTCGCCGCGGCGCGCGAGGTCGCCGGAAGCCTCGAGGAACGCCCGCGGCCCCGCATCGCGCAATCCATGATCGCCTGAAGGAGGCCCCATGATCACCCCGACATCACTGCTCTATCCCGATGCCTTCCTTTCGCCGCTGGCGATCGAGGCCGCCGTTGAGCGCGCACTCGACGAGGATCTCGGCCGCGCCGGCGACATCACCTCGCTCGCGACGATCCCGGAGGCGACGCGCGCGCAAGCTCTTCTGGTCGCGCGCCAGTCCGGCGTGATTGCCGGATTGCCGCTGGCGCTCGCGACCTTGCAGAAGTTGTCGCCCGACATCGAGGTGCGCGCACATGTCCGCGACGCCGCGCGGGTTGCGCGCGGCCAGCACGTGCTGACGATCTCTGGTCCCGCGCGCGCCGTTCTCACGGCCGAGCGGACCGCGCTGAACTTCGTCGGCCGGCTGTCCGGCATTGCCACGCTCACGGCGGACTATGTCGCGCGCAGCGAAGGCACCAGGATGCGGATCTGCTGCACGCGCAAGACCACGCCGGGACTGCGGGCGCTGGAGAAATACGCGGTGCGCTGCGGCGGCGGCTTCAACCATCGCTTCGGGCTCGACGATGCCATCCTGATCAAGGACAACCACATCGCGGTCGCCGGCGGCATCCGCCCGGTGCTGGAGCGCGCCCGCGCCCATGCCGGCCATCTCGTCAAGATCGAGATCGAGGTCGACACGCTGGCGCAGTTGCGCGAGGTGCTCGACAGCGGAATGGCCGATGCGGTGCTGCTGGACAACATGGACCTTGCGACGCTGCGCGAAGCGGTGAGGCTCAACGCGGGCCGCCTCGCGCTGGAGGCGTCCGGCGGCGTCACGCTGGACTCGATCGCCGCCATCGCGGCCACTGGCGTCGACTATGCGTCGGCCGGTGCCCTGACGCATTCGGCACCGAATTTCGACTGTGCACTGGATATCGAGGCGTGATGAATTCTTCTCCCTCTCCCCGCTTGGGGGGAGAGGGTTGGGGTGAGGGGGAGTCTCCGCAAAGACGGTGAAAATTGGACTCGCGGAGAGTCCCCCTCACCCGAATTCGAGCTTCGCTCGAATTCGACCTCTCCCCGCAAGCGGGGAGAGGTAAGAAAACTACCGGCGCTCGCCCAACTCCGCGGAACTCTTGGCTTCCTGCGCGAGCGCGGCCGACAGCGCAGCGGTCTGCGCCGGCGTGCCCCAACTCGGCAACTCGCTGCCGTCGCCCCAATTGCGCGGCCGATAGAAAGTGTGCACGCCGGTCTTGTACATCTTCTTCATCTCGGCGACCCAGGACGGCCGCACCCAGTAGGCGTGATAGTGCGTGGATTTGCCGACCTCGGGCAGCCAGATCTGGCCGTCCAGCATTGCCTTGGCGATCTTCTTGGCGCGCTCCCACATCTCGGGCTCGCGGATCACGTCGGCATTATTGTCGCAGGCGAATGTGAACTGGCAGGCCAGGTGACGGTGCTTGTTCTGGTAGACCGCGCCGCACACGGTGTCGGGATATTTGCCGGAGAAGACGCGGTTCATCACCACTTGCGCCACCGCAATCTGGCCGCGCACGGCTTCGCCGCGGGCCTCGAAATAGACGGCTTCGGCAAGACACTTCTCGGACTTGGCGCGCGACTTGTCGTCGAGCGCGAGCCGTTCCGCCGGCGACTTGGCGCGTTGGTTGTCGGCGTTGACCTCGCCCTTCGGCGCGACGCTCTCGCCGCTCTCGATGTCGTTGGCGATCTCCGCCGTCGGCGGGGTCAGCGAGGCCGTCACCTTCATGTCGGGGTCGGGCATTACGATCAGCGGCGCGGCGCCCGGCTGCCAGCTCTCGATGGTCTCGAGATTGCCGCCCAGAGAGGAGCTGCCGAAGAACAGGCTCGATGTCTTGACGCTGAAAGGATCGCGCGCGGGAGCGGCCGGCGCCGTGGCGCGCTTCAGCGCTTCCAGCGGCTGCACCGCGAGCGCGCGCGCGGTCTCGCTCGCCTGCGGCGGATTGGAATATTGCGGCAGCGGCGGCGCGCGCATCGCCTCCTGCAGCTCGGGATCGAGCGGGGCCGCGGATTCCGGCGACATCGCCGGCGGTAATGCGGCAGTCTTGGCGCCGAACACCGAGCTGTTCGAGGTCGCGGGATCTTCTTTGGCCGGTGCTGCAGCCGGCGTGACGGTTTCGGGAGCCTGCTGCGGCGCGACGATTGAAAGACGATCGCCCTTCAAGGCGCGATCGACCGTGGGAAAGTCGGATGCGTGATAGCGCGGCGGCGCCTGAAGCGCCGGATTGCGGCGGATCGCGCCGGTGACGTCGCGGCCGTCGAGGCTCGCGAGCCGAACCATCGCGCTCTGCGGAACCGACGTGCCGATGGGGCGGGAAAAACTGTAGGTGGCGAGCTGGATCGAGGACGCAGCGGAGAACACCTGCTTCTGCCACCGCTCGGCGACGCCGGGTTGGCGCGCCAGCAGCGAGGCAATGTCCTGATAGCCGGTCTCTCTCGGCATCAATGCGAAGATGCAGAGACCGATGCCGAAGGACGCGAACCGCGCGCCCTTCGGATGGTTACGCAACACAGACATCGATACGCTCACGCTACGCTTACGCTCGTCCGATCGAACTCAGTACATCCGTGCAATTCGATCCTTATCGTGAGTATCTAATTTAGGTTGCCGGGGCGTTAATCGGCGTTGCGCAGGCGGCACACTCAAGCGAATGCAGGTGTTTTCACGGGGCGACGTGGCGCATTGGTAAATGCGGCCTCACGTGAAGCGGTAAACATCGGGTCAACGCGAATAGTGAAGGAACTCTTGCGTCCGCGTATCATTACGGGACGCTTGTTGCGGGAGCTTGGGCGATGAGGCGCCAGTGCGCCCCTCACTCCGCGATCAGCTTCAGCCACTCGTCTTCGGTCAGCACCTTGACGCCGTGCTTGTTGGCATCCGCAAGCTTCGAGCCGGCACCGGGACCCGCGACCACGAGATCGGTCTTTTTCGACACCGAGCCCGACACCTTGGCCCCGAGCCGCTCGGCCGTCGCCTTGGCTTCATCCCGCGTCATCTTTTCCAGCGAGCCCGTGAACACCACGGTCTTGCCGGCCACGGCCGAATTGCTCTTCGGCTTCTCGGCGTCGACGATCTCGACCTCCCTGGTCAGCCGTTCGACGATGCCGCGATTGTGGCTCTCGCCGAAATAATCGGCGATGCTCTTGATCACTGTGTCGCCAATCTGGTCGAGCGCGTCCATGTCCGCGATCGCCTCCTCATCGCCCTTGGCAACTTTCAGGCAGGCATCGTGGAAGGCGTCCCACGAGCCGTAGCCGCGCGCCAGCGCCAGCGCCGTGGTCTCGCCGACATGGCGCATGCCGAGCGAGAAGATGAAGCGCTCCAGCGCGATTCTGCGCCGGCTCTCGATAGCGCCGAACAGGTTGCGCACCGACGTCGCGCCGTAGCCTTCGATCTCCTCGAGCTTGAGTTTGGCGTTGCGCTTCTCCAGCGTGAAGATGTCGGCGGGCTCCTTCACCCAGCCCTCGTCGAAAAAGTACTGGAGCTGCTTCTCGCCCAGGCCGTCGATGTCGAAGGCCCGCCGCGACACGAACAGCTTCAGATGCTCGATCTTCTGATAGGGACAGGCGAACTCGCCGGTGCAGCGGGCGCGCGAGCCCTCCTCGCCCGTCGCCGTCTCCTCGCGCACGACGTCGGTGTGCAGCGGACACGGGCACTTCTTCGGGAAGTGGAATTCCCTGGCGGTCTTCGGCCGCTTGTCGAGGACGACGTCGACCACCTGCGGGATGACGTCGCCGGCGCGCTGGATCACGACGGTGTCGCCGATCCTGATGTCGCGCCCCTCGCGCAGCACCTCGCCCTTGTTGCCGATGCCCTTGATGTAGTCCTCGTTGTGCAGCGTGACGTTCTGCACGATGACGCCCCCAACGCCCACCGGCTCGAGCTTGCCGACCGGCGTGAACGAGCCGGTGCGGCCGACCTGGATCTCGATGTCGCGCAGCACCGTCATGGCGCGCTCGGCCGGGAATTTGTGCGCGATGCCCCAGCGCGGCGTGCGCGAGACGAAGCCGAGCCGCTCCTGCCAGTCGATACGGTCGACCTTGTAGACGACGCCGTCGATGTCGTAGTCGAGCCGCGCGCGCTGCTCCTCGATCGCATGGTGGAAGGCGAGCAGCTCCTCGACCGAGTGACAGAGCTTGGTCAACGGATTGGTCTTGAAGCCGCAGCGCTCGAACCACCCGATCATGCCGCTCTGCGTGTCTTCCGGCATCGCGCTCATCTGCCCCCAGGCATAGGCGAAGAACCCGAGCGGACGGGAGGCGGTGATGGTCGGGTCCTTCTGGCGGAGCGAGCCGGCGGCCGAATTGCGCGGATTGGCGAAGATGGTGTCGCCTGCCGCCTTCTGCCGCTCGTTGAGCGCGAGGAACGCCTTCTTGGTCATGTAGACTTCGCCGCGCACCTCGCAGATGTCGGGGATGTTGCGGCCCTTCAGCTTCTGCGGCACGTCTTCGAGCGTGCGGATGTTGGCGGTGACGTCCTCACCGACCGCGCCGTCGCCACGCGTCGCGGCGGTGACGAGCTCGCCGCCCTCGTAGCGCAGCGACATCGAGAGGCCGTCGATCTTCGGCTCGGCGGAGAACTTGATCTTGTCGTCGTCGAGCTTCAGGAAGCGCACGATGCGGCCGACGAAGTCGCGCACGTCCTCCTCCGCAAAGGCGTTATCGAGCGACAGCATGGGCACGGCGTGCCGGACTTTCTGGAAGCGTCCTGACGGCGCAGCGCCGACCTTCTGCGAGGGAGATTCCGCGGTGACGAACGCGGGAAAACGCTTCTCGATCGCGCTGAGGCGCTGGCGCAGCGCGTCGTATTCGGCGTCGGTGACGGTGGGCGCGTCCTCCTGATAGTAGCGCTCGTTGTGCCCCTCGATCTCGAGCGCGAGCCGCATGTGCTCGACCTTGGCCTGCGCCTTGGTGAGCTCGGCGACGTCGCGTAGCGGTGCTGCTTTGGATTTTGCTGCTCTGGCCATTACACTTGAGGTTGCGTATCGTCGTTCCGGGATGGTCCGAAGGACCAGACCCGGAACCTCGAAACTCCGGGTTCGTACTTCGTGCGTCCCGGAAGGGCGGTAGGGAGGGCTCGTGGCGTATTACGCCTATATTCTAGCAAGCCGGCGCGATGGGGCAATCTACGTCGGCATGACCAACGATCTCGTGCGTCGCGTCTATGAGCACCGAATTAAGGCCGTCCGGGGCTTCACGGCCAAATACAACATCACGCAGCTAGTTTGGTTCGAGGGCTACGACGATCCAATCTCGGCAATATCACGCGAGAAAGAACTCAAGAAATGGAAGCGGGCCTGGAAGATCCAGCTGATCGAGAAGGACAATCCAAATTGGGGTGATCTGTACGAGTCGATCTGCAATTGAAAGCGTCATTCCGGGATGGTCCGAAGGACCAGACCCGGAATCTCGAGATTCCGGGTTCGATGCTTCGCATCGCCCCGGAATGACGGTGGTGGCCTCACGCCGTCGCTGCCTTCAGCAGCCGTTCCGCCGCCGCCCTCGCCTCGGCCGTGATCTCGGCGCCGGCGAGCATGCGGGCGATCTCCTCGCGGCGGTGGTCGGCGGCGAGCGCATTGACGCGGGTGGCGACGCGCTTGCCCTTGTCGAGGGCGTCCTTGGAAATGAGGAGGTGCTGGTCGGCGCGGGCGGCGACCTGCGGGGCGTGGGTCACGGCCATGACCTGGACCTTGCCGGCAAGCCGCGCCAGGCGACCTCCGATGGCATCCGCCACCGCACCGCCGACGCCGGTGTCGATCTCGTCGAAGACGAGCGTCGGCGCCGAGCCGCGGTCGGACAGCACGACCTTGAGCGCGAGCAGGAAGCGCGACAGCTCGCCGCCGGAGGCGACCCTCATGAGGGGACCCGGCTTGGTGCCCGGATTGGTCTGCACCCAGAACTCGACGCGGTCGAAACCTTGCGGCCCCGGTGCGGCCTCGTCGGTCTCGACCTGGGTCATGAACTTTGCGCGTTCGAGCTTGAGCGGGGCGAGCTCGGCGTTGACGGCCTTGTTGAGCTTCTCGGCCGATTTCTGCCGCGCCAGCGACAGCTTCTTGGCGGCCGCGGCGTAACGACTGTCCGCCTCGATCGCGGCCTGCTCCAGCTTCTTCAGGCGCGAGGCGCCGGCATCGATCAGGACGACGTCGGCGGCGTATTTGGCGGCCAGCGCGGCGAGGCCGTCAACCGGGGTCGAATATTTGCGGGACGCGGCGCGCAAGGCGAACAGCCGCTCCTCGATGCGCTCGAGCTCGGCCGGATCGAAATCGGTTGCGGCCAGCGCCGCCTGGAGGTGCTGATCGGCCTCCTCCAGCGCGTTGATCGCCGCGTCGATCGCCTTGACCGCGGGCTCGACCAGCGCCGGCGAGTTGACGCCGCGGCGCTCCAGCCGGCGCACCGCCGCCGAGAGCGCGGCAACCGGCGAATGGTTGCCGCCAACGGCTTCCTGCGCCTCGCGCAGGTCGGAGGCGATCTTCTCGCCCTGCATCATGGTGGTGCGGCGGGAGGCCAGCGCAGTTTCCTCGCCGTCCTTGGGCGCGAGCTGCTTTAGTTCGTCCGAGGCGTGGCGCAGGTAATCGGCCTCGCGCGCCGCACGCTCCATGGCGGCGCGATGCTCCTCCAGCGCGGTGTTGGCGGTGCGGCGCGCGTCCCAGAGCGCTTCGACGGCCGCGACGTCCTTCTCGAGCCCAGCAAAAGCGTCGAGCAGGCGGCGGTGGGTGGCGGCATCGACCAGCGCGCGCTCGTCGTGCTGGCCGTGGATCTCGACCAGGGCGGTGCCGACCGCCTTCAGCGTCTGCACGCTGATCGATTGGTCATTGATGAAGGCGCGGGTGCGGCCGTCGGCGAGCTGCACGCGCCGGAGAATCATCTCGCCGGTATCGTCCAGACCGTTCTCGGCCAAAATCTTGGTCGCAGGGTGATTCTTCGGGACATCGAACACGGCCGTGACCTGCCCCTGCTCCGCACCATGGCGCACGAGGCCGGCGTCGCCGCGGCCGCCGAGCGCCAGCGCAAAGGCATCGAGCAGGATGGATTTGCCCGCACCGGTCTCGCCGGTCAAAACCGCGAGGCCGGAGGCGAATTCGATATCGAGCCGTTCGATCAGGACGATGTCACGGATCGACAGACGCGCCAGCATGGAACCAAATTTCCTAGCCGAGACCCATCTTCTTGAAGGTCCGGCTGATCCAGGACCCCTGATTCTCGCTCGGCTCGAGACCGCCGGATTTTACAAGATTATAGGCGTCCTTGTACCAGCGGCTGTCAGGAAAATTGTGCCCAAGCACCGCCGCCGCGGTCTGCGCTTCGCCGACGATGCCGATCGCCAGATAGGCCTCGGTGAGCCGAAACAGTGCCTCCTCGACATGGCGGGTGGTCTGGTACTGCGTGACGACGGTCTTGTAACGATTGATGGCGGCCGTGTAGTCGCGCTTCTGGGCGTAGTAGCGGCCGACGTTCATTTCCTTGCCGGCGAGCTGGTCGCGCGCGCCCTCGATCTTGGCCTTGGCCGAGGTCGCATATTCCGAGTTCGGATATTTGCGGACCACCTCTTCCAGCGCGGCGATCGCCTTTTCGGTGCGGGTCTGGTCGCGGCTGATGTCCGGGATCTGGTCGTAATGGGAGGCGGCGATCAGGTATTGCGCATAGGCCGCGTCCGGGCTGCCGGGATGCAGCGTGACGTACCGGGTGGCGGCGCCGATGCAGCCGTCATAATCGCCGCTCTGATAGGACGCATAGGCCGACATCAGCAGCGATTTGCGGGCCCAGTCGGAATAAGGATGCTGGCGGTCGACCTCTTCGAACTTCTTGTTCGCCGCCTTCATGTCCTTCTTCTCGTTCATGAGGTACAGGCCCTCATTGTAGATCTTGTCGGCGGGCTCCTCGACGAAGGTGTCGTCCTTGGCGGTGAACTTGTCCCAGAGCGCGCCCGTGCCGCATCCGGCGAGCGGCAGTGCGAGCATGATGAAGGTGACGGCCTGAAGCAGCCCACGGGCTCGCGACGAGACCGAGAAGTATCCGCGCGTCATACGCTGTGCCGACATGAGTTTAAGCCCTGACGCCCTGTGATGCGGTGTCCGCCAGCCCACGAACCCCTCATGGGCGCGAAATGTAACCGTGGTGCCTGCCACGCGACCACGCCGATGTATCCGAAAACGATTGTTAACGAACCGGATAGGGAGGCATTTCGCCCGGATTAAGGCGAACCTGCCGCAATGCTAGCCGATCATGGTTACCAGGAGTTTCCCGGGGGGCCACCAACCGCGTTCCGAAGGCGGCAGGCCGCGTCAGGACACATCCGGTCCGAAGGCCGCAGCGACCCGGCCGCCGACGATGCCACGACCGACCTCGCCCACGGCACGCGTGGTGCGGCGGGCAGCCTCGCCCTCGACCACCCGCCAGGCGGTCCGGTCGGCGAGCAGCGCCGTCAGGACGGCGTGGTTGAGCTTGTGGCCGCCACGCACCGAGCGGTAGACGCCAAGCAGCGGCAGGCCGGCCAGCGAGAGGTCGCCGATCACGTCCAGCACCTTGTGACGGGCGCATTCATCGGCGTAGCGCAGGCCCTCGGTGTTGAGCAGCCGCTCGTCGTCGAACACGACGGTGTTGTCGAAGGAGGCGCCGAGGGCATAGCCGGCGCTCCAGAGCCGCGCGACGTCGCACATCAGGCCGAAGGTCCGGGCCCGGCCGACTTCACGGCGGAAACCTTCCGGATTGAGGTCGAAGGCGTAAGCCTGCTGGCCAATGACGGGATTGGTGAAATCGATCTCGACCTCGACGCGGAACCCGTTGGTGTGGGGCCTGATCTCGCCGAAGGAGTCGCCGATCTTGACCGAGATCGGCTTCAGAACCTGGATGAAGCGGCGCTGCGCCGGCTGGGTGACGATACCAGCCTGGTCGATCGCCGCGATGAAGGCGGCGGCGCTGCCGTCCATGATCGGAACTTCTGGACCGTCGATCTCGATGGTGGCGTTGTCGACGCCCATTCCCCGCAGTGCAGCAAGCACATGCTCGGCGGTGGACACCAGCGGACCGTTGCGGTCGCCGAGGACGGTGGCAAAGTCAGTCGCAATCACCTGCTCGGCGCTGGCCTGAACTTCGCGGTCACTTCCCTCAAGTCCGGTCCGGACAAAAATAAAACCCGCGTCGACAGGCGCAGGCCCAAGCGTGAGAGTGACGGGAAGACCGGAATGAACGCCCACGCCTGCCACAGAGGCTTGCGCACGAAGCGTTGTTTGCCGGCTAAATTTCATCAGGAACCCGCCCCACTAAGACCCACTGCGACTTATACGAGACCCGCCCGGCCGGCCAAAGCCGACGCTACCGAATCTCCGTATCCCCAAGTCACGGCAAACCATAGTTGCAGCCTCAAACAGCGCCAACTCACGCTTTTTTACCGATTGTTACCCCAAACCCGCCGTATTCGCGCCAAGGCTTAACCAAATTGCGCAAGGTTTCGGGCCTGTTATCGGCAGTTTTACAGAACCACCGAATACGTAATTAATGATTTAAAATCAGTTGTTTGGCTGCGCAATCCGGGCATGTCCGGAGCAAAAGGAAAGGTCCCGGCAAGCTTCTCGCCGGGACCTTTTTTCGTCTGCCTTATTGTAACAATTCTCAGGTCGCCTGCCGCCGCAGGAAGGCCGGGATATCAAGATGGTCGTCACCCTGTGGCGTCGGCGCAACAGGCGCGGGCCGGCCATGGACGTCCAGACCCTGCGGCGCGGGACGGCGGGCATACTCGGATACCGGCTCATTGGACGCGATCTGCTGCGCCACGGTCTTCTGCGGCCGGCGCTCAGGCAGCGGCGGCATGGCGGGACCGGCGGTGCGGGCCGCGACCGGCGGCTCGCTTTCCTCGTCGCGACGGCCGAGGCCGACATTGGCGAGGCGCTGCAGCAGCGACAAGCGGGTCTTCTGCGGGGTCTCCTCCTCGGCCTCGCCGCGGGCCTGCCGAATCTCGGCCTGCGCCGGCATCGGCAGCTCCTCGATTCGCGGCATGCGCGGCGCGCGGGCCGGACGCTCGGCCTGCGGCGGGATGAAGGTGTCCGGCGTCATCGGCTCCTGCACCGCGACCGGGGCCATGTCGGCCTCCGGGAACAGGGTCGGCTTCTGCGCGATCGGGCGCACGGTGACATCGCCATAGGTCTGCGGCGCCGGCGGCTGCGGCACCTCGGAAACGGCAGCGGCGATCGCGGCGAGCGCAGCACGCTCGACGTTCGGACGGGGCGCGGCGGCAGTCGGAGCCGGCGCGGCGGCCGGGGTCTGGGCTTCCAGCTTCTGGGCGCGCTCGGCCAGACGCTGGTTGTCGGCACGCAGCCGGGCGGTCAGGTCGGCGAGACGGCTCTCGGCGGCGGCCGCCGGGGCGGCAGCCTGCTGCATCTGCGGTGCCGGATTGGCGACGGGCGCAGAGGTGGCCTGGCTGTTGCGGGCGATCGCGGCCTGCTCGATGCCGGTGGCGACCACCGAGACGCGGATCAGGCCGTCGAGCGCTTCGTCGAAGGTGGCGCCGACGATGATGTTGGCGTCCTGGTCGACTTCCTCGCGGATGCGGGTCGCGGCCTCGTCGACCTCGAACAACGTGAGGTCCTTGCCGCCGGTGATGGAGATGAGGAGGCCCTTGGCGCCCTTCATCGACGAGTCGTCGATCAGCGGGTTGGCGATCGCGGCTTCCGCGGCGGTCAGCGCCCGCTTGTCGCCGGAGGCTTCGCCGGTGCCCATCATCGCCTTGCCCATCTCGCGCATGACGGCGCGGACGTCGGCGAAGTCGAGGTTGATCAGGCCTTCCTTGACCATCAGGTCGGTGATGCAGGCAACGCCCGAATAGAGCACCTGGTCGGCCATCGCGAAGGCGTCGGCGAAGGTGGTCTTCTCGTTGGCGACCCGGAACAGATTCTGGTTCGGGATGATCAGGAGCGTATCCACGACCTTGTGCAGCTCGGCGATGCCGGCTTCGGCCGTACGCATGCGGCGCTGGCCCTCGAAGTGGAACGGCTTGGTCACCACACCGACGGTGAGGATGCCCATGTCGCGCGCGGTCTTGGCGATGACGGGAGCTGCACCCGTGCCGGTGCCGCCGCCCATGCCGGCGGTGACGAACACCATGTTGGCGCCCGACAGGTGGTCGCGCAGCTCGTCGATCACCTCTTCCGCCGCCGCGGCGCCGACGTTCGGCTGCGAGCCGGCGCCGAGGCCCTGCGTGACGGCGGTGCCCATCTGCACGATGCGCTGCGCCTTCGACATCGTCAGCGCCTGCGCGTCGGTGTTGGCGACCACGAAGTCGACGCCCTGCAGGCCCGCCGTGATCATGTTATTGACGGCGTTCCCGCCGGCGCCGCCGACGCCGAACACGGTGATCCGGGGCTTCAGTTCGTGAATATCAGGAACATTGATGCTGATGGTCATGGTTGCCTCTCGATCACGCGCGCGTGGGTTCGCCCCGGCCGGTGGCCGCGGGAGTTGGTGAAAATCGAAGATTGCGGAAAGCGGTCATCAGAAGCCCTCGCGTAGCCATCGTCCGACCTTTCCGAAATATCCGCCGGTCCCTGTCTTGATCTGCTGCCGCGTATGCCGCGGTTCGACATGTTCGAGGTGAACATATTGCGGGTAGACCAGAAGTCCGGCCGGCACCGCGAACGCGGCGTTCTTCGCCTCAACGGGAAGCCGGCCGAAGCCGAGCGGACGACCGACCCGCACGGGCCGGCCGAGAATCCGGGTGCCGAGATCGACGAGACCGGTCAGCTGCGAGGCGCCGCCCGAGAGCACGACGCGGCCGTTCGGCTCTGCGGCGAAGGGCGAATCCTTCAGCTTGTCCCGAACCATTTCGAAGACTTCCTCGGCACGGTGCTTGACGATGTTCGCGATGGTGGCGCGGGAGACGATCTGCGGCAGATCCTGCTCGTCACCGGCTGTCGGCACAGACATCAGCTCACGCGAGTCCGATCCGCCGGTGATGACGGTGCCGTATAAGGTCTTGATTCGCTCGGCATCGGCAATGGTCGCCGAGAGTCCGCGCGCAAGATCCATCGTGATGTGTTGCCCGCCGACCGCAAAACCCGCCGCGTGCACGAAGCGGCCGCCCGAATAAACGGCAATCGTGGTGGTGCCGGCGCCCATCTCGACGACAGCGGCGCCGAGATCGGCCTCGTCATCGGTCAGCACCGAGAGGCCCGCCACATAGGGGCTCGCTGCCATGGCTTCGACATTGATGTGGCAGCGCTCCACCGCCAGCATCAGGTTCCGCGCCACGGTGGCGTCGCAGGTGACGACGTTCATGTCGACGCCGAACTGATGCGCAACCATCCCGCGGGGATCGCGGATGCCCTTGACGCCGTCGAGCGTGTATCCGACCGGCAGCGCGTGCAGCACGGTGCGGCCTTCGCCGGTGGCGTGGCGCATGCCGGTGGAAGTGACGCGGCTGACATCGGCCGGCGTCACGGCGCCGCCACGAATGTCGGCGGCAGCCTCGACCAGCTGGCCGGCGAGCCGGCCGCCCGACACCGACAACAGCACGGACTCGACCCGCACCTTGGCCATCTTTTCGGCAACCCCGACGGCCTGGCGCACCGCCTGCTCGCATTCGCCGAGATCGATCACCGCGCCGGCCTTCATGCCGCGCGCCTGGATCTGGCTGTAGCCGATCAACTCCACCGCATGAGTGCGGCCACGCAGCGCATCGCTCGGCGGCGACGGCTTCAGCCGCGCGATCATGCAGGCGATCTTGCTGGTGCCGATGTCGAGGCAGGCGACGATGCCGCCGCGCTTGTGCGGCATCGGGCGCGTCTTCGGCGTCTGGGTACGATCGAGACCGGTCATGCGGAATCCCCGGCCTTCTTTTTCTTCTTGTCCTTGAACAGCTCCTCGCGCGCCTTGGCGGCGTCCTCGGAGAGCTGCACCACCAGCCGGTCCGGCAGGCGCATGTCGACGGCGACGATATCGCGCGAGAACAGCCTGTCCTCCTTGTCGAGCTTCGACAGCATCGCAAGCGCGTTGCCGACGTCCTGCTCGGGCAGGCGGATGTCGAGACCGTCCTTGAGCCGCAGGTTCCAGCGCCGCTCGCCGACGTAGATCGCGGCCTTCGTCACCGAATTAACCTGCGGGTAGCGCGCCAGCAGCGCCAGGAAATCGCGCGCCTGGGTCTCGGCGCCCTTGCCGACCACGAGCGGCAGCGACAGGAAGCGGCGCGAGACATAGGGCTCGAGCACGGCGCCGTCGTCGGCGATGACGGAGAGCCGGCCGGCCTCCTGCCACAGCGCGAACGCCTTGCGCTCGGTGAGCTCGATCATGAGCTGGCCCGGATAGAGCTTCAGCACGGTCGCATCCGCGATCCAGGGATTAGCTTTGAGCTTGTCGCGCACCGCCTCCGCATCGAGGAACAGCAGCGAGGAGCGGCCGCTGACGCCGCCGATCGCGAGGATCTCGTCCTGGGTCAGCTGCTTGCGGCCGTTGATCACGACGGAGGTGATGCGGAAGCCGGCGGAATTGGCCAGCGCATTGCGGGCATCGCTGACCGCGGTGACGAAATCCTGGAGATGGCCGCCCTTGACGATGCCGAAGCCGCAGCTGCCGATCAACAGCAGCACGGTCATGCTGAGGCCGACCCGGCGCGGCAGATAGCGCTCGACCAGCGCGACCACGCGCGGCGGCGGCTCGCGCTCGACGAGGGCCTTGGACTGGGCTTTGGCTTTGGCCTTGTCCCTGGCGGCAGCGCGCGCCGCTTGGTGCCTGTCTTGCACCCACTCG
This sequence comes from Bradyrhizobium sp. USDA3516, assembly GCF_057651995.1. Classification (NCBI taxonomy): domain Bacteria; kingdom Pseudomonadati; phylum Pseudomonadota; class Alphaproteobacteria; order Hyphomicrobiales; family Nitrobacteraceae; genus Bradyrhizobium; species Bradyrhizobium sp. USDA3516. The sequence continues at coordinate 294,486 of NZ_JBYGYN010000011.1, read as the reverse complement.
CGCAGAAGCACGACCGCTCCGATAGCGGCCGCCTTCAGGTCAGCTTGGGGCCTCAGCGATCTGAAAAGCGACCGGGTGAGGCGTCCTGCACCATCCATTGCACGAGCTCGTCAACAGTTTGCCGCGACATCGCGCGGATCCTGGCGAACATGACGTCTCGGACCTGCCGGGCCGGGTGCTGGTCTTCAGCAGAAGAAAACCTCTCCCCTTCAAAGCGTTCGCTGGAGGTGACATCACCCGCGACAGCTCACGCGCCGGCAGCCAAAGCGCCATATGCGCCGCCAGCGTTAACCTTCGGACGTCCTGGTAAACAAAAGGTAAAGTTCGTTAACGACCTGCGCATTTTGCCTCGCGATGTCTGGCATTTGCGCCGCGATGTCCGGCATTTTACCGGTTTTGGCCGTCAAACCGGCCGGTTTCGCCGCCCCGGCCGTTAACCAGTCCTGACTATTTCCGCACGCGCTGGCAGGCGAGCTCGACCAGGCCGCGCAGGAAGTCGACGAACTCGATGCCTTCGGCTTTCAACGCCTTGGGGTAGAGCGAGGACTTGGTCAGCCCGGGCAGCGTGTTGGTCTCGAGATAGACGAGGCCCTTGTCCGAGACGATGAAGTCAGAGCGGGAATAGCCGGTGCAGGACATTGCGCGGTGGGCCAGCATCGCCTGAGCCTTGAGCGCGGCGGTGATCTCGGGTGCGAAGCGGCCGGGGCAGATCTCCTGGGTCGACTTCAAAAGATATTTCGCCGCGTAGTCGAAATTGCCCTCGCCCGGGATGATCTCGATCGGTGGCAGCGAGATGATCGAGCCGTCGGTGCGCTCCAGCACGCCGCAGGTCGCCTCCACGCCGGCGATGTAGGGCTCGATGACATACTCCTCATGTTTCGCCGCGTTGCGGACGGCGACGAGGTCCTGCTTGGCGTTAACGAAGATCAGGCCGTAGCTCGACCCGTCGCGCGCGGGCTTTGCGATCAACCGGCCGTATTCTGCGAAGGCCTCGTCGATATCATCGAGCGAAAGATTCGTCGGCGGCGTCACGCCGCCGAGCGCGGCGAAGTGCTTGGCTGCGATCTTGTCGAAGGCCAGATGCGAGGACGCCGAGCCGGAGCCGGTGAAGGGCACGCCGCGCGCCTCGCACATCACCTGCAATTCGCCGTTCTCGGCACGGCCGCCATGCAGGCCGAGCACGAGCACGCGATCCTCCGCCTTGGCCCGATCGAGCGCCTGCTCCAAGGGGACGCCCCGCGTACCGGGCTTGAACTCGTCCTCGAACGGACGTGCATGCTCGAGCAATTGCTTCGATTGCACGACGTGGACCTTGTCCTCGACGTCCCACCACCAGAGGTCAGCCTCGGGCAGCGCCTGATACAGCGCCTGGGCTGTGGCAACCGAGACGAGACGTTCGCGGTTGGAGCCGCCGAAGAGGATGGTGATGCGCATGGTCATAGTCTCTCTCGTTCCGTCATTCCGGGTGCGCGACGAAGTCGCGAACTACAGTGCGCCATTGCGCACCTGAGAATCCATTCATCCACGAACTCCGCCGCCGATGGATTCCGGGTTCTCGCTTCGCGAGCCCCGGAATGACGGTGATCATGAAACCCCGATCCGCTTGATTTCCCAGTGTAGCTCAATTCCGGAATTCGCCTTCACGCGTTCGCGAACGGTCTCGCCGAGCGTCTCGATGTCGTGCGCGGTGGCCTCGCCCGTGTTGATCAGGAAGTTGCAATGCATCTCCGAGACCTGCGCGCCGCCGACGCGCAGGCCGCGGCAGCCGGCGGCATCGATCAGCTTCCAGGCGGAATGGCCGGGCGGATTCTTGAAGGTCGAGCCGCCGGTCTTCTCGCGGATCGGCTGCGCCGTCTCGCGATGGCTCTGCACCTCCGCCATCCGCGCGCGGATCGCCTCCGTGTCCCTGATCTCGCCGCGAAAGCGCGCGGAGGTGAAGATGATGGAGGGATCGACGCCGCTATTGCGGTAGACGAACTTCATCTCGGCGTTGGAGAAGACGTGCTTGGTGCCGTCGCGCCCGACGCCCCTCGCCTCGATCAGCACGTCCTTGGTCTCGCCGCCATTGGCGCCGGCATTCATGCGCAGCGCGCCGCCGATCGTGCCGGGAATGCCGAAGTAGAATTCGAGCCCGCCAATGTTGGCGGAGGCCGCAACCTCCGCCACGCGCTTGTCGAGCGCAGCCGTGCCGGCCGTGACGACGTCGCCGCTCGCGGTCGCCTCGCCGAAGGCGCGCGGCGCAAGCCGGATCACGATTCCGGCAATGCCGCCGTCGCGCACGATGAGGTTGGAGCCGACCCCGATGACGTAGACGGGAATGTCGGAAGCCAGATGCGCGAGGAAGTAAGCGAGATCGTCCTCGTCGGCCGGTGTGAACAGCACCTGCGCAGGCCCGCCGACGCGAAACCAGGTAAGCTCGGCCAGCGACTGGTTTGCCAGCAGCCGGCCGCGAAGCTCGGGCATCGCGGCTTTGAGCGCGGTGGTGATGTCGGGAAATCCCACCGCCTTCACCCCAATGCCTTCAACTGGTCCGGTAGTGCATAAGCCCATTGCGTGATGTTGCCGGCGCCGAGACACACGACGAGATCGCCGCTCTTGGCGATGCCATGGACGATCTTGGCTAGCTCGTCGGCGTGGGGCAGCGGGACCACCTCGCGGTGGCCATGCGCGCGCAGGCCCGCGACGAAATGATCACGGTCGATGCCCTCGATCGGCGCCTCGCCGGCGGCATAGACGTCGGCGACGACGACCGCATCGGCATCGTTGAAGCAGGTGCAGAATTCCTCGAACAGCGATTGCAGGCGGGTGTAGCGATGCGGCTGCACCACCGCGATCACCTTGCCGGTATAGGAATCGCGCGCGGCCTTCAGCACGGCAGCGATCTCCACGGGGTGATGGCCGTAATCATCGATCACGGTGACGCCGTTCCACTCGCCGGTCTTGGTGAAGCGGCGCTTGACGCCGCCGAAGCCGGCCAGCGCCCTGCGGATGGCATCGTCGGAGACGCCGAGTTCGTGCGCGACCGCAATCGCCGCCGTCGCATTGGAAGCGTTGTGCCGACCCGGCATCGGCAGCGTGAGCTCGGCGATCTCATGCGTGGTGCCGCTCTTGCGGTCGCGGATCACGACCTTGAACTTCGAGCCGCCACCGCCGGCGGTGAGATCGACCAGCCGCGCATCGGCCTGCGGATTCTCTCCATAGGTGATGATGCGGCGGTCCTCGATCTTGCCGACCAGGCTCTGCACGACGGGATGATCGATGCACATCACGGCAAAGCCGTAGAACGGCAGGTTCTCGACGAAGTGACGAAACGCGTCCTGCACGGCCTCGAAGGTCTTGAAGTGATCGAGATGCTCGGGGTCGACATTGGTGACGATGGCCACATCGGTCGGCAGCTTCAGGAAGGTGCCGTCGCTCTCGTCGGCTTCCACCACCATCCAGTCGCCGGCCCCCAGCCGCGCGTTCGAGCCGTAGGCATTGATGATGCCGCCGTTGATGACGGTCGGGTCGAGCCCGCCGGCGTCGAGCAGCGTTGCGACCATCGTCGTCGTGGTGGTCTTGCCGTGCGTGCCGGCGATGGCGACGCAGCTCTTCAGCCGCATCAGCTCGGCCAGCATCTCAGCGCGCCGCACCACGGGAATGCGACGTTCGCGCGCAGCCATCAGTTCCGGATTGTCGCGCTTGATCGCGGAAGACACGACCACGACCTCGGCGCCGTCGATATTCTCCGCCTTGTGCCCGACCGAAACCTTCGCGCCCTTCTTGCGCAGGCGGTCGAGATTGTAATTGTCGGCGGCGTCCGAGCCCTGCACCGCATAGCCGAGATTCACCAGCACCTCGGCAATGCCGCTCATGCCGATCCCGCCGATCCCGACGAAGTGGATGGGTCCGATCTCGCGCGGCAGTCTCATGCTCTATCCCGTCGTTCGGCGTCATGCCCGGGCTTGTCCTGGGCATCCACGAATCCTAACGTCCTTCTTGCAAGACGTGGATGGCCGGGACAAGCCCGGCCATGACGGCAAAAGTACGAAATTTGGTACGTTTCGCGTCAGAGACCCGCGACTTTCACCACGAGATCCGCCAGCCGTTCGGCGGCATCAAGCCTGCCTGCCCCCTTGGCGGCTTCCGCCATCGCGGCAAGGCGCGCCGGCTCGGCGGCGAAGCCAGAAATTTCGGACGCCAGCCGGTCGGGGGTGAATTCGGTCTGCGGGATGCGGATCGCGCCGTCGACCTTGACCAGCACGCCGGCATTGGCGAACTGGTCCTGGTCGATCGAGCCGGGCAGCGGCACCAGGATGGAGGGCCGGCCGATCGCGGCGAGTTCGGCCACGGTCCCCGCACCGGAGCGCGATACCACGAGATGATTGGAGGCAAGCCGCGCCGGCAGATCCGTGAAGAACGGCGCAAGCTCGGCCTTGATCTTGAGCTTGTCGTAGACGGCGCGCACGCGGCTCATGTCCTCTTCGCGCACCTGCTGGGTGAGAACGAGACGGCTCCACAGCGCAGGCTCGAGCCTTTCGATCGCGCCCGGCACAATGTCGGCCATGATGCGCGCGCCCTGGCTGCCGCCGACGACGAGCAGACGCAACGGACCGTTCGGCTCGGGCGCGGCATATTTCACCGCAGCGGCCGCGAGGATCGCCGGACGCATCGGCGTGCCGACGGTCGTCGTCTTGCCTGCCAGCGCCGGATCGCGATCGAGCACGCCGGGCAAGGACGTCGCGATGGCGCGCACGTGGCGCGACAGGAACCGGTTGGCGCGGCCGAGCACCGCATTGGCGTCATGGATGATGCCGGGCACGCCGGCGAATTTCGCCGCGACCAGCGGCGGCAGCGTCGGATAGCCGCCGAAGCCGACGACGGCGACGGGCTTCAACCGCTTGATCAGCGCGTAGGCCGACAGCGTGCCGGCGGCAAGCGTGAGGCCGGCATAGGCGAGCTGGAACGGATTACGGCCGCGCGCGGTCTCGCTTCTGACGACGTCGATCATGTCCTTGCTGAACAGCCCGCTATAGCGCAGCGCGCGCTCGTCGGTGACGAGGCGAACGCGATAGCCGCGCCGGATCAATTCGACACCGAGCGCCTCGGCCGGGAACAGATGGCCGCCGGTGCCGCCCGCGGCGAGAAGAATCAGGGGGGACGTGTCCATAATGAGGGAGTTTTACAGGGTCTTTCTCGTCATTGCGAGCCACCGGGTCCGCGCAAGGCGCGGCCCGATGACAGGCTCCGCGACGCAATCCTACCTCCGCGGAGACAGCCTGGATTGCGTCGTCGCTTCGCTCCTCGCAATGACGGCTCAGGCGTAACTGCGCATCGCCTCGGCGTGGCCGCTCGCCTCGACCTCGGTGCGCGGGCGCAGCCGCGTCAGCGCCAGCATCATGCCGACGCCATAAGCGAGCGAGACGATCGAGGAGCCGCCATAGGAGATGAAGGGCAGCGTCATGCCCTTGGCGGGGATCAGTTGCAGGTTCACCGACATGTTGATCGCCGCCTGTACGCCGAACAGGATCGCGAGCCCGGAGGCCGCAAAGCGCGAGAACATGTCCTCGTTGGCGTAGGCGCGCGACAGCGTGCGCATGACGACGAAGGCGAATAGCGCCAGCATCACAAGGCACAGGATGATGCCGAACTCTTCGGCCGCGACCGCGAAGACGAAATCGGTATGACTGTCCGGCAGGCTGCGCTTGGCAATCCCCTCGCCCGGTCCGAGCCCGAACCAGCCGCCGTTGTAGAAGGCCTCCATGGCGGTATCGACCTGGAACGTGTCGCCGGAGGCCGGGTTCATGAAGCGCTTGATGCGGCCCGCGACGTGCGGAACGAACAGATAGGCGCTGAACAGGCCGGCCGCGCCGAGACCTGCGAGGCCGAACACCCAGATCATCCGCATGCCCGCGATGAAGAACAGCGAGCCCCACACCATCAGGACCAGCATGGTCTGGCCGAAATCCGGCTCCATCACCAACAGCGCGACCAGCATCAGGAGCAGCACCACCGCCATCGAGGTCGCCGGCATTTCCGGGCGCCTGGTCGATTCCGCGAACAGCCAGGCCGCGATCACGACGAAGGACGGCTTTGCGATCTCGGAAGCCTGGATGTTGACGCCGAGCAGAGTGATCCAGCGCCGCGAGCCCTTCACCTCGGGGCCGATGGCGAGCGTGAGCACGATCAGGACGATGCTCGCCGCGAAGATGATCAGCGCCGAGCGGCGGATCGCGCGCGGCGACAGGAAGGACACCCCGAGCAGCACGATGCAGGATGGCACCAGGAACAGCACGTGGCGGCTGAAGAAATGGAAGGCATCGAGCCCGATGCGAGTCGCGACCGGCGGGCTCGCCGCTAGCGACAGGATCACCCCGGTCAGCATTAGCCCCAGGATAGCGCCCATCAGCGGCTTGTCGACGGTCCACCACCACTCGGAAAAGGGGGTGCGTTCTTCACGGGAGAGCATGGGCGGCCGCTTTCGGACGGAGGTCCGTCCATTGGTCGCCGAGGTTGGTTACCGGGGAGTTAAGGAAGTAGATGAACTTGTGAACAGTCTCGTGCCCCGGACGCAGCGCAGCGCGCCGCCTCTTCGCGGCGTGGTGCGCAGAGCCGGGGCCCAGCGGCCTCTGGGTCCCGGCTCTGCGGAGCGTCACGTCGTGCCGCACCGCGTCCGGGACAAGAGAGCGCCCTCACACCACCGGCTTCACGCCCGGCAGCGCCTGAACGAGCTCGCGGAACTTGGTGCCGCGGATCTCGAAATTGCGGTACTGGTCGAACGAGGCGCAGGCCGGCGACAGCAGCACGACGGGATCCGCGAGGCCTGATGCTTCCGCATCGCGTGCGGCGTGCTCGACCGCGACGTCGAGCGTCTGGCTGATCTCGTGCGGGACCGAACGGAGCGTGCCGGAAAATTCCAGCGCGGCCTCGCCGATCAGGTAGGCTTTTCGGATGCGCGGGAAGAAGCCGGTGAGGCTCGTAATGCCGCCCGCCTTCGGCTTGCCGCCGGCGATCCAGAAGATCTCCGAAAACGACGACAGCGCATGCGCGGTGGCATCCGCGTTGGTGCCCTTGGAATCGTTGACGAACAGCACGTTGCCGCGGCGCCCGACCTGCTCCATGCGATGCGCCAGGCCCGGAAAGCTGCGCAGGCCGTTCTGCAGCACGTCCTGGCTGATGCCCATGGCGAGCGCGGCAGCTGCCGCGCAGGCCGCGTTCTGCGCGTTGTGCTGGCCGCGTAGCGAGCCGATGCCGCCGAGCGCGGCGACCTCGCTGCGGGCGCCACCCGCGGCGCGCACGATGGTGCCGTGCTCGACGTAAATGCCCGACGCCAGCGGGTTCTTGACCGAGATGCGCACCACGTTCTTGCCGGCGCGGTCGAGCCGGTCGGCGATATCGCGGCAATAGCCGTCATCGACACCGACGATCGAGGTGCCGCCGCCTTGCACGCCGGCAACGAGGCGCTCCTTCACCGCAGCGTAGTGCTCGATGGTGCCGTGGCGGTCGATGTGGTCCTCGCTGACATTGAGCAGGATGCCGACGGAGGGATCGAGCGAGGGCGTGAGGTCGATCTGGTAGGACGACATCTCGATGACGTGGACGCGGCCCATGCGTGGCGGCTCCAGCGACAGGATCGCGGTGCCGATATTGCCGCCCATCTGGGTGTCGTAGCCGGCGACTTTCGTGAGATGCGCGATCAGCGCCGTCGTGGTCGACTTGCCGTTGGTGCCGGTGATGGCGACGAACGGGGCGTCCGGCGCGTGGCGCCGCCGCTCGCGGCAGAACAGCTCGATGTCGCCGATCACCTCGACGCCAGCCTCGCGCGCCTTCAAGACGCTCCAGTGCGGCACCGGATGGGTGAGCGGCACACCGGGCGCGAGCACGAGGGCTGCGAAATTCGCCCAGGAGACGTTGCGCAAGTCCGCAGTGATGAAGCCGGCCTGCGTGGCCTTGGCGACGTTCTCGGCATTGTCGTCGGCCGCGATCACCTCGGCCCCGCCGGCCTTCAGCGCATGGCAGGAGGCGAGCCCCGAGCCGCCGAGGCCGAACACCGCGACGGTCTTGCCGGCGAAGGACGTGACGGGGATCATCGATCGGTCACCGCAGTTTCAGCGTCGAGAGGCCGGCCAGCGCCAGCATCACCGAGATGATCCAGAACCTGATCACGATCTGCGGCTCGGTCCAGCCCTTCTGCTCGAAGTGATGGTGGATCGGCGCCATCGCGAACACGCGCTTGCCCGTGAGCTTGAAGGACACGACCTGAACGATGACCGAAACGGCCTCGAGCACGAACAATCCGCCGATCACGGCGAGCACGATCTCGTGCTTCACCGCGACCGCGATGGCGCCGAGCATGCCGCCGAGCGCGAGCGAGCCGGTGTCGCCCATGAAGATCGAGGCCGGCGGCGCGTTGAACCAGAGGAAGCCGAGGCCGGCGCCGAGCAACGCGCCGCAGAGCACCGCGAGCTCGCCGGTGCCGGCGACATATTTGATCTGGAGGTAGTCGGCGAACACCAAATTGCCGGTGAGATAGGCGATCATCGCAAAGCTCGCGGTGGCGATCATCACCGGCACGATGGCGAGGCCGTCGAGGCCGTCGGTGAGGTTCACCGCATTGCCGGCGCCGACGATGACGAAGGCGCCGAAGACGACGAAGAACCAGCCGAAATGCAGCACGGTATCCTTCAGGAAGGGAATCGTCAGCGCGGTCGAGGCGGGATCGCGGTTGAGCCGCACCAGCGCATAGCAGGCGACCAGCGCAATCACGGCCTCGATCAGCAGGCGCAACTTGCCGCCGAACCCGGTCGTGGTCTGCTTGGTCACCTTGAGGTAATCGTCATAGAAGCCGACGAAGCCGAAGCCGAGCGTCACTGCCAGCACGATCCAGACATAGGGGTTGAGCGGATTGGCCCACAGCACGGTGCCGACCGTCAGCCCGGACAGGATCATCAGCCCGCCCATGGTGGGCGTGCCCTTCTTGGAAAGATGCGATTGCGGACCGTCGGTGCGGATCGGCTGGCCCTTGCCCTGGCGGATGCGCAAATGATCGATGATCCAGGGGCCGAACAGGAACACGAACAGCGCGCCGGTCACGATGGCGCCACCGGTGCGGAAGGTGATGTAGCGGAAGACGTTCAGGAAGGTGCGAACGGCACCGAAGCCCGGAAATGTGTTGGAAAGCTCGATCAGCCAGTAAAACATTCAGTCGGTCCTATGGCGCCTTTGCACGTCCAGGTGCCTCATGCGCATTCGCAGGTCTTCGTCATGGGCCGCGCGTTACGGAAAGCGGACGGCTTCCGCCGCAAGGCGGTAGGATTCGGGAACGGCGCCTTCCAAGCAGTTTACGCCTTTGCCTGCAAGGCGGCCACCAGCCCCGGCACAAACTTGTTGACCCAGAACATCTTCTTGCTGCCCTTGACAACCACGACGTCGCCTGCCTTCAGCAGATTTGCGACCTCGGCCGGCTTCAGCGTGGCGGGATCGTCGTGCCAGCCGAGGCCCTTGCCTGGTGGCAGCGTGTCGAACAGGTGGCGCATCAGCGGCCCGACGCAATAGACGCCGTCGATGCCGTCGAGGTGGCTGGCAAGGCCGGTGTGATAGCTCGGGGCGTCCTCCCCGAGCTCGAGCATGTCGCCGAGAATCGCGATGCGGCGGCCGCCGCTCAGATTGCGCGCCTGCAGGCTTTGCAGCGCCGCCGCCACGCTGGCGGGATTGCCGTTGAAGCTGTCGTCGATCACGGTGATATCGCCGACCGCCTGCTCGACGCCGCGGCCGGTCATGATGCCGACGCGGTCGAGCTTGACCGCGAGCGTCGCGACGTCGAGATGCGCGGCATGAACGGCGGCGAGCGCGGCCAGCGCATTGTGCACCCGGTGCGGCGCGCCCGGCGTGAGGCTGAAGGCGATCTCCTTCCTGCCGATCGCGGCCACGACCTGCCAGCTCTCGCCGTGCGGCGCGTGCGCAACCTCGTGCACCTCGGCATGCTCGCCGCCGAAGCGCACGACCTTGCCCTTCCACTCGGACGCCTTGATTCCGGCGGGCAACACCAGCACGCCGTTCTCGGGCAGTCCGAGCGCGATCGACACCTTCTCGCGCCGGATGGCCTCGAGCGAGCCGAGCTTTTCCAGATGCACCGGTTGGACGTTGACGACGAGCGCAACGGTCGGCTGGGTGAGCTCGCTGAGACGGGCGATCTCGCCCTTCTGGTTCATGCCCATCTCGACGACCCAGAGGCTGGCATCCCGCCTGGCATTGCACAGCGTCAGCGGCACGCCCCAGAAATTGTTGAAGCTCGAGGGGCTCGCATAGGCGTTCGGATAGGCGGCGAGAAATTCCTTGGTGCTGGTCTTGCCGGCGCTGCCGGTGAGCCCGATCACCGGGCCATTGAAGCGCGCGCGTGCAGCGCGCGCGAGGCCCCACAGGCCGTCGATCAGCGTGTCCTTGACCACGATCTGGGGAATGCGGAGCCCTGCGATCTCGTGCGGCACGATCATCGCCACTGCGCCCGCGGCTTCCGCCTTGTCGGCGAACTCCCAGCCGTCGCGCGCGCTGGCGAAAGCCGAGATGAAGCCGCCGCTCGGCGTGCCGCTCAGCGCAACGAACAGGCTGCCCGGCTTCACCAGCCGGCTGTCCTGGGTGACGAAATCGATTCCCGTATCCGGGAACGATCCGGCGACGCCCAGCGCGCGCGCGACCTCGGCAACCGTCCATATTGGCCCGCTCATGCAACCCTCGATGCCAGTGCGGCGGCGACCGCCTCGTGATCACTGAAAGGCAGGACCTCGCCGCCGACGATCTGCCCGGTCTCGTGGCCCTTGCCGGCGATGAGCAGCGCATCGCCCTCCTGCAAGTCCTCGATCGCGGCCCGGATCGCCTCGGCGCGATCGCCGATCTCGCGGGCGCCCTTTGCGGCGGCGAGGATCGCGGCGCGGATCGCTTCCGGCTTCTCGCTGCGCGGATTGTCGTCGGTGACGATGACGGCGTCGGCATTCTCGGCCGCGATCTCGCCCATGATCGGACGCTTGCCGGCATCGCGGTCGCCGCCGGCGCCGAACACGACCACCAGCCTGCGCCTCGCATAAGGCCGCAGCGCCTGCAGCGCCTTCGCGAGCGCATCGGGCTTGTGCGCATAATCGACGAAGATCGGCGCGCCGTTGCGCTCGCCGACGCGCTCGAGCCGGCCCTTGGCGCCTTCGAGACGTTCGAGGCTCGCAAACACGCTTTCAGCATCGCTGCCGGTGCCGATGGCAAGGCCGGCCGAGACCAGCGCGTTCTCGATCTGGAATTCGCCGACCAGCGGCAGCCGGATCGCGTAGGCCCTGCCGCGATGTTCGACCGTGAGCTTTTGCGAGAAGCCTTCGACCACGGCCTCCGTGAGGCGAATGCCCTCGCCTGCACCATCGCCGTTACGGCCGACCGCCATGACGCGCAGGCCGCGCGATCTCGCCGCATCGATCGCCTCCGCCGAGCAATCATGATCGGCCGAGATCACCGCGGCGCCATCAGGCGGCACCAGCTCGCGGAACAGGCGGAGCTTGGCCGCGAGATAATGCGCAACGGTCGGATGGTAATCCATGTGATCGCGCGAGAGATTGGTGAAGCCGCCGGCCGAGATGCGCACGCCGTCCAGACGATATTGGTCGAGCCCGTGCGAGGACGCCTCGAAGGCGAGATGCGTGACGCCCTCGCGCGCGATCTCGTCTAGCTGCCGGTGCAGCGCGATCGGATCCGGCGTGGTCAGCGAGCCATAGACGGTGCGCTTTTGCGAGACGAGACCGATGGTGCCGATGCTGGCGGAGGCGTGCCCGAGCCGCTCCCAGATCTGGCGCGTGAACGCGGCGACCGAGGTCTTGCCGCTGGTTCCGGTCACCGCGGCGATCGTCGCGGGCTGCGCCGGAAAAAATCTGGCCGCGGCCAATGCCAACGCGCGGCGTGGATTGGCGACAACGATGAACGGCACCTTGCAGGCGTCCGGTGCATGGTCGCCGACGACGGCCACCGCGCCCGCCGCAATCGCAGCATCGACGAAACGGGCGCCGTCGGTCTTGCTGCCTGCGAGCGCGAAGAACAGATCGCCCGGCTTGACCATTCGGCTGTCGAGCGCAACGCCGCCCACCTCGAGCGCCGCAACAGCGGGCTCGATCGCGGCATCATTGCCCTTGACGTCCTGACCCAAGAGGTCGCGCAGCTTCATAATGTTCCAGTCGACATGCCCTGCCGAGAGCCGAATTCTGCGGGAGAAACCCGACTCAGCAGCAGCGATGGCCCACCCGGTTGATTACTGGGTTGTCCTGGATGCTGCAAGAATAAGGCGCTCCGCAGGCGGCAGGTCGAACCGCGGCTCGACCCCCAGAAGCGGCGCGATGCGCTCGATCACCTTGCCGGCGGTCGGCGCCGTGTTCCAGCCCGAGGTGATGAAACCATGCGTTTCGGGCAGTGCCTGCGGCTCGTCCAGCATGATCAGGACGTGATATTTGGGATCGTCGCAGGGCAGGATGGCGGTGAAAGAGTTGAGCACGCGCTTCTTGGCGTAGCGGCCGTTGACGACCTTCTCGGACGTGCCGGTCTTGCCGCCGACGTAATATCCCTTCACGTCCGCCTTTCTCGCCGAACCGACCTCGGCATTGAGCCGCATCAGGAACCGCATCTTGTCGCTGGTCTCCGGCTTGATGACGCGCTTGGCCATCGCCATGGCTTCGGATTCGCTGCGCTTCAGGAATGTCGGCGGGATCAGATGGCCGCCGTTCACCAGCGCGTTGATGCCCATCACCGCCTGCAGCGGCGCCACCGACAGGCCCTGGCCGAACGCTGCGGTCACCGTGTTCAATTCGCTCCAGCGCCGCGGCAGCAGCGGCGCCGCGCTCTCCGGCAGTTCGGTGCGCAGCCGCGTCGTCTGGCCAAGCTTGGCGAGGAACGCCTTGTGCGCCTCGACACCCTGGCCGAGCGCGATCCGCGCCGCGCCGATGTTGGAGGAATAGGTGAACACTTCCTTGGTGTTGATGAAGCGCCCGACCGGATGGCTGTCGTGGATGGTGAACTTGCCGTAGTGCAGGTTGCCGCGCGCGTCCCACATCGAGTTCAGATTGATCTTGCCGGAATCGAGCCCCATCGCCAGCGTGAACGCCTTGAAGGTCGAGCCCATCTCGTAGACGCCGGTGGTCAGGCGGTTGATGCGGTCGGGGTCGTGCGCTTCCTTCGGATTGTTGGGATCGAAATCCGGCAGCGACACCATCGCGACGATCTCGCCGGTCTTGACGTTGGAGACGAGGCCGGAGGCGGCCTTGGCGCGAAACTTGTCCTTGGCCTTGAGCAGCTCGTCGCGCAGCGCATGCTCGACGCGCAGGTCGACCGCGAGCTCGATCGGCTTCTGCAACCGGTCGGTGGCGAAGCCGGCGCGGTGGAGGTCGGCGAGCCCCTGATTGTCGAGCCACTTCTCGAGGCCGGCGATGCCCTGGTTGTCGATATTGACGAGACCGATGAGGTGGGCGACCTCGTTGCCGGTCGGATAGACACGCTTGTTCTCGCGCAGGAAGCCGATGCCGGGAATGCCGAGCTTGTGGACGGCCTGCTGCTGCGCCGGCGTGACCTCGCGCTTGAGCCAGACGAAGCCCTTGCGCGTCCTCAGACGCTCGCGCACCTCGGCCTCGTCGAGGTCGGGAATGGTCGCGGTGAGGAGCTCGATCGCCTCGTCCTTGTCGATGATGCGGCGCGGCTCGCCGAACAGGCTCGCCGCCTTGACGTCGGTCGCAAGGATGGCGCCGTTGCGATCGACGATGTCGGGCCGCGCGGTCGCAACCACCTCCTGCGCCGCGGCGCGGCGCGCGCTGTGGGCGTCGGCGCCGATCGCGAACATCACGAGCCGTCCGCCGATCAGGGCGTAGACCGAAGCGAACGCGAGCATGGCGAGGCCGACGCGCGCGCGCGCCTTCGCGGCGCGATCGACGTTGCGCCCGTAGAGCAGGCTTCGGATCAGCCGCCGCCGCCAAGGCTCGGTCGACTTCTCGGTGGGTTTTGCAGGCGTTGCCGGGCTCATTGCTTGTCCTCGCGCTGAGGCACGGAGCCCGTCACCGTATCAGGGTCGCTCGCGGCTTCGATGGTCTTGAGCATGGCCCCGATCGGATCGGGCTCGCCCGGCCTGAACATCCGCGGCGGACGCTCCGGCAGGTTCTTCAGCAAATCATATTGCGTGCCGTTGACCGGCTTGAGGTGCAGATGCCGGTCGGACAGACCTTGCAGCCGATGCGGCGCATCGAGCTTGGCCCATTCCGCCCGCAGCCCCGCGATCGCATCGCGCTGCTCGCGGATCTCCGCACGCAGCCGCAGCACCTTCTCAGTACGCGCCGTGGAGTCCATCTTGATCCGGTAGACGTGGGCGGCTGCGAAGATCAGCGCACCGATGACGAGGAGGTGGATGATGCGCATGCGCTAGCCGCCCCTCATCACGTCGATGAGCTTCGGCCAGGACGACGCCGCATCGGTCTCATGCGCCGGGGCCGAGCTGCGCTCGGCGGCGCGCAGCTTCGCCGAGCGCGCGCGCGGATTGTGCGCAACTTCGTCCTCGCCGGCGACGACTGGCCGCCGCGTCAGCAGTTGGAAGCTCGGCGCCACTTGCGCGACTTCCGGCAGATGCCGCGAGCCGCCGCCGGTCTTGGAGCGCTCGGCGAGGAAATTCTTGACGATGCGGTCTTCCAGCGAATGGAACGAGACGACGACCAGGCGGCCGCCGGGCTTGAGCACGCGCTCGGCCGCTACGAGCGCGGTCTGGAGCTCCTCGAGCTCTTCGTTGACGAAGATGCGCAGCGCCTGGAACGTCCGCGTCGCCGGGTGGATGTCGCCCGGCTTCGATCGCACCACCCTGCCGACGAGATCGGCGAGCGCGCGCGTGGTCGTGAACGGGGTTTCCTGCCGGTCGGCGACGATGGCGCGGGCGATGCGGCGCGAATGCCGTTCCTCGCCGAAGAGATAGATGATGTCGGCGAGATCGCCCTCCGAGGCGCGCGCGACGATGTCGGCCGCGGTCGGACCTGTGTGCCCCATCCGCATGTCGAGCGGACCGTCGAGGCGGAAGGAGAATCCGCGGCCGGCCTGGTCGAGCTGCATCGAGGACACCCCGACATCCATCACGACGCCGTCGATCGCCTTGACGCCATGCGCGGCGCAGACCTCGGCGAGATTGGAGAAGCGGTCCTCGACCAGCGTCAGCCGGCCCGCGGCGCCTTCGACCAGCTCGGCACCGCCGGCAATCGCGGTGCGGTCGCGATCGATGGCAATCAGTCGGGTTCCCGGCACGTCCAGGATCGCGCGGCTATAGCCGCCGGCGCCAAAGGTGGCATCGACGTAGACGCCGCCCTCGCGCGGGGCGAGATGCGCGATGGCCTCACGGCCAAGGACGGGGATGTGCGGAGCCGAGTTCATGCGCGGCGCCTGCCGACCGCCGGCGGAAATACCCAAGCGGACTCGAGACCGAACAAGCCCATAACGCCTCGAATCATTGCGCGTCGCGGCGGTTCCACGACCAAGCCCCTGTCCAGCATGGTTACCGAGCCCGACCGTCCCGGGCCGCAAACCCAGTGTTCCCAGCGGAATTTGTCGGGCAGCCATGGGATTTCGAGCCAAAATACGCTTTGGCCGCCTCCGGACGCGGGTCGGCTCTTCATCCCTCAGTAACGGCCCTTAGCGTTAAGAAAGCGTTGCTCGGTTCGTGACAAGTGGAAAAGGTGACGACGGGGTGATGCGTCATCCACACACATCACCAAAATGAATCCGTTAACCGCGTCGCGCGATTGCGCGCGATGGAGGGTAAAGGAATAGTAAAGAGAAGGGCTTGCCCCACTCTCCGTCCGTTTGAGCTGCTCATGCCCTCGGGTTCGTCCACAGCTGGATCTGATTCGAAGCGTCACCGCGTTCTCCCGGTTCCCAAGACCGTGGCGGGCCTGCGGACGTTCGAGCCCGATTCCTCGATCGTCTCGGACATCATCCCCTCGCCGAACTACGGCGAGCGCAACAAGGGACGGCAGCCGGACATGATCGTGCTGCACTACACCGGCATGCCCGATGTCGAGGGCGCGCTGGCGCGCCTCTGCACCGCCGGCACCGAGGTGTCGGCGCATTATGTCGTGCTGGAGGACGGCCGCATCGTGCAATGCGTGCCTGAATCGAAGCGTGCCTGGCACGCCGGCGTCTCCTCCTGGGCCGGCGAGGACGACATCAACTCCTGCTCGATCGGCATCGAGATCATCAATCGCGGCCATGACTGGGGCTATCCTGAGTTTCCGCTGCGCCAGGTCGCGGCCGTGATCGCGCTGTGCCGCGGCATCATGCTCCGCCGCAAGGTGCCGGCGCACCGGGTGCTCGGCCACTCCGACGTCGCGCCCGCACGCAAGAAGGATCCCGGCGAGAAATTTCCGTGGCATTCACTGGCCAATTCCGGCGTCGGCCACTGGGTGACGCCCGCGCCGATCGTCCGCGGCGAGAGCCTGATGCTCGGCACCATCAGCGACGCGGTGCTGAGCATGCAGCAGGCGCTCGCAAGGTACGGCTATGGCGTGCCCCTGAACGGCAAGTACGACGCTGCGACGATGGAAGTCGTCACCGCCTTCCAGCGCCATTTCCGTCCGGCCCGGCTCGACGGCGTCGCCGATCATTCGACGCTGTCGACCTTGCAGGCGCTGCTGGCGAGCCTGCCGGCGGAAGCAACGCCGGTGGCGTCGAAGTGACGGCGTAGCGGAGCAATTCGCCCTCGTGTCCCGGACGCGCGAAGCGCGAGCCGGGACCCAGTCCACGACGCGGGTCCGCGGCGACGGGATGGGCCCCGGCTCTGCAGCGCATCGCCTGGGCGCTGCGCTGCGTCCGGGGCACGAGACCCCCTACTCCATCTCCCTCATCCGTCGCGCATAGAGCCGCCGCAACGGCTCCAGCTGGGTCGCCGCCGTCGCCGCGCGATAGGCCTCGCGCGCCTCCTCCATCCTGCCGAGCCGCCGCAACAGATCCGCGCGCGCGGCCGGCAGCAGCTCATAGCCGCGAAGCCCGCCGCGTGCGGCGATCGCCTCGACCAGATCGAGCGCGCGTGCCGGGCCATCGACCATCGACAGCGCGGCAGCGTGGTTGAGCTCGATCACGGGCGACGGATTGATGCGCAGCAGCACCTCGTACAGCCCTGCAATCTGCGGCCAGTCGGTCGTCTCGAAGCTCGGCGCACGGGCATGCAGCGCGGCGATCGCGGCCTGCACCGCATAGGGCTGCGGCCGGCCCGGCACGCGCAGCGCGTGCTCCACCAGACGAAGGCCCTCCTCGATCTGCGCGCGGTCCCACAGCGAGCGGTCCTGCTCTTCGAGCAGGACGATGTCGCCGGCCGGCGTCTGTCGCCCGGCGCGGCGCGCGTCGTGCAGCAGCATCAGGGCCAGCAGACCCTTGATGCCGGCACGATCGGCCATCAACCGGTTCAGCAGGCGGCCAAGCCGGATCGCCTCGCTCGCCAGATCAGGCCGCATCAGGTCCGCGCCCTCGGTCGCGACATAGCCTTCGGTGAAGACGAGATAGATCACGGCGAGCACGCCGTCGAGCCGCGGCGCCAGCATCTCGCGCTCCGGCACCTCATAGGGGATGCCGGCAAGCCTGATCTTCTGCTTGGCGCGGACGAGCCGCTGCGCCATCGCCTCCTCGCCGACGAGGAAGGCGCGCGCCACCTGCGCCGTCGACAGTCCGCAGACGGTGCGCAGCGTCAATGCGACCTGAACCTCGGGCGCGAACGCGGGATGGCAGCAAGTGAAGATCAGCCGCAGCATGTCGTCGTCGAGCGTTGCGGTCGGCTCATCAGGGCCAAGCGCGTTGAGCTCGAGCTCATGCACCAGCGCCTGCTGCTTGCCACGAAACGCAGCCTGACGGCGGATGCGATCGATCGCCTTGTGCTTGGCGACGTTGACGAGCCAGGCGCGCGGATTGTCGGGGACCTCACACGCCCAGCGTTCCAGCGCAACCGCGAACGCATCCTGCAGCGCGTCCTCGGCGAGATCGAAATCGCCGACGAGACGGATCAGCGTGGCCAGCGCCCGCCCCGCCTCGTCGCGGAAGATTTTGTCGATCTCGCCAGGGGTCATTGAGTGATGCTTTGCATGTCATTCCGGGGCGTGCGAAGCACGAACCCGGAATCTCGAGGTTCCGGGTTCGGCCCTTCGGGCCGCCCCGGAACGACAGTGCTCACTTCTCGTAGACCCAGATCGGCCGCACCTCGATCGAGCCGATGCGTGCGCTCGGAATCCGCGCCGCGATCTCGATGGCGGCGTTGAGATCCTTGGCTTCGATCAGGTAATAGCCGCCGAGCTGCTCGCGCGTCTCCGCGAACGGACCATCCGTCGTCAGCGTCTTGCCCTCGCGCACGCGCACGGTCGTTGCGGTCGTGGTCGGCTGCAGGCGGTCGCCGGCCTTGAAATTACCGCTCTTGATGATGTCTTGGGTGAAGGTCTGATACTCGCCCAGGATCTTCTGGCTGGTCGCCTCATCGATCTTCGCGTACTCGGCCTCGTTCTGGTAGATCATCAGCAGGTATTGCATTGCTTCACTCCTGTTGTTCGGGGGATCACCGACAGCCAGTCGAACGGGCGGCGCGCCAAACGACATCTTCAGGATAAATTATTTCGGGCGGGCCGTGCGCGGCGATATCGGCTTGACGAAACCGTCACAAATGCCCCATGCGTTATCAGTCAGTCGGCCGGACGGCCGCTCCGGCAGGTGCCGAAAGGCCGCCGGGGAGGAAAGTCCGGGCTCCCTTGACATGCGGTGCCGGATAACGTCCGGCGGGGGTGACCCCAGGGAAAGTGCCACAGAGAACGAACCGCTTCCTCCTCGGAGGGAGTAAGGGTGAAAAGGTGCGGTAAGAGCGCACCGCGGGTCCGGCAACGGAGCCGGCAGGGCAAACCCCACCGGGAGCAAAACCGAATAGGGACGGCAAATGCGGGCTGATCGCGAAAGCGATAACGCCGCGGGGCGATGTCAGGCCCGCCGTCCGGGTAGGTTGCTCGAGGCCATGTGCAAACATGGTCCCAGAGGAATGGCCGTCACGTATCGTTCGCGCAAGCGGACGGTGCCCTACAGAACCCGGCTTACAGGCCGGCTGATGTTCTAAGGCGTCTTCGAGCGAAGTGGGTTTCCGTTTCGCGTGAAGAAAACGCGTCTTGCCCAGGAAGCGACGAGGGGTTCGATGCTGACCGCATCGGACCCCTCACCAATTCGGGCTGCCGTCATTCCGGGGCGTGCGCAGCACGAACCCGGAATCCATTCATCCACCGACTCCGCTGCCTGATGGATTCCGGGTTCTCGCTACGCGAGCCCCGGAATGACGAGCTACGCGACGATCTCGTCCAGCACCTTCATCAACGCCTCCGGCGCCGTCACATTCGGCGCGTGGCTGGCGTCGAGCTCGACATAGCGCCAGCCCTCCTCGCTCTTCGTGCGCCTGGCAAACTGCCCGAACACATCGCCGGGCGGAAGGCGCGTGCAATAGATGTAGCTGCGCGGCATCGCCGGCTCGCCGTGTTCGAGCCTCAGGCGCGTCTCGAAGCACTTGATCGGCATCGGGACGCGGCGCGCATTGAGCCAGTCGAGATCGGCCTGCGCCGTGTCCGGCGGCGGCGGATTCGGCGGGATGCGATAGCCGTCGCCGGAGCTGACCGCCTTGCGCATCGGCTCGCGCCCGCCCACGTTGAGATCGAACAGCGACTGGCCGTCAAGCGGCACGAAGGCGTCGAGATAGATCAGTTGCGTCACGCGCTCTCGCGCGCGGTCGGCGACGCCGGTCGCAACCATGCCGCCATAGCTGTGGCCGAGCAGCACGATGTCGCTGAGGTCCTCGAAAGCGATGACGTTGAGGATGTCCTGGATATGCGTGTCGAGATCGATCGACGGATTGGCCAGATGCGCGCGCTCGCCGAGCCCGGTGTAGGTCGGCGCCACCAGGCGGTGGCCGGCCAGCGCCATCAGCGGATGCATCTTCTTCCAGGCCCATCCGCCGGACCACGCGCCATGACAGAGCAGGAAGGTCTTCGCGCGCGGGGCCATTGGTGTTTCCATCGTTCTTGCTTGATACGATGGAGTGTAGCGGCATGCCGCGCGATGTAAACGCCGCCTCAGGCGGCGCGCGTGTCCTTCACCAGCACCGGCGAAAGCTCGCCGGCCTCGCGCCGCAGCTTGCCCGCCTCGAACCCGTGCATGCCGAGCTGCCATTGCAGGCCGACAATGGCGCCCTTGGTCGGTTGCAGCAGCGCGAGCGAGGCGAACAATGTCACCGGCAGCCACACCGCGAGCTGCAGCCATTCCGGTGGCGCGTAGGCGGTCTCGACCGCGAGGATCGCCGGCACCACGAGATGGCCGACCACTACCATCACGAGATAGGCGGGAAAGTCGTCGGCGCGCTGGTGGAACAGCTCCTCGCCGCAATGGTCGCAAGCCTCCGCCACTTTCAGGAAGCGGCCGAACATGTGCCCTTCCCCGCAATTCGGACATTTGCCGCTGAAACCGCGCCACATCGCCTTGGCCAGAGACACCGTCGCCGGGGAGACAGACATGACCACACCTCTTCCTTTCCGATGATCCATACAATAATATCTTGCATCCATACATTCAAAGGTTATGGGCCCAAATTGCATGGAATGGATCCCTACAATCACGGAGCTTTCAGGCCCGCGCTATCAGCGGATCGTCGAGGCCATGGAGGCCGACATTGCCGCCGGCAGGCTGGTGCGCGGTCAGCAACTGCCGACGCAGCGCGCGCTGGCAAAGGCACTCGGCATCGACCTCACCACGGTGACGCGCGCCTATACCGAGGCGCGGCGCCGCGGCATCATGGAAGCCCGGGTCGGACAAGGCTCGTTCGTCTCGGAGACCAGCGCGCGGCGCGCGGTCGACCTGCCGCACCCGGTCGCGATCGATCTGTCGATGAACGTGCCGCCGCATCCGCTGGAGGCGCAGCTCGACGAGCGCATCATCGCGGGGCTGGAAGCCCTGCGCGCGCAATCGGGCCTGACGGCGTATCTCAATTACCAGCCGCCCGGCGGCAGCGCGCATGAGCGGGAGGTCGCGGCGCGCTGGATGCGCGCCCGCGTTCCCCATGCGCAGGCCGACAGGCTGGTGATCTTTCCCGGCGCTCAGACGATCCTCTTCAACATGCTCGCCCATCTTGCACGGCCGGGCGAAACCGTGCTGACCGAAGCCCTCACCTTCCCCGGCATCAAGGCCGCCGCAGCCCGGCTCGGCGTCAAGCTCGTCGGCGTCCCCATGGATGAGGACGGCATCCTGCCGGACGCGCTGGCAAAGGCGTGCCGCGTGCACGAGCCGAAAGCCGTCTATCTCATTCCGACGCTGCACAATCCGACCACGGCAACGCTTTCCGCCGAGCGGCGCGGCACTATTGCGAAGATCATCCGCGATGCCGGTACCGTCCTGATCGAGGACGACGCCTACGGGCTGCTCGACCGCTCGGCCTCGCCGATCGCGAACCTGATTCCGGAGCGGACATATCTTGCGACCACGCTGTCGAAATGCATCGCTCCGGCGCTGCGCGTTGCCTATCTGGTGACCCCGGACAGCGGCGCGCAGCGCGACATGCGCACCTCTCTGCAGGCCACCGTACAGATGCCGGCGCCCCTGATGGTCGCGCTGGTGACGCATTGGATCGAAAACGGCGTTGCCGATCGCATCATCAGCGCCATCCGCAACGAAGCGGTCGGGCGCCAGCAGCTCGCGCAACGCGCGCTGAAAGGCTTTCAGTTCCTCGCCAGGCCCGCGGCGCATCATCTCTGGTTGCGGCTGCCGGAAGGACGCCCCGACGTCACGGCACATCTCCTGCGGAACGGGCTTGCCGTCGTCGCCGGCGATGCCTTCACCGTCGACGTCGCACCGCCGCATGCCGCACGCGTCTCGCTCGGCGCGGCCCGAAACAGATCGGAATTGACGGAGGCACTGCGCATCCTGGTCGGCGCGCTGCAGAAGCCTGCCGACACCAGGCAGATCGTCTAGTCCTAGACGATGACGGCGATGGAGCATCCGCAGATCACGCTTGCGTACGGCATGGATTGACCTCGATGCCGGCAGGCATGTTATGCGAGCGGTGCGATCAACCGTTCGGGGTCGCCCCTTTCGAAAGACAATCCGTTGGAAACGCTCACCTACGTCCTGCTGCTGCTCGGCGCGCTCGCCGGCGGCTTCGTCTCGGGACTGGCCGGCTTCGGCACGGCGCTGATGGCGCTCGGTATCTGGCTCTACGTGCTGCCGCCCTCGCTCGCGGTGCCCCTGGTGCTGATCTGCTCGGTCATCGCGCAGACCTCGACGCTGCCGCGGATGTGGAAGAATTTCGATCTCTCGCTGGTGTGGCCGTTCCTGATCGGTGGACTGATTGGCGTGCCGCTCGGGACCATGATGGTCGCCTCCGCGGACCCGGAGGTGTTCCGGCTGAGCGTCGGCGTGCTGATCCTGGTTTTCTCCGCGGCGCTCTATCTGAACAAGCGGCCGCTCGCCTTCACGTTCGGCGGCCGGATCGCCGACGGCGCGGTCGGTTTTGCCGGCGGCATTCTGGGCGGCCTTGCCGGACTGTCCGGCCCGCTGCCGATCCTGTGGGCCAACATCCGCGGCTGGAGCAAGCACGAGCGGCGCGGCATCTTCCAGCTCTTCAACTTCACGGTGCTCGCCACCGCGCTGGTGTTGCAGACCGCGTCAGGCCTCGTCGCCTTCAAGGTGGTCTGGCTCGCCGCCGTCGCGTTTCCAGGCACGCTGATCGGCGCATGGGCGGGCGCGCGCGTCTATCACGCGCTGAACGACAAGCATTTCGGCGATGTCGTGCTCGGCCTCTTGTTTCTGTCGGGCCTCACGCTCGTCTGGAATAGCCTTGGCGCGCATTAGGGCGGCGCGAACTGGTCCCGCGGCGCGAAGCGCTTGCCGAACTCGCGACGCAGCAGCCACAGGCTCAAGCCGGCCTGCAGCGTCGTCGCCGCGATCGAAAGATACCAGACGTGCTCGATGCGGAATCCGGGCCGCGTCGACAGCCAGAGCACCGGCAGCGAATAGGTGAACACGCGCGTCACCGAGCTCAGCAGCACAGGCCTGGTATTGCCAAGGCCCTGGAACATGCTGGAGCAGGTAAAGATGAGACCCTGCGCCACCATGTTGAGCGAGATGATCCGGAGGAACAGAAAGGCGATCTCCATCGTCTCCCGGTCGTTGGAGAATCCGGCCAGCAGCAGTCCCGGCTTCGTTTGCGCGATGATCATGAAGCCGACCGCCACGACCGTGGCGATCAGCGCCGATTTGACGAAAGTCTCTCGCACGCGCGCGGCGTTGCCAGCGCCGAAATTCTGGCCGGCGATCGGCCCGGCCGCCAGTGCAACCGCGAGCGCCGGCATCTGGATGAGGGCGAGGACGCGCTGGCCGATACCGAAGCCGGCCTGCGCCGCCGCGCCGAAGTCTCGCAGCACGTAGTAGACTACCGCCATAAAGATGAACATCATTGCGAACTCGCCCCCGGCCGGCAGACCGACATTGAGGATGCGCTTGAAGTGGCGCGGCTGCGGGCGCCACTGCGCCGGATTGAATGCAACGTAGCGCTCGACCTTGCGAAAATACGCCAGCAGCATCAGGACGCCGGCGCCCACCGCGATCGTGCTCGCCAGTCCGGCGCCGGCGACGCCGAGGGGATAATCGGTGGCCCAGCCCGAGATCAGTACCGGCGCCAGTGCAATGTTGATGATGACAGCAAGGACCCGCACCAACATGGCGGGGCGCACGATGCCGGTCGCGCTTAGCGCGGAGGCAATGACTTGCATGACAAATTCCAGCGCGAGCGCCGGCGTGAACCACAACAGATAAGTTATCCCCGCCTCGATCGTGGCCTGGTCGGCGGCAATCGAACGCATGTAAGGACGCGACAGCACCGCTCCCGTGATCAGGGTCAGCAGGCCGAAGAGCACCGACAGCGCGACCGCCTGATTGAAGATCAGGTTGGCGTCCCGCCGGTCCTTGCGTCCCACCGCATGCGCAATCAGCGCCACCGTCCCGACGCCGAGCACCTGTATCAGGCCGCTGACGAGAAAGCCGGCATTGCCCGCCGCGGCCACGCCTGCCACTGCGGCATCACCAAGCCCCGACACAAAGTAGAGGTCGACCAGCTGGCAGATCATGATCGAGATCATGCCGGCCATGATCGGAGGCGCCATGCTCAGGATGTGGCTAGCGATGGAGCCGCGCGTCAGGTCTTTCATCCCATTCCATCCCTCGACAAGGCGACGACGGGACTTCGTCCCGCCGCCGCACGCGTCATTCCGCTGCTGCGATCCGTCCGAGCTCCACCACCTGGCGCTCGAACAGGCTGCGATAGATGCCGTCCGGCTTGCGCGCGAGCACGGCGTGCGTGCCCTGCTCGACGAGCTCGCCGCGATCGAACACCAGGATGCGATCGAGGCTCTTCACCGTCGACAGCCGGTGCGCGATCACGATCGAGGTGCGGCCCTGCATCAGCCGCTCCATCGCCTCCTGGATCAGCGCCTCCGATTCCGAATCGAGGCTCGAGGTCGCCTCGTCCAGGATCAGCACCGGCGCATCCGCCAGGAAGGCGCGCGCCAGCGCCACGCGCTGCCGCTCGCCGCCCGACAATTTCACGCCGCGCTCGCCGACCAGGGTGCCGTAGCCCTTCGGCAGGCGCAGGATGAAGTCGTGCGCATTGGCAAGCCGCGCCGCCTGCTCGATCGCTTCCAAGCTGGCGCCGGGCCGGCCATAGGCGATGTTCTCGGCGAGCGTGCGGTGAAACAGGATCGGATCCTGCTGCACGATCGCGATCTGGCTGCGCAGCGATTGCTGCGTGGCCAGCGCGATATCCTGCCCGTCGATCAGCACCCGGCCGCCGCTGACGTCGTAGAGCCGCTGCACCAGCTTGACGAAGGTGGTCTTGCCGGAGCCGGAGCGTCCGACGAGGCCGACCCGTTCGCCGGCGCGGATCGTCAGCGACAGCCCGTCATAGAGCGGCGCGCGATGGCCGCCATAATGGAACGTGACGTCGTCGAACACGATCTCGCCGCCTTCGATCGCGATCGGCTGCGCGTCGGCCGCATCGGCGATGCCGATCGGCTCGTCGTGGATCGCCACCAGCTCCTCCATGTCGTTGACCGAGCGCTGGAGATTGTTGATGTGCATGCCGACGTCGCGCAAATAGGCGTGGATCACGTAGTAGCTCGTCAGCACATAGGTGACGTCCCCGGGCGAGGCGTAGCCGGAGACCCATAGCAACACGGAGCCGCCGATCACCGACGCGCGCAAGGCCAGCAGCAGCGTGAGCTGCGCCATGGCGGTGTAGTTGTAGCGAAACCAGGTTCGCCGCACCCGCACGCCCCATCGCTTGATGACGCGCGCGAGCCGCGCATCCTCGCGCAGCTCTGCACCGAAGGATTTCACCACGGCGTTGCAGGTCAACGCATCCGCCAGCGTGCCGCCCACCTTGGTGTCCCAGGCATTGGAGACGCGCGCGGCCGGCGCGATGTAGCGGGTCGAGAACAGCACCGTCATCGTGACATAGGCCAGCGCGCCGAGCGCGATCACCGCGCCGAGCGAGGTCCAGTGCAGGCCGAGCAGGATCATCGAGCCGATCAGAACGACGAACGAGGGCAGCAACGCCAGCAGCAGCGTGTCGTTGAGCAGGTCGAGCGCCCACATGCCGCGGGTGATCTTGCGGACCGTGGAGCCGGCGAAGGAGTTTGCGTGCCAGTCGGTGGAGAAGCGCTGCACGCGCGTGAAGGTCTCCTGCGCGACCTCGGACATGATCTGCAGCGTGAACGGCACGATCGCCTGCAGTCCCGCGAGCCGCAGCACCATCGAGGCCGCACCCAGCGCCACGATGGCGCCGAACGCGACCAGCGCCGCGTGCCGCGCATCGGCATCGGACGGGCCGCGGGTCAGCGCGTCGATCAGGTGTCCGGAGAAGACCGGCATGAACAAATCGGCGGCGGTTGCGCCTAATAGGCCGCCGGCCACGACGAGGCCGCGCCCCGGCTGCTTCAGCCAGTGCTTGAACACGAAGGGCAGCACGACGCGAATCGCGGCAGGCTTCTTGGATAGAGCGGTCATGGCATCATCCGGCCGCTTCGCGCGGGCCGGCTCCATCGATGGACGCAAGTCGGCCGAAGGCCGCAACGGCGTCACGTAAGACTGATCTTCACTTGGGAAACGAAGCGATCGGGGCGCTCGGCCAAAACCTTGGCCCAATCGAAACTGGCGGAAGAGGCCTCTAACAGGCCGCGTACATACCGAGCCAGAACGTGATCGAGGTCATCATCGAGCGCGGGCGTACGATCTGCGATTGCGACGAAATCATGCAAATCTCTCCCCGGTTCGTATGAATGAGGTGCGCTTTATAGATGTGTCGTTCGTGAATTGCAACGGGGCCCGCGCGAGATCACGCACGAGTGTTGCAAATTAGTGCGCGTCGCCGCCGGCGCCGAACGGCGACGGCGGCCTCTTCAGCAGCACCACCAGAAAGCTGAGCGCGAGATAGAACAGCGCCAGGATGAAAAAGGCATCGCCAAAGCTCATCACCACGGCCTGGCGATGCACGAGCTGGGAAAGCTGCTTCATGGCCATCAAGGTGGCATCGCCAAGCCCCTGGAATTTCTGCACGAACATGCTCAGGGTTTCGGTCGCGGTGGCGTTGCCCCAGGTCACGCGCTCCTGCAGACGGACGATGTGCAGGTCAGTGCGGTCATTGAGCACGGTGTTGATGACGGCGAGGCCGAGCGCGCCGCCGAGATTGCGCATCAGGTTGAAAACGCCGCTCGCGTTCTTCACCTTCTCGGGCGCCAGCGTGCCGAGCGCGACATTGTTGGTCGGCACCATCGCGAACATCATGCCGATGCCGCGCAGGATCTGCGGCACCAGCAGCTCGTAGAAATCGTATTCGCGCGTGATAAAGGTCATCTGGTAGGAGCCGATCGCGAATACGATGAGGCCGAACGCGATCATGTAGCGCATATCGACCTTCGCCATCAGCCGGCCGACCAGCGGCGCGACCAGGAACATGGTGATGCCGGAGACGAACATGGTGTCGCCGATCATCAGCGCGCTGTAGCCGCGCACTTCGGCGAGATAGCGCGGATAGATGTAGGTCAGGCCGTAGAGGCCGATCCCGATGCAGAATTGCAGCGTGCATCCGACGGCGAAATTGCGGTCGGAGAAGGTGCGCAGATTGACGATCGGCTCGGCCGCCGTGAACACGCGCCAGAAGAAGGCGATGGCCGAGATCGCGCAGATCCAGGCGCAGATCGCGACAGACGTGTCCTGCATCCATTGATATTGCGGGCCTTCCTCCAGCACGTATTCCAGCGTGCCGAGGAAGCTCGCCATGAACAATAGGCCCCACCAGTCGAAGCGCTCGAGCAGCTCGAAATGCGGCTCGTCGAAATCGACCAGCGCCAGCACGCCCAATGTGATGCCGATGCCGGGCACGACGTTGATGAAGAACAGCCAGTTCCACGACATCAGGTCGGTGATGTAACCGCCGACCGTCGGCCCGATGGTCGGGGCCAGCGTCGCGACGAGGCCGATGATGGGTCCGACGATGTGGAATTTCGTGCGTGGGAAGACAGTGTAGGCCGAAGCGAACACGGTCGGGATCATGCCGGCGCCGAGAAAGCCCTGCAGCGCACGCCAGAGGATCATCTCCTCGATCGTCGTGGCGAAGCCGCAGAGCAGGCTTGCGGCGGTGAAGCCCGCCGCCGAGATCGCGAACAACAGCCGCGTGCCGAAGGCGCGCGACAGGAAGCCCGACAGCGGGATCGCGATCACCTCGGCGATCAGATAGGCGGTCTGAACCCAGGACACCTCGCTCGAGCTCGCCGACAGCCCGGCCTGGATTTCGCTCAAGGAGGCCGAGACGATCTGGATGTCCAGGATCGACATGAACATCCCGAACACCATGATGATGAACGCAAACAGCCGCTTCGGCGCAATGCGCTCCGAAGCGGGATCCGCCATCATGGCAGGTGAAGCGGTGGTGGCGGTGGCCATGGCCTGACCTCGCGCGCTCGGCTTCCGGCTACTGCGGATGGACCGCAGCGGGATGGTCGAGGTCGACCTCGCTGTCGGCGTCGGCGGCGCCCTTGTTGGTGTCGACGGTGGCGTAGACCGACATGCCGGCGCGGAGCAGGTTCTGCTTCGCCACCGATTTGGGCACGCGGATGCGCACCGGCACGCGCTGCACGATCTTGGTGAAATTGCCGGTGGCGTTGTCGGGCGGCAGCAGCGTGAACACCGAGCCCGCGCCCGCCGCGATGCTGTCGACCACGCCGGAGAACTTGCGCATGCCATAGGCATCGACCTTGATCGTCACCGGCTGGCCGGGACGGATGCGCTTCAGCTGCGTCTCCTTGAAATTCGCGTCGATATAGACCTCGTCCAGCGGCACGATGTTGCCGAGGCGCTGGCCGACCGCGACGAAGTCGCCGGTGTTGACCAGGCGGTTCGAGAACGTGCCGTTGACCGGCGCGCGCACCGCGGTGAAGCCGAGGTCGCGCTCGGCCTTGGCCTGCGTGGTCTTGAGCTCGGCAAGCTGGGCCTGCGCTTCGGCCTGCTGCGCCCTGGCGACGTCGACATTGCTGACGGCGACCTCGTAAGCGGCCTTTGCAGCCTTGACCGCGGCGGCGCCCTGGTCGCGTCCGGCTTCCGAGCTTTCGAAGGTGGCGCGCGAGGCAAAGCCCTTGCTGCTCAGCGCCTGCTGGCGCTCGTAATCGAGGTCGGCGCGCTTGAGGCCAGCTTCCGCGGAGACGAGCTGCGCCTTGGCCTGGGCGACCTGGCTGTCGAGTGCGGCGACCTGGCGGCCGATGCGATCGATGGTAGCCTGCTGGGTCGCGATCTTGGTCGCGGCGGCTTCGAGTGCGATCCTGTAATCGCCGTCGTCGATGCGGAAGATGATGTCGCCGGCCTGGACCGGCGTGTTGTCGGCGGGAAGGATCGCGGCGATATGGCCGGCAACGCGCGCGCCGAGCATGGTGTTGTTGGCGCGGACATAAGCATCGTCGGTCGAGATGTAAAAGCGGCCGACCAGCGTGTAGTAGCCGGCATAGCCCGCAACGGCGAGCGCCAGCGCGAGGCCGACGCCGGTCAGGACGAATTTGCGCTTGCCGGATTTGGGCGCGGCGGCGGCGGGCGCCTCCACCGCGGGTGCCGGCGGCTTGTCGGCGACCGGGGTCTCGGACGCCTCGCGGGTCGGACGCTTCGCCTCCTCGGCGACATGAACGCGCGGCTGCTCGGCAGGGAGTGCGGATGCATCGGAGCCAGCATCGCCGCCCGCTTGGTCCTTCACCGCTTCCTGGCGAAGGACGCGAGCCGTCTGGTCTCTCGATGCGGCCATCAAGTCCTCCCCAAAAACACAATCGAGGGCGGCCGCTGTGGCGCGCGGTTTCCTCGCTGAACCTCAATTATCATTGACCGAACGGTTCGGTCAATATAAAGTTTTCCTGCGGACCTTACTGCTGCGAATCCTTCGTTGGCGTTTCATGGCCCTGCTTCGAAACAAAAAGCTTCCGAGACCCTAAACCAATGGTTGTAACTGCCGGCGAACAATTGCACAGCGTCCCGGACGAGGACAATTCCAAGCGCCGCCAGATTCTGGACGGTGCCCGCAAGGTGTTCATGGATCTCGGCTTCGACGGCGCCAGCATGGGCGAGATCGCCCGCGCCGCACAGGTCTCCAAGGGCACGCTCTACGTCTACTTCGCCGACAAATGCGCGCTGTTCGAAGCCATCGTCGAACAGGAGGCGCTCCAGCATGGCCAGGTCGTGTTCAGTTTCGATCCCGACCGCGAGGCCGAGACCACGCTGCAGGAGTTCGGCCTCGCTTATCTTCACCTGGTCTGCCGCCCCGGTGGCGGATCGGCGATCCGCACCGTGATGGCGATTGCCGAGCGCATGCCGGATGTCGGCCGCCGTTACTACGCGCGCGTGCTGGACAAGAGCATCAACCGCCTCTCCGCTTATCTCAAGGCCCGCGTCGCATCGGGTGATCTCAAGATCGACGATTGCGATCTTGCCGCCTCGCAGTTCATGGAATTGTGCAAGGCGTCGCTCTTCCTGCCCTTCGTGTTCCAGGCGGAGCCCGCACCGTCGGAACAGCGCATGGCCGAGGTCGTCGACAGCGCAACGCGGATGTTCCTGGCGGCGTACAAGGCGACGTAGCAGCGCGTTGCGCCTGCGGGCGTGGCGGCACTATATTGCGGCCATGTCTCGTGATCTTCGCCCGCCGCTCGACATCCTCCACTACGAGATCGTCCAGGAACAGGCCTCGGCGCTTGGACGGATGGGTCGCGCCCTCGAACAGAGCCTGTCGCGCTTGCGCGAGTTCGACGCCGCTCACGCATCGACCGAAATGCCGGAAGCGATGCAACCGGCCAGGCGCAAGCTGGTGCTGGAAGCCGGCCAGGCGCTTTGGATGTTCGTGGTGCAACGCGAGGCGTCCGGCTTGCGCGACAGCCGCCACATCATGCGCACCTACAACGTCCCGGGTGAGGTGCAGCGCTGCATGGGTTTGGCAACCGGGCCGCGGAAGCCGGCCGCGGGGTGAACTCCGGCTCTGCTGAGCTCAAGTTCCGATGTCTTCCATTGCGCGCCACCCGTGGAGGACGCGCCGCCCCTCCCGCGCGAACGCAAAGCAGTTGCCGCCGCCGGCGGGCTGATCGTGGATGCGGGCGATGGGATGGCCCTCAATGTGGCAGAACAGCAGCGTGCCGACCGCGCCGTGGCCGACGAACAGGACATCGCCGGGACGATGTCGCGCCAGCACCGCCTCGGCCTCGCGCACGATCCGCGCCTGCGCATCCACAGCGCGCTCCCAGCCGCGCACGCTGAGATGAGGCGCGGCGAAGAACTGGTCGGCGACAGCCTCGAACTCGGCCGGCTTCAGGAAGCCGGTCGCCGAACGGTCGTTCTCGTGCATGGCCTCGCGGATCTCGATCATGAGTCCGAGACGAGCGGCAATGATCTCGGCGGTCTCGATAGCCTTCCGCTCGGCGCTGGAGACGATCTGCGTCGTGCTTGCGAGCCAGCCTGCATTTGCCAAAGCCTCGGTGCGCGCGCGGCCGACCGCGCTCAGGCCCCATTGCGGCACCGGCACGTCGGGATCGATTTGCACCTGCGGGTGGGTGAGATAGCGGACGACAGACATTCGATTGACGCGATTGTAGCCCGCATCGAGCGAAGCGGAAGGAGGAGACGCTATTCCCAGATTGCGCTTCGCTCTATCCGGGCCACCGGCAAATCCGGCTATTCGTCGATATAGTCGTCGTCTTCCCGCTTGCTCTTGCGAGCACCGAGCGAACCGGTCACCGCCGGCTCACGCGCGCTCGCATAGGGCCTGCGCGATTGCGCGCGGGATGCGATCTCTTCGCCGGACACCGCGGCGGGCTGGCAGATCAGGCGGCGGCTGGCGCGGCGCATCAGATCGACATGGATGTGATCGTAGTGAAAGACGTTGGAGCCCGGCGCCAGCACGGTGGTGAAATGTGCGCACGCACCCGCCTGCACGTCGCGCAGGAACCCCTGCTCTTCCGGCATGCCGCGCCAGCCGTCCTTGATCGTGACGCGGCGGCCATCGGCGAGCACGAAGGCCGAAATGTCGAGCGCATTGCCGAAGGCGTGCTCGGAGATGCGGGAGTGCGGATTGCCGTTCATGCCGCGGCAGGAATAGGCGGAGATCTGCTTGATCTCGGCGACGCGCACGCCGAACCAGCGCATCGCCGAAGGCTGCACCGTGTCGGCGAGCCAGCGGTCGAGCTCGGACACGATCGGACAGGCGAGCGTCGCTGTCGGCTTGATCGCGACCGGACCGATGGTCGTGACGGGATTGCCCTGCGCCGGACCAAGACGCGGCAGCGGCTGCTGCGCCGGGGCCTGCGAGTAAGGCGCCGGACGAGCCGGATAGCTCGGTGCGTTCATGTAGCGCGCCGCACCCTCGGCATCGGTGCCCTCCGCCGGCAGATCGATCTCGTCCTCCTGCGCGGCCACGCCGGGTGCGTTGAGCGACATCGGTCCCGTCGAGGTGCCGTAGCCCGCGGGCTGGCGCACCGCGCTCTCGGGATAGTTCGAGCGCTGCGGATAGGACGATGCCGGATATCCCCGGCTCTGCGGATAGTTCGACTGCGGCTGCACGGGCCAACGCGGCTGGTTGCCGATGCTGCCGGGCGGGCGAAGCGCCTCGTCCGCAAAGCCATAGGTGCCGGAGGCTTCGCCGATGGCGGCGACCTTGAGCGGAAACTCGGCGCCGCAGCTGCCAGGCCCGGAGATCGGCTCGATGCGGACGATGTCCGCACTTTCCTTGACTGCGCCCGATTTCAGGCATGCGGCTTCCGCCTCGGCCCGCCACGGTTCGCGTTCGGCCTGGAAGAAGCCGCGACCGCAACCCGCTAGCGAAACAAGGACGATGGAGCCGACGAGATACAAACGAACTCCGCGCGTCATGAACGCACGTTCGGTGAATTTACTTAAAGACTCTTCAACGTGTTGATTTCAGTGTTCTTTAACCATACCGGGCGCGACGGCACCGGTTGCGGCCGATGACGAGCGACAGCCAGCCTGACTTTTTCGAAAAGAGACTTTCTGTTAACCATAAGGGCTGCGCGCCAAGCAGTGCGTACGGAGGGAGCGACCTCATGACGTTCGCCGGCAGACTGAGCGTTATCACCGCCTATCTCGCCATGGCCTTCGTCGGCGCCATCGTGCTCGGGATGATTTAGAGGCGGCCGCCTCTTACCCTCTCCTGGAGGGTAAGAAACACTACGACCGTGTGCGCGATGGCTGCGACGAGGCGGTGATCTCCTCGCGCGGCGCCTCGACCCGCGTCCAGTCGTTGCCGGAGCACCAGAAGCGGCCGAGCGCGCAGGCTTCGACGTGCAGCTTGCCGGAGCTCTTCAGCGTCATCCTCGCGTAATAGGTGTTGCCGCTGGAGCGGCTGTAGATGCTGCCGGTCCAGACATCGCGCTTCTTCGGCTTCATGTTGACGAGCACGCTCTCGCCGCGGCTCGCCGCTTCACTGAGCGCGTAACCGCACAGTGCCGGCCCACAGCGCTCGATGCGGACCGTGCCCTTGGCACCTAGGCTCTCCCATTCGCCGAGCAGCGCGTGGCCCTCTTCAGCGCTGATCTGCGCCACCGCTGCGGTCTGATTGATCTCGGCGCTCGGGACGATGACCGGCGGCTCGATGCGAGGCGGCTCGAGCGCGGCGGTCTTCGGCTGATCGGTGCGCTCCAGATCAACCCGCGACGGCGTCTCCATTCTCGACATCTCCGAGCTTGACGCCGGCGGCGGTGCAACGGGCTGCGACGTCGCCGCCGCAAGGGCGGGAGGCGCTGGTGGCGGCACCACAGTCGCTTGTGGCGGCTTGACCGCCGCCGCAGGACAAGCCGGCTGCAGCGCCTGGACCATCGGTGCGGGCGCCGGCTGCGCGGCTCGTGCCGTGCCGACATCGTCCGTCGGCCTGCTGCGCTTGGAGGCCACCGTGATGCAGGAGGCGGATCGGCAATTGCGCGGCGCCTCGACATGGAACCGGTTGCCGCCGATCGAGAACGTGTAGGAGCCCGCCTGCGCCGTCGGCGCAATCGCCAGCAGCGCGATCGATGTGCCAATCCAGGTTGCAAGCCGCCGCATCTGCGTTTCCCTCAGGTCGCGACGACTTTACGCAGCGAAAGGCGCGGCTGAATGTGCGCTGCATCACCCAGGCGGCGTTCGCTCGTTGTGACGCCCGTCACAGAACGCGCGACCGCCGCGGCGTAGGGTCGAACCACGCTTCATCCACCAGCGACTTCGGTCCATATCGGGACCACGCTATTTTCGGAGGTTGTCATGAACAAGCTCTCCATCGCCGCCACCGCCCTCTTCCTGGCTTCGACCGCCGCCGCCCATGCCGGCAATTCGATCTCGTTCCAGATCGAGGGCCAGCGCATCCGCATCGAGACCCCGCGCAACTGCGCTTCGCTCAATTGCGTGACGATCGTCGCGCCGGGCCTGTCGGACAAGCCGATCAAGCTGAACAACATCAACCTCAAGGGCCTTGGCGGCTCCAAGGACGATGACGACGACACCACGCCGGCTCCGGCGCCCACGACGGCGCAGCCCACGCCGGCTCCCGTGCAGCAGCAGCCCGTGCCGCAAGCGACTGCTCCGGCAGCGCCGGCCGCGACCGCACCGGCGGCCCCGGCGACCGTTGCCGCCGCTCCTTCTGTCGGCTTCGACAGCTCGCAGCCTGCTCCGGTTGCTGCGCCTGCCCCTGTCGCCGCCCCCGCTCCCGTCGCGGCGGCTGCCGCGCCGGCTCCGGTGGCCGCAGCGCCCGTCGCTGCAGCGAATTCGCCGATCGGCCTCTGGGCGACCGAAGAGAGCAAGGGCAACGTCCGGGTCGAGCAGTGCGGCGCCAATCTCTGCGGCTATGCCGAGAAGACCAATGAGCGCATCCTGATCAACATGAAGCCCGAGGGATCGAAGTGGAGCGGCCGCATTCGCGATCCCAACTCCGGCCGCAACTACGACTCCACTATCTCGATGAAAGGTCCGAACACGATGCGCGTGCAGGGCTGCGCCTTCGGCGGCATGTTCTGCGGCGGCCAGACCTGGAAGCGCGTGAGCTGACACGCGAAGGGTCACATCGCGAAACATACGACGTCGTCATGCCCGGGCTTGTCCCGGGCATCCACGTTCTCAGTGCGAGAAGCAAGACGTGGATGGCCGGGCCTTCGCCGCGCCGTAGCGGCTTCGGCCGCGCAGGCGGTCAAGCCCGGCCATGACGGAGCTGAGAAGACTCAATCCGATTCGCGAGCATCGCCCCGTTTGAACGTTCGCCTCTCCTGTGCCACACACGTTCATCCGTCATTCAGCTCTGTGCGGCTGATATCACCCCATCTCGCCTCGTGTTCTTTCACCGGGACTTCTCCTCGTGACATCACTGCTGGCTTGGCGCCGCTTGGCGTTCGCGCTTGTGCTGCTCGCTGTGCCGCTTCCAGGCGCAGATGTGGCGTGCGCGTCCGACGCCATCGAATTGGCGCAGGCGCAGCAAGCCCAGCCTTCGACGGCACCGGCGGCGGACGCACAGCCCGCCGCCGTCGAGCCGATCGGCAACGTCGCGACCGTCACGGGGATCGCGACCGTGATCCGGGACAAGAATTCCTATCCGCTGCGCGTGCGCGACGACATCTATCTCAACGACATCGTGCAGACCTCGTCGAACTCCGCGCTCGGCATCACCTTCAACGACGCCACCACGTTCAACCTCTCCGCCAGCGCAAAGATCACGATCGACAATTACGTCTATGAAGATGGCGGCAAGCAGAACTCGGCGATCTTCGACATCGGCAAGGGCACGGTCGCCTTCGTTGCGGCTGCCGTGGCGAGAACAGGTGACATGAAGATCGCGACGCCGACGGCAACGCTCGGCATCCGCGGCACCACCGGCGTCGTCGACGTGCCCGAGAACGCGACCGCGAACAGGGCGAATAACGTCAGCATAAAACTCTATCCCGACGCCGATGGCCGCGTCGGCCACATCGATGTCGACGACCGCGCGAGCGGCGTGCGGCTCGGCGCGCTGACGCAAGCCGCGAGCGGCTTTGCGATCCGCCCGGGCGCGGCCGCGGCAGGCGGCATGCGCTTTGCGGCCGTGCCGATCACGATTCCCGCGCGGCAGATCGCACGCGACCGCGGCTTCGTCGGCCAGGTGCATCTGGCGCAGACCGCGGGCCGGCAGATCGTCATCGAGCAGCGCGACTTCCGTCGCGCCAATCCGACTGCGCTCAGCCGCATTCCGCGCCCCTCGCAGCCGCCGCAGCAGCAACAATTGCGGCCGACGACGGCCCCTGGGCAATTGCCGCAACGGCCGAACGGCCAGCCGCGTCAGGATAACCGTCCGGGTCAGCAGCAGCCGGGCACACCAGGCCGGCAGGGCCTACAGCAAGGCGTGCAGCCGCCGCAGCGGCAGGGACAACAAGGCGGCACGGTGCGGCCGGGAACGCCGCGAGCCGGGCAGCAGCAACATTTGCAACCGCAGCCCGGCCTGCCGCAAGGTGCCGGCCGTCCGCGCACACCGCGCGCCGGACAAGGCACGGCGCCCAACAGCGCACCACAGACCCAGCCGCAGCGCGGCGGACAGATTCAGCCCGGAACAATCGTACCGCCGCAACCGGGCGGGACACAGCAAGCGGGACCGCAGCAGCCATTGCCGCGCACGGGATTGCAACCCGGCCAGCCTGCCGCTCAACAACCCGGCATGCAGCGCCCCGGCGGCTTCCAGCCACGCCTCCCCGCCGCGCAACGTCCCGCACCACCACACAGACCCGCGCCCGCTCCGAAGGAGAAAGAGCGGCGGTGAAGTCCGACGCATGTGAGCGCGCTCGGTGGCTCCCTCGCCCCGTTCTTACGGGGAGAGGGTTGGGGTGAGGGGCTGCTTCGGCAGAAATAGTGACAGTGAGACTCGCGGAGAGTCCCCCTCGCCCGGATTGCATCTACGATGCAATCCGACCTCTCCCCGCAAGCGGGGCGAGGTGAAGACAACTCACGCCTCGCCGCGCAGCCAGGCCTTCACCTTCCGCAACAGGCCATGCCGCAACTCATCGACAGAAGCTGCTTCCGCTTGTGTCAGCGTCTGCAATGATGCGTCGATGTCGTCTTTCGTCAATGGCGGCACCGGCTCGGAAACCCGCTTCGGCTCCGGGGCGGACAGAGGCGCCAGCCCTGCCGCCGCGAGCGCGATCGGTCCGATCTGAGTCAGGAAGACGCGTTCGTATTCGCGCGACAGACGGGCGATCGCGTCGTCCAGCCTCAGCCAGTCGACCGCCTTGATGTCATTCATCAGCTTGCGGACCGGCCCGCCGTCGGCCTCCATCCGCCAGAAATGCACCACCTTGGAGCGCCCGCCGGACTGATAGACCAGCGTGCCCAGAAATTCGTGCACGGCGACGTCGTGGCCGGTCTCCTCCAGCACCTCGCGGTGCGCGGCTTGCTTCGGCGTCTCGCCGTCGTCGAGCTTGCCTTTGGGCAGCACCCATTCGTTGCGCTTGCGCTGGCGCACGACTGCAACCAGCGGCACCGGCCCGCGCCGCAACACAATACCACCCGCCGCCATGACCGGCGCCCGCGCCATCGCCACATCCGTATCGATCGAATCGTCCCCGCCCGACGATATAGGCGGCGGGCACGGCGGATTGAAGGCTACTTTCTTCTGAGCAGCGCTTGACCGGCGCGAATGCGCGTGCCCTCGGCAATGCCGTCGCAGAAGGAGAAGTCGCCGGGCGCGAGGATGATGATGGTCGAGCCATGCTCGAACCAGCCGAGCTCCTCGCCTTTGCTCACGTTGACGTCGCAGGGAAAATTGACCGGGCCGCGCGTTTGCGCGTTCAGCACCATGTCGAGGAAGTGCAGGCGGATGCTCGCCACCAGGATCGCCGCCACCGGAACCAGCGTCACGGCTTCGCCTGTCGACAAATGCGTGCGGATCACCGCACGCTCGTTCTTGCAGAACAGACGCTCGACGCGCTTGAGCGCGATCGGGTTGACGTTCCAGACGTCACCGTGGATCAGCGTGACCCGCTCGATGTGCGCGTCATAGGGCGCATGGAAGCGGTGATACATGCTTGAGGTCAGCCGCAGCGTGACGAAGGAGCCGTTGCGGTGCTGCTCGACCAGCGCGGAATCGCCGACGAGATCGAGCAGCGAATAGGGCGCGCCCTTGACCTGGAACAGCTCGGTATCCGCGATTTTCCCGTGAGCGCCGACGATGCCATCCGAGGGGCTCGCCACCACCGCAGGATCCGGATCGAACGGCCGCAGGCCCGGCTTCAGCTCCCGGGTGAAGCAGTCGTGCAGACTCCTGAACTGCGTCTTGCGCGCCTCCGACAGATCGAGGTCGGAGAACAGCTTCCACAGCGCGATCGAGAAGTCCCGCACCAGCGGATTCTCGATCTTGGAAAACCAGCCCATGAAGCGGGTGAGGGCCGCGCGCGGGATGCGGTTGGTCAACAGGAAGTTGAGGTCTTCCTGCTGGGTGAACGAGGCGATGAGGGCTTTGACTGTCATGAATCTGTCAGCTCACAGGTTTAGCGCTTGTTGTCATGGAAACGACACTCCCGATTCTCTCGATGTCCGTGGCCGCCGCAGCGTCCGCTGCCGCCGTCCTCCCGAAGATCAAGGCGCGGGTCGAACTCTCCCGCGCCAAGCACCGCTCGCTCGCGGGTCACTCCAAGATGTCGCGCCGGGTGGCGCGGCTGCTGCCGTTCTACGAGTTCGAGGGTGATCAATACTTCGCCTGCGACGGTGCGCCGGCGAACATCGCAGCGCAGCGCAAAGACGCCTTCTTCCGCCTCGCCAGGCTTTATGCCGAGCGCTACCCCAGGGGACGCGCGATGACGAAGGAAGCGGCGGAGACGATCTCCGATCTCAACTTCACCGAGAGCTATCGCGTGCCGTTCCAGTTCTCGCGTCTCGTCCGCGAGCATCTGGGCACCTCGACCTTCATGGAATCCTCGCGCGGCGTCACCGTCACCGATGTCGACGGCAACACTGCTTACGATCTCACGGGCTCCTACGGCGTCAACATCTTCGGCAACGACTTCTACAAGGAGTGCATCGAGGGCGCCGAGAAGCGCGCGCACGCGCTCGGCCCCGTGCTCGGGCCCTACCATCCCGTGATCCTCGAGAATGTGCAGCGGCTCTGCCAGATCTCGGGCCTCGACGAAGTCTCGTTCCACATGTCCGGCACCGAGGCAGTGATGCAGGCTGTGCGGCTGGCGCGCTACCACACTAAGCGCACGCACCTGGTTCGTTTCGCCGGCGCCTATCACGGCTGGTGGGGCGACGTGCAGCCCGGCGTCGGCAATCCCATTCCTGCGCACGAGACCTATACCCTCGCCGAGATGTCGGAGAAGACGCTGCATGTCCTGCGCACGCGCAAGGACATCGCCTGCGTGCTGGTCAACCCGCTGCAGGGGCTGCATCCCAACGCCAACGCGCCCGGGGATTCCTCGCTGGTCGATTCCTCCCGCGGCGGCAATTTCGATCGCGCGGCCTACACCGAGTGGCTGAAGAAGCTGCGCGAGGTCTGCAGCGAACGCGGCATCGTCCTGATCTTCGACGAGGTCTTCGTCGGCTTCCGCCTCGCCGCCGGCGGCGCCCAGGAATATTTCGGCGTGCGCGCCGACATGGTGACCTACGGCAAGAGCCTCGCCGGCGGCCTGCCGGTCGGCGTCGTCTGCGGCAAGCGCGAATTGATGCGCCGCTTCCGCGACGACCGTCCCGCCGACATCTGTTTCGCCCGCGGCACCTTCAACTCGCACCCCTACGTCATGACGGCGATGGACGAGTTCCTGAGCCGCCTCGCCAGCCCGAACTTCCGCGCCGTCTATGACGGGCTGGAGGAAACCTGGAACGGGCGCGTGAACAAGCTCAACCAGATGATGCAGGATGCCGACCTGCCGGTGCGCTTCGCCAACTTCTCCTCGATCTGGACGGTGAAATACACGACGCCGTCCCGCTACAATTGGATGCTGCAATACTACCTGCGCGCAGAGGGCCTGGCCTTGAGCTGGGTCGGCACCGGGCGGCTGATCTTCAGCCTCAACTACACCGACGCCGACTTCACCGAAGTCGCCGACCGCTTCGTCCGCGCCGCGCAGAAGATGAAGGCCGACGGCTTCTGGTGGCACGACGGCGTGCTCACCAACAAGCAGATCAAGCGGCAGATCCTGAAAGAGATGCTGGCCAAGCGCTTCGGGCGCTGACGTTTCGTACTCCGAAGCCGTCATGGCCGGGCACAGCCGTCCGAAGGACGGCGTCGCTTCCGCTCGCCTATGCCCGGCCATCCACGCGTTTCCGCACGATGGCCTCAAGACGTGAATGCCCGGGACGAGCCCGGGCATGACGTAACCATCAGACATCGGAGTGAGTTCTGAGAGCCGCGCGCTTCAAGCGTGCTGCTCTTCGAGCACGGGCTCGTCGACGAAGCCCAGCGTGTGCTCGGGATTGAGGTGCAGGCCGGGATCCATCAGCTCGCCGCGCATCAGGGCGAGAGGGGCCTTGCGATAGAGCATCAGATCGTGGAAGGGATCGGTCAGGATCTTGGTCATCCAGACGAGGCCGGTCTCGACGTCGCGGATGAAGAACAGGTGCACGGTGCGGAACAACAGGCCGCCGCCGCCGACCACGAGCCAGATCTTCGCCACCTGCCGCATGAAGTCGGTCGCGCTCTGCCAGGGCGTGAAGATGCCGAACACGGTGGGATCGACGACCAGCACCAGCGGCGACAGCGCCCAGATCGCCATCAGCACCACCTTGCGCTGCAGATTGTAACCGACCTTGATCTCTTCCTTGTACTCGTGCGTCGCCTGGTTGACGTGGTCGTAGGTGTGGGGCTCGAAGAAGAAGTGACCGGCCTGGCGCGAGGTCATCGACACCAGCCAGCCGACCAGCGCGGAGACGACGGGATCTATGAACAGCCAGACATAGGCGAAGAGGAAGCTCAGCGCGCTGACGAAGTGCAGGCTCTGATTGATGCGGCTGTGGTGATAGTAGCGATGGTCGTCCCAGCGCTGAATCCGCAGCTGCTCGAGATAGTTCTTGATCATGCTCTCCCCCAAATGCTTTCGGGTTCAGGATTTACAGAGATTCGATGTAGGCCGTGTGACATCATCATTTTGTCATGTGACGATGGGCAGCGGCGCGATGACGCACGAAAGACGCGCAAGCTCACGCCGCCTTGGCGACGTCGACCTTGCGGAAGCGTACCAGCGAGAAGTGTCCCAGCGGCGGAATCAGGCGGCGCTCGGCGAGCTCCATGCCCTTCGCGCCGGCGAGCCATTTGGCATAGCGCGACCAGGCGAACTCGGCGGTGCGGAAGCCGAGCGGACGCACCACCGGCTGCAGCTTCTGCTCGATGAAGCGGCGCATGCCGGTGTCGGCGCTGACGCGGGTGAGGATGATCAATTCGCCGCCCGGACGCAGCACGCGGGCGAATTCGTCGAGCGCCTTCTCCGGGTTCGGCACGGCGGTGACGACGTATTGCGCCATCACGACGTCGAAGGAATTGTCGGGGAATTCGAGCTTCTCGGCGTCCATAACCGCGAGGCCCTCGACGTTCTTCAGCTTCTGCTCCTTCACGCGGCGGCGCGCCTTGTCCAGCATCGCTTCCGAGATGTCGGTGCCGAAGATGCGCAGGTTCGGCGCGTAGAGCGGCAGCGAGATGCCGGTGCCGACGCCGACCTCGAGCACGCGGCCGCCGATCTTGTTGGTGGCCGCGATCGCGGCCTGCCGGCCCTTGGCGAACACGCCGCCGAACACGAGATCGTAGACCGGCGCCCAGCGGTCATAGGCCTGCTCGACCGTGCCGCGCGTGAGGTCGAGCTGCTGGGTGCCGTCAAGGTTCATGATCTTAGCCATCGATGAGGTTCTCGCTGTGGTTCGAATGGACGGTCAGCCGCGCACCGGCCGCCGCGCCATGCGAGGCGAGGCGCGCAAGGAGCGGCTGGGCTGAAGTGAGGTGAGATTGCCGACGAACTGCCGCGCGCTGTTCTCCCAGGAGCGCGAGAGCGCGAAATTGCGGCAGGTCTGGCGCGACATCGTGAGCGCGCGCAAGGACGCGGTGCGCAGATCGTGGTCGACCGCGCCGATCGGGTGATCGGCAATGACGTCCTTCGGTCCCGTCACCGGAAACGCCGCAACCGGCGTGCCGCAGGCGAGCGCCTCGAGCTGCACCACGCCAAAGGTGTCGGTCAGGCTCGGAAACACGAATACGTCGGCCGCGGCGAGATGGGCGGTGAGATCCGCCCCCTTCTTCTCGCCGAGGAAGACCGCATCCGGATATTTCTTCTCCAGCGCCGCCTTCTGGGGGCCGTCGCCGACGACGACCTTGGTGCCGGGCAGATCGAGCGATAGGAACGCTTCGAGGTTCTTCTCCACCGCCACGCGCCCCATCGTCATGAAGATCGGACGCGGCAGGTCGAGCTCTGCCGGAGCGTCGGGATGAAACAGAGTGGTGTCGACGCCGCGCGTCCAGAAGCCGAGCCGCTTGAAGCCGCGCTCGGAGAGCTCCTGCCGCAGCGAGGGCGTCGCCACCATGGTCATGGCGGCGGCATCGTGGAAGTGGCGCAGCACCGCGTAGCCGACCCCCGTCGGGATGCCGGTCCGCACCGAGACGTATTCCGGAAAGCGCGTCGTGTAGGAGGTGGTGAAGGCGAGGGCGTTGCGGCGGCAATAGGCGCGCGCGGCCCAACCGATCGGGCCTTCGGTGGCGATATGCAGCGCATCCGGCGCGCACCCCTCGATCCGCCGTGCGATCTCCTTTCCGCTCGGCAGCGCGAAGCGTAGGCCCGGATAGGTCGGGAGCGGCCAGGACGGAAAGCCGTCGGGGGTGAGGAAGTCGATCTCGACGTCGAGGGCCTTGGCCGCATTCGCCAGCGAGGTCAGGGTGCGCACCACCCCGTTGACCTGCGGATGCCAGGCGTCGGTCGCGATTAATACCCGCATGGGAAAATCCCGAGAGTTTGATGATTCTCAGGCATCGACCATCAACGAAGGATATTTCAGGCGTGTGACGTCACAGAAGTGTCGGCGTGCCGTTTTGTTCGTTAACGGGCCCGCGGGGCCACGAAACTGTCATGAAACAATTCTTGCCGCCGTGAAACCGTTTTCGGTTTTCCGCGCAAATGTCCCGAAACGTTTTGCCGTTAGGAATTTAGGCAACGGAGCACCGCAACGGTGCCGCGGTGAGCAAAACACCGAGCAAACAGGGGCGATCACATGTTCAAGCTGGACACGTTCAAGACGTTTTCGCGCGCCGTTGCACTCAGTGCCGTCGCGGTTTCCGCAATCGCGTTCGCTGGCGCAGCCAAGGCCGCGCCGGTGCAGATCTTCCCGTTCTTCCAGCCGCTGCCGCCGATGACCGCGCCGCAGCCGCTGCAGCCCTATCAGCCGTATCAGCAGCCCTATCAGTCGCCGACCTACCAGACCGAGCCCGAGGATCAGGACGCGGTCGAGCTGCCGGCCCGCTTCCGCCGCCAGACCGTCTCTTACGCGACGCGCGAAGCGCCGGGCACGATCATCATCGATACGCCCAACACCTATCTCTATTACGTGCTCGGCAATGGCCAAGCGCTGCGCTACGGCATCGGCGTCGGCCGCGACGGCTTCACCTGGTCCGGAATCCAGTCGGTGAGCCGCAAGG
This sequence comes from Bradyrhizobium sp. USDA3516, assembly GCF_057651995.1. Lineage (NCBI taxonomy): Bacteria > Pseudomonadati > Pseudomonadota > Alphaproteobacteria > Hyphomicrobiales > Nitrobacteraceae > Bradyrhizobium > Bradyrhizobium sp. USDA3516. The sequence goes on along the minus strand of NZ_JBYGYN010000011.1, from coordinate 251,300 downwards.
CCGAGTGGCCGGCCTGGACGCCGCCGCCGGAGATGATCGCCCGCCAGCCCTATCTGCCGCGCCACATGGCCGGCGGCCCCGGCAATCCGCTCGGCGCACGCGCCATGTATCTCGGCGGCACCATCTACCGCATCCACGGCACCAACGCTCCCGAAACCATCGGCAAGCGCGTCTCCTCGGGCTGCATCCGCATGACCAACGAGGACGTCACCGACCTCTATTCCCGCGTCAACGTCGGCACCAAGGTGATCGTGCTGCCGATGACCGAGCGCCGTGCGGACCTCGGCGCCGCGAACCGCTAAAAGCGACAGGACATCGTGACGCGAACGGCCCCGGAACCCACCGGGGCCGTTTTCGTTTGCCCTCGACATCCTCGTTGCGCCTGCTGCGGCGCGATCCCCGACGGAGGCGCAAATGCGATCACGAAGGCAACCCTCGCCAAGCCCATGGCTGCACGCCCTCGCCGGCACCGGAGCACTGGCGCTGTTCCTGTCCGCGCCGGCCTCGCTCGCGCAGCAACCCACGAACGACGACGCCGGCAAGCAGGCCTTCAACAATTCCTGCCGCACCTGCCATTCCGTGAAGGAGGGCGACAATCGCCTCGGTCCCAATCTCAACAAGATCGTCGGCCGCAAGGCCGGCTCGCTGCCGGAGTACAACTACTCCTCCTCGATGAAGGAAGCCGGCTTCGTCTGGGACCAGGACAAGCTCACCCGCTTCATGGTGAGGCCAGACGAGGTCGTGTCCGGCCACAAGATGCAGCCCTATGGCGGCGTCTCGGCGGAGGAAGCCGCGAAGGTGGTTGCGTATCTGAGGGCGGTGTCGCAGTGACCGGTGATTGCGGCGCATCCTTCGAGACGCCCGCCTGCGGCGGGCCCTCAGGATGAGGACTGAGTGCGGCGCAGCTCTCTAGCCGCTGCGACGATGTCGATTAGCCTCATCCTGAGGAGCGCGCCCTTGCGCGCGTCTCGAAGGACGAGGCGTTCACACCGGCGGCGCGCCTACCCGCTGACCGCACCCCGCCACTCCGCCATCAACCTCAGCCGCGCCGATGCATGAAACGCGCTCATCAAGAGATACATCGGCACCATCCCGCCGAGCAGAGCGCCCTGCCCGGCGCCGCACGGCATCTCCGTGGGCCCACCCTCGGCCAAAGCCGTCAACACGGCCATGATGGCGAAGGTCGGCCAGCGCCAGCCACCTGGCGAGGTGGCGCGCGGCCGCCACAACGTCCGGGTTGGGGCCGGGGACCGCGCTGACCGGAGCGGTCATTTCCGTTCTCCCGCAGCCTCCTCGCGGAAGGCTTTCTCGCCGGCGTCCGAGATCTCCACCCATTTCTTGTCCGGCGCGGCGCCTTCGGTGTAGCTGTCGTGCCAATTCCACCATTTGTAGGTCGGGGTCTGTGGATAGCCCGGAGGCGAGTCCTCCCACACTTCCTGTCGGCCGAGCGGGGTGATGTCGAGATAGTTCCAGGTCCCGCCCATCTGCTCGTCGCCGCGGCTCTTGACGAAATAGGTGCGGAAGATGCGCGTCCCGTCGCGGTAGAACACGTTGGTGCCGTGCCATTCGTCCACGCCGAAATCGGCATCGAAGCTGTCGGTGATGGTGACCCAGGGCATGATCCAGCCCATCCGCTGCTTCAGCCTGACGATGTCGGCTTGCGGCGCACGCGAGGCGAACACCAGCGTGGTATCGCGGGCATTCAAATGCGAGACATGGGCGACCTGGTCGGCCACCATGGAGCAGCCGCGGCAGGCGTGATCGGGCCAGCCGAACACCCCGGGCTCGAAGAAGGCGCGATAGACGATCAGTTGCCGCCGGCCCTGGAACAGGTCGTGCAGACTGAGCTTGCCGCCGGGGCCCTCGAACGCATAGGTTTTGTCGACCGCCATCCACGGCATCCGGCGGCGCTCGGCGGCCAGGGCGTCGCGGGCACGGGTATGCGCCTTTTCCTTGACGAGCAGTTGCAGACGGGCGGCCTCCCAGTCCTGCGGCGACACCACCGGCGGGGTCTGCATGGCGGTCGTTCCGCTGGTTCCTGATTTTTCTGCTGATGTCATCATGACTCTCCAAAGCTCTTGCTTGACGCCCTGCCAGCGATTTCTGGCACCAAGCGGCCGCGGTGCGGGAGTAACAAGTGTGGCGGGATTGACATGGAGTCGTTGATCACCGCCGCGGCGCGCGCGTTAGAGGCCGGCGATCCGCTCGGCGCCCTGAACCGCGTCGCGCTGCGCAACGATGCGCCGTCGCTGGCGCTGCGCGGCATCGCGATGGCGCAGCTCGGCGATCTCGCCAAAGCGAAGTCGCTGCTGCGCACCGCCGCGCGCGCCTTCGGTCCGCGCGAGGCGGTGGCACGCGCAAGATGCCTGGTGGCCGAAGCCGAGATCGCGCTGGTCGCGCGCGATCTGAACTGGCCGGTGAAGACGCTCGCGGCGGCACGTGCGACGCTCGAACAGCACGGCGATCTCGTCAATGCCGCCCATGCGGGCCATATCGAGGCGCGCCGCCTGCTTCTGGTCGGACGTCTCGACGAGGCCGAGCGCGCGCTCGCCGAAGCCCGTCCCATCATGCTCCCGCCCGCGTCCCAGGTCGTCCGCGAGCTCGTGCTCGCCGGCGTCGCCATCAGGCGGCTCAGAACGAAAGACGCGCGCGCCGCGCTCGGCCGCGCGGCTCACGCAGCGCGCCTTGCAGACATTCCGGCGCTCGTGGCCGAGGTCGACAGCGCCAAGCTGATCCTCGACACGCCGGCGGCGCGCCTGATCGCGCGCGGCAGCGAGCATCCGTTGTTGCTGGGCGAGGTCGAGCGTCTCGCGACCTCGACGGCGCTCGTCGTCGACACCTTCCATCACGTCGTGCGCAGGCAAGGTGTCGCGATCTCGCTCGGAACGCGTCCCGTGCTGTTCGCGCTCGCGCGTCTCCTGGCGCAGGCATGGCCTGCGGACGTCTCGCGCGAGACGCTCATCTCGGGCGCCTTTCAAGCCAGGCACGCCGACGAATCGCACCGCGCGCGCCTGCGCGTCGAGATCGGACGGCTCCGCAGCAAGCTCGCGCCGCTGGCCGATATCAGCGCGACGAAGCAGGGCTTCGTGCTGGCGCCGCGGAAGACGCGCGACGTCCTCGTGCTGGCGCGGCCCGTTGAGGAGAAGCACGCCGCCGTCCTCGCCTTTCTCGCCGACGGCGAGCCATGGTCGAGCTCGGCGCTCGCGCTTGCGCTTCGCATCAGCCCACGCACCGTGCAGCGCGCGCTCGAGGAGCTGGCGCGGTCGGGCAAGGTGCAGTCGTTCGGACACGGACGGGCGCAGCGCTGGATGACGCCGCCCGTCCCGGGATTCCCGACAGGCTTGTTACTCCCCACGCCGCTCCTGAAGACCTAGGATGCGCGTCAAGCAGGAGGGATCGAGCACATGAAACGTTCAGCCGCCGAGATCGTCACGGAGTATGGGCCCTTTCCAGGCGTCGAGGCCGTGCATGGCGTCACCTATGACGGCACGCATGTCTGGTTCGCCTCCGGCGACAAGCTGAACGCGCTCGATCCGGCGGGCGGCACGATCGCGCGCTCCATCGACGTCGCCGCGCATGCGGGAACGGCGTTCGACGGACGGCACCTGTTCCAGATCGCGGAGGACCGCATCCAGAAGATCGATGCGGCCTCGGGCAAGGTGCTCGGCACCATTCCGGCCCCCGGCGGCGGCGGCGATTCCGGCCTTGCCTGGGCCGAGGGCTCGCTCTGGGTCGGACAATATCGCGAGCGCAAGATCCATCAGGTCGATCCCGAAACGGGGAAGATCCTCCGCACCATCGAGAGCAAGCGCTTCGTCACCGGCGTGACCTGGGTGGACGGCGAGCTCTGGCACGGCACCTGGGAGAACGAGCAGAGCGATTTGCGTCGGATCGCCCCCGAAACGGGACAAGTGATCGAGCAGATCGACATGCCCCCCGGCACGATCGTGTCGGGCCTGGAGTCCGACGGCGGCGACCGCTTCTTCTGCGGCGGCGGCAATCGCGGCAAGGTGAGAGCGGTCCGGCGCCCGCGGCGCGGCTAGTCTTGCGTCCTGGCGTGAAGGCGCGTTCGCAATCGTTAACCTGTCCGCCCCAATTCCACCCCACCGGTGCGCTCTAGCGCCCTCCTCGCCCGCCCTGTAGAATCCCCGCTTGGGCGGCTTGGGGGATTGATGCGTCTGACGTGGAATCTGAAGACTATCCTGATCGGTGTCGCGGTGCTCGCGGCGTCGTTCTTCATCAGCCTGAAGGCGATGGACTGGCTGGCGCCGCGCGCGACGAATTCGGCGCCGCCGGTCGCACAGCTGCCGCCGCTGCCGCCGGCCTCGAAGAGCTCCATCGTGATCGCGCCGGTCGCCATCGCGCTGTCGGCGATCCGCGAGCAGGCCGAGAAGGCCGCGCCGCGCAATTTCGCCGGGAAGGCCGACAACCCGATCTCGCAGATCCTTGAGAATGCCGATATCGGCTGGTCCGCCGTCCGGGGCCCGATGGCGGCAGCCGGCGACAAGGACGTGCTGACCATCTCGACGCCGCTGACGGGCAAGCTCAACGTGACCGGCTCGCTGTCGTCGAAGGCCACCGGCGCGCTCGGCGATGCGCTCGGCAGCGTGCTCGGCGGCGACGCCGCCAAGCGCATCGGCGCGGTCAACATCAAGAACCTGAACGCGAGCGCGGAGATCAAGGGCAACGTCGTCGTCACCTCGCGCCCGAAGCTCGCCGCCGCCTGGTATCTGGAGCCCAATCTCGGCGCCCAGGTCAATCTCGGCGACACCAACCTCAACGTCGCCGGCGCCAAGGTCAACGTGCCCGCGCAGGTCAAGCCGCTGATCGACAAGACCGTCGGCGAGCAGATCAACGCCGTCTCCGAGCGCATCCGCAACGATCCCAGCCTGCGCGAGAATGCCAAAGCGCAATGGTTCAAGGCCTGCCGCTCCATCCCGCTGCAAGGCTCCGGCGCCTCGGCGGCGCTGCCGCCGCTCTGGCTCGAGATGAAGCCGGTGCGCGCGATCGCGGCGCAGCCGCGCGTCGATGCGCAGGCCGTGACCTTGCTGCTCGGCTTAGAGGCCGAGACACGCGTGACCTCGACGCCGACCAAGCCGGACTGTCCGTTCCCCGACAAGATCTCGATCGTGCCGCCGACCGGCACCGGCGTGAACATCGGCGTGCCGATCGACGTGCCCTTCACCGAGATCAACAAGCTGATCACCGCGCAGATGGTCGGCCGCACCTATCCCGAGGACGGCTCCGGCCCGGTCGACGTCACCGTCAAGAGCGCCAACGTCATCCCCTCGGGTGACCGGCTGCTGATCTCGCTTCTGGTGCGCGCCAAGGAGAAGAAGAGCTGGTTCGGCCTCGGTGCCGAGGCGAATGTGCATATCTGGGGCCGGCCGGTGCTGGACCAGGCGCAGCAGACGCTGCGGCTCACCGACATCCAGCTCGCGGTCGAATCCGAGGCGGCCTTCGGTCTGTTGGGTGCCGCCGCCCGCGCGGTGGTGCCGCAGATGCAGCAGGCGCTGCTGCAGAAGGCAACCCTCGATCTGAAGCCGATCGCCGCCAACGCCCGCGAGAAGATCGCCGCCGCGATCGCCGACTACCAGAAGAGCGAGGACGGCCTCAAGGTCGAGGCCAGGATCGAGAGCCTCACTCTCGCCGACATCGCCTTCGATTCCAAGACCCTGCGCGTGGTCGCCGAAGCCGGCGGCTCGCTGAACGTATTCGTGACGAAGCTGTCGGGGATGTAGCGCGCCTCTACGCATCGCAGGGCCATCGCATGTGGTGTGCACGATGCTTCGGCATCAGCGCTGGGCTCCCTCCCCAGCTTGCGGGGGAGGGTTGGGGAGAGGGTTTCTCCGCGTTGGGGTTGTCGAGAATTTGCCGAGTATGTCCCTGCGCGGTGAGAGCCCTCACCCGCCGCGCTCTGCGAGCGCGTCGGCCGCTCTCGCAAGCGGGAGAGGCCGAGCAAGCCCCAGACGGTGCCCGTGAAACCGTATGCGATAGGCTGCCACTCGCCGGAGCCGCACAATTCCTCGTCGCTTGCGCCGCTGGCATTCTCGCTGCAGGATGCTAATCTCGCACGGCATTGTAAGGGGACACCGCGAGGACAACATGGAAGCCGGCATGGTCACACCTGCGCCGGCGCTGGTGCGATTTTCCGGCATTCAGAAGACCTATGATGGCGAGCATCTCGTGGTGAAGAACCTCGATCTCGACATCAGGAAGGGCGAGTTCATCACCCTGCTCGGCCCGTCGGGATCGGGCAAGACGACCACGCTGATGATGCTGGCCGGCTTCGAGGTGCCGACCCATGGCGAGATCTACCTCAGTGACCGGCCGATCAAGAACGTGCCGCCGCACAGGCGCGACATCGGCATGGTGTTCCAGAACTACGCGCTGTTTCCGCACCTGACGATCGCGGAAAACATCGCCTTCCCGCTCTCGGTTCGCAAGTCGGGCAAGGCGGAAACGCAAGAGCGCGTCGGCGCGGCGCTGCGCATGATCAAGATGGAAACGTTTGCCCACCGGCGGCCCGGGCAATTGTCCGGCGGTCAGCAACAGCGGGTGGCGCTGGCCCGCGCGCTGGTGTTCAATCCGCAGCTCGTGCTGATGGACGAGCCCCTGGGCGCGCTGGACAAGCGCCTGCGCGAGCAGATGCAGCTTGAGATCAAGCAGCTGCACGAGACGATGGGAATCACGATCGTCTATGTCACCCACGACCAGAGCGAAGCGCTCACGATGTCGGACCGCATCGCCGTATTCAACGACGGCATCGTGCAGCAGATCGACCGGCCCGACGCGCTGTATGAGCATCCCGTGAACAGCTTCGTCGCCCATTTCATCGGCGAGAACAATGTGCTCGCCGGCACCGTGGAAACCGTCGAAAGGGATTATTGCCGCGTCGCGCTGGCCGGTGGCGGCACCGTCGCCGCGCGGGTGGTCAACGTGTCGGGCGCGGGCGCATCGACCTCCCTGTCGGTGCGGCCGGAGCGTGTCGCGATCATCCCGAATGGCAGTTCAGGTGAGGGACCGAACCGGCTGCCGGCGAGGGTCCAGAACACCATCTATCTCGGCGACCACGCGCTGGCGGTGCTGGATGTGGCCGGCAACCCCGAGTTCATGGTCAAGCTTCAGCCGGGAGCGCATGACGGCCTGAAACATGGCGAAACCGTATTCGTCACCTTCCGCCCCGAGGACTGCCTCGCCCTCGATCCGGTCTGATCGAACGGCAGCGAAACCAATCAATGTCAACGCAACTCACATGAAGAAGGAACGAAGACCATGCTGAAGCGCAAGATTGCTCTGGGTTTCGCGGCGGCACTGGGCGCCAGTGCTGCTCTGGCCAACGTCGCGGAGGCGCGCGACCTCACCATCGTCTCGTGGGGTGGTGCGTATCAGGAGGCCCAGAAGAAGGTCTATTTCGAGCCGTTCAAGAAGGCGTCCGGCGTTGCGATGAACGACGAATCCTGGGACGGCGGCGTCGGCGTGCTGCGCGCCAAGGTGCAGGGCGGCGCCGCCACCTGGGACGTCGTCCAGGTCGAGAGCGACGAGCTCGCGGTCGGCTGCGAGGAAGGCCTGTTCGAGAAGCTGGACTATTCCAAGATCGGCGGCGAGGCCGCCTATATCCCGCCGGCGGTCAATCCTTGCGGCGTCGGCGCCATCCTCTACGATTTCGTCCTCGGCTACGACAAGGACAAGCTGAAGGAGGCCCCGAACGGCTGGGCCGACTTCTTCGACACCAAGAAGATTCCGGGCAAGCGCGCGCTCCGTCAGGGTCCGAAGACCACGCTGGAGATCGCGCTGATGGCCGACGGCGTCGCGCCGAAGGACGTCTACAAGGTGCTGGCGACCGACGAAGGCATCGAGCGCGCCTTCAAGAAGCTCGACACCATCAAGGGCGACCTCGTCTGGTGGAAGGCCGGCGCGCAGCCGCCGCAATTGCTCGCCTCCGGCGAGGTGGCGATGACCTCGGTCTACAATGGCCGCATCGACACCGCGAACAAGAACGACAAGAAGAACTTCGGCATGGTGTGGGACGGCGCGCTGTTCACCATCGACAGCTGGGTCATCCTGAAGGGCAGCCCGAACAAGGACGCGGCCTACAAGTACCTGGATTTCGTCGGCAAGGCGGAGAACCAGTTCAAGCTGTCGGAGAACATTGCCTACGGCACCTCGAACAAGGACGCCGCCGGCAAGCTCGCGCCCGCCGTCCTGAAGGACCTGCCGACGGCGCCCGACAACATCAAGAACGCGGTCGAGATCAACGTCGCCTTCTGGCTCGAGAACATCGACCGCCTGACCGAGCGCTTCAACAAATGGGCCGCGAAATAGCGGCCGATGACGAACGCGCTCCTGACCGGCGCTGATGCCGCGACCGAGGTGCCGCTCAAACGCCGATTGAGGCGTGCTGAGCGGACACGCCAGGTCAAGGCGTTGGCGCTGGTCCTGCCGCTTCTGCTGTTTCTGCTCTTCACCTTTGCGGGTCCTATCGCCGGCATGCTGTGGCGTTCGGTCGAGGATTGGGAGGTGCGTCAGGTCCTGCCGCAAACGACAATTGCTCTCGCCAGCTGGGACGGCAAGGACCTGCCGGACGAAAAGGCCTATGCGGCGCTGGCAAGCGACATCCTGGCGGCGCGCGCCGCCGGCACCATTGCGATCGCGGCCAAGCGGCTCAATTACGCGCTCAACGGCTTCCGCACGATCCTGACCAGCACGGGGCGCAATCTGAAGGCGGTGCCGGAGCCTGGTACGGCGAAGGAGACGCTGGGCAAGATCAACCCCGCCTGGCGCGAACGCGCCACCTGGACCACGATCAAGGACGCGAGCGGCCCGATCACCGGTTTCTACCTGCTCGCCGCGCTCGACCTGACGCGAAACGCGGACGGCGCCATCGTCGCTGCAGCACCGGATCAGGCCATCTACCGCGACATTTTCATCCGCACCTTCCTCATCAGCCTCGGTGTCACGGTCCTCTGCCTGATCCTCGGTTTCCCGGTCGCTTACCTCCTAGCGACGCTGCCGCCGGGCCGGTCGAACCTCTTGATGATCTTCGTGCTGCTGCCGTTCTGGACGTCGCTCCTGGTTCGCACCTGCGCCTGGATCGTCCTGTTGCAGAGCAAGGGCGTCGTGAACGATAGTCTGCTCTGGCTCGGCATCATCGATGCGCCCTTACGCCTGATCTACAACCGCTTCGGCGTCTGCATCGCGATGACCCACGTCCTGCTGCCGTTCATGATCCTGCCGCTGTACAGCAGCATGAAGGCGATCTCGCCCGCCTACATGCGTGCCGCCGCCTCGCTCGGTGCGCCACCCCTCACCGCCTTCCTGCGGATCTATCTGCCGCAGACCCTGCCCGGCATCGGCGCGGGAAGCCTGCTCGTCTTCATCCTGGCGCTCGGCTACTACATCACGCCGGCCCTGGTCGGCGGCGCCGCCGACCAGATGATCAGCTACTTCATCGCGCTCTACACGACCGAGACGGCCAATTGGGGCCTTGCGTCGGCGCTGGGTGCGGTGCTGCTGCTGGCCACCGTTCTGCTCGCTCTCGTCTACGGCAAGCTGGTGCAGGGCCAGCAGGTCACGGGAGGGATGAAGAATTGAGGGACAATTCCTCACTGCGGACGCCCAGCCAGCGCATCGCGTGGGCCGCGACCGTCGTCGTCTCCACGCTGGTGTTCATCTTCCTGATCGCGCCGATCCTGGCGATCATGCCGCTGTCCTTCAGTTCAAGCTCGTACCTCACCTATCCGCTGCCGGGCTTTTCCTTGCGCTGGTACGACGATTTCATCAATTCGCCGCGCTGGATGAACTCGCTCAAGAACAGCATGATCATCGGCGTCGCCTCGACGCTGCTGTCCATGGTGCTCGGCACGACGGCCGCGCTGGGGCTGGCGCAGTGGAAGAGCCGGTTCAAGCCGCTCGTGCTGGCCTTCGTGCTGTCGCCGGTGGTCGTGCCCGGGGTCATCACCGCGGTCGGCCTGTACTTCTTCTTCGCGCCGATTGGCCTGACCGGCAGCTATCTCGGCCTGATCCTGGCTCACACCGCGCTGGCGACACCCTTCGTGGTGATCACGGTCGGTGCGACGCTGCAGAGCTTCGACACCAACCTGGCACGCGCGGCCGCCTCGCTCGGCGCCTCGCCGCTCGAAGCGTTCCATCGCGTGATCCTGCCGCTGATCCTGCCGGGTCTGGCATCAGGCGCGCTGTTCGCGTTCGCCACCAGCTTCGACGAGGTAGTGATCGTGCTGTTCATGGCGGGTCCCGAGCAGCGCACCCTGCCGCGCGAGATGTTCAGCGGCATTCGCGAGAACATCAGCCCGACCATCACGGCAGCGGCGGTGATCTTGACGACGGTCTCGGTCGTGCTGCTCGCCACCCTGGAGGCCCTCCGCCGGCGCAATGAACGGCTCAAGGGCGGCGGGGATTGAGGACGCGGGAGGTCGAAGGCACGACAGCGCGCCCGGTGAAAACCAGGCGCGCTTCGTTCAGGCGGTTACGCGAGCCGCATTACTCCGCGTACTTGAACTCCGGCATGTTCTTCAGCTCGTCCTTGCTGGCATTGAACACGGCGTGGTCCGGATACCATTTCGACGCGGACGACGTCGACGCGGTCGTCGCGGGCCTGTCGGTCCCGGTCGCCGCGCCGGTCGTGGTGCCGGCGGGCTTGGCGCCGGGGTTCGCGCCGGTGCCGGTATAGGCGACGGGCTCGTTGACGAACTTCAGCTTCTCGTAGGGCACGGCGACCAGATGCTCGCCCATGCCGAGGAAGCCGCCGACGCCGATCACGGCGATCTTGATGTCACCATTCTTGTCCATCAGCAGGTCGTTGATCGTGCCGATGTTCTCGTTGGCCTCGTTGTAGACCTTCAGGCCGTCCATCTTCGAGGTGCGCCACTGGCCGGAAGCCGTCGTGGTCGTTGCGGTGGCCGCAGGGGCCGCCTTGTCGGTGGTGGCAGCGGGCGGTGTTTGCGCGAATGCGACGGTCGCAAGCAGCGCGGTACCGGCGAGGCCGGTGACGATCGATTTCATCAACATTGTTGTCCTCTCCTTCACAGAAAACTCGTGCGGAGAAAACCGCGTTGTCCAAGCGCAGTTCCGTGCCTGCCGCAATTTCGTCGCGCCATGCGCGAACTGTTCCTGCGTCACTCAGGAACATTTTGCGGTGCACGGTTCCCCGCCAACGATCATGCGCGTTGGGGCACGGCATGACCGCGGCGAGGACCGCGCCGACCTGGCGTCGCCGAGGTCAGCTCTTGTAGTCGATCAGGAGCGCGGCGAAGCTCGCATTGCCGGTTGAGCTGCCGTTGGCGCCGTAGGACGGGTTCGACGATTGCGATTGCTGCAGCGCCTCGATGAATTGCTGGAGGACGTCGCTCACGCTCTGCCCCGTCGCGCTGCTGCTCGATGAGTCCGTCGCGGATGCGTCCGAAGCGCCGTCGCCCGGCCGCGGACCGGGCGGCGGGCCGCCCGCGCCGCCAGGCCCTCCGGTCCCCTTCGCGAAGGCGGACTGAAAGACGTTCTTCAACTCCTCGGCCTGGTCGGAGGTGAGCGTGCCGTTCGACACCTCGTTCGAGATGAGGTCGTCGAGCTTCGACTGCATCTCCTCCCTGGACGGGCGCGTACCGCCCGACCGGCCGCTCGCCCGGCTCTCCTGGAGCGCCGTGTCGATGTCGGTCAGCGCCGTCGACAGCGCGGACTGATCCGACGATGCGATCGCGCCCGTGGAGACTTGCGATTGCAATTCCCGCTGCAGCCGCTGCAGCGGCGATTGATAGCTGCCGGTGGAGGCCGCCGAAATCGAGGTCATGATGGCTCCGTGGTTCTTGCGGGAGGGTTCGTTGCGGACCACGCCACGGTAGGGTTGACGCGCTTAACGGGATCTTGCCGCCCCGCGCCCGGTCGATTGCTGTCCGTTGCGGGCAGCCGGGCAGAAACAATCCGAAACAAAAATCTTCGCCATTTGGCCCGAATTTTGATCCAACAAGGCGCATGGCCATTCCCAATCCCAACATCCTGGTCGTCGAGGACGACCGCGAAACCCGGACGCTGATTGCAAAATATCTGCGCAGCAACGCCTGCAACGTCACCGCCGTCGCCGATGGCCGCGAGATGTCGCGCGCCATGGCCGATCACCGCGTCGACCTCATCATCCTCGACGTCATGCTGCCCGGCGAGGACGGCCTCACGCTGTGCCGCAAGGTGCGCGCCGAAAGCCAGACGCCGATCATCATGCTGACCGCGCGCGCCGAGGACGTCGACCGCATCCTCGGCCTCGAGATGGGCGCAGACGATTATCTGCCGAAGCCGTTCAACCCGCGCGAGCTGCTCGCCCGCATCAACGCGGTGCTGCGCCGCCAGGCCGCCGCGCAAGCGGCGAGCTCGGTCGAGGGTGCCTCCACGCTCACCTTCGAAGGCTGGCGCATCGATCTGCGCCTGCGCGAGCTCCGCAATCCCGCAGGCGCGCGCGTCGCGGTGACCAGCGCCGAGTTCGATCTGCTCAGGACGTTCTGCGAGCGGCCCGGCCGCGTGCTGTCGCGCGACAGCCTGCTCGACCTCACGCAAGGGCGCAACACCGGCTCGTTCGAGCGCTCCATCGACGTGCTGGTCAGCCGCATCCGCCGCAAGATCGAGCCAAATCCGGCCGATCCTACCCTGATCAAGACGGTGCGCTCCGGCGGCTACTTGTTCACGCCACGAACCGAAGTCGCGAGAAGCGAGGCAGCAAGCGCTGGAGCGGGCGCAGCGCCCCTGAGCGGCTGACGGGGGACGACGATGAAGCCGTTCTCGTTCTTCCACCTCAAGAGCATCGGCAGGCAGATCGCCGCGCTGGTGCTGGCCTCGACAGTGGCACTCCATCTCGTCGTCACCACCACCTTCCTGATCGTCCGGCCGGACCGCCCCGAGGCGTCGCCGGACGGGGCGCATCAACTGGCCGATGCCGCGCTGCTGCTGGGCGCGGCGGAGGCGGGCGAGCGTCCGCGCCTCGTCGCCGATCTCGCGCGCGCCTTCCCCGGGCTCGGCATCGAGATGCTCGCGCCCGGCACGGCAAACCTCGATGAGACCGACAGACTGAATCTGCGCGGGATGCGCCATCAACTCGGCCGCGCCTACAAGACTGGAGTACTGGCGCCAGGTGGCGGCGCGCCCCGCGTCGGCGTGCAATTGCCCGACGGCACCGTGATCGCGGGCCATGTCGGTGGCAGCCCGCGGCCGTGGTTCTGGGGCGCGCCCTGGCTGATGGCGCTGATGAGCACCTTCATCTGCGTCACCGTGCTCGGCCTGTGGGCGGCGCGCGCGCTGACGCGGCCGCTGTCGTCCTTCGCCGAGGCGGCGGAGAATTTCAGCCTCGACGGCACCGCCGAGCCGCTGCCCGAGCGCGGCCCGGAGGAGATCCGCGCGGTGGCGCGCGCGCTCAACCGCATGCACGAGCGGATCGCGCGGCTGATGTCGGACCGCACGCGGATGCTGGCCGCGATCAGCCACGATCTGCGCACGCCGATCACGCGGCTGCGCCTGCGCGCCGAGTTCATCGAGGACGAAACCAACCGCAAGCGCATGCTGATGGATCTCGACCAGATGCGCGAGATGCTGGAATCGGTGCTGTCGCTCTTGCGCGACGATCGCAAGGTCGAGGCGGTGACGCTGGTCGACATCGCCAGCACGCTGCAGCTCGTCGCCGATCAGTTCGGCGACATGGGCCATGTCGTACGTTACAAGGGTCCGGCATCGGCGACCGCCGCGGCGCGGCCTGACGATCTGCATCGCGGCGTCACCAACCTGGTCGAGAACGCCGTGCGCTTCGGCACCGAGGTGACGATCCGCCTCGACGCTTCGGACACCGCGCTCGTCATCGACGTCGAGGACGACGGCCCCGGCATTTCGGATGCACGCAAGCAGGAGATGCTGGAGCCGTTCGTGCGCGGCGACGACGCGCGCACCATGGACTACTCCACCGGCTTCGGGCTCGGCCTGTCGATCGCGCGCGCGATCGCGCTCGCCCACGGCGGCGCGCTGTCGCTGCACGACCGCGCTCCGCATGGCTTGATCGTGCGGATGCAGTTGCCGGTCGCGCAGGCGGCGCGCCGCGCCGCGTGATCAAGCCGCGAGCGGCGGGTGCTCGATGGCCTCTTGCGGGAAGATCGCCACCGCCTCGAAGCGATAGTTGCAGGCGTGGCAGGTCCAGAGATAGGAGATGCGCCCCTTGCCCGGCTCGATCCAGTCCGGCTGCGCGATCGGCGTGCCGCACTGGGCGCAGGGGTTGTATCTGGGGATGTCGGTGGCGTGTGCAGTGACCAGGTCGGCTCTCGTCATGGCACCTCTCCCGATTTGCTGGCCGTTTCTTACTCGCATTCGCGCTAGCGCGAATAGACAGGCATGCTGTCGCGAGCGGGGATCATCCGCCCCCGAAGCCCGATTACGCCAGCTTTGAGTCGTAACGGCGGCACGGCACCGCAAAAACGTTAACGGCGGCGTTTGGTCACATCATCGCCGTGATCGGGTTGCTTAAGGCGGCTGGGCGCAGGCTACTCAAGGACTATCTGATGAAAATTTTACGCGTTGTCGCGCTGCTCGCGGCCGGATTGACGTTGCCGCAGGCCGCTATGGCCGGCGAAGCCGAATATGCCGAGATGGTGGCCGCCCATGCCCGCGCCAACGGCGTGCCGGAAGCGCTGGTGCATCGCGTCATCATGCGTGAAAGCCGCTATCAGCCGCACCTCGTCGGCCGCGGCGGCACCATCGGGCTGATGCAGATCAAGCTCGCGACCGCCCGCGGGGTCGGCTACACCGGCGATGCCGCGGGCCTGCGCGATCCCAACACCAACCTCACCTACGCCGTGAAGTACCTCGCCGGCGCCTATCGTGCCGCCAATGGCGATCATGCGCGAGCCGTGCGTTATTTCGCGGGCGGCTATTACTATGCTGCAAAGCGCCAGCGGCAGGAAGCCGTGCAGGTCGCCAATGCGGGCGAGACAATGGGCCAGCCCTGGCTGGAGCCAAACGGCAATCCGCAGCCGATGTTCGGCAACGTGCCGCACAGGAAGCTCGCTCAGCGCGTCCGCAACGCGCGGGCGCAGGTTCCCGCTTATTGATCTCCGTCATGGCCGGGCTTGACCCGGCCATCCACGTCTTTGCATCCACGCCAAGAACGTGGATGCCCGGGACAAGCCCGGGCATGACGAGTGTTAACGCGTTGACCACCCCGCCCGGCTGGCATACATTGGCACCGTTCCGAGGGGTGCTCCGAGGAGGAGCTGAGATACCGCTAAATGGGCAATCCTGCCAACACAGGCTGCCCAAGACCGCGGTGACCCTTTGAACCTGATCCGGGTCATGCCGGCGAAGGGACAGGGATGTTGCAGACCACCAAGCGACCGGATTCACCGGTATCCATCATCGGCGCAGGCATCGCGGGCGCCTGGCAGGCGCTGCTGTTCGCGCAGGCCGGCCACGCCGTCACCTTGCACGAGCGCGGTGACGAGGCGATGACGGATGCCACCAGCCATTGGGCCGGCGGCATGCTCGCGCCCTATTGCGAGGCCGAAATCGCCGAACCCATCATCAGCCGCCTCGGCCTGCGCTCGCTCGATCTCTGGCGGCGCGAACTGCCGGACACGCCGTTCAACGGCTCGCTGGTCGTCGCCCATCCGCGCGAGCGCAACGATTTCGAGCGCTTTGCGCGCATGACCGCGGATCACCGCCGGCTCGATGCCGCCGGCCTTGCCGCGCTCGAGCCGTCGCTGGAGGGCCGCTTCCGCGACGCGCTGTTCTTCCCGGCCGAGGGCCATGTCGAGCCGCGCCGCGTGCTGCCGAAGCTGCACGAGCGCATCAAGGCTGCCGGCGGCACCATCAGGTTCTGCAGCGACGTCAGCGCGAGCGAGCTCGCAGACCTGGATCCCAAAGGCATCGTGATCGATTGCCGCGGCATCAGCGCCCGCGACGAGCAGAGCGAGCTTCGCGGCGTCAAGGGCGAGATGATATTGATCGAGACGGACGAGGTGCGGCTGGCGCGCCCGGTACGGCTGATCCATCCGCGCTGGCCGCTCTACGTGATCCCGCGCGAGGACGGCCTGTTCATGCTGGGCGCGACCTCGATCGAGGCGGAAGACACCGGCGTCAGCGTCCGCTCCGCGCTGGAGCTTCTGGGCGCCGCCTACACCGTGCATCCGGCGTTCGGCGAGGCCCGCATCGTCGAGTTCGGCTCGGGGCTTCGGCCAGCCTTTCCCGACAATTTGCCGCGCATCGGCATTCGCGATCGCAAGATCAGCGTCAACGGCCTCTACCGCCACGGCTTCCTGATTGCGCCTGCGCTCGCTGAGCTGACGCTCGTTTTTGTCGAGCGCGGCCAGATCGACAACGAGGTAATGCAATGCGCGTGATCGTCAATGGTGAGCAGCGTGAGGTGAACGCGGCCAGCGTCGACGCCCTGCTCGCCGAGCTCGACTACGAAGGCAGCCATTTCGCCATCGCGCTCAATTACGACGTCGTGCCGAAAAGCCGCTGGGCCGAGACGAGCTTGAAGGCCGGCGACGAGATCGAGATCATCACGCCGCGGCAGGGAGGGTGAGGATGGCTCTACGTTCGTTGCACCGACGCCTGCCACACACTCCGCTGTCATCGCCCGGCTCGACCGGGCGATCCAGTACGCCGCGGCTTCACGGTTCCAGCCGCGCTGCTGCGGCGTACTGGATCCCCGCCTTCGCGAGGATGACACCTGCACTTGTGGAGACACCTGAGCCATGGTGACCTTCTACGGCAAGACCTTCGCCTCCCGCCTCCTGATCGGCAGCGCGCTCTATCCCTCGCCTGCGATCATGCAGGACGCCATCCGCGCCTCCGGTGCCAACATCGTCACGGTGTCGCTGCGGCGCGAATCCGCCGGCGGCAAGACTGGCGACGCGTTCTGGAAGCTGATCCGCGAGTTAGATGTCACCGTGCTGCCGAACACCGCGGGATGCCGCACCGTGCGCGAGGCAGTGACGACGGCCAAGCTCGCGCGCGAATTGTTCGGCACCAGCTGGATCAAGCTCGAGGTCATCGCCGACAACGACACGCTGCAGCCCGATGTCGTCGGCCTCGTCGAAGCCGCGACCATCCTGATCAAGGACGGTTTTGAAGTGTTCCCCTATTGCACGGAGGATCTCTCCGTCGCGAGCCGCCTGGTCGATGCCGGGTGCAAGGTGGTGATGCCGTGGGCCGCGCCGATCGGCAGCGCAAAGGGCATCACCAACCGCGATGCGCTCAAGCTCCTGCGCGAGCGGCTGCCCGACATCACGCTGGTAGTCGACGCCGGCTTAGGCGCGCCCTCGCACGCCGCGCAGGCGTTCGAGCTCGGCTATGACGCCGTGCTGCTCAACACCGCCATTGCCAAGGCTGCCGATCCCGTCGCGATGGCGACCGCCTTCCGCCTCGGCTGCGAGGCCGGCCGCACCGCTTACGAGGCCGGGCTGATGAACGCCCGTGATTTCGCCTCGCCCTCCACCCCTGTCGTTGGGACCCCGTTCTGGCATGCCGTATCCTGATCGCTTCTATCCCGTCGTCGACAGCCTCAAATGGGTCGAGCGCCTGACCAGGCTCGGCGTCGGCACCATCCAGCTGCGCGCCAAGGAGCTCGACGACTCCCAGGCGCTGCAGATCGTCAGCGACGCGCTGGCGATCACGAAGGGCATGCAAGCCAAGCTCGTCGTGAACGATTATTGGCGTGCGGCGATCGTGGCCGGCGCAGAATATCTGCATCTCGGCCAAGAGGACCTCGCGGAGGCCGACCTCGGCGCGATCCGCGAGGCCGGCCTCAAGCTCGGCATCTCCACCCATGACGATGCGGAGCTTGAGACGGCGCTGGCGGCGAAGCCCGATTACGTCGCGCTCGGCCCGATCTTCTTCACCACCCTGAAGTCGATGCGCTTCGAGCCGCAGGGCATTCCGAAGATCACCGAATGGAAGCAGCGCATCGGCACCATCCCGCTGGTCGCCATCGGCGGCATCAAGTTCGAGCACGCCGCGGAGATTTTTGCGGCGGGCGCGGATTCGATTGCTGTCGTGTCCGACGTCACCCAGAACCCGGACCCCGATGCCCGCGTGAAGCAATGGCTCGGCCTGTCGAAGGAAGCGGCGTGATGCTGTCCCCGCTCTCACCCCACATTCCGCCGTCATCGCCCGGCTTGACCGGGCGATCCAGTACGCCGCGCCTTCTCGGCTCTAGCCGTACCGGTGCGGAGTACTGGATCCCCGCCTTCGCGGGGATGACAGCGGTAATTGCCTCTCGCGCAGCGAAACTAACGAATTAACCGGAGGATCCCCATGAACATCCGCTCCAACCCCGATAAAACCGTCCCCGCCGTCACCACCGGCCCCCTGCCCTCCTCGCGAAAAATCTTCGCGACCCCCGACGCCGCGCCTGACATCCGCGTGCCCCTGCGCGAGATCATCCTGTCCGAAGGCGCGGGCGAGCCGAACCTGCCGGTCTACGACACGTCCGGCCCCTACACCGACCCCTCCGTCACCATCGACGTCAACGCCGGCCTGCCCCGCAATCGCAAGCAATGGGTGCTGGAGCGCGGCGGCGTCGAGGAATATGAGGGCCGGCAGATCAAGCCTGAGGACAATGGCAGCGTCTCCACCGACAAGGCCGCGCGCGCCTTCTCGGCCTATCACAAGCCGCTGCGCGGCCTCGATGGCCACAAGATCACCCAGCTCGAATTCGCCCGCGCCGGCATCATCACCAAGGAAATGATCTACGTCGCCGAGCGCGAGAATCTCGGGCGCAAGGCCCAGCTCGAGCGCGCCGAAGCCGCGCTCGCCGACGGCGAAAGTTTTGGCGCCGCGGTGCCCGCCTTCATCACCCCGGAATTCGTGCGCTCGGAGATCGCGCGCGGCCGCGCCATCATTCCCTGCAACATCAACCACTCAGAGCTCGAGCCGATGATCATCGGCCGCAACTTCCTGACCAAGATCAATGCCAATATTGGCAACTCCGCGGTGACCTCATCGGTCGAGGAAGAGGTCGAGAAGATGGTGTGGGCGATCCGCTGGGGCGCCGACACCGTGATGGACCTCTCGACCGGCCGCAACATCCACACCACGCGCGAGTGGATCCTGCGCAACTCGCCGGTGCCGATCGGCACCGTGCCGATCTACCAGGCGCTTGAGAAGTGCAACGGCGATCCGGTCAAGCTGACCTGGGAGCTCTACAAGGACACGCTGATCGAGCAGTGCGAGCAGGGCGTCGACTATTTCACCATCCACGCCGGCGTGCGCCTGCAATACATCCACCTCACCGCCAGCCGCGTCACCGGCATCGTCAGCCGCGGCGGCTCGATCATGGCGAAGTGGTGCCTGGCGCATCACAAGGAGAGCTTCCTCTACACCCATTTCGACGAGATCTGCGACTTGATGCGCAAATACGACGTCTCGTTCTCGCTCGGCGACGGCCTGCGTCCCGGCTCGATCGCCGACGCCAACGACCGCGCGCAGTTCGCCGAGCTGGAGACGCTCGGCGAATTGACGAAGATCGCGTGGGACAAGGGCTGCCAGGTCATGATCGAGGGCCCCGGCCACGTGCCGATGCACAAGATCAAGATCAACATGGACAAGCAGCTGAAAGAGTGCGGCGAAGCGCCGTTCTACACGCTGGGGCCGCTGACCACCGACATCGCGCCGGGCTACGACCACATCACCTCAGGCATCGGCGCGGCCATGATCGGCTGGTTCGGCTGCGCCATGCTCTGCTACGTCACGCCGAAGGAGCATCTGGGGCTACCCGACCGTAACGACGTCAAGACCGGCGTCATCACCTACAAGATCGCCGCCCACGCCGCCGACCTCGCCAAGGGCCACCCCGCCGCGCAACTGCGCGACGACGCCCTCTCCCGCGCGCGGTTCGAATTCCGCTGGACCGACCAGTTCAACCTCGGCCTCGATCCGGATACCGCGAAGAACTTCCACGACGAGACCCTGCCGAAAGAAGCCCACAAGGTCGCCCATTTCTGCTCGATGTGCGGCCCGAAATTCTGCTCGATGAAGATCACGCAGGACGTGCGGGATTACGCCGCGACGCTTAACGATCCGAACTCGGTGGGCATGTCGATGAGCGGCACCGCCGAGGACGGCATGGCCAGGATGAGCGCGAAGTTCAAGGAGATGGGCGAGAGCTTGTATCTGGATGCGGAGAAGGTGAAGGAGAGTAATCGGGTGCTGTGAAATACAAGCATGCCAGGGCGGGGGCAGCTAGCCTCTTAGCTGATCCTCGCCCGACAGCTATTTCACAACTTCTCTTGCTTCAACTTCGAGCATCCTATCGACATGCTCACTAAGATAACTCCGAACATCGTTTATGTGCTCTTTCTCAACGATCATATTCAGTGCGTAGCTGCCATCTCTTAACTCCTTCCAAGCAAGGCTATGAGTGAATGGTAGCTGCTGGACGAGAGAAGAGATTAGCTTTCGCTTCGACGGGCTCAATTTTGGAAACTCCCATTCGACCACATCGAGATGAGGCGTCGATTTATTTCGCAACGCTGCCTCTGGTATTGACCGATCAAGGCGCTGCACTAACGAGCGCAAACTTTTTATTTCTTCGAGAATGAATTCCTGTCCTGAAACTTCCTTCTTGTCCAATTTGGCAACCGTAAACTCGCCGAAATTTTTCAAAAAGGTGGTGTAGTTAGCATCGGCCGCAGCTCTCTGGAAGGTTCCTCTTATTTTGTCAGCCAATTTCTGTTTAAACTCAACAATCTGGCTGTAACGCAGATCACGCGGATAGGTCACGTGTTCGATCGGCGACGTGTCAAACGAATAGGTCGTCTTATCATCCTTTACGATGATCGTCGGCTTATCGAACGCCAGCCTCATGCCAAGCTCAAACATCACGTTTGGATTCTTGCCGCTCACGTCACAGACCACGATTGGATTGTCATACAGATTCTGAATGATCCGCTTTTGGATAATCCCAATGTCGTCCGCGTTGCTTACAAGGTTCGGACTAAAGCCGGCTGTCTCGATTGCATCTGATAATATAAGCAGCACCTCTGCCCAATGAGCTTCGGACAGACCATCAATCGCTGAGATTGGCATAACCAGTCCGCATACTTCCCTAGCTGTAGAATCTGGCATCAGTCCCCCTCTCAACTTGATCGGCAAACTAAAGCATAGCGCAACCTGCACCCCGGTAGCCATAAGCACTTCGGCGCAAGTAAAGCGCGAGCACGCATATTTCGGCCAATCGAACTTACAAGACCCACAACGGACGTTTGACTTGTCACACCGCCTCCCCGACCTCCTCCGCCCCGACCTCCGCCTCATCTTCGTCGGCACCGCCGCCTCGACGCGCTCGGCCGAGCTCGGGCACTATTACGCCCATCCCGGCAACCGCTTCTGGCGCGCGATCCATGAGGCCGGGATCACGCCGCGGCGCTATCAGCCAGGCGAGTTTGCGTCGTTGATCAAACTCGGGATCGGCTTCACCGATCTCTGCAAGACGGGCGCCGGGATGGATCACCAGATCGCGGCGGAGACGATCGACGTGCCGGGCTTCAGGGCGAAGATGGACAAGTACCGGCCGCGGACGGTTGCGTTCACGAGCAAGAAGGCGGCGAGCTTGTTTTACGCCAGGTCGTCGGCTGCGATTGCGCTGGGGCGGCAGCCGTCGGATGGAAGCTGGCCGGAGACATTCGTGCTCCCGTCGCCCTCGGGTGCTGCCTCCGGGCATTGGACGATCGAGCCGTGGCGCGAGCTGGCGGCGTGGATCGCTGCGTAGGGTGGGTTAGACGCGCGGCGGCGCAAAGCGGCCGCCGCGGGGCGTAACCTACCGCTTCTGCTGCCGCGGACGCCCAAGCGCCGGGTTGCGCCAGGGACTGTGCTTCGCGCAGCCCCGGGGCTAACCAACCTACGAGAACTTCACTTCAACGAACGATATTCGTGATGGAGCGGGCGATGGCCTGCACATCGATCTCGGCGGATGGCCCTCCTTCGACAGTGATCGCTTTGAAGTTTCTCAGCTGGTCCGGCACATCGGCCGTCGATCGCAGGATCGGAATGATCGGCCTGTCCGACTTCTGCGCCAGCTGCAATTCATAGCTTGTGAAGCTGTTCGACAGCATCGCGGAATCGGCGTTGGGGAGCAGGAACACGGTGGCATCGCTCTGGGCAATCTTTTCCGAAATCCAGTCCCGGAGATTGACGCCTGAGGGAATGTCGACGTCGACGTCGACGTCAACGTGATTGCGCTTCAATTCCTTTGCGACAGCGCCTGCGAGCCGAGCGTCCGAGCTGGTATAAGAGAGGAATACCCGCGGCTGGCGTTCGCCGGGCTCGATGGCAAGCGACACAAACTCGTCGGTCTCGGCCGCAGCCATCTCCTCCTTTGACGGCGCCGACCGGCCGAGACGCAGCCAGTGGCTCAGCGCGAGGTTCTGCCCGTTGTCCATGCGGACAGCTGCCTGAATCCGAAATTCACCCCAGCCACTGCTCTCCAGGCGAAAGTTATTCGCGCGATCCGTCACGCGTACCTCGGACGGCGAGAACGTCGGGTGAAGTTTCCAGACCACCTCCTCGACGGCGGCGATCTCCTCTGGGGATCCTTCGAGCCAGACCGACCACTGCCAGTACGCGGATTCGATTGGTTCGGAATGCTGGGCAATCTTGAGGCTCGTCATCACACGCTCGCCAGCTCGATGTGAACCCACTGCGGGGACTCGACCGAATTCCACCTTGGGAGGGCTCCCTCGAGAAGCTGAACCTCAATGGAGTCATCCGCCTTGACGCCCGGCACGACGAGAAACACGCCGCCCGGCTTTCGCGCCGCCCGCCCGTCGATCCACGGACTCGGTGCCACTGCGTTGGGACGGACGAGCCTGTACTGGCACTTCGCATTGCCGCTGGCCGCGAAGATGGCGGCCTCCTTCGGCACAAGCCTGATCTCGAGAGCCCGCCCCGCTTGCGTCCGCCAGTAACCAATCGTTTCAGAGAGACGGACAAGGGCTTCCGCGGGCGTCGCCCGATCGAGCTTGATATGCTCATTCTGCGCATACGGCCCGTTCAAACGGACACCATCTTCGATGATGGCGATGGCGAGCTGATTCCTGGTCCGCGCCGCTACATACTCGCCCGCCACCCATTGGGTCGGCATCCAATAGCTTTCCGCAGGCGGAGGGGCCTGCACCTGCAGCTCTCGCGTCATCAGCGCGATCAGAGCGTCGCATTCCTGAATGCGGGCCAGGACTTCCGGAGTGAGATCCTGTCCGCCAAGAATTTCTCCGCTGACAGGCACGATGCCATGGCTGCGAATGAGCCGGTCAACGTCCCTGACCAGTTGCTCGTTGCGATCCCGAAATGAAAAGGCGACAAAAATCTTGTTCACGTCAAATCCCCGCATTGATTGACGGAGAGAGAAAAAATACTCCACTACTTAAACGCGATCAGAATGTTCGGATTCCGATCCACCGTCAAGGCCGTTGTCTGGCCAACCGCGGGGGCAATTGTCGCTGCGACGCCCTGCATTCCAGGCCCGCCAGATAGAGGATCCCACCCATGCTGACGCTCTACTCCTACCCAAAGCTCTTCGGCGTCGCCGACAACAACGGCTACGGCCTCAAGGTCTACGCCTTGCTCAAGCTCGCGGGCGTGCCGTTCGTGCATGAGCACGTCTTCGATGCCTCCGCCCCGCCGGCGCAAGGCTTCGTGCACGGCGCGGCGCCGACGAGCGTTGACGCAGGCATCTACGGCTTCATCGCCAACATCTACTATTTTCCGATCCCGACGCCGCTCGAGGCCTTCGTCGATGCGCACGCAAACCTCGTCGCGCATTGCGAGCGGGTGCATGCGATGGTGAGTAACAACTAGATTGCTCCGTCATTGCGAGCGCAGCGACTTGTCCGCCGAAGCCTCGGCGAAGGCGGAAGCAATCCAGAATCTTGTCGCGGTGACAGTCTGGATTGCTTCGTCGCAAGTGCTCCTCGCAATGACGATGTGTAGCGCCGTCTTTTACCGCATCGTGATCGCAAGCCCGCTGAGATCGGCGTTCGCCATCAACCCGACCTGGTGCCCCGTCAGTTCCAGCACCGCGCCCTTTTGGTTGCTCAGCACGATGGCGCGGGCGCCGCGGCCGACGGCTAGGCCGGCGCCGGCAGCGCCGTAGACGCCGGCAACATCCGACGGCCGGTTGATGTTGGAAACGCGGCCGCGCAGCACGGTCTTCGATCCCCCGAACACCAGGCCGTAGTCGAGGCCGCCGGTGGAGAGGGCGTACGAGCGGCCGCGGAAGTTCAGCACGCCCGAGCCGCCGGAACCGCCGATGATCCAGCCGGCCTTGTAGATCGTCAGCGTCACGAAGCCGCTGTCGGCGCGCGCGCTCGTCGAGAGGCCAGCCAGGGCGAGGATGGCGAGGCACGCGGCGCGGAGGGTGGATGCGAGCTTCATGGGTGTCTCCGGAGATTTTTTTGGGGGAGGATTCGAATCAGACGGAGCGAATGTACCTGATCGATCGGGGCGGCAACATGATGGAAGGGGAACCTCCGCAAGTACGGCGGCGGCGAGACTCGCGGAAGGTCCTCATGCGGCGAGCGCAGCGAAGCAATCCAGAATCCCTCCGCGGCGGCAGCCTGGATTGCTTCGTCGCAAGGGCTCCTCGCAATGACGGAGCGAATGGCCTGTTCTCTCACCACGCGCAGACCGCACGCGGGAGAGGCGAAGACCACCTTCGCCAGCATGCCATACTACCCCTGTTTTGCCCGACGGAGCAACCGGCGGCTTCGCCTTTCACGAATTCTGAAAAACGTCAATGATTTCCGCACCAGCCCTGCTGTGCATGGGGTTGTTTTCGCACTTTCGTTTTGCGAGGCTCTCGCCGGCCGCTACGCTGAGCCCCTCCGCCCCGGTCCCTGAGGTGATCCATGCCGATCCAGCATTTCGCGCCCCCGCCGCACGTCAAGGCGCCGCCGCTGTCCTTTGCGACGCGGGTTGGCGACCTCCTGTTCCTCTCCGGCATTCCCGGCTTCGATGCATCAGGCGCGCTGCCCGACGGCTTCGAGGCGCAGTTCGCCAACGTCGTCGTCAACATCCGCCGCGTGCTCGACGAGGCCGGCGCCACCTTCCGCGATCTCGTCAAGGTCAACGTGCTCCTGACCCGCGCCTCGGACGTTGCCGCCATGAACGCGCTCTATGCCGGCGCCTTCGGCCCGCCGCCGTACCCGGCACGCACCACCTGCGTGGTGCAGGCCCTGCCCGATCCGAAGATGCTGATCGAGATCGAAGCGGTCGCTTCGCTCGCCAAGTGAGCACCAAGTGAGAGCCAAGTGAGAGCCAGTGTGAGCCGAGCAAGCTGCCTGTGGCCCATCGGGCACGCAGCCAAACCAAATGCTTGGGGCAAGCCTGACATGTCCGTGAACGGCGGCTCCCCCGCTTGCAAAGACCGTGCTTTTACCGCACGAATTTTTCCGGTCCCATGTCCCACAAGGAGATAGTTCATGCGTCGCCTTCTCGCGCTCAGTGCCGTTGCCGGCATCGCCTCTTCCGTGTTCGCCGTGCCGGCCTCGGCCGCGGTCGGCTATTACGTGATCCGCTGGGACAACACCGGCATCTGCCAGGTCTGGAACGAGGACCTGAAGTACAAGCCGTTCCAGTTCGGGGTGTCGACCTACAAGGTCGTCAGCAAGCCGCTCCCGACCTTCCAGCAGGCCTCGGACCTGCAGATCAAGATGCGCGCCGAGAAGAAGTGCACGCTCTGAACCGGACGCGAGCATCGCATTGAAGGGCGGGTCGCGCGGGCGATCCGCCCTTTTGCTTTGCGCCGGCCTGAAGCGTTTCGCCGGCCGAAATCGCGCATCTCCAGCGCACATTGTTTGAACCTCGGCGGCGGGTGGAACTACTCACATCTTGTCCGGGGCGCCTGCCAAGCGCTTCCCGCACCGCCCTCCCCGTCATTGTCGGGAGGCACATCACATCATTCATTTGAGGAGCTGATCATGCGTCGTATTTCCATGCTGTGCGCTGCCGCCGGTCTTGCCGTCACCGCGTTCGTCGCCGCAAGCCCGGCCGAAGCCAGCTATCATCTGATCCGCTGGCAGGACACCGGCTTCTGCCAGATCTGGGACGAGAGCATTCCGACCACGCCGTGGCCGGCCGGCTACCAGCGCGCCAGCGCCAGCGTGCCGACCTTCGTCGATGCGCTGATGGTCAAGGACGCCGCGCTGAAGAGCGGCAGCTGCAAGTGGTAAGGTAATCGATCGGCGGACGATGAACCGGGCAAGGACGCAAGCGTCCTTGCCCGTTTTTCTTTTCGAAGGCCCGAGACGTTCACGCGTCCTTGTGTGCGCCGGGATGGATCAGGATGTCGCGCGCGGCGGCGAGGTCGATGAAGGCTTCGGCGCTGCCGCCCTGGTCGGGATGCAGGCCCTTGGCGGCGCGGCGATAGGCCTGGTTAATGTCCTCGCAGGTGAGCTGCACCGAAAGCGGCAGGCCGAGCATCTTGCGGGCGCGGTCCTCGCTGGAGAGCTTCTTCGGCGCGGCGTTGCGACGGCCGAAGCGCGGCGCGGTCAGATCGTGCACGACCTCGAGCACTACGCCGAGACGGCGCTGGGCCGCCGCCGTCACGCTGTGATCGTCATTGTCGACGGCCTGGCGCAGCACCGGCAGCGCCTGCTCGGCGGCCTGGCGCAGCGTGACGTCGCTGCTCATCCGCGCGATCTCGGCCACCAGCCGGCCGGCCTCGGCCCATTCCGGCGCTTGCGCCGACCGCAGGCGTTCCAGAGCGAGTTTCCAGGTTTCGAGCCGTTCCATCATGCGCGCAACGTTTAGCAATCGAGATCAGTATGCCAAGGCCGCCGTTTCCGACCCCTTAATTTCGCGTTAGCGTTTCGTGAAACTTCGAAACGAAAACGGGAGGAAACTGCCATGGCGCTGCTCGCAAACCACATCGCCGTCGTCACCGGCGCCGGTTCCGGAATTGGCCGGGCGATCGCCGCCGGCTATGCGCGCGAGGGCGCGCAAGTCGTGCTGCTCGACGTCAACGCCGAGACGGCGGCGGAGGCGGCGCAGGAGATCCGGACAGCGGGCGGCAAGGCCGAGAGCTTTGCGCTTGATGTGACCAGGCGTGAGGATTGCTTCGCGCTCGCCAAACAGGTCGCGGACAAGATCGGGCAGGTCTCGATCCTCGTCAACAATGCCGGCATCACCCGCCGCAACGCCTTCACCGCGGAGACCGAGACGGTGGCGAAGGACTGGAACGACATCATCTCGCTCAACCTCAACGGCGTCTTCAACGTGACGCAGGCGTTCCTCGCGCCCTTGCGCGCCAGCAAAGGCCGCATCGTCAATATCGGCTCGATCCAGTCCTTCGTGCATCTGCGCACGCCGAGCTCGGCGGCCTACACCACTTCGAAACACGGCTTGCTCGGCTTCACCAAGGCGCTCGCGGTCGAGCTCGGCAAGGAAGGCGTGCGCGTCAATGCGATCGGCCCCGGCTTCATCGAGACCAACCTCAACGCCAATGCGCGCGCGACCAATCCGGCGCTGGTGCAGGCTTTCATCGATCACACCCCGCTGGCGCGCACCGGCAAGCCCGAGGACATCGTCGGCCCCGCGGTGTTCCTCGCCTCCGATCTGTCGGCCTATGTCACCGGAACCATCGTGATGGTGGACGGCGGCTATCGCACGGTGTGAGGCGAGGCTCGCGCCAATCGCGGCCGCATCTGGGCATTCTCAAGATCAATTCGGTGCAGCCCCTCCAATTAACCTTTCATTAACCAAACCCGACCACCGTAGACCTACGGCTTGGGGGTCGTTGGTTCTCGATCCGCTTCCGACGATGGAAGCGGGCGTTGATCGGGAGGTGTGGTGATGACCACTGTTCATGTCGCCGCGTCCGGGCCGGACGCACAATTCCTTGCCCCGAACCAGATCGTTCCGCTTCTAATCGGTGCCACCGTCGACGAGGTCGAGCGTGAGCTCGTGCTCCAGACGCTGGCGCGCTGCGACGGCAACCGCACGCGCGCCTCGCGCGTGCTCGGCCTTTCGGTGCGCACGCTGCGCAACAAGATCAGGCTCTATGCCGCCTCCGGCATCGACGTGCCCGCCTGTCAGGATTAGCGCACGACATTAATCGGCCCGCGACGGCGCGCTACAATGATGTTGATCAAGCCTGGCACGATGCGCGGGCAGAATTGCTGCTGTCGTCAAACGCCGCTAAGTAGCTTGCTCCAGGTGAAGGGAGCGACTGCGTGGCAGACGACCAGGGACGACGGCCGGGGCCTCAGGGTCCTCGTGGGCGGCAAGGCGAGCCGGGACGGCCGGGGCCACAGGGTCATCCGGGCCGTCGCGGCCCGGATGGCGCACGCGGCAAGCCCGGGCCGCAGGGCAAGCCGGGCCCGGTCGGGAAGGCCGGACCGGCCGGCAAGCCTGGTCCGCAAGGCAAGCAGGGCGAAGCCGGTCCGCGTGGGCCGGCCGGCGCACCGGGACCTGCCGGGCCGCAGGGGCCGGCGGGACCGCAAGGCCCGCGCGGCGAGCCGGGTCCGCCCGGCCAATTGCCGTCGATCGAGCAGGTGCTGCCGTGGCTCGACCAGCTCTTCGACGCCTGGGACGAACGCCGCCGCCAGCGCGAACGCGAAGCCGCCGAGCGCGAAGCGCTCGAAGCCGCCGTCCAGGAGAGCGACGAGGCAATCGTCGACGGCGAGAGCGATGGCAGCGACGATCA
Source organism: Bradyrhizobium sp. USDA3516 (assembly GCF_057651995.1). Taxonomy (NCBI): domain Bacteria; kingdom Pseudomonadati; phylum Pseudomonadota; class Alphaproteobacteria; order Hyphomicrobiales; family Nitrobacteraceae; genus Bradyrhizobium; species Bradyrhizobium sp. USDA3516. The sequence continues at coordinate 222,625 of NZ_JBYGYN010000011.1, read as the reverse complement.
CAGGAAGAAAAGGAAAAAGAAAAAGCACGGCAAGGAATAGCCGACGAGTCTAGTCGGGCCGATCCTCGCGCCGCGGCAGCATGCCCATGCGCTCGAACTGCCAGCGCATGGCGCGATACCAGAGATAGCCGACCGCCGCGCCGCACAGCGCGAGGATGATCACATTCGCGCTCGAGAACGAGCCGCTCCACCACATCATCCACGCGGTCCACAGCAGCGTGAAGACGATGGCACCTGCTTTCAAGGGAAGAAGGGGGTGGCTCATGTCGTGCTCCGGGCGATCAAAACCCCGGCCGCCACCATCGCAAGCCGAGGCAGCCGATACCGTGAGCCAGATCACGGAGCACGCGGCCTGAGCTCACGTACCGAAACGCAGCCGCGAACGCTCTTTCGCCTTTTCCGCCTCAATCTCGCGGTCGCGCGCCGGCGCGTTCGTATGCAGCGAGGTCAGGAGCTTTCGCGCGACATCGGAGACCTCGGCCACCGCACGTTCGAACGCCGCCTCGTTGGCCTGCGACGGCTTGTTGAAACCCGACAGCTTTCGCACGAATTGCAGCGCGCTGGCGTGGATCTCATGCTCGCTCGCCGGCGGCTCGAAGTTGAACAGCGTCTTGATGTTGCGGCACATGCGGTCTCTCCCGAGTTTCCATAAAGACGATCGGCCGAGCTGAAATCCTACAACCTTCCGCATACTTCTGCTAAGTTCCGTCCCAACGTGGCCGCTAACGACGAGCCGCACTGGGGAGGAAAACATGAAGCTGTTTTGCACGGCGCTGTCGGCCGTCCTGCTGTCGTTTTCGATATCGGCGATGGCTGCCGACTACCCCACCCCCACGCAGGGCGACTGGATCGCCAAAGATTTCAAGTTCCACACCGGCGAAGTCATGCCTGAGCTGAAGCTGCACTATACCACCGTCGGCGAGCCTTCCGGCCTCCCGGTGCTGGTGTTGCACGGCACGGGCGGCTCGGGCACCGGCATGCTGGGGCCCTCCTTCGGTGGTGAGCTGTTCGGCCCGGGGCAACCGCTCGATGCCGCCAAATATTACATCATCATTCCCGACAATATCGGCCACGGCCAATCGTCGAAGCCCTCCGACGGGATGAAGACGAGCTTTCCGAAATACAATTACGAGGACATGGTCGAGGCGCAATATCGCCTGGTGACGGAAGGCCTCGGTGTCAAGCATCTGCGGCTGGTGATTGGCAATTCAATGGGCGGCATGCACACCTGGTTGTGGGGCGAGAAATATCCGAAGGCGATGGATGCGCTGATCCCGATGGCCTCGCAGCCGACCGAGATGGCCTCGCGCAACTGGATGATGCGGCGGATCATGCTCGACACCATCCGCAACGATCCCGACTACAATGGCGGCAATTACAGCAGCCAGCCGCGCATGATGAAATATGCCGTCACGGCCTACGGCATCGCCAGCATCGGCGGAACGCTGGCCTATCAATCGCAGGCGCCGACCGCGGCCAAGGCCGACAAGATGGTCGACGACCGGCTCGCGACGCCGATCACGGCCGATGCCAACGACTTTATCTACCAGTGGGAGTCCTCACACGATTACAATGCGAGCGAGAAGCTGGAGGCAATCGAGGCTTCGTTGCTGCTGATCAATTCCGCCGACGACGAGCGCAACCCGCCCGAGACTGGCCTCACGGAGGCCGCAATGAAGCGCGTCAAGAACGGCCGCCTCTATTTGATCCCCGCGAGCACCGAGACGCGCGGCCACGGCACCACCGGCAATGCAAAGTTCTACAGCGAGCAGGTCAGGCAATTGCTACAGACCGCGCCGCAGCGGACGATGTAGTACTTGCAGCACGACGATATGTCGAAAGCCCGCTTTCGCAAGGCTGCACTCGCGCTTCCCGGTGTCATCGAGGGCGCGCATCACGGCCATGCCGACTTCCGCGTCGGCAAGCGCGTGTTCGCGACGATCGGCTATCCCGATGACACATGGGGTATGGTGAAGCTGACGCCGGACCAGCAGGCCATGCTCGTCGATGCGGAGCCGGCGATGTTTCGGCCCGTGCCCGGCGCCTGGGGCAAGAACGGCAGCACGAATGTGAAGCTGGCGAAGGTCGATCAGGTGACGCTGCGAAGCGCGCTCGAAATGGCCTGGCGCAATGCCGCGCCAAAATCGCTCCTCGCCGCGATCGAGGCGCCATAGCGAAGGTCATGCCGCAACGCATCATGCGCCGCGCCTCTCGCGCGCATATTATTTGAGCATGCAATGCGCTGACAGCTCGGGCTTAATCGCATCAACGATACGAATCGGAATGCGGCGGAGGATCGCATGCGAAGGCTCGCAATGTGCGTTTGGCTGATCGCGGCGACGGCACTGGCAAACGTTGCGTTCGCGCGCGACAATGGCCAATACGATCACGTCCCGCCCGACATCCGCGCCTGGTTCAAGAGCGTGATTGCGCCGAACGGCGTGCCCTGCTGCGACATCTCCGACGGGCATCGCACCGAATACGACGTGCGCAATGGCGCCTATTGGGTGCCGATCGAGGGACAATGGATGGAGGTGCCCGGACGCGCCATCATCCGCGACCAGGGCAATCCGGTCGGCCAGGCGGTGGTGTGGTACGTCCACCACCGCGGCTCCATCGTCATCAGCTGCTTCGTGCCGGCGGATGCGGTGTAACGCGCCTTGGTGATTTCCATTGGCTGACGACGGCCCGATCGGGTAGCTTGAAGCCAAGCTGAAGTGGAGGCACGCCGTTGACCGATCTTAGCGCCGAAGACCTCGCCACCATCTATGCCAAGCCGAGCCCGCGCGTGATCGCGAAGGCACGGCCCGCGATCGATGCGCATGCGAGGAAATTCATCGAGATGTCGCCATTCTGCGTGCTCGCGACGTCGGGAGCGGACGGCAGCGTCGACGCTTCGCCGCGCGGCGGCGGCATCGGCTTCGTCCGCGTCGCCGGCCCCAACCAGTTGCTGATGCCCGACCGCTCCGGCAACAACCGCATCGACAGTTTCCGCAACGTGGTCGAAGGCTCAGGCTTCGTGCATTTGCTGTTCTTCGTTCCGGGCATCGACGAGACGCTGCGCGTCGGCGGACGTGGCACGCTGTCGGCCGAGCCGGATCTGCTCGCCTCGATGGAGGAATTCGGCAAGCCGCCGCGCGCGGTGCTGAATGTCGCGGTCAGCGAGGTCTATTTCCATTGCGGCAAGGCGCTGATGCGCTCGAAGCTGTGGTCGTCGGAGAAGATGCCGCGCTCGGTGATGCCGAGCATCGTCACGGTCATTCACGACCAGACCGGCCTCGGCGAGCCGGCGAGCCATGAGGCCGTGGAAGAGCTCTACAAGACGCAGCTGTAGCCGAGCGGTTCCGCAAAACGAAGCGTCGTGCGGAACACGTGGATGGCCGGGCTTTCGCCTCGCCGAAGCGGCTTCGGCCGCGCAGGCGGGTCAAGCCCGGTCATGGCGATGGAGGTAGCCGGGGCCCGAGTTTAGTGCCCGTCGCCCTCGAGCCCGCCGACATGCTTCTGGGTGTAGAGCTCAAGGCCGATGCGGCCGATCAGATCGAGCTGGGTCTCGAGGAAGTCGATGTGGTGCTCCTCGTCGCTCATCAGCTTCTCGAACAGGTCGCGTGTGACATAGTCCTTGGCGCTGTGACAGTAGGTCGCCGCTTCCTGATAGAGTGCCCGCGCGCTCATCTCGGCGGCGAGATCGCACTCGATGATTTCCTTGACGTTCTGGCCGATGCGAAGGGGGTCCAGCACCTGCATATTCGGAAAGCCGTCGAAGAACAGGATCCGCTCGGTGAGCTTGTCGGCGTGCTCCATCTCCTCGATGGATTCCTTGCGCCAGACCTTGGCCATGTCCAACAGTCCCCAATTGTCGAGGAAGCGGTAATGCAGCCAATACTGATTGATCGCAGTCAGTTCATGACGCAGCGCCTTGTTGAGATAGTCGATGACCTTTGCGTCGCCCTGCATGGTTCACTCCAGCTCTTGCAGTCCAAATCGGTCCCAAACCGAGTTTAGAACGTTTCTAAATCACTTTGCGAGCGAGAGCAACCGGCTACGGGAACCCAGCCGGGGAAAAGCTCAGCCGGAGTTGCGGAGTTTTCAGCAAGCCGCGAGGGCGAACTCGGCGGGTTCGGCGGTCTCGTCGTTGGCGGCCACGGTGTGGCTATGCGGGCAGCCGGCGCAGCAAGACTGCGCACAGGGGCCAAGCGCTTCGTCGATGATGCTCTTGATCGTCCGGGCGCAGCGGCCGCATTCTGCGCTGCAGCCGAGACAGCCATAGACCTGTTTGGCATGCCGCACGGCGTCGTCGGACTCGGCGACGGCGGCGCGGATATCATCATCGCTCAGCACGTTACAGGAACAAACGATCATGGAAGCGGCAGGCCCTTCGGTGATGTGCCATCATCGATATTTAACAGGCCCGCCGGATGCAAAAGGAAAAACCGGTATTTGAAGCTATTCCAAACTGGCCTGATCCAAGCCTAGAACGGCTCTAAAACAAGCGGTTGCGCTGGATCAAGATTGTACCAGGACTAGTCGCCGCCGCCGCCTCCTCCTCCGCCGTCGCCACCGCCTCCGCAGTCGCCGCCGCTGCTGCTGCCGCTATCGCTGCTCGAACAGCTTGCGCCGTCGCTAGAGCTCCCGGAACTGCCGCCGGAAAACCAGCTTCCCAGCGCGAAGCCGTCATTCGTCCCGGAATAGGTGCTGTCCCCACTACTCCCTCCGCGGCTGCCGGCGGTGGCGCGGGAGCGCCGTGCGCGGTTCTGGAGATGTGCGATCCAGCCGTAGCCGATCGCGAAAACGATCCCGGCCCCAATCAAAGCATTGACCATCGCGTTGCCCATCATCGTCTCCGGTGGGGACCCATACCAATTGGTCGTCTCCGGCAAAGGTGCCGTTCATTGATCATTCAAGCGAAATATGGAACCTTGCGGCCCAAACGGTTCCCGCGTGTTCGTCTGAAAGGTCAAGCAATGAAGAAGTCGCTCCTGGCGGTCGCTGCCGTCGCCACCCTGGCCCTGACGGCCGGAACGCCGGCCCATGCCCAGCGCGGTGTCGCGGCAGGCGTGGCGGCCGGGATCATCGGCGGCGCCATTGTCGGCAGCGCGCTGGCTTCTCCGTATTATTACGGGCCCGGCTACGGCTACTATGGGCCGGGCTACTACCCGCCGCGCTATTACGCCCCTGGTCCAGGCTATGTTGCCGACGATTATTACGGCGGCTGCGTCTGGCAGAAGCAACGCTTCTGGGATGGCTATGCCTGGCGCGTCCGTCGCGTCCGTGTCTGCGGCTGAGCGCGCCACGCCGGTCGACTACGGATGTGCCGTTCATCTCAGGGCCTGAAAAAGACCGCTTTTTCTCGTCACAGCTCCGTGTGCGTTTACCGTGGGTTGACCATTTGCGCGCTTCCTAGCTGCAAGGCCAATTCCATCAGAGTGTGCGTGAACCTTTGAAACCCGGGCGCCTCTCGCAGGAGGAACCCATCTCCCAGGAGAGCCAAGAGCATGAACAAGACTTTAGTTGCCGCCCTGACGGTTGCGACAGTCGCCGGTTCGCTGGTGACTGCAACCCCGCCGGCCAAGGCCGATAACGGCGTCGGTGCCGGCATCGCGGCCGGCTTGATCGGCGGCGCGATCGTCGGCGGCGCCATTGCCTCCAGCCGTCCCGCCTATGGCGGCCCCGTTTACATCGCCGAGCCCCCGCCGCCCGCGCCCTGCTACTGGCGCCGCGAGCGCTATTGGGACGGCTACGGCTGGGTCAGCCGGCCGGTTCGCGTCTGCTACTGATCTGATCGCAACGCGCTCATGAGCGCGGCGATCGAAGCCCGGCCGAGAGCATCGGCCGGGCTTTTTGTTTGCGCACGCTACCGCGCAGCCTGGATCGCGCGCAGCACCTCTTCACTCGGCCAGCAATCGACCTTGAGTCCCGCCGACTTCTGATAGGCGCCGAGCGCCGCACGCGTCTGCATGCCGGCCTTGCCGTCGATCTTGTCCTTGTAGAGCCCGATGCGGGTGAGTCCGCGCTGCATGGTCTCGACGTCCTTGGTGCGCAATTGCTTCGAAGCCGACCAGGGCGTTGCAAACGGCAGCGGGCTTGTCATGCGATCGCTGAGATGGCCGACGAACAGCACGTAGAGATCGGAGAAATTGTACTCCTTGATGACGAAGTAGTTCTTCGTGGTCAGGAACGACGGACCATAGATGCCTTCGGGCTGGAGCAGCGAGGCCGGCTGCGCCTGCTCGGCGGCGCTGAGCTTTTGGCCGCGTACCGGGACAAAACCCTCGCGCAGCCATTGGCCGATCGGCTTCGTCACCTCCGGCACGCCCGTCGTGCAATCGACTTTCGCCGGCGCCTGCACCTCGTAGGCCCAGCGCACGCCGCCCTGCCAGCCCTTGTTGACGAGCTGCTGCGCAGCCGAGGCCAGCGCATCCGGCACGGAGTGCCAGATGTCGATGCGGCCATCGCCGTCGAAATCGACGCCATGCTTGTAATATTCGGACGGCAGGAATTGCGTGAGCCCGGTGGCCCCCGCCCAGGACGAGCGCATGTCCTTGCGCGTCACCACGCCCTCGCCGAGGAGCTTCAGCGCGAGGATGAACTCGTTGCGGTACTGATCCTTGCGCCGCCCGACATAGGCTTGCGTCGCCAGCACACGAACAAGATCATAAGGCAGCGTGTAGCGGCCGTAATCGGTCTCACGGCCCCAGATCGCCAGCATCATTGTTGCCGGCACGCCGGAGCTCTTCTCGATCTCGGTCAGCGTCGTGCGATATTTCTGCAGCAGCCGCTGCCCCTCGCCGGCCAGCCGCGCGATCGAGGCTTCCTTGACGTAATCGGACGGCACCTGCACGAACTCGGCCTGCGATGGCGCACCTAGCGCCGGCCGCCCGGGCAAGAGCAGATCGGGCAGCTTGTAATCGGGCTCGAGCCCGCGCGTTTGCGCATCGAACGTTGCTCGCGAAACGCCGGCCTGTTGGGCCTCCGGCCACAACGAGGCGATGAACTGCGTGAAGGCGGCGTCGGCAGCGTGGACGGGCGACCAGCTGCAGGCGATGACGATCCCCACAGCGATGAGCGCCCGTCGCATCATGCCGCCATCACCGCGTCAGCTTCTTGTACTTCACGCGGTGCGGAATGATGCTGTCCTGGCCAAGCCGGCGCATCTTGTCCTTCTCGTAGTCCTGGAAGTTGCCTTCGAACCATTCGACATGGCTCTCGCCCTCGAAGGCCAGGATGTGCGTCGCGATGCGGTCGAGGAACCAGCGATCGTGGCTGATGATGACGGCGCAGCCGGCAAAATCCTCCAGCGCCTCTTCGAGCGCGCGCAGCGTGTCGACGTCGAGGTCGTTGGTCGGCTCGTCGAGCAGCAGCACGTTCGCGCCAGACTTCAGCATCTTGGCGAGATGGACGCGGTTGCGTTCACCGCCCGAGAGCGCGCCGACCTTCTTCTGCTGGTCCGCGCCCTTGAAGTTGAACGCCGAGCAATAGCCGCGCGAATTCACTTCCTTCTTGCCGAGCAGGATCAATTCGTTGCCGCCGGAGATCTCCTCCCACACGGTCTTCTTGCCATCGAGCGCGTCGCGCGACTGGTCGACATAGCCGAGATGCACGGTCTCGCCGACCGTGATCGTGCCGGAGTCCGGCTTCTCCTGGCCCGTGATCATCCTGAATAGCGTGGTCTTGCCGGCGCCGTTGGGACCGATCACGCCGACGATGCCGCCGGGCGGCAGCTTGAAGGTGAGATTGTCGATCAGCAGCCGATCGCCGAAGCCTTTGCTGAGGCCTTCGAAATCGACGACGTTGGCACCGAGCCGCTCGGCCACCGGGATGATGATCTGCGCGGCCTGGGTCTGCTTCTCGCTCGCCTTCTTGAGCAGCTCCTCATAGCGCTGATAGCGCGCCTTCGACTTGGCCTGGCGTGCCTTCGGCGAGGATGCCACCCATTCCTGCTCGCGCGCGAGCGTCTTCTGGTGCGCGGCGTCCTCGCGCCCCTCCTGCTCCAGACGCTTCTGCTTCTGCACCAGCCAGGACGAGTAATTGCCCTCGTAGGGGATGCCGCGGCCGCGGTCGAGCTCGAGGATCCAGCCCGTGACGTTGTCGAGGAAGTAGCGGTCGTGGGTGACGATCAGGATCGCGCCGGGATAGTTGCGCAGGTGACCTTCCAGCCACGACACGGATTCCGCGTCGAGATGGTTCGTCGGCTCGTCCAGCAGCAAGAGCTCGGGCTGGTCGAGCAGCAGGCGGCACAGCGCGACCCGGCGACGCTCACCGCCCGAGAGCTTGGTCACGTCGGCATCATCGGGCGGGCAGCGCAGCGCGTCCATGGCCTGGTCGACCTTGCTGTCGAGATCCCACAGGCCCTGGGCCTCGATCTCGTCCTGCAGCTTGGTCATCTCGTCGGCGGTCTCGTCCGAATAGTTGACCGCGAGTTCGTTGTAACGGTCGAGGATCGCCTTCTGCTTGGCGACGCCCTGCATCACGTTCTCGCGCACCGTCAGCTTGGCATCGAGCTGCGGCTCCTGCTCGAGATAGCCGACGCGGGCGCCCTCGGCGACCCAGGCTTCGCCGGTATATTCCTTGTCGAGGCCTGCCATGATCTTGAGCAGCGTCGACTTGCCCGAGCCGTTGACGCCGAGCACGCCGATCTTGGCATCCGGGTAGAAGCTCAGATGGATGTTATCGAGCACCTTCCGGGTCGGATAGCTCTTGGTCAGGCCCTGCATGAAATAGATGAACTGGCGCGCCATCGGTCCCGTGAAACCTTCGATTTGAGGAAATTTGCTTTGCCAGCGATGTAACGATCCTGCCCCCAAAGGGCAACGTTTTCCGTCCGTTCACCACGGATGAATACGGGACGGACACCATCCGGCCACCGATCCGGACAATTGAAACCATCTTTTAATAAATCAGGCCAAAGCTCGGTTTCGCGCGGAAACAGCGCCACCCGCTCAGAACGAACGGGGAGCACAGCGAGGCCGCATCATGGCTCTGATCGAGACCCATTCTCTTCCCGTTCCGGCAGGAGCCGGGCGCGACTCCGGGTTCGCCTCGGAGATCAAGGCCTTCTGGAAGCGCTTCTTCGCCACCGCCTTCAATCCCTACCGGCCCGAGCTGCACTACATGCGCGGTCCCGGCCCCGCCTGGCGTGCCAAGCACGGCATGGATGCACCGTTCCGCTTGAAGCCCCGCGACGTCTGAGCGACGATCTCCTATCGGACTTTTGAAGACGCAGGCCGCTTGCGCGCTGGCGCGATTGCGCGCAACCATGGGCCAGGGTCCGACGGCGGCGCCCGCCCGGCGCCCTCACCTCTCGCCATGGATGAACGCTGATGAGCCGGCTGCGCTGCGCAATCCTCGACGACTATTTCAATCTCGCCCTCGACGTCGCCGACTGGCCGAAATTGTCGGATCGCGTCGACGTCACCGTGTTCAGCCACCCCTTCGCCTCCGAGCAGGCCGCAGCCAGTGCGCTCACCGACTTCGAAATCATCTGCGCGATGCGCGAGCGCACGGCGTTTCCCGAGAGCCTGTTCGATCGCCTGCCGAAGCTGAAGCTGCTGCTGACGTCGGGCATGCGCAACGCCGCGATCGACATCGAGGCCGCGAAGGCGCGCGGCATCGTCATCGGCGGCACACAGTATTCGCGCGATCCGACGGCGCCGCTCGCCATGGGCCTGATCCTGGAATTGACCCGCGGCATCGGCCGAGAGAACGCGCGCATGCATGCGGGCGAGTCCTGGCAGACATTTGCCGGAGTCGAGATCGAAGGCCTGACGCTCGGCATCGTCGGACTCGGCAAGCTCGGCAGCAAGATGGCCGCGATCGCGAAAGCGTTCGGCATGAACGTGATCGCCTGGAGCCCGAACCTGACGCCGGAGAAGTGCGCGGCTGCTGGCGTCGGCTACGCCAGCAAGGAGGAGCTGTTCGCCAAGGCCGACATCGTCACCATCCACGTGGTCTTGAGCGAGCGCTCGCGTGGCCTTGTCAGCCGCGCCGATCTTGCGCGGATGAAGCCGACGGCCTTCCTGGTCAACACCGCGCGCGGGCCGATCGTGGACGAGCAGGCGCTGCTGGAAGCTTTGCAGCAGCGCAAGATCGCAGGTGCCGGCTTGGACGTGTTCTCGGTCGAGCCGCTGCCGGTCGACCATCCCTTCCGCAAGCTCGACAATCTCGTGCTGACGCCGCATCTGGGCTACGCCACCACGGATGGTCTGCGCATCCATTACGGCCAGATGGTCGAGGCGATCGACGCCTTCACCAAAAGCGGCGAGCTGCCGCGGAAGCTGGCCTGAAACGACAATGGGCGTGCCGAGGCACGCCCATTGCAATCCAAGCTCTGGCGGAACGCTCAGCGCACCGTGACCGGCGCGGGCAGCGGCGGCACGACGGTGGGCTGCGTCCCCGGGACCGGGCCCGCCTGGGCGGACATCGGAGCCGGCCCGGCCGCGCTCTGCGTCGGCGTGGCGGAGGCCGTCGCCGTTCCGGGCGGCGGACCGCCCGGCATCACGACAACGCGGGTGCCGACCTTGACGCGATCGAACAGGTCGGAGACGTCCTCATTCAGCATGCCGATGCAGCCCGACGAGACGAACTTGCCGATGGTCGAGGGCTGGTTGGTGCCGTGGATGCGGTACACGGTCGAGCCGAGATACATCGCGCGGGCGCCGAGCGGATTGCCCGGGCCGCCGGCCATGAAGCGCGGCAGATAGGGCTGGCGCTCGATCATCTCGGTCGGCGGATGCCAATCCGGCCACTCGGCCTTGCGGGTGATCTTCTGCACGCCGGTCCAGGTGAAGCCGTCGCGGCCGACACGGACGCCGTAGCGGATCGCGCGGCCGCCTCCGAGCACGTAATAGAGGTAAGTGTTGGGCGTATCGACCACGAGCGTGCCGGCCGGCTCCTTGGTCTGGAACGCAACCTCCTGACGACGCAGGTTCGGCGGCAGCTGCACCGGCGCGGCATCGGGCTGCTCCTCGGGCGGCAGCGCGGCCAAGGTCACCGGACGGCCATCGGTGCCGACCGGCGGCTGCCCGGCCTGGACCGTGCCGGTCGCGGCGGGACCGCCGACGGCCTCGGGCGGACGCAGGCCATCATTGGCGGGCGGCTGTTGAGGCGGACGGTCGGCATAGATCACCGCCGGCGGGCCGGCGGGCCGGCCGTACCGGGGATCGTCGGGCGACATCACGGGGCCCTGCGGCGCTGCCGAATAGACCGGCGGGGCGCCAGCCGGGCGGCCGTAACGCGGATCATCCGGCGACATCACCGGGCCTTGCGGCGGCGCAGCCGAATAGACCGGAGGCGCGCCCATCGGACGGCCGTAGCGCGGGTCATCGGCCGGACCGGGCGGCGGCAACGAGGCGTGCGGCATCGCGTCGTCATCGTCGTCGAGCGCGTCGAAATTCGGCATGCGGTCACCGGGCCGGTATTCGGCCGGTGCGCCATAGCCGGGCACCTGCTGGATCGGATAGCTCTGAGCCTGAGCGAGCGAGGTTCCCGCCGCAGCGACTGTTGCGGCAGCGCATATCGTCAGAAAGTGTTTGATCATCATCGCTCTTGTATAGTCCCCAAGCCCGATCGGACCGTTAACGGCCAGATGACGGAAGATAGCGGCACATTCAAGACATATCAGGCTTATTTGCGCCGGATTTGCCGTTTTGTGATCCGCAAGACTACCGTTGCCCCGTTGCATCACGGGGCTGAAATCGTATCGCGCCTTCGATTGGCGCGATGGTCGGCCGCGATTTTAACGGAACGATGCGGAGGCGTTGCGATATGGTCGAATCAGCCTGATTCGCCACCTTTTTGAGCTCCGATCCCGCGTGGCGAACGCGGCAAGCAGTACCGTCACCGCGTTCAGATGGCTCTTGGGCCCCGGCCACTCCGCCGCCGGGGCGGAAATTCGCAATCGCTCGATGCTTCCCGGCTTTCGCTTCCTGTTTGCCGCGATCCTGCTGTCAACCTCCATCCTGGTGTTCGGCCTAGGGGCCGCCGCGCTGCTGCGGGCGACCCATCAGCAATATGCCAGCAACCCCGGCTGGCGGAACGGCCCGCAGGAGCGGGTGTTTGCGCAGGCGCCCGAGCCGGCCCACCCGGTGCTCGCGGTGCTGCGGGCCGAGCCGGAGCTGCCCGCCGAGACCACGCCATCGCTCCGCGACCAGGTGCCGACCATCGCTCTGCCCCTGAGCGAGCCCGAACAGGTGGCCGCACTCACGACCGAGACCGACGTCCAGCCCGAGGCGGTCGCGCCCCCGGTTGAAATGCCGGCGATCGAACCAGACAAGCCCGAGCCGACCGTGGCGGCCGCGGCGCCTGCTTCCATCGATACGCTGACCCCCGCCGACACCACGGCGGCGATCCCCGAGGCCAAGCCTGCCGCAACCGCCAGCGAGCCGGCACCGGTCGACCCCGCGCAGGCCGCCGCAGCGCTCGAAGTCGCCTCCGCAAGGCTCGCCGCGCTGAACGCTGCAGCGGCGGATGCGCCGGCGAAGGCCAGAACCGAGAACAGCAAGGCCGAGAGCAGCAAGCCGGACAGCAAGGCGACCAAGCGCAAGGCGAAGGCCAAGAAGCGGCCCCGCGTCGTTCGGCGTCCGCCGCCTCAGCAGGTGCAGCAGCAGCTCGATCCGTTCGGTCAGCAGCAGCCGGCTTTCGCGACAACAACGACCGCACGCACACGGTGATCTTCTTCACCTCGCCCCGCTTGCGGGGAGAGGTCGGAATGCGCGCGTCGCGCGGATTCCGGGTGAGGGGGTACAGGTCCCTCGATAGTCTCATCGTGCGGAGAGAGGCCCCTCACCCCAGCCCTCTCCCCGTAAGAACGGGGCGAGGGAGCGCGCCTTCAGCGGGTCGGGCCGGTCGCGATGGCCGGGCCGCCGACCTGGCCCCATTCCGACCACGAACCGTCATAGAGCGCGGTGTCGGTGATGCCGAGGCGATAGAGCGCGAGCGTCAGCACGCCGGCGGAGACGCCGGAGCCGCAGCTCGTCACAATCGGCGCATCCAGCTTGACGCCGGCATTCGTGAACGCGGCGCGGAGCTCGTCGAGCGGCTTCATCTCGCCGGTGGTGGCATCGAACAGCAGATTGTAGGGCACGTTGCGGGCACCGGGAATGTGGCCGGAGCGGATGCCCGGACGCGGCTCGGGCGCGCGGCCTTCGAAGCGATCGGCAGCGCGCGCGTCGATCACCTGCTCCTTGCGGCTTTCGAGATTGGCGATCAGCTGCTGCATGCTGCGCACGCGGTCGGCATCATAGCTCGCCTTGAAGGTCGCAGGCTTCGGCTTGACCTCGCCGCTCTCGGTCGCGCGCCCCTCGGCCCGCCACTTCTTCAGGCCGCCATTGAGGATGCGTACGTTGCTGTGGCCATAGGACAGGAACATCCACCACGCACGCGGCGCTGCGACCCAGCCGCCGGCATCGTAAAGCACGACGGTGTCGCTGTTACCGATGCCGAGATTGCCGACGTCGCGGCCGAATTGCTCCGCGCTCGGAAACATGTGCGGCAGCGGGTTGGAATGATCCGACACCGCATCGACGTCGAAGAACACGGCGCCCGGCAGATGCGCGGCGAGATAATCGTCCTTCGGCAGCGGCAGCACGCCCGGCAGCTTGAAGCTGGCGTCGAGGATCTTGACGTCGGCATCGCCGATATGAGCGGCGAGCCATTCGGTGGAGACGAGGGGGTCGGTGGCCATGCTTCTATACTCTCCAATCGTCATGGCCGGGCTTGACCCGGCCATCCATCCTTCTTGAAATGATGGACACGCGGGTCAAGCCCGCGTGTGAAAGTTTACCCCTTCTTCTTCGGCTCCCACTTCTCCGTGGGCCCGCCGGCATCGCGCCAGGCGGCGTAGCCGCCGGCGATGTGGGCGACGGGCTTGAGACCCATGTCCTGCGCGGTCTTGGCCGCGAGCGCGGAGCGCAGGCCCCCCGCGCAATGGAACACGAACTTCTTGTCCTCCTGGAAGATCGGCTTTGCGTACGGGCTCTGCGGGTCGATCCAGAATTCGAGCATGCCGCGCGTGCAGGCGAAGGCGCCGGGGATGCGCCCCTCTCGCTCGATCTCGCGGGGATCGCGGATGTCGACGATGACGACGTCGCCATTCTTGGAGATCTCGATCGCGTCCTTGGCGGTGAGCGTCTCGATCTCGGCATTGGCCTCGTCGATCAGCGCCTTGATGCCGCGGGTGATGGTCTGGGGCATAAGTCTTCCCTTCTTTTCCTCCGTCGTTCCGGGGCGATGCGCAGCATCGAACCCGGAACCTCGATCGTCACACTCCATCTCGAGATTCCGGATCGGCCGCGTTGCGGCCGTCCGGAATGACGGTGGATGAAGCTAGTGCGTCAATTCCTTCATCGCAGCTTCCAGCCCCTCGATCGTGATCGGATACATCCGACCCGCGAAGATGCGCTTGATGATGGTGGTGGATTCCGAATAGTCCCAGTGCTTCTGCTGCACCGGGTTGAGCCACACCGTATGCGGATAGGTGCGGATGATGCGGTCGAGCCAGACCGAGCCGGGCTCCTCGTTGACATGCTCGACCGAGCCGCCGGGCACCATGATCTCGTAAGGCGACATCGAGGCGTCGCCGACGAACACGACCTTGTAGTCGTGCGGGTATTTGTGCAGCACGTCCCAGGTCGGCGTGCGGTCGGTGAAGCGGCGCTTGTTCTGCTTCCACACGCCCTCGTAGAGGCAGTTGTGGAAGTAGAAATACTCCATGTGCTTGAACTCGCTCTTCGCCGCCGAGAACAGCTCCTCGACCTGCTCGATATGCGCATCCATCGAGCCGCCGATGTCGAAGAACACCAGCAGCTTCACCGCGTTACGGCGCTCGGGGCGCATGTGCACGTCGAGATAGCCGTGATTGGCGGTCTCGCGAATGGTGGTGTCGAGATCGAGCTCGTCGGGCGCGCCGGTGCGGGCGAATTTGCGCAGGCGGCGCAGCGCGACCTTGATGTTGCGAATGCCGAGCTCGACATTGCCGTCGAGATCCTTGAACTCGCGCTTGTCCCACACCTTCACGGCGCGGTTGTTGCGGTTCTTCTCCTGGCCGATGCGCACGCCTTCGGGGTTGTAGCCGTGCGCGCCGAACGGCGAGGTACCGGCGGTGCCGATCCACTTCGAGCCACCCTGATGCCGGCCCTTCTGCTCCTCGAGGCGCTTCTTCAGGGTCTCCATGAGCTTGTCCCAGCCCATGGCCTCGATCTGCTTCTTCTCTTCCTCGGTGAGGTACTTTTCGGCGAGCTTCTTCAGCCACTCCTCGGGGATCTCGGCCTTCTCCATGGCGTCGAGCAGGCTTTCCAGCCCCTTGAACACGGTGCCGAAGACGCGGTCGAACTTGTCGAGATTGCGCTCGTCCTTCACCAGCGAGGCGCGCGACAGGTAATAGAAATTCTCGACCGTGTAGTCCGCAAGGTCAGCGTCGAGCGCCTCCATCAGCGTGAGGTATTCGCGCAGCGTCACGGGGACCTGCGCATCGCGCAGAGAGGTGAAGAATTGCAGGAACATGGGTGACAGATTGCCCGTCGGGTGGCTGACGTCAAGGGGCGCCGATCGTCCCTGAGCGCTGGACCGGCAGGCTTTTTGCTCTAGAATTGCCGGCCTCACGGGGTTGTTTTGGGGACGTTTGCAATGGGAATTCTCGCAGCGCTCATCATCGGCGCGATCGCAGGCTGGCTCGCGGGCAAGATTGTCCACGGGGCGGGATTTGGGCTGATCGGCAATATCGTCGTCGGCATCATTGGCGCGCTGGTGGCGAGCTGGGTGCTGCCGCAGCTGCACATCCAGCTGGCAACGGGCACGATCGGCGCCATCGTCGACGCCACCATCGGCGCGGTGATTGTGCTCGTCATCCTTTCGCTGATAAAACGGGTCTGAAAGCCTGACCGAACCAGGAACGGCCGCCGCGAGCGGCCGTTCGCTTGTCGTGACCGAGGCCATTGACACTGGCAATGCCTCGCGACGACGACCAACAAGGACGCGCAATGAAATTTACCGGCACCAAGGACTACGTTGCGACCGATGACCTCAAGGTCGCCGTCAACGCTTCGATCGTGCTCGAGCGCCCGCTCCTTATCAAGGGCGAGCCCGGCACCGGCAAGACGGTGCTGGCGGAGGAAGTGGCGAAGGCGCTGAACGCGCCGCTACTGACCTGGCACATCAAGTCCACCACCAAGGCGCAGCAGGGCCTCTACGAATACGACGCGGTGTCGCGCCTGCGCGACAGCCAGCTCGGCGATGCCAGGGTGTCCGACATCCGGAACTACATCAAGCGTGGCAAGCTGTGGGAAGCGTTCACGGCCGAGCAGCGCCCGGTGCTGCTGATCGACGAGATCGACAAGGCCGACATCGAATTCCCCAACGATCTGCTGCTCGAGCTCGACCGCATGGAATTCCATGTCTACGAGACCGGCGAGACGATCAAGGCCAAGCAGCGCCCGATCATGATGATCACCTCCAACAACGAGAAGGAGCTGCCGGACGCGTTCCTGCGCCGCTGCTTCTTCCACTACATCAAGTTCCCCGACGCCGACACGATGGGCCGCATCGTCGACGTCCACTTCCCCGGCATCAAGAAGCGCCTGGTCGAGGAGGCGCTGCGGATCTTCTTCGAGGTGCGCGAGGTGCCCGGGCTGAAGAAGAAGCCGTCGACCTCGGAGCTGCTCGACTGGCTCAAGCTGCTGCTCAACGAGGACATGAGCGCCGAGCAGCTGCGCGAACGCGACCCGCGCAAGCTGATCCCGCCGCTGCACGGCGCGCTCTTGAAGAACGAGCAGGACGTGCACCTGTTCGAGCGGCTGGCGTTCCTGAGCCGGCGGGAAGTGTAGGCACGCCGTAACGCGTCGCACGGTGTCGTAGGGTGGGCAAAGGCGCATAGCGCCGTGCCCACCGTTCCTCCGTGATGGATGCAGATCGTGGGCACGCTTCGCTTTGCCCACCCTACGATATCGAGCGTGTCGCGAGCAGCCTCCAGATCCCGTCAGTGCGAGCGCAGCGAAGCAATCCAGAGTCCCTCCGCGGAGAGCTTCTGGATTGCTTCGCTGCGCTCGCAATGACCGAGCAAAGGAGCAACGGCGCCGTTCTCCGCTGGTAATTCAATTTGCAGACATACCTTCGCAACCTCGCGGCTCATCTCGCCCGAGCTTTGCTTCATTCCGTCGCCCCTAAAGAAAGAGGGCGCAGGGAAGGCCGGGTGCTGACCTCGCACCCGCGGTCTGCTGCGCAAAAGGTGCACGCAGAAAACCGCACAGCAGCATACAGGTGGTGCCGAACACACGGCCTTCCCTGCGCGATGGTCGGACGGCTTATGCCGCGCTCTCCCGGGAGCCGAATTCCTTCTGGCCTCCCTCGCGCCTCGCGGAATTCACCGGCCTTCGCGCCGGTTGACGCGATTGCCGCCTCCGCAAGAGCTTGACCGTAGCAACGACGGCCAGGACCACACGGTTTTGCCGTACGCGCGGTTCGCTTGACCCCACCGGCTCCGACGGCCTTGTGCACATTGCCATCGAAGACCTGACGGGACGAACCTGTCAGCGCCGTTCGTCCGCACGACGTTTGGGCTCACGGAGAGCAATCCGCCCTGCCCTTGCCTTCGTGCCCGACGCTGCCGCGTCCACCGCAACCCGGCCCGCGTTTCGAACGACTCGCGAACCGCCCCTCTTCGTCGGGCCGGGCTGTTTCGACTTATGCCGCAATTCCGAATTTCGGTAAAGTGGAATATTTTGCGAGAATGGGTTGACGGGGCAGCGACACAGCCGGTCTCGTAGGGTGGGTTAGCGTTCAGCGTAACCCACCTCTTTCGTTTCTGCATCGGCAGAAGTGGTGGGTTACGCTACGCCAACCCACCCTACGCAGTCGCGCCTCACGCCACCGCCGTGTCCGGAATCCTTGCGGCTTCCATTGGCTGCTTGCCGCGGATCAGGTCGGAGGCACGATCCGCGATCATCATCGTGGACGCATTCAAATTCGCCGAGATCATACGCGGCATCACGGAGGCATCGATGACGCGGAGGCCTTCGAGGCCGTGGACGCGGAGCTGGTCGTCGACCACCGCCCAGGTCGAATCCGCCGGGCCCATGCGGCAGGTGCAGCCGGGGTGGAAGGTGGTGGTGCCGCGCTGGGTGGCGGCTGCCAGGAATTCGTCGTCGGTGTTGACGTTGGGGCCGGGAAAATCCTCGTAGGCGTAATAGGGCGAGAGCGGTGCGGACTTCAAAAGCTTGCGCGCGAGCTTCATGCCGCCGACGATGACGCGGCGGTCGAGCTCAGCGTCAAGATAATTGGTCTGGATAACAGGCGGCGCGAACGGATCGGATGAGCGGATGCGGACATAGCCGCGACTCTCGGGCCGCTGCTGCCAGGATGCGACCGTCATGCCGGGCTCGTCCTCGAGCTGGCCCTGCACGCCTTCCTTGTAGGACGCCGGCGTGAAGGTGAGCTGCAGGTCGGAGCTCTCGGCGCTCTCGCCGGAATGCCAGAAGCAATAGACCATGGTCGGCGACAGCGACAGCAGGCCGCGGCGCGCGGTCGCCCATTTCATCGCCTCGACCCAGAGCCGCCAGCCGCGGCGGAGCTCGTTGATGGTCTTGATGTCCTTGACCCGCGCCACCGTACGCGGGGCGTAATGGTCCTGAAGGCCTTCGCCGACCGGCAGCGCGTGACGCACGGCGATGCCGTGCTGCTGCAGCAGATCGGGCGAGCCGATGCCGGAGAGCTGCAGGAGCTGCGGGGAATTATAGGTGCCGCCGGAGAGGATCACTTCCTTGTTGGCGCGCACTTCGACGGGCTGGCCGCCGCGGCCGCCCTTGCTGTAGCGCACGCCGACCGCGCGCTTGCCTTCGAAGATGATCTCGGTCGCGTGCGCATGGGTGCGCACATGCACGTTCGGCCGTTTCATCGCGGGCTTGAGGAACGCGGTGGCGCCGGAGACGCGCAGGCCGTTGTTGATGGTGCGCTGGCAGTAGGAGACGCCTTCCTGGGTCTTGCCGTTGTAATCGGGGTTGCGGGGAATGCCGAGCGAGACCGCGCCTTCCATGAAGGCCTCGCAGAGCGGATCGCGCCAGTTCATGGTGGTGACGATGAGGTTGCCGTCGCGGCCGCGATAGGTCTCCTCGCCCTCGCCGATCCGCTTCTCCAATCGCCGGAAGTAGGGCAGCACGTCGGCATAGCCCCAGCCGCGATTGCCCATCTGCGCCCAGGTGTCGAAATCCATGCGCTGGCCGCGATTGTAGATGTGGCCGTTGATCGAGGAGGAGCCGCCGAGCGTCTTGCCGCGCGGCGCGTAGATGCTGCGCCCGCCGGTCCAGGGACCGGGCTCCTGCTGGTAGGCCCAGTTGATGCTCTTCATGTGGAAGGTCTTGATGAACCCCGCCGGCAGATGGATGTAGGGGTGCCAGTCGGACGGGCCCGCCTCGAGCACGCAGACGCTGGTGTTGGGATCCTCGCTGAGCCGGCTGGTGAGCACGCAACCGGCGGAGCCCGCGCCGACGATCACATAATCAAATCTATCCATGGTCCCTCGGCCGCCCCTAGCGCGGCTTGTCGTTGAGTTGGAATTCCAGATGCGCCTGCACCGTCGGCCATTCGGCGGCGGTGATGCTGTAGACGACCGTATCGCGCAAGGTGCCGTTCGGCGCGATCTGGTGGCTGCGCAGGATACCGTCCTGCTTGGCGCCAAGGCGCTCGATGGCGCGGCGGCTCTGGTGGTTGAAGAAGTGCGTGCGGAACTCGACCGCGATGCAGTTCAGCGTCTCGAAGGCATGGCGCAGCAGCAGCAGCTTGCACTGCGTGTTGAGCGGGCCGCGCTGCGCGCTCTTGCCATACCAGGTCGAGCCGATCTCGACGCGGCGGTTGGCGGCATCGATGTTCATGTAGGTGGTCATGCCGACGATGGTGCCGCCGGCGTCGAACACGGTGAAGGGCAGCATCGAGCCCGCGGCCTGCAGGCCCAGGCGGCGGTCGATCTCCTTGCCCATGTTTTCCGGCAGCGGGATCGCGGTGTACCACAGCTTCGACAGCTCGCCGTCCTTGACCGCCTCGACCAGCCCCTCGCGATGATCATGCGACAGCGGCTCGAGACGGGCGTGCTGTCCGCGCAGGGTGATGGGATCGGGCCAGGGCATTTGAAGTCTCTCTCCGTTGTCATTGCGAGGAGCGAAGCGACGAAGCAATCCAGACTGTCACCGCTGACGCATTCCTGGATTGCTTCGCTTCGCTCGCAATGACGGTAACTAGCACCGTTTACTTGTTTAGGAAATTGAGCGGCAATCCGCCGCGCGGCCAGTCCATGGCGATCAGCTCGCCCCTGCCCGACAGCGTGATGTAGGCGGTCTTCAGCTCGGGGCCGCCGAAGGCGATGTTGGTGGTGACGCGGTCGCCGGTCGGGACCTGCTCGATCAAGGTGCCGTCGGGCGCGATCACCGAGATGCAGCCGGAGACGAGCGTGGCGACACAGACATTGCCGCCAGCTTCCACCGCGAGCGAGTCGAACATCTGGTAGCCGCCGAGGCCGCAGATCGGCTTGCCGCGCTCGCCGCGATAGATCGGATCGCGCGGCTTGAGCGTGCCCGGCGCCGAGAGCTCATAGGCCCAGAGCCGCCCGGTCGGCGTTTCCGCGATGTAGACAATGTTCTCGTCCGGCGACAGGCCGATGCCGTTGGCCGGCAATACGCCGTGCACGACTTCGACGATCTCGCTCATCCCGGGCTTGAGGTAGTACATGCCGCCGACGTCCATCTCGCGCGCGCGGCGCTTGCCGAGATCGGAGAACCAGAGGCCGCCGTGCTTGTCGAAGACGAGGTCGTTCGGCCCGCGCAGATCGTGCGCGCCGCATTTGGTCACGACGGTCTCGACCTTGCCGGATTGCAGGTCGACGCGCTGGATCGCGCCGCCGAGATAATCGTCCGGCTGCGGACCCGGCATGATCATCTTGCCGGCCGGGATCCAGGAGAAGCCGCCATTGTTGCAGATGTAGATCTTGCCGTCGGGCCCGAGCGCGGCGCCATTCGGGCCGCCGGGAATCCTGGCCACGATCTCCTTGCGGCCGTCGGGGTAAACGCGGGTCAGGCGCTGGCCGCGGATCTCCACCAGCACCACCGAACCGTCCGGCATCACGACCGGCCCTTCGGGAAATTCGAGGTCGGTGGCGAGAACGCGGACGTTGGACATTGGAGACCCTCCCGGCTGCTTGTTATGGCTTGCGCGGGGTGTCCAGCACGGAGCTCCGCAGGCAAGATTTGCCTGCGGTTATGGCAAAGTCGCCGGAGCTTGCCAAGCAAGCGGGACGGTATGCCAGCGTTGCGTGTTACTCCCGCACCGGTATCCAGATTTCGAAGCCGCCGTTGCCAGTCGCCGGATCGAATTTTTCGTCATAGCGCTCGAAGTTCGGCGCATCCGCGGCTTTCAGGCCGGACGCCGGCAGCCATTGATTCCAGATCGTGTTGACGGTGCGGCGGATCGAGGCGACGTGGTCCTCGTGCGTGAACACCGCATAGCGCTGCTCTGGAATGCGGATGCGGCCGAAGCGGCGCGGCAGGTCGGAGAAATCGGCGACCTCGACGCCGGCGATGTAGTCGAAATTGCCGGCATCATCGCCGTTGCAGCAGACGCCATAGGCGACGTTACCGATGCGCGCGGGAATGTCGGCAACCTCCCGATTGAAGCGCTGCCATAGACCAGGGATCATGGCACCATTGTCGCAGGAGATGCGCTCGGCGAGACCGGCGATGAGAAAAGCCTTGGCGGTCTCGAAGCGCGGTGGGGCGAGGGTATCGAGCATGGTGGAGTCCATGAGGATCGGCTCCTGTAGCCTGAGCTGGTTGACGCACGCTGCCGCCCTCACCGCTTCGGGCGTGGTGCCGAATTGGTCGCGGAACGCGCGGGTGAAAGCTTCGTGCGAGCCGTAATCCGCCTCCAGCGCCAGCGACAGGATGTCGGGTGCGCCCTTTGCCAGACGGCGCGCCGCCTCACTCAGCCGCCGCGCGCGCACGTAGCGCATCACCGGCAGACCGACGGCTGCGGCGAACGCACGCACGATGTGGAACCGCGACACGCCCGAGATCGCAGCGATCTCGTCGAGCGTCATCGGCTCGGCCAGATGGCTTTCGATATACCAGAGCGCGCGCTGGGCTGGATTCATGGCGATTTGGGCCCTCGTTCGAAGCACCGCGATGGTGCGCCGGTCATGCCCGCTCCGCTTGATCGGCATTGCTGTGCTTCGCATGAGGTTAGCCGGCCAACGGCCACTGGCAACGCCCCGGTGTTCGTGGCTACACTCGTCCGAACCGCTCACGAGAAAGAGGAAACGGGATGGACATCACCGATGTGCGCGCGCACCACATCCGCATCCCCTATGACGCCGGTGTCGCGAGCTTCCGCCAGGGCGCTTCCGCCATCACGGCGCTGGACATGGTGCTGGTCGAGGTCACGACCGATGCCGGGCTGACCGGCTGGGGCGATGCTTTCGCCTATGTCTGTCCGCGCACCACGCGCAGCGCGGTCGAGGAGATGATCGCGCCGCAGGCCCGCGGGCTGAAGGTGCCCGATGCGGCCGGCATTGCCGCATTGATGGAGCAGATCCAGCGCAACCTGCATCTGTTCGGCCGCTACGGCATCACCATGTTCGCGATCTCCGGCCTCGATATCGCATTTTGGGACCTGGCCGCGAAGGCCGCGGGCGTGCCGCTGCATCGCCTGCTGGGCGAGATCAGGCGCACGGCGATTCCGGCTTACGCGAGCCTGCTCCGGATCGGCGCGCCCGACAACATCGCCGCCGAATGCAGAAAAGCGCTCGCGCTCGGCTATGGCGCGATCAAGCTGCACGAGACCACGATGCCCGCGGTGCTCGCCGCGCGCGAAGCGATCGGCCCCAACGTTCCGCTGATGGTCGACATGAACTGCCCGCTGACCGGGGAGCAGGCGATCGCCTTCGCGAAGACATGCCGCGACGCGCAGCCGATGTTTCTGGAGGAGCCGGTCTGGCCGCCGGAAGACTTCGCCACGCTTGCCGAGGTGCGCAGCAAGAGCGGGCTCGGAATTGCCGCCGGCGAGAATGCCTGCACCGAATATCAATTCCGCCAGATGATGGAGGCGGGCGCGGTCAGCCACGCCCAGCCGTCAGTCATCAAGGTCGGCGGCATCACGGAATTCCTGAAGGTCGCAGGCTTGGCCGATCGATCCGGCGTCAAGATCGTGCCGCACTCTCCTTACTTCGGCCCGGGCCTGCTGGCGACGCTGCATCTGCTCGCGACGCGCGACGACGGGCTGGTCGAGATGTTCTATCTGAAGCGTGAAGCCTGCCTCTGGGGCGGCCGCGCCGATGTCGATGCAAGCGGCCATGTCGCGGTGCCCGCAGGACCCGGGCTCGGCTACGAGCCCGATCGTGGCGTGATGGAGCGCTATCGCGTGGCGTGATCGGCGCGCCTATTTCGCAGCATCCTTCGGCGGCGGCGCGTCCTGCTTCTTCTTCAGATCCTCGGCGGTCTTCGCCTGGGCAGCCTGGAGATCGAGAAGCGTCTTCTGCAGGCCGGCGATGGCCGTCTTCAACGCATCGATCTGGCGACCCGCCGCATCGAGCTTCTGCTGATGATCGAGGGAGAGCTTGGTGATCGTCTTCTGCAGGAAGTCGACATTGCTCTGGAGGCAGCTGGTGCGGCGCTCCATGGTCTTCTCGACCGTGCAGATCTCGATGCCAGGCACGTCCTGCCCGAGCACCGGCAGAGGCGCCAGCGTGGCGAGCAGCAACATTGCGAAACAAATGCCGGCGTTTCGAAGCAGCATGAAAGTTCCTCGGCCAGTCGATCACATCAATGTGCGCTGTTTGCGCGCTGCTGCGTGAGGCTACCACACTCGCACCGCATTCTCGCGTTGAGCTTGGGCTCGTTCCCCTGGGACGGGGAGCAGTGAACCGCACGCGGACGAAGTGGGCACTCTCCGCGGCTTTGTTTAGGGGAGATTTTTGGAATGGCAACGCGCGATAGACGTTTGGCGGAATTCGACGGCGCCGGAGAACCACCGCCGGGCCTGCCACTCGAAGTGCTGTGCGAGGATCACAGCGGGACATATCAATTGCCGTTCGCCTGCCGCTATGTCGAGGGACGCTGGCAAAACCACGAGGCCGGGATTGCGGTGGAAGCAACCGTGATCGGCTGGCGCCTGCCCCGCGTGAAGCAGCGCGGGGCCGCCTGAAGGCGTTCTCTGTTTCAAAATGCGACGGGGCCGCGCTGCGCTTTAACCTTCGGAACGCGGCCCGAACGAATCACGTCCGAATCAGCCGAAACGCCTTGTACGCATTTGTTCACGACTAGATGTCGACGCGGTTCGGCAGGCGCGCACAATATCTGCGCAGCCGGCCGGATCGCAGGCGCCTGTCTCCGGGTCCAAAGGTTAATTGTTGCAAAGGCATAGCGCTGCGGTCCACAGCGGATGACCGCCGCCCCTGAAACAGGCAGGGCCGTGCGACGCCTGCCTAATATTCGACCTCGAGCTCCTCGATCTCGGCCGGCTCCTCCTTCGCCGCCGCGACCCATTCCTGCATCTCGGGCATGGCCATGATGGTGTCGGCATAGGCTTTCAGCGGCGGTGCGAGCTTGACGTCGTAGGTCACGAAGCGCGTCACGACGGGAGCGTACATCGCATCCGCCATGGTGCGCTTCGCGCCGAACAGGAAGGGACCGCCCGATCTCTCCAGGCAGTCGCGCCAGATGAACCAGACCCGGTCGATATCGGCCTGCGCCCGCGACCAGATCTTGAAGCCGGGAAAGTGCCCCTTCAGATTGACCGGCAGCGAGGCGCGCAGCGTGGTGAAGCCGGAATGGATTTCGCCGCAAATGGAGCGGCAATGGGCGCGCTGGACGCGGTCATCAGGCAGCAGGCCGGCGTCCGGCATCACCTCGTTGAGATATTCGGCAATCGCCAGCGTGTCCCAGACCACGGCGCCCTCGTGCCGCAGGCACGGCACCAGGATCGAGGACGACAGCAGCAGGATCTCGGCACGCGCCGACGGATCGTCCGGCGCGGTGACGATCTCCTCGAAGTCGAGCCCGGAGAATTTCGTCAGCAGCCAGCCACGCAGCGACCAGGACGAGTAGTTCTTGCTGCTGATGGTCAGTGTCGCCTTCGCCATAGAGCCCTTCCCTCACGCCTGGGCAACGCACCGCCGCGCGTGCGTGCCCGTAATCTGTGCCTACCCGCCCAAGGCGCGCAGCAAGCGACGTGCCAATTTTCCGGGCGGTCCGGCTCCCGTCTGGCTTCGATATTGCATCACGACAGGAGGCAAGTGGGCGCTTCAGTATGATGTCGATGTATTATCAGGCTTTTCAGAACCACATGGACCTGACGGCGCCATGGCGCGCGGGGGCTTCGTCCGCACTCAAATTCCTCAATCTGGTGCCTCAGGGCTCATCGGACCAGGTGGTCGGCCGGCTCTCGGCCGCGCTGGAGCTGATCTCGCGCTCTACCCTCACCTACGACCGTCCTGCCTACGGCATCGACAGCGTCATGGTGGGCAACCGCGAGGTGGGGGTCAGCGAGGAGATCGCCTATGCGACGCCGTTCGGCTCGCTGCTGCACTTCAAGAAAGAAGGCGTCGGCGAGCAACCGCGCATGCTGCTGGTGGCGCCGATGTCCGGCCATTTCGCGACTCTGCTGCGCGGCACGGTGAAGACGCTGCTGCAGGACCACGACGTCTACATCACCGACTGGCACAATCCGCGCGACATTCCGCGCAGCGAGGGCCGCTTCGGGCTCGACGACTACACCGAGCACCTGATCGATTTCCTCGGGCAGCTCGGGCCGCGCCCGCACATGGTGGCGATCTGCCAGCCGTCGGTCTCCGCGCTCGCGGCCGCCGCGATCATGTGCGAGGACAACCATCCCTCGCGCCCGGCGACGCTGACGCTGATGGCCGGCCCGATCGACACGCGCATCCAGCCGACCAGGGTCAACGAGTTCGCCAAGAGCAAGCCGATCGAATGGTTCGAGCGCAATCTCATCAACTACGTGCCGGTGCAGTGCCGCGGCGCCCTGCGCAAGGTCTATCCCGGCTTCGTGCAGCTCACCGCCTTCGTCTCGATGAATCTCGAGCGCCACATCAAGCAGCATCTCGACCTCGCCAACCACATCGCCAAGGGGGAGAAGGAGAAGGCCGCGACCATCAAGACGTTCTACGACGAATATTTCGCCGTGATGGATCTGCCGGCCGAGTTCTACATCGAGACCGTGCGCGACGTGTTCCAGGAGCATCTCCTGCCGCAAGGCAAGCTGATGCATCGCGGCCGTCCCGTGAACACCAAAGCCGTCAGCCGCATGGGGCTGATGACGGTCGAGGGCGAGAAGGACGACATCTGCTCGATCGGCCAGACGCTCGCCGCCCAGGACCTCTGCACCGGCGTGCGCGCCTATCGCCGCGTCCACCACATGCAGGCCGGCGTCGGCCATTACGGCGTGTTCTCCGGCAAGCGCTGGAACAACGAGATCTATCCGCTGCTGCGGGATTTCGTGCACGTGAATTCGTGAGGGAACGGCAGCCTCAGCCCGACCACTCCTCGCCCCACACCTGCACCACGTGGCCGGGCGACATTTCGCGATATTGCCGCACCGGCGGCTGGTAGTCCGGGGTGCGGACCGGGCTTCTGATCTCGTCGTTCGAGGCCTGGCGCCGGGTGCCGCGGCGTGACGGGTCGGGCACCGGCACCGCGGCCATCAACTTTTTCGTATAGGGATGCTGCGGATCGCCGAACACGGCTGCGCGCGGGCCGATCTCGACGATCTCGCCGAGATACATCACGGCGACGCGGTGGCTCATGCGCTCGACCACGGCGATGTCGTGGGAAATGAAGAGATAAGCGAGGCCCATGCTGGCCTGCAGATCGAGCATCAGATTGACGACCTGCGCCTTGACCGAGACGTCGAGCGCGGACACCGCTTCGTCGGCGACGATCAGCTTCGGCCCGAGCGCGAGCGCGCGCGCGATGCAGATGCGCTGGCGCTGTCCACCGGAGAATTCGTGCGGGAAGCGCGCGGCCATGTCGGCGGAAAGGCCAACACGGACGAGCAGGTCGGCGACCTTGTCGCGCGCCTGCGACGCCGTCGCGAGCCCGTTGGCGAGCAAGGGCGCAGCGATCGCCGTTCCCACCGACATGCGCGGATTGAGGCTCGCGAACGGATCCTGAAACACGATCTGCATGTGCTTGCGGACATCGCGTAAAGCCCGGCCGTTCATGGCCAGCACATCCTGGCCGTCGATCAGGACCGTGCCGCTATCCGGCTGCGTCAGCTTCAGGATGGAGCGGCCGGTGGTCGACTTGCCGCAGCCGGATTCGCCGACCAGCGCCAGCGTCTCGCCGGCGCGCAACGTGAAGGAGACGTTCTCGACCGCATGGACGCGGCCCGAGACCTTGCCGAACAGGCCCGAGCGGATCGGAAAGCGCGTCGTGAGGTTTGAGACTTCCAGTAGAGGCCGCTCGGCGGGCGAGACCGTATCGGGCGTCTCGGCCGGCTCGTCCGAGGTACCCGTCACCTTGTCGACGACCGGAAAGCGCATCGGCCGCGTCCGCCCGTCCATCGAGCCGAGCCGCGGCACGGCCGCGAGCAGTGCGCGTGTATAGGGATGCGCGGGCGCGGCAAAGACGCGCGCGGTCGCGTCCGTCTCTACCGCCTGCCCGCCATACATCACCACGGTGCGGTCGGCGATCTCGGCGACCACGCCCATGTCGTGGGTGATGAAGAGGATCGACATCCCCTCTTCCTGCTGAAGCTCCTTCAAGAGCTCGAGGATCTGGGCCTGGATGGTGACGTCGAGCGCGGTGGTCGGCTCGTCCGCGATCAGAAGCTTCGGCTTGCAGGCCAGCGCCATCGCGATCATCACGCGCTGACGCATGCCGCCGGAGAAACGGTGCGGATGCTCGTGGAAGCGCGATGAAGCCGCAGGAATGCGGACGCGATCGAGCAGGCGGACGGTCTCCGCCTCCGCTGCCGCGCGCGACAGGCCGCGATGCTGGATCAGCGCTTCCGCGATCTGGAAGCCGATGGTGAGCACCGGATTGAGGCTCGTCATCGGCTCCTGGAAGATCATGGCGACGTCGTTGCCGCGGATATCCTTCATATCAGCCTCGGGCAGCGCGAGCAGATCGCGCCCCGCCAGCATGACCCGGCCCTCGACCCGGCCGATCTCCTTCGGAACGAGCCGCATGATCGACAGCGCGGTGACGCTCTTGCCCGAGCCGGACTCGCCGACGATCGCCACGGTTTCCCGGGGCGCGATGTCGAACGAGACGTTCCGGACGACGGGAATCCATTGCCGCTCAAGCATGAATGAGGTGGTGAGGCCGGCAACGGAGAGCACCGCGGCCTGCGCGTTGGTGGCGATGGGTTTGGTCGCGGCGCTGGTCACAGGTAGACCTCACGGCCTGCCGCGAAGAAGGTGCGC
Source organism: Bradyrhizobium sp. USDA3516 (assembly GCF_057651995.1). Lineage (NCBI taxonomy): Bacteria > Pseudomonadati > Pseudomonadota > Alphaproteobacteria > Hyphomicrobiales > Nitrobacteraceae > Bradyrhizobium > Bradyrhizobium sp. USDA3516. Next base: position 194,217 of record NZ_JBYGYN010000011.1, on the reverse strand, counting down.
TCCCTCCCCCGCTTGCGGGGGAAGGTTGGGGAGAGGGTGTCTCCGCAGGCGAGAACCCCCAAGGGGAGATAGCCCTCTCCCGGCGCAACGCGCCGACCTCTTCCGCAAGCGGGAGAGGTAAGAGGAGTTCGTGGCTGCACCGGTGTCGCCATCACCATCACGCCCTCAGTAACCACGCCTACGATCGACCAGACCCGGCAGCTCCTCGCCGCGACGATGCCGCGCGATGACGTCGAGCACGAAATCGACCGCCGTATCAGGCGTCGTCATGCTGGCATTGTGCGGCGTCAGCAGGATGCGCGGATGGCTCCAGAACGGGTGCCCTGCAGGCAGCGGCTCGGGATCGGTGACGTCGAGCACCGCACCCGATAGCGCGCCGCTGTCGAGGGCTGCGAGGACATCAGCCTCGACGAGATGCGGGCCGCGTCCGACATTGACGAGCGCTGCCCCGCGCGGCAGGCGCGCGAACAGCTCGGCATTGAGAATGCCGCGCGTCTGATCCGTCAGCGGCAGCAGGCAGACGAGAATGTCGGCCTGCGCCAGAAATCTTGGCAGGGCGTCGGCGCCCGCATAACAGCTGACGCCTTCGATCTCGCGCGGCGAACGATTCCACCCAAGAAGCGGAAAGCCGAACGTCTTGAGCCGTTCCAGCACGGCCTGGCCGAGCTGGCCCAGCCCCATCACGCCGACACGCCTGCGCCTGGCCGGCGTGATCCGGATCTCGCGCCAGACCTGCTGCCTCTGCTGGCTGATGAAATCGAGGAGATCGCGATGCAGGGCAAGCACGGCCATGGTGACGTATTCGACCATGGTCTCGGCGATGCCGGGCTCCAGCATGCGGACCAGCGGGATGTGCGCCGGGACTTTCGTGGTGTCGAACTGATCGACACCCGCGCCCACCGAGAAGACCAACTCGAGATTGGGAAAGGTCGTCGCGATGTCATCCGGCGGGACCCAGGCCACGAGATAACGCACCGCGGCGGGATCGCCGATATCAGGCCAGAGCCGGAACGGCAGGTCGGGCGCGCGCTCCGCGAAGAAGCGCGCCCACTCGGCGCCGCGCACCATGTTGGCCTTGTAGAGAACCGTCATGCCGGCCTCAGAACGGGCTGACCGGCGCGAGCCGGCGGCCGTCGATCATGCGCTTGTGGCTGTAAGCGGCGGGATCGACCAGCGGCGTCGCGCCGGTCACGAGGTCGGCGGCGAGCTTGCCGGCGGCGGGGCCGATGCCGAAACCGTGGCCGGAGAAGCCGGTGGCGAGGAAGAAGCCCGGCAGCGCGTCGACCGGCGAGATCACCGGGATCGTATCGGGCGTGCAGTCGATGGTGCCGCCCCAGGCTTCCGCGATCTCGATGTCCTTCAAGTCCGGATTCGACTTGATCAGCGCCGCCAGTGCCGCATTGACCAGCGACATGTCAGGCGCGGGATCGCGCACGCGCTCAGCCTCGAACGGCGATGGCTTGTCGAAGCTCCAGCCGGTGCCGCGCATGAGCTGGTCGAAGAACGACTTGCCGAACGAAAGTTTCAATCCGTTCTTGCGATGCTGATAGGTCGGCCAGAACGTGCGCGCGTAACGAAACAGGTCCGGCGACAGCTCGACCGTGCCGCGGTTGCGCAGCGCCAGCGTGAAGCCGCCGTCGAGGCGGCGGCGGATGCAATAGAAATCGGTGCCGAGCGCGCCGGAGGTGATCTCCGGTCCCGGCGTGGTCCGGCACGCGGTGGCGTTGACGAGGCCGATCGGCAGCTCGATGCCGTGGCGGCGGCTGAACAGCGACGACCACGCGCCGCCCGCCAGCAGCACGGATTGCGTGCGGATGGTGCCCTTCTCGGTGACGACGGCACTGACCCTCCCGCCAGTCGTCTCCAGCCCGCGCGCGGCGCAGCCCTGGTGGATGGTGACGCCATGTTTTCGCGCTGCGGTGGCGAGCGCAGGGACAGCCATCGACGGCTCGGCGCGGCCGTCGCTCGGCGTGTGCAGGCCGCCGACCCATGTGTCGGCGTTGCCGGGCATGCGCTCGGCGACCTCGGCCGGCGTCAGCACGGTGGAATGGACTTGCATCTCGCGCGCGACAGCGGCCCAGCGCTCCCAGCTGGCGAGCTCGTCCTTGCTCTTGGTCAGGAACAACACGCCGGTGCGGCGGAAGCCGGCATCGACGCCGGCATCGTTCTGCATGTCCTCCCACAGACGCAGCGCCTCGCGCGCGAGCGGGATCTCCTCGCGGGCGCGCCCCTGCTGGCGGCACCAGCCCCAATTGCGGCTCGATTGCTCGCCGCCGACATGGCCCTTCTCGACCAGCGCGACGGAGTGCCCCTTCTTCGCCAGATGATAGGCGGCCGAGACGCCGATCACGCCGCCGCCGATGACGACGACGTCCACCTGCGCCGGCAGGCGTTCGTCGCTGTTGATGCGGCTGAGCGGCGGGGACATGGGGCACTCCTGGAGTTCAGTTCGAGGTCTTGCGTCATGGGATGTTCATTCGCGGATCGAGCGCGTCGCGCAGCCCGTCGCCGAGAAAGTTGAAGCTGGTCACCGCGAGGGTGATGGCGAGGCCCGGCGCGATCGCGAGCCAGGGCGCGCTGGTCAGATAGATCTGCGCATTGTTGAGCATGTTGCCCCAGCTCGCCGCCGGCGGCTGGATGCCGTAGCCGAGATAGCTGACATAGGATTCGAGCAGGATCGCCTTGGCGACGTTGAGCGTCGCGGCAACGACGATCGGCGCGATCGCGTTGGGCACGAGCTCGCGGAACATGATGCGCAGGTTCGAGGAGCCGAAGGCGAGCGCGGCGACTGCAAATTCCCGCTCGCGCAACGAGCGCACCTGGGCCTCGACCACGCGCGCGACCGCCATCCAGGCCGTCGCTGCGATCAGCACGGTGGTGGTGACGAGGCCGGGCTCGGTGAGCGCGGCGAGCGCCAGCAGCAGGAAGATGGTCGGAAAGCACAGCACGGCGTCGACGAGCCGCATCAGCACCGCGCCGATCGCGCCGCCATAGAACCCTGCAAAGGCGCCGACGACGATGCCGACCGCCATCGCGATCACCATCGCGACAATGCCGATCGAGAGCGAGACCCGGCCGCCCATCATGAGCCGCGCCAGCACGTCACGGCCGAGCTCGTCGGTGCCGAGGATGTGCGCGCCGGAGAGCGGCGGCGCGAACCGCTTCATGATGTCGATGTAAGTGTCGTCGAACGGCAGAAAATAGGGACCGAAGGCCGAGCCGAGCATGAGCACGAGGATGATCAATGCGCCCGCGAGCGCCAACCGATGCCGGCGAAAGCGGCGCCACGCGGCCCGGCCGGGCGCGAGCTGAACGGTGGAAAGGGCTGCGGTCGCCATCGCTTCAGCCCACCCGGATGCGCGGATCGACAACGGCATAGAGGATGTCTGCCAGCAGCGAGCCGATCAGCACCATCGTCGCCGAGAACATCAGGATGCCCATCACCACGGGATAGTCGCGATAGCCGATGGAATCGAGGAACAACCGGCCCATGCCGGGCCAGGTGAACACGGTCTCCGCCACCAGCGCACCGCCCAGCAGCGTGGGAAACTGCAGCCCCGCGACCGTGATCATCGGCAGCAGCGCGTTGCGCAGCGCGTGCACCGTGAGGATGCGCCATTCCGGCATGCCCTTGGCACGCGCGGTGCGGATGTAGTCCTGGTTGATCACCTCGAGCATCGAGGAGCGCATGAAGCGGCCCCACATCGCGGTCTCGACCAGCGCCAGCACCATGGCCGGCGCGATCAGATGATGCAGCAGGTCGAGGAAGGAGCCGTCGCCAATGGTGTGCCGGTTGCCCGCCGGCAGCCAGCCGAGCTTGACCGAGAAGACGTAGATGGTGACGAGACCGAACCAGAAGGTCGGGATCGACAGCGCGATCATGGCGCCGACGGTGGCGAGCGTATCGAACAACGAATAGCGGCGCAGCGCGCCCAGGATGCCGATCCAGCAGCCGAGCAGCACCGCGATGATGGTCGCCGTCGCCATCAGTTCCAGCGTGGCGCCGAGATGCGAGGAGATCACCGACAGCACCGGCTCGCCGTCGCGATAGGAGCGACCCCAATCGCCTCGCACCATGCGCCCGAACCAGTCGAGATATTGAACCGGCAGCGGCCGATCGAGGCCGAGCTGCCGGGTGACGCGGTCGAGATCCTCCTGCGTCATCTGCCCGGAGACGGCAAACTGCGACAACGGACCGCCCGGTGCCAGATGCAGGATGGCAAAGCCGATTCCCGACACGATCACGAGCAACATGATCGCCTGCGCCAGGCGGTTGACGACGTAGCGGGCCATCTCAGGCGATCCAGCGGATTGGACGCATCACGCCCAATACCATTCGCGGATATTCCAACAATTGATGGAGGTGTTGATGTTGGGACGGAAGCCTTGCAGCCCTTCCTTCACCCCCTCCGCAATGAAGCCCTGGAACAGTGGCAGGATCGCAAGGTCGTTGCGGACCAGCTTCTGCAGGTCGCCATAGGTGGTCTTGCGCTGGGCGAGCTCGAACTGCCTCGCGCCTTCGGCGAGCAGACGATCCGCCTCCGGGCTTCTGTACTGATAGGTGTTGAAGCCGCGGCCGCCCTTGGCGGGAATGGCGCCTGAGCCGAAGCGCGGCGTCACGTCGGGGTCACTGCCGAGCATGAAGTTCACCGCCACCAGCACTGAGTTGAACTTCGACTGCTGCCAGAACTCGCCCCAGATCACCGCCGCCGGCATGTTGTTGACGCGCATCGCAGCGCCGATCGCGCGCCAGTCCTGGATCAGGAGCTGCTGGGTCTGCTCGCGCACCGCATTGCCCGACGTCGTCGAATTGGTGAATTCGAGCTTGACGCCGCCCTTCTCGCGCACGCCGCCGGAGCCGCGCGTCCATCCGGCCGCGTCGAGCAGCGCGTTAGCCTTGGCCGGATCGTATTTGTGCTGCGGCAGACCCTGCTGGAACGACCAGGCCTGCTGCGGCACGAAGCTCTCGGTCTTCGTCGGCAGGCCGTAGTTCAGCGCGTCGATGATCGCCTGCTTGTTGATGGCGAGATAGAGAGCCTCGCGCACGGTGCGATCGGCAAAGGGACCAAATTCCAGATTGGGCGCGATGTGCTCCACCGAAGACGTCGAGGAAACGAATATCTTGCGGCCCTTGAGCGTCTTCGCCTCCTGCACGAAGTTCGGCAGGATGCCCTGCAGGCCGGTGTAGTCGACCTGGCCGGTGCGGAACTGGGTGTAGAGAACGGTCAGGTCCGGAATGTATTTGAAGACGACGCGTTCGACGTAAGGTCCTTTGCCGTGATAACCGGCATGGGCATTCAGCTGGATGTGGTCGCCCGGCACGCGCTCGGCCCAGCGGAACGGCCCGGTGCCGACGGGTGCGTTGTGGAACGGCGAGGAATTCGGATCGGACACCTTCTCCAGGATGTGCTTGGGAACGATGAAGGTGAGCGAGAGGATCGACATGTATGGCGAATAGGGAGCCTCCATTCGCCAGTGGATCTCGTCGGGCGCCACGACGGTGATGTCCTTGACGAGGCTATGACCGACCCGGCTGCGCGCACGGAATGCGGGATTGTTGATCAGTTCGATGGAGAATTTGACATCCTCCGCGGTGAACGGCGTGCCGTCGTGCCACTTCACGTCGCTGCGGAGCTTGATCTTCCAGGTCAGGCCGTCGGCGGAGAGGCCGCCATTCTCGATGGTCGGGACTTCGCGGGCAAGGTCGGGGACGAACTTGCCGTCGGGCTCGATGTACCAGAGCGGCGAGAACACCTGCCACCAGATGCCCTGATCGACCTCGATGCCCGGCATCAAGGGATGAAAGACGGTCGGCTCCTGCGACAGCGCCGCGATGACCTGACCGCGCGGCTTGTCCGGCGGATTAGAAGGACGTTCGGTCTGCGCGAAGGCGCTCCCCGAAAGCGTCCAGCCTGCGGCTGCGCCCGCGCCGAGCTGAAAGAATTGACGACGATTCGGAATGCCGAGATGCCCTGCCCCAACGCCGAACTTGCCGGTGTCGTCCGCCATGACCCACTCTCCGTTTCCGCACGCGGCACCGTCTCCCGCGCCCCCTAGACCCCGGCAAAGGGACAGGAGTGGGCTTTAGTGCTTCTAAATTTTTGTAGCAAAAGTTCATCATGACTAAATACAGCTGTCAATCACATTGCTAGAATGCGCCAACTTTTCACTCTGATTGACGCCACGGGCGTGACGCCCGAGGGCTGAGATGATGCATGGGAGAGAGCGACATGGATGGTCGCGGCGATACCAACGGCAGCAAGGACGCTTCGGCGATCGAAGCTGACGATGCGGTCGACCAGCGCTTGGGTGAAACCGTGCGGCTGCTGCGTCAGCGCGCCGGCCTCTCGATCCAGGACGTCGCCAACAAGACCGGTCTGTCCACCGGCATGATCAGCCAGCTCGAACGCGCACGCGCGATGCCGTCGATCCGCACACTGCGCCTGCTCGGCATCGCGCTCGACGTCCCGATCTCCTATTTCTTCGAGAGCAGCGATCCCGCCGACGGGCAGCGCTACATCGTGCGCAAGACCAACCGGCGGCTGCTGCGGCTCACCGCCAGCGGCGTCGTCAAGGAAGCGCTGACGCCGGAAGGCAAAGGCCAGCTCGAGCTCTACGAGCTCACGCTCAACCCCGGCGCCTCCTCCGGCACCGACTTCCTGCAGCACACCGGCGAGAAGGCGGGCTACATCCTCTCGGGCAGCCTGCGGCTGTGGCTCGACAACCAGGCCCAGGTGCTGGAAGCCGGCGACAGCTTTCGTTTTCCGAGCATCGTGCCGCACATGTTCGACAACCCGACCCAGCAGGTGGCGCGCGTGATCTGGGTGACGACGCTGCGCCAGACCGACTCGCCGGCCGGTTGAGGCGTCCTCGTACCACACCGCGAAAATTGCCCTCGACGCCGGAGCGCCGAGTCTGTAGCTCACATGATGCCCGAAGCTCGCGAAGGCCGGGCGGCCGGCGTCTTTGGTGTGAGACCATGAAACTCAGGAGGCTTCTGACACTCGCGTTGGCCGCACAGGCCATCGTGACTGCTGCAGCCTTCCTCGCCTCCTCCCTGGCGACCGGCAGTGCGGAATTCGGCACGGCCCAGCTCCTCGCCCTCCTGGTCAGCGCCGCCGTGGCGGTGTTGCTCGCCGCTCTTTGCACCCGTGCGATCGAGACGTCGCGGGCAACGCGCACGGCCGAGCTGCTGGCCGGCCAGGCGCAGACCAACACGCAGATGATGCAAGCCGTCGTCAAGACCGCGCTCGACGCCTTCATTCAGATCAACGAGAGCGGCGTCGTGCTGGAGTGGAGCTTTCAGGCGGAGGCGCTGACCGGATGGACGCGGCAGGAGGCGCTCGGCGCCGATGTCGTCGATCTTCTCGTTGCCGAGCCGCTGCGCGCCGGCTTCAGGCAACGCATGGCGCGCCTCGTTCCGGAATTGTCCGCCGCGCCGGCCGGCATGCGCTTCGAAGTCACCCTGGTCCACAGGAACGGCGACAATATCCTGGTCGAGGCCTCCAGCACGGTGTCGCGGATCGGAGGGCGCTCGATCATCAACACCTTCGTCAGGGACATCACCCAGAAGCGTGCGGCCGAGGAGCAGCTGATCCAGTCTCAGAAAATGGAGGCGGTCGGGCATCTCACCGGCGGCATCGCGCATGAATTCAACAACATGCTCACGGTGATAACGGGCACGATCGAGATCCTCGCCGACGCCGTCAAGGACAACCCGCCGCTCGCGACCATCACCAAGCTGATCAGCGAGGCCGCCGATCGCGGCGCCGCGCTCACGTCGAGCTTGCTCTCCTTTGCCCGCAAGCAGGCGCTGCAGCCGGCCGAGATCGACGTCAACGAGCTCCTCGAGGAGCTCGCCAAGCTGCTGCTGGCGACCTTCGACAAGAAGATCGAGATCGTGACGAAGCTGGGCGGCAATGTCTGGCTGGCCTACGCCGACCGCGGGCAATTGAGCTCGGCGCTGCTCAACCTCGCCATCAATGCCCGCGATGCCATGCTGGACGGCGGCAGGCTGACGCTGACGACGCGCAACGTCGTGTTCGGCGTGCGCGAGGCCCTCGCGGTCGGTGCCGGCTATGCCGGCGACTATGTCGAGATCGAGATTGCCGACACCGGCACCGGTATTCCGCAGGCCATTCTCGAACGCATCTTCGATCCGTTCTTCTCGACCAAGGAGGTCGGCAAAGGCACGGGGCTCGGGCTCAGCATGGTGTTCGGCTTCGTCAAGCAGTCCGGCGGCGGCATCAAGGTCGCCTCCGAGGAAGGACGCGGCACCATCTTCACCATCTACCTGCCGAAGGCGGAGACGAGCACGCTGCGCCCGACCGGCTACGACGATCGCAAGATCGTCGGCGGGACCGAAACCATCCTCTGTGTCGAGGACGACCGCGAGGTCCGCCACTACGTCACGGTCCAGCTCGAAGGGCTCGGCTACAAGGTCATCCCCGCCGCCGATGCGACCGAGGCCCTCGCCATCGCCGCCGAAGGCACGCCGTTCGACCTGCTCTTCACCGACATCGTGATGGCCGGCAGCATGAACGGACGCGAACTCGCCGAGCAGATGGTGGCCGCGCGGCCGTCCTTAAGGGTCCTCTTCACCTCCGGCTACGCCTACGATTCCCTGCATACCCAGGGACGCGCCACGATGGGCGCGCCGCTGCTGCGCAAGCCCTACCGCAAGGCCGAGCTGGCACGCCTGCTGCGTCGCAGCCTCGACACCGCAGTCGATTCCGCCGGCGATGCGATCCCGACGCCCTACTCGGTGCAGGCCGACGTCGAGGCGTTTCTGCGCAGGCAGGCCGCGGAGGACAATGGCACGACGCGGTCGCGGAAGTAGGCGGCCGCGCTAGCTCATCCTTCGTCGCAGCGTCGCCGACGGCGTCTCGCCGAATTTCTCGCGGTAGGCGCCGGCCATGCGGCCGAGATGGCTGAAGCCGAGATCGAAGGCGATCTCGGTGATGGAGACATCGGGTGCGGCTTGCGTGAGGCGCGCGTGGAGGCTGGCGAGGCGCATGTCGAGCAGCATCTGCGAGATCGACACGCCGAAGTGACGGCGGAAGCCGAGCTGCAGCGCGCGGATGCCGATGCCGGAAACGCAGGCGAGCTGCGCGAGGTCGAGCGGCTCGCCGGCATTGCCGGCAAGGTGATCGCGTGCGGCGCGAAGGGCACGCGGCAAACGCTCGGCCTGCCCCGAGAACGTTTCAACCGCATTCGACAGGCCATGCCGCTGCCGGTTGAGCAGATGATCGAGCAGCGCTTCGCGCCAATCGGCCATCGCGGCCGGCGACAGCCGGCCTGATGGCCCGAGGCGCTCGGCGAGCGTCATCAACTCGGCGAGCCTGGTCTGCAGGGCCCGCCCGGACGGCGCATCCAGCTCGATCACCGGATCGAACTCGATCCTGCCTGCCGCCCTCCCCGACAAGGCCGCGGCGCGCTGCTCGACCATGCGGCGGTCGAGCAGCAGGATCGCCTGCGCGCAATCGCGCCACATCATCCGGGTCGGTATCGTCGGCGACAGCAGCGACGCCGTCCGGCCCGGGGCCGCATCGAGCTCGCGACCACCAGCACGAATGCGGGCGCTGCCCGCGAGCGGGACCTGCACCAGGAAGAAGCGTTCGAGGCAGCCCGGATCGATGCTGACCGATCCGCCATAGGCGACGTAGTTGATGGAGAAGCCGTCGAAGGCCGCGCAATTGTGCCGGGCCGAGAAGCCGGCCGCCCGCGCCTGCGTCGGCTTGAGATCGTGCGGGCAGAAGATGCGTCCGATCTGCTCGGCCGCCTCGTCGACGTCATCCGTGGTGACGCGGGCGAAGCCCGCAAGCCGTTCGGCTGCAGAGGCTGTTGCGCTCATTTCCAGCTCGGCTGCGGACATCGTCGACCATGCTTCGCGCCCGGAATTCCTTTAAGCCTATAATAGTTTCACGGGGGCGAAAAGGGCCGTAGCTCGCAAATTCGTCGTGCTGCATGGCAATAGGTTCATCCGGATTCGTTTAGCGGATAGACAGGCGGTCCGTCCTGGGACGATGCTCCGTCCCCGCCGGAATCCATCAGGAGCAAGCCATGACTGCACTCGAAAAAGGCATCACCGCGAACGGCACAGGCTATGGCGGCAAGAGCTGGAACATCCTTGGCCAGGTCTATTTCCCCAAGGCCGTCACCGACTCCACCTTCGCGTTCGAGACCAACAGCGATCCCGGCCAGTTCGTGCCGGTGCACATCCATCCGACCCAGGACGAGTTCATCCTCGTGCAGGAAGGCACGCTCGATCTCAAGCTCGACGGTCAATGGGTCAAGGCCCATGCCGGCGACCTCGTGCGCATGCCACGCGGCATCCCGCACGGCTATTTCAACAAGTCCGACAAGCCGTGCCGCGCGCTGTTCTGGGTCTCGCCGATGCAGAAGCTGGAGGCGCTGTTCAACCAGCTGCACAATCTGACCGACCCTGCGGAAGTCGTTCGCATCTCGGCGCTGCATGAAGTCGACTTCCTGCCGCCCGAGGCCAACGACTAACCGTCGCCGCTTCCTCCGCTTTCATCTGCTTGCAGCCCGGCCGGCCGCCCCTTGCGGCCGAACGCGGCCGCTTGCGCGCCAAACACATCGAGCAATCCCATGATCAGCCCAAAACATGTCAGCCCAAAACATGTCTGCGTGATCGGCGCCGGCGTCTCCGGACTTGCCGCCGCAAAGGCGTTCTCCACCCGAGGCCATCGCGTCACCATCGTCGAGCGCAGCTCGGATCTCGGCGGCGTCTGGGAGCCGGCGCGCTCCTACCCCGAGGTGCAGACCCAGAGCCCGAAGGAGCTCTACCGCTACACCGACCGCGCCATGCCGCAAGGCTATCCGGATTGGCCGACCGGGCCGCAGGTCCACGCCTACCTCGCCGATTATGCCAAGAGTTTTGGCCTCGACCGCATGCTTCGCCTCAACAGCGAAGTCGCCGGCATGGCGCGCCGTGCCGACGGCAGGCCGGGATGGACGCTCGCCCTGAAGGACAAGAACGGCACGACCACGAGCGAGGATTTTGATTTCGTCGCGGTCTGCACCGGGCAATTCAACGAGCCGCGCGAGCTGCATTGCCCCGGCGAGGACGGCTTTCTTGCGCAGGGCGGCCAGATCCTGCACTCGTCGACATACGGCGATCCGACACTGGCGAAGGGACGCCGCGTCGTCGTGCTCGGCGGTTCGAAGTCCGCAACCGACATCGCCGTGAACGCGGTGAAGTCGGGCGCCCGCGAGGTCACCATCGTGATGCGCGAGCCGGTCTGGCGCATACCCTATTTCATCGGCGGTCTCGTGAACTTCAAGCGCATCCTCTACATCCGCGCGCAGGAGGAGATGTTTCCGGGCTGGGGCCTCAGTGCGATGGGCCGGCTCGCGCATCGCATCGCCGCGCCGCTGGTCTGGGCCAACTGGCGCGGGCTGGAGAGCCTGCTCAAGGCGCAGCTCAAGCTCGGCCGCTGCAACATGGTGCCGAAGCAGCGGATCGAGGACGGCGTCAACTGCTCGGTGCCGATCGCAACGCCGGGCTTCTATCCGATGGTCGCCGACGGCCGCATCAAGGCCGTGTTCGGCACGTTCGACCATTATGAAGGCGACAGCATCGTAATGAGCGGCGGCGAACGCATCCAGGCCGATATTGCCGTGCTCGCGATCGGCTACAAGCTCGGCGTGCCGTTCCTGCCCGAGCCCTATCAAGCGAAACTGGTCGATGCCGACGGGCAGTACCGGCTCTATCGCCTGATCGCCAACCCTGATCTGCCCGAACTCGGCTTCGTCGGATTCAACTCCTCGTTCTGCACCGTGCTGTGCGCCGACCTCGCGGCGAACTGGCTGGTGCGTTATGCCGACGGCCAGCTCGCCAAGCAGCCGACGGCGCAGGCGATGCGCGACAACATCGAGATGATGCTGCACTTCAAGCGCGTCGAGCGGCCGGCCGCGGGCGTCTATGGCGGCCTCTGCGTCGCACCCTATCACTTCCGCCATTTCGACGAGCTGATGGCCGACATCGGCGCGAAGAACCAGAAACGCGGCGGCCTGGCGGGACGCTTCCAGCCGCCGGATGCGGATGCTTACGCCAAGTTCCTGGCGACGGCGCCGGACTACCGGGCCGCGTGAGAGGAGAATTGCGGCGGCTCGCCTCCGACGTTTACGATCTCGCTGGCCATCGAATCGACGGGAACCAGCCATAGGATCGGCCATGGGATCGAGACGACTTGCCGCCGCCGCCCTTGCGGCTGTTGCCTTCTTCGTCGCGGCGCCCGCGCCAGCGCAGAAGGCGGCGCCGACGCCACAGCAATCGGAGGCGCTCGCAGCTTACGAGCGCGCGCTCGGCGACTTCAAATCCATCCTCACTGAGCGGCGGCGCCAGATCGAGGCGAAGGAGCCGCTGCCGAACCTGCCGGGACAGGCGCTCTATCTCGCGCGCGTCGCTGTGATTAGTAGCTACAAGGACCTCACCGACGTCATGCCGTCGCGGATCGGCCGGCCCAACAAGTTCGAGATTCCTCCGGCCTATTTCGACGCCGAGATCGAGCCGCTGGTCGACGAATACGGCAGGCTGTTCGACCTCATGGAGGCGCCGCCTGCCAGCGCGCAGAACTCGCCGACGCCGTTCGAGGACGTCGTCGATCTTGCGGTCGCAATTGCGCGCGCCAAGGGCCTCGCGCCTGAACACGCCGAAGCTGCCGGGCGGATCAGCCTCGGGCTGTTCTTCGCCGAGACCAACGGCAAGCAGAATGTCCGCAATGCGCGCTCGAACACCTATATGGGCAGCTTCCAGACCGGCCCCTCCGAAGACCGCAACGGCCGGCGGAAATGGGAGAAGATCAAGGGCGACGTCGCTGCGATCGACCCGGGCTTGAATGCGCGCGACGACAGGGAGGAGGCGCGTGCGCGCGGCACCGATCAGCGCTTCAACCACTGGACCAACGTGCGCAACGGCCTGATGAATGCGCACGCGGATATTTTCCGCGAGATCCCGGGCATCGTGAAGACGCTGCCCGATCCGATCGATCAGATGAAGCTGTTCGAGCTGATCCAGATCGTTCCGACCCCGACGCGGTCCGCACTCAAATCGGGCGATCTCCTGAACTACCGGGTGTCCAGCCCTGCGATCATGAAGCACCTGCGCAACAACAGCATCTTCGCGTTCGGACGGGCCGACCGGGCGAAAACCTCGGCAAGCTACCGCGAGATCCTCGCTGCGATGTGGCTGTTCAACCGGAAGTTCGAGCGCGCGATGGCGAAATACGCGGAGATCAGGGCACGCTGACGGCCGGGGCACTTCAACCGGCAGCGCCATACCTTCAGTCCGGGTCAGCATCCTTCGGACGATTGTCGTCTTGAATCTGTCAAGAGCCACACGGTTCAAGGCCGTTGACTACCATGGCTATGGTGTTCCACGGCTGCCCGTTTGTTGGTAGCCTGCCGCACCGACAGACAGCAATCGGGGATCACCGAATGACGCGCGCGAATCCCACCTCTCCCGCACGACGCAATGAAGCGTGGACGCGTATCGGGCAGGTCCTTTCCGCTGCCACCGCCGTGATCATGCTCGCCGGCTGCGAGGACAAGAACACGTTCGTGGCGCCGCCGCCGCCCAAGGTCGACGTCGCGACGCCGGTGCAGCGTCCGGTGACGCGCTACATCGAGGCGACCGGCAACACGGCACCGATCAAGAGCGTCGATCTCGTCGCGCGCGTGCAGGGCTTTCTGCAAACGATCGATTATCAGGACGGCACGTTCGTCAAGCAGGGCACCCAGCTGTTCACAATCGAGCCTGAAACCTACAAGCTCAAGCTCGAACAGGCACAGGCGGCCGAGGCCGGCGCGCAGGCCTCGCTCCGGCAGGCGGAAGCCGACTACAAGCGGCAGGCCGAGCTGGTGCAGCGCCAGGCCGTCTCGCAAGCCACCCTCGACACCTCGACCTCCAACCGCGACAACGCCCAGGCCAATCTGCAGCAGGCCCAGGCCAACACCAGGCTCGCCGAGGTCAATTACGGCTACACCAAGGTCACGGCGCCGTTCGACGGCATCGTCAGTGCGCACATGGTCTCGATCGGCGAGCTCGTCGGCGTCTCCTCGCCGACCCAGCTCGCCACCATCGTCGCGATGGATCCGATCTATGTGAACTTCACCGTCAACGAGCAGGACGTGCTGCGCATCCGCGCCGAGGCGACCCGTCGCGGACTGACGCCCGCGGACATGAAGCACTTCCCGATTCAAGTGGGGCTGCAGACCGAGACCGGCTACCCGCATGAAGGAAAGCTCGATTACGTCTCGCCGACCCTCAACCAATCGACCGGGACGCTGGCGGTGCGCGGCCTCGTCCCCAACGACAAGCGGGTGCTGCTGCCCGGCTATTTCGTCCGGGTCCGGGTGCCCTTCGACCAGGAGAAGAGCGCCCTGCTCGTCCCTGATACCGCGCTCGGCAGCGACCAGGGCGGCCGCTATCTCCTCGTCGTCAACAGCGACAACATCGTCGAGCAGCGCAAGGTGCAGATCGGCCCGGTCGACAACGGCCTGCGCGTGATCGAGAGCGGCCTGAAGCCGGAGGACCGCGTCGTGACCGCGGGGCTCTTGCGCGTCATCCCGGGCCAGAAGATCGATCCGCAGGTGACCAAGATCGAGCAGACGCAGGCCTCGAGCAAGTAAAGGCTGCCACCATGATCTCAAAGTTCTTCATCGAGCGGCCGGTCCTCTCGAACGTCATCGCGCTGTTGATGATCCTGATCGGCGGCGTCGCGCTGTTCAATCTCGCCATCGCGCAATATCCCGACGTGGTGCCGCCGACCGTGCAGGTCACCACGCGCTATCCCGGCGCCAGCGCCAAGACCGTGATCGATACCGTGGCGCTGCCGATCGAGCAGCAGGTCAACGGCGTCGAGGACATGCTGTACATGCAGTCCTACAGCGGCTCGGACGGCACCTACACGCTGACCGTGACCTTCAAGATCGGCACCGACCTCAACTTCGCACAGGTGCTGGTGCAGAACCGCGTCTCCAGCGCATTGTCGCAATTGCCGCAAGCCGTGCAGAACCAGGGCGTCACCGTGCAGAAGCGGTCGACCTCGATCCTGCTGTTCGTGACGTTGACTTCGCCCGATTCGCGATACGACAGCCTCTACTTGAGCAACTATGCCACTATCAACATCCGCGACGAGCTCTCCCGCCTGCCCGGCGTCGGCAACGTCACCGTGTTCGGCGCCGGGCAATATTCGATGCGAATCTGGCTCGATCCCAACAAGCTACAGGTGCGTGGCCTGGTGCCGCAGGACGTGATCCAGGCGATCCAGCAGCAGAGCCAGCAGGTCTCCGCCGGCCAGGTCGGCGCGCCGCCGACGCCGCCGGGACAGGCGTTCCAGTACACGCTCAACGTCAACGGTCGGCTCGACGATTCCGGCCAGTTCGAGAACATCATCGTCAAGACGGGCACGAGCGGCGACGTCACGCGCGTGCGCGACGTCGGCTGGGTCGAGTTAGGGGCGCAGACCTACAGCCAGATCTTCTCGCTCAACAAGCAACCCGCGGTCGGCATCGGCGTGTTTCAGTCGCCCGGCGCCAACGCACTCCAGGTCGAAAAGGCCGTCGAGAGGAAGATGGCCGAGCTTGCCAAGCGCTTCCCCGAAGGCATCAAGTACGACACGCCGTTCGACACCACCAAGTTCGTCGAGGCCTCGGTGCACGAGGTCTACATGACCCTGATCGAGGCCGGCCTCTTGGTGCTGGTCGTGATCCTCATCTTCCTGCAAGACTGGCGTGCGATGCTGGTGCCGGCCACGACCGTGCCCGTCACCATCATCGGCGCCTTCGCCGCGATGGCGGCGCTCGGCTTCACCATCAACATGTCGACGCTGTTTGCGATCGTGCTCGCGATCGGCATCGTGGTCGACGACGCCATCGTCGTGGTCGAAGGCGCCGCCCACAACATCGAACAGGGCATGAACGGCCACGACGCCGCGATCCGCGCGATGGACCAGCTGTTCGCGCCGATCGTCGGCATCACGCTGGTGCTGATCTCGGTGTTCCTGCCGGCCTCGTTCCTCGCCGGACTGACCGGGCGCATCTACTCGCAATTCGCGCTGGTGATCGCCGCGACGGCGCTGCTCTCCGCCATCAACGCGGCGACCTTGAAGCCGACGCAATGCGCGCTGTGGCTGCGGCCGGCCGTGCCGCCGCAGCAGCGCAATTTCTTCTATCGGGGTTTCAACGCGGTCTACGACCGCGTCGAGCGCGGCTACACGCGGCTGATCACGTTTCTCGTCAAGCACGCCACCATCTCGGT
Organism: Bradyrhizobium sp. USDA3516; assembly: GCF_057651995.1. Classification (NCBI taxonomy): domain Bacteria; kingdom Pseudomonadati; phylum Pseudomonadota; class Alphaproteobacteria; order Hyphomicrobiales; family Nitrobacteraceae; genus Bradyrhizobium; species Bradyrhizobium sp. USDA3516. Next base: position 177,932 of record NZ_JBYGYN010000011.1, on the reverse strand, counting down.
CGCGTTCGCGCTATTGATCATCGCAGCCAGCGGCTACGGCCTGTCGCGGGTGCCGACTGGCTTCCTGCCGATCGAGGACCAGGGCTATCTGATCGCCGCCGTGCAGCTGCCCGACGGCGCCGCGCTGGAGCGGACGCAGGCCGTGCTCGACAAGGCGAGCGGCTTGATCAAGGACACGCCCGGCGTGGCGCAGGTCATCACCATCGCCGGCATCTCTGCGCTCGACAACAGCGCCAGCCTCGCCAATGCCGGCGTCGCCTACATCATCCTGAAGGATTGGGACGCCCGTAAAGGGCCCGGCGAGGATCTGCGCTCGCTGGTCTTCGGCCTCAACGACAAGCTCGCTGATATCATGGAGGCGCGTACCATCGTGTTGCCGCCGCCCCCGATCCAGGGCATCGGCAACGCCGCCGGCTTCTCGATGCAGGTCGAGCTGCGCGACGGCAACAGCGATTTCGCCAAGCTGCAGGCCATCACCACGGCAATGGTGTCCAACGCCCAGAGCCAGAGCGCGCTGCAGCGCGTGCAGTCCTCGTTCCGCTCCTCGGTGCCGCAGTTCAATGTCGAGATCGACCGCGTCAAGACCCAGACCCTGCATGTCACCACCGATCAGGTGTTCTCGGCGCTGTCGACCTATCTCGGCTCGTCCTATGTCAACCAGTTCAACAAGTTCGGCCGTGTGTTCCAGGTCTACACCCAGGCCGATCCCGCCTTCCGCGTCACCGAGCGCGACATCGCCAACATGCAGGTGCGCAATTCCAACGGCGACATGATCCCGATCGGCACCGTTGCCAAGATCACGCCAGCCACGGGTCCGTCGCTGATCAGCCTCTACAATCTCTATCCCTCCTCGACCGTGATCGGCCTGCCGGCGCAGGGCTATTCGTCGGGCCAATCGCTGAAGCTGATGGAGGAGATCGCGGACAAGACGCTGCCGCCCGGCACCGGCTATGAATGGACCGCGATGTCGTATCAGGAGAAGGCGGTCTCGAACCAGATCTACTGGGTGTTCGGCCTTGCCATGCTGCTGGTCTATCTCGTGCTCGCCGGCCAGTACGAGAGCTGGTACGCGCCGATCTCGGTGATCCTCGCGGTGCCGCTGTCGCTGCTCGGGCCGATGCTGATCCTCTCCGCCCTCAAGATCGACAACAACCTCTATTGCCAAATCGGCCTGATCCTCTTGATCGCGCTGTCGGCCAAGAACGCGATCCTGATCGTCGAGGTCGGGCTCGAGCTGCACGGCCGCGACGGCAAGCCGATCATCGAATCGGCGATCGAGGCGGCGCGCGCCCGTTTCCGCCCGATCCTGATGACCTCGTTCGCCTTCATCCTCGGCGTCGTCCCGCTGGTGCTCGCCACCGGCGCCGGCGCCAGCGCGCGCAAGTCGATCGGCATCACGGTGTTCTCGGGCATGCTGGCCTCGACCTGCCTTGCGGTGCTTTTCGTGCCCGCCTTCTTCGTCGTGGTGCAGCGCTTCGAGAACTGGCGGGTGGGCAAGAAGGCGCCGAAGGCGGTAGCGGAGGTGAAGCCTTAACTCCATTTCGTCCGTCCAAAACAAAAAGTGCGAAAACAACCCCATGCACAGTAGGGATGGGGTTGAAAAGGCTGGCGTAATTTCGGTCTTGACGAAACGGCTTGCTCCGTCGGGCAAAACAGGGGCAGAATGGCATCGTAGTGTAATGGCGAGGCTGCCTCCTCATCCTCCGTCATTGCGAGCGCAGCGAAGCAATCCAGTATCCCTCCGCGGTAAGATTCTGGATTGCTTCGTCGCAAGGGCTCCTCGCAATGACGGTGGAGAGAGTTCGGCTCACACCGTCTGCGGCGTGCGGATCTCGCGGGGCAGGATCAGCGCGGCGGCGATGGCGAGCAGGCACAACGCGGCGAAGGCGTGCAGCATGGTGACGAAGCCGCCCTGCTCGTAGAGCCAGGCGACCAGGCCGACGGAGGCGCCGGCCGCGGTGAAGCCGACGAAATAGCGCACCGCATAGGCGCGCGAGCGCCACTCCTCGGTGGTGTATTTGCCGACCATGGCGTCGTTCACCGTCACCTGCCCGAACGCGCCCATGACGATGCCGATCGAGACCAGGATCAGCGGCAGATTGTTCAGGCTGGCGGCGAGATACAGGAACGGCGCCAGCATGAAGGACAGCGGCAGCGCCACCGTCTTCAGCGAATAGCGGTCGAGCAGCCGGCCGATGGTGTACTGCGTCATCGCGCCGAACACGTAGACGCCGGCCGCGATCACACCTAGCAGCGCCGGGCTCTTGGTGAGATCCGCGAGGCGTTCGGCGAACAGCTTTGGCAGCGCGACGGTGACGGCGTTGAAGGTCGTCGAGATCGCGATCACCACGATCAATAGCGCCAGAATCACGCGCCACATGTCCCGCCTGGCCACCCGCGCCTGCGCCGCCGCCTGCTTCGAGCCCTTGCGGTCCTCGTGCACGACGCTCAGCGCGAAGGCGATGCCGATCAGGACCGTGACCACGCCGGGAACGATGAAGGCAAAGCGCCAGCCGAGATATTGACCGATCACGCCTGTCACCAGCGCCGACGAGGCCACGCCGAGATTGCCAAAGACGCCGTTGATTCCCATCTCGCGGCCGAGCCGGTCGGCGTAGGACACGATCATGGCGGTGCCGACGGGATGATAGATCGAAGCGAAGATGCCGATCGCGAGCAGCGCGGCGCCGAGCTGCACGGGGGTCTGCACGAAGCCGACCGCGATCATGGAGAGGCCGATGCCGACGAAGAAGATCAGCATCATGTGGCGGCGGCTCCAGCGGTCGCCCAGCCAGCCGGTGAGCAGCGAGCCCGCGCCGAACGCCACAAAGCCAGGTGTCGCGTAGGGCAAAAGTTCCGAATAGGTCATGCCGAGCGCCGGGCCCATGATGATGACAGCGGCGGCGAAGATCAGCATCGAATAATGGTCGATGAAATGACCTGCGTTGACGAAACCGATGACCCGACGGGGGCTGTTCATTTACCGAATCCTCTCCTGCTCCGAAATGAGTTATATGTCCTCCCCATGACGGGATGCTGCCAATGACTGTCTTGGAAAGGCCAATCTTGGAAACGCGAATCTTGGAAACGCCAATCCTGCGGGAGGTCCGGAGCAACCACCGCTCGCCCGCGGGCGTGCATCTGGTCGCCCGCGACTATCCCAAGGGGATGCGGATCGATCTGCACATGCACCGCGAGGCACAGCTGATCTATGCGGCGAAGGGCACGATGCAGGTGGCGACGCCCGCCGGACGCTGGCTGGTGCCGCCGGACCGCGCGGTCTGGGTGCCGGCCGGGCTCGAGCATGCCATCGACCTGCTCGCCGACATCGAGATGCGCACGCTGTATTTCGACCTGTCCTGGCTGAAGCGCGAGCAGCGCTATGACGGCCTGACCCGGGAATTCGTGGTGCGGGTGTCGCCGCTGCTTAATCAGGCGATCCTCGCGCTGTTCGACGGGCGCAGCACCGAGGAGCGCACCGAGCTCTTGGTGCGCCTCGTGATGCTGGAATTGCACCAGGCCGAGGATTCCGCGACCTTCGTGCCGCTGCCGCGCGAAGCGCGCTGCCGCCGCGCGGCGATGATCGTGCTCGACGATCCCACCGGCCTGCACGACATCGACACGCTGGCGCGCGAGGTCGGAACCTCGGCGCGGACCTTGTCGCGGCTGTTTTCGAGCGAGACGCAGCTGAGCTTCAAGAGCTGGTGCCAGCGCGCGAGGATTGCGGCGGCGATCGAGCGGCTGTCGACGGATGCGAACGTGTCGGTGAAGCAGCTCGCCACCCAGCTCGGCTATGCCAGCGTGCCGGCGTTCTCGGCCGCGTTCCGCCAGGTGACGGGGCGGACGCCGACGGAGTTCTCCGGGAAGGGGTGACTCGTCACACGCGGGCTTGACCTGCGTGTCCATCCCCTTTGCAAGAAGCTTTCCAATTGGCGATGGATGGCCGGGTCAAGCCCGGCCATGACGAAAGAGATTGCGGACAGGACATGCCACACCATCAAAATGACGCTTGATTGTGATCGGCTTGCCCCCAAATCCCGTGTAAGCTTGCCGCATCGCACCGACCTGATACGAAAGCCCCGATGGCCAACGCCTTCTTCTCCGACCTGCTTGCCACCATCTCGGAGCGCGGCCGCACGTTGCTGCGCCGTGGCGACTCTGCCGATACCAAACGCGATGCCGATGGACTGCTCGAGCTTTGCGATGCGCTGCTGTCGGGCCGGGGCGAAGCCTCGGGCACGGCGATGGCGCGCGAGGTGCTCGACATCTACCGGGAGCTGGACGCGGCGGGACGCCGCGCTTTCTTCGAGGGATTGGTGCGCGATTTCGGCCCCGATCGGGAGCGCCTGTCCAAGGCGATCGAGACATGGCGGGCTGCGCCCAGCGACGAGGACGCAAGCTCGCTGCACTTCGCCTCGGAGCCGCGCCGGCAGGAGCTGATTCGGCGGCTCAACCGCGCGCCCGGCGGCACCGGCGATCTCGTCAACATGCGCGCCGATCTGCTCGGCATGATGAACGGGCACACCGATCTCGCCGCGCTCGACCGCGACGTCTCGCATCTTCTCTCTTCGTGGTTCAACAGGGGGTTTCTCGTGCTGCGCAGGATCGACTGGTCGACCCCGGCCAACATCCTCGAAAAGATCATCCGTTATGAGGCCGTGCACGAGATCTCGGACTGGGACGATCTGCGCCGCCGCATCGATCCGGTCGACCGGCGCTGCTACGCCTTCTTCCACCCTGCCATGGTGGACGAGCCCTTGATCTTCGTCGAGGTGGCGCTGACCGAGACGATCCCCGGCGCGATCCAGCCCCTGCTCGCAGTCGACCGCCAGCATCTGCCGATCGAGCGCGCGCGCACCGCCGTGTTCTATTCGATCTCCAACACCCAGCGCGGCCTGGGCGGCATCTCCTTCGGCAGCTTCCTGATCAAGCAGGTGGTGGAAGAGCTGCGGCGCGAGCTGCCGAAGCTCGACACTTTCGTCACGCTGTCGCCGGTGCCCGGCTTCATGGCTTGGGTGAAGCAGGACAAGGACCTGCCGCTGTCGGACGAGGATCGCGAGGTGCTGAGGCGCCTCGACGATCCCAGATGGTTCGAGAGCCCGGAGACGGCGGCACTGCTCCGCGCCGTGCTGGAGCCGCTCGCGGCGCACTATTTCCTCAAGGCACGCACGCCGAAGGGCAAGCTGATCGATTCCGTCGCCCGCTTCCATCTCGGTAACGGCGCCCGGCTGGAGCGCATCAACTGGCTGGGCGACCTCTCGCCCAAGGGAATGCGCGAGTCCGCCGGAATCATGGTCAACTACCTCTACCGCCTCGACGACATCGAGAAGAACCACGAGGCCTATGCCAATGACGGCGAAGTCGTGGCCTCGAGTGCGGTGAAGAAGCTGCTGAAAGGCGAAGGGCGGCGGCTGCTGGATATGCGATTGTCGTAAGGCAAACGCTCGCTCTCCACCGTCATTGGCAAGGAGCTCTTGCGACGAAGCAATCTAGACTGCCACCGCGGAAAGACTCTGGATTGCTTCGCTGCGCTCGCAATGACGGAGAATGTGGCGACCCCTCGCGCAATTCGGCCACATCGAGCCGCGGGCCAGACGCCTGCGAGCGGCCACTGGCCCCTCCACCGTCATTGCGAGGAGCCCTTGCGACGAAGCAATCCAGACTGCCTCCGCGGGAAGACTCTGGATTGCTTCGCTGCGCTCGCAATGACGGAGAATGTGGCGACCCCTCGCGCAATTCGGCCACATCGAGCCGCGGGCCAGACGCCTGCGAGCG
>NZ_JBYGYN010000011.1:0-172059 GCF_057651995.1 Bradyrhizobium sp. USDA3516 | reverse complement strand
CGGCCACTGGCCCCTCCACCGTCATTGCGAGGAGCCCTTGCGACGAAGCAATCCAGACTGCCACCGCGGAAAGACTCTGGATTGCTTCGCTGCGCTCGCAATGACGGAGAATGTGGCAACCGCCTCACCGGGCAGCCGCAACTCTCCTGGCGGTCAGATCAGCGTCTCGTACAAATCCATCCAGTCTGGATTGAGGCTCTCGATGAGGGCAAGCTTCTTCGCCCGACTGCCACCCTTGATCTGCTTCTCGCGCACAATCGCGTCCGCCATGGTCGCGTGCAGTTTGTACCAGACGAGAAGCTTGCAGCCGTACTTGGACGAGAAACCGTTGACCAGTCCCTCGCGATGCTCGAACGCGCGGCGCGGCGGATTGGAGGTGACACCCGTGTAGAGCGTTCCGTTGCGACGATTGGCGAACATGTACACGCAGGGTTGCTTCATCATCGTGCTCGGCTGAGACAGCTTCTACGATAGCACAACCAAGAGATGATTACGAGGCTTTCGTCACAGCGTCATTGCGAGGAGCCCTTGCGACGAAGCAATCCAGGCTGCCGCCGCGGAAAGATTCTGGATTGCTTCGCTGCGCTCGCAATGACGGAGTAGGTGGCGCGGACGTCGCGCTCCGGCGACACTCCTACTCCGCCAGCGCCTTCATCTGCTTGTAGAGATCCGACTTGCCTTCAAAGCCGATGCCTGCAAGCTCGGGCATGGTGATGTGGCCGTTCTCGACGCGCACGCCGTCGGGGAAGCCGCCATAGGGCTGGAACAGGTCGGGATAGCTTTCGTTGCCGCCAAGACCTAAACCCGCGGCGATGTTGAGCGACATCTGGTGGCCGCCATGCGGGATGCAGCGGCTCGGCGACCAGCCGTGGGTCTTCAGCACCTCCAGCGTGCGCTGGTATTCGCACAGGCCATAGGACAGCGCGCAGTCGAATTGCAGCCAGTCGCGGTCGGGGCGCATGCCGCCGTAGCGGATCAGGTTGCGGGCGTCCTGATGGCTGAACAGGTTCTCGCCGGTCGCCATCGGGCCCGGATAAAATTCGGCGAGCGCGGCCTGCAGCGCGTAGTCGAGCGGATCGCCGGCTTCCTCGTACCAGAACAGGGGATAATCCCGCAGCATCTTGGCGTAGGCGATGGCGGTCTCCAGATTGAAGCGGCCGTTGGCATCGACGGCGAGCTGGGCGTCGTTGCCGATCTCCTTCAGCACCGCCTCGATGCGGGTGCGGTCCTCGGCGATATCAGCGCCGCCGATCTTCATCTTGACGACGTTGTAGCCGCGGTCGAGATAGCCCCGCATCTCAGCCCGCAGCATCGAGAGATCCTTGCCCGGATAATAGTAGCCGCCCGCCGCATAGACGAACACGCGCGGATCGGCTTTGACGCCGTGACGCTCGGCGAGCAAACGAAACAGCGGCTTGCCCGCGATCTTCGCCACCGCGTCCCACACCGCCATGTCGATGGTGCCGACCGCGACCGAGCGCTCGCCGTGGCCGCCCGGCTTCTCGTTGGTCATCATCGCGGCCCAGACCTTGTCGGGGTCGAGATTGTCGCCCGTCGCGTTCAGCAGCGACTTCGGATCGGCCTCCAGGATGCGCGCCGAAAAGCGCTCGCGGATCAGGCCGCCCTGTCCGTAACGGCCGTTGGAGTTGAAGCCGTAGCCGACGACACACCTGCCGTCGCGGACCACGTCGGTGACGACGGCGACGAGGCTGGTCGTCATCTTCGTGAAGTCGATATAGGCGTTGCGGATCGGCGAGGAGATCGGCTTGGTGATTTCTCTGATATCGACGATGCGGACGGACATGGGGTGGCCTTTTCTTTCGTCATTGCGAGCGCAGCGAAGCAATCCAGAGTGTCACTGCGGAAATGGTCTGGATTGCTTCGTCGCAAGGGCTCCTCGCAATGACGAGGAGAGAGTGTGCGCTCCTCGCAATGACGAGGAGCGAGCGGCGCGCGCTCAGTTCAAACTATTTCTTATCCCGGAAGTACGGCTCCACCGGACCGTGCACCTTGATGGTCAGCGGGTTGCCGTGGCGGTCCTTGGCGTTCCCTGCGGTGACGCGGACCCAGCCTTCGCTGATGCAGTACTCCTCGACATTGGTCTTCTCGATGCCCTTGAAGCGGATGCCGACGTCGCGTGCCAGGATCTCCGCATTGTAATAGGGGCTGTTCGGATCGACCGACAGGCGGTCCGGGAATTCGTCGCTCATGATTGTCTCGCTCACAACAGTGTTTCGATCTGGTTGCGCAATCCTTCGGGCCGGGCGGTCGGCGCGTAGCGCGCGACCACGCGGCCCTCACGGTTCACCAGGAATTTGGTGAAATTCCATTTGATGGCGGCGCCGAGAAGCCCGGATTGCTGGCGTTTCAGGTACTCATACAGTGGATGCGCCTTCGGCCCGTTGACGTCGACCTTCTCGAACAGGGGAAAGGTGACGTCGTAACGGGTTGAGCAGAATTCCTGGATCTCGCTCGCCTCCCCCGGCTCCTGCGCGCCGAACTGGTTGCAGGGAAAACCGAGCACCGAGAAGCCGCGCGGCGAGAGGTCGCGGTGGAGATCCTCGAGGCCGCGATATTGCGGCGTGAAGCCGCATTTGCTCGCGGTGTTGACGATCAAGAGCACCTGCCCCTCGAAACGCCGCAGCGCGACCTCCTCGCCGGCCAGCGAGTTGGCCTTGAAGTCGTAGATATCAGTCATCGCTAGCCCACGGGATCGATCGGCGACGGCGGCACGCCGCCGGCCTCGATCGCCTCGCCCGCGAGCAGGCACAAATCCTCGCGATAGCGGCCGGAGACGATGTGCACGCCGACCGGCGCCTTGCCGACGAGACCGGTGGAGACGACGAGGCCCGGCAGTCCCATGAAGGGAATCGCGATCTGCGGCAGCTGCGCTTCCCAGACTCGCTTGAAGGAGTCCTCGTCCTTGCGGTCGAGATGGTCGGGGAACGGCAACTCGCCGGAGACCGGCGTCAGCAGCACGGCGTATTTTTCGAAGAACAGCATCCAGTCGCGCGTCAGCGTGGCGCGCCGGGTCAGCGCCTTGGCGTAATTGGCCTGGTCCATCGGCGTGACCCTGGCGCGGTTGCCGCGCAGGCAGGCCAGTGCGCCGGGATCGCCCTCGCGCTCGGCCATCTCCAGCTGCGCCTCATAGCCGTCGCCGAGCCAGAGCTTGATCTGCCACTCGACCGCTTCGCGCATCGGCGGCGTGTCCTCGATCACATCGACGGTCCAGCCGGCGCGCTCCAGCCGCTTGCCGGCATCGCTCACCGCGGCCTTCACCTCCGGGGCAGTGGCAAGGCCGCCCGGATTGAGGCAGAGCGCAGCGCGCTTGTCCCGCGCGGGGCCTTGCAACGGCACCGGCGCGAACCAGGGATCGCGGATGTCGCGGGCCGACATCGCCTCCAGCGAAATCCTGAGATCGTTGACCGTGCGCGCCAGCGGGCCCGACACCGCCATGATCTGCGGCCCGATCGGGCGCTCCGGCAGCGCCGGGTTGAAGGCGGGGATGCGGCCGAGCGTCGGACGCAATCCATGCACGCCGCAGGCATAGGCGGGATAGCGGATCGAGCCGGCGATGTCGGTGCCGTGGGCGATGTGGCCGATGCCGGCGGCGACCGCCGAGCCGGCGCCGCCGGACGAGCCGCCCGGCGTCAGCGAAGCGTCGCGGGGGTTCTTGGTGTCGCCGTGGACGAGATTGGTGGTGAACCAGCGATAGGAAAAGGCCGGGCAATTGGTGCGCCCGAGCAGGATGGCGCCGGCTCTGCGGAAATTGGCGACCACCGGATTGTCCTCGCGCGCGATCAGGTCGCGCTGCAGCTTGAGGCCGTTGGTGGTGGCAAAGCCTTCCTGGTCGACATTGGCCTTGATGGTCACGGGCACGCCGGCGAGGACGCCGGGGTCCTCGCCCCGGCTAATTGCGGCATCGACGGCATCGGCCTGCGCGAGCACATCGTCCGGCCGGTGGTCGATCACCGCGTTGAGCTGGGGATTGACGGCATCGAGCCGGGCGAGACCGGCCTTGGCGGCCTCCCTGGCGGACACCTTTTTGGACCTGACGAGGGTGGCGAGGTCGGCGGCCGAGAGGCGCCAGAGATCTTGCATGGCTTGCTCCGTGTAACCGGCGTGTTTTAGCGCCGGGAACGCGGCAAAGCCATGCGGATTTCGCGGGGGTGAAGGGCAGGGCGTCATGCTGTCTCCGGCTTCGCCGCGCGCACATTGCAACCTCTCCCGCGTGCGGGAGAGGTCGACGCGAAGCGTCGGGTGAGAGCTCTATCCTCTTGGGGGTTCTCACTTGCTGAGACACCCTCTCCCCAACCCTCCCCCGCAGGCGGGGGAGGGAGCGCACCTCCCGTGCCGCTAATGCCTCGTCGCGGACTGGTCCGGCATGTCGAGCAGCGCTTCGGCGAAGGGAAACTCCAGTACGATCTCGCCGTCGGCGTCGGTCACCTCGATGACCGCCTCCAGCAGGGCCGGCTGGGTTCCTTCCGACTTCACGACCTCGAGGATCATCTGGCGCGCGACCTCCCAGGCGCGATCGGGGTTGCGCAGGTCCTCGCCGTCAGGATCCACGATCAGTTCGTCGCCGATGCGGGTGTTGAAGAAATATCTGGGCATGCCTGATCCAATGGGGTCGTCCGTCGCCGATGAGAAGCCGTTCCATACTCACAACTGGTTTATCCCGACAGGGATCACGACCTATCGGCAATTTTGCGTATCTGACCCGGTCGTCTTTGCGGCCGCAATACGCCATCTTTGCAGTGCAACAATTCCCGCAGCCTACTACCTAGGTCGGGAAAATTTCACTGGCGAACTTTGCCGCCCGCACTAATTTGTCTGATGGGCGGATACGTCCGAATTCGCGAAAATGGAGAGCCAAATGGCCTGGAAAGCCCCGAAGATCGTCGAAGTGCCCTGCGGCATGGAAATCAATATGTATGTGAGCGCCACCCGCAAGTAAGCGGCTGGCGGAAACGCGTTCTGCGCAGGTGGTTCTTTCGGTCACGATACGTTTCCGGCAGGGAGAAACCGCGTCCGAAACTGTCTTGGGCCTTTAGATCCACCTCGCCAATTCGCCTCCAGGAGACGGATCATGCTTCGCGTCGTCGTCCTGGGCGCCGGGGCCGGCGGCGGAGTTCCGCAGTGGAATTGCGGCTGCGAAGGCTGCCGCGCGGCTCGTGCGAATGGACATGAGCTGTTTCGAACCCAGGCCTCGGTCGCCTTCAGCGGCGATGGCGAGCACTGGTTCCTGATCAACGCCTCCCCCGATCTCCGCCAGCAATTGAATGCCACGCCGCAGCTGCATCCCAAGGCGGGCGCGCTGCGCCATACGCCGGTTGCAGGCGTGATCCTGACCAACAGCGAGGTCGATGCGGTGGCCGGCCTGCTGTCGATGCGCGAAGGCTCGCCCTTCACGGTCTATGCGCACGAGAAGGTGCTGGCGATCCTCAGCTCCAACAGCATCTTCAACGTGCTCAACGAGAAGAACGTGCGACGTCAGCCGATCGCGATCCGCGAGCCGTTCGAGCCGCTTCTGCCCGACGGCACCCGCTCGGGACTCGAGGTGCTGCCCTTTGCGGTGCCGGGCAAATCGGCCTGGTATCTCGAAGGCAAGGCGCATCCGGGTGGCGAGAGTGGCGACGGCGACACGCTGGGCCTGAAGGTCACCGACAAGGCCACGGGCAAGTTCTTCTACTTCATCGCAGCCTGCGCCGAGGTCACCGACGCGCTCAAGGCCGAGATCGACGGCGCTTCACTGGTGTTCTTCGACGGCACGGTCTGGCGTGACGACGAGATGATCAGGGCCGGGCTCGGCCACAAGACCGGCAAGAGCATGGGCCACGTCGCGATGTCCGGCGAGGACGGCGCCATCGCGCGGCTGGCCGACCTCAATATCGACAGGAAGCTGTTTCTGCATATCAACAATTCGAATCCGGCGCTGCTGCCCGGCTCGCCCGAGCGCAAGATCACTGAGGAGGCGGGCTGGCAGATACCCGCAGATGGAACGGAGATCGTGCTGTGAACGCCGCATCACTGACTGGAATGACCGCGCTCTCGATCGGCAAGGACATCAGGCTCACCAGCGCCGAGGAGCTGGAGGCGACGCTGCGCCATATCGGAGCGACGCGCTATCACAGCCTGCATCCGTTCCATAAGCTTTTGCATGGCGGCAAGCTGAACAAGGGCCAGGTGCAGGCCTGGGCGCTCAACCGCTACTATTACCAGAGCACGATTCCGATCAAGGACGCGGTGGTGATCTCGCGCTTCCGCGACCGCGCCACGCGCCTGGAATGGCGCCATCGCATCGAGGACCATGACGGCGACGTCGGCAGCGAAGGCGGCATCGAGCGCTGGATCAAGCTGACCGAAGGACTCGGGCTCGACACCGCTTACGTCGAATCCACCGAAGGGATCCTGCCGGCGACGCGCTTTGCCGTCGAAGCCTATGTGCATTATTGCCGCGAGAAGAGCCCACTAGAGGCGATCGCCTCCTCGCTGACCGAGCTGTTCGCGCCTAATCTGCATGAAGAGCGCATCGCCGGCATGCTGGAGCATTACGACTTCGTCAACCCCGACATCATGAGCTACTTCAAGCGCCGCCTGACCCAGGCGCCGCGCGACGCCAATTTTGCGCTCGATTATGTCAAGAGGCACGCCACGACGCCGGAGCAGCGCGCGCAGGTCTGCAATGCGCTGATCTTCAAGACCAACGTGCTATGGGTGCAACTGGACGCGCTCCAGCACGCCTATGTCGAGGGCCACATTCCGCCGGGCGCGTTCGTGCCCACAGCGAGCTGACGAGGAGGATCGATGGCCGGGCCGCGGAACATCAGCGTCAGCGAGGCGAGCCGCCCCGTGCTGCCGCGGCATGCCAAGCTGAAATACGACGAGACGCGGAAGGTCTGGGTGATCCTGGCGCCGGAGCGCGTGCTGGCGCCGGACGAGATCGCGGTCGAGGTCTTGCAACTCTGCAACGGCGAGCGCAATGTCGGCGACGTCGCCGATCAGCTCGCCGCAAAGTACGCCGCGCCGCGCGAGGCGATCCTCGCCGACGTCATCGCCATGCTGCAGGATCTCGCCGACAGGGGCTTTCTCACCGAGATCAGGGAGAAAACGTCATGAGCGACGTGACCATCCCGCCCAGCGACAGCCTCGCGGTGCTGGAGAAGCAGCGCTCGACGGCGGAGACTTTCGGCATTCCGCTCGCGGTGCTGCTCGAGATCACCCATCGCTGCCCGCTGCAATGCCCCTATTGCTCCAATCCGGTCGAGCTCGACCGTTCGGGCAAGGAGCTGACGACCGACGAGTGGAAGAAGGTGCTGAGCGAGCTCGCCGAGATCGGCGTGCTCCAGGTGCATTTCTCCGGCGGCGAGCCGACGGCGCGGAAAGACCTGGTCGAGCTGGTGAAGCATGCCAGCGATGCCGGGCTCTATACCAATCTGATCACCTCGGCCGTCCTGCTGACGCGCGACAAGCTGAGCGATCTCGCCGATGCCGGGCTCTGCCATGTGCAGATTTCTTTCCAGGGCATCGAGGACGGCCTCGCCGATCGCGTTGCCGGCTACAAGGGCGGCCACCGCAAGAAGCTCGACGTCGCGAAATGGACGCGCGAGCTCGACCTGCCGCTCACCGTGAACGCGGTGATGCACCGGCAGAATCTGCACCAGCTCCCTGATATCATCCAGATGGCGCTCGATCTCGATGCCGACCGGCTCGAGGTCGCCAATGTGCAATATTACGGCTGGGCGCTGAAGAACCGCGCCGCCTTGATGCCGACCGTGGCGCAGTTAGAGGAATGCACTGCCATCGTCGAGGCGGCGCGGGAGCGGCTGAAGGGCCGGCTGACGATCGACTATGTCGTGCCGGATTATTACGCGCTACGGCCGAAGAAATGCATGGGCGGCTGGGGCCGGCAGTTCTTCAACATCTCGCCCGCCGGCAGGGTGCTGCCCTGTCATGCCGCCGAGAGCATCACCGGGCTGGAGTTCGAATCGGTCCGCTCCAACCATTCGATCGCCTGGATCTGGCAGAACTCGGAGGCCTTCAACCGCTATCGCGGCACCGGCTGGATGAAGGAGCCGTGCAAGACTTGCGAATTCCGCGAGATCGATTTCGGCGGCTGCCGCTGCCAGGCTTTCGCGCTGACCGGCGATGCCGCCAACACCGATCCGGCCTGCGCGCTGTCGCCGCTGCACGAGACCATCTTCAAGCAGGCGGAAGCCGAGGCCGAGGGCGAGACCAGCCGTTTCCTCTACCGCAACTTCGCCGGCGGCACCCTGGAATCCGGGAATGATGCCTGACGCCGACGCGGCCGCTTCCGTCAAACGCGCCGATCCTTTTGCGCCGCTGACGTCCGACATGCTCGACGTCGGCGACGGCCATGAGCTCTATGTCGAGAGCGTCGGCCGCAGCGACGGCATCCCTGCGGTCTATCTGCACGGCGGGCCCGGCTCTGGCTGCCAGCCCGACCATCGCCGGCTGTTCGATCCCGACCGCTTCTGCGCCGTGCTGTTCGACCAGCGCGGCTGCGGCCGCAGCCGGCCCAAGGGATCGCGCGAGCACAACACCATTGCGCACCTGATCGCGGACATGGAGACAATCCGCGAAAAATTCGGCTTCGAACGCTGGATGGTGGTCGGCGGTTCCTGGGGCGCGACGCTGGCGCTGGCTTATGGGCAGGCGCATCCCGCGCGCGTCTCGGGCATTGCGCTGCGCGCGACGTTTCTCGGCACGCGAGCGGAAGTCGAGGCGGCCTTCACCTCGCGCCTGTCGCAATTCCATCCGGCGCTGTACGAGGATTTTCTCAGCGTGCTGCCGCTAGAAGAGCGCGAGCGGCCGGTGGACGCCTATTGGCGCCGCATCCTCGATGCCGACCCTGCCGTGCATGGCCCCGCGGCAAAGGCCTGGCACGACACCGAGCGCGCACTGTCCGAGCACAAGCCGGCAAGGAACCGCCTCGACCTCGCCGCGCTGAACGTCTGGCGCACATTGCCGGCGACGCCGTTCATGGAAGCGCACTATTTCATCAACGACAGCTTCATGACGGAGAACCAGCTGCTGCAGAATGCGAACAGACTCGCCGGCATTCCCGGTATCATCGTGCAGGGGCGTTATGATTTGCTGTGTCCTCCCGCGACATCCCAGGCCCTTGCGAAAGTCTGGCCCGGTTCCGAGCTTCGCATCGTGGAAGAAGCCGGCCATTCGCTCTATGATGGCGGCGTGAGGGACGCGGTCATGAAGTCGATCGCAGACCTTGCATCGAAGATCGGGCGATAAGAGGACAAGAACAATGCCGCTCGCCGGAACGGGCATGCTGCTGACGTCGATGAACATCGACGCTGCGGACGAGGCCGATTTCAACCGCTGGTACGATCGCGAGCATCTGGAAGAGCGCGTCGCGATCGATGGATTTCTCGAAGCGCGGCGCTATGTCGCGCATGCCGCCAACCCCAAATATCTCTCGCTGTACTCGACCGAAACGCTCGGCGTGCTCGACAGCCCCGCCTACCGGACGCGGCTCGCCGACCAGACCGACTGGTCGCGGCGATCCATGGCGCGCTTCAGGGACATGCTGCGCGTGGTCGCGCGCATCACGATCAGCAAGGGTACCGGCCGCGGCGCGTCGCTCGGCCTGGTGCGGCTGCGGCCGACGCCCGACAACGCTGGTGCGTGGCGTGATGCGCTGCAAGAAAAGCTGGCGCCGCAAGACCGCGACGGCATCATCTCGATGCACCTGCTCGAAAGCGAGCCGGAATTGTCGGGCGCGACGGCGGGAATTCCGGCGGTGCGTAACGAGGGCGCGCGCGACTGGTTCGTGCTGATCGACGGCACGCATGTCAATGCGGTCTCCGCCGTCATTGCCGAGCGCTTCACCGGCCCGGCTGCGGCGCCCTTCCCGCTTCCGATCTCCGTCGGCACCTACTGCCTGATGTGGGATCTGTCGAAGAGCGACATCGCGCAGAGCTGAACGCCGCTGTCATTGCGAGCGCAGCGCAGCAATATAGACCTGCCCCGCTGAGAGATTCTGGATTGCTTCGCTTTCGCTCGCAATGACGGAGAGCGATGCTGCACCGCCGCATGGGTGCGCAACGCATTAATGCTGTCCGCGCGCAGCTCCCATGAAAGAGGTGACGCGCGCAAATTTGCCGTTGTACTTCGGAACGGTTCTAATAAGCTAACCCAATGACGTCATTCAGAAACCAGATCGAAGCGCGTTAAGCGCTCGCCAAGCTCGACAAACAAGCTCAAACAAAAAAGGCCGCGGGGTCTTTCGGCCTGCGCGGACAGGGTAGGAATGAAACCGACCGACATCGCGGCCCCCGACTACTTTCACAAAGTGGTCGATTGCCAATGGGCCTGTCCTGCGCACACCCCGGTTCCCGAATACATCCGACTGATCGCCCAAGGCCGCTACAGCGACGCCTACATGATCAATTGGAAGTCGAACGTGTTTCCCGGAATTCTGGGACGCACCTGCGATCGTCCATGCGAGCCGGCGTGCCGGCGCGGACGCGTCGAGGAAAACCCGGTTGCGATCTGCCGTCTCAAGCGCGTTGCCGCCGATTTCAAGGACGACATCAGGCAGCGCCTGCCGAAGCCCGGCCCGAAGAACGGCAAGCGCGTTGCGCTGGTCGGCGGCGGTCCCGCTTCGCTGACGGTGGCGCGCGATCTCGCGCCGCTCGGCTATCACTGCACCGTGTTCGATGCCGACCCGGAAGCCGGCGGCATGATGCGCACGCAGATCCCGAAATTCCGTCTGCCCAATTCGGTGATCGACGAGGAGACCGGCTACATCCTGAACCTCGGCGTCGAGTTCAAGGGCGGCCACCGCATCGACAGCATGAAGGCGCTGCTTGCGGAAAAATACGATGCGATCTTCGTCGGCTCCGGCGCGCCGCGCGGCCGCGAGCTCGAGCTTCCCGGCCGGAAAGAGGCCGCCGCCAACATCCATATCGGCATTGAATGGCTGGCCAACGTGTCGTTCGGCCATGTCGACAAAATAGGCAAGCGCGTCATCGTGCTCGGCGGCGGCAATACCGCGATGGATTGCTGCCGCACCGCGCGCCGGCTCGGCGGCGAGAAAGTCACGGTGGTCGTGCGTTCCGGCTTCGACGAGATGAAGGCCTCGCCCTGGGAGAAGGAGGACGCGATCCACGAGGACATCCCGATCCTCAACTACATGGTCCCGGTGGCCTTCAAGCATGTCGCCGGCAAGCTGATCGGCGTCACCTTCCAGCACGTCAAGGCCGAATACGACGCCAAAGGCCGCCGCAACCTGGTGCCTTCGGGCGATCCCGATCAGACCATTCCCTGCGACGACGTGCTGGTCGCGGTCGGCCAGGAGAACGCCTTCCCCTGGATCGAGCAGGATTGTGGCATCGACTTCGACAAATGGCACATGCCCAAGGTCGATCCGAAGACCTTCGCCTCGACCAACCCGAAAGTGTTCTTCGGCGGCGACGCCGCCTTCGGCCCGAAGAACATCATCTGGGCGGTCGCGCACGGCCATGACGCCGCGCTGTCGATCCACAAGATGCTGTCGGGCGAAGCGATCGACGAACGGCCGCTGCCGGAGGTGCAAATCTCCTCGCAGAAGATGGGCATCCACGAATGGAGCTATGACAACGACATCTCGCCCGACAAGCGCTACAAGGTGCCGCATCGCGACAAGGTCGTTGCGCTCAAGGACATCCGCGCCGAGGTCGAGCTGGGCTATGACGTCAAGCTCGCGCTCGGCGAAGCCCATCGCTGCCTGAACTGCGACGTGCAGACCGTGTTCTCGACCTCGCTCTGCATCGAGTGCGACGCCTGCGTCGACATCTGCCCGATGGATTGCATCACCTTCACCGCCAATGGCGAGGAAACCGATCTGCGCCAGCGCCTGAAGGCGCCTTCGCTGCATCCGGACCAGGACCTCTACGTCTCCTCGGACCTGAAGACCGGGCGCGTGATGGTGAAGGACGAGGACGTCTGCCTGCATTGCGGGCTGTGCGCCGAGCGCTGCCCCACCGGCGCATGGGACATGCAGAAATATTTCATCGAGATGACCCACGCAGGTTCGACATGTCCGACAAAAAGCCGATCAGCAGCGTAAACGACTTCGTCGTCCGCTTCGCCAACGTCAACGGCTCGGGCTCGGCCAGCGCCAACGAGATGTTCGCGCGCGCGATCCTGCGCCACGGCGTGCCTGTCAGCCCACGCAACATCTTCCCCTCCAACATCCAGGGCCTGCCGACCTGGTACGAGGTGCGCGTGACGGAAGAGGGCCATCTCGGCGCCCGCGGCGGCGTCGACATGATGGTGGCGATGAACCCGCAGACCTGGGACAAGGACGTCGCTGGCATCGAGCCCGGCGGCTACCTGTTCTACGATTCCACCAAGCCGATGCCGTCGACCAAGTTCCGTGACGACATCACCGTGATCGGCGTGCCGCTGACCGCGATCACCAACTCGACCTATACCGATCCGCGCCAGCGCCAGCTGTTCAAGAACATCATCTATTTGGGCGCGCTCAGCGCGCTGCTCGACATGGACCCGAAGCTGATCGAGCAGCTGATCGGCGAGCAGTACAAGGGCAAGGAGAAGCTGCTCTCCTCCAACGTCCATGCGCTGCACTTGGGGCGCGACTGGGCGCTGCAAAATTTGAAGTGCCCGATCGGGCTTCGCGTGAAGAAATCCGACAAGGTCGGCGACCGCATCTTCATCGAGGGCAACAGTGCCGCCGCGCTCGGCGCCGTCTATGGCGGCGCCACCGTCTGCGCGTGGTATCCGATCACGCCGTCATCGTCGGTGGCGGAGGCCTTCACCGCCCATTGCAAGAAGTACCGGCACGATCCTGAAACCGGCAAGGCGAAATACGCCATCGTGCAGGGCGAGGACGAGCTCGCCTCGATCGGCATCGTTATCGGCGCCTCCTGGAACGGCGCCCGTGCCTTCACCGCGACCTCAGGCCCCGGCATCTCGCTGATGACCGAGTTCATCGGCCTCTCCTACTTTGCCGAGATTCCGGCCGTGATCATGAACATCCAGCGCGCCGGCCCCTCCACGGGCATGCCGACCCGCACCCAGCAATGTGACATCATCGCCTGCGCCTATGCCTCGCACGGCGACACCAAGCATGTGCTGCTGTTCCCGGAGGACCCGGCCGAAGCGTTCGAGTTTGCGGCCGCCGCTTTCGATCTCGCGGAGCGGCTGCAGACCACGATCTTCCTGATGCTCGATCTCGACATCGGCATGAACCACCGGCTCTGCCGCCCGCTGAAGTGGGACGATGCAAGGCAGTATGACCGCGGCAAGGTGATGACGGCGGAGATGCTGGAGGAAGGCCGCGACTTCGGCCGCTATCTCGACGTCGACGGCGACGGCATTCCCTACCGCACCTATCCCGGCACGCATCCGACCAAGGGCTCCTACTTCACCCGCGGCACGTCGCGCGACCGCTATGCGCGCTATTCGGAGGAAGGCACGGTCTACGCCGACAACATGCAGCGCCTGGTGCGCAAGTTCGAGACCGCGCAGGACCTGGTGCCGCGGCCGCTGCAGGCCAACGCGGAACGGCCGACCAAATATGGCGTGATCTATTTCGGCTCGACCTCGCCGGCGATGGACGAGGCGATCGGGCTGCTGGAGGCGCGCGGGCATCAGCTCGACCGCCTGCGCATCCGCGCCTTCCCGTTCCACTCGAGCGTCGCGAGCTTCCTCGCCGAGCACGATTTCGTCTACGTCGTCGAGCAGAACCGCGACAGCCAGCTGCGCCAGCTCATCGTCAACGAGAACGGCATCGACCCCGTCCGTCTGGTGCCGATCGTGCATTACGACGGCACGCCGATCACCGCCCGCTTCATCGCCAAGGCCATTGGCGACCACCAGGACCACCTCAAGGTGACCCCGCTCCGCAAGGCCGTGTCATGACCTACATCGCAAAACCGAAATTCCATCATCCGGGGCTGAAGAAGAACGCGCTCGGCTACACGCACCGCGACTACGAGGGCAAGATCTCGACGCTATGCGCGGGCTGCGGCCACGATTCGATCACGGCCTCGATCATCGAAGCCTGCTACGAGCTCTCGATCGAACCGCACCGGGTGGCGAAGATCTCCGGCATCGGCTGCTCGTCGAAGACGCCGGATTATTTCCTCGGCAATTCGCACGGCTTCAATTCCGTGCACGGCCGCATGCCATCCGTGCTGACAGGCGCCAACCTCGCCAACCGCGACCTGATCTATCTCGGCGTCTCCGGCGACGGCGATTCCGCCTCGATCGGCTTCGGCCAGTTCGCGCATTCGATCCGGCGCGGCGTCAACATGACCTATATCGTCGAGAACAACGGCGTCTACGGCCTGACCAAGGGCCAGTTCTCGGCGACCGCCGACCGCGGCTCGAAGAGCAAGAAGGGCGTCACCAACACCGACAACGCCATCGACCTCGTCGCCATCGCGCTGCAGCTCGGCGCCACCTTCGTGGCGCGCTCGTTCTCGGGCGACAAGAGCCAGCTGGTGCCGCTGATCGCCGCCGCGATCGGCCACAAGGGCGCGTCCTTCATCGACGTCATCAGCCCCTGCATCGCCTTCAACAACCATGCCGGCTCGACCAAGAGTTTCGACTATGTCCGCGAGCACAACGACGCCGTGAATCGGCTCGACGTGCTGGTCGGCCGCGATCCCATTGCCGTGGATTATGCGCCCGGAACGGTGCAGATGGTCGAGCAGCACGACGGCAGCAAGATCGCGCTGCGCAAGATCGACGCCGACTACGATCCGCATGACCGTCTCGGCGCCCAGACCTTCCTCGCGCGGCACGCCGCCAAGGGGCAGATCGTCACCGGTCTTCTTTACGTCGACCCCGATGCCGAAGACCTGCACGAGCATCTCAACACGGTCGAGACGCCGCTCAACGCGCTCGAGGCGGACACGCTCTGCCCCGGCTCGGCGGTCCTGGACAAGATCAACGCCAGCCTGCGGTGATCATCTTCGCGCTGATGCCGCCGGCCTGACGCGTATCGTGATCTTCTCCGACATGACGGGTGGTTCGAACGGATAGTGTTTGGCGTCGCCAAGCACCAGTTGCAGCGTGTGCGTGCCCGGCGGAAGCTCGAGGAACGTTTCGGTTTGTCCCGCTCCGAAATGCAGATGGGACTTGTCCTGCGGAATCGGCTCCTTGGCATCGATGGGGTCTTTCACATCGATCAACAGATGATGGTGGCCGGCATTGTGGTAATCGTCACCGGCATGCGTCACGCCCATGTTGCGCAGGCCGAACCGGACCCAAAACCCACCACGGATCTTCTGGCCGTCATACGGCGAGATGAAATAAAGCTTGGCGTCCTTTGGCGCAGTTTTGCCTTGCGGATAGGCCGCGCCGGGGAGCAATGCGATGGCGGCCGCCAGCGCGACACAGGAAACGATCTTCATCAAATTGACTCCAGTACTACGGACTGAGCGCGATCCGGAATCCATGCGTGGGATAACGGACGCCGGTGTCGTATCCACCGCGGTTTGACGGCCGCACATATCTCGAATCGTTCTTCCAGGAGCCTGAACGCAGGACATGAGAGCTGCAGTCAGCGCTGGTACGCGCCGAGCCGTCGCTGGGCGCGCCCTGATAGGTCCGGTGCCAGCAGTCCGCGACCCACTGATCGATGCCGCCGCCCATGTCGTAAAGCCCGAACGGATTTGGCTTGAAACTGCCGACCTTGGCCGGCTGCTCGGCGGCAAGTTCACCGCAATCCTTGCAGCCGGCCATGCCCGGCTGCAGCTTGTCGCCCCACCAATATTTGGTCTGTGTGCCGCCGCGTGCCGCATATTCCCATTCGGCTTCGCTCGGAAGCCGGTAGGGCTTCTTCGTCGCCTGCGCGAGCCAGGCGACATATTGCTGCGCATCGGTCCAGCTCACATTGCTGACCGGGGCATCGTCCTTGCCGGTGGCCGTAAATCCGCACACCTTGGCGGCAGCGCATTCGTTCCACTCCTGCACCGTCACCGGGTATTTTCCGATCGAGAACGGCTTGATCGTGACCTGGTGGACGGGACGCTCGGTCGGATCGTCGTTGCTACCCATGGCGAAGCTGCCGCCGCGAATGGCGATCATTTCGGGCTCGCGCACCGGCGTTGCCGATGGGCTGGGAGCCGGAGTCGGGGCCGAAGGCGACGAAGCCAATGACGGAGAGGGTTGCGGCGTCTGCTTCGCCGCCTCGCTCGGCAACGGCTGAGGAACCGGTGAGACGACCGGAGCGGTGGGCGGCGCGGCAGCCTGCTCGCCCATCCTGCCGGGCTGCGCCAGCAAATACCAGAGCACGCCGGTGGCCATCATCAGCACTGTAATGGCTAGCAAAAAGATCAGCGCGTTCTCACGTCGGCTTCTTGTCTTGCCGACCGCATCAGCGTCCGGCAGCACACGATACACGCGCACCGGATCGGTGATGTTCTTGACCTTGCGGTCGCCGAGCGACTCATAGCCGCATACTACCTTGTGCTTGATCTGCTCGTAGATCGCGCCCGAGATATAGACCTGACCGGGCTCGGCAATGCCCTCGATGCGTGTGGCGATGTTGACGCCGTCGCCGTAGACATCGTCCGACTCCACGATCACATCGCCGAGATTGACGCCAATCCGATACTCGAGCCGCGAATGCTTGGGAAGCGGCGCGTTGCGGCCGATGAGGTTCTGCTGGATGACGATGCTGCATCGAACGGCCTCGACAGGGCTGTCGAAAATGGCGATGAAGCCATCGCCTGTCGTCTTCACCAGAGTTCCATGGTGCTCGACGATGCTTGGATAGATGAGGTCGCGCTCGATCCGCTTGACGCGGACATGCGTCCCCTCCTCATCGGCCTGCATCATGCGGCTGTACGAAGCGATGTCACCGACAATGATCGCAGCGAGGCGACGAGGCATGGCGCCGTGCGGAGGCGGCTCGTCTTGATTGCCGGATTTGAAGCTGCGAATTTCGCCCATTGCGGGGGGACTCCATATACTGACAAGGCAGCCCCAGCTTACGACCGCCGAAGGCGGTCGTCTGTGAAGGCTATCACATTGACGAACCGAGACAATGTCGTAGCGATTGCAGGCTTCAAGTTCCGAAGGGCCGCCCGCTGCACCGCTTGAACCTTCTCGAGCCCATCAGTGACTAAGGCGGAGCGTGAAGCGAGTTGCGCCAACCCGCACCGCGACCACCGCTCGAGCGGCTTGCGACGGTTGAACTCGGGTCACCAATTCTGCGTCTAACAGACAGCAGCTCTGTCCTGCTGCGACGAAATTGTCATGTGCGCGAGGCCCTCATGAAGCTCGTCATCCTTGCTACCCTCACTTTTGCTGCGCTGACCAGCGTCGGCCGCGCCGAGGAAGTCGACGATATCCGCGAGGCCAGCAAGGCCGAGGCCGAGACCTTCAATACGCGCATGTATGCGAGGCCTCCCGGTGACAAGGCCTATGCCTGCTTCGTCCGCCGCTACGACGCCGACCATCTGGCGCGGCATCCGAAGCAGAAGGTCGCTTCGATGAAGCTGCTGGTCTCCGCGGAGTTCGACAAGGAGGACAAGGAGCTGCACCACTCGTTTCGCCTCGGCTTCAGATACCGTCACCGCAGCGGCGATTTCGATTCCAGCGGCTCGTGCAACCACGCCGTATTCACCAGAGGCGGCGACGAAGTGCGTCTCGGCTGCGGCGTCGACTGCGATGGCGGCGGCATCGGCGTTGCGCTCTCCAAGGACGCCAAGTCGGCGATCGTGCGGCTCGAACGTGTCAGGGTCTGGCAGAACAACAAGCCGGACGACGATGCCGAGCATTCGCTGACGGCCGGCGCCGACGACAAGATCTTCCGCCTCGACCGCACCGACAACAGCGACTGTGCCTCGCTGGTGACCGACCGCAAGGAACTCGCGGCGCTGCGCCACAAATGATATGCCTGCGGCAAATTCGGGCTTCGTCGAGGAGATCGCCATGAACCGCCGGAACATGTTGTGGAGCGCCGTCTCGGCGCTGGGTGCAGCGTTCGGCGCCTCCAGCGCGAAAGCCACGACCGCCACCGCGCCGTCGAACAAGCTCAAGGTGGTCTATCACCTCAGCGACGCCGAGAAGGTCCATTTCGTGCTCGGCAATATCCAGAACCACTTCGACGGCGTCGGCGGACCCGAGCACGTGACGATCGCGCTGGTGGTCCACGGCCCGGCGCTGAAGGCGTTTCATTCGGCGCAGGCCAATCCCGACGTCAGCAGGCGCATCGGTGACTTCTCCAAGGGCGGCGTCGAGCTCGCGGCCTGCGGCAACACGATGAAGGCGCAGAACGTGACGCTGAGCGAGCTGCTGCCGGGTTTCGTCAGCGCCGAGAACGGCGGCGTGGTCCGCATCGCCGAGCTGCAGTCGCAGGGGTATCTGTATTTGCGGCCGTAGGCCGGGCTGGCGATGGCTGGCGCAGCCCTTTCCGCGTCATTGCGAGGAGCCCTTGCGACGAAGCAATCCAGGCAGCCTCCGCGGAAAGAGCCTGGATTGCTTCGCGGAGCCTGTCATCGGGCCGCGCTTCGCGCGGTCCTGTTGGCTCTCAATGACGGAGGTGTGGCGGCGCCCCTGCGTTCCCATCGCGCTTGACTTACCCATAACCCCACAGTTATGAATTCATCCATAACTTCCCAGTTATGGATTGTTCATGTCCCCTACCCCCGACCTCCTGTTCAGGACGCTCGCCGATCCGACCCGACGGGCGATCTTCGAGCGGCTGTGCCGCGAGGGAGAGCAGACGGTCGGGGCGCTGACGGCGCGATCCGGTGTCTCGCAGCCGGCGGTATCGAAACATCTCGGCGCGTTGAAGCAGGCGGGCCTGGTGTGCGACCGGCACGAGGGACGGCAGACCCATTACAGCGCGCAGCCCGGTGCGCTCAATCCGCTGGTCGACTGGACCGGCCAGATGGCCGCCTTCTGGCAGAAGAGGTTAGACGCCCTCGACGATCTCCTGAAGAGGATGGACCAATGAACGAACCCGCCGAAACGCGCTCCGTCGTCATCGAGCGCGAATTTGCCTATCCCGCCGAGCGGCTCTGGCGCGCGCTGACGCAGCCGCATCTGATCGAGGAATGGCTGATGAAGAACGACTTCAAGCCGGTCGTCGGCCACAGATTCAACCTGCGCGGCGAATGGGGCGGCGTGCTTGACTGCGAGGTGCTCACCATCGAGCCGCAGAAGACGCTGGCCTACACCTGGAATTTCTCGCATGAGGACGCCGCCTTCGATCTCAAGAGCATCGTCACCTTCACGCTGACGCCGACGAGCGCGGGCACGCATCTGCGCGTCGAGCAGGCGGGCTTCCGCCCGACGCAGAAACAGGCTTTCGGCGGCGCGAACGCCGGCTGGAAGCAGTTCCTGGCCAAACTGGACGATTTGCTGGCGCGGGCTGAGTAGCGCCGCCGACGCCCCCCTTCGATCAATCCAACAGGAGGTCCCAATGAGCACGCAGATGTGGATACGGCAAATTCACCGTTGGCTCTCGATGGCTTTCACGGTCGCCGTCATCGCCAACATCGTGGCGATGACCATGCAGGTCCAGGCGGTGTGGATCGGCTTCCTGGCGCTGGTGCCGCTGATTCCGCTGCTCGCAACCGGGCTCTATCTGTTCGCGCTGCCTCATCTCGGCCGCAGCAGGGCGTGAACGAGGCCACGATGAAGAAGCCTGTGGCGAAGACGAGCAGCGCGAAGCAAGCAGGCACCGCCTCGCCATCGCAGCTGATCGACGGCCGGATCAAGCAGCTCGGCGACTGGCGCGGCGAGATGCTCGCGCGAATCCGCGGCCTGATCAGGGACGCCGATCCTGACGTCGTCGAGGAATGGAAATGGCGTGGCGTTCCCGTGTGGGAGCACGACGGCATCATCTGCACCGGCGAGACCTACAAGGAAGTCGTGAAGCTGACCTTCGCCAAGGGCGCGGCGCTGGCGGATCCCGCTAGGCTTTTCAATTCCAGCCTCGACGGCAATGTTCGCCGCGCGATCGATATCCGCGAAGGTGAGACGATCAACGAAAAGGCGCTGAAGGCCCTGATCCGCGCCGCGGTGGCGCTGAATGCGTCGAAGAGGAAGCCGGGGAAGAAGCCGTCGGTCTAGGACAGCCATTGGGCAGCCGCGGAGGCCTTCCTTCTCCCCTTGTGGGAGAAGGTGGCGCGAAGCGCCGGATGAGGGGTCTCCATCGGCATGGGAAGTGCGGAGAGATACCCCTCACCCCAGTGAGCTTATGTCTACCGGCGTCGCTGCCCTCTCCCACAAAGGGGAGAGGGCACATCAACGCGCATCTCGCCTAGCGCTCCACGCAGCCAGCCCCGCCTCACGCCACCGCCGCCGCGATCGGGCGCGGGCTGACGACGTATTCGCGCAGGACCTTGTCGTTGGAATCGACCTCGATCAGCGCAACGTCGTAGGTCCAGAGATCGGCGAGGTGCTGCAGCACGCGCTTGGCGTCGGTCTCGTTGAGCTGCGAGCCCTTGATGACGTGGTGATGCAGGATCAGGCGGCGGTCGCCGGAGAGGTCGACGTCCACCACCTCGATATTGGCGTCGATGTAGCCGACATCGTGCTGCCGCGCCAGCTCGCGGCGGACGCGGCGGAAGCCGCGCTCGTCGTGGATGGCATCGACACGAATGCCGGCGCGCTCCTCGGGATCATCGTGCAGGTGGAACATGCGGAAGTGCCGCATCAACTTCGGGCTCAGGAATTGGCCGATGAAGCTTTCGTCGCGGTAATTGGCCCAGACGTCGCGCAGCACGCCCATGACGTCGTTCTTGCCGGCGATGTCGGGGAACCACTCGCGATCCTCGTCCTCGGGACGGGTGACGATGCGCTCGATGTCCTGCATCACGGCAAAGCCCAGCGCATAGGGGTTGAAGCCCGAGAAGCGCGGATCGTCGAATTCCGGCTGGAACACCACGTTGGTGTGCGATCCCAGGAACTCGAGGAAGTTGCCGTCGGTGATGCGACCCTGCTGGTGCAGCTGGGTCATGATGCGGTAGTGGACGTAGGTGGCCGTCCCCTCGTTCATCACCTTGGTCTGGCTCTGCGGGTAGAAATATTGCGCGATGTGCCGGACGATGCGTAAGAGCTCGCGCTGCCAGGGCGCCAGCCGCGGCGCGCTCTTCTCCAGGAAGTAGAGCAAATTCTCCTGCGGCAGGCCGAGCAGCTTGCGGCGGCGCTCGACGCTGAGCGCCGCGCGGCTCTTGCTCCTGCCGGCCGGCACAGTGCGCCAGAGATCGTTGAAGACCTCCTCCTCGTGCTGGCGGCGGCGCCCTGCCCGCTTCTCCTCGGCGCGCAGATCGAGCTTCTTCTTGCCGGGGTAACGGTCGATACCGTGCGACATCAGCGCGTGCGCGGCATCAAGCGTGCGCTCGACCTCGATGCGGCCGTAGCGCTCCTCGCACTGCATGACGTAGTTCTTGGCGAAGTCGAGATAGTCCAGGATGCCGTCGGCATCGGTCCACTGCTTGAACAGATAATTGTTCTTGAAGAAATGGTTGTGGCCGAAGGCGGCGTGCGCGATCACCAGCGTCTGCATCGTCGCCGTGTTCTCCTCCATCAGGTAGGAGATGCAGGGCGAGGAGTTGATGACGATCTCGTAGGCGAGCCCCATCAGGCCCTTGCGGTAGGACGCCTCATGGAACGCGAAGTGCTTGCCGAACGACCAGTGCTTGTAGAACAGGGGCATGCCGACCGACGAATAGGCGTCCAGCATCTGCTCGGCGGTGATGACCTCGATCTGGTTCGGATAGACGTCGAGCCCGAGATCCTTCAACGCCACCTCCTCGCAGGCATCGGTGATGCGCTGCAAGGTGTGAAAGTCCCAATCGGCGCCTTCGAACAAACGTTCCTTCATGGAGCGGCCTTCTCCTGGGCAGTGTCGCGGCGCTGGAACAGATCGTGGAACACCGGGAAGATCTCGCTGCGCTCCGAGACCTTGCGCATCGAGAGCGGGGCGCCGCTGTTGCGCAGCCGTTCATAGAGGCTCCAGAGCGAGGAATCGGAGAGATCGAACGCGCTGCCGCCGGCCTCGCCGACCTCGAGATAGGCGAAGAACTGGCAGACCGGGAGGATCTTCTCGGTCAAGAGGAGCCCGGTGAGCTCGCCGTCGGAATAGGAATTGTCGCCGTCGGAAGCCTGCGCGGCGTAGATGTTCCAGTCGGACGGGTTGAAGCGCTCGCGCACGATCTCGTGCATCGCCTGCAGCGCGCTGGAGACCAGCGTGCCGCCCGAGGCCGGACCGTAGAAGAAGGTCTGCTCGTCGACCTCCTCGGCGCGATCGGTGTGGCGGATGAAGACGATCTCGACGTGCTTGTAGCGCCGCTTCAGGAAGACGTAGAGCAGCATGTAGAAGCGCTTCGCCAGATCCTTCATGTGCTCGGACATCGAGCCGGAGACGTCCATCAGGCAGAACATCACCGCCTGCGCGACGGGCTTGGGCACCGTCTCGAAGCGCCGGTAACGGATGTCGAGCGGATCGATGAAGGGGATGCGCTTCGACTTCGCCTTCAGCGTTTCGAGCCGGGCCACGAGAGCCGCACGCTCGTCCGCGTCGGTGCAGGCTTCGATCGCGGCTTCCAGCTCCTCGATCTCGTCCTTGCGCGGACGCTTGAGCGCGATGCGGCGGGCGAGCGCGAGCTTCACCGTCCGGCTCACCGAGATGTTGGCGGGCGAGCCGGTCATGGTGTAGCCGGCGCGCTGGATGCCTTCGCTCTCGGTCTGCGCGATCTTGCGCTTGGCGAGGTCCGGCAACTCGAGGTCGTCGAGGAAGAGATCGACGAACTCGTCACGGCTCAGCACGAAGCGGAAGGCGTCCTCGCTGTCGCCTTCGCCGGGACCGGAATCCTTGGCGCTGCCCTGGCCGGAGCGCTGGAGATAGTCGCCTTCGATGAACTTCTTGTTGCCGGGCAGCACCATGTCGCGCGTCCCGCCTTCACGGCGGAAACGCGGCTCGTGCATGCCGTCGAGCGGGATCGTGACCTCACCACCCTCCAGGACGTCCTTGATGTCGCGTTCCTGCGAGGTCTTCTTGACGGCGCCCTGCACCAGGGATTTGGCCCGACGCAAGAACCGCTGGCGGTTCTCAAGACTCTTGCCGCCTGGATTCAGGCGCCTGTCAATAATGTGAATGGGCACTTTACCATTCGCCTCCCATCCGCCTCAACCGGCCTGCTTCACGCGCATGTACCATTCGACGAGCCGGCGAACCTGACGTTCGGTATAGCCGCGCTCCACCATGCGTGCGACGAACTCGCCGTGCTTCTTCTCCGTCTCGCCGTCCTTCTTCGACCCGAAGGAGATGACCGGAAGCAGGTCCTCGACCTGGGAGAATATCCGCTTTTCGATCACATCGCGAATCTTCTCGTAGGAGGTCCAGGTTGGATTTTTACCGCCGTTCTGGGCCCGCGACCGTAACGAGAATTTGACGACCTCGTTGCGGAAGTCCTTGGGGTTGGCGATGCCCGCCGGCTTCTCGATTTTCGTCAGCTCCTGGTTCAAGAGCTCGCGATCGAGCAGCTGGCCCGTGTCGGGGTCCTTGAAGTCCTGGTCCTCGATCCAGGCGTCGGCGTAATCGACGTAGCGGTCGAACAGGTTCTGGCCGTAATCCGAGTAGGATTCGAGATAAGCCTTCTGGATCTCGTTGCCGATGAACTCGGCATAACGCGGCGCCAGATCCGCCTTGATGAATTCGAGATAGCGCTTCTCGACCTCCTCGGGCAGCTGCTCGCGGCGGATCGCCTGCTCCAGCGCGTACATCAGATGCACGGCGTCGGCGGCCACCTCCTGCGGATCGTGGTTGAAGGTGGCGGCCAGGATCTTGAAGGCGAAGCGGGTGGAGACGCCGTCCATGCCCTCGTCGACGCCGGCGGCGTCGCGATATTCCTGGACGCTGCGCGCCTTCGGATCGGATTCCTTCAGGCTTTCGCCGTCGTAGACCCGCATCTTGCCGAACAGGGTGGAGTTTTCGTGCTTGCGCAGGCGCGACATCACCGAGAACCGCGCCAGCGTCTCCAGCGTCGACGGCGCGCAAGGCGCCGAGGCGAGCTCGGAGCCCTGGATCAGCTTCTCGTAGATCTTCTGCTCCTCGGTGACCCTGAGGCAGTAAGGCACCTTGATGACGCAGATGCGGTCGATGAAGGCCTCGTTGTTCTTGTTGGCCTTGAAGCTCGCCCACTCGGCTTCGTTCGAGTGCGCCAAGATGATGCCGGTGAACGGGATCGCGCCGATGTTCTCGGTGCCGATATAATTGCCTTCCTGCGTTGCGGTCAGCAACGGGTGCAGCATCTTGATCGGCGCCTTGAACATCTCGACGAACTCGAGCACGCCCTGGTTGGCGCGGTTGAGGCCGCCGGAATAGCTGTAGGCGTCGGGATCGTTCTGGGCGTAGGTCTCGAGCTTGCGGATGTCGACCTTGCCGACCAGCGAGGAGATGTCCTGGTTGTTCTCGTCACCGGGCTCGGTCTTGGCGATCGCGATCTGGCGCAGCCGCGACGGCTGGATCTTGGCGACCCGGAATTGCGAGATGTCGCCGCCGAAAGCTTCCAGCCGCTTGTAGCACCACGGGCTCATCAGGCCGGTGAGGCGACGGCGCGGAATGCCGTATTTCTCCTCCAGCATCGGACCGAGCTGATCGGGATCGAACAGGCTGAGCGGGCTCTCGAACACCGGCGAGAGCTCGTCGCCGGCCTTGAGCACGTAGATCGGCTGCACTTCCATCAGCGACTTGAGCCGCTCGGCGAGCGAGGACTTGCCGCCGCCGACCGGGCCGAGCAAATAGAGGATCTGCTTGCGCTCTTCGAGACCTTGCGCCGCGTGGCGGAAGAAACCGACGATGCGCTCGATGGTTTCTTCCATGCCGTAGAAGCCGGCGAAGGCCGGATAGGTGCGGATGGTGCGGTTCAAAAAAATACGGCCAAGGCGTGGGTCCTTGGCCGTGTCAATCGTCTGGGGCTCACCGATCGCCGCTAGCAGTCGTTCGGCCGCATTCGCGTATTTCATGGGATCGCTTCGACACGATTCCAGATATTCCGCCATCGACATGTCGTGCTGGCTTCTCGCCTCGAACGACCGAGCGAAAGCGTTGAATAGAGAATCGTTGTACATGATCCCTCTCCGCGTGAGTTCCGCTACAAGCTGAAACGAAAGCAGTTACCGGACCGTTCCTCAGGCCGTTTCGAATCAGCGTGAGCACATGACAATCATTGGACACCCGGGTGCCGACTCGACGCAACGCACAACGTAGGCACTCTATGAGTTACGAACAGGCACCTGCCCGTATTTTGTGCGAATCTCTGTCTATTCTGGCTCATTTCCAGAAAATGTCACTCGGTCGCCACATCCGGGCGTTCCCGGGGATGGCCCCATCCGGCAATGCAGCATAGCGATCCCGGAGCGGCGATCTTATGACACTTGTACGGCGAAGCCTTGCGGTCCCCGTTCATCTTCCTGCTGCAATGCGGTGCGCTGTCCGCCTGTCCCTCGCGGCAAGGCGCAGCACCGTGACACAATCGCTGCCAGGCCCACCGGACGGATGACAACGCGATCGTTCTGCGCGTAACGGCCAGCTTGGGATGCTGCGGAGGTCTTCGCATGCCCGGCGTCGGCCTCAGCACGGTCATTTCGTGACCGCGGCAATCTTCGGGACAACATCTCCGCCATCGAACCCCGTGGCAGAAATTCATTGTCGATGCGGAGATCGCGAAGCGTAGAAGCGTAGGAGTGGACGACGACATGCCCGCTGGGCAGCGAATCGTTCAGATCAGCCGGATGGTGGACGACCCTTAAGCAACAATAAGCGCCACGCCGGGATCGCCATGATCGCGACGGAGTTACGCTGGAGGGTATGACTCCCGCACCCTTGATTGGTTCCCTCCCGGGTGCATGTAGGCTAGAGGATAGCGCGTCAGGACCTTCGCGAAAACCCCTCGTCCGCAGGCTTGGAGATAATAAGCATCATGAATCCCGTCAAAGAACTGGAAAAGCACGGACAGGCGGTCTGGCTCGACTTCCTGGCCCGCGGCTTCATCGCCAAAGGCGACCTGAAGCGGCTGATCGAAACCGACGGCGTCAAGGGCGTCACCTCCAACCCGTCGATCTTCGAGAAGGCGATCGGCAGCTCGGACGAATACGACGCGCCGATCGGCAAGGCGCTGAAGCGCGGCGACCGCAATGTGGCCGACCTGTTCGAGGCCGTCGCGGTCGAGGACATCCAGAACGCCGCCGACGTGCTGCGCCCGGTCTATGACCGCCTCAAGGGCGGCGACGGCTATGTCAGCCTGGAGGTCTCGCCCTATCTCGCCATGGACACGTCAGGCACGATCGCGGAGGCGCGGCGGCTCTGGAAGGACGTCGGTCGCAAGAACCTGATGGTGAAGGTGCCGGCGACGCCGGAGGGCCTGCCGGCGATCGAGCAGTTGATCAGCGAGGGCATCAGCATCAACATCACGCTGCTGTTCTCCAAGGCCGTCTATCTCGAGGTGGCCGAGGCCTACATCGCCGGTCTGGAGACCTACGTCGCCGGCGGCGGCGATCCGTCGCATGTGGCCAGCGTCGCCAGCTTCTTCGTCAGCCGGATTGATTCGGTGGTCGACAAGCAGCTCGACGAGAAGATCGCCCGCGCCAACGATCCGTCCGAGAAGGAACGTCTCGCCGCGCTCAAGGGCAAGGTGGCGATCGCCAACGCCAAGCTCGCCTACCAGGACTACAAGCGCCTGTTCTCAGGTCCCCGCTGGGAGAAGCTCGCCGCCAAGGGCGCCAAGCCGCAGCGCATGCTATGGGCCTCCACCGGCACCAAGAACAAGGATTACAGCGACGTCCTCTATGTCGAGGAGCTGATCGGCCCCGACACCATCAACACCGTGCCGCCGGCAACGCTGGATGCGTTCCGCGACCACGGCAAGCCGCGCGACAGCCTGGAGGAGAACGTCGAGGACGCGAAACGCGTGCTGGACGAGCTGGAGCGCTCCGGCATCTCGCTCGAGGCGATCGCCGAGGAGCTGGTCAAGGACGGCGTCAAGCTGTTTGCGGATGCCGCCGACAAGCTCTACGGCGCCGTCGCCCACAAGCGCGCGGTCGTGCTCGGGCCCGCACTCGACCGCCAGCAGCTCTCGCTGGGCGAGGCGCTCGGCAAGGCGCTGGCCAAGTCCACGGAGGAATGGCGGGCGTCGGCCAGGATCCGCAGGCTGTGGCAGCGCGACAAGTCGGTCTGGACCGGTGCGGACGAGGACAAATGGCTGGGCTGGCTCGACAGTCCGGCCAAGGCCGACATTGCCGATTACGAGGACTATGCCGGCCGCGTGAAGGGCCAGAAATTCTCCGACGCCGTCGTGCTCGGCATGGGCGGATCCAGCCTCGGCCCCGAGGTGCTGGCCGAGACCTTCGGCAAGAAGCCCGGCTTCCCCAGGCTGCACGTGCTCGACTCCACCGATCCGGCGCAGGTGCGGGCGATGGAGGCGAAGATCGACATCGCCAACACCGTCTTCATCGTCTCCAGCAAGTCCGGCGGCACCACCGAGCCGAACGCGATGAAGGATTATTTCCACGAGCAGGTTGCCAAGGCTGTGGGTCCCAAGGTGAAGACCGGGCATCGCTTCATCGCGGTGACCGATCCCGGCTCCTCGCTGGAGAAGGCGGCGAAGAGCCTGCATTACGCCCGCATCTTCCATGGCGAGCCCTCGATCGGCGGACGCTATTCGGTCCTCTCGCCCTTCGGCTTGGTGCCGGCGGCGACCGCGGGCATCGACGTCAAGATCTTCGTCAAGCACGCGCTGGCGATGGCCCGCTCCTGCGGCCCCGACGTGCCGCCGTCCGAAAACCCGGGCGTGCAGCTCGGCCTCGCCATGGGTCTCGCCGGGCTCGAAGGCCGCGACAAGGTGACGATCCTGGCGTCGAAGAAGATCGCCGATTTCGGCGCCTGGGCCGAGCAGCTGATCGCGGAATCGACCGGCAAGGAGGGCAAGGGCCTGATCCCGATCGAGGGCGAGCCGCTGGGCGATCCCTCCGTCTACGGCAACGACCGCTTCTTCATCGACATCCGTGTCGAAGGCGAAGCGGACGCCGCACATGACTCCCAGCTTGCCGCGATCGAGGCGGCGGGTCACCCCGTGGTGCGCATCGTCATGAAGTCGATCGAGCATCTCGGCCAGGAATTCTTCCGCTTCGAGATGGCAACCGCCGTGGCCGGCAGCATTCTCGGCATCAATCCGTTCGACCAGCCGGACGTCGAAGCGGCCAAGATCAAGACCCGCGAGCTCACCGCCGCGTTCGAGAAGACCGGCAAGCTGCCGGCGGAAGAGCCGGTGGTCAGCACCAAGGACGCCGATCTCTACACCGACGAGGCCAACGCCGCAGCGCTGCGCGCCGCCGGCGCCAACGGCGATCTCGGCTCCTGGCTGAAGGCGCATCTGTCGCGATCCAGCGACGGGGACTACGTCGCCCTGCTCGGCTACATCGCGCGCGACAAGGCCACGATCGACGCGCTCCAGGCGATGCGGCTCGAGGTGCGCGAGAAGCGGCATGTCGCAACCTGCGCCGAGTTCGGCCCGCGCTTCCTGCACTCGACGGGACAGGCCTACAAGGGCGGGCCCGACAGCGGCGTGTTCCTCCAGATCACCGCCGATGACGCCAAGGACCTGCCGGTGCCGGGCCAGAAGGCGAGCTTCGGCGTGATCAAGGCGGCGCAGGCGCGCGGCGATTTCGACGTGCTGACGGAACGCGGCCGGCGCGCGCTGCGGGTACACCTGAAGGGTGGCCTCAAGAAAGGCCTCGCCACGCTCAATGCAGCGCTCAACGACGCGCTGAACTGAAGGAATATTGCAGATGCAACTCGGCATGATCGGCCTCGGCCGAATGGGCGGCAACATCGTTCGCCGCCTGATGCGCCACGGGCATTCGACGGTGGTCTACGACAAGGATGCGAAGGCCGTAGCTAACCTCGCCGCCGACGGCGCGGTCGGCTCGGCGACGCTGGAAGAGTTCGTCGCCAAGCTGGAGCGGCCGCGCACCGCCTGGGTGATGCTGCCAGCAGGACGCATCACCGAGACCACGATCGAGACCATCGCCGGCGTGATGCAGGAAGGCGACGTCATCATCGACGGCGGCAACACCTTCTGGCAGGACGACGTCCGCCGCGGCAAGGCGTTGAAGGCGCGCGGCATCCATTACGTCGATGTCGGCACCTCGGGGGGCGTGTGGGGGCTCGACCGCGGTTACTGCATGATGATCGGCGGCGAGAAGCAGGTGGTCGACCGGCTCGATCCGATCTTTGCTGCGCTCGCGCCGGGCGCCGGCGACATTCCGCGCACGCCGGGGCGCGAGGGCCGCGATCCCCGCGTCGAGCAAGGCTACATCCACGCCGGGCCTGTCGGCGCCGGCCATTTCGTCAAGATGATCCACAACGGCATCGAATACGGCCTGATGCAGGCCTATGCCGAAGGTTTCGACATCCTCAGGAATGCCAATATCGAGGCTTTGCCGGCGGATCACCGCTACGATTTCGATCTCGCCGACATCGCCGAAGTGTGGCGGCGCGGCAGCGTGATTCCATCCTGGCTGCTCGACCTCACCTCGGCCGCGCTCGCCGACAGTCCGCAACTGTCGGAATATTCCGGCTTCGTGGAGGATTCCGGCGAAGGCCGCTGGACCGTGAATGCGGCGGTCGACGAGGCCGTGCCGGCAGAGGTCCTGACTGCGGCGCTCTACACACGTTTCCGTTCCCGTCGGGAACACACCTTCGCCGAAAAAATTCTCTCGGCGATGCGCGCTGGGTTCGGCGGGCACAAGGAGCCGACGCAACCGGGCGCGGCGAAGCCGAAGTAACGCGTAACCAAGCGAAGGCTGACCATTCGTGACAAAAGACCCGCAGCCCAAGCGCAAGCCGGACAATTGCGCCTTCGTCATCTTCGGCGTCACCGGCGATCTCACCCA
Source organism: Bradyrhizobium sp. USDA3516 (assembly GCF_057651995.1). Lineage (NCBI taxonomy): Bacteria > Pseudomonadati > Pseudomonadota > Alphaproteobacteria > Hyphomicrobiales > Nitrobacteraceae > Bradyrhizobium > Bradyrhizobium sp. USDA3516. Next base: position 142,152 of record NZ_JBYGYN010000011.1, on the reverse strand, counting down.
TCGCCTGGTGATGCCCTCGCTCTACAATCTGGCGGCCGAGCACCTGTTGCCGGAAAAGTTCTGCGTCGTCGGCGTCGCCCGCAGGGGCCAGTCGGATGAGGAGCTGCGCGACAGCCTGCTGAAGGGCTTGCGGCAATTCGCGACGCGCCCGGTGGACGACGACATCGCGACGAGGCTTTTGGAATGCGTGACCTTCGTCGAGGCCGACGCAAAGGATCCGCCCTCCTTCGACCGCCTGCGTGAGCATCTGGATTCGCTGGAATGCGCGCAGGACACCGGCGGCAACCGGCTGTTCTATCTGGCAACGCCGCCTGCCGCGTTCGCACCGACCGCGCGGGAGCTCGGCCGCACCGGCATGATGCAGGAGAACGGTGCCTGGCGGCGGCTCGTGATCGAGAAGCCGTTCGGCACCGACCTCGCCTCGGCCCGCGCGCTGAATGCCGAGCTCTTGAAGATCATGGACGAGCACCAGATCTACCGGATCGACCACTATCTCGGCAAGGAAACGGTGCAGAACATTCTGGTGCTGCGTTTCGCCAACGGCATGTTCGAGCCGATCTGGAATCGCAACCACATCGATCATATCCAGATCACCGTGGAGGAGAAGCTCGGCGTCGGCCACCGCGGCGGCTTCTACGATGCCACCGGCGCGCTGCGCGACATGGTGCCGAACCATTTGTTCCAGCTGATGTCGCTGGTCGCGATGGAGCCTCCCGCTCGCTTCGACGCACATTCCGTACGCTCCGAGAAGGCGGACGTGCTGACATCGATCCAGCTGCCCAGCCGGGAGGACGCACTGAAGAATTCAGTGCGCGCGCAATATCTTGCCGGCCGTAGCGGCGACGACGAGATCACGGACTATCGCAAGACCGCGGAGGTCAAGCCGGACAGCACCACCGAGACCTTTGTTGCGCTCAAGCTGATGATCGACAATTGGCGCTGGGCCGGCGTGCCCTTCTATTTGCGCACTGGCAAGGCGCTCGGACACAAGCGGACGGAAGTGGCGATCAAGTTCAAGCAGGCGCCGCTGTCGATGTTCTCAGGGACGGACGTCGACCGCCTGTCGCAGAACTTCCTGACCATCGGCATCGCGCCGACCGAGACCATCGAGCTGCAGTTCAACGCAAAAATCCCGGGGCCGAGCATCACAATCGACGGCGTCGAGATGAAATTCAAGTACGGCGATTATTTCCGCGCCGACCCCTCGACCGGCTATGAGACGCTGATCTACGACTGCATGATCGGCGACAACATCCTGTTCCAGCGCGCCGACGGCATCGAGGCAGGCTGGCAGGCGGTGCAGCCGTTCCTGGACGCCTGGAAGAGCGCGGGCACCAATGGCATCGAAACCTATGAAGCCGGCAGTGACGGCCCTGCCTGCGCCGACGAGTTGCTCCGGCGCGACGGGCGAAGCTGGCGGAAGTACTCGTGATGGCTCGGGCCGAGCAGCCGAAGCTGATCGTCGAGGCCGATGCCGAAGCTCTCGCCCGCGCCGCGGCCGAACGCGTGCTGGCGCGGATCGCGGCCAATCCCGACCGCATCGCGATCTGCCTCACCGGCGGCTCCAGCCCGAAAAAGCTGTATCAGTTGCTCGGCAGCGAGGCCTGGCGCAGCAGGATTCCGTGGGACCGCGTGCACTGGTTCATCGGCGACGAGCGCTTCGTGCCCGAAAGCGATCCTCTCAACAACATGGCTGTCGCGCGCGCGATCTTTCTCGACCGCAATGCGCCCGCCGGCCATATCCACCCGATCCCGACCACGGCCGACAATCCCGATGCCGCTGCGAAAGCCTATGCGCGCGAGCTGAAGGCCTTCTATGGCGCAGACCAGCTCGATCCGGGGCGCCCGCTGTTCGATCTCGTCCTGATGGGCGCGGGCCCGGACGGCCACACCGCCTCGCTGTTCCCCGGCTACCCCGAGATCGAGGAGACCCGCCGCTGGGTCGTCGGCGTTCCCAAGGCGAACGTCGCGCCGTTCGTGCCGCGGGTGTCGCTCACCCTGCCCGCTTTGGCCTCCTGCCGCGAGATGCTGTTCGAGATTGCCGGGCACGACAAGCAGCCGATCTTGACGCGCCTCTGCAATGGCGAGAATCTGCCGGCGTTACGCGCGCGCTCGAACGGCGAGACCGTCTGGCTGGTCGACGAGGCCGCGCTTCCGGAGGATATTCGTGGGCCGCGCTGAAGCACCTTGTGCATTGATCGTGATGGGCGTGTCGGGCTCCGGCAAGAGCACGGTTGCGAAGGCGCTCGGCGAGCGGCTCGGTTGGCGCTTCGAGGACGGCGACAGCTTCCATCCCGCCGGCAATGTCGAGAAGATGCGGGCCGGACATCCCCTCACCGACGAAGATCGCTGGCCCTGGCTGAATGCCATCGCCGACGAGATCGCGCTCGTGTGCGGACGGGGTGAGCACGTCATCATTGCCTGCTCGGCGCTGAAGCACGCCTATCGCGACGTGCTGCTGCGTGGCCGCGACGACGTCCGCTTCGTGTTCCTGAAGGGCACAAAGGAGCTGATCGCCGAGCGGCTCGCGCAGCGCAAGGGACATTTCATGCCGCCCGGACTGCTGACCAGCCAATTCGAGACATTGGAGCCGCCGGAGCCGGGCGAGCACGTCATCACCGTCTCGATCGACGAGACCGTCGAGGCGATCGTGGACGGCATCGTGCGGCAGCTCAAACTGGGCGGCGCAACACCCAAGGTTCTGCCATGACCCAAATCTCACTCGTGGTCTCCGATGTCGACGGCACGCTGTTGACCAAGGACAAGACGCTGACGGAGCGCGCGAAGTCCGCCGTGCATCGGCTGCACAAGGCCGGCATCGGCTTCACCATCACCTCCAGCCGCCCCGCCATCGGCATGCGCTTCTTGATCGAGCCGCTGGCGCTGTGGCTGCCGGTTGGGCCGTTCAACGGCTCCTCGATCGTCGATCCCGAGATGCGGGCGGTCGAGCAGCACCTGATTCCCGCGCGCGCGGCCGAGCGTTCCCTGCAGATCCTGCGCGAGTTCGGCGCCGATGTCTGGCTGTTCACCACCGACAAATGGCTGATCGACAATCCCGACGGAAAGTACGTCGCGCACGAGCGGCACACGATCCGCGCCGATCCGACCATCGTGACGGACTTTTCGCCGTATCTCGCCGGTGCCTGCAAGATCGTCGGCGCCAGTGCCGATGCCGCCCGCCTCGAGGCTTGCGAGAAGGTCATGCAGGAAGCGCTCGGCAGCGCGGCCACCGCGGTGCGCTCGCAGACCTATTATCTCGACATCACCCCGCCCGGCTTCAACAAGGGCACGTTCGTGCAGGCCATGGCCAAGCGCCTCGGCATCTCCACCGACGCGGTCGCCACCATCGGCGACATGCAGAACGACCTCGCGATGTTCCGCGTCAGCGGCACCTCGATCGCCATGGGCAACGCCGCCGACAACGTCAAGGACGAGGCGACGCATGTCACTGCAAGCAACGAGCAGGATGGCTTTGCCGAGGCGATGGAGATGATCTTGACGCGGAACGGGGTGGGGTGAGCGATCGGCCGATGCGGTGCGCAACCTTGGCAATTGAACGGCTGACTTTTCCGGATGACGGCGCGCAGCTGTGCCGGGAGGCACTGACATCGGATCGGTTGGACGAGCTCAGGGCAACCTGCGCCATTTGCCGCCCGATCACGCCGGACTGAGGTTAAGAGGCATCGACGGTCTCGCGCCCTTCCTTGCCGCCAGCGGAGATGTCGGAAGCTGTGCTGCGTCGGTGCTTGGGAAGGCATGCCGTCCGGTCAGAGCCATCCTGTTCGACAAGAGCGCCGCGACGAACTGGGCGCTCGGCTGGCATCAGGACCGAACCATCGCGGTGAAGGAGCGCATTCCGGTCGATGGCTTCGACACGTGGAGCATCAAGAGCGGCATGCAGCATGTCGAGCCACCCTTTGCGCTCCTGTCTGGCATGGTGACGCTGCGGGTGCATATCGATCCGGTCCCGGCTAGCAATGCGCCGTTGCTGATCGCGCCCGGATCGCACAAGCTTGGACGGATTCCGGAAGATGAGGTGCGGGACGTCGTCCGACGCTGCGGCACGGCTGCGTGTCTGGCTGATGCCGGCGACATCTGGCTGTACGCGACGCCGATTCTCCACGCTTCCGATGCCGCCACCGCCCCGATGCATCGCCGCGTCCTGCAAGTGGACTTTGCCGTCAGCGAACTTCCGGGCGGCTTGGAGTGGCTCGGGGTCTAAAGCGGAATGGCCTTGGTTTGAAACGATAGCCGCGGGCTCCTTAACCTCTCCCGCTCTTGTCCGCCGAAGCCTTTGGCGAAGGCGGATGCGGGAGAGGTCGCCGCGCAGCGGCGGGTGAGGGCTTTCTCCTCTAGGGGCCTATCCCATTGCGGAGACACCCTCTCCCCAACCCTCTCCCGCAAGCGGGCGAGGGAGCGCACCGCCCTCGGAGCGCTAAATTAGCTTACTTCGACCGCTGCATCGCCGGCTTCTCGCTCTTCTGCCGTGCCGCCGACAGGTTATGCGCCGTGTTGATCAGCGCGATGTGGGTCAGCGCCTGCGGGAAGTTGCCGGTCTGACGCTTTGCGTCTGAATCGTACTCTTCGGCGAGCAGGCCGACGTCGTTCGCAATGCTCACCACGCGATCGAACAGGACTTGCGCCTTGTCGAGATCGCCCGACAGCACGTAGGCATCGGCGAGCCACAGAGTACAGGCCAGGAAGGCGCCTTCGAGCGGCGGCTGGTCCGGGGGCAGCTCGCGCGGGTCGTGTCGCAGCACGAAGCCGCCGTGCATCAGGCATTTTTCGGCCGCGGCGATGGTGCTGCGGATGCGCGGGTCGTCCGCCGGCAGGAAGCCGACGGCGGGCAGCAGCAGCACGGATGCATCGAGCATCTTCGAGCCGTAAGATTCGACGAAGGCGCCCACCTCCGCATCAAATCCCCTGTCGCAGACGTCGCGATGAATCGCGTCGCGCAAGATGCGCCAATGCACGAGCGGCGCCTTGAAACCGAAGGTCTCGGCGCTCTTGATGCCGCGGTCGAAGGCGACCCAGGTCATCACCTTGGAGAACACGTAGTGCTTGGGCTGGCCGCGCCGTTCCCAGATGCCGTGATCGGGCTGGTCCCAGACTTCGGCCAGATGATTGAGCACGGCGCATTCCAGCGCCCAGGTCGTCTCGTCGTCGAGCTTGAGCCTCGCCATGCGCGACTGGTGGAAGGCATCGATCAATTCGCCATAGACGTCGAGCTGGAGCTGCGCGTGGGCGGCATTGCCGACGCGCACCGGCTGCGCGCCCTCATAGCCGCCGAGCCAGCCTGCCTCCCATTCCAGCAGCCGCCGCTGGCCCCAGATGCCGTACATGATCTGCATGTTCGAAGGGGAGCCCGCCGCGGCGCGCAGCAGCCAATTGTGCCAGGCCAGGGCTTCCTCGGTGTAGCCCGAGTTCATCAGCGCCAGCAGCGTGAAGGTGGCATCGCGCAGCCAGCAGAAGCGGTAGTCCCAGTTCCTGCTGCCTCCGAGCTTCTCCGGCAAGGAGGTGGTGGGTGCCGCGACGATGCCGCCGGTCGGCGCGAAGGTCAGCGCCTTCAGCGTGATCAGCGAGCGCAGGACGAGATCCTGGTAGTCGCCGTCGCGGGTGCAGTGGCCGCACCAATCCTGCCAGAAAGCTTCGGTCTCCTGGAGCGCGAGCTCGGGATCGATCGGAGCGGGCGGCTCGAGATGCGAGGGGCCGTAGGTCAGCACGAAGGGCACGGTCTCGCCTTCCTTCACCTCGAAGTCCGAGACGGTGGTCAGATCCTCGCCGCGGGTCTCGACCGGCGTGCGCAGCACCGTCATGTCCTGGCCGCCGATGGCCAGCAAGGAATGGTCGATCCGCCGCACCCAGGGAGTATCGGCGCCGAAGCCGAAGCGGATAACGAGCTCCATCCGCATCTTCACGGTGCCGTTGATGCCGCGCACCAGCCGCACGATGTCGGACGCTTTGCCGCGCGGCGGCATGAAGTCGATCAGCGCAACCGTGCCGCTCTTCGTCTCGAAGCGGGTCTCGAGGACGAGGGTATGGCCCACATAGCGCCGCGAGATGCGGGTTGCGTCCTCGCATGGCGCGATCAGCCAGCGCCCGTTCTTGTGGGTGCCGAGGATGGCGGCAAAGCAGGCGTCGGAATCGAAGGCGGGCCAGCACAGCCAGTCGATCGAGCCGTTGCGCCCCACCAGCGCCGCGGTCTCGCAATCGCCGATCAGCGCATAGTCCTCGATCCTCTGAGCCAATGTCGTGCGAGCCTGGCAAGTCCCGGCTGTTCAATTCCCGCCGGGCAATGAACGTTCCCGTGTCGCAGCTTTCAAGGCTGCGAGATCGATCCTGGAGACGATCTTGTCGAGCGCGACCGGAAGGCGCTGGCGCCAATTCGGATGCTCGTCGATCGTGCCGGGGATGTTGGGCTGGTCGATTACGCCGAGCAAATCCTCCATCGACACCGCGAGCAGCCGCGAGGGCGTGCGCGAGAGGAACGCGAGCACAGAGTAGAGGTCGTTGGCGCTGATGCCGTTCTGGCGCAGGATCTCGTCGAGCCTGCCGAGCGCATCCCATCGCGCCTGGTCGTTCTCGCCGGGATCGAGCCCGAGCGAGCGCTTCATCCTGAGATCGCCGAAGGAGCGCCATCCGGCATAGGTCGACAGGTCATGGGTGTTCAGCGTCACCAGCGCATTGGGCCGGTAATGGTCGACATTGCGGAAATGGCCGGCATCGTCGCGCTCGAACATCATGACGAGATAGGACCAGATGCCGAAATCCTGCATCATCTCGCGGAAACCTTCCGGCACGGTGCCGAGGTCCTCGCCGATCACGATGCATTGATGGGCCGAGCTCTCGCGCGCCACGGCGGCCAATAACGCCTCGAACGGCATCTGCACATAGGCGCCGTTGTCGGGCTTGAAGCCGCGCGGCACGAGATAGAGCCGTTTCAGGCCGAGCACGTGATCGAGCCTGATGGCGCCGGCATGGCGCATCGACGCCGCGAGCATGTCGGCGAACGGGACGAAAGATTGCGCTTCCAGCCCACCAGCATTGAAGCCGGCAAGGCCCCAATCCTGGCCGATGGTGTTGAGCACGTCGGGCGGCGCGCCGACCGCGAGATGACGCGAGATCGCCGTCTGTTCGTTCCAGGCATCGAAGCCGTTGGACTGCACGCCGACGGCAACGTCGAGATAGAGCCCGACCCGCATGCCGAGCTGGCCGGCGAGCGCCTTGGCCGCATGCAGCTGGCTGTCGGCCGTCCATTGCACGAATTCGACGAACTCGACCTCGCGCTTGTCCGGGCCATTGCGCAGCTCGGCGCATTTTGCCTCGTCCGGCTGCTGCCATTCCGCCGGCCATTCCCACCAGGGCGCGGCGAAGCGATGCCGCAGCACCTCGAAACAGGCAAAGCGGGACAACAGCGGTGCGCGGGCAGCACGGAAGGCGTCAAACGCCTTGCGGCGGGCCGCGCTCGCGCTTGTCACGAAGCTGTTAAAGGCGGCGCGCAGGCCCAGCCATTTCAGGGCTGCCATGTCGGCATAAGGAACGCGATCGCCCTCGCGCAGACGGGCGGCCGTCGCGGCCGCGTCGGGCACGAGGTCGGCCGAGAATTCAGGAATCGCCTCGACGTCGATATAGAGCGGGTTGAGGAAAAGCCGGCTGTTCGGCGAATAGGGGCTGCAATCGGCCGGGTGATCGTCGAACAGGACATGCAGCGGATTGAGCCCGACGCCGTCCGCCCCGAGCTGCTTGGCGAGCCGGATGAGGCCGGCCAGATCTGTGAAATCGCCGATGCCCCAATTGCGGTCGGAGCGGACGCTGTAGAGCTGCACCGCGAGCAGCCAGCCGCGGTCGAAATCGCCGCCGAAACAGCGCTCGGGCGCCACGATCATCGGCACGTCTTCGCTCGCGCCTTCGGCATCGGTCAGCGTCAGGCGGTGATACCCCAGCGCCAGGCCCGCGGGCCAGGCGATCACCGGCTCGCGCGTCTCGCCTGCCGCGATCACATTGCCGTTGCCGACGATTTTCCATTGCAGTGGCGGGGTGCCAACCGACGCCAATTCCGTGCGCGGGTGTCCGAGCGCACGGACCACGACCGGCCCGCTGACGAAGCGATAGACCCGCTTCTCCGGCAGGGCGTCGAGGATGGATTTGAGGGCCTCGGGCGCGGTGACCCGCAGCTTGCCGAGGGCATCGATGAATTCGGATTGAACGCCCTTGATCCGGGCTTGAGCTAAAAGATCCATTCGGCACGCAGCTTGCAGGCCATTAATTGGCCAGGGGCATGGAGAATAACGAGATCGCGGAAGAGGTTAGTCAGGGGTAACTCGCAAACTGCGCTTGCCGTTCCCAAGGGAACCAATGACACACAAGCGGCTTTCTATCATGGTACCAAGCGTGGGTTCCCGACAAGGGAAACGGGCTCCTGCTTTCTTGTCAATGGCATCACCGTGAACAAGACAATTCAAACTGTCGAAAGTGCCGCGGCCGGCAGCGCTTTCCTGATCGAGGACGTCTATCCCGCGATCGACGGCGGCCGTTTCGCCGTGAAGCGGATCGCGGGCGAGCCGGTCGAGGTCTGGGCCGACATCTACCGCGATGGCGAGGCCGTGATCTCAGCCGCGCTGGTCTGGCGAGGAGAGCAGGAGCGCGAATGGCGGAGCGAGCCGATGACCCATCACGGCAATGACCGCTGGTCCGGCGCGTTCACGCCCCCCGAGCCCGGCCAATATGTCTACGCGATCGAAGCCTGGACCGACGAGTTCGCCACCTGGTCGCACGCCGTCGCGCGAAAACGGCGCACCGGGGCCGATGTCAGCCTCGATGCGATCGAGGGCGCCGGCCTTCTGACCAAGGCGCATGGCGCGCGGCAGGACGCCGCAGCAATCATCATCAGGCAGTGCGAGGACTATTTGAGGAACGGCGACATCACCTCGCTGCTCGCAACCGAGCTCGGCGAAGCCATGGCCGAGAGCCAGTCGCGGCCGGACCTGGCGCGCTCGCCCTTCTTCCCGCTGACCGCGGACCGCGACAAGGCCCGCTTCAGCACCTGGTATCAGATGATGCCGCGCAGCCAGAGCGCGTTGCCGGGCCGGCACGGCACGCTGCGCGACTGCATCGCGCGCGTGCCCGACATCGCCGCGATGGGCTTTGACGTGCTCTACTTCACGCCGATTCATCCGATCGGCAAGACCAGCCGCAAGGGCCGCAACAACGCAGCCATGGCCCGCGAAAGCGATCCCGGCTCGCCCTATGCGATCGGCTCGGCCGAGGGCGGCCACGATGCGCTGCATCCGGAGCTCGGCACAATCGAGGACTTCCGCGCGTTGGTCGCCACCTGTCTCGAATACGGGCTCGAGCTTGCGCTGGACTTCGCGGTGCAGTGCTCGCCGGATCATCCCTGGCTGACGCAGCATCCGGAATGGTTCAAATGGCGGCCCGACCGTTCGGTGCGGACGGCGGACGGCCCCTATTCCGACATCGTCATCCCCGACTTCAATTCGGTCGATCGCGTCGGGCTGTGGAATGCGTTTCGCGACGCCATGCTGTTCTGGATCGACAAGGGTGTAACCATCTTCGCCATCGACAATCACGACACCGCGCCGCTCGCGTTCTGGGAGTGGCTGATCCGCGACATAAGCCGCCGTCATCCCGACGTGATCCTGTTCTCCAAGACCTATGCACGGCCAAAGTTGATGAAGGGCCTCGCCAAGCTCGGCTTCGCGCAATCCTTCACCTATTTTCCCTGGCGCACGGAAAAGTGGGAGCTGGAGCAATATCTCGGCGAGCTGACGCGCTATCCCGAACGCGACTTCTACCGCCCGAACATGTTCGTCAACACGGCTGACCTGTTGCCCTATCACCTGCAGAGCGGAGAGGCCTGGGCCTTCAAGTCGCGGATCGCATTGGCGGCAACGCTGTCAGGCAATTACGGCATCTACAGCGGATTCGAGCTGCTGGAGCATGGGGCCATTCCCGGCCGGGAGGAATATCTGGATTCCGAGAAGTACCAGATCAGGCAGCGCGACTGGGACAAACCGGGCAACATCAAAGGCTACATTGCCGCGCTCAACCGCATCCGCAACGAGAACGCGGCGCTCCAGCAGACGGCGAATTTGCGCTTTCTCGCCATCGAGGACGGCGAGACGATCGCCTTCGCCAAGGAGGCGGCCGATCCGGCCAGCATGGTCGTCGTCGTGATCGCGCTGTCGCGCCGTGAGCGCGAATGCTGGCTGCCGCTCGGCGATCTCACCGTTGACGCCGGCGGACGGCGTCACCATGTGACGACACTCGAAAACCTCCTCACCGGCGAACAGGTTCGCATCGAATGGGGCGGCATCAGGTTGCGTATCGATCCCGACCGCGATCCGGCACTTCTGTTCCGCTGCCTGGCGTAAGGGCTCACGCCATGAATGTTCTGTCTTCCGTCGATACCAAGAAGGCTGAGGCTGCCGAGGTCGTGGATGAGCTCTGGTACAAGGACGCCATCATCTACCAGCTCCACGTCAAGGCCTTCGCCGACAGCAACAATGACGGCATCGGCGACTTCGCCGGCCTGACCGAGCGGCTGCCCTATCTGCAGGAGCTCGGCGTCACCGCGCTGTGGCTGCTGCCGTTCTACCCTTCGCCCGGCCGCGACGACGGCTACGACATCGCCGATTACGGCGCGGTCAATCCCGATTTCGGGACGATGAAGGACTTCAAGCGCTTCATCCAGGAAGCGCAGAAGCGCGGCCTGCGCGTCATCACCGAGCTCGTCGTCAACCATACCTCGGACCAGCACAAATGGTTCAAGCGCGCGCGGCGCAGCCATCCGGGCTCGAGCGCGCGCAACTGGTATGTCTGGAGCGACACCGACCAGAAATACCAGGGCACGCGCATCATCTTCACCGACACCGAGAAGTCGAACTGGACCTGGGATCCGGAGGCCGGCGCGTTCTACTGGCACCGCTTCTTCTCGCACCAGCCCGACCTCAATTTCGACAATCCGCGCGTGGTCAGCGCCATCATCCAGGTGATGAAGCGCTGGCTCGATGCCGGCGTCGACGGCTTCCGGTTGGATGCCATTCCCTATCTGTGCGAGCGCGAAGGCACCTCGAACGAGAACCTGCCCGAGACCCATGCGATCATCAAGCGCCTGCGCCAGGAGCTGGACGCGTACTCCAAGGGCAAGCTGCTGCTGGCCGAGGCCAATCAATGGCCCGAGGACGTGCAGGAATATTTCGGCCGTGGCGACGAGTGCCACATGGCCTATCACTTCCCGCTGATGCCGCGCATCTACATGGCGATCGCCCAGGAGGACCGCTTCCCGATCACCGACATCCTGCGCCAGACGCCGGATATCCCGGCGAGCTGCCAATGGGCGCTGTTCCTGCGCAATCACGACGAGCTGACGCTGGAGATGGTCACCGACGTCGAGCGCGACTATCTCTGGACCACCTACGCCAACGATCCCCGCGCGCGCATCAATGTCGGCATCCGCCGGCGCCTTGCGCCGCTGATGGACAACGACCGGCGCAAGATCGAGTTGATGAACTCGCTGCTGCTGTCGTTCCCGGGCACGCCGATCATCTATTACGGCGACGAGATCGGAATGGGCGACAACATCTATCTCGGCGACCGCAACGGCGTCCGCACGCCGATGCAGTGGAGCCCGGACCGCAACGGCGGCTTCTCGCGCTGCGACCCGGCCCGCCTCTACGCGCCGCTGATCATGGATCCCGTCTACGGCTATGAATCCGTGAACGTCGAGGCGCAGTCGCGCAGCCTGTCCTCGCTGCTCAGCGCCACCAAGCGGCTGATCTCGGTACGCAAGTCGACGCTCGCCTTCGGCCGGGGCAGCATGACCTTCATCCGCCCGGCCAACCGCGCCGTGCTCGCCTATGTCCGCCAATACCGCGACGAGGTGATCCTCTGCGTCGCCAATCTGTCGCGCGCCGCGCAGGCGACCGAACTCGATCTGTCGCCGTGGAAGGACCGCATCCCGCAGGAGATGCTCGGCCGCACGCGCTTTCCCGCGATCGGCGAATTGCCCTACATGATCACGCTGGGGCCCTACGGCTTCTACTGGTTCCAGCTTCAGGAGCGCGACAAGTCAGAGCCGGTGGTGCCGCGCGCGGTGCCGGAATTCGAGACGCTGGTCGTGCCGGTGAATTCGAACTGGGTCTCGCTCGCCCGCGAGCGCGGCGTGTTCGAGCGCGACGTGCTGCCGGGATTTTTGGCAAGGACACGCTGGTATCCGGAGCACAATCCCAAGCAGATCAAGGCCACGCTGACCTCGGCGGTGCCGTTCAGCGACATCGGCGACAACAGACCCTGGATCGCGTTCTTCGAGACGACGCGGAACGACGTCACCACGCGCTACGTGATGCCGATGCAGATCGAATGGGTGCGGTTCGACCGCGAACGCTTCAACCCGAAGGCGCTGGCCGCCGTCCGCCAGGGCGCACGCGAGGGCACGCTGCTCGACGTCGCGACCGAGCAGATCTTCATCGGCCTGTTCCTGCGGGGCCTGTCGCAAAACCTGGTGGTGGACGAGAACAATCTTCGGCTGGAGTTCAAGGCGACCAGCCGCTTCGCCGACTACACCATCAAGGAGCCCGAACGCATCCGCGCCATCGAGCAGTCGAACAGCACCGCGCTGGTCGACAATCAGTACGTCGCCAAGATCTACCGCCGGCTCGAAAGCGGCATCAGCCCCGAGATCGAGATCGGCTACTATCTCACGGAGGTCGCGCGCTTCGCCAACACGCCGGCGCTGCTCGGCAGCGTCGAGCTGGTCGACGGTAACCAGCGCAGCGCGCTCGGCGTGCTCCACGCCTATGTCGAGAACCAGGGCGACGGCTGGACCGTGACGACGGGCTATCTCGACCGCTATGTCGACGAGCAGCGCCTGGCGCCGGCCGACGAGATGCCACGCGAAACCCAGGAGCAGGCGCCGTATCTGCATTTCATGGCGCAGATCGGCCGGCGGCTCGCCGAGCTGCACGTCGCGCTCGCCGCGGCAACGCCCGACGACCTCGCCCCCGTGCCGATCGACGCCGCCCAGGTCAGGACCTGGCTCTCCGACTTCAAGGCGCGTGCCGAGCGGATGCTCGAGCGGCTGGCCGACAGCCGCGACGGGCTGCGGGAGGCGGACCGGCCACTGATCGACCAGCTGGTCGCGGCACGCGGCCGCCTGTTCGGCGGCCTCAACGCGCTCTTGCCATCCGACATCGGCGGGTTGAACATCCGTCATCATGGCGACTTCCGGCTCGGGCAAACTCTGATCGTGAAGGACGATATCTTCATCATCGACTTCGACGGCGATCCGCGTGTGCCACTGGCCAACAAGCGCCGCAAGGCGCCGGCCGCGCGCGACGTCGCCGGCCTGATCCATTCCATCGACCTTTCCGTGAACGCGGCGCTGAGCCGCTCGCTCACGGGCGCTTCCGACGAGCAGGACCGGCTCGCGGCCGCCCTCGACGAATGGCGCGAGCGCGCCACCGCGACCTTCCTGTCCGCCTACCGCGAAGCCATGACCGATCGGAGGCTGTGGCCGGACGATCGGTCCTGCGCGGAAGGCCTGTTGAGATTCTTCCTGCTGGATCGAGCGTTCCACGACGTAGAGTACGAGCTGTCCCGCCGGCCCGAGGGACTCCATGCGCCGCTGACCGGACTGCTTCGCATTCTGTCAAGTGCCGAGAGCGAAGCCCATGCCTAAACTGCCTGCCGAAGCCTACGCGATCATCGAAGGCCGCCACTCCGACCCCTTCCACTATCTCGGGCTGCATCCCGAGGGCGGAAAGAGCGTGGTCCGCGCGTTTCTGCCCGAGGCCACCAATGTCGAGGCGGTCGGCGACCATGGCGAGGTCGCACCGCTCGATCGCGTCCACGATTCCGGCCTGTTCATCGGCGCCCTGCCCAACGGCTCGAAGCACTACCAGCTGCGCGCGAAGTTCGGCAACGACGTGGTCGAGTTCGAGGATGCCTACCGTTTTCCGCCGATCCTGACCGATTTCGACCTCTATTTGCTCGGCGAAGGCACCCATCAGCGCCTCTACGACAAGCTCGGCGCGCATCCGATGCGGCTCGAGGGCGTCGACGGCATCGGCTTCGTCGTGCTGGCGCCGAATGCGCGGCGCGCCTCCGTGGTCGGCGATTTCAACTTCTGGGACGGGCGGCGCCATCCGATGCGGGTGCGCGGCAACGGCTATTGGGAATTGTTCATCCCGCATGCGAAGGCCGGCGATCACTACAAGTTCGAAATCGTCGGACCGCATGGTCATCTGCTGCCGCTGAAATCCGATCCGATGGCATTTGCCAGCGAGCTGCGGCCGAAGACGGCCTCGATCGTGTTCGACGAGGCGCATCTGCCGCGGCCGCGCCCGGCGCCCGAAGGCATCAACGCATTGTCGGCGCCGATGTCGATCTACGAGGTGCATCTCGGCTCGTGGCGGCGCAAGGACAACAATGAATGGCTGACCTATCGCGAGCTGGCCGAGCAGCTGCCGGCCTATGCCCGCGACATGGGCTTCACCCATCTCGAATTCCTGCCCGTGAGCGAGCATCCGTTCGACGGCTCCTGGGGCTATCAGCCGACCGGCCTCTATGCGCCGACCAGCCGTTTCGGCAGCCCCGAGGATTTTGCCGCCCTGATCGATGCCTGCCACCGCGAAGGCATCGGCGTGCTGCTCGACTGGGTGCCGGGTCACTTCCCCGACGATCCGCACGGGCTCGGCCATTTCGACGGCACCGCGCTCTACGAGCACGCCAACCCGCTGCAGGGCCGCCACCTCGACTGGGGCACGCTGATCTACAATTACGGCCGCACCGAAGTGACGAACTTCCTGGTGTCGAATGCGCTGTTCTGGATGGAGCGTTACGCTATCGACGGCCTGCGCGTCGATGCGGTCGCGTCCATGCTCTATCTCGACTACAGCCGGCCGCCGGGCGCCTGGATCCCGAACCAATATGGCGGGCGGGAGAATATCGAGGCGATCAATTTCCTGCGCCGCTTCAACACGGAGATGTTCGCCCGCTTCCCGCAGGCGACCACGGCCGCGGAGGAATCCACCGCGTGGCCGCAGGTGTCACGCCCGGTCGAGTTCGGCGGGCTCGGCTTCGGCTACAAGTGGAACATGGGCTGGATG
Source organism: Bradyrhizobium sp. USDA3516 (assembly GCF_057651995.1). NCBI lineage: Bacteria > Pseudomonadati > Pseudomonadota > Alphaproteobacteria > Hyphomicrobiales > Nitrobacteraceae > Bradyrhizobium > Bradyrhizobium sp. USDA3516. The sequence continues at coordinate 127,027 of NZ_JBYGYN010000011.1, read as the reverse complement.
CACGACACGCTGAACTACATCAGCAAGGATCCGATCCACCGCAAGCATCATCATGGCGAGATCCTGTTCGGCCTGCATTACGCGTTCTCGGAGAACTTCATCCTGCCGCTGTCGCATGACGAGGTCGTGCACGGCAAGCGCTCGATCCTCGGCCGCATGCCCGGCGACGAGTGGCAGCGCTTTGCCAATTTGCGCGCCTATTACAGCTTCATGTTCGGCCACCCCGGCAAGAAGCTCCTGTTCATGGGCGCCGAGATCGCGCAGAGCCGCGAATGGAATCACGACCAGTCGCTCGACTGGCACCTGCTCGAATACAAGGTCCATTCCGGGGTTCAGGCCCTGATCCGCGACCTCAACCGGCTCTACCGCGCGGTGCCGGCGCTCCACCAGATGGATTGCGAGCAGGCCGGCTTCGAATGGCTAATCACCGATGATGCCAATCGCAACGTCTTCGCCTGGCTGCGCAAGGGATTCGACGAGAACGCGCGGTGTGTCGTCATCATCAACTTCTCGCCCAACGTCTACCAGAACTATCGCGTTCGCGTTCCCTTCGGCGGCAAGTGGAAGGAAGTTCTCAACTCCGATTCCGCCCATTACGGCGGTAGCAATGTCGGCAATGTCGGCGAAGTCCATGCCGAGGGCGGCGAGCTGCGCCTCACCATTCCGCCGCTGGCTGCGATCTTCCTCGTTCCGGAAAGCTGATCGATGCGCCTGACTGCCGGATCGCCCGCACGGCTCGGCGCAAGCTGGGACGGACGCGGTACCAACTTCGCGCTGTTCTCCGCCAACGCGCAGAAGGTCGAGCTCTGCCTGTTCGACACGCAAGGCCGCCGCGAGCTCGAGCGCATCGAGCTGCCCGAAAAGACCGAGGACGTCTGGCACGGCTATCTGAACGACGTCTCGCCGGGCCAGCTCTACGGCTATCGCGTGCACGGCCCCTACGAGCCCGAGCACGGCCATCGCTTCAACGCCAACAAGCTGCTGCTCGATCCCTACGCCAAGCGGCTTGCCGGGCGCCTGGTCTGGAGCGATGCGCATTTCGCCTACCGCACCGGAAGCCCGCGCGAGGACCTGTCGTTCGACCGGCGCGACAATGCGCGCGGCATGCCCAAGGCCGTCGTGGTCGACGAAACCTTCAACTGGGGCCGCCGCGAGATCAGGCCGAACATCCCCTGGGAAGACACCATCATCTACGAGGCCCACGTCAAGGGCCTGACCCAGAAGCGCGAGGACGTGCCGCCGAATCTGCGCGGCACCTATGGCGGCCTGTCCTCGCCCGCGATGATCGATCACCTGAAGAAGCTCGGCGTCACCACGGTCGAGCTGTTGCCGGTGCACAGCTTCGTCGACGACCGCATTCTCGTGGAAAAGAAGCTCGTCAATTACTGGGGCTACAACACGCTGTCCTTCTTCGCGCCGGAGCCGCGCTACGCCCAGGACAACGCGCTCGATTCCTTCCGCACCACGGTGGCGCGGCTGCATGACGCCGGCATCGAGGTGATGCTCGACGTCGTCTACAACCACACCGCCGAGGGAAATCATCTCGGTCCGACCCTGTGCTATCGCGGCATCGACAACGCGTCCTATTATTGGCTGAACCGCGAGAACCCGCGCTATTACGACGACTTCACCGGCTGCGGCTCGTCGGTGAACCTCACCCATCCGCGCGTGCTGCAGATGGTGATGGATTCCCTGCGCTACTGGGTCGAGGTCTGCCACGTCGACGGCTTCCGCTTCGACCTCGCCACCACGCTGGCGCGCGGGCCGAACGGTTTCGATCGCGGCAGCTCGTTCCTGACTGCGGTCCGGCAGGACCCAGTGCTGGCGACGGTCAAGCTCGTCGCCGAGCCGTGGGACCTCGGCCTCGGCGGCTATCAGGTCGGCGCCTTTCCCTCGCAATGGTCGGAATGGAACGACCGCTATCGCAGCGCCATGCGCCGCTACTGGAGCGGCGAAGGCAGCCTGATCGGCGACATCTCCAGCCGCATGACCGCGTCCTCCGACCTGTTCAACCACGATGGACGGCGGCCGCGCGCCAGCATCAACCACATCACCGTCCACGACGGCTTCACGCTCGCCGACCTCTTCAGCTACAACGAGAAGCACAACGAGGCCAACGGCGAGGACAATCGCGACGGCTCCAACGACAATCACAGCAACAATTGCGGCGTCGAGGGGCCGACGGACGATCCTGATATCATCAGCCTGCGCCGTCAGCTGCGCAAGAACGTGCTGGCCTGCCTGATGCTGGCCCAGGGCGTTCCGCTGATCCTCGCCGGCGACGAGGTCGGCAACTCGCAATCCGGCAACAACAACGCCTATTGCCAGGACAACGAGGTCGGCTGGGTCGGCTGGGACAATCTCGGCAAGGACGGCGACGACATGATCGACTTCGTCGCCCAGCTCGCCGACATCCGCCGCCGCTTCTCGCAGCTGCGCAGCCATCGCTGGCTCGACGGACGACCGAAGGACGGCGTCTCCTACGGTGCGCTGTGGTTGACCCCTGCCGGCGCCGAGATGACGCAGAGCGACTGGACATTCCCGGATGGGCGGTTCCTCTCCTATGTGATGGGCCCGATGGAACCGGGCGGCGCCGCGATCTTTATCGTACTGAACGCCGCTCCCGAAGAGATCGCATTCAAATTGCCCAAAATGACCGAATACAAGAGTTGGCAGCAGCTCCTGAACACGACCGATGCCAAGCTGAATACGATCGACTTCCTGCCGGGGAGCGACAGCAAGGCGCCTCCGCGCTCCGTGCTCGCCTTTGCAGGCGCGCTATGAGGCCGTCCTTCGGGGCGAGGCCGACGAAGGACGGCGTATCGTTCCGGCTGTGGGCGCCGGCCGCGCGCCGCGTCGACCTCCTGCTCGACCGCAGGCACGCGATGCAGCGCCGCCAGGACGGCTGGTTCGTCACCGAGATTGCCGGTCTGCCCTCGGGCAGCCAATACAAGTTCAGGATCGACGACGACATCGATGTGCCGGATCCCGCTTCGGCCTTCCAGCCAGACGACGTGTTTGGCCCGAGCGAGGTGATCGATCACGATGCCTTCGTCTGGCGCGCGCGCGATTGGCGCGGCCGTCCCTGGGAAGAGACGGTGCTGGTCGAGACCCATGTCGGCACCTTCACGTCCGAAGGCAGCTATCGCGCCATGATCGACAAGCTCGATCACCTCGCCGCGACCGGCATCAATGCGCTGGAACTGATGCCGCTCGCCGATTTCGCAGGCCGTCGCGGCTGGGGCTATGACGGCGTGCTGTGGTACGCGCCTGATAGCGCCTATGGCCGGCCCGAAGACCTGAAGACGCTGATCGACGAGGCGCATCTGCGCGGGCTGATGGTGTTCCTCGACGTCGTCTACAATCATTTCGGCCCGGAAGGAAACTACCTCGGCCGTTACGCGCCGACCTTCTTCACCGATGCGCACACGCCGTGGGGCAGCGCGATCGATTACCGCGTGCCGCAGGTGCGCGCCTTCGCCGTCGAGAACGCGCTGTCCTGGCTCGGCGACTACCGCTTCGACGGGCTCAGGCTGGACGCCGCCAATCACATCATGGCTGTCCCCGGCGAGCAGTCCATGCTGCAAGATCTCAGCGTCGCCGCCGGCGAGCTCGCCAAGGCCACGGGACGCCACATCCATCTCGTGCTGGAGAACGGCGACAACCGCGCCAGCCTGCTCGATGCCGCGCAGGATCCGCCGAACGGCAAATATCGCGGACAGTGGAACGACGACTACCATCACGTCTGGCACGTGATGCTGACCGGCGAGCATGCCGGCTACTATGGCGATTACCAGACGCCGCGCATGGATCTGGCGCGCGCGCTCGCCTCGGGCTTCGTCTATCAGGGCGAGATCTCGGAATTCTGGGGCAAGAAGCCGCGCGGCGAGCCGAGCCGCCAGCTGCCGCCGGCGACCTTCGTCAATTTCCTGCAGAATCACGACCAGATCGGCAATCGTCCGCTGGGCGAGCGGCTGGAAAGCCTGGCATCGCCACAGCAGATCGAGGCCGCGCTCGCGGTGACGCTGCTCGCGCCGATGGTGCCGATGCTGTTTCAGGGCGAGGAATGGGGCTCGACGGTCCCCTTCCCGTTCTTCTGCGATTTTAGGGGCGGGTTAGCCGATGCCGTGCGCAAGGGACGCAAGCGCGAATATGCCTGGGCTTACGAGACATACGGCGACGAGGTGCCCGACCCGCTCGATCCGGCAACGCTGCAATCGGCCGTGCTCGACTGGGCCGGCCGCACGCCGCAACAGGATGCGCGGCTCGCGCTGGTGCGGGAGCTGCTCGGCGTCCGTCGCAAGCAGATCGTGCCGCGGCTGAAGGGCGCGAGCTTCGGTGATGCCGAGGCGGCCGACAATGGGCTCGTCACCGCACATTGGCGCATGGGCGACGGCACGACGTTACGCCTCGTCGCCAATCTGTCCGATCACGAGATCACCGCCAGCGTCGGCGCGGGCACGCCGATCTGGGGCGGAGCCGGCGAGCGGCTCACGCCCTGGTCGGTGGTCTGGCGCCTCGGAGGTTAGAATGCCTCCCGCCATTCCGCTCGCGACCTACCGCCTCCAGCTCACCGCGGATTTCGACTTCGACAAGGCTGCCGCCGTCGTGCCTTATCTCAAGGCGCTGGGCATCACGCATCTCTACGCCTCGCCGGTGATGAAGGCCCGCAAAGGCTCGACCCATGGCTACGACACCGTCGATCACGGCCAGTTCAATCCCGAGCTGGGCGGCGAGGCCGGCTTCACGCGGCTGAGCGAGGCGCTTCAGCAGCACGATCTCGGGCTCATCATCGATTTCGTCCCCAACCATGTTGGCGTGCATTTTGCCGACAATCCGTGGTGGCTCGACGTGCTGGAATGGGGCCAGGCCTCGCCGCACGCCGCGTCCTTTGACATCGACTGGGACCAGCTGGCCTACCGCGCCCGCGGCGGCGTGCTGCTGCCGATCCTCGGCTCGTCCTACGGCGAGGCGCTGGAGCGCGGCGACATCGAGCTGCGCTACGACCCGAATGAAGGAAGCTTCGCGGCGTGGTATTTCGAACACCGCCTGCCCATCGCGCCGGAGCGCTATGGCGAGATGCTGCGGATGATCGTCAAGGAGGCGGATGCGGCGGAAACGGAGCCGGGCAAGCGCCTGCTCGCGCTCGCGGCACGATACAGCGGATTGCGCCGGCCCAATCGCAAGGAGGCCCCCGCGTTCAAGGCCGAGCTCAAGGAGATCGCAGGCGCGGCCGACCTCATCGCGCGAGGCCTTGCCGCCTACCGCGCCGCCAAGGACCGTCCGGCGCAGACGCTCGCGCTGCATCACCTGCTCGAGCGCCAGCACTACAAGCTCGGGCACTGGCGGCTCGCCTCCAGCGACATCAACTATCGCCGCTTCTTCGACGTCAACGGGCTCGCAGGCCTGCGCGTCGAGGACGCGAGCACGTTCGCCGCCACGCACCGGCTGGTGAAGCAGCTCATCGCCGACGGCAGATTGCAGGGCATCCGGCTCGATCACATCGACGGCCTGCGCGACCCCGCGCAATATTGCCAGCGATTGCGCCGACTGGTGCGCGATGCCCAGGGCACCACGAAGCCCTTCTACACCGTGATCGAAAAGATCCTGTGCGAGCACGAGCGCCTGCCGCATTTCGCCGGCGTCCAGGGCACGACCGGCTACGAGTGGATGAACGTCATCACCCACGTGCTGATCGATCCCAAGGGACTGGAGGCGCTGGACGAGACCTGGAGGCAGATCAGCAACCGGCCGCCGCGGCTTGTGCCTTACGTCAAGGACGCCAAGCGTCGCGTGCTGGAGACGCTGCTCACCAGCGAGTTCACCGTGCTGACGCGCCTGCTCGCGCGGATCGCCAACGGCCACTATTCGACGCGGGACTTCTCGGCCGACAGCCTGCGGCAGGCGCTCGAGCTCTATGTGCTGCATTTCCCGGTCTATCGCACCTATCTGACGCATAGCGGCCCGACTGCATTGGACCGCAAGCTGATCGACGACACCATCGCGCGCGCGCGCCGGGACTGGTTCGCCGCCGACGAAGGCATCTTCGACTTCCTGCGCGATGCCTTGACCATGGACCTGCTCAAGCCCGGCCGTCCGCCGCACAGCGCCCCGCGGGTACGCCGCTTCGCGCTGAAGGTGCAGCAATTCACCGGCCCGATGATGGCGAAGTCGCTGGAGGACACCGCGTTTTATCAATTCCACCGGCTGCTGGCGCTGAACGAGGTCGGCGGCGACCCCGCCAGCACCGGCCTCACCGTTCCCGCCTTCCATCAGGCCATGCAGGCCCGCGCCAGGGAATGGCTGCACGGCATGACCGCGACGGCCACCCACGACACCAAGCGTGGCGAGGATGCGCGCATGCGCATCGCGGCGCTCAGCGAGATTCCCGGTGAATGGACCAGCGCGGTGGCGCGCTGGAAGGTGCTGAACGCGCCGCATCTCACGCTGCACGGCAATTTCCGCGCGCCGTCGGCAACGTTCGAATACATGCTCTACCAGACCCTGCTCGGCACCTGGCCGCTTCAAGCGCCGGCCGATGCCGCCTTCGTCGAGCGCATCCAGGCCTATGCCCTCAAGGCCGCGCGCGAGGGCAAGGAGGAGACGAGCTGGCTCAATCCGCATGAAGCCTACGAGAACGGCATCCGCGACTTCATCGCGAAGATCCTCGACCCCGACCAGTCCGCGGAATTCCTTCAGGCCATGCAGACGCTGGCGCGCCGCGTCGCACTGCTCGGCACGTTGAACTCGCTGAGCCAGCTGACGCTCAAGGCGACGCTGCCGGGCGTGCCGGATTTCTATCAAGGCACCGAATTCTGGGACCTGTCCCTGGTCGATCCCGACAACCGCCGCCCGGTCGACTTCGCCGCGCGCCACGCGGCGCTGCCATCACTGGAAGCGCCGGACTGGCGCGGCCTGATCGGGAGCTGGCCGGACGGCCAGCTCAAGCTGGCCTGGACGCGGCATCTGCTCAAGCTGCGCAACGAACTGGCCGACGTCTTCGCGCAAGGCGACTACCAGCCGCTGGAGGTACGGGGCGCCCATGCCGACCATGTCATCGCCTTCGCGCGTCGTCATGGCCGCGCCGCCGCGATCGTCGTGGCCGGGCGTCATTTCGCGCCGTTCACCCAGGCGGGCCGGGAATGGCCCGCACCGGAAGGTATTGATGCGACCATCGACGTCACGGGTTACACCGTGCCGGGCCTTGCGGGTAACGACTTGCCGCTCGCGCAGGCCTTCCGCGATTGTCCTGCCTTCGTCGTCGCAGGCCGAACCGCGAATGCCGTCAGGGCGCCGCGACAACGCCCGCGCGCCTGAAGTCACTTGCCCCCGTCTTTGGTCAGCAGCAATTGGCCGCGCTTCCTGATCGTCGCCTGTGCGATCTCGGCGAACCGCTGCAACAGCCAGGGCAGCACCACCTCGACCCGGACCTGATCGTCGCCGACATCGACCTGCCCGGTCGCGACTTGGCCGAGCGCGCGGATGCGGAAATTCATAGTGTCGCCACTCCAGCTTTCCTCCTCGACCTGCATCACGGGTATGCTCGCCGCGGCGCGGCCGAGCCCCGTCTTGAGCCGGCGCACCGCCTCCTCACGGCCGAGACGATGCGGAATCGAGACGACGAGCGGTGCTGACATGGTCCTGCCTCTTCTGACTGATTTCACATAGTGATGTCGGGTCGACCAACAAAGGTTCCATGCAAGTTGATCCCCCGGTCGTGTTTCAAAGCCGGAACTTTACAACCTGCGGCAAGTTGCCCCCGCACAACGGGACAGGTTGCAATGACCCTTGAACAAAGGGCTGGAGGAGATTCGCATGTCAATCGGCACGATCATTCTGATCATCTTGATCATCGCCCTGCTCGGCGGCTTCAGCGGCATCGGCGGCGGGCCGTTCTACGGCACCGGCTATTACGGCGGCGGCGGCCTCGGGCTCGTCATCGTCATCCTGCTGATCCTGCTGCTGATGGGCAGGATCTGATCAGGCGGTCATTCCGGGTCGCGCGCAAGCGCGAACCCGGAATTTCGCGCCGCATAACCTCTGGATTCTGGGTCTGCGCTATCGCGCAGCCCGGAATGACGTTTTGGAAAGCGCCTACTTCACCTTCCCTGCCAGCTTCTTGATCGCGGCCTTGATCGACACGGCTGCATCCTCATACCCCTCCCACGCCTTCGATCGCGCCAGCAGGCCCGGCACGGTGCGCAGCGTGTAGCGCTTGGGATCAAGGTCGCTCCTCACCTGCGCCCATGTCACCGGCATCGAGACCGTGGCCCCGGCGCGCGCCCGCGGCGACAACGGGGCCACCGCGGTCGACATGCGGTCGTTGCGCAGATAGTCCAGGAAGATCTTTCCCCTGCGCAGCTTCTTCGACATGTTGAGCAGATAGCGTTCGGGATCGTCGTCCGCCATCCACTGGCAGACGCCTTGCGCAAAGGCCTTGGCCTCCTTCCAGCTCACCTTGTCGCGCGCGCCGTGGAGCAGCGGCACCACGACGTGAAGGCCCTTGCCGCCCGTGGTCTTGCAGAAGCTCTCCATGCCGATATCGGCGAGCCGCTGCCGCATCTCCTTGGCCGCCTCGACGACGTCCGGAAAGTCCACATCGGGCGCGGGATCGAGATCGAACACCAGGCGGCCCGGGGTGTCGTAGGCATAGGGCGCGCAGTTCCAGGGATGCAGCTCGACGCCGCCGATCTGCGCCACCGCGGCGAGCCCTTCGATCCGGTCGATCTGCAGATACGGCTTGCGGTCGCCGGAGACCCGCGCGAGCTCCAGCAGGTTCGACGTTCCCTGCATCGCATGGCGCTGGAAGAAGCATTCGCCCTTGATGCCGTCGGGCGCGCGGATCAGCGAGCACGGCCGGCCCTTGAGATGCACGATCATCCATTCGCCGACGGCTTCGAGGTAGCGCGCAAGGTCGAGCTTGGTGACGGGAGCGCCCTCTCCGTCATCCGGCCAGAGCGGTTTGTCCGGCTTGGAGATGACGACCCCCATCACCTCGCCATTTGCAGCGGTCTGCTTCGATCGCCCGCCCGCCTTGGTGCGCACCGCCTTCCTGGCCCGGGGCTCGGCGAGCTCGGTATCGACGGGCGTCTCCGCCTCGACGTCCTCGGCCGGCTTGTCCTGCCGCAAGCCCTTGAACGCCGCCTGGCGAATATTGCCGTCGGCCGTGAAGCCCGCGAACTCAATCTCGGCGACGAGCTCAGGCTTCAGCCAGTGCACGTCCCGGGTCTTCTTCGGGGCGTTCTTGCCGCCGAACGGGCTTTGCTTGGCCTCCACCGCCTTCAGCGCCGGCATGAGGCGCTTGACCTTGTCCGCGCCGAAGCCGGTGCCGACCATGCCGACGAAGGCGAGATGATCGCCGCGCTGCACGCCGGCCATCAGCGAGCGGAATTTGCCGTTGGTGGTCTTGTAGCCGCCGATCACCACCTCGTGGCCGGCGCGGCATTTCGATTTGACCCAGCTCTCGGTGCGGCCCGAACGATAGGGCGCGTTCAGCTTCTTCGACACCACGCCTTCGAGCTCGAGCTTGCAGGCCGATTGCAGCACGGCATCGCCGCCGCTCTCGAAATGCTCGACATAGCGGATCTGAGTCGATCTCCGCTTGCGCTGCTCCAGCAGCTTCTTGAGCTGCGCCTTGCGCTCCCCAAGCGGCAGCCGACGGTAGTCCTGCCCTTCCGCGAACAGCAGGTCGAAGGCGAAGAAGATCAGGTCATCGGTCTTGCCGTCGGACAGCGCAGCCTGAAGCGAGGAGAAGTTCGGTGCACCGTTATGGTCGAGCGCGACGATCTCGCCGTCGATCATCACGTCCGGCAGCGCTGCGGCTTCCTCGGCGATGGAGGCGAACTTGGCTGTCCAGTCGAGGCCCTTGCGCGTCTTCAGCGTCGCCTCGCCGTCCTCGACCCGGAGCTGGACGCGATAGCCGTCGAACTTGATCTCGTGGCACCAGCCCTCGTCTCCGGGCGGCCGCTCGACCAGGGTGCAGAGCTGCGGCGCGACGAAATCCGGCATCTTCGACACCGTCTTGGCGCTCGTCGCGGTCGTGGCAGTTTTCTTCGCCGCTTTGCCGGCTTTCAACGCGGTGCGCGGCGCCGGTTTCACCGTACGCCCTTTCGTCTCCTCGGCACGATTGGATTGCCAGACTGCGTCGGCCTTGCCCTTGGTGCCCTTGGCCAGCATGAACGGCTTCGGCGCGCGGCCCTTGCCCGCGGCGATCTGCTCCATCGTGCGGCCGGAGGCGACCGACTTGTCCTGCTCGAGAACATCGTTGTCCGCGCCTTCGCGGACATGTTCGTCGCGATGCTTGATCAGGAGCCAGTTGGTCCGCTTCTCGCCGCCGCGGTTGCGCATCCGCACCAAGACCCAGCTTCCCTGCAGCTTGTCGCCACGCAGGGTGAACTTCAGGTCGCCTTTCTTGAAGCCGGCTTCCGGATCGTCCGATTCCCAGGTGCCGCGGTCCCACAGCATCACGGTGCCGCCGCCGTACTGCCCTTCGGGGATCGTGCCTTCGAAATCGCCATAATCGAGCGGATGATCCTCGACTTCGACCGCCAGCCGCTTGTCATGGGGATCGAGCGACGGCCCCTTCGTCACCGCCCAGGACTTGAACACGCCGTCGAATTCGAGCCTGAGATCGTAGTGCAGCCGGCTCGCATCATGCTTCTGGATCACGAAGCGCCGCTGCTTCGACGGCGTCACGGCCGTCTTGCCCGACGGCTCCGGCGTCTTCCCGAAATCCCGCTTCTGTCGGTAGGTGGAGAGTTTCTGCAGCACGACCGGTCCCGCTTCTCGTTCGGCTTGAAGCCTATCACGGCGAAAGTCCCGCCCGGAACCAAAACCCCATGGGGCGGTTGGGGTTCCAAAACGCCTTGAAAACGCTGGAGAATGGAATGGCCCCGCGCGCCTATTGGAAGGGAACGTTGAAGCTGTCGCTGGTCAGTTGCCCGGTCGTGCTCTATCCGGCGACGACGGCGGCCGAGAAGACGCGATTTCACCTGATCAATCGCGAGACCGGGAACCGGCTCAAGCAGCAGATGATCGATTCGGAGACCGGCGATGTCGTCGAGAGCGACCAGAAGGGCCGCGGCTACGAGCTGCGCAAGGGCAAGTATGTCGAGATCGAACCGGAAGAGCTCGAGGCGGTTCAGATCGAGAGCAATCACACCATCGATATCGAGAGCTTCGTGCCGCGCGAGGAGATCGACCAGCGCTATCTCAACCATCCCTATTACATCGCGCCCGACGGCAAGGCGGCGGTCGATGCGTTCGCGGTGATCCGAGACGCGATGAAGGACCAGGAGCGCGTCGCGCTCGCCAAGATCGTTCTGACCAACCGCGAGCACGTCATGGCGATCGAGCCGCGCGGCAAGGGACTGCTCGGCACCACGCTGCGCTTCCCCTACGAGCTGCGCGAGGAGGACCAGTTCTTCGACGACATCAAGAGCCCGAAGATCACCAAGGACATGGTCGAGCTCGCCGGCCACATCCTTAAGAGCAAGGCGGCGCATTTCGATCCCAGCAAGTTCAAGGACGAGTACGAGGACGCGCTGAAGGCCCTGGTGAAGCGCAAGGCCAGCGGCAAGAAGATCGAGCTGCCCGAGCCCGAGGAGCGGCCGAGCAACGTCGTCAGCCTGATGGACGCGCTGAAGCAGAGCCTGAAGGGACGCGGCGGCAAGAAGACGGCGACGAAGTCCCATGCGCGGCGAGCGACCGGGCGGCATCGCGGCGCGAAGAAAGCGCACCGTTCCACGGCGCGGCACCGGAAGGCGGGTTGATCCGTCATTGCGGAAGCAGGCGCGCGCCACAACCTCGATCGTCATGCCCGGGCTTGACCCGGGCATCCACGCAGGTCCCCGCACGCGGATGGACGTGGACGGCCGGGTCAAGCCCGGGCATGACGAGTTTGCCTCAAGCCAGCACGCGATGCCGCCGAGCTGCGCTCAATCCCCCGCCTTCAGCCGATACCCGATCCCGGTCTCCGTCAGCACGTATTGCGGCCGCTCCGGATCGGCTTCGATCTTCTGGCGAAGCTGGCGGACATACACGCGCAGATATTGCGCGTCGGTCAATTCGTCCCAGAGCTCTTTCAGCAGGAAGCGGTGGGTGAGCACCTTGCCGGCGTGCTGCACCAGCACCCGCAACAGGTCGTATTCCTTCGGCGACAGCTTCACCTCGCGCTCGCCGACCTTGACGATGCGACGAACGAGATCGACCGAGAGATCGCCGGTGCGGAACACCGGACGCTCGCCCTTGACCTGAAGCTGGTGACGCAGCGCGGCGCGCAGGCGCGCCAGCAGCTCCTCCATGCCGAACGGCTTGGTGAGGTAATCGTCGGCGCCGAGATCGAGCGCCTGGACCTTGCCGGCTTCGTCGCCGCGGCTCGACAGCACCACGATCGGCACGCCGTCGTTGCGGGCGCGGATGGTGCGCAGCAGCTCGTGGCCCTGAACGTCGGGCAGGCCGAGATCGAGGATGATCAGCGCCGGCTCCTCGCCGAGCTTCTCCAGCGCGGTCTTGCCGTTCGACGCCTCCAGGATTTCGTAGCCCTGCGTCGTCAGCCCCATCCGCAGCAATTTGCGGATCGGCGGCTCGTCGTCGATGACCAGGACCTTGATCGGAGCAGCGCTCATGCCGCGGTATCCAATGCGTGGCTTTCTGCCGGAATCGGCAGGCGAATGGTGAGGACAGCGCCGCTCCGCTCGCTGCGATTGGCGGCGGCGATCGTGCCGTGCATCGCCTCGACGAAGCCGCGGGAGATGGCAAGCCCGAGCCCGGTGCCGGGGCGGACGTGATCGCCCTTCTGGACGCGATAGAATTTGTCGAACACGCTCTCCAGCTCGTCCGGTGGAATGCCGGCGCCCTCGTCGGCGACCTCGAGCACGACGTGCCCGCCGTCGCGCCGGCCGCGGATGGAGATCGTGGTATCGGTCGGTGAGTACTTTGCGGCGTTGTCGAGCAGGTTGAACAGCACCTGCTCGAACAGCACGGCATCGAGCTGGAGCATCGGCAGCTCGGCCGCCAGCACCAGCTCGACCTTGTGGCGGCTGAGGATCTTGCCGGCGCGCCGCAGCGCGCTGCCGACGATCTCGCCGAGATCGTGCAGCGCCGTGTTGGGCACGATGGCCCCGGATTCGAGCTTGGTCATGTCAAGCAGATTGGCGATGAAACGATTGAGCCGCTCGGATTCGTCGATCACGGTGGCGAGCAAATCGCGCTTTTCGGTGTCGGAGAGGGCACTGGCGAGGTCGCGCATGGTCGAGGCTGCCCCTAACACCGAGGCGAGTGGCGTCTTCAGGTCATGCGAGATCGAGGTCAACAGCGCCGAGCGCAGCCGCTCGGATTCGACGGTGCGCTTGACGCGGTCCATGTCTTCGACCAGCAGCACGCGCTCGATCGCGAGTGCGCCCTGATCGACCAGCGCATCGAGCAGCCGCCGCTGGTCCGGCGTCAGCAGCGGCCCGGTGCGGTCGTTGTCGATACCGATCACACCGATCGGGCCGCGTCCGGTGCGCATCGGCAGGAACAGCCGCTTGGCGCCCGGCAGCGTATCCGAGCCGCGGCCCGCAATGCGGTCGTTGCTCCAGGCCCAGTTGGCGGCGGCAAGGTCGGCCTGATCGAGCTGGTCTTCCGGCGGATAGCCGGATTTCACCGTGAGCAGCCCGTCCTCCGGAAGCAGCAGCACGACGCGCACCTTCAGCATCAACGCGATCTGGTAGGCGCTCGCCCACAACACATCGTCGAGCGTGGCGGTGCCGGCCAGCTTGCGGCTGAAGGCATAGAGCTGCTCGGTCATCCTGATCCGGCCGATCGCGGCATCGGCCTGCGTGCGCACGCGGCCCGCAACATTCGACACCACGAACGCAATCAGCATGAAGAAGAAGAAGGCCGCGACGTTGGTCGGATCGGTGATGGTGAACGTGTAGACCGGCGGCAGGAAGAAGAAATTGTAGGCCAGCGATCCCGCGACACTCGCGAGCATTGACGGCCACAGCCCGTAGCGCACGGCCACGGCCACCACCGCGGTGAGGAACATCAGGTCGACGTTCTCGACGCCGAAATACGGCTTGATGCCCATCGCGGCCGCAAGGCCAACCGCCATGATGCCGAGCGCCTTGACATAGGGCAGCGGATCGAACGGCTCGGATCGCGCCGCGGTCTGCACCGCCGTCTTGGGCACCGCCTCTGCGGAGAGCTCGTCGCCGGGGATGACGTGAACGCTGATATTGCCGGCACGCCGCACGAGATCATGCACGACGGAGCCGCGCGTCATCTCGAACCAGCGCGACCGCGTCGACTTGCCGATCACGATCTGGGTGACGTTGTTGCCGTGCGCGAAGTTGATCACGTCGTCGGCGATGCGGCGGCCGACGCCCGGGATGGTCAAAGCCTCCCCGCCGAGCGATTCCGCGAGCCGCAGCGTATCGGCGAGCCTGTCGCGCTCCTCGTCGGAAAGCTGGAGCGAGCGCCGCGTCTCGATCGAGATCGCAGTAAACGGCGCATGCAGCCGGTCGGCCAGTCGCTTGGCATAGCGCACCAGGCCAGCCGCGCGGGGGTCTTCGCTGACGCAGGCGAGAATGCGCTCGCCCGCGGCCCAGGGCCCGGGAATCGCATTCGCCTGCATGTGGGTGAGCAGCTGCTCGTCGACCCGCTCGGCGGTGCGGCGCAGCGCCAGCTCGCGCAGCGCGGTGAGATTGCCCGGCGAGAAATAATGCTCCAGTGCCCGCTCGGCCTGCTTGGGCACATAGACCTTGCCCTCCTTCAGCCGCTGGATCAGATCGTCGGGCGTGAGATCGATCAGCTCGATCGCGTCGGCGCGATCGAAGATCGAATCGGGCACGGTCTCGCGAACCCGGACATGGGTGATCTGGGCGACGACGTCGTTGAGGCTCTCGATGTGCTGGATGTTGACGGCGGTGTAGACGTCGATGCCGTGGGAGAGCAGCTCCTCGACGTCCATGTAGCGCTTGGGATGGCGGCTGCCGGCCGCATTGGTGTGGGCGAGCTCGTCGACCAGCGCGATTCTTGGCCGCCGCGCGATGACGGCATCGAGGTCCATCTCCTCGACGATCTGGCCGCGGTAGTCCAGCCTCTTGCGCGGGACCACTTCGAGGCCGCGCACCAGCGCCTCGGTCTCCGCCCGCCCATGAGTCTCGACGAACCCGACTACGACATCGACGCCCGCCTTGCGCTTGGCATGGGCGCTTTGCAGCATCTCGTAGGTCTTGCCGACGCCGGGGGCGGCGCCGACGAAGATCTTCAGCTTGCCGCTCGCGCTCTCCTCCCGCCGCGCTGCTTCGAGCAGTGCCTCGGGAGAGGGACGTTGTTCGGAATCGCGGCGCTCTCGGACCATGTTGCCAATATAGTCATCCTGATGCCGTGAGCCTAGACGGCTACTTGGCGGCCTTGCCGTCGAGCGCGAGGTTCAGCGCCAGAACGTTGACCCTGGGCTCGCCGAGCACGCCGAGCAGGCGGCCTTCCGTGTGGGCGGTCACGAGCTGCCTGACCTGATCCTCCGGCAGATTCCGCGCCTTGGCCACGCGCGGCACCTGAAATTGCGCCGCCTCCGGCGAAATATTCGGATCGAGGCCGCTCGCCGACGTCGTCACGAGGTCGACCGGGACCGCTTGGCTCGGATTCTCGGCCTTGAGCTTGTCCACATCCTCTTTCAGCCGGTCGGCCAGCGCCTTGCTGGTCGGGCCAAGATTGGAGCCGCCCGAGTTGGCGGCGTTGTAGGGTGCCGAGACCGTCTTGGTCGAATCATTCGGGTCCGGCGCCAACGTCGCCGAGGGGCGGCCGTGGAAATATTTGTCGTCCTTGAATTCCTGCCCGATCAGGGCGGAGCCGATCACCTTGCCGTCCTTCTCGATCAGGCTGCCTTGCGCCTGCGTCGGGAAGATCGCGCCGGCAATGGCCGTCATCGCCAGCGGATAGGCCAGGCCCGTGATGGCGGTGAGCACCAGCAAGAGGACGATGGCTGGGCGGATTTCTCTGAGCATGTGCTTTCTCCAATTTCTTCCGTCATTGCGAGGAGCGAAGCGACGAAGCAATCCAGACTGTCAACCGCGGAGGCATTTCTGGATTGCTTCGCTTCGCTCGCAATGACGAACTCAAGCCAAGTGCAAGGCGGTCACGACGAGGTCGATCGCCTTGATGCCGATGAAGGGAATGACGATGCCGCCGAGCCCGTAGATCAGGAGGTTACGCCGGAGCAGTGCGCCGGCACCGACGGCGCGGTAGGCGACGCCCTTCAGCGCCAGCGGAATCAGCGCGATGATGATCAGCGCATTGAAGATGATCGCGGACAGGATGGCGCTCTGCGGGCTCGACAGGTTCATGACGTTGAGCACGCCGAGCTGCGGGTAGAACGCCAGGAACAGCGCCGGGATGATCGCGAAATACTTCGCGACGTCGTTGGCGATCGAGAACGTCGTCAGCGCGCCGCGCGTCATCAGGAGCTGCTTGCCGATCTCGACCACCTCGATCAGCTTGGTCGGGTTGGAGTCGAGGTCTACCATGTTGCCGGCCTCGCGAGCGGCCTGGGTGCCGGTGTTCATGGCGACGCCGACGTCGGCCTGGGCGAGCGCCGGCGCGTCGTTGGTGCCGTCGCCGCACATCGCCACCAGCTTGCCCTTGGCCTGCTCGTCGCGGATCAGCTTGAGCTTGTCCTCGGGCGTTGCCTGCGCCAGGAAGTCATCGACGCCAGCCTCGGCCGCGATGGCCGCCGCCGTCATCGGGTTGTCGCCGGTGATCATGATGGTGCGGATACCCATGCGACGCAGTTCGGCAAAGCGTTCGCGAATGCCGCCCTTGACGATGTCCTTGAGCTGGACGATCCCGAGCAGCTTGCCATCCCTGGCGACGGCCAGCGGCGTGCCGCCGGACTTCGACACGTCGTCGGCAATGGCCTGGATCTCGCGGCCGAGATCGGAAAGCGCGGCAGGCTGCGTCGCCCTCGCCGTGTTGCCGGAAGCGACCGCAGTCGGAGCGCCGCCGCCGACATAATTCAGCATGGCGTCGACCGCGCCCTTGCGCACCGACGAGCCGCCGGCATCGACGCCGCTCATGCGGGTCTGCGCCGTGAACGGAACGAAGGTGGCGCCGAGCTCGGCCATGTCGCGGCCGCGGATGCCGTACTTCTCCTTCGCCAGCACGACGATGGAGCGGCCTTCCGGGGTCTCGTCGGCGAGGGAGGCGAGCTGGGCGGCGTCCGCCAGCTCCTGCTCGGTGACACCGCGCACGGGACGGAATGCGGTCGCCTGCCGGTTGCCGAGCGTGATGGTGCCGGTCTTGTCCAGCAGCAGCGTGTCGACGTCGCCGGCGGCCTCGACCGCGCGGCCCGACATCGCCAGCACGTTGAAGCGCACCAGGCGGTCCATGCCGGCGATGCCGATCGCCGAGAGCAGCGCACCGATCGTGGTCGGGATCAACGTCACGAACAGCGCTACAAGCACGATCACCGAGATCGAGCCGCCGGCATAGGCGGCATAGCTCGGGATCGTCACGGTGGCGAACACGAAGATGATGGTGAGGCCGGCGAGCAGGATGTTGAGCGCGATCTCGTTCGGCGTCTTCGCCCGCTCGGCGCCCTCGACCAGCTTGATCATGCGGTCGATGAAGGTCGAGCCCTGAGCTGCCGTGATGCGCACGCGGATCCAGTCCGACAGTACCTGCGTGCCGCCGGTCACCGCCGAACGGTCGCCGCCGGATTCGCGGATCACTGGCGCGGACTCGCCGGTGATGGCGGCCTCGTTGACGGAGGCAACGCCCTCGATGACTTCGCCGTCCGAGGGGATCGTGTCGCCCGCCTCGACCAGAACGAGGTCGCCGACCTTCAGGCTGGTGCCGGGCACGAGCTTGTAATCGCGGCCCGCGCCGCTCAGGAGCTTGGCCTGGCTCTCGGTGCGGGTCTTGCGCAGCGTCTCGGCCTGCGCCTTGCCGCGGCCTTCGGCCACCGCTTCGGCAAGGTTGGCGAACAGCACGGTGAACCACAGCCACAGAATGATCTGGAAAGTGAAGCCGAGATTCTCGCCGCCGGTGACGAGGTCGCGGAGGAAGATCACGGTGGTGAGCGCGGCCACGATCTCGACGACGAACATCACGGGGTTCTTGATCATGGCGCGCGGATCGAGCTTGGCGAAGGCCGCGCCGATCGCCGGCATCACGATCCTGGTATCCAGCATCGCCGACACCGGCATGCGCTTGTTGGGTTTATGGACGGGTTCCATGGCGGTCACTCCGAAAGAGCTGGATCAGAACAGGTTGCCGGCGTTCATCGCCAAATGCTCGACGATGGGACCGAGCGCGAGCGCCGGGAAGAAGGTCAGGCCGCCCATGATCAGGATGACGCCGACGACGAGGCCGACGAACAGGCCGCCGGTGGTCGGGAACGTGCCCATCGACGGCGGGATCGACTTCTTGGCCGCAAGCGAGCCCGCGATCGCCATGGCCGGGACGATCATGAAGAAGCGGCCGACGAACATCGCGCTGGCGAGCGTGAGATTGTAGAAGAAGGTGTTGCCGGTGAGGCCCGCGAAGGCCGAGCCGTTGTTGGCCGCCCCCGAGGTGAAGGCGTACAGCACTTCGGTGAAGCCGTGCGGTCCGGCATTCGCCATCGAGGCGACCGCCGCCGGATAGACCACGGCGACGGCGGTCCAGCCGAGAATCATCAGCGGCAGGACGAGAATGGCCAGCATCGCCATCTTGACCTCACGCGCCTCGATCTTCTTGCCGACATATTCCGGGGTGCGGCCCACCATGAGCCCTGCGACGAAGATCGCGAGGATGACGAACAGCAGCATGCCGTACATGCCGGCGCCGACGCCGCCGACGATGATCTCGCCGAGCTGCATGTTGATCAACGGGATCATGCCCCCGAGCGCGGTGAAGCTGTCATGCATGGCGTTGACGGCGCCGCAGGAGGCGGCCGTGGTGATCACGGCGAACAGCGAGGATGCGACGATGCCGAAGCGAACCTCCTTGCCTTCCATGTTGCCGCCGCTCAGGCCGAGCGCCTGCATGGTCGAGGTGCCGTTGGCTTCGGCCCAATAGCAGACGCCAACGCCTGCAACGAACAGAACGCCCATCACGGCGAGGATCGCCCAGCCCTGGCGCTGGTTGCCGACCATGCGGCCGAACACGTTGGTGAGGGCCGCGCCGAGCGCGAAGATCGACAGCATCTGCACGAAGTTCGACAGCGCGGTCGGGTTCTCGAAGGGGTGCGAGGCATTGGCGTTGAAGAAGCCGCCGCCGTTGGTGCCGAGCATCTTGATCGCGACCTGCGAGGCGACCGGGCCGACCGCGATGGTCTGCTTGGCGCCTTCGAGCGTGGTCGCCTCGACATAGGCCCCGAGCGTCTGCGGCATGCCCTGCGACACCAGGAACAGCGCGTAGACGACGCAGATCGGCAGCAGGATATAAAGGGTGCAACGTGTCACATCGACCCAGAAATTGCCGACGGTGCGCATCGAGGCGCGGGCAAAGCCACGGATCAGGGCAACGGCCAGCACGATGCCGGTTGCCGCCGACAGAAAATTCTGGTGCGTGAGCCCGACCATCTGGGTCAGGTAGGACAGCGTGCTCTCACCGCCGTAGTTCTGCCAGTTGGTGTTGGTGATGAAGGAGATCGCGGTGTTGAACGACAGGTCTTCCGCGACCGCCGACATGTCGGCCGGATTGAAGGGCAGCATGGACTGGAGCCGCATCAGGCCGTAGATGATGAGGAAGCCGCCGACATGAAACAACAGCATGGCGACCGTGTAGGTCATCCAGTGCTGCTCGCGCTTCTCATCGACACCGGAGATCCAGTAGATGCCGGCCTCGACCGGGCGCAGCACGGGCGACAGGAAGGTGCGCTCGCCGTTGAACACGCGCGTCATGTACCAGCCGAGTGGCTTGGTCAGCGCGACGATGATGGCGCAGTAAAGAATGATCTGGAACCAACCGATCACGGTCATAGCATCAACCCTTCAGGCTTTGGGTCCGGCGCAACAGCGGCAGGAGCAGCGCAAGCAGAGCCGCGACGAGCGCAGCGTCGGCCAGCAGCAATTGGACGAGCAGCAGCATGGGTCAGAACCGCTCGGGCCGCAGCAGCGCATAGGTGAGATAGACCAGGAGGCCGAACGAGACGGCGCCGGCAAGCGCGTAGTCGAAGATCATGATCCGCTCCTCAAAGCCGTTCGCAGGCGTAGGTGTAACCGATCGCGAGCGCGAAGAGGCCGAAGCCCAGCGCCAGCATGAGAATGTCCATCATGGGAAATCTCCTCGTTGCGCTCTGTCTTTAACGCAACCATGTCTCTGATTCCGGCAGGCAGCTTGCGATGGATCAACCACGGGACATGTCCCGCGGCGCCCGCCTGGAACTCTGCACTGAGGTGCCACTCGGGACATAGGTTTTCGAGATGAGGGCTATGGCAGAGTTATAGGAATCTCATAAAGGGCCGGCCCGTCCCGGCGCAGGGCTATCGCGACTGAGAGCGTTCCCGCGGCCATCCTTCGAGACGCCCGCTTGAGGCGGGCTCCTCAGGATGAGGGCGGCGTGCGCGGCCGCAGTTTCAACGGGCGCTGAAGCCGATGAGCCTCATCCTGAGGAGGCGCGTCAGCGCCGCCTCGAAGGACGAAGCGTACGCGCCGAAAGCCCCGCCCGTTTATGAAATCTCTATATCTCCCGCTTCCTTGTCATCTCGTTTTCAAATGCCGTTCCCGCCATCTTGGAGAGGCCGGCCGACTGACCGACGCCACCTCCAGGAGGCCTGACATGACCGCTGCTCTCCGACGCTTTGATCCGCCATCACTCGGCGATCGCCTGCGCAATGCGCCGGCGATGACGCGACCGTTGATGATCGAGATCATCGAAACGGCCTGCCGGCGCGTCCCCTCGCTCGGCCGGGACCGCCGCACCGAACGTCTCATGCGCCTGATCGACGCCGAGGCATGGGCCGACGCGGCGCTGGCGCTGATGGAGCTGGAGCTGCCGATGTGGCAGGTCCGCCGCATCGCCTACGATGACGGCGAGTGGCATTGCGCGCTGTCGCGCGAGCGCGAGCTGCCGGACTGGCTGGATGCCGCGGTCGAGGCCCGCCATGCCGACCTCGCACTCGCCCTGTTATCGGCATTCCTCGACGTGCGGGCGCTGGCTACGGATGTGTCGCGACCGAGCGTTCCTTCCGTTCGTCCCGTCCCGGCTCCGCTCTATGAGCCGGTCGTCTGCGACAATTTCGCCTAGACGCGCCCGACGGATCGACGCCATGCCGCAAGCTCCGGACATGCCGCGCATGCTGAACCCGGCGCGCGTGATCGCGCGATTCGCCGTCCGCCTCGTGCTGCTCATGGGCTTTGCCGCATTCGGCAGCGTCGGCTTCGGCCGGAGCCTTGCCGTCCTGCTCTGGATATCGATCGTCCTGTGCGCACTCGCCAGCCTCGTCAGGCGGGAGCCGCTGTTCGGCGCTGGGCTCAATCATTGGGACGAGGCTGTCGCGTTCGGCGCGCTGTTCGCGCTGGTCCACGTCGTCATTGATCCGGCCTGAACGGCACAGTTCCGGCTTTATGATCTTCCTATGAGATCGCGGCTCACCCGCCCTCGAAATCATATTCGCGACTGAGGATATTGAGCACACCGGCGAGGATCTCGTCCGAAGCCGGCGTCGTTCAGAAGGAATAATCCCGTGAAACTCGTCGAACCTCCCTCGTGCAGCTCGCCCTCGACCGTCGTCTTCATCGGCCGCAATCGCCGCGGACAATGGGTCGCCCAGGAGCAGAGCGGCCTCTATGGCGGCCTGTTCGTCAGCCGCGCCCAGGCGATCAAATATGCGCTGTTCGAGAACGGACAGCATCCGGAAACCATCGTCGAGCTGCCGCGCGAGATCGAGCTCGACATGAGCAAGCGCCCCGGCACCGTCGTCTCGCAGCGCGCCGCCTGAGCCGGCGCCGACAGGGGAAAACCATGCTCATCCCTCCCGCCGCCTGGTTCACCGGATTCATTCCGGACCTGCCGACCCCGTTCGACGCGGCAGATGCCATCGATCTCGAGGCTTTCGCCGCACTGTGCGAACGACAGGTCGCGGCGGGCGCTCCCGCCATCCTGGTCTGCGAGACGGCCGGCGAGGCACCGACGCTCTCGCCGGCCGAGCAGGAGCTCGTCATCCGCACCGCGGTCGATGTCGCGCGTGGCCGCGTGCGGATCATCGCCGGCGCGGTCTCAAACGCAACCAGCCGCGCCATCGAGCTGGCGCGGCGCGCGGAAGCGGCCGGCGCCGATGCCGTCATGTCGGTCGTGCCCGCCTACAACAAGCCGATGCAGGAGGGCATGCTGGCACATTTCCGGGCGGTTGCCGGCGCGATCGGCCTTCCCGTGATCCTGCACGACGTTCCCTCCCGCACGCTGCGCCCGCTCGCCGACGAGACGCTTTTGCGTCTGGTCGAGTCCCGCCAGTTCGTCGGCCTGCGCGACGGGAGCGGTGACATCACCCGTCCGATGCGGCTGTCCCGCAACTTGCCGGCAAGCTTTCGCTTTCTCTCCGGCGACGACACCACCGCGTTCGGCTTGATCGCGGACGGCGGCGACGGCGTGATCTCGGAGGTCGCCAACATCGCGCCGGATCTCTGCCGGACGATCTTCTCGCATGTCCGGCAGGGCCGGCTGCAATCGGCCCGTTATCTGCACAAGCGCCTGATCCCGCTCATCGCCTGCCTGTCCAGGGAGAGTCCGGCCGCGCTCAAATACGCCCTCAGCGTTCTCGGCCTGACGGCGGCCGCCACAAGGCTGCCGATCGTGCCGCTGGACGCAGCCGCGCAGAGAAGCGTGGTGCGCGCATTCGCTGCGATCGCCGATGAGGAATTGATTGACAGTGTCGGAGCCTGACGCGCCGGGGCCGTCCGGCTATTGCATGCGGAGCCGGGTCGACGAATCTCACAGGCTGCTCCACGCCTGGGAGCTGGCGCTGCTCCGCTTCGCCGTGACGCGGGATGAAGCCGACAGGCTCAACGTCGCCGCACTCGCCTCTGAGCTCGATCGCCTCAGGGGGCGCTCGGCCGGCGAGGAAACGTTCCACTTCTTCAGGCGAACCAGCGCGCAGCTCTGCGCGGCCATCAGCGGCCAGCTACAGAACGCGGCGGACATTCTGGCCGGCTTCTGCAAGCAGATCGAGGCGCCGCGGCTGCGCCACGCCTTTGCTGCCGCGGCGGGGATCGCGCATTCGGATCCCCCACCGTCGCGGGCCGCCCGGCCGAGGCGGACGCCCGATCTCTTCAGAGGGCTGCCGGCGCGAGGATCGGCATCCCTATGACATTCCTATGCGGGCATGCCGGCGCTCATCTCGCAATCTTACGCGGCGATCGACATCATGAACGACAGATTGGCGCGGGCCGTCTCGCCGCACCAGGAATGAGGACTCCAAAATGTCGATCCTGACACATGACCTTGGCCGGCCTCTCGCTGAACGCCCGGTGCGCATCTCCGATGCGCGCAAGGCCCAGCTCAAGCGTATCGCGCTCCAGGCGCTCGGCCTGCTCGCGATGGGCAGCGTGCTCACCGCGCTGATCGCGCTGAGAACCGCAATCCATATCTGGCATCTCCCGGCCTGACCGACGCGGGCAGACGTCATGACCTTGCAGATGTGTGAGGAGGCCGCCATGGCCGCGATCGCCCTTCAAGCCGCACACCGCATGCCGAAGTCGCGAAGGGCGACGGCTGAAATCGGCGCGGCGGCGAGACTCAAGCCGCTCGACCCTGACGTCGTCAGTGCCGCCATTCCCGCTTTCTTCATCGGACGCAACCGGGCCCGGCTCTGGGTCGCCCGCGAGTCGAGGGGGCGCGCCGGTGGGCTCTTTCTGTTCAGGAGTTCCGCGATCGAGTTCGCGCGACGGCAGAGCGCACCGGTACGATGCGCGCTGGTGTTTCCGACCCGAACCTTCGAGCTCGATGTCGCGAACCAGGGCAATCCGCTGGTCGCGCTGGCAGCACGATGGCTGGACGGGCTGAAGCGGCGTCTGGGAAGCCGTGTGAGATAACGGACATGGTCGAACTCAAGATCGTCATCCTGATCGCATTGATGGGCGCGTTGCTGCTCGGCATACGCGTCAGCGCGAGCCCAGCCTCTGACGGCTAGCCCGCCGCAGCGCGGCGTGAGGCCGGCTGTCCCGCGGAAAAAGCCCGTCCGATCTGGCGCAGTTTCACGGAACCGTGTAGAGCGATTTCATGAGCACTGGCAAAGTCAACGTCGTCGCCCACCCCCTGGTCCAGCACAAGCTCTCCCTGATGCGGGAGAAGGACCGCTCGACCAAGAGCTTTCGCGAGATCCTGAACGAGATCGGGATGCTGCTCGGCTACGAGGTGACGCGCGACCTGCCGCTGGAGCTGGTCGAGATCGAGACGCCGATTGCGGCCATGCAGGCCCCGAAGATCGCCGGCAAGAAGCTCACGCTGGCGCCGATCCTGCGCGCCGGCGTCGGCTTCCTCGACGGCATGCTGGCGCTGATGCCCTCGGCGCGCATCGCCCATATCGGGCTCTACCGCGACCCCGAAACGTTGCAGGCCGTGGAATATTACTTCAAGGCGCCGCAGGACCTGTCCGACCGCACCGTGATCCTGATGGACCCGATGCTGGCGACCGGCAATTCCGCCTGCGCCGGCGCCACCCTGCTCAAGGCGCGCGGCGCCCGGGACATCCGCTTCGTCTGCCTGCTGGCCGCCCCCGAGGGCATCGCCCAGTTCCAGAGCGAGCACCCCGACGTGCCGATCTGGACTGCCGCGATCGACGAGCGGCTCAACGACCACGGCTACATCGTGCCGGGCCTCGGCGATGCCGGCGACCGGATGTTCGGCACCAAGTAGACAGGTTGGCGCGACCGGGTTAGTCCGATGGCCATGAGTGCCAACGATTTTTCGCTGCAATCGCTGCTCCGGACCGAGACCGCCGCCGACCCTGCCCTGGTATTCGACGGCACGGCCGTCTCGCGCGCGGAATTCTCGCTAAAGGTCGAGCAGACCGCCGCCTGGCTTGCCGCGCAAGGCATCGGCAAAGGCGACGTCGTCGCGGTCTGGCTGGTCAACCGGGTTGAATGGCTGACGCTGCTGTTCGCCGCCGCACGGCTCGGTGCGGTCGTCGCCGCGGTCAATACGCGCTACCGCAGCGCGGACGTCGCGCACCTGCTCAAGCTGTCAGGCGCGAAGCTCATGGTGGTCGAGGCGGCATTCCGCGCCATCGATTTTGCCGCCATCCTCGCCGATGTCGCCGGGGCCGAGGTGCCCGCGCTGCAACGGCTTGCCGTGGTCGGCGCGAACGCGATCCCGGCACGCTGGCCCTGCGTGCGGTTCGATGCGTTCGAGACGCCTTACCCGCCAGCTCTGCCGTCCCAGGATGACGTCGACCTGCCCGTGCTGCTCTACACGACGTCGGGCACGACCAAGGGGCCGAAGCTGGTCGCGCATTCGCAAGCGACGCTGGCGACGCATGCCGCCTCCGTCGCCGACGCGCTCCAGCTCGATTCCCACCGTCATTCGCTGCTGGCCATGCTGCCGTTCTGCGGCACCTTCGGCATGACGAGCCTGCTCGGTTTCATCGCGAGCGGAGCGACCATTCATGTGCTCGATGCCTTCGACGCAGCGTCGGCGCTGCAGATCCTCAGCACGCGACGGATCACGCATTCCTTCGGCTCGGACGAGATGTTCCGGCGCATCCTCGCCATCACCGATGCGCCGCGCCCGTTTCCGCATCTCGAAATCTGCGGCTTCGCCGCGTTCCAGCCCGGCTGGCGCGAGCTGGCCGCGGAGGCCGAAGCGCGCGGCCTGAAGCTGTTCGGCCTCTACGGTTCGAGCGAGGTGCAGGCGCTGTTCTCGATCGGCCGCCCCAGTGATGCCTTCGCCGATCGGATCGAGGGTGGCGGCTGGCCGATGTCGCCGGAGGCGAAAGTCCGCGTGCGCGATGTCGAGACCGGAGAACTTGCGGCCAGCGGCGTCTCCGGCGAGATCGAGATCAGCGCGCCCTCGCGCTTCCTCGGCTATTTCAACAACCCGGAGGCGACGGCCGAGGCGATCACCGCCGACGGCTTCTTCCGCACCGGCGACATCGGCCGGCTGCGCGGCGACGGCTCCTTCGTCTACGAGACCCGCGCCGGCGATGCGATGCGGCTCGGCGGCTTCCTGGTCGCGCCCGGCGAGATCGAGGACGAGCTCAAATCCTGCACAGGTGTCGCCGACGCCCAGGTCGTCGCGGTCGATCTCAAGGGCCAGGCGCGCTGCGTCGCCTTCGTGATCCCGACAACGGAGCCGCCGATGCAGGAGACGCTGATCGCGCGTCTGCGCGAGCGGCTCGCCGGCTACAAGGTGCCGGCGCGGATCTATGTCGTGGACGCCTTCCCCGTCACCGACAGTGCCAACGGCGTGAAGATCCAGCGCGCCAGGCTTCGCGCCATGGCGATGGAGCGGATCGCCGCCGAATAGACCCGTTCAGTGCGACTTGTTCAGTACGATTTGGCGAGCCCCAGCACCTTTTCCGCGATGAAGCTGAGCGCGAGCTGCGGGCTGACCGGCGCGATGCGCGGGATCAGCACCTCGCGCAAATAGCGCTCGACGTGGAATTCCTTGGCGTAGCCGAAGCCGCCATGGGTCATCACCGCCTGCTCGCAGGCCGAGAAGCCCGCTTCCCCCGCAAGATACTTTGCCGCATTGGCCGCGGCGCCGCAGGGCATGCCCTTGTCGTATTGCCAGGCCGCCGACATCACCATCAACCAGGCCGCCTCGAGCTCGACCCAGTTCACCGCAAGCGGATGCTGAATGCCCTGGTTCTTGCCGATCGGGCGGTTGAACACGATTCGCGTCTTGGCGTATTCGGTCGCGCGCGACAGCGCGAGCTTGCCGAGGCCGACGGCTTCCGCCGCAATCAGGATGCGCTCCGGGTTCATGCCTTCGAGGATGTACTCGAAGCCTTTGCCCTCCTCGCCGATGCGGTCCTCCATCGGGATCTCGAAGTCCTCGAAGAACAGCTCGTTGGAATCGACGATCTTGCGGCCCATCTTCTCGATCTCGTGGACCTTGATTTTGTTGCGGTCGAAATCGGTGTAGAACAGGCTGAGCCCGTGGGTCGGCGAGCGTACCTCCTCCAGCGGCGTGGTGCGCGCCAGCAGCAGGATCTTGTGCGCGACCTGCGCGGTCGAGATCCACACCTTCTGGCCGTTGACGATGTAGCGGTCGTTCTTGGCGACCGCGCGGGTCTTGAGCTGGGTGGTGTTGAGGCCGGTGTTCGGCTCGGTGACGGCGAAGCACGCCTTCTCGCGGCCCTCGACCATCGGCGGCAGCATGCGCCTGCGCTGCTCCTCGGTCCCGAACACGACGACGGGGTTGAGCCCGAACACGTTGATATGCACCGCCGAGGCACCGGACATGCCGGCGCCCGACTCGGCGATGGTGCGCATCATGATCGCGGCTTCCGTGATGCCGAGGCCGGAGCCGCCATATTCCTCGGGCACGCAGATGCCGAGCCAGCCGGCATCCGCCAAGGCCTTGTGGAAGTCGTGCGGGAAGCCGCCGTCGTGGTCCTTCTTCAGCCAATAGGCGTCGGGAAAGCCTTCGCAGATCTTGGCGATGGCGTCGCGAATGGCTTCCTGCTGATCGGTGAGCGCGAAATCCATGGTCTTGATCTCCCTTCGCCAAGCGTTCTTTAGCTCGAAAAACCACAGGCAGATACGTGAATTTGCCTGCGAAGTGTGCCAACCATGCATGGCGTCATGCGGCGCGACGTGACGCGCGCGCCGTTATTTCGTGAGGAGGAAACCGCGATGGCCGGACTTTATTTCGAGGATTTTTCCGTGGGCCAGGAGTTCAGGCATCCCTTGACCCGGACCGTCACGGAGATGGACAACACCCTATTCAGCCTGCTGACGCTCAATCCGCAGCCGCTGCACATCGACGCGCATTTCGCCGAGAAGACCGAGTTCGGCCAACGCATTTTCAACAGCCTTTACACGCTCGGCATCATGATCGGCATGACGGTCTATGATACGACCCTGGGCACCACCGTCGCCAATCTCGGCATGACCGACGTCACCTTTCCAAAGCCGGTCTTCCATGGCGACACCTTGCGGGCCACGACAAAGGTGCTCTCTGTGCGGGACTCCAGATCGCGGCCCAAGGCCGGCATCGTCGAGTTCGAGCACCACGCGCTCAACCAGAACGACGAGATCGTCGGCAAATGCCGCCGCATGGCGATGATGCACAAGAGGCCGGTCTGATGCGTTCGATGCTGTTCGTGCCGGGGGATTCCCCGCGTAAATTCGAGAAGGCGAGCGAAGGCAAGGCCGACGCGCTGATCATCGATCTCGAGGATTCCGTCGTCACCGAGAAGAAGGCGGAGGCGCGTGAGCTGACGCTCTCGATGCTGAAGGGCCGCCCCGGCCCGCATCAGCTCTACGTCCGCGTCAACGCGCTCGACACCGGCACGACGCTGGCCGATCTCGCCGCGATCATGCCGGGCAGGCCCGACGGCATCGTGCTACCGAAATCGCAAGGCGGCGACGACGTGCGTCAGGTCGCGACCTGGCTCGAAGCTTTGGAAGCCGCCTCCGGCATCGCGATCGGCGCGACCCGCATCGTCTGCGTCGCGACGGAGACCGCCGGCTCGATCTTCGGACTCGGCAGCTACAAGGGCTGCTCCCCTCGCCTCGCCGGGTTGATGTGGGGCGCGGAAGACCTGTCGGCTTCGCTCGGTGCTACCGAGAAGGCGAGCGGCGGCGTGTTCCACAGCCCCTATCGCCTCGCGCGCGATCTCTGCCTGATGGCGGCGGCCGCCGCCGAGGTCGCCCCGATCGATACCGTTTACACCGACATCGACAATCTCGCCGGCCTCGAGCAGGAGACGCGCGCCGCGCGCCGCGACGGTTTTTCGGCCAAGGCCCTGATCCACCCCAAGCATGTCGACATCGTCAACGCGGCCTTCGCGCCGACGGAGGCCGAGCGCGGCTGGGCGGAGAAGGTGATCGCGGCGTTCGCGAGCAATCCCAATTCCGGCACGCTGCGGCTCGACGGTCAGATGATCGACAAGCCGCACCTTCGCGCGGCGATGAAGATTCTCGGCGAAGCCTCGAGCGGGACGCAAGCCGCGTCAGCTAAAGCGAAATGAGATTCAATGCTGCAAGGAGGAGGTGCGCTCCCTCTCCCGCTTGCGGGAGAGGTGACCGGCCCGCGGCAGTCGATTCAAACCAAAACCATCGCGCTATAGACTGCAGCCCGAAGCTGCCGGCCTCAGTCGAACCCCTGAACGGGCGGTGCCGGGGAATACGCCGGCGCGGCAGGGGCGGCTTGAACCGGCGGAGCCTGGACCGGCGGAGCCGGATTGCCGGCAGCTCTCATCTGGCCGTTGGCGGCCATCGCCTCGCGCGTGCGCGGCGGGCTGCCGGTCGCGGCGGCGCGACGCGGCGGCGGCCGGTGCCGTGCCGAGTGCGAGCCTCTCAGGCCCCAGGAACGCGCGATCGACGGTCCGGCCGTGTAGCCGATCAAGGCGCCGGCGACTGCACCGACCGGCCCCAGCACCACCGCACCCGAGACCGCGCCGAGCGCCGCATCGCCCGCGCGCTCCTGCGCGAGCGCGCCCGCGGGCACGCAGACGAGCATTGCGACAGCAGTGATCAGTGCCTTGGTCATCGGAGCGCCTCCCTTGGCGACAGATCACTCCTGCTCAAATATGGCCACACGAGGTTCGCTTGCCGGCCAACAAAAGGCAATCGCGCGGACATCTTGACACCGCTCATCCGCTGAATATTTTTTTCGCCGAGAAGAGACCTTCTCATCCTCGAAAAAACCAAAGGATCTAACGCGACCGTCTGGAGAGACGACGATGCTCGATGAGAATCTGGCCCGCATTCGTGCGCACCGCAACAACATCCACCGCTACCGGCGCCTGCTGAAGACCAGGCTGTCGCAGCTGGAGCGCCAGTTCATCGAGAGACGCCTCGCCGAAGAGCGATCGGCGCTCGATGGCCTGACCGCAGCGACCTTCCCCGTCGGATTCCGTGCCCCCGAAGTGTCTGCTGGCGCATTGGGGATGGCGCAATGAACAGCCAGCGCGACCTGCTCATCCGCGGCAGCGAGAAGGTCATCGGCCATTACGAGCTGCTTCTCGCCAGCGCCAAGAGCGAGCATGAGCGCGAGCTCTATCGCCAGCGCATCGAACGCGAGCGGCGGCTGATCCGGGACCTGCAAGGCGAATGGGATCACCGCGCGGCCTGAGTTGGGAGGTCACGCGCGCCGACACCCCAGGGCAATCGCATTGAGATGTGGCTCCGGGCACCGACTATCTCGACAACGTCATGGCCGGGCTTGTCCCGGCCATCCACGCCTTTCCACGCAGCACAAAGAACGTGGATGCCCGGGACAAGCCCGGGCATGACGACCTCTGCAAAATTCAAATACGATAGCCCCGCCATCACAGGACGAACCGCTTCCGCGGTTCGTCCCCGCATCCGTTTCAGCGCACGAGGCGATTGGGGCCTGCGAGCGCGCTGCTCGGCGCGGCTGCGGGCGCCACGCGCACCGTGGCGGTGAACGGCGCACCGTTGCGCAGCAGCGTGAGCTTCACGTCCTCGCCGATCCGTGCCAGGCCGATCGTGTTGCGGAGCTGGGCGGCAGTGCGGATCGGGCGGTCGTCGGCGCCGGTGACGATGTCGCCCTTGCGCAGGCCCGCCTTCTCTGCGGGCGAATCCGACGCGATCTCGGCGATGACGGCGCCCTGGTTCAATCCCTTGTTGACCGACGGATGCAGGTCCTTCAGCGAAATGCCGATGCGGCCGCGCTCGACGCGACCGCTCACGATGATCTGCTCCATCACCTTGCGCGCCATGTTGACCGGGATGGCAAAGCCGATGCCGACATTGCCGCCCGCCGGCGAGATGATCGCCGAGTTGATGCCGACGAGCTCGCCGCGCAGGCTGACCAGCGCGCCGCCGGAATTGCCGGGATTGATCGCCGCGTCGGTCTGGATGAAATCCTCATAACCCTGCTTGCCGAGCCCGGTGCGGCCCAGCGCGCTGACGAGCCCCGAGGTCACGGTCTGGCCGAGGCCGAAGGGATTGCCGATCGCGAGCACGAAGTCGCCGACATCGAGCCCATCGCTATCGCCGAAGGCAAGCGCCTTGAGCCCGACCGGGTTCTGGACCTGGAGCACCGCGACGTCCGTGGGCGGATCGCGGCCGATGACCTTGGCCGAGAACTGCCGGCCGTCCTTGGTGGTGATCTGAACGGCGGAGGTGCCCTCGACCACGTGATTGTTGGTCAGCACATAGCCGCGCTGGGCGTCGACGATGACCCCGGAGCCGGTCGCATTGACCTCCTTCTCGATCTGCCGGGGAACGTCGAAGAATTCGCGAAACAGCGGATCGCGATAGAGCGGGTTGTCCTCGCGCACGCGGCCGTGCACGGAGATGTTGACCACCGCGGGCGTCACCTGGCGCACCAGCGGCGCCAGGGTCGGCAGCGGGCCGCCCGTCTTCGGATCCGGAATCTGGCCGGCGGCAGGCTGCGACGCCGTCAGCGCCAGCATCAGCAAGGCCAGGAACAGCAGACGCACAGCATTCATCATCGTCACCCTGCCGCGTTGTGTTGGGGGATAGTCGAAACCTCGGTGCTTCAGCCTTCGTCGCCTGATGCGACGATCCAGCCGTGCAGAGCCAGAAGCGGGACGGTCCAGGCTGCCGTCGCCTGGCCGAGCAGCACGAGGGCGAGGACGGCCGGCGTGACCATCATGCCGCCTGCCCTTCGGCGGCGGCCCATGGCCGCCGCAACCGCATCGGCACGCCGCCGCCCCGCGGCGGGTCGTCATTGTCGTTGTCACCGTCGAGCTTGCGCAAGGCGGCCAGAATGTCGGCGAGCCGGACCGTGTGGCTCATGCCGGGAATCTCGCGCAAGGCGGGATGGGATTCGACCGCGTACATGTCCGATGCCCAGGACGACAGGATGATGCGCTTCTCGGGCGACGAGAGCTCCTCGGCATTCAGGACGTCGGCAGGCGAGTCGTAGTGGGCGGCAGGATGAAACAGCGGATTGAGAGTGCCGGAACTTCTGTTGACGTTGGTCATCGGTTAAGTCTCCCACATGCTCCTTTCCAGGGGGACGGCTCGTTGGCGATGAGACGGCGGCGCCAATCGCCGCCGTCCCGCTTGATGTTAATGCGTATTGATCGCGATGCGCTTGACGCCTTCGCGCGCCTTCTCCGATTTCGGCAGCGACACGGTCAGGACGCCGTTCTTGAACGACGCCTCGGCCTTGTCCTCCTCGACACCCTCCAGCGGAATCTGCCGTTCGAAGGCGCCGTAATAGCGCTCGGTGAAGAACCTGCCTTCGCCGCCGCGCTCGGCTTTCTTCTCGCCACGGACGGTGAGGACGCCATTGGCGATCTCGACCTGAACGTCCTTCTCGGTCAGGCCGGGGAGCTCGGCCGAAACGGCCAGCGTCTTGTCGGTCTCGCTGAGCTCGACCTTCGGCCAGCCGAAGCGGCCTTCCATCAGCGGCGACAGGCCGGTCGCCCCGAAGCCGCGGAAGACATCGTCGAACAGACGGTTCATCTCGCGGTGAAGCGTCAGGAACGGATCGAAAGTGTCGCGCGTCGGCGCAAGCTCCTGGTTTTTCGACCAGGGAATGAGATCACGAAAAGCCATGGTACCCTCCTTCATGCATCGGAAAGCGCGGCCCGCGCACGCGCGCGCCGCGTTCCGTTAACCGCTTCGATCGAGCGCTCAGGCTGCTTTCTTCTGCTCGATCTGCGATGCCGCAGGAGCGCCGCCCGCGATCGGAATGCGGCGCGGCTTCATGGCTTCCGGAACCTCGCGGACGAGGTCGATGATCAGGAGCCCGTCCTGGAACGAGGCCTGCTTCACCTGGACGTAATCGGCGAGGTTGAACACGCGCCGGAACGGACGCGCGGCGATGCCTTGATACAAATATTCCCGCGCGGCCGTCTCGGGCTTCCTGCCCTCGATGGTGAGCGCGTTCTGTTCGGCCGTCACGGTGATGTCGCTGGCGCCGAAGCCTGCCACCGCAAGGCTGATCCGGTAATGGTCTTCGCCGGAGCGCTCGATGTTGTAGGGCGGATAATTGTCCTCGGTCGCCTGGCGCAGCGTACTGTCGACGAGGTCGGCCAGGTGGTCGAAGCCGATGGTGGAACGCCACAGGGGCGCGAAGTCGAAACTGGTCCTCATAACCAAGTCCTCCAAAGAGCAAGATGGATACGAAGGAGCGCAAGGCGGGGATTTCAGACGGGTCTGAAACGACCTGCCCGGCGCCCGTGCCGGGCCCGATTTGGCACCCGGCACACCGCTCTCGCGGCGAAAAACGACTTAGAAGGCCGGAAACCGGTTTCAAGGGGCCGGCCCAAAAAATTTTTCGAGCCGCCAGGCCCCCGGCCCGCCGGGCTGATCCTCAGGATCTCAGCGCTCCCCGTGCCGTCTCCGGCGCCAGCAGCGTCGCGATGATCGTAATGACCGACAGCGCGACGATGTAGACCGACACCGCCCAGTACGAGCCGGCCCATGCCAGTAGCGCAGCCGCGATCAGCGGCGAGAAGCCGCCGCTGAGCGCTGCCGCGACGTTGGCGCCGAGCGAGGCGCCGCTGTAGCGCACCTGGGTGCGAAACAGCTCCGGCATGAACGCGGCCTTCGGCCCGAACAGCAGCGCATGGGTGAGCGTCATTGTGACGACGAGCGCGAGCGTGATCAGCGCCGGCTCCCTGGTGTCGAGGAACCAGAACAGCGGAAACGCCAGCGCCACCGAGAAGACGCCGCCGGCCAGATACAGCGCCTTGCGTCCGAAGATGTCGGACAGCCAGCCGGCCAGCGGCAGCGTCGCAAACTCGACGATCGCGGCATAGACCACGGCATCCAGGATCACCTGCCGGGGCAGGCCGAGCCTGGTTGTCGCGTAAACCACCGTGAACACGGTGAGGAGATAAGCGAGCCCGACCTCCGACACCGTGATGCCGATCGCCAGCAGAAAGCTGCGCCAGTCGCGGCGCAGCACTTCGAGGGCCGGCTGCGCCAGCACCTCCTTGCGCTCGACGATCTCCTTGAAGTGAGGTGTCTCCGCCAGCTTGAGCCGCACGAGGAAGCCGACGCCGACCAGCAGAATGCTGATCAGGAACGGCACGCGCCAGCCCCAGCTGAGGAAGTCCGCCTCGGGCAGCTTCGTCATCAGGGCGAAAATGCCGGTGGAGGCGGCGACGCCGACGGGAAAGCCGACCTGCACCAGGCTGCCGTAGAAGCCGCGGCGATTGCCGGCGTGCTCGATCACCATCACGACCGCGCCGCTCCACTCGCCCCCGAGCCCGATGCCCTGAACGAAACGCAGGATCACGAGGAGGATCGGCGCCCAGACGCCGATCTGATCGTAGGTCGGCAGGCACCCGATCAGGAAGGTGCCGAGCCCCATCGCGATCATGGTCGCAACCAGCATGGTCTTGCGGCCGAGCCGGTCGCCGTAATGCCCGATCATGGCGCCGCCGATCGGCCGCGCGACGAAGCCGACCGCATAGGTCGAGAATGCCGCGAGCGTGCCGACGACGGGATCGAAGCTCGGGAAGAACAGCTTGTTGAAGACCAGCGCCGCCGCCGTGCCGTAGATCAGGAAATCGTACCACTCGATCGCGGTGCCAAGCGCACTCGCCCATACCACATGCGCCGTCGTCGATCTCTCCGCGGAAGCGGAGACCCCCGTTGCTGCCGTCATGCCCTGCCCCAAAGGATTCCGGACGGCATCATGGCCAAACGTTGTGGTGGTTGCAATCTGTGGAGGTGTTGTCTCTCACAGGATAACGGGCGCGGGATTTTGTGCGCAGGTGCGCAACACCCGTCATTGCGAGGAGCCCTTGCGACGAAGCAATCCAGACCGCCTCCGCGGAAAGACTCTGGATTGCTTCGCTTCGCTCGCAATGACGGGTGTTGAGGCAGGAGCGCTCCTTACGCGGCATCACCCGGCCATCGTGGAACCGGCCCGACAGCCGTTGTTCGCCATTGACAAACTAATTTGCTATTATCTAATTTACCTCCATAACAACCCTGCCGCGCCAAGCGGCCAAGAAGAGAGGAAACGACGATGAGAGGGCTTCTGGCCTGCGCCGCGCTCGCGGCCATGACTTCGGCTGCCATGACCACAGGTGCCAGCGCGCAAGTGTCCGACGACGCGGTGCGGATCGGCGTGCTGACGGATCTGTCGAGCTGGGGCCGCGACAACTCTGGGCCGGGCTCGGTCGAGGCCGCCAAGATGGCCGTGGAGGAATTCGGGCCGACCGTGCTCGGCAAGCCGATCGAGATCATCAGCGCCGACCACCAGATGAAGACCGATGTCGGCGTGCAGATCGTCCGCGGCTGGTTCGACAACAGCAAGGTCGACGCTGTCGTCGACATTCCCAATTCCGGCATCGCCATCGCCGTGCACAACATGGTGCGCGAGCGCGGCAAGGTTGCCCTGCTCTCCGGCCCCGGCGCGAGCTCGCTGACCGACGAGCTGTGCAGCCCGAACACCGTGCATTTCACCTACGACACCTATGCGCTCTCCAAGGTGACGGCCTCCGCCGTGATCAAGGAAGGCGGCAAGTCCTGGTACTTCATCACGGCCGATTATGCTTTCGGCCAACAGCTCGAGAAGGATGCCACGCGTTTCATCAACGAGATGGGCGGCAAGGTGCTCGGCGGCGTCAAACATCCAACCAACACCGCCGATTTCTCCTCCTTCGCGCTGCAGGCGCAGAGCTCGAAATCCGACGTGGTCGCCTTCGCCAATGCCGGCCAGGACACCGACAACGCCATCAAGCAATCCGGCGAATTCGGCCTGGTCCAGGGCGGCCAGAAGCTGGTCGGCCTCTTGATGTTCGACACCGACGTGCACGCCATCGGCCTGAAGGCCGCGCAGGGCACCTATATGACCACGGCGTCCTACTGGGCCATGGACGAGGCCACCCGCGCCTGGTCGAAGAAGTTCTACGAGCGCACCAAGGTGATGCCGACCATGATCCAGACCGGGGTCTACGGCGCGGTGCTGCATTATCTCAAGGCGATCAAGGCCGCCGGCACCGACGATTCCGCCAAGGTGATGGCCAAGATGCGCGAGCTGCCGATCGAGGATACATTCGTCCATGGCGGCAAGTTGCGCGAGGACGGTCGTGTCATCCGCGATATGTATCTCGCCAAGGTGAAGACCCCCGAGCAGTCCAAGGAGCCGTGGGATTATCTGGACATCGTCAAGACCGTGAAGGGCGAGGACGCCTTCCGTCCGGTCTCCGAGTCCAAATGTCCGCTCCTGAAGAAGTGAGGCCCGATATGGCTGGCAACGAGCATGGCGCCACGGAGACCTACGAGTGCGACGTGCTTGTGGCCGGATCGGGTTGCTCCGGCATGTCGGCCGCGATCACCGCGCGTTATCGCGGGCTCAACGTGCTGATCGTCGAGAAGGAGCCGCGCTTCGGCGGCACCACGGCCCGCTCCGGCGGCTGGCTCTGGATCCCCGGCACCTCGCTGGCGAAAGCCTACGGCATCGAAGAGACGCCGGAGCAGGCCCGCACGTATTTGCGGCACGAGGCCGGCAACAATTACGACGCAGCACGCGTCGATGCCTTTCTGAGCGCCGGCCCTGAAGCTGTCGATTTCTTCACCACCAAGACCGCGCTGCGCTTCGACATGCCGCTGGTGTTTCCCGATTACCACGCCGAAGCGCCCGGCGGCGCCCAGGGCGGCCGCTCCATGGTGACGCGCCCGTTCGACGGCCGCGAGCTCGGCGATCTCATCAAATCGCTCGGCATGCCGCTGCCCGAGCTCACCGTGTTCGGCATGATGTTAGGCTCCGGCAAGGAGATCATCCACTTCATGCGCGTGACGAAGTCGCTGACCTCGGCGGTCTATGTCGCCAAGCGCCTGTCGCGGCATCTCATGGATGTGCTGCGCCATGGCCGCGGCATGACGCTCACCAATGGCAATGCCCTCGCCGGGCGCCTGGCAAAGTCCGCGCTCGACCTGAAGATTCCGATGTGGCTGTCCTCGCCGGTGCGGGAGCTGACGGTCGAGAACGGCACCGTGACCGGCGCCATCGTCTCGCGCGAGGGACGCGAGGTGCGCGTTCGTGCACGGCAGGGCGTCGTGCTCGCCTGCGGCGGCTTTCCGCATGACGTCGAGCGGCGCAAGCAGATGTTCCCGCACGCTCCGACCGGCGTTGAGCATTATTCGCCAGGGCCAACCGGCAACACCGGCGACGGCCTGCGCCTTGCGGAAGGCGCCGGCGGCCGTATCGAGGATCGCCTGCCGAACGCGGCGGCCTGGGTGCCGGTGTCGTTGACCACGCGCAAGGACGGCTCCAAAGGCGTGATGCCGCACTTCATCGACCGCGCCAAGCCCGGCGTGATCGCGGTGATGCGCGACGGCAGGCGTTTTGCCAATGAAGGCAATTCCTATCACGACTTCGTCCAGGCCATGATCAAGGCGGCCAAGCCCGGCGAGGAGATCGCCGCTTTCCTGGTCTGCGACCACAAGACGTTGCGGACATACGGCCTCGGATGCGTGCCGCCCTTCCCGATGCCGCTGGGTCGGCATTTGAAGACCGGCTATCTCATGCGCGGCGACACGCTGGAAGCGCTGGCGGCGAAAGCCGGCATTGACGCCAAGGCGTTCGTCGAGACGGTCAGGCAGTTCAACGTGACGGCGCCGCTGGGACAGGATGCCGCCTTCGGCAAGGGCTCGAAGGCCTATAACCGCTACCAGGGCGATGCGCTGCACGGCCCGAACCCCTGTGTCGCACCGATCGAGAACGGGCCGTTCTACGCCATCAAGATGGTGATCGGCGATCTCGGCACCTATGCCGGCATCGTCACCGACGCGAATGCGCGGGCGCTCGATGCCGAGGGCCGGGTGATTCCAGGCCTCTATGCCGCCGGCAACGACATGGCGAGCATCATGGGCGGCAACTATCCCGGCGCCGGCATCACGCTTGGGCCGGCGCTGACCTTCGGCTACATTGCCGGCCGACATCTTGCCGACAGCGCCGCCAAGCGCGACGCGGCTTAATCACGCCAGGAGGCGCATGAAGAGAGAGAGCCGCGGCATCCAGTCGATCGAGGTCGGCGGAGAATTGCTTCGCGCGCTCGCAAAGAGCGGCGAACCGATGATGCTGCGCGATCTCGCCCGCGAGGCCGGCATGTCGCCGGCCAAGGCGCATCCCTATCTCGCCAGCTTCTCCCGCATCGGGCTGATCGAGCAGGACGAGAGCACCGGCCGCTACGAGATCGGCGCGCTGGCGCTGGAGCTCGGCCTGATCAGCCTGCGCCGCCTCTCCGGCGTGCGCATCGCGCGTCCGAAGATCGCGGGCCTCGCGAGCCAGATCGGCCACGCCGTCTCGCTCGCGGTCTGGGGCACGCACGGGCCGACCGTGGTGCAGCTCGAAGAGCCGGCCCAGCCCGTGCACATCGTGATGCGCGTCGGCTCGGTGATGGCGCTGCTGGAGACCGCGACCGGCCGCGCCTTCGCGGCGTTCCTGCCGGAGAAGACGATCAGCGCCGCGCTCGACAGCGGCCTCGACCGCCATGGCGTCGGCTACAATCCGAAGCGCGCCGTGAAGGGGGCCAAGGTCGCCGAGATGCTGACCGAGGTGCGCAAGCACGGCCTCGCCCGTGCGCTCGGCGATCCCCTCCCCGGCGTCAACGCGTTCTCCGCGCCGGTGTTCGATCATTCCGGCCACGTCGCGCTGGTCATCACCGCGATGGGCCCGGAAGGCACCTTTGATGCCCGCTGGGACAGCCCGATCGCGCACGCGCTGCGCGACTGTGCGGGGGGCATCTCCAAGCGGCTGGGCCACGGGATAACGGTTGCGGCGGAGTGACCGCCCCCTACGTCTCCCTCACCGGCACCGTGTAGTTCAGGACCAACCGGCCGCCATCCGGATAGATCGTCTGCCCGGTGATGTAGGACGCATCGTCGCTGGCAAGGAACGCAACGACGGACGCCACCTCGCTCGGCTCGCCGCCGCGGCCCGCCGGCGTGCGTGACAGCACGGTCTTGCGGGCGTCTTCCGAGGTGTAGATCGACGAGGCCACCATGTCGGTCAGGATCGTGCCCGGCCCGACCGCGACGACGCGGATGTTGTGCGGGGCGAGCGCGACGGCGGCGACGGAGGTCAGCTGCTTCATGCCGCCCTTCGACATCGCGTAGGTCGCAAGCGAAGGGATCGCCAGCAGCGCGTTCACCGAGGACATG
This sequence comes from Bradyrhizobium sp. USDA3516, assembly GCF_057651995.1. Taxonomy (NCBI): domain Bacteria; kingdom Pseudomonadati; phylum Pseudomonadota; class Alphaproteobacteria; order Hyphomicrobiales; family Nitrobacteraceae; genus Bradyrhizobium; species Bradyrhizobium sp. USDA3516. The sequence continues at coordinate 87,823 of NZ_JBYGYN010000011.1, read as the reverse complement.
TTGATGACGACCCCGCCGCCGCCTTGCGCGATCATTTGCCTCGCCGCCGCCTGCACGCCGAAGAACGCGCCCTTCAGATTGATGCCGATGATCTCGTCGAATTCCTCTTCGGTGATGTCGAGGATGTCGCGGTTGCGGGCGACGCCGGCATTGTTGACCATGATGTCGAGCCCGCCGAACTCCTTCACGGCGGTCGCGACCAGCTGATCCACGTCCGCGCGCTTGGCGACGTTGCCCACGATCGTGCGCAGCGCATCCGGCCGGGCGAGCTCGGCGGCCGTCGCAGCGAGGCCCTCGGCATCGACATCCGAGATGACGACCTTAACGCCGTCGTCCAAAAATCTCTTCGCGCAGGCCTTGCCGATGCCGCGCGCCGCGCCGGTGATGGCCGCGACCTTGCCGGATAGTTTCATGGGTTCACTCCTGCAACTTGTGACGATCTCACGGACGCGTTCACGCAAAGACGCGCGGGCGCAAGCCCGCGTGAAACCAGGTGATCATGGAATAGATGTCGTAGACCGGCAGCCCGACCTCGGCCTGAAGCGCTGCGGCATAAGGCGGCATGTTGGTGCATTCGAGCACGATGGCGCCGACATCCGGATGCCTGGCGACGAGCTCCTTGCCTGCCTCGACCACGTCGCGCTCGGCTTGCGCGACGTCCATGTCGTCCTTCTCGGCCTTGATCAGGACGCGGAAGAACTCCTTGCCGTTCTCGGTGCCGACCAGCGGCGTGTCGAGCGGCACGCCGGCCCCTTCGAGATGGGCCGGCGTCAGGGTCGAGCCCGACACCGTGACGAGGCCGACGCGCTTGCCCGGCGGCAGGGTCGCCTGCACCCACGGCACCTGCATCAGCGAAGAGGTCGCGACGGGAACGCCCACCGCCGCCGCGATCTCCTTCTGGAACAGCGAGAGGAAGCCGCAATTGGTGGTGATGGCCTCCGCTCCGAGCCGCACCAAATCCTTGGCCGCATCGATGAAATCGGGCAACAGGCCGGCCGCGCCCTTCAGCACCACCTTCTCCGGCGAGGCGCCGCTCACCACGCGATAGAGCACCGGGAATGGCCAGGTCGTGCCGTTGCCCATGTCGCCGGGAATGCGGGGAAAGCGCGCTTCCAGCATCAGGATGCCGAGCGGCGCGCCGTAGATGGCCTTGCCGCCACGGGCGATGCGGGAGGAGTTGCCAGGATTGGTCATTGTGCGCTCTCAGAGGAAACGATCGGGCGCGAACGGCGCGAGTGGAATCTCCGGCGCCTTGCCGCTCACGAGCTGGGCGACGAGACGACCGGTGCGGGCCGAGCCGACCAGGCCGACATGGCCGTGGCCGAAAGCATAGACGATATCGCGCGAGGCGCGCGAATAGCCGATGCAGGGCCGTCCGTCCGGCATGCTCGGGCGATGGCCGAACCACGTCTTGACCCGCGAGGCCGGAATGTCCTTCGGCAATTTCGGGAACATGCTGACGAGGTGGTTGCGCAGGATCTCGGCGCGCTTCCAGTTCGGCGCGGCCTCGAGGCCGGCGATCTCGACCGTGCCGGCGGCACGCAGGCCCTTGTTAGTCCAGTTCACCACCATCTTGGCGTCGGAGGCCATCATCGAGCTGCGCGGACCTGCTTCCGGATTCTCGATCACGACATGATAGCCGCGCTCGGTCTCGAGCGGGAGGGGATCGCCGACCGATGCGGTGAGCTGTTTCGAGCGGGCACCGGCCGCGACCACCGCTGCATCGCAAGCGATCTCGCCCGTTTCGGTGACAACAGCGACGAGCTTGCCGCCCTCGACCTTCAACCCGGTCGCCTTGGCGCGCACGTGCTTGGCGCCGCTCGCAATCGCATGATTGGCGAGGGCTGCAACATACGCGCCGGGATCGCGGCAGCGCCCGGCCTCTTCCACCACCACGCCAAAGGTGTAGCGCGGATGCAGATCCGGCTCGCGCTGACGCATCTCGTCGGCATTGAGCTCCATCCATTCGACGCCGACCTTCCTGCGCAGGCGCCAGCCGAGATCATCGTCGAAATTGCCGCGCGAGGTGAACACGTGCATCACGCCGTTGCGCTCGATCAATTCAGGGACGCCGGCTTCTTCCGCGAGCTTCCTGTGCAGCAGCGGCGCGTCCTTTAACAGATCGCGCAGCGCGAACGCCGTGGTCTCGACCCGCGCCGCGGTCCAGCCCGAGAGCAGATATCTGATCAGCCAGGGCAGCGCCTTCGGCAAGTAAGACCAGCGGATCGCGAGCGGGCCGAGCGGGTCGATCAGATAGCCCGGCACCTTCCTCCAGACGCCCGGCTCCGCCGGTGGAATCACCGAATGCGACGACAGCCAGCCGGCATTGCCGTAGCTCGCCGCCTGTTCGCCGCCGGGCTCGCCCGGATCGATCAGCGTGACGCGGTGCCCCTCGCGCAGCGCCTCGATGGCGCTGATCACGCCGACCGCGCCGGCTCCGATGATGGCGACGTGGCGGCCGTCAGGCATCGCTTTAAGCCTTCACTGCGGGCGTAAAGTCCTTGCCGACCGAGATCGCCCTGGGATCGATGATGCAGTGGAGGATCGACGGCTTGCCCGAGGCGAGCGCGCGCTCGAACGCAGGTGCGAACTCTTCGGTCCGCTCGACGCGCTCGCCATGGCCGCCGAACGCCTTGGCATACATCGCAAAGTCCGGGTTCTTGAGCTGGGTGCCGACGACGCGGCCGGGATAGTCGCGCTCCTGGTGCATGCGGATGGTGCCGTATTGCGCATTGTCGATGATGATGACGATCAGCGGCGCGTCATATTGCACGGCGGTTGCGAATTCCTGGCCGTTCATCAGGAAGCAGCCGTCGCCCGCAAACGCGACCACGACGCGATCCGGATATTGCCGCTTGGCCAGCACACCCGCCGGCACGCCATAGCCCATCGAGCCCGAGGTCGGCGCGAGCTGGGCGGCGAAGCTGTGGAAGCGGTGATGGCGATGAATCCAGCCGGCATAATTGCCGGCGCCGTTGCAGACGATCGCGTCCTTCGGCAGGCGGTCGCGCAGCCAGGTCATCACCTCGCCGTACTGGAACCTGCCCGGCAGCTCGCGCGCCTTCCCGGTCCAGGCCAGATAATCGGCGTGCGCCTTGGCGGCCTCGCCCTTCCACGCCACCGTGCCTGACGGCTTCAGCGTCTCGACGGCGGCAGCGAAGGCGGCCGGCGTCGCCTGGATCGCCAGATCAGGCTGATAGATGCGGCCGAGCTCCTCGGAGCCCGGATGCACATGGATCAGCTTCTGCTTCGGATTGGGAATGTCGAGCAGCGTATAGGACGAGGACGGCATCTCCGACATGCGGCCGCCGATCAGCAGGAGGACGTCGGCATTGTCGATGCGCGCCTTCAGGCCCGGGCTCGGCCCGATGCCGAGGTCGCCGGCATAATGCGAATGGTCGGCGTCGATCAGCGAGGCCCGGCGGAACGAGGTCGCGACCGGCAGGTCGAACCGCTCGGCGAACCGCGCGATGCTCTTGGTCGCCTCGTCGGTCCAGCGCGAGCCGCCGAGAATGACGAGTGGCGCCTTGGCCCCGGCCAGCATGGCGCCGAGCCTCTCGATATCGGCCGGCGCCGGCCAGCTCACGGCGGGCTCGACCCTCATGGCGTCCGCCACCGCCGCGGTCTCGGTCAGCATGTTCTCCGGCAGCGCGATCACCACGGGACCGGGCCGGCCCTGCATGGCGACGCGGAAGGCGCGCGCCACCAGCTCCGGAATGCGGTCGGGACGATCGATCTCGACCGCCCATTTCGCCATCGAGCCGAACACCGCCTTGTAGTCGAGCTCCTGGAACGCCTCGCGCTCGCGCATGCCGGTATCGACCTGGCCGACGAACAGGATCATCGGCGTCGAATCCTGCATCGCGATGTGGACGCCGTGGCTGGCATTGGTCGCACCCGGGCCCCGGGTGACGAAGCAGATGCCGGGCCGGCCCGTGAGCTTGCCATAGGCCTCCGCCATCATCGCCGCCGCCTTCGGCGCGGCAGATCACGACGTCGATCGGGCTGTCATGCAGTGCATCGAGCGCCGCCAGATAGCTCTCACCCGGCACGCAGGTGACGCGCTCGACGCCCTGGGCGACGAGCTGATCGATCAGGATCTGGCCCCCGGTGCGGGTGTTGCGAATGGTCATGTCGGCTCCCTCGAAGCTCTGGCGATGCGCACTTGTTCGGGAACTGGCCTAAGACAGGCCGAGAGCGTGCGCAAGGTCGAAAGGCTTCTCGCAGCCTGCGCAGGGGTCATGCCCGTCCCTGCCGTTTGCACTACAGGCCTTGCCGCGGCCAAGATGGCGAGCTTCGCGTTCTTCGTCTACGATCCGGCCCGAACAATTCGTCTGGAGCACCGGAATGCAAACCATCGGCCTGATCGGAGGCATGAGCTGGGAGAGCACCGCGCTTTACTACAAGCTCATCAACGAGCGGGTCCGCGACCGCATCGGCAAGCTGCATTCGGCCCCGCTTCTGATGTACTCCTACGATTTCGAGGAGATCAAGCAGATGCAATATGCCGGCCGCTGGCAGGAGGCGGCGGCGAGTCTCGCTGAGGTCGCGCGGCTGCTCGAAAGCGCCGGCGCGCGGGCGATCGTGCTGTGCACGAACACGATGCATAAATTGGCGCCCGAGATCATATCGAGCGTGAGCGTTCCGTTCATCCACATCGGCGATGCGACGGCCGAGCGGATCCGGGCCAAGGGATATCGGCGGGTCGGATTGCTCGGCACCAAGTTCACGATGGAGGAGGACTTCTACATCGACCGATTGCGCGCGCACGGTCTCGACGTCTTGGTTCCTCCCGCGGACGAGCGCGCCGAGGTGAACCGCATCATCTACGACGAGCTGTGCCTCGGGAACGTCGCCGCACCCTCGCGCCGCCGCTACCAGGAAGTGATGGCGGCCCTCGTCGCCGACGGCGCCGAGTGCATCATCCTCGGCTGCACCGAGATCACCATGTTGGTCGGCCCGGACGACACGTCTGTCGAGACGTTCGACACGACCGCAATTCACGCGGAAACGGCCGCCGATTTCGCGATCGGGTGATTTGATCTCCTGGGGACGTGGGCTGTCCTCACCCGCTCCGCTTCTGTCGCGCGCTCGCCAGCAGCACCAGCATGAATGAGGCCGCCGTCATCAAGGTCGAGATCGCGGCGATGGTCGGATCGATCTCGTCCCGCAGCGCGGTGAACATGCGCTTGGTCAGCGGCTGGTACTGGCCGCCGGAGATGAACAGCGCGACGATGGTCTCGTCCATCGCCGAGATGAAGGCGAAGATGCCCCCGGCGACCACGCTGGACTTGATCTGCGGCAGCGTCACCGCGAAGAAGCTGCGCAGGCGGTTCATGCCGAGGCTGCGCGCCACCATCTCCTGCGCGGGATCGAAGCTCTGCAGGCCCGCGAGCACCGAAATCACGACATAGGGCAGGCCCAGCATCACGTTCGCCAGCACGAGGCCGGGCATGGTCGCAACCAGACCGACCTTGGCATAGACGAAGAAGATGCCGACGGCGGTGATGATGATCGGCACCACCAGCGGCAGCAGCAGCGCCATGTGGATTAGCCGCATGATCCGCAGCTTCGACTGGCTGATGGCATAGGCAGCAGCCACCCCGAACGGGGTCGCGATCACGACGGTGAGGAGCGCGACCGTCAGCGTCACCCGTGTCGCCTGCATCCAGGCGGGATTTGAGAAATATTGCTGGTACCAGCGCAGCGAGAAGGACGGCGGCGGGAAGGTCAGGAAGCGCGCGCTGGAGAACGAGATCGGCGCGATGATCAGAACGGGGAGGATCAGATAGATCAGCACCAGCGCGCTGATCACGTAGAGGGCGATCCGTGCGGGCGAGGCGCGCATCATTTCTGCCCCAGCACGCGGTCGAGCGAGATGAAGCGGCTGACGACGAAGAAGATCGCGAGCACGCATAGGAGCAGCACCACGGCGACCGCGCTCGCGGCGCCGAACTGGTTGTAGAGCTCGACATTGCGGCTTACCAGCATCGATACCATCACCGTGCGCCCGCCACCGAGCAGCTCCGGCGTGATGTAGAAGCCGAGGCAGAGCACGAACACCATGGTGCAGCCCGCGAGCACGCCCGGCAGCGACAGCGGCAGGAACACGCGCATGAAGGTCAGCGAGGGACTCGCGCCCAGGCTGGCGCCGGCCTGCATCAGATCGTTCGGAATCTTCTGCATGGTGGCGTAGAGCGGCAGCACCATGAACGGCAGCAGGATGTGCACGGTGGCAACCACCGTGCCGAACGTGTTGTGGACCAGCGCGAGCGGCTCGCTGATGACGTCGAGATAGCGCAGGAACTGGTTGATCACGCCGGTGCGCTGCAGCAGCGCCAGCCAGGCATAGGCGCGCACCAGCACGCTGGTCCAGAACGGCAGCACCACGAGCGAGAGGATGAGGATGCTCCACCCCTTCGGCACCGAATTGGCGAGATAGGCCACGGGATAGCCGAGCAGCAGCGCGATTGCCGTGACCGCGAGGCTGATCTCGAAGGTCAGCGCAAAGCTGCGCCAGTAAACGTCTTCGGTGAAGACGCGGCGATAGTTCTCCAGCGTGAAGCCGTCATGATAGATCGACTGCCAGGCGAGCCAACCGACCGGCAGCACGATCAAGGCAAGGATCACCAGCAGCGCCGGCGACACCAATGCCAGCATCAGGCCGTGCTCGCGGCGCTGATGCTTTTGGGAGGGATCTGGCACTGAGGTCGTCAACGCTGCCTCGCTCACTTCTGCATGAAGGACGCCCAGCGCTTCTCGGCGGCCTCTCCGGCCGGCGAGGACCACCAGGCGTAGGACATCAGCGCTTGCTTGGCCGCATTGGCCGGCTCGCTCGGCAACTGCGCCGCGCGCTCGGGCTTGATCACGCCCGTCTCGAACGCCTTCGGATTGCCCGGGCCGTAATCGATATGGAGCGGCAGGTTGGCCTGGTGCACGGGGTCAACGGCCTGGTTGAGGAACTTCACCGCGGTCTCGAGATTCGGCGCGCCCTTCAGGATGCAGAGCGAGGTGCTCTGCAAGATGCCCTGATTGTAGGTGAAGGCGACCTTCGCGCCTTCCTTGGCGACCGCGCTGACGCGGCCGTTCCAGGCCATCTCCATGTCGACCTCGCCGTCATTGAGCAGCTGCGCCGACTGCGCGCCCGAGGTCCACCACACCGTGATGTGCGGCTTGATCTCTTCCAGCTTCTTGAAGGCGCGGTCGACGTCGAGCGGGTAGAGCTTGTCGGGCGCGACGCCGTCGGCCATCAGCGCGGCCTCGAGCGTCGCGAACGGGTGGTTGCGCAGAGCGCGGCGGCCGGGGAATTTCTTGACGTCCCAGAAATCGGCCCAGCTGTTCGGCGCGTCCTTCGGGAAGGTCTTCTGGCTGTAGGACAGTACGCTGGAATAGAACTCGTAGGACACCGAATAGGGGCTGCGATAGGCCTCCGGCATCGCCGCGCCGTTTGGAATCTTCGAGAAGTCGAGCTTCTCGATCAGCCCCTGCTCGCCGCCGCGCAGGCAGTTGCCGGTCGGGGTGTCGACGACGTCCCAGATCGGCTTGCCGCTGCCGACTTGCGTCTTGATCGCGGGCCACGCGTCGGGAATGGAGTCCTGGTTGATGGTGATGCCGAGCTTCTTGGCGGAGGGATCGAGGATCGCCACCGTCTGCGCCTGCTGATAGGCGCCGCCCTGCGAGACGAATGTGATCTGCTCGGCGGCATCAGCCGCACTGGTCAATCCGATCGCGCCCAGCAGCGCGCAGCCCAATCCAAATTTCTGTGTCATCGTCATCCTCACCTCCTCCAAATGATCCTACTTGCCGATCGCATCGAGAAACTGGTACCAGCCAGCGACCATGCGCACGGCGGGCTCACGCAGCGGATAGAATGGAATCGCCTTCATGCGCCGCGCGTCGAGCAGGCCGACGTCGGGCGTCTCGCCGCGCACCAAGGCGGCGAGATAACGGCCCATCAGGCTCGACATCGCAACGCCGGCGCCGTTGTAGCCGACCGAAAACAGCGTGCGATCGTCGAGCCGGCCGATATGCGGCACCGAGTCCAGCGTCATCGCGACGAGGCCCGACCATTTGTATGCGAGCGGGACATCGGCGAGATCGGGGAAGATGCCGACCATCGCCTTGCACAAGGCATCGAACGCGGCTTGCGAATCCTGCTTGCCGAAGGCGCCGCGACCGCCGAAGAGGACGCGGTTGTCGACCATGCGGAACCAGCGCATCATGCGCTTGGTCTCGGTGTAGGTGCGCCCCGTCGGCATCAGCTTTCCCGCGAGATTGCCGGGGAGCCGCTCGGTTGCGACCATCGCGCTGCGGAACGGAATCAGCGTGCGCTGCAGATGCGCGGTGGCGCCGGTCAGGTCGGAATAGCTGTTGGTGGCGATGATCGCCTGCTTGGCGCGCACCTCGCCTTGCGGTGTCTCGGCAACGATGCCGTCCTTCTCGCGCCGAAGCTTGACGACCGGCGACTGCTGGAAGATGGGGACGCCGCGGCGCACCACGCCGTCGGCAAGGCCGCGCAGATAGTTCAGCGGATGGATGCCGCCCGAGCCGGGATTGAGCACGCCGCCGACGAAGATGTCGGAGCCGGTCTCCTCGCGGACGCCGTTCTTGTCGAGGATGCGGACCGCGGCGGAGCCCATCTCGCGCGTCATCCAGTTCGCTTCGTCGATCGCGGCCTTGAGCGTCGTCTCATTGTGCGCGGCCTTGACCTGGCCGGTGCGCACAAGGTTTGCGCTGGTGATGCCGAATTCGGAGACGAGCTCCTCGACCATGTCGGTCGATTCATGCGCGATCTCGTACATGCGCCGCGCCATGGCGCGGCCGTGCACAGCGTCGATCTCGCGGAACGACAGGCGGAATTTCGCGGTGATCACGCCTCCATTGCGCCCGCTCGCACCCCAGCCCGGACGGTTGGCCTCGAGCACGACGGGGCTGAGCCCGCTCGTGGCAATGTGGTGCGCGGCGGAGAGGCCCGTGTAGCCGGCGCCGATGATCACCACATCGGCTTGGCTCTCGCCCGACAGCACGGGATAGTCGCGCGCCGGCTCCGCCGTGGCTTCCCACAGCGAATTGACCGAAGGCAGCGCGCTAAAGTCCCGTGTCATGCCACAGCTCTCCGTTACGCCGCCGGCCCGATCGCGGCGTCCGCGAGCGCCTTCAGCGTCGGGAAATGGAAGTCCGGCTTGGTCAGCGTCTCCACCGCCGGCGTGCCACCGAAGCCGGCGATGCCCTGGCGGCGCTCGATCCAGCAAACCTTGTAGCCGAGCTTCCGCGCGATCCCGATGTCGTGATACTGGCTCTGCGCGACGTGCAGGATGTCGGATTGCTTGTAGCCGAACGCCGACTGGCGGCCCTTGTTGTAAGCGAAGAACTCCGGATTCGGCTTGGCCACGCCGGTGTCGTCGGCACACACCGTGTCGTCGAAGGGATCGCCGAGCGCGTGGGCGTAGCAGGACAGCGCGACGCGGTCCGCATTGGTCATCGCCACCAGGCGGAATTTCGTGCGCAGCCGCTTGAGCGCCTCGACGGAATCGGAGAACGGCCCCCAGCGCAGCACCGACAGCTGGAACACGTCGCAGGCCGCATCGTCGGCGGGCAGCCCAAGTTCCGTGGCGAGGTGGCGGTAGACGTGGAACATCGCCTCGCTGGAGCGCTCATAGTGCCTGTCGCGGCCGCGCTTGTAGGGCTCGAAGATCTGCTCGTCGCTGAGCTCGGCGGGCGTCTTGCCCGAGATCTTGCGCACCGCGTTGAGCACGCCGGTCTCGAAATCGATCAGGGTGCCGACGACGTCGAAGGTGAGGACCTTGAAATTGCTGAACGCGGCTTGGGTCGACATGTTCTTCTTCTCTCAGGTTGCAACAAGACTTCAGTCCACCCTGGGCACGACGATGGTGTCCTCGGGATGGAGGGTGACGGTGAGGCTGCCGCCGAGCGGCGGAATGCGGTGATAGGCCTGGTGGTAGCTCGGCTGACGCAGGCTGAGCGCGATGCCGCCTTCGAGCGCGAGAAAAATGCGCAGGCTCTCGCCCTGATAGACGATGTCGGTGACGGTCCCGGTCAGGCGGTTGCAGGCGGCATCCTGCGCGCCGTCGTCGATCAAGAGCTTCTCGCTGTGCACGGCCAGCATCAGGGCATCGCCATCGGGAATGGCGCGCGCGCTGCGCAGCAAGGCGTTGCCGAGCGCGACGCTGGAAGCATCGACGCGGCGGACCGGCAGCATCGTCGCTTCGCCGATGAAGCTGGCGACGAAGGAATCGGCGGGATGATCGTGCAGCCGCGCCGGCTCGTCGATCTGGATCAACCGGCCGTCCTTCATGACCGCGACGCGGTCGCTCATGGTCAGCGCCTCGCGCTGGTCATGGGTGACATAGATGATGGTCGCGCCGATGCGCCTGTGCAGCGCCCGCAGCTCGATCTGCATGGATTCGCGCAGCTGCTTGTCGAGCGCGGAGAGCGGCTCGTCCATCAGGATCAGGCGCGGCTCGAAGATCATGGCGCGCGCGAGCGCCACGCGCTGGCGCTGGCCGCCGGAGAGCTGCGCGATGCCGCGCTCTTCATAGCCGGCAAGGCCGACCATGCTGAGCGCTGCGCGCACCTTGTCCGGCCAGGAAGATTTCGGCAGGCGGCGCGCACGCAGTGGAAAGGCGACGTTCTCGCCGACGCTCATGTGCGGGAACAGCGCGTAGTTCTGGAAGACAACGCCGATATCGCGCTTGTGCGGCGGCATCCAGGTGACGTCGCGGCCGCCGAACAGAATCGTGCCTGAGGTCGGCAGGATGAAGCCGCCGAGAATGCCGAGCAACGTGGTCTTGCCGGAACCGGAAGGGCCGAGCAGCGAGACGAATTCACCGGCGCCGACGTTGAGCGAAACGTTATCGAGGGCGCGAACGGCGCCATAGGCCTTGCTGGCGGACCTGATCTCGACGCTTTCCGCTCGCTTGTCCAACGATCGTCCTCGCGATGTCCCTGCGCTGGCGTGCCTCACTGCGCGCCATAAGCCTGCTTTATAGACAGGGCTTTGGAGCACTCACGATCGAAGCGTGCGCCGCACCAAATCTTCTCTCGAAGGGCCTGTCTTTAAGCTGTCATGCTCATGACATCAGACTTGCCAAAACTCGGCAATTGCCAAATTCTCACCGCGCTCATAACATGACGTTATGCCCGAGCTTCGCCGCATGCTGCCGTCCGGTAACGCCCTGTTCGTCTTCGACGCAGCCGCGCGCAATGGCAGCTTCACGGCGGCGGCCGCCGAATTGAACGTAACGCAGCCGGCGGTGAGCCGGATGCTCGGTCAGTTCGAGGAGCATCTCGGCGTCCGCCTGTTCGATCGCAAGGCGGGCCGTGCGGTGCTCACCGAGGAAGGCGAGCTGCTGTATCGCCGCGTGCTCGAAGGCTTTCGCAGCATCGAAAGCGGGCTCGTCGAGATCGAGCGGCGCCGCAAGGGCACCGAGACGGTGACGCTGTCGGTCTCCTCCGCCTTCACCACGCACTGGCTGATGCCGCGCATCGACAAGCTGCAGAAGCAGTTTCCGCAAGTGGATCTGCGCTTCCAGCTGATCTCCGGCGCGCTGCGCGGGCCGGTGGAGAATGTCGATCTCGGCATGCGCTTCCGTGACCGCGACGAGCCGCCCTCCGGCGGCACGCTGGTGATGAAGGAAGTGATGCTGCCGATGTGCAGCCCTACCTATCTCGGCGAGACCGATCCCACTGAAGGCAACACCATCATTCGCCTCGCCGAAACGCCGGGCGACTGGGCCGCGGATTACGCATCGCTTCTCACCGGCCGCCGCGGCGCGGCGAAGGCGCTGAGCTTCACCGACTATGCCGTCGTGGTGCAGGCCGCCCTGCTCGGTCAGGGCATTGCGCTCGGCTGGCTGACGGTTGCCTCGCACTGGCTGCTCACCGGCGCGCTGGTGCCGGCCTCCGACACGCTCACCACGACGCGCCGCATCTGCGAATTCCTGCCGCCGCGCAACCGGATCATGCGTCCCATCGCCGCCGAGATCCGCGACTGGATCATCGCGCAGATGAAAAGCGAGATCGCCGCGATCGACCGGCTTTATCCGAAGCTCGGCGCGATGGCGGCGTGCTACTAGGCAGGCGGTGTTGGGGTGACGCTCCTCTCTCTCCACGTCATTGGATGGAGTTGTGGCCTCTACCGATGCTCGATCGCCCGGATCGCACCGCGGAGCTCTGCGAGGCCGCGCAGGCGGCCGATGGCGGTGTAGCCGGGATTGGTGCGCTTGGTGGCGGCGAGATCGTCGAGCATGCGGTGGCCGTGATCGGGGCGGAACACGATTCGCTTCTCGGGCGAACGCTGCGCGTTCTCCTTGAGCAGCGCCTTGAGCACCGCGATCATGTCGACGTCGCCGTCGAGATGGTCAGACTCGTAGAACGACAGCCCGTCGGCCTCGCGCTTGGTGGCGCGCAGATGGGCGAACGCGATGCGCGGGCCGAAGCGCTCGGCCATTTCTGGCAGATTGTTCTCCGCACGCACGCCGAGCGAGCCGGTGCAGAAGCAGATGCCGTTCGCCTTCGACGGCACCGCATCGAACAGCGCCTGATAATCGTCGGCGCTGGAGGCAATGCGCGGCAGGCCGAATAGCGGCCGCGGCGGATCGTCCGGGTGCAGCGTCAGCGAGACGCCGAGCTGCTCGGCGACCGGCGCGACGCGCGCGAGAAATTCCGCAAGGTGCTGCCGCAGGATTTTTGGCGTGATGTCGCGATAGGCCTCCAGCCGATCGCTGAATTGCGGGATGGTCATCGGCTCGGTGGTCGAGCCTGGCAGCGCGCTGGCAATCACCATAACGAGATAGTCGATATCCGCCTGGCTCATCTGCTCGAACAGCTTTTTCGCGCGCGCCTGCTGCTCGGGGCTATACTCCTGAGCAGCGGCCGGGCGCTTGAGGATGTGCAGCTCGAACGCGGCAAAGCGGTCCTGGTCGAAGCGCATGGCACGGGCGCCGTTCGGCAGCTCCCATTCCAGATCGGTGCGGCACCAGTCCACCACGGGCATGAAGTTATAGCAGATGATTTTGATGCCAGACGCGGCAACCGCCTCCAGGCTCGCGATCCACGCCTCGATCGACTTGGTCGCTTTTCCGCCGAGCCGCTTGACGTCGTCGGGGATCGGAATCGATTCCACCACCGACCAGGTCAGCTGCGAGCGGCCGGGCTGGCCGTTCTCGATGAAATTCTTGCGCTCCTCGACCCCCTTGTGCGTCCAGGCTTCCCCGATCGGCACCTGATGCAGCGCCGAGACGATCTGGCTCGCCCCGGCCTGCCTGACGTCATCGAGCGAGACGGGATCATCCGGCCCGTACCAGCGCCATCCCTCCAGCATCATGGGTCTCTCCCAAAGCGTTTTCGAGCGAAGTGGGTACCGGTTCGCGTGAAGAAAACGCGTCAAAACAAAAGTCAATTCGCGGTCAGCACGACCTTGACGCTCTGCGAGCGGTCGAGCGCCAGCCGCAGCGCGTCGGGTGCGGTGGAGAGCGGCCGCTCGGCGGTGACCAGCGACAGCACATCCACGCTGCCGTTGCCGATCAGTTCCACCGCAGTCATGAATTCGAAGCCGAAGCGGAACGAGCCGCGCAGGTCGATCTCCTTCGCCATCACCGCATTCGACGGCGTCGGGATCTGGCCGCCCGGCAGATTACCGATCTGCACCACGACACCGCCCCGCCTGACGATGCCGATCGCGCTGGCTAGGCCCGCGGCGGTGCCCGAGACCTCGAAGGCGACGTCGTAGGGACGCGAGCCAGCCTGTGCCTTCAGCCCCTCGTCACCGCCCGACACGTTCTCGACGTGGGAAGCGCCGAGCTTGGTCGCAAAGGCCAGAGGCGCCGGGGCGATGTCGGCGACGGTGACGTCAGCCATGCCGGCGCGATGCGCCGCGAGCATGGTCAAGAGCCCGATCGGGCCGGCGCCAAAGATGATGCCGCGCCTGCCCTCGATCTTGCCGGCGCGCGCCACCGCGTGCAGGCAGACCGCGAGCGGCTCGGCCAGCGCCGCGGCCTGGTAGGAGACGTGGTCCGGGATCTTCACGCACTGCGCCGGGACCGCATCGAAGTAATTGGCGAAGCCGCCCTGCATGTGCGGCGTCTTCGAGGCCGAGCCCATGAAATAGATGTTCTCGCACAGGTTCGGCCGCCCCTCGCGGCAGGCGACGCAATGGCCGCACCAGCGCGACGGGTTGACGGCGACGCGGTCGCCGACCTTCAGGTTCGCAGCCGCGCCGGAGATCTCGACGACCTCGCCGGAGATCTCATGGCCCAGCACCAGCGGCGACTTCACCACGAAGTCGCCGGTCCGGGCATGACGGAAATAGTGCATGTCCGAGCCGCAGATGCCGCCGGCACCGAAGCGGACGCGGACCATGCCGTCAGCGAGCTTGTCGAGCGGATGCTCGATCATGCGCAGATCTTCGGGGCCGAACAGGGTTGCGGCGAGAGCAGTCGAGGTCATTTGGAGAGTCCCATATATTTTGGCAGCCAGAGGGTCAGGTCGGGAATGAAGGTGATTGCGATCAGCGCCAGCATCAGCGGCACCAGCCAGGGCAGGATCGCCACCGTCGTGCGCTCGACGGAGAGCTTTGCCACGCGGGCGAGCACGAACAGCACCATGCCGAGCGGCGGATGCAGCAGGCCGATCATCAGGTTCAGCGTCATGATCAGGCCGAAATGAATGGGGTCGATGCCGAGCTTGAGCACGATCGGCAGCAGGATCGGCACCAGGATCGTGATCGCCGCCGTGGTGTCGATGAAGCATCCGACGAACAGGATCAGCACGTTGGCGAGCGCCAGGAACACCCATTTGTTCTGGGTGATGCTGAGCATCCAGTCCGAGAGCATCTGCGCCGCCTGCGACACCGTGAGCAGCCAGGCAAAGATCGAGGCCGCCGTGACGATGAACAGCACCGAGGCCGTGGTCTCGATGGTGTCGAAGGTGGCCTTGGCAACGGTCTGGAACGTCATGGTCCGATAGCGCACGAGGCCGAGGAACAGCGACCAGATCACCGCGGCGACCGCAGCTTCCGTCGGCGTGAACCAGCCCAGCGTCATGCCACCGATCAGGATCACCGGCGCCATCAGCGCCATCACCGCCGAGAAGTCGAAATACCAGTCGATCAGGAGCAGCGTGCCGAGGCCGATGACGACGGCCATGTTGACCGAGAGGCCGGCGAGCACCATCAGCCATATCGCCATCGGAAACGACAGCACGACCAGGATCTCGAGCCCGGCCGAGCCGAGCTGCGGCCAGGAGAATGGGGTGTCGCTGCCCCATTTGTTCTTGTGCGCGAAATAGCTGACGGTCACCATCATGAACAGCGTCAGCACGACGCCGGGAATGACGCCGCCGAGGAACAGCGCGCCGATCGAGACGTTCGCCATCATGCCGTAGATCACGAACGGCAGCGACGGCGGAATGATCGGCCCGAGCGTCGCCGAGGCCGCGGTGACGCCGACCGAGAACTCGGTGGAATAGCCGTGGTCCTTCATCGCCTTGATCTCGATGGTGCCGAGACCGGCGGCATCCGCGATCGCGGTGCCGGACATGCCGGAGAAGATCACCGAGCCGATGATGTTGACATGGCCGAGGCCGCCGCGCATCCACCCCACCAGCGCAACGGCGAATTTGTAGATGCGCCCGGTCACGCCGGCGATGTTCATGAGATTGCCGGCCAGGATGAAGAACGGCACGGCGAGCAAAGGAAAACTCTCGACGCCGGCGATCATGCGCTGCGCCAGCGTGACGTCGGGCGTCACGCCGCTGACCAGGATGTAGAGCAGCGACGACACGGCCATGGCGACCGCCACGGGAACGCCGAGCAGCATGAGGACGAGAAAGCCTCCGAGCAACAGCAGCATGGTCCTATCCTTCCGATCCGTCGTAGGCACCGGGACGTTCGAGGACCGAATAGCCCTGCCGCCAGTTCTGGAGCGCCACCTGTACGGAGCGTGCGAACATCAGCACGAAGCCGAGCAGCACGGCGTAATAGACGTAGTCCTTGGGAAGATTGATCGTGGTCATCTGCTCGTCGCCGATGATCTGGATGTAGACCCAGACCAGCTTGATGGCGTAGCCGAAGAAGGCGATCCGGATCAGATCGATCGCCGTCGACAGCACGCGCCCTACGGCTTGCGGCAGATAGCGATAGACGAGGTCGACCTGGATGTGCCGCGACAGCCGCACGCACATCGACGAACCGATGAAGACCACGCCGATCAGGCAATAGGTCGCGATCTCCTCGGTCCAGGCGTAGCTGTCGTTGAGCACGTAACGGGTGAAGAACTGCAGGAAGACGGCGAGCGCCATCACCCAGAAGATCGCCAGCGCCACCCAGTCCTCGAAGGCGTAGACGCCGAGATCGACCTTCGGCGTCGCCTCCTCCTCGAAGGTGTGCGCGATCTCGTCCGCGGTGATCTGCCGGTGGATTTCGGCGGTGGACATGGGCACCTCTCGAACCTCTCTCACGTCGTTCCGGGGCGACGCGTCAGCGTCGAACCCGGAACCTCGAGATCCCGGGCTCGGTCCTACGGACCGCCCCGGGATGACGACTACGTCGTCATTTCACCGCCTGGATCTTCTCCCAGTCGGCCTTGCGGTAGCCGAACGTCTCGAACGCGACGTTCTTCAGCACGGTGTCACGGAACTCGTTCTTGTCGACCTCGGTCACGGTCAGGCCCTTGTCCCTGAAGAAGGCGACCAGCTTGGCCTCGTTCTGCTTGATCTCTCCCGTGGCCTTGGCAGCCGCCTCCTGCGCCACGTCGGTGAAGATCTTCTTGTCCTCGTCGCTGAGCTTCTTCCACAGCGCGCCGGCGATCACGGTGTTGAGGTGGTCGACGATGTGGCCGGTCAGCACGATGTGCTTCTGCACCTCGTAGAACTTCTTGGCCTCGATCGTGGTCAGCGGATTTTCCTGCGCCTCGACGGTGCCGTTCTGGAGCGCGAGATAGACCTCGGCGAACGCGATCGGCGCGGTGTTGGCGCCGCAGGCCCGGGGCATCGCGAGATAGGCCGGAACGTCGGGCACGCGGATCTTCAGGCCTTTCATGTCCGCGCAGGTCTTGATCGGCTTGTTCGACGAAGTCTGGCGCACGCCATAATACGTCACCGCGGCGATGTGGTGGCCGCTCTTGTCCTCATAGCCCTTGGCGAGCTCCTTGAAGATATCGCTCTTGGTGTAGGCAAGCAGATGGTCGGCATCGCGGAAGGTGTAGGGATAATAGGTCACGCCGATCGGCGCGAAGCTCTTGGCGGCGAAGCTCGAGCCGGAGATGATGATGTCGACCGAACCGAGCGAGAGGCCCTGGTTGATGTCGGTTTCCTTGCCGAGCTGCGAGGCGGGATAGACCTCGATCGCATAGCGGCCGTTGGTGCGCTTATTGATCTCCTGCGCGGCCCAGACCGACGCGGTGTGGAACGGCTCCGAGGGCTCGTAGACATGGGCCCATTTGAGCTTGGTCTGCGCCATGCTGGCGCTGGTGGCCGCCAACAGCGCGGCGGCGGAGATCACTGCTGCAATCGTCATCTTCTTCAACATCGACTTTTCCTCCATCGTTCAAGTCTGCTTCTTGTCCGCCCGCCCCGGCATGGATGCGGGCCGCCCAATCTCATAGCCGCCGCGCGCCGCCGCTCTTGGCCTGTTTCTTCGACGGTCGTTTTGATTTCGCCGGCTGAACCCCTGATGGCGCCGCCTGCTTCCGTGCAGCCGGTGCCCCTGCTGATGCCTCGGCGCCAAAATTCTGTGCAAAGCGCTCCTGCGAATGCGCGAGGTGATCGCGCATGGCGTCATGGGCCGTCAGCGGCCGGCGCGCAGCGATGGCGTCGCGCACGGCCCGGTGCTCGTCGAGCGCGGTTCGCCACGTGGTGGGGTTCTCGAAATAATGCGCCAGCTGCGCGAAATAGGGATTGAGGCGCTGGTCGAACAACTCGCCGACGACCCGCACCAGCACGGCATTGCCGAGACATCCTGCGACGGCGATATGGAAGGCGCGGTCATGAACCATCGAGGCTTCGCCAGGATGATCGACATTCTCCATCGCGACGAGCGCGGCGTCGATGCGGTCGATGTCATCTTTGGTCGCCACGCGCGCGGCTTGCTCTGCGATGGCGCTTTCGAGGAATTCGCGGGCACGCAGCAGCTCGAACGGGCCTTCTATGACCGCTGATGGCGCCGGCGCGGCCACGGCGGCGGGCTCGATCACATAGATGCCGGATCCGACGCGGATGCGCAGCCGTCCTTCGACTTCGAGCGCGATCAACGCTTCGCGCACCGTCGGCCGCGACACCTTGAGCTGCTCGGCGAGGTCGCGCTCGGTCGGCAAGCGGCTGCCGACCGCGTACTCGCCGCTGTCGATCAGGCTTCGCAATTGATCGGCGACCTGGCGATAGAGCCGTCTCGCCTCCACAGCTTCCAGCGGCACGCTGGTCCTCCCGAAAGGGTCTCGCGCGGTCGTCCAGACCCGCGGCCCGCCAATTTTGGAAAATTGGTCTTACCAATTGACCGGAGCATTGACCTGATACGGAGGCCATGTCAAGCAGCGGCGAAGCAAAGGGGAGACGTCCATGCGCCAGAGCTCGATGCGCCTTGGTCGCGCCAATCTCGACCGGCTGGCACCTGCCATCCGCCGTCCGGCCTATGACCGATCGCGCGTCACGCCCGGCATCGTGCATCTCGGCCTCGGGGCGTTTCATCGCGCGCATCAGGCCGTCGTGATCGACGATTGCCTTGCTGGCGGCAGCATGTCCTGGGGCATCGTCGGCGCGAGCCTGCGCAGCCCGGACACGCGCGACGCCCTCGCCCCGCAGGACCATCTCTACACAATGGCCGTCCGCGCCGCCGAAGGGACCGAGCATCGCGTGATCGGCGCCCTGCTCGACAGCGTGGTGGCGCGCGAGAAGCCGGCAGGACTGGTCGAGCGGATGGCCGATCCCGCCATCCGCATCGTCTCGCTCACGGTCACCGAGAAGGGCTATTGCCACACGCCGCAGACCGGCGATCTCGACGAGCGCCATCCCGACATCGTGCATGATCTGAACAATTTCGACGCGCCGCGCTCGGCGCCGGGTTTCATCGTCGCCGCGCTGGCGCGGCGGCGGGCGCAGGGTCTTTCGCCCTTCACCGTGCTGTGCTGCGACAACCTTGCCGCCAACGGCCACACCGTGCAGCGGATCGTGACCCAGTTCGCCGCGCTGCGCTCAAAGGACCTCGGCAAGTGGATCGCCGATGCGGTCGCTTTCCCCTCGACCATGGTCGACCGCATCGTGCCGGAGACGACGGATCGCGACCGTGATGCGGTCGCATCAGCGCTCGGCATGCGCGACGCCTGGCCTGTCATGACCGAGCCGTTCACGCAATGGGTGGTCGAGGACCGCTTCACCGCCGGCCGGCCGGACCTTGCCGCAGCTGGTGTCGAGCTCGTCACTGACGTCAAGCCGTTCGAGCTGATGAAGCTGCGGCTGCTCAACGCCAGCCATTCCGCACTGGCCTATCTCGGCTATCTCTCCGGCTATGAGACCATCGCCGACACCATGCAGGATCCGCATTTTTCGCACCTTGCCGCGCAGGTCATGGAAGAGGCCGCGGTGACGCTGACCATGCCGGCGGGCACGGATCTCGCCGCCTACCGCGCCTCGCTGCTCAAGCGCTTCGCCAATCCGGCGCTGCACCACCGCACCTGGCAGATCGCGATGGACGGCTCGCAAAAGCTGCCGCAGCGGCTGCTCGGCGCGATGCAGGATCGTCTTGCGAAGGGCCTGCCGATCGCAACGCATGCGCTCGCGGTGGCCGGCTGGATGCGCTACGTCAGCGGCGTCGACGAACAGGGACGGCCGATCGACGTGCGCGACCCGCTCGCCGGCGAGTTCGCCGCGCTGGCGCGCGAGGCGGGGCCCGTTGCCGAGCGCCTCGCGCCAGCACTGCTCGGGGTGGCGAAGGTGTTCGGGCCGATCGGCGCCGAGCCGCGCCTGCGCGAGGCCGTCACCGCGGCGCTCGGCCGCCTCTATGCCGACGGCGCGCAGCGTGCCGTGGCAACGCACGTTTCGGCGTGACCACGACGCGGGCAGCATCATGAATGCTGCACTGCGGCCAAAGTCGACGGAAGTCGCGCTTGATTTTTGCCTGTCCTTGCCCCACCCGAGAGCAATGGGAAACGACACCAAGGTTATCGCCGCCAACGCGGCCTTTTACGCGGCGTTCTCGACCGGCGACTTCGCCGGCATGGAACGGATGTGGGCGGACGACGACGGCATCTCCTGCATCCATCCCGGCTGGCCGGCCATCATCGGCCGCGCCACCGTGATCGGAAGCTGGCGCGACATCCTGCAGAACCCGCAGCGGCCGCAGATCGTCTGCGCCGAGCCGCAGGCGATCGTCGACGGCGACAGCGCCCGCGTGCTCTGTATCGAGATCGTCGACGGCACCGCGCTGGCCGCGGCGAACCATTTTCGCCGCGTCGGCGACGACTGGCGCCTGGTGCATCACCAATCCAGCCCGATCGCGCAGATTGTCGAGCAGGTCGAGGACGATAGAGCCAGTCACCGCGTCCACTGAGCACGGCGATCACGGGCGCGTGATCTACTGTGCATGGGGTTGTTTTTCAGCTTTTGCTTGGCGGTCCGAAAGTTCCGACAGATCGTCGAGCACGACATGCGCGCCGGTGAAGTCGTCGTCGGCGAAAAACATGCTGCGGGTGATCAGAACCGGGATGCCGCCGCGCGAGGCCGCGATCAGGCCGTTGGCGGAATCCTCGATCGCAACGCAGTCGGAGGCCTCGAGCTTCAGCCGCACCAGGATCTCGAGATAGACGTCCGGCGCCGGCTTCTTGTGCCTGACGTCGTCGCCGGCGACGATTGCGTCGAAATCCGCAGCCCAGGATTTGCCCAACGCCCGCGACAGCAGCGCATCGATATTGCCGTGCGATGTTGTGGTCGCAATCGCAAGCCGCTGGCCCCTCGCCTTCGCGGCCCCGAGCAAATCCGTCACGCCCGGCCGTAAGGGGCAGCGGCCGGTCGCGACCAATTCGGCATAATGCACGGTCTTGATGCGGTGGAGTTCTGCGATATCCGTGTCCGACAAGGGCGGAGCGGTCACCAGCCTCTCGTGATAGGCGCGCATGCGTTCCTTGCCGCCCGTCACCCGCAGCAGGTCCTTGTAGACGGCGCGGTCCCACTGCCAGTCGAGACCGAGGCGGGCGAAGGCAAGGTTGAAGGCCTGCCGGTGCAGCTCCTCCGTTTCGGCCAGGGTGCCGTCGACGTCGAAGACCAGCGCGGCGGCGCGCCGGATCAAAAGGGCGGCATCCGCTGGCGACTGCACCAACGCTTCGGCCTGCATGCTCGATGCCTCCTGTCCCAGGTGAACATCGCCCGAAGCGACAGACGAGTAAAATCGCAATATCTTTTGCCGGACCCAAAAATCTCTTATGAGCCAAAGGCGCAACGGCGCGAACGGGAACTTTCGACCCTGCACAGGAGACGCATGCGGCTCTTCATCCTCGGCCTCGGCTACAGCGCCCGGCATTTCGTCCGTCAGCACGGCGGCAGCTTCTCGCATGTCGCCGGCACCGTGCGCGATCCCGCGCAGCGGAACGATCTCGCCGGCCTCGAGGTGCATGCGTTTTCCGGCAGCCGCCCCTCGCCCGAGACGGTTGAACGGGTTCGCGACGCCGACGTCCTCCTGGTGTCGATCCCGCCCGGCAACAGCGGTGATCCCGCGCTCGCAGCCTTCGCGGACGTGCTGGCAGGGCGGCAGCCCAAGGTCGTCTATCTCTCGACCATCGGGGTGTACGGCGATCACGCAGGCAGCTGGGTCGACGAGAGCACGCCGCCGCAGGCCATCCTCGACCGCACGCGGATGCGGATCGCCGCGGAGCAGGCCTGGACGGATGCGACCGGCGGCGATGCCGCGATCCTCCGGCTTGCGGGCATCTACGGTCCCGGCCGCAACGCTCTGGCGACGCTGCGCGCGGGAACGGCGAGGCGCATCATCAAACCGGGACAGGTCTTCAACCGCATCCACGTCGACGATATCGCGAGCGCGATCATGGCCGCCCTTCATCACCAGGGCGGAGGCACCTGGAACATCTGCGACGACGAGCCGGCGCCGCCGCAGGACGTGATCGCCTATGCCGCGCAGCTGATGGGCGTGGCGCCGCCGCCCGAAGAAGCATTCGCCACCGCCGAGATGTCGGCGATGGCGCGTAGCTTCTATGCCAGCAGCGCCCGCGTCTCCAATGCGAAGTTGAAACGCGAGCTCGGCGTGACGCTGGCCTGCCCTACCTATCGGCATGGCCTCGACGCGTTGTGGCTCGCAGGCGAAGGGCGCTAGGGTTCCTACACTCCGATGCCGCCCAGACATGCCGCGCCCGCGCTTGACTTCCTGCCGGCGGGATCGTGATCTAGCCTGCGAGCGAGCCACCGCACAACGAGCTCGCCTCTTGGCAGGATGCAATGAACAAGACGATCGCCATGATCGCTGCGACAGTTGCCGTCGTCACGCTCGGCGCCGCGCAGGCCGCGCCGCTGCCCGAAGCCAATCCGGACGATGTCGGATTTTCCAAACAAGGCCTTGCGCGCCTCGATGATTTCTTCGCACGCGAGATCGCGGCCAAGCGCGTGCCCGGCGCAGTGGTCGCCATCGCCCGCGACGGCAAGCTCGTCCAATACAAGGCCTATGGCCTGCTCGATCCGGCCAAGGGTACGCCGATGCCGGTCGACGCGATCTTCGCGCTGGCCTCGATGACCAAGCCGATGGCCGCGGTCGCCGGCCTGACACTGATGGAGCAGGGACGGCTGCCGCTCCAGGCCAAGCTGTCCGATTACTATCCGGGCTTCGCCGACATGAAGGTCGGCGTGCCCCAGGCCGACGGCTCCCTCAAGCTCGAGCCGCAGGCCTCTCCGATCTTCATCCACGATCTCTACCGGCATACGTCGGGGTTGATGTATGGCGGCCGCCCGGACTCATCGAGCCCGGTGGCGCGGCAGTATCCTGATGGCACTGCGCCGGCGATCGAAGGCGACACCCAGGCCTTCATCGATCGCATCACCAAGCTGCCGCTGGCGCAGCAGCCCTCGACCGCGTTCGAATACGGCTTCTCGATCGACGTGCTCGGCGCGGTCGTCGAGAAGGTGAGCGAGCAGAAGCTCGGCGACTATCTCACGGCCAATGTCTGGCAGCCGCTCGGCATGAAGGATGCGACCTTCCATCCGACCGAGGCGCAGCGCCCGCGCCTCGCCCGCCCCTTCCCGACCGATCCGCTGACGGGCAAGCCGCAGGCCATCAAGCTCCTGGACACCCCGACCAAGTTCGATTGCGGCGGCGCCTGCTCATTCGCGACGGTCGGCGACTACATCCGCTTCGGACAGATGCTGCTCAACGGCGGCGAGCTCGACGGGCAGCGCATCCTCGGTCCGAAGACCGTCCGTCACATGACGGCGAACCATCTCGGCCCCGAGATCAAGAACAACGTCGCCAATGTCGAGCCGCATCGCGGCGGCTTCGGCTTCGGCCTTTCGGTGGCGGTCCGGACCAGCGAAGGATTATCGTCCGTCCCCGGCAATCCCGGCGAGTTCACCTGGAACGGCGCCTACGGGACGCAGTTCTTCTGCGATCCCAAGGAGCGTCTCGTCGTCGTCGTGGGGACGGCGGCACCGGGTGAGCTCAGGAAGTATTACCGCGAGCAGGTCCAGGACATCGTCTACGGCGCGATGACGAAGTGAGATCGTCATGTCCTGAAAGGATAGGGCGGCCGCTTGGGCCGCCCTCTTGATTCACTGTCAGCTCAACACGCCGTATTTCTTGAACCAGGCCTCTGCCTGCTTCCAGGCATCTTCCGCAGCGTCCTTGCGGTAGCTGCCGCGATAGTCGGCATGGAAACCGTGCGGCGCTTCGGGGTAAATCTTGAACTCGGCCGTCTTCTTGCTCTGCTCGAGCGCGGCCTTCATCTGCTCGACCTGGGCGACGGGGATGCCGGTATCGGCGCCGCCATAGAGGCCGAGCACCGGCGCCTTCATCTCGGGCGCGAGCTGCAGCGGGCTCTTCGGCCACAGCGGGTTGGCAGGATCGACCAGGGTCCCGTAGAAGGCAACGCCCGCCTTGAGCGCACCGCTGTGAGCGGCATATTCCCAGACCATGCGGCCACCCCGGCAGAAGCCGATGATGCCGAGCCTCGTCGTGTCGCCGCCTTGCGATCCTGCCCAGGCGACGGTCGCGTCCAGATCCGACAACAGCTCCGCGTCCGGCTTCGCATTCACCACCGGCAGCAGCTCCTTGATATCCGTGACCTTGGTCAGGTCGATGCCCTTGCGGAAATAATAATCGGGCGCCACCGCGAACGCGCCGAGCTTGGCGAGGCGCCGCGTCACGTCCCGGATGTATTCGTGCAGGCCGAAGATTTCCATCGCCACGATGATCACCGGCGCCTTGGCGTTGCCGGCCGGGCGGGCGAAATAAGCGGGCATGTCCTCGGAGCCGACCTTGATCTTGGCATCGCCGGCCTGGAGGCCGCTTGTATCCGTCGTGACGATGTCGGCCCGGACCGGACCCGCCGCGAGCGTGTAGCCAGCGGCGACAGCCGCGGTGGCGCTCATGAATCCGCGGCGCGAGAGCGGGGCGACTTTCGTCAGCCCAACGACGTCGGATGTCATGGTGGTTTCAAAGCTCATCGATCTTCCCATTCCTGATTCCCATGCTGGTGCCCCCTCGGAGCGCCGCATTCGCCGATAATTGCCGGAGAAACGCAAGTCACCAGCCTGCGAGGATACGGCTCACCCCTTCATCCATCCGTTAGTCCGCCCGCCGGAGCTTGGATCGTGTGCCGGACTTAACCGTCTGTCCCCACTGCATCGCAACATCCATTAACCGAAAAGAATGGTTCTTTCCCTGCCCGCCAAGCCTTTTGGCGCTGCAGAGAATGCGCCTGTGCGCGCACCCGACGTGCCCTGCCGCAACAAATAGCAATCGCAGTGACGATGGTGACACATCATGTTGCTGGGCACCGTGCGGCATTCACGTGCGAACCGCCGTCATTTGATTGAAATTTTCAGAGGATCTCGGCCGCGCGATTTACCCGGTCTTTCTTTGTGACACCCTAGTTCCACGGCCGGAAGTTCCATCTTCGGAAACGCAGACGCTTCTTCCCGCGACGCGCGATGCTCGCCCGCAACGGACGACGGAGCGCAAATGGGTTTCGTTCTCGTCCGCCAAGATTGCGCTACCCAAGGCCCAATTGAACAAACGTTTATCCGATCTGGAACTGAAATGAATTTGGCTCGTGAATCGATTGAACTGCTGGAGCAGGCCGCACGCATCCTATGGTTCGAAGGCACCAAGCACGGTTTGCGCGACCGCGAATGGATGGCGTTGCGCTTCCTCTCCCGCGCCAACCGGTTTTCCCGAACCCCCTCGGCGCTGGCGAGCTACGTCGGCACCACGCGCGGCACCGCCTCGTTCATCATCGGCGAGCTCGAGCGGCTCGGTTATCTCGAGCGGAAGCGCTCGGCCACGGACAAGCGGTCGGTGACCTTGAGCGTAACCCTGCAGGGCAAGAAGTTTCTGGTGCGCGATCCCGTCAACGTCCTCATCGAAGCGATTGCCGTTCTGGACGACGAGGTCAAAATCCGCTTCCGCGACACGTTCCGGCACGTGCTTGACCACTCCGATGCCGCCGAGCAGCGGCACCACACCGACGTCTGCAAGCGATGCATCTTCCTGCGGGAGGATCGCGCCAGCGCCGACAGCAAGACGACGGCCGAGTTCAGCTGCCGCCTGTTTCGCGCACCGATCGCCGAGGCGGAGGTCGATCTGCTGTGCACCAGCTTCGAGCATCACCGCCAATAAAGCGGCTCGATCAGGGCGTCGCCTTGCGCGATGAATAGATGACGCCGCCGCTGGCCTCCACCACCAGACGCCCGTTCTCGTTCCTGATCTCTTCGATGCGGCCAAGGCCGGGCACCTGCTGTCCCAGCACGGCTTCGATGACGCCGTTCGGGCCTTGCAGGATCGCGATCCCCTCATAGGCCTGGCGGACCGCCCAGCCCTTGATCGCCTTGCGTGGCGCCGATGCACGCTCGGGTGCAGGCACCGATCCCGTGAACTCGGGCGCGGCGACCGCCGCAATCATTGGCCCTTGCGCTGACACCGGCTGCGTTTGCACCGGCGCTGGAGCCTGGGCTTGGGCTTGGGCTTGGGCTTGGACCTGCACCTGAGCGAGCTTGTCGAGCTTCACGGTGGAGGACGAGCTCACCCGCTCGATCCGGTCGAGATTCTCGGCGAACCTGCCGAAGCGATCGTTCGTGACCTTGCTGGATTGATCGACCGCGGTGCGCAAGCCGTCGAGATTTTCGGACACGCCCGACACTTGCTTGCGCAGTTGCGCGACGGTCTCCCGCAGATTCCTGATCTCCGCATTGGCCGCAGCGTTGTTCGGCGCGGGCTGGGTGGTGAGATAGGCGATCACGCCGGTGCAGGCGCAGACCACCAGCATGGCAGCGATCGCCAGAGTCGCGAGCGGCACGACCCATGTCGGACGGGGTGGCGGCGGCTTCGCCACGATCACGGCTGGCTTGATCGCGACCGGCGCGGGCTTCGGGATCGCCATCTTGTCGAGGCGGGCCTTGGCACGGATGCGCTTCAAGCCATCGAGTGCCTCCTTTGCGAGAGCCTCGTCGCTGGCCGCGGCCGATACACGCTTTGCGCTCGCGGCAGGCTTGGTCGTTCGCGCCGCGTTGTCCATTGCATCGCTCGCCTCTGGCGCCGGCTTCGCAGCCGCGGAAGCATCCGCGGTCACGTTGGGACGAGCTTGTCCATCGGACAACATATGAAAATGCTCCGTTCGGTTTCGGTCTGTCGAACGACGACGTTATTTGCCGAAGCTTGCCTGAAACGTGCGGGTCGAAAGTCCTTCATCGCGCGTTAAATGCGACGTCGCATGATTCGATCGCGTCATACACGTGGCGATAGTGCGACTCGAAAGACACACACACGCCAAGATTTCACCAAGTTGGAGTCGTGGCGCAGACGTGAGTCGAACTGCCGCATGTGGAAAAACGGATTCCAGAGTCAATCCGGGGTTGAAAACCCATCAATGTGCGTACTCCGGACCACCACCCGAAATGGCTGTAATTGTACGGGGATGCGGAACTATACAACCGCTATGGTGCAAAACTAGTTCGGCATCAAAATCAACTGATGCGTTCGGATGTATCAAGAAACAACCCGAAACAAATCAACAGCATCAAGTGCGTGTAGCAATCGCTTTCTTCCGCCCGCTTGATCGGGAATCGGCAATCGCTACGGTTCTACTCAAGTGATTCTCGCCAGTTGGCGAGGAGATCGACACGGTTCAGCAGTGTTCGGACGCGATGAGCAACTTGGCGCAACTGTTCTAGGTCGTTTCTCAATCTGCTCCGCGAGGTGATCCGTAAGACACCCGCCGAGCCTCACGCAGTAAGCGTCTCAGTATCGAGTTGAAGTAACAGGCCTGCGAACGCAGGCACTGAACGCGTAGGGCTGCCCGCGAATAGCGAAACCACAACAACGGTTCGCGGGATGGAATGTCGTCAAACAGCATCGTTGCCGAACCGGGGCATCACAACAACCAACCGGCCGCAACAAGTGCGAAACAGGGGCGAAAGACTGATGTATATTATCGTTGATGATCGTGAGAGCGTCGCGAACAGCTATGTCGGAGGGCTCGTTCGCGAAGGCGTATCGTCGATCGGCTTCTCCTCCGGAGAATTCTGGGACTGGCTGCAATCTGCGAGCGAGTCCGATCTGGCGGCAGTGGACGCTTTTCTCCTCGGGGATTGCGATGCCCGCGGAAGCCTGCCGCGGGCGATGCGCAAGCGCTCCTCGGCTCCCATCATCGCCATGAGCGGCCAGAAGATGCTCAAGAACACGCTGGAGCTGTTCGAATCGGGCGTGGACGACGTCGTGCACGTGCCGATCCACCTGCGCGAGATCCTCGCCCGAACGGCCGCGATCGCGCGCCGCCGGGTGGGCGAGCTGCCGAGGCCCTGCGAGAGCAGGATCCAGGTCTTCTTCAACGGCCGTGATCCCGAAATCGCGGGCCACGCCCTCACCCTGCCCCGCCGCGAACTGCGCATTCTCGAATATATGGTGGCCAACCACGGCAAGTGGATCACCAAGACGCAGATCTTCAACGCGGTCTACGGCATCTTCGAGTCCGCCTTCGACGAGAGCGTGATCGAGAGCCACATCAGCAAGCTGCGCAAGAAGCTCCGCGACCGCCTCGGCTTCGACGCTATCGTGGCAAGGCGTTACGTCGGCTACCGCCTCAACATCCCGGCAGGCGAAACTCTCGACGAGCCGGCGCAGGAGCTCGAGGACGTCGGCATCCTCCTGAACAGGACGCAGGCCGCCCCCGCGGCATACTCGGCCGGCAACTGACGCGGCAGGCATCGCCACGAAACCGGCAACGGCCTCTGCGAAGCACCTTCGCGGAGGCCGTTGCGCTTAAGGCGGGGAGCTGAGCGCACGCCTCATCCCTTCGAGACGGCGCTGACGCGCCTCCTCAGGATGAGGCTCATCGGCCCCGGTGCGCACTGGATTGAAGCCGCGCATTCGTCCTCTTCCTGAGAAGCCGCGTCGCGGCGTCTCGAAGGATGGCCGCAGCACAGAACTACGGCTTCTGCTGGAATTCCTCCTTGGAGACGTAGTTGAAGTCCTCGACCAGGACATCCTGGACGATGTCACCCTGCATCCGTTGGTTGACGCGCTGCTTGATGGCCGTCGTCAGGATGGTGAGGTCGTAACGGGCGAGCTTCCTGAAGTCGAGACGATCGTCGGCGTAGATCCTGCGGAAGGCCTCGTCGACGACGAACGGCTCCGGCGGAACGTTCAGCTGGTGCATGGTCCGCGCCTCCATGGTGTAAACGAAGCGCGCGACGATGTAGCCCTGGACATTGCCGTTCTCGACCATCGGCACGCTCAGCGCCCGGGTCTTGTGATATTGCAGCCCTTCGAGATATTCGTCCTTCGCCGGCAGCAGGCTGCCCTTCTCCTTCCAATAGGCGACGGCATAGCTCGTGCCCGCGGTGAGGATGCATACCCAGAGCCCGGCCAGCACCAGCCTGATCATTTTCCGTCCTGCGCTGTGCGACCGGTATAGGTGCCGTCGGACTCGGCGTCCTTGACCGCCTTGACGATGATGCTCGCGACCTCGCGGACCGCGTCGTAGTGCATTTCCAGAATGGACCGATTCCGCTCGAGCCTCTCGCGCAGCCGCTGAATCTCCTCGGTGATCTCGACCTCGCCGCCGAGGTGCATCCGCGCCCGCATCAGCCGGACGAACTCGAGCATGCTCCGGCTCTTCCGCGCGCTGAAATCGTCGAAATCGACCTTCTGGCCGGTCGCGAGCGCGGTCGTCTCCTCCTCGACGATAGCAGCGAGCCGGCGGATTGCGGCCAGCAGACCCCGCATCTCGTCCGATCTCGCCGTGTCCGCGGCGTCGACCATCGCCGCGCCGCCCCCGATCGGCAGCAGCGCGGGCAGCAGCGCATCGCTGGCTGCGGCTTCCGTCGTCATCACCTCGGTGTCCGCGACCGCCTGGTCCATCGCCACGGCCGCCGCGCCTTCTTGTGCCTGCATTGGAAATTCACCTCTCAACTTCTGTTACCCGTTCGCGGATCATGATCCGGCCTTCCCCGCAGCGTCCGGTCCGGCCGGATGCGCGGCGGCGAGCTGCCGGGCGATGCCGACGCCGTTGCCCTTTGCCAGCTGGCTGCCGAGCTGCTCTGCAAGCATCGACTTCCAGACGCCGCCGGCCGTGCCCTTGCCGAAGACCTCCTCCGACTCCTTCGGCAACATCGTCTCGACGAAGGTCTGGAGGATGAAGGCTTCGAACTTGCGGTAAACCTCACCGGATGCCGGCGCCTTGATCACCTGCACCGGTGCGCCACTTACGGCACCCGACTGCGCGACTTTCGCGGCTTGATCGGCAGCCGCCGCTTTGGCCTTGCCGGCTTCCGCCTCCATCGTGACGGCGAAATCGGCGTGCGACGATTTCAGCGCGTCGAGCTTCGCGGTCGCAGCGCGCTGCGTCGCGGGGTCAGCGGCTTCGAGGACGTCGAGGACAAGGTCGGGCGTTGCTGTCACGATCATGTCTTGTTCCGGTTGGCTGACTGTGGCGTCCAGGCGTGCACGGTAAGGCTCGTTCCCGTCATGTCCTCGAGCGAGCGCTTCTCGGCATCGCGCAGCTTGTCTGCGAGCGCGGCCCTGGCGGCCTCCTCGAGCTGTTTCATGCGGCGGGTCTCGCGGCGTACCTGGTCGAGCTGCTGCGCGGCCTGCGCCTGCAACGCACGGGCGCCGACACTCGTCCGGTTGAGACGCCGCGCGATCGATTCGTTCGACGATCCCGCCGGCGGCTTTCCATCGTTGAGGGCTCCGACCAGCCATTCCTGCTCGTCCTGCAGGCTGCGCTCCTGCTGCCGCAACTGCGCGAGCTGCCATTCCGAGAGCCGGAGCTGCAGCCTCACCAGCGAGACCATCCGGCCGAGCTTGTCCGCGCGCGACGTCATGACCCGCTCACTCCGCGAGCCACGACGAGACGCCCAGCATGAACTGCGTCAGCAGCTCGTCGCTGGTGAGGTAGAGCAGCAGGAAGCCGCCGAACAGCACGAAGGGCACAGAGATGAAATAGACCGGAATCGCCGGCGTCAGCTTGTTGATCAGGCCGACCGCCAGGTTGACGATGACCGAATAGACGATGAAGGGGCTCGAGATCCGCAGCGTCAGCACGAACGCTTCCGAAAGGCGGCCGACGAGCAGGTCGAGCGCGACGCTGCCGCCCAGCCTGCTGCCGGGCTTCCAGACCTCATAGGAGTTCATCAGCCCGCGCAGCACCTGCCAGTGCTGGTCGGTCATGAAGAAAAGCGTGGTGACGGCCGCCATGATCAGCGGCACCAGCGCGGGCGCCGGATCGGTGTCGGCGATCGGCGTGCCCGGGATGTTGC
This sequence comes from Bradyrhizobium sp. USDA3516, assembly GCF_057651995.1. Taxonomy (NCBI): domain Bacteria; kingdom Pseudomonadati; phylum Pseudomonadota; class Alphaproteobacteria; order Hyphomicrobiales; family Nitrobacteraceae; genus Bradyrhizobium; species Bradyrhizobium sp. USDA3516. Next base: position 56,848 of record NZ_JBYGYN010000011.1, on the reverse strand, counting down.
TCAGCCCGATTGCGCTCGCCATCATGGTCGCCATGGTCTGGAGAGCGAGGAAGAACACGCGCCCGCCGAGCCCGATGACGCTGCCGATCACGAGCTCGGAGCAGATCAGGAGCGCGAGCGTCAACGGAGCCGCGTTGTCCGTGAGCGGCTTCAGGACGGCGATCAGGATCGGCGTCAGCGCAAAGGTCGTGACCAGCGCGACGAACAGGCGCACCTGGGGCGGAACGTTGACGCTGGAATAGCCGGGCACCAGCATCAGGCAGGCGCCGATGCGGCAAAATACGATGAACGTGACCAGCACGCTGTCGGCGAGCCCTGAGATCACGATATGGCTCCCAGCGCCCTGATCTCGGCGCTACGCGCGACCTCGACATGCGACAGGATCGGCAATGTCGGGAACACCCGCTCCAGGATCATCCGGACATAGGGGCGCGCTTCCGGCGTCACCGCCAGCACCACGCTGGTGCCGCTCTCGGTGAATTTCCGGATCGTAGCGCTAGCTTCGGTCGCGAACTGCTCGATCAGGCGCGGATGGGCGTCGAACTCGACGACGTCGCCCTTGGCATCGCGCTTCAAGCTCTGGTGGAAAGCGAGATCCCAGCGGTTGCCGAGCCTGATAACGTTGAGCACGCCATTGTCGGAGAGATCGCCGCAGATCTGCTGGGCAAGCCTCGTCCGCACGTGCTCCGCCACCTGCTCGGAGCGCCGCACATGGGGCGCGATCTCGGCGATCGCCTCGAGGATCAGGTGAAGGTTGCGGATCGACACACGTTCGGCCAGCAGGATCTTCAGGATCGCCAGCAGGCCCGAATAGGAGATCTGCGACGGGCAGATATCCTCGACCAAGCGCTTGTATTCGGGATCGAGCCGGTCGAGCAGGGCACGCATGTCCTTGTAGGACAGCAGCTGGGCGAGGTTGGCCCTGATCACTTCGCTCAAATGCGTGAGCAGCACCGACAGATTGTCGACCGGCTTGCAGCCCTGCCGCTTGACTTCGTCGGTGAAGGCTTCCGTCACCCACAGCGCCTTCATGCCGAACGCAGGCTCGATCACCTCGTCGCCCGGCACGTCGGGCTTGCCGTCCTTGTCGACCAGCACCAGCACCTCGCCGAGCCTGAGCTCGCCATGGGCAACGCGCGTGTCGTGAATCCTTATCTGGTAGCTCTTGGGGTCGATCGACAGATTGTCGGTGAGCTTGATCTCGGGAATGACGAAGCCGTACTGCTTGGCGAATTTCTTGCGGATCTTGGCCACGCGGTGGGCAAGCTCGTTGCGCGAGCCCAGGAGATGGACCGAAAGGTGGCCGCCGAGCGCGAGCTCGATCTCGGCGGTCTTGAGCTGCTCCTTGACGGATTCCTTGGCCTCGGCCTGGGCGCGCTCGTCGGCCTTGCGGGCATCCTCCTTCTGCTTCAGCGCGGCCTGCCGCTTCGGCAGCGAATAGCCGACGAAGGCCATGACGCCACCAAGCAGCACGAACGGCGCCATCGGCAGCCCCGGCATCAAAGCGAGCACGAACATCATCAGCGCGGCGGCCGACACCGCGCGCGGATAGCCGCCGAGCTGCCGCAGCACCGCCTGCTCCGCCGAGCCCGTGGTGCCACCCTTGGAGACCAGGAGACCCGCCGACAGCGACACGATCAGCGCCGGCATCTGCGACACCAGACCATCGCCGACGGAGAGCTTGGTGTAGACGTCGGCGGCGCGGGACAGGGTCAATCCGTGGTGGGTGACGCCGATGACGATGCCGCCGAAGATGTTGATCGCGGTGATGATGAGGCCGGCGATGGCATCGCCCCGGACGAATTTCGAGGCGCCGTCCATGGCGCCGAAGAACGCGCTCTCCTCTTCGAGCTCCCGGCGCCGGCGCTGGGCCTCCTTGTCGTCGATCAAGCCGGCGGACAAATCGGCGTCGATCGCCATCTGCTTGCCGGGGATGGCGTCCAAGGTGAAACGGGCGCCGACTTCGGCGATACGCGTCGCGCCCTTGGTGATCACGACGAAATTCACCGTCACCAGGATCGCGAAGATGATGAGGCCGATGACGAAGTCGCCACCCATCACGAACTGCGAGAAGCCGGCGACGACGTGGCCGGCGGCATGTTCGCCCTCCCCGCCGCGCGACAGGATCAGGCGCGTCGTCGCGATGTTCAGCGCAAGGCGCAGGATCGTCGCGATCAGCAGCACGGTCGGGAAAGCCGAGAAGTCGAGCGGCCGTTGAATCCACAGCGCCACCATCAGGATCAGGGCCGACAGCGCGATCGAGAAGGCGAGGCCGAGGTCGATCAGGATCGGAGGAATCGGCAGGAACAGGATCGTGAGCATGGTCACGATGCCGGCGGCGAAGAAGGCGTCCGTTCCGAGGCGGCGCTGATCGGGCGGGCTAGCAGCTAACGTATCGGCCATGGGTCACCGGCAGAGGGGTCCGGTTCGCAATCTGCCGCGCAAAGCTTACGCGGGGATGGTGCCGGGCCGTCCGGATCAGAAGCCGCGCTCGATCCTGGAATAGACCATCTCGGTGAAGGTCGACAGATGCGCGCCGATGAAGGAGCCGGAGACGGCAACGACCAGGAGAATCACGATGATCTTCGGAACGAAGGTCAGCGTCACCTCCTGGATCTGGGTCAGAGCCTGGATCAGCGCGATGACGGTGCCGACCAGCATGGCGGCGCCGACCGCGGGTCCGGAGGCGACGATGATAGTCCAGATCGCGGCCTGGACGATGTCGAGGGCGTCCCGCTCGTTCATGACTGGCTGATCGTCAGTCCGGGGCCCACCGCGACCTTGGTGCCGTCCGCGAGAGTGGCGATGGAGCCGTCGCTGTTGATGGAGACCGAGACGACCTTGCCGCTGAAGGTGGCACCGGTCGAATCGGTGAAGCTGACCGTCTTGCCGATCAAGCCGTTGGCCTGCGACAAGGACTGCGACGACAGCAGTGCGTCCAGCTTCGAATTGGTCTGCATCGCCTGCTCCACTGTCGAGAGCTGGGCGAACTGGCTCATATACTCCGCGGTGTCCATCGGATTGGTCGGATCCTGGTTCTTCATCTGGGCGATGAGGAGCTGAAGAAACGTGTTGTAGTCGACGCTGTTGCTCGACGTCGTCGTGGTGGTGTCGGTCGCGTTGGACCTGCCGGTCGTGTCGGTCGCGCTGGTGACGTTCATGTGTCTCTCCGCTGTCAGGCAGCCTCGACGGGTGAAATGGGGGCGGCGCCGGCGAGGATCGCCTGCTCCACCGGGAACAGGGCGCGGATCCGCTTGAGCGCCTCGAAATAGCGGCTCGCCCCGACCAGCTCGTCGACAGCGCCAAGCCCGTCGAGCATCTCGCGGTTCTCGCAAACGGCACGCAGGGCGGCGTGATGCTGGGCGTAGAGCGCCGCAGCGTCGCGAACGTCGGTCGGGTTCATCAGCATGAGCTGGACCATGAAATAGAGCTGTCGCAGCGCCGTGGTGGCGTCGGACGCCTGCATGACCTGCCCTTCGAGCAGGAACATCACGTCGTTGACGAGCTCGACGGAGACCTTGCGGTCGACGCGCAGCACCGCGCCGTTGATGTAGATCCGTTCGCCCGCACGCAAGGAGATCTTCATTGAAGCGCGTCTCGGATCAGGCGGTTGATCTCGATGAGTTGCTTCACGTCGTTCGACCGCTGCTCGCGAAGACGATCGGCTTCCTTGACCACCCACAGACCGATCGAGATGATGTCGGCGCGCAGCTTTTCGGGAAGTCCGTTGTCGGGGTGCGCAAGATCCTCGATGAAGATCGTCCACAGCCGCCGCACATAGAGCAGGCTCTCGACCAGATCCTCGATACTAAAAGGCCCCTTCTGGAGCCGATCGAGCCGGTCGATGCCGAGGCTGAGCGCCTGCCGCTCGCGGCTGCGCGCCTCATAGCCACTATCGTCAGCGACTGCTTCATAGGCTTCAAACGTCATCAGGAACACTCTTGGCAGGAGACCGAACAGCCGGACAAAGGTTGCGAGCCCCGACTCAGAGATAATTGATGAGGCTGATCTTCTGGAGCTGCGAGGTGAGCGCCAGCGCCGTCTGGATCTGAGTCCGCAGGGTTTCGACCCGAACCGAGGCTTCGGTCGGGTCGACCGCTTCCATCCCGACGATCTGATTGTTCAGGATGTCCTGCTGCGTCTTGAGCTTGGCGGTCGCGGTGGTGACCCGCTGCTGGACCGTGCCGACGCTGCCGCCGAGCGCCGCGAGATCGTTGATGGCGTTGCCGACCAGCCCGATGGCCTTGTCCACCACGACCTGGAACGTCTCCTGGCTCAGGTTCACATTGCCGAGATCGGCCATCATGGTGTAGGCCTCGGCGAGCCTGCGGAAGCCGATCTCGTTGGCGCTCACCGACGTTTCCGCGATCTCGGTCGTGGAGATGCGGCTTTGCATGGTCTGGTCGGTGGCTGACGACCAGTTGGTGTTCCAGGCCGGGCTCGCAAACTCGGCATCGAAGGTGGTGTCGAGGAAGGTCTTCATCTGGGCCGGCGTGATCGTCGCCACGGCGGGCGAGGATTGCGGGAAGCCGAAGGCCGCGAGAAAATCCGCATCGACCCGGTTCTTGCTGGCCGAGCCCGCGGTGTAGGGCGTGATCGGCGCGTTCTGCGTGTTGATGCCTGAGAACAACGATGAGCCGTTGTAGGAGACATTCAACGCGCCGATCAGGTCCTGGAGATTGGAGGCTGCAGGCGGCAGGATGACTCGCCCGCCGCCATCGGTGCTGCGGGCCGCGATCAGGTCCTTGAGGAAGTCGGTGGCGGTCTTGTTGAGTTGCGTGATCCGGTTCTGCGTCACGTCCAGGCGTCCCGCGACGAGACCGTTGGTGTCGACCAGCTGGTCGGCGAAGCTGAAGTCCGCCCGCAGCGTGAGGTTGCTTCCCGTCGTAGCACCAAGCTCGAGGCCGATATCGTAGAAGCGGCCAGTGGTCGCCTCCGTCGTTGCCTTGCTCAGCGCCGCCTGATTGTTCGTGATCGAGAACCTCAAGGAGGAGGACAGCATCAAGGTCGAGACGTAGTTCGCGCTCATCATGGCTCAGTTCCCCACGGCAGCCAGCAGGCTCTGCAGCATTTCATCGACGGTCGAAATGATCTTTGACGAAGCCGAATAGGTGCGCTCGACCTGGAGCATCAACGCCATCTCGTCGTCCATGTTGACGCCGTTGACGTTCGACAACGCGGTGATGCTGCGGTTGAGCAGCGTGTTCTGGTACTCGGAGTTGGCGTCGGCGGTCTTGCGCTGGTTCTCGATCCAGCTCGTCGACGACGATGCGAAGTCGATCAGGCTACCGCTCGGCTTGCCTTGCGTCGTTGGATCGAACGGCTGCGCGGCATCCATGCCACCGATCAGCTGCTGCAGCCGGGTCGAGTAGCCGCCGTTGCCGGCGGTGTTGTATTGGTAGGCGGGATTGCCGCTGATCGCGCCGTCGCGCAGCAAATTCGGGTTGCCGCCCAGGGTCGGATCGACCGATGCGGCGACCGAGATCGTGCCGGCGAGGCCCACCGAGACGGTCGCGCTCGCCGGCATGGCCGGTGCGCCCGGATAGGTGAAAAGGCCGGGAACGTCGGGCAGCGCCGCGGCGGTCTGATCGCTTTCCCTGAACGTGTTGATCAGGCCCCGCGCGATTTCATCGAGCTGGCTCTGATAGGTGACGGCGTCCTGGTCGCGCAGCTGGGCCAGCCCTGCGAGCTTGCCCGACTTCAGCGGCATCACCGAATTGGTCCCGGTCACCGGGACGCCGTCGATGTAGACGGCGTTGCCCGTGGTGCCTGCGGTGTAGACATTCGTCGGCGCAAAGCTCACCGTCCGCGCGGTCTTGTCGAACAGCACGACGCCGCTGTCGGCGTAGAGCGCCGCGTCGCCGTTGGGGCGGATCGACATGGTGACGCCGACCTCCTGCGACAGCTGCGAGACGATGCTGTCGCGCTGGTCGAGGTAGTCGGTGATGTCGTCGCCGGAGATCGTGCCCTTCACGATCGCGGTGTTCACGGTCTCGAACCGGGAGAGCAGCTGATTGATGTTCTGGACCGATGTCTTCATGTCGGCATCGGCGCTTTCGCGGACCGACTGCACCGTCTCCGTCGCCTGGTTGAGCGCGATCGCCATGTCCTTGGCCGACGCGACGGCCGCCTGCGCCAGCGTGGTGTTGTCCGGGGCGTTGGCATATTTCTGCAACGCCTGCTTCAGGGCGTTGAGCTGAGCCGTCGGCGACTGGTCGAGCTCCGGATCGTCCACCGTCGCGGCGGCGATCTTCTGGAGACCGTCATAGATCGCGGTCTGCTTGGCGGACGACGAGGTCGCAATCAGGACGTTGTCGTAGAGGCCCGAGCTGGCGGCACGCTGAATCGCCGCGACATAGACGCCGGCGCCGGGCAGATTGTCCAGCACGGTGAGCTTGCGCGAATAGCCGGCGGCGCCGGCACCGGCGATGTTGCGCGAGATGGTCGAGGACTGGACGCTCGACGCCATGAGCGAGGAGCGGGCCGAGTTGAGAGCGGCGGTAAGCGACATGGCGTGCTCTTGCTCGAAACGAGTGCTGGAGAATTCAACGCTTCAGGTTGACGACGACGTCCAGCAGGTCCGATCCGGTCTGGAACGATTTCGAGTTCGCCGTGAAGCCGCGCTGGGCCTCGATCATGCCGGTGAGTTCGTCCGCAAGGTCGACGTTGGAGTCCTCCAGGGCGCTGGACTGGACTGTGCCGAGCCCACCCGTGCCGGCATTTCCGACCTGCGCGTTGCCGGAATTCATATTGGTCGAATAGACGTTGCCGGGCTCGGGCGTCAGATTGTCGGGGCTCGCGACGTCGGCAAGCATGATGGTGTAGAGCGTCAGCTGCTGCCCGTTCTTGAGGATCGCCGTCACATGGCCGGCATCGTCGATATCGACCTTGTCGATGGCCGAGGGAACGCTGCCATTGACGGTAGCCTTGAAGCTGAAATCGGTACCGACCTGGGTCAAGTTCGACAGGTCAAAGGTCATCGCCGCACCTCCGGGAACGGTGAAGGCGAGACCGGTCGGGCTCGCCGCGGCGAGCGCGCCCCTGCCGGCCGCCGTGGTGTCGAAGGTGAAAGTCGTGGCGGCGCCGAGCGAGGTGCCCGTCGCGGCGTCGTAGACCCCGATCTGCCAGGTATCCGAGCCGGCAGCCGTCGCCGTGTGGGACATATAGACGTCGAGCGTAACGGCCTGGCCGATATTGTTGTAGGCCACGATCGAGCTCTTCGATGAATACGACGCCGGGCCGGGCGGACCAGCAATGACAGCCGCCTTCGGATCCAAATTGCCGGTCGTGAGCGTGCCCGCCGTCGACGGCACCGGCACCTGCGAAACCTGGGCGATGTTGACGATCTCCATGCCGGATAGGCTGTTCTGCGAGAAGTTGGTCACGTTGCCGGGCTGGCCCAGAAGATAAAAGCCGGCCGCGTTGACCAGATTGCCCTGGCTGTCGGGCACGAACGAGCCGGCCCGCGTCAGATATTGCTGCGTGTTGTTGGCGTTCGACACCACGAAGAAGCCATTGCCCTGGACGCGGAGATCCGTGGTCGACGTGGTGTACTGCGTATTGCCGCCGTCGCTGATGGCATAGCGAACCTTGGTCTCGACCGCGCCGGAATCGTAATTGCCAGAGCCGCTCTTCAGGATCAGCGAGGAGAATTCCGTCGAAGCCCGCTTGTAGCCGGTCGTGTTGACGTTGGCGATGTTGTCCGAGACCGTCGACAGCTTGTTGGACTGCGCGTTCATCCCGGAAACGCCGGTGCGCATAACGCCATACAGGCTCATGAATGGGGCTCCTTTGGTAGGTTGCAGCTACAATGGGGGTTCTTGCTTGCGCGGGGCTGATGATTGGGCGCGATGCACAACTTGTCGTGGTCCGGTCAGCTCTGCTTCAGCCCGTCCTGGGCTGACAGAAGGAGCGTGCTTTGTCCGTCCACGCGCCGAAGCCGCTCGAGACGAGATGAGCGACGATGTGACAGACATAGCGCTTCTGCGCCGGCTGGTTGTTGGGACCTGCATTGTAGCGGGCGACCGCCATGGTCCAGCTGCCTTCGCGCTGCTTCAACTCCTTCAGGAAGCGCGCGGCGTATTCGACGTTCCCCGCGGGATCGAACATCGCCCGGACCGAAGCGAACTTTTCGCCGTGATAATAATGGTTGATCTGCATGCAGCCGAGATCGATCAGCTTGATGCCTTTGCTGCGCATCGCCTCGAAATTCGCGATTGCGTCGTTCATGTCCTTGGCGAACACGGTCTGGCCGTCGGCACCGAGGGCATAGGGATGAAGCGCCCCGCGCCGGCCGGTCTCCGTGAGCCCGACAGCATAGAGAATGCCGAGCGGAATCCCGTGCTGCCGGGCCGCGCGCGCCATCTCGCGCTCGCAGGGGCGCGCAGTTTCGGCGGCGGCTTCCGCAGCGCCCGCACTAAAGATAGACAGGGCCGCGACGATGATGCGGCGCCACATCCTGCTCATGACGCGTCTCCTGGTTGAACTGCCGCTCCTCGCGGGACTGCTTCGCGCCGCCGTCGGATTGCCCCGACGACGAGCCGGCCCCGCCGAACGCGCCTTGCGACTGCGGCGAGGATTGTTGCTGGCCCGAGAGCTGGGACTGCGACTGGCCGGAGCCGCTCTGGAATCCGTCCAGCGCGCCGTGCTGCACCGGGGCGACGTCCGCGACGTAGCCCGCCGACTGCATGAGATCGCGGATCTGGTCGCGCTGCTGGTCGAGCATCTGGCTCGTGTCCTTGCGCTCGGCCGCGAGCTGGACGGACACTTCGGTGCCGACGAGACGCAGGCGCACGGTGACGTTGCCGAGTGCGGGCGGTTCGAGATTGACGGTCAGGATCTTCAGTGGCTGATCCGGTGCGTTGGTCTGGGATGCTGCGAGATCGGGTGCCGCGGACGCAGCCGGTGCCGAGGGCTCCTTCAACTCGGCGACGACCGCATTGGCGACCTGCTGCGGGGCGTTGAACTGAGCCGGCGGCAGATGGGTTTCCTGCTGGACCACGGTCACCTTGGTCGTCTCGGGCAGCGCCGCGCGCGCCGAAGCCTTGGCAGCACGCTCGACATCGGCCGTGACGGCCTCGAAGCCGGGTGATGCTGGCCTTGCGCTCGAAGCCTCCGTACCTTGCATCAGCTCCGGCTGCGACGCGGCCATCGCTTGCGAAGTCGCAGCCTGCGAGCGTGCGGCGGTCGGGGCAAGTCCGGATGGGACGGTATCGGCGGTTGGCGCCTTCATCACGCCCGGAGCCTCGTGCTTCGCCGAGGTTGACCGCTCGTCGCGCGCGGGCGCGTCCTTGTCGGCGGAGGGCAATTGCATCTGCGGCTTGACGGCAGGCGCGGCAGCGATCTCCTGGCCGACCATCACAGCGATGCCGGATTGATCCTGGCGATCTGTCCCGGTGACATGATCGACCGGACGTTGTTTCTCCGCCAGCCCGTCGGACTTGGTCTCGGAAGCCTCGTCCATGGACTTTGGATCGGCGGTGGCCGCGACGGGTTCGCGCAGCGTCGCCTGCGTCGGCTTCTCCTGCTCGGTCGGATGGATCGGACGCGTGCGCGGCGTTCCGGTCTTCGCGGCCGCTTCGCTGCCGTCTTCGCTCAGTGCCTGCTTGGCGAGATTCGAGACGGTATGGAGCAGATCGTTGAAGGACGAACTCGCCTGCGGTTTCATCCCGGCGCCCTTTGCCGCGCGCGCCCCGCGCATGTTGAGACTCTCGGCGAGGCCGGAGAAGAGCTGTCCGGAGGTTCCACTGAGCTTGGTCAAGGACGGCGGTCCTTCGTCAGGAGTTCGAGCTCGCCGAGCTGCTTCTGCGCGCGTGCAAGCGTCGCGGTCGATGACGCCAGATCAAGTCGCGCCGGCGTTGCCGGGGGCTTGTCCGCTACGGATCCGCCCGCGAACGGCTTGCGGACGTCGAGCGCGAGCTGCACCGTGGCATTGAGAAGGGGGACGTCGCGCTCGGGCAGCTTCGACCGGTCGAGCGCCTTCAGTTCGGCGAGACCGCCGTCATATTCGTCCGTAAGCACGCGCGAGGCGCCGCGGAAGAAGTGGGCGCGCTCGCGCTCCGCCGATGCATCCGCGCTGAGGGTCAATGCCCGCTCGCCGGCCAACCGGGTCACCGTCAGCCTTCCGCGCACCATCGCGGCGCGGGCGATTACGAGATACAGCTTGACGCGGCTGGCGAGATCGATCTGCTCCAGCAGGGCTGAGATCCGCGCAAAGCGGCGCTCGTCGAGTGCGAGGCTCGATTGCGTCAGCCCCGCGGAGAAGCGCTGCCAGAAATCGCCGGCATAGATCGAGTTGCGGTAATGGCGGACATAGGCCAGCGTCAGGAACTCGAACTTCTCGAAATCCTCCGCCTGCCCCACCAGCAGGATCTCGCGCCGCAGCGCCGCTTCCTCGACCAGCGTGCCGGGTAGCAGCAGGCGCGCATCGTCCAGGCGCTCGATCGCGAGCGACGCCCCGGCGCGCGCGAACAGCGCGCCCTGAACCAGCGCGACCTGTCCGCCCAGTCCAGAGGGAATGGTCCGCGGCTTGATCTCCTTAAGCAGCTCCCGCGCCTCCTCCTGACGACCCTCGACATAGGCGAGCGCACCGTTGAACAGCCGCTCGTCAACGTTCATCTTGTCGCGCGGCAGCTTGCGAACGATTTGCGGCGCACCGCCGCTGAGCAGGTAGATGACGGCGGCCTGGCCGTTCTGCGGATTGCTCCACACCGCGGGATCGGCAGCGAGAAATTTCTCGCCGATGTGCCGGATCAAGGAGATATGATTGCCATGTGCTGCGGTGTTGCCGCGGGCGATGCCGTCCTGCACCGCTTGCAACGCGCGGACGAGCTCATAGGGTTCGCTGCCCTGGGGCGCAGGCTGGGCAAGCACATTTGCCGCCGTGAACGGCAGCAGCAGCAAGGCGGCGCGGCACAGCAGCCTGATCAAGGGCGCTTCTCCCGGATCAGGATCTCGATCCGGCGGTTCTGTGCGGCCGCCGGGTCGTTCGGAAGCTTCGGCCGCCGATCGGCGTAACCTTCGATATGCTCGATCCGCCGCGCATCCACGCCGGAGCGGACCAGCATGTAATAGGCCATCTGCGCACGAGCGGTCGACAGCCGCCAATTGTCGTAAGTTTCCGACCGGTACGGCCGATTGTCGGTATGGCCGCGGACGATGATCATGCCCTGGCGCTTCATCAGCAGCGGCCCGATCTTGTCGATCACGCGGATCAGCTCGGGCCGCGGCTCCGCCGAGCCGACCGCGAACATGCCGAAGCTCGCATCGTCGGTCAGGCTGACCAGGAGCCCTTCCTCGACCTGACGCACCTCGGCCGCCGGCCCCGCCCCCGCCTTGATGTCCGACAGCGCCTCCGCGATCGCGGACTGAAGCTGCTTGAGGGTCGGCTGCTGCGTTGGCGCCGTGTCGCGCGCTTCCGACTCCTTCGCCGTATCGTTGGGACGCGCCTGCGGGCCGGCGCTCGCCTGAACGCCGGCTTGGGCGCTGCCCTCGCGCGCTGACTGCGTCGGTGCGGCGCCCGGCGGCAGCAGGGGCGACGGGCTCGCGAAGGAGCTCTCCGGGCTCGGAGCCACGCTGCCGCCGGCATCATCCGTCCTGCTCCGGCGCGCCAGCAGCTCGCCCGGATTCGTTCCAGCTGCGCCGTCTCGCGCGGAAGCATTCGGCTTCGGCTCGTTCTCGATGAAGCGATCGGCGTCCTTGGACGCCTGCGGCGCCAGCTTCCAATAGCCGGGATCGAAGGGATCGCGATAGGCATCACCCCCCTTGAGGCCGTCCTCTTCGGCGGAGGTCAGAGCGCCGGCGCGCCGCTGGCCCGTGGACTGGTTCGCGCTGTTGGCGATCTCGGCGAGCGTCGCGTAGGGGTCGCGAAACAGGACCTTCTCCTCGAAAGAGGCCGGCTTCTCGGCCGTCGGAGAATCGCCGCGACGTTCCTCGTTCGGCCCGGCCGGCTGGCGCTTGCCGTCCTGGCCTTCGAACGACGACGGCTCCTTGTTGGCGAGATCCTTGAGACCCTTTGGGGCAGGTGCGTTCTCGGCGAGCTTGATCGGGTTGAAGTAACTCGCGACGACCTGCTTCTGATCCTGGTTGAGCGCGTTGAGCAGCCACATGACGAGGAAGAACGCCATCATCGCGGTCATGAAGTCCGCATAGGCGATCTTCCAGACGCCGCCATGATGCGCCTCCTCGGCGAAAGCGCTACGGCGGCGGACGATCACGATCTCATGCTTGACCTCCTCCATGGCGGACTACCGGCGCGCTTCCTTGAGGCGTTCACTCCAGGCGGAGATCTGCGTCTCGATCACGGTCTGGTCGGCCACGACGCGCACCTCGAGCGTCTCGGCAGCCTCGTATGCGATGCCCGTCCGCCGGGATGCCTCGAGCTCCGTCTTCACGAGGTCCAGCAGCTCGCTCGGGCCGGTGACCTTGAAGGCCGGCGCCGACGAGCTGCCGGTCAGCGCCGCGATCTGCTCGACCAGCGATCCGATCGCCCTGTCGCGCACCGCATCGGTGAGGAACGGCAGCAGGATCCGGGCTACGGAGCTTGCAATGTTGGTCTCGATCTCGCGGCAGGCCGCCTCGAAGCCGCTGACGATCGCGACCGCCTGCTGGTCGGACCATTTGGCCCGCTCTTCGCCGAGCCGGATCGCGCTGCGGACGCGCTCCTCGGCCAATTTGGCGTCGCCTTCCGCGACACCCGCGGCATGGCCGCGGCGATAGGCATCGTCCAGGAGATTGGCCGACGGCGCTTCCGGCGCGGGCGCCGGAGACGGCGCTTGAAGCTGCGTGTTGGCCTGCGGCTGCGATTGAGGCTGCGGATCGCGCCTCGCCTCCTTCGGCCTGGTCAGCACGTCCTGGATTTTCGGAGGCGGCGGCGGCGGCGACTTGATCCGGCCATTCGCATCGAACTGCGTCAGGAGCTTTCCGATTGCCGCGTTCATGCCGCCTCCTCGCGTCGCATCCAGTCCTTAAGGATCGCCGCCGCCTGCATCTGATCGAGCCGCACGATCTGCTCGAGGCGCTTCTGCGGCGTTCGCTGCATCTTGCCTTCGAGGTCTTCGACGAGGTTGAGCTCGGCTTCGTCGCCGTCGGGTAGCGCAAGGGCCGCCGAGGCTTCGAGCTGGGCGGCCTCGGCCGCCGCCTGCTCCTGCTCGGCGCGATGGGTCAGAATGCCGTTGACCGCCGGCCGCAGCCCGAACCAGACCAGCATCGACGCCACGGCCAGGATCGTGATCGCGTTGATGACGCTGCCGAGCTGCTTGTTGATCATCTCGACGAAGCTGATCGGCGGCACCGGCGCGAGCTCACGCGAGCCCTCGATGAAATCGACCGCCGTCACCTGGATCTGATCGCCGCGCGCCTTGTCCAATCCGCCCGCGGTCGCCGCGAGCTGGCTGATCTCGGCGAGCTTGCTGTCGATGATGGCCTGGTTGCTCTTGTCGCCGAGATCGGCGACCAGCCGCGCGCGGTTCACCAGGACCGCGATGAACAGCTTCTTGACCGAATAGCCGTCGCTGACCGTCGTCGTGGTCTTGGACGAGACCTCGAAATTGGTGACGTCCTCGCGGCGGGTCTTGTCCTCGCTGGAGTTCTTGCCGCCGCCCGCATTGACCTGCTGGTCGGGCAGATTCTGCTGCACCGTGGTCGGGGACGAGCGGTCGGCGTTCTGCGAGGATTCCTTCTCGCGTACGGCCCGCACCGAGCGCTCGGCGCGGTTCTCGGGATCGTAGACCGTCTCGTTGATCTGCCGCTTGTCGGTGGACAGCTGCGGAGCGACGCTGACCTCGAAATTGTCGAGGCCGAGATACGGCGTCAGCGCCTTGCGGATGCTCTCCTGCACCATGCCGCTGACCGTCTTCTGCAGGCTCGCCATCTTGGTCGGCGCGGCGCTGGCCTCGTCCTCTTCGGCGAGCAGCATCGAGCCGTCGGCGTCGAGCACCGTCACCTTGTCGCGGCTCATGCCGGGAATGGCGGCGGCGACGAGATGCCGGATCGACTGCGCCGTGCGCGCCTCGATCGCGCCGTCGGTACGCAGCACCACCGATGCCGAAGGCGGCTGCTGCGTCGCGCGGAACGAGCCGCGCACCGGCATCACGATATGCACGCGCGCCGCCTTCACGCCTTTCATCAGCTGGACGGTGCGGGCAATCTCGCCTTCGAGCGCGCGCAGCTTGGTGACCTCCTGCATGAACGAGGTCAGCCCGAGCGAGCCGATCTTGTCGAACAGCTCGTAGCCGGAATTGGCGCTGGTCGGCAGCCCCTTCTCGGCCAGCAGCATCCGTGCCTGCATGGTCTGGCTCGGACGCACCGAGACCGCATCGCCGGCGGAATTGACGTCGAAGGTGATGTTCTGCTCGCGCAGCGCCGCGCCGATGCGCGTCACGTCTTCGCGGCTGAGGCCGGTGTAGAGCGTCTCAAACTCGGGGCGGCTGAGATAATACGCGCCGCCGACGACAGTGACGAGAACCGCAAAGCCGATCAGTCCCAAGGCCATCAGGCGTCGCGGCCCAAGCTCCAGCAGATTGTTGAGCAGTTGCTGTACCTGCGCACGACTGAGCATATGACCTCGTACCAATGCGAATGGTGACGACACTCAGCTGCCAACCTTGTCTGAAGGTTGCGCGAAGCGCGAATGTTCGGGTTCGCGGGCGAGGCGTTGCAATTTTACAAGGCCGGGCGATGCAATCGGTTTGGCAGCCGCGAGCGAGCGCTCGGGCGCAGGGCAGCCCGACCGGCTGCGGCGTGTCGCAAGAAGTCTGACGAAGGTTCGATTGCCGGCACGTCGCGCGTCGGCGCCCACCATCACGGCGGGGACCGTGCTCCCTGAAGGAGCACGGTCGTTTTCGAAAGCGCCGCTTAGCCGCGGAACAGCGACAGGATGCTCTGGCTGTTCTGGTTGGCGATCGAGAGCGCCTGAACGCCGAGCTGCTGCTGGGTTTGCAGAGCCTGCAGGCGGGTCGATTCCGCGTTCATGTCGGCGTCGACGAGCTGACCGACACCGCGATCCACGGAGTCCATCAGGGTCTTGACGAATTCCGAGTTGGTCGAGATGCGGTTCTTGACCGCGCCGAGATCGGCAGCGGCCGAGGCCACCGAGTTGATCGCCGCTGTGACCTGCGCGATGTAGCCATCGAGCGTGGTCTGGTCGGCCGCCGAGTCGGTCAGTGCCGAGATGCTGATCGTGTCGACCGAGGCGCTGCCGGCCACGGTGTCCAGGATACCGGTCTGCGTCGTCGAGTAGAGCGTGTAGTTGGCGGTCGTCACCGTAATCGAGCCGATGGTGGGCGTACCACCGACGCGGGAGTAGGACGACACGAGGTTGAAGCTCGTCGGGGTGGTACCCGTCGTCGTGCTCAGCCAGTTGATGCCGTTGAAGGTGGCCGAATTGGCCTTGAGCTTCATGTCCTGCTGGATCTGGGTGATGTCGGCCTGGATCTTGGTACGATCGATACCGGCGGTCTTGGCTTCGACCAGCAGCGCCTGGAGCTTGGTCAGGCCGGACTCCTTGTCGCCGATCACCGAGGTCAGAGCGGTATATTCGGTATCGACGGTCGCAGCCGACAGGCCGAGCGAGTCGGAGACCGCGGACAGCGCGGCGTTGTCGGAGCGCATCGAAGTCGCAATCGACCAATAGGCAGCGTTGTCGGAAGCGGTGGACACGCGCTGACCGGTGGAGATCCGGTTCTGCGTGGTGGCGAGTTGCGTGCTGACAGACCGCAAGGTCTGGAGCGCGGTCATGGCGGAGGAGTTGGTGAGAAGACTAGAACCCATTTTGATGTCCCTTTGAAGATTGAATCGAGCTTGGGGGACATACCGGGCTTGCACCGGTACGACAGGGCGGCGTCATGCCTTTGGGCGTGCCGCAAACGCGGGTTCAGGGCCCAATCTGTCGTAGCGGTGAGGTTAGCGAGCGAAGCTTGTGCGGGGCTTGTGGCCCTGTGTTCCGGCCGCAACAGCCGGCCGGACTCGGGCGCACGTAGCCATGCCCAAGCGAAAGGGCCGCGCTTCGCGAGAAGCACGGCCCCTGCTCCGATGACGTGCGTATTAGCGGAACAGCGACAGGATGCTCTGGCTGTTGTTGTTGGCGATCGAGAGCGCCTGCACGCCGAGCTGCTGCTGGACCTGAAGCGCGGCAAGGCGGGTGGATTCCGCATTCATGTCGGCGTCGACGAGCTGGCCGACACCGCGATCAACCGAGTCCATCAGCGACTTCACGAAGTTGGTGTTGGTCGAGATACGGTTCTTGACCGCACCGAGATCGGCGGCGGCCGAGGCCACCGAGTTGATCGCAGAGGTGACCTGCGCGATGTAGCCATCGAGCGTGGTCTGGTCGGCCGCCGAGTCGGTCAGCGCGGAGATGTTGATCGTGTCGACCGAGGCGCTGCCGGCCACGGTGTCCAGAATGCCGGTCTGCGTGGTGGAGTAGAGCGTGTAGTTGGCCGTCGTCACCGTGATCGAGCCGATGGTGGGCGTGCCGCCGACGCGCGAGTAGGACGACACCAGGCTGAAGCTCGTCGGGGTGGTACCCGTCGTGGTGCTCAGCCAGTTGATGCCGTTGAAGGTCGCCGAGTTGGCCTTCAGCTTCATGTCCTGCTGGATCTGGGTGATGTCGGCCTGGATCTTGGTGCGGTCGATACCTGCAGTCTTGGACTGGACCAGCAGCGCCTGGAGCTTGGTCAGACCCGAATCCTTGTCGCCGATCACCGAGGTGAGAGCGGTATATTCGGTGTCGACGGTCGCGGCCGACAGGCCGAGCGAGTCGGAGACGGCGGAGAGCGCGGCGTTGTCGGAGCGCATCGAGGTGGCGATCGACCAATAGGCCGCGTTGTCCGAAGCCGTGGCCACGCGCTGGCCGGTCGAGATCCGGTTCTGCGTGGTGGAGAGTTGCGAACCCACAGACCGCAGGGTCTGGAGTGCGGTCATGGCAGTCGAGTTCGTAAGCAGGCTTGACATTGCGAATGTCCCTTTATGTACGCGTTACATTTTCACGAGGGGACATACCGGGCTTTCACCGGTACGGAAGGGCGGCATCATGCCTTTGGACTGATGTGGGTGGGTCCAACCCGCCGTACGGTGTTGCTAGCACGCCGAATCTTGCTTCCGGATTAAGACGCGCTTGAATTCCACAATGAAATCATATGGTTAAAATAACGCTCGGCTAACCATATCCGGCGCGTTTCGCTTAACCATAACCGGCCGGCGCTCGCCGCTCTCACGAGAACGAGCGGACCAGTCCGGAGGCCAGCAGATTCCAGCCGTCGATCAGCACGAAGAACAGCATCTTGAACGGCAGCGCGAGGATCGTCGGCGGCATCATCATCATGCCCATCGACATGGTCAGCGTCGCCACGATCATGTCGATCACCAGGAACGGCAGGATGATGAGGAATCCGATCTCGAACGAGCGCCGGAGCTCGGAGATCATGAAGGCCGGAATGATGACGCGCAGATCGACCCGCTTGTCGTCGAACTTCCTGCGGAAGCTTTCAGCGGCGAGCGCTTCGAAGGTCTGGAGATCCTTGTCGCGGACATGGGCCAGCATGAACTCGCGGAACGGATCGGTGATCTTCAGATAGGCTTCCTCCTCCGAGATCTCGTTCTTCATCAGCGGTTGGACGCCGGTCTCCCAGGCCCGGTCGAAGGTCGGCGCCATGACGTAGAAGGTCATGAACAGCGCGAGACTGATCAGCACCAGGTTCGCAGGCGTGGTCTGGAGGCCGAGACCGGCCCGCAGGAACGACAACGCCACCGCAAATCGCGTGAAGCTCGTCACCATGATGAGCAGCCCCGGCGCCACCGATAGCACGGTGATCAGCGCCATCAGCTGGATGATACGGCCGCTGGTCGAGCCGTTTCCGGGCGGCAGCAGGGAATTCAGGTCCAGAATCTGGGCCAGCGCCGCTTCGGGCAGCACGACCAGAACCAGCGCGAGCAGCAGGACTTTCACCCTCACTGGATCACCAGCGTCTCGATGATCAATTCGCGGACCTTGCCCGACGAGCGGATATTGGCGCGCTCGGTCAGGTCGTCGCGCAGATGCTGGAGCCCGCGCGATCCCTCGAACTGCGCCACCGTCGCCGACCGCAGATAGGTCACGATGTCCTCGCTGATATGGGCGGCCAGAATGCCGGCATCCTCGTCGCTCATGCTGTCGGTCACCATCGAGGCTTCAATGCGCGCCCAATTGTTGGCCGGCGCGGCGAGATTGGTCACGATCGGCGACAACTTCCTGAGCCGCGCGCTGCCGGCGTAGCTCGACGCCATCGGCGCCGGCGTGGCGCTCTTCTTGGCGTCGGCAACGCGCTCGGCGGTCGCGATCAGATGCAGACCGGCAATCGCGCCCGCGCCGATCGCGATCAGGGTCAGCACGACGATGGCGGCGATCAGGCGCATGGCGTCCCCTGGCATCGCAAAGCGCCCCTGCCGGCGCCGGTCTCAGAACGGTGCCACGGCGTCATAGATCCGGTGTCCCCATCCAGGCTGCTGCACGTCCGACAGATTTCCGCGGCCGCCATAGGACACGCGCGCCTCGGCGATCTTGTCGTAGGAGATGGTGTTGGCTCGCGAGATATCGCGCGGACGCACGATGCCTCCGACGTTGAGCACGCGCATCTCCGTGTTGACGCGAAACTCCTGCGAGCCGCTGATCATCATGTTGCCGTTCGGCAGCACGTCGGTGACGATGGCCGCGATCGACAGCTTGATGTCTTCGGTGCGGTCGATCTGGCCGTTACCCTTGATCTGGGTGTTGGTGCTGAGATTGGCGTTGGCCGAACCCGTGTCGGCCCATCCGGCCACGTCCATCAGCCAGTCGAGCCCGAACTTGACCTGCGAGTCGCGCGAGCGGCCGGTCTTGTTGTCGAGCTTGGCCTTGTCCTGCATCGAGATGATCACCGTCACGACGTCGCCGGTGCGGCGGGCGCGGGGATCGCGGTAGAGATCGGTGCCATCGTCCCAGGTGGAGCGGTAGCTGACGGGCGTGCGCATGCGCGGCGTCACCGGGATCGGATCGGCCTGCATCCGCAGGCCGCTGCCGACAGGCGACATCTGCGGACCGGTCAGGACTTCGGCCGGATGGTAGCACCCGGCCAGGAGCACCGATGCCGCGACAAGGGAGAGGATCGGCCTGTTCATCTATTTGCTCTTTCCGTCGTCCACGCGACGCATGCCGCCGAGCAGGTCGGCGAGGTGCGCCGCGCGTGCCGTGTCCATCTCGTTGAAGATCGCGCTCGAGCTGCGCGGGCTGAGCTTGGCGAGCACGGCGGCGGCGGTCTCGTCGGCCATGCCGGCGATCTGCGTCGCCGCAGCTTCGGGCTTCATGCGCGAATAGATCTCGACGACGCTGGCTTCGGCCTTCTTCAGGAAGTCGTCGCGCAGCGCCATCCACTTCTCGTATTCGGCGCGCTTGGCCTCGACTTCGGCGATGCGCTCGCGCAGCAGGCTCTCCGCCCTCTCGAGCTCCTTGAGCTGCCAGGCCAGCCTGGCGTCGACGGCGGGATCGGCGACGTTGCTGCAGAACAGGGCGATTTCGTTGTCGGGAGCCGGCGCAGCCTGCGGCGGTGCAGGCTTCGGCGGCGCCGTGACGCTGCCGGGCTTGGCCGGACGGGCCGGCGCGGGCGCAGGCGTCGGCGCTTCCGGCACCGCACCGGTGACGACCGCGCCCGAATCCTCGGCCGCCCATGCCGTGGCGCGGACCGCAGTATTGTCGCCAGGTGTCGCGGTGGCCGGCGGCTGCGGCTTCTGCGGCCCGCCCGCGCGGGCGCGGGCGAAGGAGAGCAGGTTGAGCGGTTTCGACGGCTTGGCCTCGTCCAGGGCGAGCACCGGCGAGGCGCTCGCGAGCATTGTTGCCGCGGCCAGCAGGAGGAGTTTGGCTTTGTGATCCAACTTCAGCATCGGGCCGCGTGCGATTCTCGCTTCAGACCTGAGCATTGAGCGACCAAGCTTGCACGACGCTTGCGCATCATTGCACGATGACGTCGGCCTGGAGTGCGCCTGCCGTCTTGATCGCCTGGAGGATCGCGATGATCCCCGATGGCTTCAGGCCGATCTGGTTCAGCCCGCGCACCAGGCGCTGGAGATCGACCCCGCTCAGGATCGCCACCTGCGATCCCGCCTCGTTGGCTTCGACGACCGTCTGCGGGACGACCACCGTCTGTCCCCGCGAGAACGGCGCCGGCTGCGACACCACCGGCATCTCCGTGACGCGAACCGTCAGATTGCCGTGGGTGACGGCAACGGTCGATATCCGCACGTCGCGCCCGATCACGACCGTGCCAGTGCGCTCGTTGATCACGACCCGCGCCGGCGTGTCCGGCTCGACCACCAACTCGCCGATCTCGGCGAGGAAGCGGACGGGGCCGACATGCCGCGGCTTCGACAGCACGATGGTGCGGTAGTCGCGCTCGAAGGCGATCTGCGCGCGGTAGCGACCGCCGGCGTAGCGGTTGACGGCGTCGAGGATGCGCGTTGCGGTGACGAAATCGGGGTTCTTCAGCTGAAGCACCAGGAACTCCATCTCGTGGAGGCTTCCCTGCACTTCGCGCTCGACCAGTGCACCGTTCGGGATGCGTCCGGCCGTCGGCGTGCCCTGGCTGACGTTCTGCGCCTGGCCTCCGACGCTGTAGCCGGCGACCGTGATCGCGCCCTGCGCCACCGCATAGACGGCGCCGTCCGCCGCGCGCAGCGACGTCATCACCAGCGTGCCACCGAGCAGCGACGTCGCATCGCCGAGCGAGGACACGGTGACGTCCATGCGCTCACCGGGCCCGATCGAAGGCGGCAGGTCCGCCGTCACCATCACCGCTGCGACGTTGCGCGTGCGCAGCGTGGTCGGCCGCGGGGGATTGTTGGTGCTCGTGGTCTCGTTCCTGACATTGATGCCCATGTTCTCGAGCATCGACTGCAGCGACTGTTCGGTGAACGGAGCGTTGCGCAGCGTGTCGCCGGTGCCGTTGAGGCCGATGACGAGGCCGTAGCCGACGATCTGATTCTCGCGCAGACCCTTGATGTCCGCGATGTCCTTGATGCGGACGGCGGCCTGGGCGCTGGCGGCCGACACCAGCAACATGAGCGCAAGCAGGAGCCTGATCATGATCCGTCCATGACCTTGACGGTGCCGTCCGGCTGGACGACGCCCCTGATGATCACGCCGGTGTCCGTATTGCGCACGGGGATCAGCGCGCCGGCTGAACCCGATTGCATCGCCGAGCCGTAAGTGACGATGGACAGGCCGCTGTCCTCGACCACGACCTTGACCATGGCGCCGCGCGCGACGGACCAGGGGTCCTCCACCGCATTGGTCGGAATAGGCTGGCCCGGCAACAGCGCGCGCCGCGCCATGCGACCGACCAGGACCTGACGTCCCTCGATGAACATGGCAACGCCGAGCAGGCTCGGCGCGAAGGCGCGCTCGGTGATCATCTCCTCGCGGATCATCTCGCCGGCGCGGATCGAGACGGCCGGCACCGGAAGCCGCTTCTCCTCGGCCGCGGCGACCCGCGCCGCGACGAGAACCAGCAGCACGGCGGCCAACCCGCGCACAATCAGGCCCACCCTGTTCAACATCGAGACACCGGAACTAGCGCATCCCCTTCGAGACCGTCTGGGCCATTTCGTCCGAGGCCTGGATGACCTTGGCATTCATTTCGTAGGCACGCTGTGCCGAGATCAATTCGGTGATTTCCTTGACCGGGTCGACGTTCGAGGCTTCCAGCCATTTCTGGTTGATCTTGCCGTAGCCGGCATCGCCCGGCAGACCGACGACCGGCGTGCCGGATGCCGTGGTCTCCTTGTAGAGATTGCTGCCCAGCGGCTCGAGACCGGCTTCGTTGGCGAAGTTGGCGAGGTTGAGCTGGCCGATCTGCCTCGGATTCACTTCCGTGTCGAGCTTGGCAAACACCTGGCCGGTCTGGTTGACCGTCACCTCGACCGTCCCCTGCGGGATGGTGATCGCGGGATCCAGCAGGTAGCCGTCGATCGTGACGAGCTGAGCGTTGGCGTTGACGTTGAACGAGCCCGCACGGGTGTATTGCACCTCGTTGTTCGGGCCGAGCACCTGAAACCAGCCGCGGCCGTTGATCGCGAGATCATAGGGATTGCCGGTCTGCGTCAGCGCGCCCTGGATGTGCAGCTTGCGGATCGCCGCCGACTTGACGCCGAGGCCGAGATTGGCGCCCTCCGGAATCGGCGAGGAACCGTTGGTGTTCGCCACGCCCTGCATGCGGTCCATCTGGTAGAACAGATCTGTGAACTCCGCGCGCGCCCGCTTGTAGGAGGTCGAGTTGATGTTGGCGATGTTGTTCGCGATGACTTCGATGTTGGTCTGCTGGGCGTTCATGCCCGTGGCCGCAATGGCGAGCGATTTCACTTACTTCATTCCTTCAGGTCAGATCGACATCCGAACGACTTCTTGATAGGCTTGCACGACCTTGTCGCGAACCGCGACCGCCGTCTGCAGAGCCTGCTCGGCCGACATCAGCGCCTCCACGACGCGGCGCGTCGACTCCTTGCCCTGCATTGCCGAGATCGATGCCGCCTCGCCCGCCTTCAGCGTCCCGATCGCATCGGACGTCACCTGCTTCATCACCGATTCGAAGCCGAGATCGTCGCCGGCCTGGACCGAATTTATTGCGGCGGGCGAGACGGCCTGCGTCTCGCTTGCGCGGCTCGCCGCTTGCCCTGCGGAAATCGCGGTGGATGAAATCGCCTCAAGCATGGTCAGCTCCTCAAGAGATCGATGGTCATGCCGAGCATGGATCTCACCTGTTTCACGACCTGGAGATTGGCCTCATAGGAACGGTTGACCTCCCGCATGTCGGCCATCTCGATCATCATGTTCACGTTCGGCAGCTTGACGTAGCCGGCCTTGTCGGCGGCGGGATGTCCCGGATCGTACTCCACGCGGTAGGGCGTGGTGTCGACCCCGATCTCCTTGACCTTCGCGAGCTGCGCGCCCGAGGCGCGGTCCATCGCGGCATCGAAGGTGATGGTCTTGCGCTGATACGGATCGGCGCCGGCGACGCGCCCGGTCGAGGTGGCGTTCGCGAGGTTCTCCGAGACGATGCGCATGCGCGTCGACTGCGCTTCGAGCCCGGAGCTTGCGACCGTCAGCGAGGCGCTCAATGAGTCCAGCATGTCAATTCACCTCAGGCCTTTGCACTCGACAGCACCATGCGGTGAAACGACCGCACGATCGCCGCGTTCATCGAATAGTCGCGGTTGATGTCGCTGCCCTTGATCATTTCCTGCTCGAGGCTGACGGAGTTGCCGGAGTGAACCACTTCCCAGCTGTCCTTCTTCGCGGTCGCCCGCGTGTCGGTCTCGGCTGCGGCCAGTTGCATGTGCGAGGGCGACGTCGTCGCGAGCCTCACCGGCACGCCGTCGAGCACCTTGTTGAACGGCTCGACGTCGCGCGCCCGGAAGCCCGGCGTGTTGGCGTTGGCGACGTTGGTGGCGATGGTCGACTGACGCAGCTCGAGATAGCGCGCCTGCGACGATGCGAGTTCGAAGAGATAAAGCGGTCCCACGACGGCCCCATTCTGATCCGTTCGGAACGAGCCTAAGGCGTTAAGCTTTCGTCAAGCTGTTGCGCGAAGCCCCATCCGCGGAATTCTATCGGACGTTCTCGGGCCGCGGCGCTTGCTTCGATTGGAGGAAGTAGATGATCTCGGCGACGGGCCGGAAGAACTCCGCCGGAATCACCTGATCGACCTGAACCGCCTCGTAGAGCGCGCGCGCCAGCGCCTTGTTTTCGATGACGGGGATTCGGTTCTGCTCGGCAATCTCGCGGATCTTCAGCGCGATCACGTCCATGCCCTTGGCCACGACGAGCGGCGCGGCGTTCTCCTCGCGCTTGTAGCGCAGCGCGATCGCGAAGTGCGTCGGATTGGCAATCACCAGCGTCGCACGTGAGGCCGAGGCGATCATGCGCTGGCGCGAACGGTCGCGCGCCAGCGAGCGCAGGCGCGCCTTGATCAGGGGATCGCCCTCCGCCTGCTTGTGCTCGTCCTTGATCTCCTGCTTGGTCATGCGCAGCTCGCGCCGCCAGTGGAAGCGCGCCCAGGCGAGATCGATCGCCACCAGCACGATGGTCGCGATGCAGATCGCCGAGACGATTCGCATCGCGATGCTGAGAATCATCTCCGGCAGCGCGACCGGATCGGTGTACATGGCCTCCAAGGCCCTCGCTTCGGAGGCGCGCAGCACGAAGGCGACGACGCAGCTCACCGCGCCGAGCTTGAACAGCGACTTGGCGAACTCGATCAAGCCCTGCGTTCCGAACAACCGTTTCCAGCCGCTGACGGGAGAGATCCGCGACAAGTCCGGCTTGATGCGCTCGAGCACCAGGCGCGGCGCGTTCTGCAGCAGCGAGGCGGCGAGCCCGAACACCACCAGGATGACGACCAGCGGGACCAGAAACCGCAGCGCCTGCAGGCCGACGACGGTGAGCAGGTTCTGCGCGTCCGCACCGTTGGAGAGCGGGAAGCCCTCGGGATCGTCGAGCAGGCTCTTCAGCGTCGGCGTCAATTGCTGCACGCCCTGGCCGATCAGGAACGCCTGGATCACCATCAGTGCGGCCATCGAGGCGAAGATGGAGGCCTCCCGAGAGACCGGAATCTTGCCCTGTTCGAGCGCATCGCGGACTTTCTTCTCGGTCGGCTCTTCTGTCTTGCTCTCCTGATCGGATGTTTCTGCCATGCCCGTTCAGCGGTCAGCGGAAGACCAGCTCATCCTCCTGCTCGGGGTTGAGCTCGATTTCGCCCTTCTCCGCCAGCTCGAGCGCAAGATCGGTGATCACGCGTCGTGCCTCCAGCACGTCGCGCTGGTTGGATGGCTCACCGATGGCGAGCTCGTGCTCGACGACACGGCGGACGCGCGAGGCCACCGAGGACAGGATCAGCTCGCGGAAATGCTTGTCGGTGCCCTTCAGCGCCACGACGATGCGATCGGTCGGCACCTGGTCGAAGATCATGGTGCGCGCCTTCGGCGTCAGGTTGACGACGTCGTCGAAGGTGAACAGCAGCTCCTTCAGCACTTCGGCCGACTTCGGCCGCTTCTCCGACAGGCTCTTCAGCATGTCCTCGATGTGGCCGCGTTCCATCTTGTTGATGATGTCGGCGACGCGGGCGTAGGTGTCGGCGCCGAGGTTGCGGGCGAAATTCAGCGTCAGGTCCTCGTGCAGGGTCTTCTCGATGATCCGCATCGCGTCGTCGACGATCGGCTTGAGACTCAGAACGCGCCGCATCAGCTCGTTGCGCAGGCTCGAGGGCAGCTGGCTCATGACCTTGGCGGCGCAGGCCGGCTTGACCTTGGACAGGATCAGCGCCGCCGTCTGCGGATGCTCCTTGGACAGGTAGCTCGCCAGCGAGTTTTCCGACACCGACGAGACGCGGTCCCACACCGACCGGCTCGAATTGCCGAGCAGATCGGACATGATCTGCGAGACCTGGTCGGCCGGCAGCACGTCGCCGAGCACGGCCTCCAGACCGCCGAGCGTGCCGAGGATGTTCGCACCCATCGAGAACTGTTGGGCGAACTCCTCGACGATTCCCTCGAGCTCCTGCGCGGTGATCGGCCGCAGCTCCGCCGCCGCCTTGGTGACGATGCGGATCTCCTGCGGCTCGAACTGCTGCAGCACGCTCGCCGCCGCCTGCCGGCCCATCGCCAGCAGGAGCGCGGCGACCTTTTCCGTGCCGCCCAGCGTGGTAACGCCTCGCTGCTTGACGGGAGCGATGCCGACCGGTGCCGCCATGGTCAGGTATCACCCTGCCCCAGCGGCCCCACGATCTCCGTGAGCGAGACGCCGAAGCGGGAATTGTCCTCTTCGACGACGACCACCTCGCCGCGGGCGACGATGCGGCCGTTGACGACGACGTCGACGGGCTCACCGACCCGATGATCGAGCGGAACCACCGCGCCGCGTCCGAGCTTCATCAAGTTCGCCACCGGGATGGTCGCCGATCCAAGCACCACCTGCATGGTGACGGGAATGCGCAAGATGGCGTCGACGTTGGCGAACTTTCCCGTCTCCTCGGCGGTGCGCTGGGCGATCTCGGCCAGGCGTTCCAGCGGTGAAGTCTCGGTCTCGGCCGATGCAGGTGCGGACTCATAGTCGTAGGATTGCGCCATTTGGTATCGCCTCTTGGTATTTCCGCTGCCGGAGCGCCGCGGCGTTCCGGCCGTATTGTTCTGCCGGTGCCGGCTTTCAGTGCTTGTTCAGGTCGGCGGTCGCCGTCGTCGCCGCGTGTACGAGCCCGTCACGTGCGTCGAGCGCTGCGATCGCCTCGTGGGCCTGATCGATCTTCGTGCTCAGCACGTTGGCGAGGCGCCCGAGATTCGCCGTGGAATCGTGCGCCGCAGTGATGACCGTGTCGAAGGCACCCGCGGTCTCGTGCATGATCGTGGAGAATTCGCCCTGATAGCTGCGTAGCCGCGCCAGCTCGCGGTGCATCCTGGTCACCCGCATGCTGGTGAAGGCGAGCGCAACCAGCAGCACCATGTCAACGAGATAGGATATCATCGACGAACTCCCGCTTCTGATCGACGGGATCTGCCACCTGCATGGCGTAATAGCCATCGAGCTGGCCGATCTGACACCAGAACAACACCTGATTGTTGCTTTCGAGACGGGCCAGCGTGCGCGGCGTGGCCTCGAGCTCGAGCACCTGCCCGACCTCGAACTTCACGACGTCGCCGAGCGTCACCATCTTCTCGTCGAGCACCGCGCT
Source organism: Bradyrhizobium sp. USDA3516 (assembly GCF_057651995.1). Lineage (NCBI taxonomy): Bacteria > Pseudomonadati > Pseudomonadota > Alphaproteobacteria > Hyphomicrobiales > Nitrobacteraceae > Bradyrhizobium > Bradyrhizobium sp. USDA3516. Next base: position 30,125 of record NZ_JBYGYN010000011.1, on the reverse strand, counting down.
CAGCGTCACCTCGGTGCGGTGGACCTCGCTCTCCATCTGCTCGCGCCAGCGCGGGTCGGCGGCGCGACCATCGCTGACGACGACGTGAGCGAGCTTCTGGCGCAGCGGATTGAGCGCGGAGTGCGGAATGATGAGGAACATCTGGCCGCCGCGGTAGAGCGCCTGCAGCATGATGTTCGCGCAGATCGACATGTTGCCGCTCCGCCCGATCGCGAGCGAGGCCATCGCCGTCTCCACCCGCTCGACGCGAAAGGCGACGTTCGACGTGCCGGCGAAGGCGGATTGCAACGCCTTGGCGAATCGCTCGAACAGCGCCTGGACCAGGCGAAGCTCGATGTTCGAGAACGCGCGCTCGACGTCGAGCGGCGGCTCGGCGCCGTCGGAGCCGAACATCGCCTCGACCATCGTGAACACGAAATCACGGTCCAGCATGATGATGACGCGGGAGTCCCACTGCTCGGCATAGAGCACCGCCGCGACAGCGTTGGCCTCGTAGTCCTTGATGATATCGCCGACACGATCGTTGGAGATGCCGTTGACCGAGAAATAGCAGGGAGTCCCGGCCATCGGCTGCAGGCTGTCGGTGCACGATGCCGCCATGCGATCGAAGATCACATTGAGCATCGGCATACGCTCGATCGATATGCCGGCGGCGTCCAGCAGGTAGTTCGGCAGCTGCTTGCGCTGATCGATTTCGGCGTCTTCCATCATGCGCGCGCCGCCTTGGGCTCAGCGTCGGCAACGACGGCCTTGGGACCCGCGATCGTCTCGTTCTCGACGACGTCGATGGAAGGACGCTCGCTGCTCGCGATCATCTTGCGGCCGTGCTCGACCGCGATCTGCGGCATGGCACCGTTCATGAACGCCAGCAGCGTCTGCTTGACGATGATGTAGGGCCGGCACTTCTTCTCGCGTGTCATCTTGATCTTGATCGCGAAAGGCGAAAGCACGCCATAGGACAGGAAGATGCCGGCGAAGGTGCCTACCAGGGCAGCGCCGATAAAGCCGCCAAGCAGCTTCGGCGATTGGTCGAGCGCGCCCATCGCCTTGATGACGCCGAGCACGGCCGCGACGATGCCAAGCGCCGGCAGCGCCTCCGAGACCGTCACCAGCGCATGGTAAGGCGCCAGCTTGCTCTTGACGATGGTGTGGATCTCCTCGTCCATCAGCGCCTCGATCTCGTGGGTGCGCGCATTGCCCATGATGATGAGGCGGACATAGTCGCAGATGAACTGGAGCAGCGAGGGATCTCCGAGCACGCTGGGGAACGCCTTGAAGATTTCGGAGGAGGCGGGATCGTCGATATGCGCCTCGACTTCGTTGCGCCCCTTGCCACGCAGCTCGCGCATCAGAGCGTGGAGCGCGCCGAGCAGGTCGAGGTAGTAGCGCTGGCCGGGCACCGCGCCGGTGATGGCCTGCATGCAGGCGACGCCCGTGTCCACCACCGTCTTCCATGGATTGGCCACGATGAAGGTGCCGGCCGCGGTTCCCATGATGATCACGAACTCCCACGGCTGCATGAGCACGCCGAGGTGGCCGCCCATGGCGGCAAAGCCGCCGAGCAGCGCCGCTACCGTGATGAAAACCCCCACGAAACTGCCCAACGCGCCGCTCCATCGCCGATCCCACCGGGAATACCTAGTCCGCGACGCTTGCGCGAAGCTGGCTTCGAGGTCGCCAGCCCCGCGCAAGCAATCGGCGGCAGCTTGAAGCGGCGTCGAAATGGCGCCAGAGGGGCGCATGTCATGCTATCCACCATCGCGGACTACACCAGGTTGACCAGGGACATGGGCAAGTCGCTGACGCAGGTCGCGAAGCAGCCGGATGTCAGCCGCGAGACCGACTACTTCCTCAGCCATATCGGCAAGGTGAAGACCATCGACGATTTCCTGAAGGACTATCGTCTCTATTCCTATGCGATGAAGGCCTACGGCCTCAGTGACATGACCTATGCCAAGGCGTTCATGCGCAAGGTGCTGACCGAGGGCGTCGCAAGCAAGGACGCCTTCGCCAACAAGCTGACCGACACCCGCTACCGGCAATTCGCAACCGCCTTCAACTTCGCCGCACTCGGCGACAAGGCGACCCAGACCGCCGCGGCCACGACCGGAACGGCGACCCAATACGTCACGCAGACGATGGAGGAGAAGGCCGGCGATCAGAATGAAGGCCTGCGTTTGGCGCTGTATTTCACCCGCAAGGCGTCCACGATTACGACCGCCTACCAGATCCTCGCCGACAAGGCGCTGACGCAGGTGGTGCAGACCGCGCTCGGCCTGCCGTCGACAATCAGCGCGGCCAACATCGACGCCCAGGCCAAGATGATCGCGGACAAGATCAAGCTCACCGACTTCCAGGATCCGGCCAAGGTCACCAGGTTCGTGCAGCGCTTTGCGGCGATGTGGGATGCGACCCAGGCCCGGAACGACAGCTCGACCAATCCCGCGCTGGTCCTGATCGCCGGCGCCGCGACGTCGGGCAGCATGGATACCAACGTGCTCACCACGCTTCAGAACATCAAGTTCAACAGGTAAGTCATGCAATCGGCTCTCTATGTGGGATTGTCGGCGCAGGTCGCCCTCGAGAAGCGCCTCCAGACGATCGCCAACAACGTCGCCAACGTCAACACGGCTGCCTTCCGCACCGACGTGGTGAAGTTCGAGACCGTGCTGTCCAAGGCCGGTCCGACGCCCGTGGCGTTCTCCTCGCCCGGCGACAACATCATCTCGCGCGAGATGGGCAACATCACCGAGAGCGGCAACCCGCTCGACGTCGCCGTGGTCGGCCAGGGCTGGCTCGCCTTCGCCGGTCCGAACGGCACGGTCTACACGCGCGACGGCCGGCTCCAGATCGCCGCCAACGGCGATCTTCAGACCGTGAGCGGCTTTCCGATCGTGGATTCCGGCGGCGCGCAGATCACGCTCGACCCGAACGGCGGACCGATCTCGATCGCGCGCAGCGGTGCGATCATGCAGGACAACAACGAGATCGGCACCATCGGCCTGTTCAGCATTCCGGCCGACGCCAATCTCGAACGCTACGGTAATTCCGGCGTGACGCCCGACCGTCCCGCGACCGCCATCGCGGACTTCTCCCGGGACGGATTCAAGCAGGGCTATGTCGAAGGCTCCGGCGCCAATCCGATGCTGGAGCTGACGCGGCTGATCTCGGCCTCGCGCGCCTTCGACGGCACCAACTCCATGATCGAGGGCACCGAGAGCTCGCTGCAGAACGCGATCCGGACGCTCGGCGAACCCGGCAAGTAGATTGCGCGCCACGCGCGCAGGATGAGGTTGGACGGTTTCCTTGAACGCTCTTCGGCAACTCGAGTGGGCGCTGCTGGAGCTTCAGCAGAGCACTCCCTTGGCAAGCGTCAGCGGCGCGATCTCCGAGATCGCGCCGACGCATTTCCGCGTCTCCGGCCTGTCGCGCTTCGTCAGGCTCGGCGAGCTCATCGGCGTCGATTGCGGCGGCAAGCGCCAGATCGGCGAGGTGGTGCGGATCGACAGCGACGGCATCATTGCCAAGCCGTTCGACCGGCAGTTCGCAGGCGGGCTTGGCTCGGTCGCCTCGCGCATGCCGCCGCTGTCCTTCGCGCCCGATCCGAGCTGGAAGGGCCGCGTCATCAACGCCCTCGGCGCGCCGCTCGACGGACAGGGGCCGCTCATGCAAGGGTCGCAGGCGGTCTCGGCGGAGACGGAGGCGCCGTCGGCCATGAAGCGCGCACGCGTGCACAAGCCGCTGCGCACCGGCGTGCGCGTCATCGACCTGTTCGCGCCGATCTGCGCCGGCCAGCGCGTCGGCATCTTTGCCGGATCGGGCGTCGGCAAATCGACGCTGCTCGCGATGCTCGCCCGCAGCCAGGGCTTCGACACCGTCGTGCTGGCCCTGGTCGGCGAGCGCGGCCGCGAGGTGCGCGAGTTCATCGAGGACGTGCTCGGCAACGACCGTCATCGCGCCGTCACAATCGTGTCGACGGGCGACGAAAGCCCGATGATGCGGCGATTGGCGCCGAAGACGGCGATGGCGGTCGCCGAATATTTCCGCGACCGCGGCGAATCGGTCCTGCTGATGGTGGATTCGATCACCCGTTTTGCCCACGCCGCCCGCGAGGTCGCGCTCGCCGCCGGCGAGCCCGCGGTGGCGCGCGGCTACGCGCCGACGGTTTTCACCGATCTGCCGCGCCTGCTCGAGCGTGCCGGCCCGGGCGAAGAGGGATCCGGCACCATCACCGGGATCTTCTCCGTGCTGGTCGACGGCGACGATCACAACGAGCCGATCGCCGATACCATCCGCAGCACGCTCGATGGGCACATCGTGCTCTCGAGGCACATCGCCGACCAGGCGCGCTATCCGGCCGTCGACGTTCTGGCCTCGGTCTCCCGCCTCGCCCACAACGTCTGGGACCCCGAGGAGCGCGAATTGGTGAGCAAGCTGCGCGCCATGATCGCGAAATACGAGGACACGCGCGACCTTCGCCTGATGGGCGGCTATCAGCCGGGACGTGATTCGGGCCTCGACCAGGCGGTCGAGATGGTTCCGCGAATCTACAACGCGATGCGACAGGGCGCGTCGGCTCCGCCGAGCGCCGATCCGTTCCGCGAGCTTCGGGACATGCTCAAGGGCGACTGACGGGTGGGTGAGGCGCCTGCCGTCCGCCCTTCCCGTGGTTTTCGACAAGAGATTGCGCATGTCGCTACGCTTCCAGCGCATGCGCGTGCACACCCGTCACCGATTTTCCTCTTTAGCGGATTCGCCGTTCGGGTGTGCACGAGCCGGCAAGCGCGGTGCAAGCGATCAAGGGGTCGATTCTGCAAGCACGGCGGAAACAACCGCCACGTGTAATTCCAACGAGTTCCCTCGACAATTCCGCGGCAGAACGCACAAGTTGTGGATGACGTGCCGTCAAACGTCATCGTGATGCACAAGCTTCGATCAGTTTGCATCAACGCAAGACAACAACGTGCGTGCAATCAAACTCTCACAATATCGAGTGCATATTACTCGCCGTGCCATGTATTGCGTTCACCATCATGTGTCCCGAACATCGAGATTGCCCTTGAACGTTACATTCGCCTGCAACGACATCCAGCCTGTGAGAGGGTCTCTACTTGATTTTGTTGAGAAGCTCATCCATCGTTTTGGTTGAGTATAAGAAACGTCTGCTTGTAACTTGAACTTCTGGGGGCTTCGGTTGAGCTACTCCGATCCACCGTTTGCCGGCGACGGCAATCCGAGCTCCCGCGCGACGACGACCCTGTCGGCATGCCATCAGCGATACGGCTTCTCGCTGCGGACGATGCGACGCTCATCGGCCCAGCTCGGGCGCGTCGCGATCCGCGCCATCGTGCGAGAGTTCGACAGGGCATGCTCGTCTGACACTCAGGGCGCAAAGCGGCTTCGGAACGCCGCAGACGAAGTTCCGGGGACGAGGTAGATTCATGCCATTGGCGCGGGAAGCCGTCGAGCTGCTGGTTCAGGCGGCGCGGGCTTGGTATTTCGAGGGCAATCAGCATGGATTGCGCGATCGGGAATGGATGGCGCTGCGCTTTCTCGGGCGCGCCAACAGATTTTCGCGCACGCCCTCCGCACTGGCCGGCTTCATCGGCGCAACACGCGCGACGGCGTCGCAGATCGTGAAGACTCTGGAGAGCAAGTCGTTCCTGGTGCGCAAGCCGTCGCACGAGGACAAGCGTTCCGTCGTCCTGCACGTCACGCCGCAGGGCGAGAAATGCCTGAGCCAGCACGACCCGATCAATCACGTGGTGAACGCGGTCACGTCGCTCGGGACCGAGGAGTGCATCAGGCTGCGCGACTCTCTCCGCGAGATCCTCAATCACCTCGATGCGGCCCATCAGCGGCTCGAAGCGAGCATCTGCCGGGACTGCATGTTTCTCGCAGAGCGCGGCCCGGCTACCTCCAAGGGACGTGGAAACGCCGAATTCATGTGCCGGCTCTATCGTGCTCCGATCTCGCTCGAGGAGACCGAGCTGCTTTGCACCAGCTTCGAGCGCACGCGTGACCGCCCCAAGATCGAGCAGCATCTCGACCGCGACCGCATGGCGAGCCAGGGCTGAGGCCGCCAGGAAGCGGCGCTCCATCAATATCGTCGTTGCGAGCGAAGCGAAGCAATCCAGCGTCTCTCCGCGGTGGGATTCTGGATTGCTTCGCCGCGCTCGCAATGACGGAATATGAGGTCGCGTCGTCATTCACATCTCAACCCACTTGTAGGACGGGTAGAGCGAAGCCTAACCCATCACGCATCCTCCTCGCCGAGGCATGATGGGTTTCGCAAGTGCTCTACCCATCCTACGGCCTTGCGGACACGCCTTCCCGATCTCGCGGCTGATTTCGCCCGAGCTTTGCCTGGTCACTCCACCCTCTGAAAGCCAAGAGGGCACAGGGAAGGCCGGGTGCTGACATCGCACCCGCTGTCTGCTGCGCACAATGCACACGCAGGAAAACCGCACAGCAGCATACAGGTGGTGCCGATCACTCGGCCTTCCCTGCGCGATGGTCGGACGGCTTATACCGCGCTCTCCCGGGAGCCGAACTTTCCTTCTGGCCTCCCTCACCCCGCGAATTTGAATGATGCAGTCTGCCCGGTTGGGCTCGCTCGCACCTCCGCGACAGGCTTGACCGTAGCAACGACGGCCAGGACCACACGGTTTTGCCGTACGCACGGCCCGCCATTTCGCCGCAGTATTCCCGGCCCTGTCGACGGAGCCGGAAACTTACAAACGAGACGAAGCCTAGCAGCGCCGTCGTCCGCACGCGGCCGCGAGCTCACAGGGACTACCCGCCCTGCCCGCACCTTCCATGCCGACGCTGCCGCGTCCACCGCAAGCCCGGCTCGCGACAATGACGACCGCATGATCGCCCCTCAAGACTGAGCCGGGATGGGCGAGACATACGTCATTTCCGAATTTCGGTAAAGCGGAATATTTTTGCGCAACCGGGTTGACGGCAGGGCGAAACAGGCACGATCGCGCAGCTGAAAGGGCAACCCGGCACAGCGCGAAGCCTCTGGCAGGGCGGCGCCGGGGCCGTCACGGCCTTGTATGCATTATCCCAGTTGCCATACCCCCGCGGTTCGCTTTACATGCCGCCAACCCGCCCCGCAGACCACGGCCGGGGCCGAAAATCACACAATTTCCAAGGGGACGGAGCATGGCGCGCAACATATTGATTCTTGGGGCTTCTTACGGCTCCCTGCTGGGCACGAAGCTGCTGATGGCCGGGCACAACGTGACCCTGGTCTGCCGGGCCAAGACCGCGGAGCTGATCAACCGCGACGGTACCGAGGTGCGCATCAAGCTGCGCGACGAGGCGGTGCACCGGGCGATCTTCTCCCGCAACCTCCCCGGCAAGCTCGATGCGGTGACGCCGGCCAATGTCGACCTTTCCCGCTACGACCTGGTCGGCCTCGCGATGCAGGAGCCGCAATACACCAACCACACGGTGCGCGTCCTCATGGTCAAGATCGCCGCGGCGAAGCTGCCGTGCCTGTCGATCATGAACATGCCGCCGCTGCCCTATCTGAAGCGGATTCCGGCGCTGGCCGACATGGATCTCGAGGAGGCCTACACCAATGCGCAGGTGTGGGAGCGGTTCGAGCCCGGGCTGGTGACGCTGTGCTCGCCCGATCCGCAGGCGTTCCGTCCGCCGGAAGAAGCCGCCAACGTGCTGCATGTCGGCCTGCCCACCAACTTCAAGGCGTCGGTCTTCGCCGACGAGAAGCACAACAAGCTGCTGCGCGAGCTGGAGGCCGACATCGACGCGGTGACGCTCGACGGCCACGACGTGCCGGTGAAGCTGAAAGTGTTCGATTCCCTGTTCGTCCCGCTGGCAAAATGGTCGATGCTGCTGACCGGCAACTACCGCTGCATTACGCCAAGCGAACCGCAATCGATCCGCGACGCCGTGCACGGCGATCTCAAGCGTTCGCAGACGATCTACGAGCACGTCGATGCGATCGCCCGCCGCCTCGGCGCCGATCCGCAGGACCAGGTGCCGTTCGCGAAATATGCCAAGGCCGCGGAGAGCCTGCTCAAGCCGTCATCGGCGGCGCGCGCGGTCGCCAGCGGCGCGCCCTTCATCGAGCGCGTCGACCTCTTGGTGAAGCTGATCTCGCATCAACTCGGCGTGCCCAACGCCGAGATCGACCGCACCGTCGACACCGTGGACCAGAAGCTGAACGAGAAGATCGTGCAGGGCGGCTCCGGCGCGCAGTAGCGCGGCGCGCCCCCAACACCGGCACTCAGGCAATCAGGAACGATTGCAGCCAGATCAAGCCGGTCACGGCGACCAGCGTGACCGCGCCGGTGCGCGTGACGAGGTCAGGGCGGCCGAGGCGACGGGCGCCGCGTCCGAGTGTTGCGCCCAGAATGATCCAGGCTGCGCCGGCGGTGAGAATCTGAAGCGCGACCACGCCGAGCCACGGCAGCAGTTCGAGCGGCCCGGCCCCAAGCGGCAGCAGCAGGAACGCGAAGACCAGTGCTTTCGGGTTGAGCAGCGTCGTCAGCAGCACCTGGCCGAACGTCACGGCAGCGCCGTCGCGCAGCTCGCGCGTGTTGACGCGCCAGAGCATGACCGCAAGGCACAGGATGTAGATCGTCACGGCGACGCGGAGCAGCAGCGCCGCAATCGGGATGTCGCTGATGACCGGCCCGAGCGCCAGCCGCAGCACCGCGATCGCCAGCAGATAACCGCCCAGCTCCGCCGCGAGCAGATGAAGGGAGCGCGAGACTCCGGATCCGGCCCCCGATGTCGCGAGCAGGGTGTTGGTCGGCCCCGGTACCGCCAGCAGGAAATAGGTTGCCGTGAAGAAGGTCAGAAAGGTCATACAGCCGGATAGCAGGTCTCGGGCCCGCCGATCTTGATCTGCGTCATTCCCTCTCCCCGAGCCGATGCCGCTCCGGCACCGGGTTCCTGCCGCTCACGGCGAATACTTCCGGTTTTGGCGCGGGCAACACCGCCTGATTCGCGCTGGAGCACTCGACGCGCCGCGGCTGGATTGATAAGCCGCTGTCCGCGAATGATGGGACTTTGAGTCGGGGACATGACGGTTGCGATCGAGATGGGGCAGACCACGGCGGGCGCCGCGGCCGCCATGGACCTCGAGGAACTGCTCGCCACCCGTCTCCTGGTGCAGGGCAATTCGGGCTCCGGCAAGTCGCATCTCTTGCGGCGGCTGCTGGAGCAGAGCGCGCCTTGGGTGCAGCAAGCCATCATCGATCCCGAGGGCGACTTCGTCACGCTGGCCGAGCGCTTCGGCCATCTGGTGATCGAGGCCGAGGATCACACCGAGCGCGGCCTTCAGGTCGCGGGCGAGCGCGCGCGGCTGCATCGCGTCTCCACGGTGCTCAATCTCGAAGGGCTCGACGCCGAGAACCAGATGCGGCGTGCGGCGGCCTTCCTCGGCGGGATGTTCGACGTCGACCGCGATCATTGGTACCCGATGCTCGTCGTCGTCGACGAAGCGCAGTTGTTTGCGCCGGCGGTGGCGGGCGAAGTCTCGGACGAAGCACGAAAACTCTCGCTCGGCGCCATGACCAATCTGATGTGCCGCGGCCGCAAGCGCGGGCTTGCCGGCATCATCGCGACGCAACGTTTGGCCAAGCTCGCCAAGAACGTCGCGGCGGAAGCCTCCAACTTCCTGATGGGGCGCACCTTCCTCGACATCGACATGGCGCGCGCGGCCGACCTGCTCGGCATGGAGCGGCGGCAGGCCGAAGCCTTCCGCGATCTCGAGCGCGGCCAGTTCATGGCGCTGGGACCTGCGCTCTCGCGTCGTCCATTGCGCCTCAACATCGGCCCGACCGAGACCTCACCGCGCAATTCGACGCCGCGGCTGATGCCGCTGCCGGAGGCGACGCTCGAAGATGCCCGCGCGGTCATCCTCGCCGCTCCGCCGCCCGATGCCAGCCGACCGCAGCGACGGCCGGCGCCGGATCTGCTCGAGCAGCTTCGCGCGGCGAAGGCCGCAGCGGTGCCGGAGATTCGGCCAGAAGCGATCGAGGCTCCGATCAGCGCCGAAGAGCTCGCCGAGCGGCGCGAGCGCGTGGATCGCACGCTGCGTGCCGTGATGGCCGAGCCCGATGCCGGCTTCCGCGCCATCGGCGTGCTCTACCAGGAATTCGTGGTCCGCTGCCGCATCGAGGGCCTGGGGGCGGCGGTGCCCGATCTCAACGAATTCCGGCGCATGCTGACGCATGCGCGCGCTGGCCTCGGTGCCGACATCGCCGATGACGATGCCTGGCAGGACGTCGCGTTGCGCGCTTCCATTTTGCCCGACGACATGCAGGGCGTGTTCATGATGATCGCGCGCGCGGCGAAGGAAGGTTGGCCCTGTCCCGGCGACGCCGCCATCGCACGGGCTTACGGCTCGCACTCGTTGCGAAGGGCGCAGCGGCTGCTCGGCTACATGGAGGAGCAGGGTCTGATCGTCGTCCAGCTCGACGGCGGCGGGCGCCGGATCGTGACGCTGGTGGAGCTCGCCTGGGCGACCGCGCCGGGCGATCCCAACGGAGATGATCAGCCAGCGGAGCACGTCGCGAGCGCGGCGTCGGCGTGATTGGTATTACGAACGAGATGCGCTCCCTCTCCCGCTTGCGGGAGAGGGTTGGGGAGAGGGTCTCTCCGCAATGGGACAGCCCCCAAGAGGACAGAGCCCTCACCCGCGCCTTCGGCGCGACCTCTCCCGCAAGCGGGAGAGGTTGAGACGTCTACGCCGCCTCGGAGCCGCCGAGATAGGCGTCGCGGATGCGCGGGTCGTCCTTCAAGGCGCGCGCGGGGCCCGACAGCACGATCTTGCCGGTCTGCAGCACATAGGCCTCGTGCGCGATCTCGAGCGCGAGGCTGGCGTTCTGCTCGACCATGAAGACCGAGACGCGCTCCTGGTTGATGGTGCGGATCAGCTCCAGCACGCGGTCGACGTAAAGCGGTGACAGCCCCATGGTCGGCTCGTCCATCACGATCATGCGCGGACGGCTCATCAGCGCGCGCGCCATCGCCACCATCTGCTGCTCGCCGCCGGAGAGCGAGCCGGCGCGCTGCGACAGCCGCTGGCCGAGCTTCGGGAACAGCGTCAGCATCCTGTCGAGATCCTGCGCAATGGCGTCGCGGTCGTTGCGCACGAAAGCGCCCATCAGGATGTTCTCGCGCACGCTCATGTCGGCGAACAGCCGCCGCGCCTCCGGCACCGAGGCGATGCCGCGGCGGACGATCTGCGGCGTGGAAAGCCCGATCAGCGAGGCGCCGTCGAACCTCACTTCGCCCGAGCGCGGCTTCACCAACCCCAGGATGATCTTCATCGTGGTCGACTTGCCGCTGGCGTTGCCGCCGAGCAGGCAGACGATGTGGCCGCGCGCGACATTGATCGACAGGTCGAAATGCACCTGGGCCTGGCCGTAGAAGGTGTTGACATCAGACAAAGCCAGCAGTGCTTCGGGAGCAGAGTTCGTCATGCCGCGCTCTCCTGCTCCGCCGTCCGTGATAGCCCGTGGCCGAGATACGCCTCGATCACCTTGGGATCGGTCCGCACCTGTTCGCCCGGCCCTTCCGCGATCTTCTTGCCCTCGTCCATGACGATGACGCGGTCGGACAGGCGCATCACCATCTCAAGCTTGTGCTCGATCAGCAGGATGGTCAGCCCTTCGGCTTTCAGTTCGGCGACGAGCCCCTGCATCTCCGCGGTCTCGGTCGGGTTCATGCCGGCGGTGGGCTCGTCGAGCAGCAGCAGCCGCGGCTTCAGCGCGAGGGCGCGGGCGATCTCGATGCGGCGGCGGTTGGCATAAGACAGACTATAGGCGGGCTGGTCGATGCGCGGCAGCAGCCGTTCGCCGAAACGGGCGAGGATGGCCTTCACCTCCTCGCGCAGCCGTTCTTCCTCGGCCTTGACGCTCGAGGGACGCAGCAGGGCCAGGCCCAATTCCAGCAGCGGACCGATCACCGGCACGGCCGGCTTCACGGCGCGCAGCCGCGTGTGCGCGCCGATCAGGACATTGTCCATGACGCTGAGATTGCCGAACACGCGGCCGAGCTGGAAGGTGCGCGCGATGCCTTCGGCCGCGAGCAGCTCCGGGGACAGGCCGGTGATGTCCTGCCCTTCGAAGCGGACGGTGCCGGCATCGGGCCGGTCGAGCCCGGTCACGAGATTGAACAGCGTCGTCTTGCCGGCGCCGTTCGGGCCGATGATGCTGACCAGTTCGCCCTTGGCGAGGTCGAGGTCGATGGCGTCGACCGCGGTGAGGCCGCCGAAACGGCGCGTCAAGCCGCGCAGGGACAGCATGGAGTGGAGCTGCTTCTGCATCAGACCGTCCCCAACAGGCCCTGCGGCCTGAACCGCACCAGCAGCAAGAGAACGATGCCGTAGATCAGGATGCGATACTCCGCCGCGATCCGGAACATCTCGGGCAGGCCGACCAGCGCCACCGACCCGACGATGGCGCCGACGACGTTGCCGAGGCCGCCGAGGATGACGACGGTGAGCGCGAGGATGGATTGCTGCGTGTTGAAGGTCTCATGGTTGATGTAGGAGTAGAGATGCGCGGCGATGCCGCCGCTGATGCCGGCGGCGAAGCCGCCGAAGATGAAGGCGAGCGACTTGTAGCGGTTCAGGCTGAGACCATAGGCCCGCGCGGCGATGTCGTCGTCGCGAATGGCGCGAAAGCTGCGGCCGAGATGCGAGCCGAGCAGGCGGCCCTGGAGCAGCGCCAGCACGACCATGACCGCGAAGCTGAACCAATATATCGACGTCGGGCTGATCAGATCATAGCCGAACAGAGCCAGCGGTGGGATGCCGGAGATGCCGATCGGGCCGCGCGTCACGCTCTCCCAGTTCAGGATCACCAGCGCCACGATCTCGCCGATCGCGAGCGTCGCGATCGACACGTAGTGCCCGCGCAGGCGGAAGGACGGCGAGATCAGGAGCGTGCCGAGCGCGGCGCTCATCAGGCCACCGCCGATGACGGCAAGTCCGGCAGGGACGGCCAGCATCAGCGACAGCAATGCGGAGGTGTAGGCGCCGATCGCGAGCAGCGCCGCATGGCCGAGCGAGACCTGGCCCATCGTGCCCGCAACCAGCGTCAGGCTGAGCCCGAGCATGCCGAGCAGCCAGGCATTGACCAGGGTCTGGAGCACGTAGAAGGACACCGGGAACAGCGGCAGCACCGCAAAGCCGGCAACGGCGGCCAACAGCGCCCAGCGGGGAATATTCACCGGGCGGCTCGGCGCGATGAACGTGCCGGTGAGCGGCTCGGGCGGCGCCTGCCGTGCGCTGACGAACAGCCCGTTCGGCCGCAGCACGAGCACGACGACGAGCAGCAGGAACGCGAACAAATTGCGGTAGCTGGTGCCGAGCACGGCGACGCCGTAGCTCTCGACGAGGCCCAGCAGCAGGCTGCCGATCACCGCGCCCGGCACGTTGCCGGCGCCGCCGACGACTTCCGCGACGACGCCCTTGAGCGTCGCCTGAAGGCTCATCGCCGTATCGATCTGGTTGTAGTACATGCCGACCAGCATGCCGGAGACGCCGCCCAGCGCCGCCGCGATACCGAACACGGCTTGATTGACCCGGTTGACGTCGACGCCCATCTGCATGGCGGCGTCGCGGTCCTGCGCGGTGGCACGCACGGCCCAGCCGAGCTTGGTGTAACGCAGGAACACGAACAGCAGCAGCGCACTGGTGAGGCCGACGCCGGCAATGAGCAGATCAAGCGGCCCGATCGTCCCGCCACCGACCTGGAAACGGACATCGGGCAACTGGCTCGGCAGCGCGCGCGGATTGGGCGAGAAGATCAGCATCACCAGCTGGTCGAGCACGAAGCTGATGCCGATGGTCGCGAGCAGCGGCGCGATCCGCACCGAGTTCTGCAGCGGCCGCAGACCGAACCGCTCGATGATCAGACCGACGACCGCGGCGGCCACGGCGACCACGATGATGGTGAGAGGCAGCGGCGTGTGCAGCTGCACCACCGCGATCCAGCCGATATAGGCGCCGACCAGATAGATCGAGCCTTGCGCGAAGTTGATCAGCCGGCTGACGCCGAAGATCAACGCGAGCCCGACTGCAACGAGCGCGTAGACATTGCCGACGATCAGCCCGTTGATGGTGTGGTCGAGCCAGGAGGACACGCAGCATTCCTAATCAGGGAGAAAGCGGCCGGAGCGATCGCATCGGCCATCACATCAGGTCGGCTTGCCGTCCCACAGCGCGAACTGGCCCTTGCGCACCACGAGCTCGGCATTCATCGCGCCTTTGACCCGGCGGCTCTCGACGTCGAACGTCGCCTGACCGAAGATGACGCTGGAGACGTCCTTCACCTTGGCGAAGGCATCGCGGATGGCGCGGCGGTCGGTGCCGCCGATCTTCACCACGGCAGCGGCCATGTTCATCGCGTCATAGGAATAGGCATTGAAGGCGTCGGGCTCCTGCCCGTTGTACTTGGCCTTGAAGCCGTCGATGAACTTCCTCACCTCGGGCCGCGGATCTTGCGGGAAATAGCGCGTGCCGAGATGGACGTCCTCGACCGCCTCGCCCCCGAGCTCGATGAATTTCGGCGAGTACACCGAGCTGGCCGCGCAGATCGTCTGCTTCAGGCCGACCTGGCGCGCCTGGCGCGCGATCAGCGCGCCGTCGGAATAATAGGAGATCAGGATCAGCCCATCCGGGCTGGCGTCGCGCACGCGCACCAGAGTCGAGCGGAAGTCGCGTTCCTCGGCGATGTAGCCCTCGGTGATCGCGACCTCGGCGCCGTATTCCTTGGCCGCCTTGACGAAATGATCGCGGCTGGTGCGGCCCCAATCGGTGTTGAGGTGCAGCACCGCAAGCTTCTTCAGGCCGAGCCGCCTGACGGCGTAGGAGGCCAGCAGCGGCTGCTCGTCGGCCTGGCTCACCGACGTGCTCCACATGAAGTCGCCGCCCTTGGTGAAGTCGGGGTGCGAATTGGTGAAGCCGAACTGCACGAGGCCGCCGCGCTGATAGATCGGGGAGGCCGCCATCGAGGCGGGGCTCGAGAAATCGCCGAGCTCCATGACGATGCGGGGATCGGAGACGAATTTCTGGGCGATCGCCACCGACTGGCGCGGATCGCTCTGGCTGTCCTCGAACTGGTAGGCGAGCTTGCGGCCGTTGATGCCGCCGGCGGCGTGAATCTCGTCGAGCGCGAGATCAAAGCCCTGCTTCCACTGCGCGCCATATTGCGCGTTCGGTCCCGTGAGGGGGCCGCTGACCCCGAGCAGGATCGGCTCGGCGGATTGCGCCAGCGCGGCGCGCGAGAAGGCCGTGCCAGCCATCATGGCGGCGAGCGAGCCTTTGACCAGGGTACGGCGATCGATGTTGCTCATTCACGGCTCCATCCATTCAATGTTGATACAGCAGCAATTCTCGTGCCGGTGAGATTGCCTATTTCGAGGGCTCGCCGAGCGACAGCATCAGCCGGTTCGCCCAGTTGAAGAACGAGGCGCCGTTGATGACGTCGACGATCTCGGCGTCGTCGAGACCGGCGCGGCGCAGCTCGGCGATATTGTCGGGCCCGAATGCGATCGGCGTCGCGGCCAGCGCCACCGAGGCGTTGACCACCGCATTCCAGCGCTCGCCGAGATCGGCCTTGATGCCCTCGTCGAGCAGGCGCTGCACGTCGTCGCGGCGCTTGGAATAGGTGCTGGCGAAGCGCGCATGCACGGAGGCGCAATAGATGCAGCCGTTGGTGCGAGAGGTGGCCGCCGCCGCGAGCTCGCGCTCGGCGCGCGGCAGGCCGTCGGCAACGTTGTAGAAGATGTCCTTGTCGGTCTTGGTGCGGGCTTCCAGCACTTCGGGATCGCGCACCAGGAGGCGAAAATAGTCCGACTTGGCGCGGGCGCGGTCGACGAGGCCGGCATAGTGCCGCTCGGTCAGCTCGGCCTCGGGCAGCGGGTCGATCCACGAGACCCAGCCGAGCTCGTCCTGGGTGAAGACGACGGGCGGATTGACGGTGCTCATGATCGGGCCTCCTTACGCGCTTGCCGCGGCGAGCGTGCGCAAGCCGCTGACGACGCGCACCTGGAACGACAGGAATGCAACGAGCTGGGACAACGTGACGATGCCGGTGGCCGACCAGCCGGCAGCCAGCAGCGCCTTCATGTCGGCGGACGCGGCATCGCGCGGGTGGAAGACAAGGAGATGCGCGTGCTCCAATGCTGCGACCAGCCTGGGACCGAGGACAGGCTTGCGCTCCGCGCTGACGCGATAGATCAGCCCGGCCTTGTTCTCGATCGACAGCGGACCGGCCGGATAGGCGCCATATGGACCCGAGGTCTTGCCGCGTTCGATCTCGGCGTTGATCGCGTCAAGCAGCGGCGCGCCTTCCACAGTCGCGGTGAGCTTATCGCGATAGAAGGCGGCGACGGGGGACTCGCCATGGAGCCCGGTCACGAAGGCCGCGACCGCGGCGCGTTCGGCCAGCGAAAAATCACCGGCGTCGACCGGCTCGAACAAAGCGAGATAGCTCTTCTGCGCATTCTCGCGCGCCTGCAGGCGGCGCGCGCGGATGGCGTCGAGCGTGGAGCCGGGCTCGATGCCGGCGAGCGTGTCGATGATGTCTGTTGTTCCCATCATTCAGCCTCGTGCAACGCGATTCTGTTCGTTCCAGCTAGCCTGCGAAGGCAACGTCTTTGGCGGCCGTCCGGGCCCAGCCCAGCGCTGGGGCGACCTTGTCGGCGACGAGCTCGATCGAGCGCAGGACGTGAGGATGCGGCGCATCGACCGAATGTACCTGGAAGACCAGATCGGTCACCCGTTCCAGCGTGGCGTCGGTGCGAAGCGAGGCGATGACATGGTCGGCATCGCCGACATGGGTGTCGAACGCGGTGATCATCTCCTCCAGCGTCTCGCCCGGGGGAAGGTGTCCGCCCTTCATGAATTGCGGCAGCGCGCGGCGCAGCCCGATGTCGGCGAGCCGCAGCGCCTCGCGGTGGTCGTCGGCGACGAAGACGCTGCGCGAGGCCATGATGCGCGGCTCGCAGCCCGGCGGCAGCGCGGCGAGATAGGCGTCGATGATCGGGTTCTGGATCTCGGCGAGCGTCGCGTTCGGCGCATCCTTGGCCCGTGGCTGCGTGCGCGAGAGCAGGAGGCCGTCGCCGGCCTTGCCGGCGCGGGCGCCGCCGACGACGGAGAATGTCGCCTGCCAGATGCGCTTGTCCAGTTGCGGCCGCTGCGGATAGAGCGTGTCGCCGCCGTCGAGCGGCTTGCCGGTCAGGGCCTTGCGGACGATGTCCAGATTGTGGCTGAAAATCTCGTTGCGCCGGGCGCTGTCGAGGCCGAAGGCGGCGAAGGCCGACGGATTTCCGCCGGTGCCGACGCCGAGCTCGAAGCGGCCGTTGCAGAGGAGATCGAGCACCGCGGCATCCTCCGCCACCCGCACCGCGTTCTCCAGCGGCAGGGTGACGATGCCGGTGCCGAGGCGGATGCGCGAGGTCTGCGCGGCGACATAGCCGAGGAAGGTGAAGGGCGACGGCAGCCCGCCCTCGCGCTCATGGAAATGATGCTGCGCGATCCATGCCGAATCGAGCCCGGCCTTCTCGGCACGCACGATCTGCTCGGCGGCGAAGCGATAGCGGTCCGCCGCCGGCGCCTCGTCGAGCAGCCGCGTGAAGAAGCCCAGGCGTTTCAGGTTGGCAAAGCGTTTCATGCGATCCCTGTCGGGCGAGGATGGACCCCGATGATGTCGGTTGCCGCAGCTCCAGACAAGCGGGCATTACGCAGGGCACATACGCAAGATTCCTGCGCAAGGCTGGTCGCAAGACTGCCCGCCGGATCGCCCTGATGTGGACTCTGGGCGGGCAGATTGCCTACCAGCTCGGCAGCACCGCGCCCTTGAACTTGGCCAGGACGAACTCCTTGACCTCAGGCGTGTGATAGCTGTCCACGAGGATCTTGACCCAAGGCTTGTCCTTGTCGGCGCTGCGCACCGCGATCAGGTTGACATAGGGCCCCTTCGGGTCCTCACGCAGGATCGGATCCTTGACCGGATCGAGGCCCGCCTGGGTTGCGTAGTTGGTGTTGATCGCGGCGGCGTCGACATCGTCGAGCGCGCGCGGCGCCTGCGCCGCATCGACCTCGATGAACTTCAGTTTCTTGGGATTGTCGGTGATGTCGAGCACGGTCGGCTTGAAGCCGGTGCCGTCCTTCAGCTTGATCACGCCCTTGTCGCGCAGCAGCAGCAGCACGCGGCCGCCATTGGTCGGATCGTTCGGGATCGAGACCTTGCCGCCCGCGGGGATGTCGCCGAAGGCCTTGTGCTTCTTCGAATAGACGCCGATCGGGAAGTTCACGGTCAGGCCGACGGATTCGATCTTGTAGCCACGGTCGGCCTTCTGGTTGTCCAGGTAAGGCTGGTTCTGGAACGAATTGGCCTGGATCTCGCCGGCATCGAGCGCGGCGTTCGGCACCACGTAATCGGAGAACTCGAGCAGCTGGATGTCGAGGCCCTGCTTGGCGGCGATCGGCTTCACGGCTTCGAGGATCTGCGCATGCGGCCCCGGCGTCACGCCGATCTTGATGGTCTCGGCCGCGGCTGCGGCGGACCATGCGGCCAGCACGGCGGAGAGAATCAGGGGAAGGCGAAACGACATCTTGGTCTCCATGGAAACTACGACAACGGAACCGTATTCCCTTTTCTGCGCTGCGAAATCAATGAAATGGAAATCCATATTGGCCTGATGTTGGGGCCGGCCTTTCTCCTCCAGGCCGCAAACGGGAAACGAATGCAGAGTGCGACAAAGTGCACGCGCGGGCAGATTCTGGTAGCGGGCCCACGCCCTTCTCTTTGACTCCACCACGCCCGACGTGCTGAGTTAGCGCGCACTGAGCCGGTGGCGACGAGGTGGGGTCATCCATGAACGAGAACGAAATCCGCAATCTGGTCGCGGAGGTGAAGCAAGGCACGCTGTCGCGGCGCTCGTTCATCCGGACGATGGCCGCGGTCGGAATCGCAGCGCCGATCGCCAGCCAGATCCTGGTCTGGCACGACGTCGCGATGGCTGACGCCACGCTGCCGTACAAGCCGGCCAAGGCCGGCGGCGGCGGCACGCTCAAGATGCTGCTCTGGCAGGCGCCCACCCTGCTCAATCCGCATTTCGCGCTCGGCACGAAGGACCAGATCGCCTCGCGCATCTTCTTCGAACCGCTCGCCGGCTGGGACAAGGAGGGCAACCTGATCCCCTGCCTCGCCGCCGAGGCTCCGACCAAGGCGAACGGCGGCCTTGCGGCCGACGGCATGAGCGTGATCTGGAAGCTGAAGCGCGGCGTGACCTGGCATGACGGCAAGCCCTTCACCGCCGACGACGTCGTCTTCACCTGGCAATATGCCGCGGATCTCGCCACCGCGGCTTACACGACGGGCTCCTACAAGGACATCAAGGTCGAGAAGATCGACGACCACACCGTCAAGGTGATCTTCCGGGCGCCGACGCCGTTCTGGGCCGATCCGTTCGTCGGCTCGGTCGGAATGATCCTGCCGAAGCATCATTTCGGCGAGTATGTCGGGGCCAAGTCGCGCGAGGCGCCGGGCAATCTGAAGCCGGTCGGCACCGGCCCGTACAAATTCGTCGAGTTCAAGCCGGGCGACATGATCCGCGCCGAGCGCAATCCGGACTATCACATCAAGAACCAGCCGCATTTCGATATGGTCGAGATCAAGGGCGGCGGTGATGCGGTGTCTGCGGCGCGCGCCGTGCTGCAGACCGGCGAATACGACTTTGCCTGGAACATGCAGGTGGAGGAGGAGGTTCTCAAGCGCATGGAAGCGGGCGGCAAGGGCAAGCTCGAGATCACGCCGTCCGGCAATGTCGAGTTCATCATCCTCAACACGACGGACCCCTGGACCGAGGTCGACGGCGAGCGCTCGAGCGTCAAGACCAAGCATCCGACGCTGTCCGATCCCGCCGTTCGCCGCGCCATCAATCTTCTGATCGACCGCGACTCGATCCAGAAGTTCATCTACGGACGCGCCGCCATCGCGACCGCGAGCTTCGTCAACGCGCCCAAGCAGTTCAAGTCGCCGAAGCTGAAATACGAATTCAGCATCGACAAGGCCAACAAGATCCTTGACGAGGCCGGCTGGAAGAAAGGCGCGGACGGCATCCGCGAGAAGGACGGCAAGAAGCTCAAATACGTGTTCCAGACCTCGACCAACGCGCCGCGCCAGAAGACGCAGGCCATCATCAAGCAAGCCTGCGAGAAGGCCGGCATCGACATCGAGATCAAGGCGGTCACCGCCTCCGTGTTCTTCTCGTCCGACGTCGGCAATCCCGACACCTACTCGAAATTCTACGCCGACATGGAGATGTACAACACGACGCAGCCGCAGCCCGATCCGGAGCGCCTCTTGAACCAGTGCGTGTCGTGGGAGATCGCCACCAAGGACAACAAATGGCTCGGCCGCAACAATTCGCGCTATTCCGATCCCGAAGCCGACAAGGCCTACAAGGCCGCGCAGAACGAGCTCGATCCGGTCAAGCGAGCCGCGCTGCTGATGAAGGTCGACGAGATCTTCTGCGAGGCCAACGTGTTCCTGCCGCTGCTCTCGCGCCACGTCGTCAACGCCGGCGCCAACAATCTGATGATCGACATCTCCGGCTGGGACACCATCACGTGGAACCTGGCGGCGTGGTATCGGACCTGAAGAGCCCGTGAGCGCGCTGATGGTTGCAGCGCAGCGCGGGCGTCAGAGCGTGACACCGAATCCTTTCCACTGTGTGCTCCAGATCACAGCGGAATCGCGCAACCTCGCCTACAACGATCGGGCATGGCCGCAAACAAGGTAACGGCGGTACGCACGATGCTGGGAAGACGATCAACAGCTACGGACTTTGCGAAGCCGTCAGGGTGAAGAACCCGGCGGCTTTTTCGTTTTGCCGGTTCGGTAGGATGGGTCAAGCGAAGCGAAACTCATCAATATGTTTCGAACGCGGACGCATGATGGGTTTCGCAAGGGCTCTACCCATCCTACGCTCTGGCTACGAAGCACCGCCACCCTTCTTCTCCTCGCGCTCTTGCTCGATCTGCCGTTCGGCTTCGAGCCAGAACTCCAGCTCGCGATTGCTCGGCCGTCCCGCCTGCTCCCAGAGCTCATAGGCCCGTGCGCGCACCTTGCCGCGGCCCATCATGCGGCGGAGCTTTCGTTTCAGCTCCTCGGCGAAGCTCCTGAAGCGCTGCCCGGTGGTTTCATCCCTGACGAGCGAGGCCGCTCGCGTTGCGAGTTCGATCTGGTGCTCTAGCTTCTTCTGCTCGTCCACCGCTGAAACTGCCGTGGGAAAGGATTCTTGTCGGAGCCTTGCGGACATTAAATTCCCTTCCCCGACGGTCCGTTCCCCGAAGGTACGCCGCTTCGGAAATCACCAAGGTCACACCATCGATCCAGCCGAAGCAGCCGGCGCCGCTAGTGCCACGTCGTGTCGGCTTCGACGATCACCACCCTGATTTCAGGGTCCTCGGTCGTGTTGCAGCTGCAGGGCATGCCCTCGCCGCAGCGGCAGCCCCCGAGCTTTTCGCTCCAGACCCGGAGCGGATGGTTTTCGCAGACCCATCCGAGACCCTGGCAGAACGGGCAGGCCTTGTCGGTCACAGCGTATCCGGCGTCCGCAGCGTGCTCGACGCGTCCTCGTTGCGCAGCTCCTGCTCCGCCGCGTGCCAAAACTCCTCCTCGCGGCCTTCGGGCTTGCCCGCCTGCTCCCATAATTGGTGCGCGCGTTCTCTGATCTCTTGCTCGGTCGGTTCGGACAATTGCACCTCCTGATTGGAAGCACGGCCCCACCCTGGGGGGTATGGGGGGCTTGGAGGCGGGGCCGTGCAGACCAGCGATCGGCGGCGATGCTGGCCCGCGGAGTCAAGTTTCGACCAGGTGCAAGAGTTCCTGCGTGTCTGCCCGTGCAGAATGGCCGGGCTTGTCCCGGGCATCCGCACCTTTCCCACGGACATTGCGTCGATGTCCGATGCGCGCGGGCAATCACGTCATGCGAACCCAGACGCCGTTGCCCGCGGATGACTTCACCGCGGCATCGATGAACTTCACCCCTGCGAGGCCATCCTCGACCGTCGGGAAGACGACGTCGGGATGCGGCTTTTCACCGGCCGCTGCCGCGCGGATGGCGCGCGCCGCCTCGGCATAGATCGTCGCGAAACCTTCGAGGTAGCCCTCCGGGTGCCCGGATGGGATGCGGGTGACCCGGCCCGCCTCGCCCGTTGCGCCAGCCCCGCCGCGGGTCAGGAGCTGTTTCGGCCGGCCGTAGGGCGTGAACCAGAGATGGTTCGGATGCTCCTGCGCCCATTCGAGGCCGCCCTTGCTGCCGTAGACGCGCAGCGTGAGCCCGTTCTCATTGCCGACGGCGACCTGGCTCGCCCACAGCAGGCCCCTGGCGCCGCCCTTCCACTTGAGCAGGATCTGGACGTCATCGTCGAGCCGCCGCCCCTCGACGAAGGTCGACAATTGCGCGAGCAGCTCGTCGAGCTCGAGCCCGCTGACGAAGCAGGCCAGATTGTAGGCATGGGTGCCGATGTCGCCGATGCAGCCGCCGGCGCCGGACCGGGACGGGTCGGTGCGCCACGTCGCCTGCTTCTGGCCGGTGGCTTCCAATGGCTCGGTCAGCCAATCCTGCAGATACTCGGCCTTGACGAGACGGATCTCGCCGAGATCGCCGTTCGCGACCATGGCGCGCGCCTGCCGGACCATGGGATAGCCGGTGTAATTGTGGGTGACGACGAAGACCCTGCCGGTCTTCCCAACCAGCGCCACCAGTTCCTCGGCCTCGGCAAGTGTCGTCGTCAGCGGCTTGTCGCAGATGACATGGATGCCGGCTTCGAGGAAGGCTTTCGCGACAGGGCTGTGCAGGTGGTTGGGCGTCACGATCGAGACCGCCTCGATGCCATCCGCCCGCGCCGCTTCAGCCCGCGCCATCTCCTCGAAAGAGCCATAGGCCCGGTCCTCAGTGATACCGAGCTCCCTTGCGGAAGCTTTGGCGCGTACCGGATCCGACGCGAGCGCGCCGGCGACCAGCTTGAACTGGTCGTCGATGCGCGCGGCAATGCGGTGGACGGCGCCAATGAAGGCGCCCTGGCCACCGCCGACCATGCCGAGCCGGATCCGACGATGGCCGCCGGTTTCGTTGCTTGCTTCGATCGCCATGTTGCACCCTCTCGTCAGGAGATGCCGAGCATCTTGCGATTGGCAGCCGCGTCCGTGCCGCTGCCTGCGAAATCGTCGAAGGCCTTCTCCGTCACGCGGATGATGTGGTTTCGGATGAACTCGGCGCCTTCGGCTGCGCCTTGCTCAGGGTGCTTCAGGGCGCACTCCCACTCGAGCACCGCCCAGCTGCCGTAATCATATTGCGTCAGCTTGGAGAAGATGGCGCCGAAATCGACCTGACCATCGCCGAGCGAGCGGAAGCGGCCAGCGCGGTCGACCCAGCTCTGGAACCCGCCATAGACGCCCTGGCGGCCGGTCGGATTGAATTCGGCATCCTTGACGTGAAACGCCTTGATGCGCTGGTGGTAGATATCGATGTAGTCGAGATAGTCGAGCTGTTGCAGCACGAAGTGCGAGGGATCGTAGAGCAGGTTCGCGCGCGGATGATTGTTCACCCGTTCGAGGAACATCTCGTAGGTGACGCCGTCGTGGAGATCCTCACCGGGGTGGATCTCGTAGGCGAGATCGACGCCGTGCTCGTCGGCATGATCGAGGATCGGCCGCCAGCGCCTGGCGAGCTCGTCGAAGGCGGTCTCGATCAGACCGGCGGGACGCTGCGGCCACGGATAGACATAGGGCCAGGCAAGCGCGCCGGAGAACGTCGCCTGGGCACTGAGCCCGAGCCGCCGGGACGCCCGGATGGCGCGCTTGACCTGATCGACGGCCCATTCGGTGCGGGCCTTGGCGTTGCCACGCACCTCCGGCGCGGCAAAGCCGTCGAAGGCCGCATCATAGGCCGGGTGAACGGCGACGAGCTGGCCCTGCAGATGGGTCGAAAGCTCGGTGATGGACAGGCCGTGGCGCGCCGCAATGCCCTTCACCTCGTCGGCATAGGTCTGGGACTCCGAGGCCTTGTTGAGGTCGAACAGCCGCCCATCCCAACTCGGAATCTGGATCCCCTTGTAGCCAAGCGAGGCCGCCCATCCGCACATCGCATCGAGCGAATTGAACGGCGCCGCGTCGCCGGCGAACTGAGCGAGAAATATCGCAGGCCCTTTGATCATCTTCATCGCGTGCTTCCTTCCCTTGGACGTTTTTTTGGCGCATGCCGCTAGGGCGGGAGCGCACAATTTGGTGCGAGGATGCCGGCCATCAAGGGAGAGAGCAATACCGGTCTACGCGACGGGGCTATCGCATCTGGGAGTTTTTCCCTGCGGCCATCCTTCGAGACGCCCGCCGCGCGACAGCCAAAGCCTTACGCCTCATTTCCCGGCGACGAAGTAAAAATCCTGCCGGCCCGAGACCGATCCATAGCTGAACGGCTTTTGCGCACGATTGGTCGCCTCCATGACGTCGTCACGCACGACGTCGAACAGCCGGCGCACCTCGAGACCGGGCTTGCGCATGTTGTTGACGAACGCCGTGGCGAACGGGCTGTTCCTGCCCTCTCCGTCGAGCGCCATCTCTCCGTCCTTGGCGGCATACACCACCAGCGTGCCCGCCTCGGGCTCGATCGCCGCCAGGCCACGCCTCACCGAACGCGACGCCAGCGTCATGGTGCGCTTCATCTGGTTGGCGAAGGGATTGTCGCGGCAGGCATCGAGGACGATGAGGCGCAGCCGCTTGGCGCGTTCCGCCGCGTTCAACACCTGGTCCAGCGCCACGGCTTCGAAGCTGACGTCGCGGTCGGAGGCGATCTTCGCGTCGATCGGGATCAGATAGTTGACGCCGCCGACCTCCATGCCGTGACCGGCGTAATAGACCATCGCCCAGTCGGCGATTTCCGCCTGCCTTGCAAAGTCGCGCAGCGCCGCGGTCAACGCATCCTTGCGCAGATCGGTCAGCAGCGTGACGGACTCGAATCCGGTGAGCTTGAGCGTTTCGGCGACGAGCGCCGCATCGCGCGCCGGATTGGCGAGCGCCGCGACATTCTCATAAGCGGAGTTTCCGACCACGAGCGCGATGCGCCTGTCATTCCTGCTTGACGGTCCCGGCAGCGCGATGACCGAATTGGTGGTGGCGGGAATGGTCTTGATGGACGTATCGTCCAGCGCGGCAAGGCGTTCGCGCGCCTTGTCCATCGCCCATTTCGCGCTGTCGTACTTCTGCGGGGCAGCCAGAGCTGCGTTGAAGTCGGCGCGGGCCTTTGCGACCTCGCCCAGCTTCTCGAACACCATTCCGCGGTTCACCAGCGCGCTCTGATGTTGCGGATCGTTACGCAGCGACTCATTGAAATCGGCGAGGGCTTGATCGTACCTGCCCTGAAGGAGATAGATGTCGCCGCGGTTGTTGTAGGCCAGCGTCGTCCTCGGCAAAAGCCGGATCGCCTCGCTGAAATCGGCCAGGGCACGCTCGGATTGGCCGGTGTCCCGATAGGACAGTCCGCGATTGTTGAACGCATAACCATAGGTCGGGTCAATGCGGATGACCTCGGAGTATTCGGCGATCGCCCGGGTATGGTCGCCCTTGCCGGCATAGAGCCGCCCCCGATTGAAGTAGGCGAACTTGAACCTCGGATTGATGCGGATCGCTGCGTTGTAATCCGAAAGCGCGCGCTCGGAATCACCCGCAGCGGCATAGGCCATGCCGCGGTCGTTCAAGGCGTTCAGATTGTTTGCATCGAGCCGAATCGACTGGGTCAGGTCGGCGATGGCCCGATCCACCTCGTTCCGGCGAAGCAGGGCGGCGCCGCGATGCTGCCAGGCAAGCGCGTATTTCGGATCGATGCGGATGGCCTCGCTGAAATCGGAGATTGCGCGATCGTAGTCGCCCTTGTCGCCATATTCGGCCCCCCGATTGTCGAACGCCACGGCGTCGCGCCCGCCGCTCTTTGCGATCAGCCGCGAGCACGCGGCGATGCGGTCTTCATGACCGCGCTGCACGCAGATGGTCCGGTCATCCGCGGCCGCAGGATCAGCGGCTGCCAGGGAAGTGACAAAAAACAAACTGAAAACCAGTGCAATCCGATTCCGCATGGTCGCCGCCCTGCTTCCGAGCGGGCAATATAGACAGAGAAAGGCGGCCATACCTGTGATGGTGATCACAGAACCGGTCGCTTGCTTCCCGAGCAAACCTTCGAGGACCGGCGCGACGGCAGGTCAAATCAGTATTCAAGCATAAGTCGGCGTGAGCGGTCGAGGTTCTCGTCCTTGTCTCCAGGATGATCCGCCACGGACATGGCGCCCGCGCCGAGGGAGTGAAGGGCAGCGTCGTGGGACCTGACAGCGCTTCGCATCACAGACACGCCTTCGCAGCCTCGCGGCTGATTTCGCCCGAGCTTTGCCAGATGTTTCGCCCCTCTGAAAGCCAAGAGGGCGCAGGGAAGGCCGGGTGCTGACATCGCACCCGCGGTCTGCTGCGCAAATTGCACACGCAGAAGAACCGCACAGCAGCATACAGGTGGTGCCGATCACTCGGCCTTCCCTGCGCGATGGTCGGACGGCTTATGCCGCGCTCTCCCGGGAGCCGAGTTCCTTCTGGCCTCCCTCGCGCTCGCGGAATTCACCGGCCTTCGCGCCGGTTGACGCGAATGCCGCCTCCGCAAGAGCTTGACCGTAGCAACGACGGCCAGGACCACACGGTTTTGCCGTACGCACGGCCCGCCATTTCGCCGCAGTATTCCCGGGCACCGTCGACAGCGCCGGAAACTTGCAAGACGAGACGAGACCTAGCAGCGCCGTTCGTCCGCGCGCGGCCACGAGCTCACCGGGGACTACCCTCCCTGCCCGCACCTTTCGCGCCCGACGCTGCCGCGTCCACCGCAAGCCCGGCTCGCGATCAAGACGACGACGCGATCGCCCCTCAGGATGAGCCGGGATGGGCGACACATACGATAAATCAGAAATTCGGTAAAGCGGAATATTTTTGTGAGGAGGGGTTGACTGGGTGCGAAGCAGGCGGCACTTCGCCGTGAACTGCCCATCGGGGTTGGCGGTTTTCTAGTTGATTGTTTGCTTCTTTGCACCCACCGAGTGTACACGTACAAACATAGTGGATATCAGAAGTGCTTCACTGTGCTACGTAGGCTATCCTTTGGAGCTTGTAATGCCCAAAAGCAATGAGGCGGCGAAAGACCTTTGGAGCCAAATATTCGCTAGCCGCGCGAAAGCAGCGCACGCGACTCTACTAGACCCCGAGACCGATCACTCAGAGGAGGAGGCTAAGCTTACACGAGGTCTACAAGACGCTGGCTGGTCCGATGAGCACATTCGACAAGCAATTGAACGCCAAAAATCTGTTGAAAGCTCTGCTCCAATAACGAGTCCGGGCGTAAACCCATTTGTGGAGGCCCATCTAGCTCGACTTTGCGATGACGTCGAGGCCGCGATGGATCGGCTAAAGCTCGACTCGCACGCCAAGGTCGCCCGAGGGGTTGAACCAAGAGCCTGGGCTTACGCAGCGAAGGTAAACGTCATTCTGACGGACCAGAGCATCATTACCGTTAGCGCATTCCTCTTTAGATTTTGCGGACTCATTGCAAGAGCGTTCACGCGGACCCTGATGCTCGATCCCCACTGCTGGGATAAGAAGGAATTTGATCAGCGATTTGTCGTGAGGCGCTTGCGCGATGAGCGCGAGCTTTTGCTGTACTGGATGCGCATTTATTTCTCGTTCGCGACCGTCGGCACACATGCGCTTGTTCCGTTCAAACCCGCACGCCCTCATGAGCTTTTCCTATTTGAACAAATCGCCCGGGCGATGGAACTGTTCGTGATCGCACACGAATATGGCCACCACCATCATAGCCACGGCAAGCAATTGGACGCTGCCCCGCATGCCGAGGAGTTCGAAGCGGATCAATTTGCGCTTCGCATCTGCTATGAAATTGAGCGTTATCCGGTCTTCTTCACCAATCCCTATCTTTCGTCCGGCGCTGGCGCAGTCGTTATGCTGATGGCGCTGGAGACCTTGCATCAAATTGAAGACTTGATTGGAGTGAAACGAACTGGCACGGTTGATACGCATCCAAACATCGCCGCACGCATCGCAAGATTTAATAGCGTGGCAGTGTTGAAACCTGCTGAATACGAGAACCTCAACAGCTTTCGAACGGCGGCAGGACGCGTGATGCGAGTTGTGAATTCCCTTCTGTTACCTCCGTTGAAGGCTCTGCCTTCGGACACATTTCGCGAACTTCACAAGTTTGAAATTCCTCGAGATTAGCTCGCCAGGTCGTACGATGGTTGGAGCGAAGCCCGTCAAGCTCCAATGGGCTTCGCAGGGGCTCAGCCGATAGTACATAGTGCGTCCGCTCAGGCCTCGTCGGGCCACCTAGCACGAACCGCCGGCAGCAACTTGTCGGTCAAACTTCGGCGACCATGGCAAATGATCTTATCAGCTTTTCCTGCCAGTTGAGTTTCGTAAAATGCGACGCCCAGCAGGTAAAAGTTGATCGGCTCGATCTCGCCCTCATGCCTCTCGGGAAAGTAGACACGGAAGCATCCACCTCCACTCATTCCGCCGTAAGAGTGGGGAGTTTTGAAATCCGCATCCGGTTCAGGCGTGAGCTCTAAGCGGTCAAAACCTTCGCGCCCGTCGTCGATAGTCCTCGCACGCCCCACATTTCCAAGCGACCGCTGGACGATGAGTTTTCGATCATGCCGCATGTTTATCTTCTGCCCCATAGCCTCAACGCCCCCTACGACGACATCGACGACTTTGCTGCCTTCTGGGGCCCCAGTTCGTATCCGCTGTTCATCCCTTTCGAAACTAAGGAACGTGCCATGCAGCTCGATTGACGTGGCCTTGCCCCTTCTGATGCGGATGAAAGCGAGGTCTGGCCCATACTCATCTTCGTCGCGGTTTTCGAAGGTGACCGCGTCCATGAGACCTACTTCCTCCCATATGGAGTGCATCTCAGTATTGCGCGGCGGATATAGATAGATACCAACTATCGTAAGTTCGCGAACTACTTGCCACACGTGCGCCGCGGTCAAGATGCCATATGTGTTTCCGATCTTTAAAAGTGTGCCGGAACCGCGAAGCTCTACTCGGTCGGGAGGGAACAACTCCAGGAATCCCATAGAGTAACGGGACAGATTTAGTTGCACTGACGCCTCCCATCTCCTCAGCAACCCACCATTATTCAGGCCGCCTTTGGTCTCACTCTCCCGAGTCGTTGGCTGTGGTAGGACGCTAGGACGTGTGGAGCGAAGCGAAGCCCGTCCTGGGCATTCAAATTGCGTCGACTACAAAGTCTGGATAGCGTGCACGATAAGGCCTGAACGTAAAATGCCGATCCCGCGCGTCCTCGGCGGCGGCTAAATCCGAGAACCAAATCGTGTCGTCGTCCCCTTCGAGCCACTCGTAGTTACTGCCAGTGAAAATCATCACACAATATCGATCTGTACTGACCTGATAGTGAATTCCGCGACGACCATCCACGTTGAAGCAATGACCGCGCATGTACCTAATGATCTCTGGTATCTTTGGAGGGCGAGGCCCACGTGGGACGAGATTGATCCACCCCGAATGCTTGCGGTCATTGACAAGATTGGGAAACTTCCTGATCCAGCTCGTCTCGCGCTCGAAGCGCACTGCATGATCGCACCACTCTAGCCGAACGTGGTGAACCGGAAATCCGTCCCTCCATTCCCTGACCAGCCATCGCCTAAGGAGGGTGTTCTGGATCCAAGCATCACGCCGGTGCTGCTGATACCTTATTTCGCGTGGATACGTCGTCTCGCCGATATAGCGGACTGCCCCGTCACGACATGAATATAATCCGTAGATCTCGGCCATGATGAGCAGAGATCGTAATACAACTTTAGCGTCCAATCACGAGGAAGCGCAGCCATAGAATCCTACGAAACAGCTTCCAAGAACTCAAAAAGCGTCGGGTACGTAGCGATTTATTGCAGCATCTGTCCAGCCCGGACACCTAGGTAACAGATCGTACCTGAGACATGGGTGACAACCTCGTGCCGAACGGGTTGTCGAGGGGTTGCAAGGTCTTTTGCTCCA
>NZ_JBYGYN010000010.1:0-384635 GCF_057651995.1 Bradyrhizobium sp. USDA3516 | reverse complement strand
TTTGCCCAGGACGATGCCGAGGCCGCAAAGGCCCAGTGGCGCCGTGTTGCGGATCAGCTTCGTCCCAAGCTGCCCAAGCTCGCAGCCTTCCTGGACGAAGCCGAGACCGACGTGCTCGCCTACATGACGTTCCCGCCGCAGCATCGGACCAAGCTGCACTCGACCAACCCGATCGAGCGTCTCAATGGCGAGATCAAGCGGCGAACTGAGGTGGTAGGCATCTTCCCCAACGAAGACTCCATCGTGCGCCTGATCGGCGCGATCCTGCTCGAACAGAACGACGAGTGGGCCGTCCAGCGGGCCCGTTACATGACGCTGGAAACCATCGCGCCCTTGAGCGATGATCCAACCGTCAGCCTTCCGGCTATCGCCAGCTGACCAGTCCGGCTCGCGCCGGCGAACGCGGTGTCCCACCGCCAGTTACACCATGCTCAGGGACACGATCTTCAGTGATGGCCGAACTTCTCAACCAGCAAGGATATTGCCCAGGTGGATCAGCGCGCTCCGGCCGTCACGAGACCAGCTTCACGGCCTTGTGGATCGCCTATCTCGCCATCGCCATGGCTTGCGCTCGCGCTATGACCGACTGCGAGATCGCGGAATGCTGGCAAAACGGGAAGCCGTGCGCGCCTCAGCATCCGCGAAACGACCCTCGCCAGGTGGGCTGAACATGGACTCGTTACCAGGCACGCCTACAATGCACACTATTGACTATACGAGATTCGCACATCGAGCCTGCCCCGCAAGCAATGCAGCGGGCATCGAGATCGAGCTTGGTGGCGGCCGTTGAACGGGACGGTGGAATTGGCTTGTCGATCGAGCCGTCGCCCTCACGACGGCAATGGCGCCAAAACCCTCAACTGAAGCTGAATTGGCTGTAGTATGATGCACGTAGTTGGCATAAAGCGACATGCCCAACCCGTCATGCCAGAGAATCTTGACCAGATCGCCGCGGCGGCCCCGGACGATATAGAGATCGCCGGCATGAGGATCGCGCTTCAAGCTTTCCTGAACCGCAAGCGCTAGGCTTTGCATGCCGCGACGCATGTCGGTGCGGCCAGTCGCGATCCAGACCCTGACGCCGCTCGGGACCGGGATCATCGTCGTTGCAGGAGCTCAAGAACCCGCTTTGCGCCTCGCCGCCGGCAACCGCCTTGCGTAGTTTGAGATGCGGCTGATGGACGCCGAGATTAGGTGTTTCCCAGACCCTCCAGCCCATCATCGGAGACGGAGGATTTGCGATGCCGAAGAGGACAACCGGTGGCGCCCCGTACTTAAAGCCGGCCAACCTCGGCGCGGCCGCTATCGACATCGAGTCAAAGATGCACATGGCCGCGGTGAACCCGGGCTGCACCGACACGCCAGTGGTGAATTCGGCACATACACGCAAGACCTGCATAAGCTGGCGGACTGGTTCAAAAGGCGTGCGGCGTGACCAGTGTCGCGATAGAATCCTCTGGGATCTTCTGGATCAAAGTCTACGAGATCCTAAAAAAGCGCGCATTTGAGGTCATTCTGGTCAACGCGCGGCACGCCAAGAATGTGCCTGGGGCGCAAAACCGATTTCAGCGATGTCGCTTGGTTACGCCAGCTCCACTTCCATGGCCTGTTACGGGGCAGCTTCCGAGCCGATGCCGAGATCGCAACCGTGCGAGCCTATCTGCGCCAGCCCGAACGGCTCGTGGAATATGCTGCCGCCCATGTCCAACATATGCAGAAGGCTCTAATGGAGATGAACCTGCAGCTCCATCATGTTGTCTCGGATATCACCAGCGCGACCGGCATGCGGATTATCCGAGCCATTGTTGCAAGCGAACGCAATCCCGACGCCCTGGCAACGTATCGGGACGTGCGCTGCCATTCATCGATTGAGATGATCCGCGCAACACTCGTAGGCAATGACCGCCACGAACATGTCTTGCGGGCGCGGGCGCGACGCCGGCGCTTGCCGAAGGCAGCGGCGATCGACAGCTCGAGGCCGTGCCGGCTAACCTCCCCGACCGGCAGTTCATTGCCGAGCGGCCGAACCAGAAGTGGATCGCCGACTTTACGTATCTCTGGACGGCCGAGGGCTGGCTCTACGTCGCAGCAGTGATCGACTTGTTCTCACACCGGGTGGCGGGTTGGTCGATGAGCGCCACCATGACAGCTCAGTTGGTGACCGATGCCCTGCTGATGGCTGTGTGGCGACGCGGCAAGCCCACGCACTGTTGCACCACTCCGACCAGGGTAGTCGGGGCGCATTCAAACGGTTGTCGCAACAAGTCATTTTCACTCATGACAGCAATTTCGTCAAGGGCTTCTGCCGGCGTTTTCCAGCCGAGTGTCTTTCTCGGTCGGGCGTTGAGGGCCACTGCTACAGCGGATATCTCGTCGGCGCTGTGGATGCTCAGGTCTGTGCATTTCGGAAAGTACTGCCGCAGCAACCCGTTGGTGTTCTCGTTAGTGCCGCGCTGCCAAGGCCGTTGCGGGTCGCAGAAGTAGACTTGGATGCCCGCTTCGAGGCGGTCGTGCTGAGCCATTTCTGCTCCTTGATCCCAAGTCAGCGTGCGACGTAGTTCTTAGCAAAGCGATGATGGTGGGCAAAGATCGCGTCACGCACGGCTTCCGCCCCGTGTCCGCAAGCGCAGGTCCATTCTTCGTGCACGGAGCTTCGCGATGCCTCGTGAATCGGGAAGGTGCAACAGCATTGTGAAGCGTGTCGTGCATTCGACCAACGTGCCGATCGCCGAGCTGGCAAGACCGAGGATGAGGTCTCCCTCCCAATGTCCCGGCACGGCTCGATCGGCTGCTTCAGCGGGGCGCTCACTGATCATGATGTCCGGCGAGACAAAGCCCTTGCCCCGCCTGGGTACGCGGCCCCTGGGCATGCGCAACACGCGTCCCGTTCGCAACCAGGCCGTCAGTTCGCTGCGTAGTACACTGCGCCCCTGAACGAAAGAGCCTGATAAATGGCTTCGTGGCTGATGCGCATCGTCTTGTCGTCCGGGAAGTCGATCGGCAAGCGTCGGGCAATCCGCTCAGGGCTCCATGCCTTGGACCATCGTCGATCCTTTCGCCGGCCATGCCTGCCGCCGTTCCACCGAACGGTGGGGCCAGCAATACAAGCTCCGCTCGGGGCTACAACACTACCGCCAAGTCTATCCTCCACATAAGTGCGCAAGGCTGCGTTCGGCGCAAGCTTAGTCGGCTTCGTCCAGCGGGCAGATTGGTCTGTATGCCATTGGGCAGTTGTGGCCCGATAATCTAGCCCCCGCCGCCGGTGGCCGCGTTCCGCCGCAGTTCACGGGAGACCGTCGAAGCAGCCCCTCCCAAGCTGGGGCCCAATCTCCCGTGCGAGAGATAGCGCGGCAGTTAGGAAACGAGACCGACAGCTGGGCAGCGGACTCCTTGAATCAGACCGCCGTCGCGCGCGCGAATTCGATGTAGATCTCCCGCAGCCGTTGCGTGATCGGCCCCGGCTTGCCATTGCCGATTTCCTTGCCGTCCACCGAGATCACTGGCTGTACGAACAGCGAGGCGTTCGTCACGAAGACCTCTTTCGCCTCCTGCGCCTCAGCGACTGTAAAGGCGCGATCCTCCACACGCATGCGCCGCTCCTCGGCGAGGGCCTGCACGGCCTTACGCGTGCAACCCGGAAGGATGATCGTGGAATTCGGGCGCGTCACGATAACGTCCTCGCGCGTCAAGATAAAGGCGGTGGAAGCCGTGCCTTCCGTGACAAAGCCGTCCTGGACCATCAGCGCTTCACCAGCACCCGCCTCCTCGGCCGTCTGGCGAGCCTGGACCTGTGCTAGCAGCATGACGCTCTTGATATCGCGACGGCCCCAGCGGATGTCCGGCACCGAGATTACGCCGATGCCCGTTTTAGCTTCGGGCGTGTCCACCAGCTCCGTCGCCCGCGTGAAAACAACAAAGGTCGAGGGAATATCCTTCGCCGGGAAGAGAAAGTTTCGCCCTCCTGGATTGGCACCCCTGGTCAGTTGTAGGTAGGTGAGGCCGCTTGTGATCTTGTTACGAGCAACAAGCTCCTTCTGGATTTCCTGGA
This sequence comes from Bradyrhizobium sp. USDA3516, assembly GCF_057651995.1. Classification (NCBI taxonomy): domain Bacteria; kingdom Pseudomonadati; phylum Pseudomonadota; class Alphaproteobacteria; order Hyphomicrobiales; family Nitrobacteraceae; genus Bradyrhizobium; species Bradyrhizobium sp. USDA3516. The sequence goes on along the minus strand of NZ_JBYGYN010000010.1, from coordinate 380,587 downwards.
CTCTCTCCAGCGACACCGGCAACTTTAGCGAGATCTCACCTGCCGAGCGCTTCAGCCGCATCAAGTGCGACTCGTTATCCACCAGCTTGCCGTCTAGGACGGCGCCCACTTCGTAGATCGCGTCGGCGAACAGGAAGCCGCGATCTAGGACGGACACCTTCGCCTCGGACATGGGAATGAACGAACCGTTGAGGTAGGCGGTCAAGAGGAGCTCCTACAGAATATGCGTTAGTTTGAGGACATGCATAATTGGGCGCTCGACTTGTTAGACTCACTCTCGGGCCCGCGTCGGAACAAACATTCCTTATTTTTTATATAGAACCATATGATCCGATCTGTCAACGCTTGAGGCTGCGAACGGCGATAGGGGCATTGAACAGGTGGTGATCGCCGCACTGAACCGAGCCGCGTGAAAACGACAGACAACTTTGGGGGAGGTTATGAGCGAAAATATCGCCTCGTCATCGGCAGTTGCATGCGCCGAACCTGTCGCAAAGATCGGAGTTCAGATCGACCGAAAGCCCCTAAGTTTTTGAAGAATTAACAAGGCCAAGCAGACTCAGACGCCGAGATAGGCCTAACGAACGGTTGTTTCGCCCGATCCTAGTCTCATGCTTCGAGCGAGACGCTGGAGCGTCGATCCGCGGCAAGATCACGCATCACCTTGGCGATCTCATTTATGTTCGCAGCTCCGAGGTCCCGCAGCGGCAGCCGGACCGAACCGCCGTCGAAGCCACGCAGGTTCATGGCTGCCTTGGTGGTCTGAGGCTGTCCAAACTCTCGGGCCAGGGCACGAAGGGGATACCAGAGCCGGTGCAAATCGCGCCCAGTTGCGGCGTCGCCGGCTTCCAACGCTCGAAAGGTAGCAAGGATCAGTTCGGGCAGCGCACAGCTATTGGTGGAACTGATCCCATCAAATCCGCACATCATTGGGCCGAGAAAGGCCAGATCCGAGGCACAGAACAGGCGGATGCGCCCGCCGATCCGGTTCGCGATCTGATCAATCGACGTCGGAGTCAGGTCGCCCTGCTTGACGCCGACGACGCCCCGGATATCTGCGAGTTGCTCCAGAACCATTGGCGAGAGGGTGATTCCGATGCCAGGAGCGTTGTAGACCAGCACGCCAGTGCGCGAGAGTGGGGCCATCTCGCGGAAAAATGCGATGATCTGCGCATCGGTTACTTCGGACACGTACGGCGGCATGACCATGGGCACGCCGCCAAGTTCTCCGGCCAACGTCGTCAACTCGCGAGCGGCGCGAACATCAGAACCGGCGGCACACAACATGACAGGAACGCGGTCGCCGACGATATCCATTACCCTGCGGAAGGTCCTGGCGCGCTCCTCGAAAGCCCCGTCGGCTTTAAAAGGCGTGACGGTGATGTTGAACAGACCATGCAATCGCGCGTGACACTCGTTCCATTTCAGCCGGCGACTTCCAGCAAGCATCCATCCGGATGCACTCGCATCTCGAACAAGCACTCGCTTCCGCGCAGACGGCGGCAAGGTGACTGTATCCCCGGCTGCAGCTCTTGGAGACCGCCCATAATCGCCGGTCTTAACTGCTTCGCCGGGACAAGCCTGCTCCTGCATTTCTAATCCATGAGGGCATCGGCCGCCGTTAGCAAAGTGCTTAAGACCACGTCGGACCGCCGCCGACATCCGTCTCTGCCTTTCAGTGGCTTATGCGGTGGGCGTCGGTGCTGCGGCGAGTTTGTTCGAGCGCGTGTCCGGGTCGTGAGGACATTGCATGGCCACTGCGACGGGTGATCCGCGCCGCGGCCGTGCTCACTGAACTGACGTTCAGAAGAACTCATCCCCCGGGGCCGTCATCCATCTCAAGAGCGCAACGTGCTCTCATCAGCGGGCAAGACGCATCGCAACTAGGAATAACGCGAGCTTCCCGTTGTTGTGTGCCTATGAAGAACTGCCATTCAATCTTGCGCGGTTGCAGCCGTAGGACGTCGGATTTGGCGGCTCCGAGTTTTGCGAGCATCTGCGCGAGCACTGACACCTAAACAGGTCCACTGCCCTCATTCGGTAAGAGCCGCAGATCCGCTCTTTGCTAACTGTGTCGCATTCTCTCGTGAATATTACCAGAGGCTCGCTGCGCCGATCGCCAGCGCTCATCAGCACCTTGTCTAAGATCAGCACCATCAGGCCAGTGATCGCTGGCTATTCAAGTACTTTGGGCGTGTCCTACCAATCCGATAGAACGTCAACCGGTTATTCGGCCTCTTCGCTTGGATGCTAAGGCGCGAGCGTGGTCGTCAGCTTCGAGCGAGTGCTTGATAAAGTAGAGCGATGCGGGCTGCCGGTTGGCAGATTGAAGCGCGGATAGACAGGCACAAAGATCCTCGTGAGCTTTAATGACTTCGTCGGAATCAAGACACGGTCCGCACCTGTAGCGGGCCGCGATAGCGGTCCGCGCGCAGATGGCAGGCGACGAAGTGGCCTGGGGCGACCTCGCGCAGTTGCGGCTCTTCGCTGCGGCAGCGCGGAATAGTGAATGGGCAGCGCGTATGGAAGTGACAGCCGGAAGGTGGGTTAATTGGGCTGGGTACGTCGCCTTCGATGAGCAGGTGTTCTCGCTTGTAGCGCGGATCCGCGACCGGCGCCGCGGTGATGAGCGCCTGCGTGTAAGGATGTAGCGGCTCCTCGAAAACAGCGTCCTTGGGTGCGATCTCAACAATACGCCCTAGGTACATGACCGCGATGCGGTGGGCGATATGCTCCACAACGCCGAGATCGTGAGTGATGAACATATATGCGAGCTTTAATTCTTCCTGCAGGTCCATGAGCAGATTGAGCACTTGGGCCTGCACCGAGACGTCGAGCGCCGAGACCGGCTCGTCGGCGACAATGAGGGTGGGATTGACGGCCAGCGCTCGGGCGATCGCCAAGCGCTGGCGTTGACCGCCCGAGAACTCAAAGGGATAGCGCCGCATCGCCTCAGCGCGCAGCCCTACCTTCTCGACGAGGCCCGCGACTCGCCCGTCGCGCTCGCTGGCCGAAAGGCTCTCAAAATTCTCGATCGGCTCACCGACAATGGTGCCGGCCCTGAGCTTTGGATTTAGCGAGCCGTTGGGGTCCTGGAAGACCATCTGCACGCGCCGCCGGTGCTGGCGCATTTCGCCCTCGCTCAGATGCGTCACGTCGACACCGTCGAGCCGGATGGCACCACCAGTCGGGCGGGTGAGGCGGAGAACGAGCTTGCCCACCGTTGACTTGCCGCAGCCGCTCTCGCCGACGAGGCAGAGCGTCTCGCCCCGCGCGACGGAAAAGCTAACGCCGTCCACCGCCTTGACCCGCGCCACCTCGCGTCGCATCAAGCCGCGCACCACCGGGAAATGCTTCTGGAGATCGGTAACCTCCAGAGCAGGAGTGCTCACGTCGCTCGTGATCACTCCGGGCGCCCCCGTTCCGGGCACCCTCCGGGGGCCGCACGATCCGATATGACGATGCATCATATCGCAACTCCCTTCATGGCTTCCCAGCAGGAAACGAAGTGCGTTCGCTCGAAGCGTTCGAAAGGCGGCGCCTCGGAGCGGCACAGCTCAGTCGCGTATGCGCAGCGCGGCGCGAAAGCGCAGCCCGGCAAGGGCTGGTTGAGCATCGGCACGCTCCCAGGGATCTCGGTAAGGCGCCTAGGTCTATTCCGCAGCCCGCGGCGTCTTGGGATTGAGGCGATCAGCCCCTGCGTATACGGATGAAGCGGCCGGTCGAATAGTTCGGTCACCTCAGCCTCCTCGACCTTGCGGCCCGCGTACATCACGATCACGCGCTGGCAGGTCTCCGCGACGACGCCGAGATCGTGGGTTATGAGCATAACGGCGGAGCCGAAGCGTTCCTTCAATTCCAAGATCAGGCGTAGGATCTGCGCCTGGATGGTGACATCAAGCGCCGTTGTCGGCTCGTCTGCGATAAGGAGCTTGGGGTTGCAAGCGAGGGCCATCGCGATCATCACGCGTTGGCGCATGCCGCCCGAGAATTGATGCGGATAGTCCCCAAGGCGTTTCTCAGCATCGGAAATGCGCACAAGACGCAACATCTCCGCGGCCCGCGCCAACGCTTCGCTGCGATCCTTTTTCTGGTGGATAATCAATGCCTCGGCGATTTGGTCGCCGACAGTCAATACCGGGTTCAAGGACGTCATCGGCTCCTGGAAGATCATGCCGATGCGGTTGCCTCGGACGCCGCGCATCTCGGCCTCGCTAAGCGCCAGCACCTCGCGGCCCTCGAAGCGGATGCGCCCTCCCACAATGCGTGCGAGCTTGGCTGGCAGGAGACGCATGATGGAGAGCGCGGTGACGCTCTTGCCACACCCGCTTTCGCCTACGATACCAAGCGTATCGCCCGGTCTGATCTCAAAGCTCACGCCGTCGACGGCCCGCGTCACTCCGTCCTGCGTGAAAAAATGGGTCCGGAGTTCATCTACAGTGAGAAGTGGTGTACTTGCATTCATATTCATCTTTACATCCGGCGAGCAAGGCGGGGATCGAGGCGGTCGCACAACCCGTCACCGAAGAGATTGACCACGAGAATGACGAGGGTCAGGAAAATCCCTGGAAAGAAGATCGTCCAGGGGGCGCGGGCGAGATACAGCCGACTCGACGAGATCATGTTGCCCCAAGTCGGAATCTCGGGCGGCACGCCGAAACCGAGGAAGGAAAGCCCGGCTTCAGTTAAAATGGCGTAGGCGATGATGGACGTCGCCATCACGACGAGCGGTGCTACTGTGGAGGGCAGAATGTGGCGCGCAATTATTTTAAGGTCGCGGCTGCCCGAGGATACTGCCGCCGCGATAAAGTCCTGCTCGCGCGTCGAGAGCACGTTCGAACGCACCTGCCGCGCCACTCGCGGGATCGCCGGCAACGCGATGGCGATCACGACGATGCCGACTCCGGCTTTGAAGAGCGAGACCAGTGCAAGGGCAAGGAGAATCGAGGGGATCGCCATCGCCGCGTCCATGATGCGCATGACGACCCCGTCGAGCTGCCGGTAATACCCTGCGATAAGACCGATGAGGAGGCCGAAGGCATTCGATACCAAGGCGACCGTAAAACCGACCAACAACGATACCTGAGTGCCATAGATCGTTCGCGCATACACGTCGCGACCGAGATCATCGGTGCCGAACCAGTGCTCCCAGGAGGGTCCTTCCAAACGATGGGCGGCCGCCAGCGCCATTGGATCACCGGCAATGGCCGGCGCAAAGATCGCAACGAGTGTAAGGAGGATGAGCAGTGCCCCGCCCACGACGATCATTGGGTTGCGCCGGGCGAACACGCGGAATCCCGCGCGCTTGCTTGATGCCCCAACCGGAATGTCAGTGAACACCGCGGCCATCAGTAGCGGATCCTGGGATCGAAGAGCACGTAAGAAAGATCGACAAGAAGATTTACCAGCATGTAGACTCCAGTACTAACGAGGGTGATGCCTTGGATAATCGGAAAGTCGCTCCGGGCAATGGCGTCGACGGCAAGGCGGCCAATGCCCGGGATGTTGAATACAGTCTCGGTGATGACAACTCCCGCGATAAGGGACCCGAAGGCGTTACCTATCACTGTCACAATCGGTACCGCCGCGTTCTTGAGGGCGTGCTTAAAGAGCTGCTGCCGACCTGACACGCCTTTTGCGCGCGCGGTGCGCATATAATCCTCACTCAGTACCTCGAGCATGGAGGCGCGGATCATGCGAGCGATAAAGGCGACCCACGGAATACCAAGCGTCACCGTCGGCAGTACCATGCTACGCGCCCACTGCGCCACTCCGTGGGCGATCGGCGAATAACCCTGTACAGGCAGCCATTTGAGCTCGATTGCGAAGAGGAAGACGAACAGATAGGCCACTACGAAGATCGGAAGCGAAAATCCCAGGGTGGCAAAGCCCATTACCAACCGATCAAGTGCAGTGCCCGCCTTAGCCGCGGCTGTGACACCGAACAACAGCGCGACGACCACGGCGAAGACGGTGGTGGTCAAAGCGAGGGCAATGGTGGGTTCAGCGCGCTGGACGATGAGCGTCGTCACCGGCTCATTCCAGAACATGGAGCGGCCAAGATCGCCTTGCAGGAGGCTCAGTACCCAAAGAAGGAATTGCTGCCAGAGAGGCTTGTCGAGTCCGAGCTTCTGGCGGATCTCCTCGATGTGTTCCGGCCGCGCATCATTTCCCGCCAAGATCGCCGCGGGATCGCCAGGCGCCAAATGGAGCAGCAGGAAGATGAAGGTAGCGACGATGGCCATCACCGGCAGCATCGAAAGAAGGCGACGGATAATATAGCTGACCATTGATGCTCTCAGGTTCTGCGCGACGCCATCGAAAATAGGCTTCTCTGAGCCTCCGGTCGTTCCTGAAAAAGCCGGTCCGCTCTGTGTTTTTCCACGGACCGAATTAACCCTCGTGCGCAGATGGCTCTGCGCACGAGGGCTTTGCCGATCACGTCTTTTCGACGTTCCACCAGGGTGTGTACCAGACGGACTCTAGCATGCCGTTGACGTTAGCGCGCCTCGCCTGCCGCGGCGTGTACTGCCCGAAATAGACCAGCGGCACGAAACTCCAAGCGTTCTCCTGCATTTCGCGCGCGATCTTCTTGCGGTCCTCGATCGTCTGCGCGAACGCCCACTTGACGCGCAGTTCTTCATTCTTGGCATCGTTCGCCCACCCGTTCCCCGACAGCTTGCCGTCTAAGACGTGATGGCTGTAGAGTGGGTTACCGACAAGCGCAACTGCGTCTGAGGTAATGTAGACGTTCCAACCTCCTTGGTCAGGCGGCGTTTTGACGCCACGGCGTGTCACTGAACTGCCCCAGTCCATTGCCGCCATCTGCACGTTGATGCCGGCCCGGCGCATCTCGCTGGCGAAGATTTCACCCCAGTTCTTAAAAACATCGATAGTGGTTGTCTGCAGCAGCACCACGGGGCGACCCTCATAGCCGCCCTCCTTCAAAAGCTGCCTCGCTTCCGCATAATCCGGCGCAGTCTTGAACCAAGTCGTATTGCCGTCGTTCTCCATCGACGTGTTGCAAGCAAAGAGGGAGGGGCAGACCTTATAATACTTTGGATCGCTCGCGACTTGCAGGTAGTCAACTTGCTTGACAATGTGCAGCATCGCCTGGCGGCACTTCACGTTATCGAAGGGCGGGTAGAGGAAGTTAAAGCGGGCGTAGCCGATAAAACCCAGCGGATTGTTTTCCTGGAGCCTGATGTTCGGGTCTTGGGAAAGCTGGGCTTGGAGGTCCCTTGGCGGCACCTCGTAGTAGTCAATCTCACCCGCTTGCAGAGCGGCAATGGCCGTGTGTGCATCCGGCATATTCATCATGATGACGCGGTCGACCTTTGCTATCTTGCCGCCAGCGGTGCCGCTCGGTGGTTCTTGGCGCGGCACGTAATCCGGGTTCTTGTCATAGGCGTATTGAAAGCCGGGCTTGGTTCCATTGAGGTTGAACTTGAAAGGACCCGAGCCGATGACCGTGTCGATCTGTCGCGCCGGATCGGTCTCCGCTTCTTTTTTGCGCATGATGAAGAAAGTGCCCTGTGCGAGCACATCGATGACGATGCCGATGGGCTCCTTGAGCTCAATGGTGATGGTCTTCTCGTCTTTTGCCGAGATATTCCTCACATAGCTCATCATGAATCGAGCCAAGCCGTTGTTAGCCGCCCAGCGGCGCAGAGAGGCAATCACGTCGGCGCTTGTTACTGCCGTGCCGTCATGGAATTTGAGCCCATCGCGTAGCTCGAAGCTCCAGGTGAGCTTGTCGTCCGACAGCCCATATCTGCCGAGCATCTGCGGTTGCGGATTTTGCTGCGCGTCGAGCCCGAAGAGCGTATCGTAAACCATCGCTGCATGATAGCGGGTCATGTAAACCGAGCTGTAGACCGGGTCAAAACTGGATATGTCGCCATGCATCACGGCTTTGATTGTCTTGTTGCCGCTCCCTTGACCTAGCACGATCTGGGGCGCTGCGAGCGCCCCCGCGATGGCTAGACCGCCCTTCATGATCGCGCGACGCGTAACACCGTTTGCAGTCAAAGTCGTTCCATTCTTCATTTCCTTCCCTCCTCTAACGCCCCTTTTTCAGTTCCGATGTGCAATCGACAAAAGGGGTGGATTATTTTACGCGAGTGCTCGCGCCATAATGTTGTCGAGCCTTAAGACGAAGATGCCGCAGCAATTAGCCGGGGCCCGGAACTCCCCTCGTGGTTGTGCGAGCGAAGGACGCGCGTGGCGACAACTATCCCGAAGGGCAGCGGCCGGTCGAACGACCTTGGCGTTATGTCACCTTAGGCTACAGCCGAGGCGGCGTAGCCCAAGCAGTTTTCTGGCGTCCACTCTTGCGCAAAATCGTAACGCGATCGACCGGGACACTCGCACGGTCGGCAACTTGGTCTTTATAAGCGAGGGAGCCATCGCTGGGCGTTTTGACGAGCAGCATGATGTTCTGCAGCAGAAGGGGCAGCCACAAGACCGTCGTGTGTCTCAGCCACATGATTCTGCCAGCGAACGAAATCAGCTTACAGTCAAGGATCGCAGCAATTTCATACATGCCGCTGCCAAGCAGAATGCAGCGATCGAGGATCGAGACACCTGCTTCCAGGGGCGGAGCGAAAAACGCGTCGCGACAAGCCATCGAGGCCACGATTGATCTCCGATCAGCGAACTAAGCTGTTGTATTCAATTGAAATGCTCAAACCCGTGGATCTAGGATTAGACGCGAATTTGGGCTCCTTACGCGCAGATTGCCGGTCGTTTATCCCGCCACGGGCGCTCCCGCTCCAGTTGGGCAGCAAGCCGCAGCAGCGTCGCTTCGCCGCCGAACCGGCCAGCGAACATCATGCCGAGCGGCAGGCCCGCACTGCTCCATGCCAACGGCACGGACATCGCGGGCTGACCCGACATGTTGAACATAGATGTCCCCGGAAAGTGACGCCGACTGACCGGGCTCGTAAAGGACAAGGCCTGCGTCATCGAATTGAGCTCACCGAGACGTATTGGCGGGGCGCACAAGGTTGGGCTCAAGAACACATCGTAGTTCACAAAGAATTCGGCTAGAGCGCGCGAAATCTGAAAAACTGCGATTTCGGCGGCGACGTAGTCTGTTGCAGTTAGCTTTTGCCCATTGCAGGCCATCGCGAGCGTTGTCGTTTCCAAATCCTGGTCCGTCATAGTGCGGCCGAAGCGCTTTTCGAGGAGCTGCACGGTCATCGCGGTGTTGGCCTCGACGATAGTCATCAACACCTCGGCAGGATCGACCGGCAGCACCGGCGCTCGCTCCTCAACATGATGACCGAGCGAGTTCAGGAGCGCCGCGGTCTCACGCACAGCTGCGGCGATCTCGGGATCGATTGCATCGCCATGAGGCGAGTCGGCCGTAAACGCGATGCGCAGCGGTCCTGGCTCGCGCTTGATCTGCTCAATGAATGGCCCCTCGGGTGGTGGCGCATGATAGGGACTGGTCAGTTCCGGACCACACAATGCATCGAGCATTGCAGCACTGTCGCGCACGCTGATGGTCAGCACGTGAGTGCAAAACAAGCCGGCCCAACCCTGACCGCGATCCGGACCAACGGGATTACGTGCTCGCGTAGGCTTCAAGCCAAACACGCCGCATGCGGAAGCAGGAATACGGATTGACCCTCCGCCATCACCGCCATAGGCGACCGGGAGAATGCGCGCCGCGACGGCCGCTGCTGCTCCGCCCGAAGAGCCGCCGGCTGAATGGGCCGGATTCCAAGGATTACGGGTCGGCCCATGGAGACGCGGCTCCGTCGTCCCGAGCAACGAATATTCCGGCGCGGCAGTTTTACCGAAGATCGTAAGACCTGAGTTCAGAAACCGTTTGACAACCGTGCCGCTGTGATCGGCGACGTTATCCTTCAGCACGCTAGCACCAAACGTGGTACGCGTGCCTTCGAGCAGTTGGTCATCCTTTAGAAGAAATGGCACTCCAGTGAAAGGGCCCTGGGGCAGGCCTCTATCGATCTGCCGTTCTGCGTAGTCGTAGTGCCTGACCACCACAGCGTTGAGCTCCGAGTCTACCCTTTCAACACGAGCAATCGCTTCATCGAGCAACTGCTTGGCTGTCACCTCCTTTTTGCGCACGAGATCGGCCAGACCGACCGCGTCGTAATGCCCGTATTCCTGGAATGCCATTTAATGCCCCTCTTATGCAGCAGTGACTGGTCAATCAGGATTTGGTCGTTCGCTGCGCCCAGATGATCCTGATACGCGCTTGACTGCTCAACCAAGCGAGACTTCTCCGAACGATTAAGGTCTGACTTTTCCCTTCCAGGAACCCTCGGGCACAAGATGCCCTCGCGCATTCAGACCAGCGATTAGCGTGCTTAGCGACCATTGACTCCCGCTGTTGCCGTTTTCGCCAAACTCGACCAATCCAATGAACAGTATGATCCACCCGAATGTCAAGCGGATCAGTTGATCCTTATGCATACTTCTTCTCGGGGCCCCGCTTTCACAGGCGAGCGCAAAGTCGGTTCGCCGATCGGTCGCGAGGGCTCGCATCACTTTCGGCTAGCGTGCTGATTTTGACAGGGTCGAGATCCAGCACAGTGGCGGACATCCCGGACCGCCGGCGAAGCTGCGCAGGTGCATCGCGGCCTTAGTCGTTTGCGGCTGCCGGAATTCGCGCACCAGGGCGCCTAGCGGGTACTAAAGCCAGTGAGAGGTCGCGCGCAGTCACTGCATTCCCCATCTCCGGCACCCTGCAAGACGCGAGAATGAGTTCGGGCGGTGCACAGCTGTTGACCTAACTCAATCCGCCGAAGCCGCACATCATGGGACCAAGAAAGGTGATATCACAGGCGCAGAACAGGCGAATGCGCCCTCATGCGGTTCGCGATCTGGTCCACGGCGGACGGGGAAAGAATGCTTGACGCCGACCACCCGGTAATCGCAAGCCGCCAGCGTCGACGGAGAAAGGCTGATGCCAGCGCCCGGCGCGTTGTAAAAGAGCAGGCGGACCGCGACAGCGAGACCAGGGCTTGAAACTCCAGGATCTGCTTGTCAGTCACCTCGGAAACGAACGCGTCACTGCTCACCTGCGATCGTGGTCAACTCGGGGATGATGCGAACGTCGGCACCAACGCTGCACGGCACCGGCACACGGTCACCAACGTCCATGACAACTCGGAAAAGATCGGCACGCGCCACGGTCGACATCGCGGGAAACCGTAGGTGTCACCGATTAGAATTGTCGAAACCGAGGCCGATGATGCCCTCGATATTGCTCGCGTGAGATTGGCATAGTCGACGGTGCCGCTGGCATTGAATGGCGTGACCGCAATATTAAAACGTCCACGCAGTCGAGCCTTCAGCCATTTATCAGTCCAATCGGCGCAAGGACTGTAATTGCTGATGTCTACGTATTCTGCTGCTTCGACATTCAGCACTCACCGGCTGCCCATTCTCCATGAACCCATTACGCGGAGATAGAGAGAAAGAGCAGACGTCGTGAGGCGATCGGGAGCCGCACGAGCGCGCAGCACGTTTCATCCAGTAAACGAGCTCCCGCAGTATGCTAACCGCTTCGCGAAGTATAATCCAACAGTGATGTTCCTGTACAGTAGGAACGATGCTTACCAAGTATCGATACACGGGCGCTTGCGACTGGTGCGAGGCGGCCGCGGTGGTACCGAGCGCAGACCCGCCATGATCCATCGCCGTGTTTCCGCTGGATCGATCACGTTGTCGATCTCAAATGCCGAGGCAATTGATACGGCTTTGCCGTTGGCATAAAGCTCCGCAACTTTCTCCCTGTGATAGGTTTCCCGCTCGGACGGATCAGCGATCGCTTCCAGCTCTTTGCGGAAGCCGAGCCGTACGTAACCCTCCAGGCTCATGCCGCCGAACTCGCCCGTAGGCCACGCTGCCGTGAAGAAAGACGCGTGAAAACCACCCCCAAGCATGGACATCGCGCCAAGACCATAACCCTTGCGCAGCACAATGCCGAACAGGGGTACGGTGGCGCTCGCACCCGTGACAAACATACGCGAGACGTGACGAACGATAGCTGTCTTTTCGGCCTCGGGCCCGACCATGAAGCCCGGAGTGTCGCACAGCGACACGATCGGCAGATCGAATGCGTCACACAGCTGCATGAAACGCGCGGCCTTGTCCCCAGCAGCGGAATCGATCGCGCCGCCGAGGTGTTTTGGGTTATTGGCGATCAGTCCAAAGGGCTTACCCTCAATGCGGATTAGCGCGGTAATCAGGCCGACACCGAAGTCGCGGCGTAATTCGAGCACCGAGTTCTGGTCGGCAATCAACTTGATTATCTCGCGGATTTCATAGACACGGAGGCGATTCTCCGGGATAGCCTGCCGCAGCAGCCGTTGGTCCGCCATTTTCCAATCCACAAGTGAGCCCTGGAAATAGGACAAGTACTTTTGTGCCGCGCGCGTCGCTTCCTCCTCATCATCGACGAGGAGGTCGATTACTCCGTTCGGCGACTGGAAAGCGACCGGCCCGACCTCGGTAGCACGATAGGTACCGAGGCCGCCGCCCTCGATCATTGCCGGCCCGCCCATGCCTATCGAGGCATTCTTCGTCGCAATGATGACATCGCAACAACCCAGCATCGCCGCATTACCAGCGAAGCAGCAGCCTGAAACTATGCCGATCACGGGCACCAAGCCGGACAGTTTGGCAAACTGCACGAAGGACGGAACATCAAGCCCACTGATGCCGAGCCGGTCGGTATCGCCCGGCCGACCTCCGCCGCCTTCAGCGTAGAAGACCAGTGGCATCCGCCACTGTTCGGCCATCTTCAGCATGCGATTGATCTTCTTGTGGTTCATTTGCCCTTGCGTGCCGGCGAGGACAGTATAGTCGTAGGCGACTATCATGCAGCGGGCTTCGACCGGCCCGAAATGAGCGCCATTGACGGTCGCAACGCCCGCAACAAGTCCGTCAGCTGCTGTGTTCCGGATGAGGTCATCAAGCGATCGCCTCCGCCGTTGTGCGGCGATCGCAAGGCTGCCATACTCGAAGAACGACTCTGCGTCGACGAGCTGCGCAATATTCTCGCGCACCGTGCGCTGGTTGGTCTTCCGCCTTCGCTTGACCGCCTCCGGCCGGTTCTCGTCAAGTGTATTAGCTTGGCGGACCATGACTTCAGCGAGGTCCGGGCGGATATGATCCTGCTTGAGCTCAATCTGCTCGGCCGGAACATCTGGGGCGACATCATTCGGCTCGAAATACAGGATGGGTTCGCCTTTCATCAACGCCATCCCGGCGGCGGCCACAAGCTTCGTGACGCGCCCCCCCTGTTCGGCCGCAACAAGATGCTCCATTTTCATCGCCTCGATAACGGCGAGCTGCTGGCCCGGGCGCAATAGTTCTCCTTCACAAGCTTGAATTGTCACCATCGTTCCTTGCAAGGGTGCGACGACTGCTACTGATCCTAGCGGCGCTTCCTGAGAGATAGAGACATCTCCCTCGCGAAGCTCACGTTTCGCGGTGGCCGCAAAGAACAGCGGCTTTTGCTCGCTTGTCGCACCGCTCACGAGCGCCGCGACGTTCTGGTCGACAAATCTGGTACTTATACGATTGGCAAGGAAGTCCGGGTTATCCAGCACCGCTTGCAAGAACGATATGTTGGTGCCGACGCCATCGATCCTGAATTCACGGAGCGCGCGTGATGCTTTTCTTACTACATCGCGCCACTCCCTCGAGGAACAATGGACAACGATTTTCGCCAGCAAAGAATCGAATGCTGCGCTCGTCTTGTAACCGGCGTAGCCGAAGCTGTCGATACGGACGCCCGGCCCGGTCGGAGGCTCGAACACAGAAAGCAAGCCGCCGGTTGGCCTTGTCGCGCCGGTCCCATCCATTTTTTCCATATTGACCCGGAGCTGCATGGCATATCCACGTGGCTCGGGGATCGCTTTCTGCTCCAGATCGAGAGAGGCCAGATTAGCCCCGCCCGCAACTTCAAGCTGAGCACGAACGAGATCGATCCCCAAGACTTCCTCCGTGACGGTGTGCTCGACCTGCAGGCGTGGATTGGCCTCGATAAAAGCAAATGTGTGGTCACCTTCGGCTTGATTATCGACCAGGAACTCGAAGGTCCCGAGATTGTCATAGTGGGCGGCCGCAGCAAGCTGCTTGGCCGCCTCGATGATGCGCCTCCGCAGCGAGTCTCCGAGTGAAGGACTCGGCGCCACTTCGATCAGCTTTTGATTGCGCCGCTGGATCGTGCATTCCCGCTCCCACATATGACTGATCGCGCCGTGCCGGTCGCCAATGATCTGCACTTCGATATGGCGAGCAGAGCGGATTAGCATCTCTGCATAGACCTCCGCACTGCCGAATGCGGCGTTCGCTTCGGACTGGCAGCGAGCATATGCTTCGGCCAGATCGGCCGCGTTCTCAACTACGCGCATGCCGCGCCCACCGCCGCCCGCCATCGCCTTGATTATTACCGCACTGTTCTTGCCGAGTGCGTCGAAGAAGCACTTCACCTCATCGAGCGTCGAAGGCCCGGAGGTTCCGGGAATGATCGGCACCCTGCAGCGTTCCGCAAGTTGCCTAGCCGCCACTTTGTCGCCGAACAACTCAAGAGCAGACGGTGACGGGCCGACAAAGACGATGCCTTCCGCTGCGCAGCGGCGGGCAAATTCGGCATTCTCGCTCAGGAAACCATAGCCCGGATGGATCGCATCACATTCGGTTTCCCTCGCTGCGGCGAGCATCGTTTCGATACTGAGATAGGCTTGTGCGCTCCGACCGGGAATTTCATACGCCTCATCGGCAGCGCGCACGTGAAGCGACAGTGCATCATCTGCGGAATAGATAGCGACACTGGCGATATTCGCCTCCGCTGCTGCGCGAGCAATGCGAATGGCGACCTCGCCACGGTTGGCGATAAGAAGCTTGCGAACTGACATCACGATACTCCGGTAACATCGGCTGGGGCACACTGAGTGAAGTGAGGCCCGGTCCATTCCAAACCTGTCGCTTGCAGGCTGCACGACTCAGCATCGGAAGGATCCGATCCGGCATGCTTAGGACCGGCTTTCGAGAGCAAAGGGAGCACTCCTTCATCGTGCATGAAGCTCCCGTGCCGTCACTCGAAGCAACGACGCTGCACTTGTGCGCTTAAGTTGGAAGATCTCGCTTTTTCACCTTGCCCGTTGCGGTCATGGGCAAGGCTTCGATGAGACGCACCTCGGGTACCTTGTAGGTGGCCATCCGTTCCCTGCACCAGGATTGCAGCTGTTCGGCCGTGACGGTACCTTTGGCTTTTGGCTTTAGCTCAACAAACGCGACAGGGACCTGCCCCCTATCTGCGTCTTCACGCCCGACAACGCCTGAGCCGAGTACGGCGGAATGCTGTCCGAGTACGGCCTCGATTTCGGACGGGAACACGCTCATGCCCTTCACTTTGAGCATTTCCTTGCGGCGACCGAGAAAATGGATGAACCCGTTAGCATCGATCATCCCCACATCACCGGTGCACAACCAACCATCGACGAGAGCCTCTGCGGTGGCTTCCGGCTTATTCCAATATCCCTTCAGCAAGGAGGGCGTGCGCACCCGGATCTCACCTTCGCCGCCGATAGGCACCAGCACGCCGGTCTCGAAATCGGTGATCTTGAACTCGGCACCCGGGACCGGTAGGCCAACGAATATTGGTTGGGAGTTGAGGTCGAAGTCGTCCACATGGAAGCCGGTGGTGAAGGTATTCGAGGTGTGAGTTTCGGTCATGCCCCACGCGCCTTCAGCGAGAATGGTACCAGTGAGTTCGTTCCAGCGCCGTCGATAGTCCGGATTGAGCTTCTTCACAAAGGAGACCACCGGCACCTGCATCAACGAGGAGAGATCGAACTCGTTAACGCGGGGAGAATCCATCAGCTCCACGACGCCGTCGACGGGCATCACCGTGAGGGTGACGTTGTACGTCTGGATTGCAGCGAGCACACTAATCGGATCCCAGCGTGCCAGCAGAATCAGGGTGCTCCCTGCGAACAGTGGAAAGATCAGCCCGAGGTTTTCGCCCGCTATCCAGAATTCGGGAAAAAAGGATAAGCATACGCTCTTTTCACTGAGGCGGAGCGAGATGCTGTAGTTGGCGGCAGCGGTATAGACCATATCGCGCTGAGTGTGCACGCAGCCCTTTGGCATACCGGTGGTACCACCGGTATAGTTCAACGCCGCGACGTCATCGAGATTCGCGGGCGCGAATGGTGCTACCTCTCCGAGACCCGCAAGCGCAGGGATTAGATCGGTCGCGCTGGGGACGACAATGCGGTTGGTGCGGATAGTGTCCGGGATCGGAATTGTTGGCGAGGCCGGAATGACATCGGCAAAGCTTGTGACGATGAGCTCCCGTAGGCTGGTCCTTGATTTGACAGCATCGACGATTGCGACAAGCTGATCGAGTGCGACAATCACTTCAGCGCCGGCATCGTTGAGTTCATATTCGAGTTCGAAGGCACGCGAAAGGGGGGATACCGGAACGTGCACGGCACCCAGCTTGAGAATTCCGAAGAACACGATGTGGAATTGCGGACAGTTCGGCAAAAACACAGCGACCCTGTCGCCCCTGCAAACGCCTTTCATGGCAAGCAGCGCGGCGAAACGCTCGCTTTGCGCGTCGAGTTCGGCATAGCTCAGAATGTTGCCATAAAAGATAACGGCAGGATGTTCGGGCTTGCGTTCCGCCCAGGCTCTCAAGTATTCCGATAATGCAATTTCGCCGTGCGGGTATTGCGGCTCGCGCGGCACCCCTTTGGGCCAAGCCTTCCGCCATAGTGCGTGTAGCTTTTCAAGATAGCGGCTTTCGTTGACAATTTCGTTCATCTTATCTTTCCTCGAGCGCAGACGCGCCCTCTGTGCACCCTTCCGGATGGCCGTTTTGCTGGTGCCGGAAACTGTTAGGAGCAGCTGCTAGAGAAATCAGCGGCGGCTACCGACCCTTTAACTGTCGCTACAAAGATGGCGATGATCCAAGCGGATATGGCTACGGCCCAACACCAATGCACGTCGCAATCGAGATTTAAGTCTGCACGAGCGAAGTGAGGTGAGAAAAGTGTTTTTATCAAGCAGCCAGTCTAGCGACTCGCAATTTTTGATAATGCGCGCCTTGTAAGCTACTGCGAACACGCATCGGTACCGTGTTAGCAGCTCTCGAATTTAGCAATTCTCTCTTCCTTACGCATGATGGCGCGTATCCCATTGAGTGCGGACCAGATCGCCTGTGTTCGAGAGTTGCAGGCGCGCGTCTGCTCCATACTTGAATTGCAGGCGTCCAGCGCCTCGTTAAGCAAAATTTCGCTTTCAGTTGGCAGCCCGAACGCGGTCTCCGTGGCCGTAGCATCACGCACAGCATCGAGGAGTGGTGGAAATGCGTGGCCGTGGATAGAGCCGACAAGTTGTTTGTTGGTGCAGTCAGGGATCCGCCGGCCGTCGATCTCAATGATACAACAACTTTCACCATGGGCAGCGTAAGGAGGGTGCGGCTTGAACCGTAAGGCCGGCCACATCGATCCACCGCAACGGCCTTCGTTCCACGCAGATATCGATGCAGCCACAGCACTAGCTACCCCACTGTTATGGCCTCGAGCCGGTCCCGTCATGGCCATCTCGGTAAATCAGACGGCGCCACTGAACAACATGATCCCAATCAATGTCAATAGGATCACCTGATCCACGGATCACAGCGTGAGCGGCAAGAGGTAACTTTTGATCAAAGAAAGCGGGTTGAGCCCACAGTGAGAGTTCTGGTCCTGACGAGACAACACGAGATTGCTCAGGCGGCGGTACCCCTCCCGAAGATCATTTTCGATCGGGGCCCGCACCGTTGTACCATCCTTGTCCTTCAGACCACTAATAGCCCATTGGTGATTGGAGACGCCTCGCTGATGAATTGCAAATTCCGGATACAGATCATGAGCGACGGTCCGATGCGCAACCACTGTGTCTCGACGAGCGCGACCGAACGTGGCATTTCCGAGGTCCCGTAGAGACGGAAGTGGAATGTGAACCTCCTCCGAATCGATGGACACCCGCAGTAGGCTCGAAGAGCCAGGAGGTGTCGGATGGAAGGACGTCAACGTCGCTCGTTTACCGACGACTACAAGCGGCAAGCGGTTGATCTCGTAGCGTCTAGCGGTCGCTCGATCTGCTCGGTTGCCAAGGAACTTGGCTTGCGTGATTCCGTGCTACGGCGGTGGGTGGAGCAGCGAGGGGCCCGGCTGGAGCCGACGGCGGCGGCGCGGCGCCGCGCAACGCAGACGACGCTGCCGTCGGCGGACCACGCGGCGGAGATCGCTAGTCTGCAGTGCGAGAACGATCGGCTGCGCATGGAGCGCGATATTTTAAAAAAGTCCATTGCGATCTTTGCTGGAGTTCAGAAATGAGATTTCGCTTCATCGAAGCTCGCCGCGCCGACTATTCAGTGACGATCATGTGCGCATGCTTGGCGTCTCGCCTGCTGGCTATTACGCCTGGCGAGCGCGCCCTGAGAGCCAGCGGGCCATTGCCAACCGTGAGCTCGTCGACGAAATCAAGCGGGTTCATCACGACACAAACGGCCGCTACGGCAGCCCGCGCATCATGCCGAGCTGAGGGCCCAAGGCCGTGGAGCGAGCCGTGGTCGCATCGAGCGGTTGATGCGTCGTCACGGTATCAGAGCCATCATGGCGAGGCCGCAACGGGTGCGCACCACCGACAGCCGTCACGATTTCCCGATCGCGGCGAACTTGCTCGAGCGCAACTTCGTCGCCGCCGCGCCGAACCACATCTGGCTCGCCGACATCACCTATGTCCAGACTGATCAGGGCTGGCTCTATCTGGCCACGGTCATGGACCTCTACAGCCGCAAGATCGTCGGCTGGGCGATGGCGGATCGTTTGCGCGCCGAGCTGCCTCTGGCGGCGTTGCGGATGGCAATCGCGGCGCAGCGGCCAAATGCCGGCCTGATCCACCATTCCGATCGCGGCGTTCAATATGCCTCGGCGGATTATCGCAAGCTGATGCGAAGCCACCGGCCTCAGGGCCTCGATGAGCCGCAAGGGCGACTGCTATGACAATGGTCCGATGGAGAGCTTCTTTCACACGCTCAAGACGGAGCTCGTTCACCACCGGCACTATGAAACGCTGGCAGAAGCCACACGAGATCTCTTTGCGTATATCGAGGGCTTCTACAATCGAATTCGTCGTCACTCCGCCATCGGCTTTATCAGCCCGATCGAGATGGAGCTAGAAGCAGCTTAACCCTGTCCATTTTTTCGGTGGAAGATCAATGCTTTGTTTAGACGAAGAACATCGGCGTATTGCACCCATTACGCGGGCGTATTGCCTGTCTTCTTCTGCGGATCGAACAGCGGCTCGAAGCCCTTGTAGCAACCGGCTTGCAGGATGCCGGCAAGACCGCTAGGTGCTTCTGGGGATTTTCGCCTCGTCGGTCCCTCGAGGCGTAATAGACCACCACCGGCGGCGCAGGCCCGGCGAACGGCCGGTCATCCCGAACATAATGAGGTGGACGGTCACCGCCCTGAAGCTTGTTTAGACCGGAGACATGGCTGACGGCTCTTCGGACACATCACTGACAGTTTGGCCGCGGGTCAAGTCGATTGATGCGAAACCTGCCAGCTGGCAAAGTAGATTCCGTAACGGCCGTCGCGATCGAGCGGCCTGATGGCCAGTTGCTCGCCGCAGAAGGCTTGAGGGGCTTTCCACATCTAGCCCTTGTAGGCGATGTAGCTCCGTCTCGAGGAGACCGTGCGGACGGTCTCCCGGCGTCGTATTGCACCTTCGGCACGCGATCGGGCATGGCACCGGAGCTCGGCCGGTAGCGATCGGCTGGAATGCCCATACCCAAGCTGTCATGTGGCCGCTCCAGATTGTAGATCGTGCGCCAGGCGTCGAGAGCGCGCTGAAAGGTGCAGAACGTGCGCAGAGCAAACACTTCCGCTTTCAGGCTGCGATGAAAGCGTTCGTTCTTGCCGCGGCCCTGCGGATGCCGCGGCCTGGCATGGACCACCCTGACGCCGAGCTTGAGCAGCCGCGTTGGCGGGCGCAGGGATCAAGATCTCCATGGATGGCCGCGGTCGTTGGATGGACAACGTCTTCATCGAGCGGCTGTGGCGGTCGCTCAAGCATGAGGACATCTATCTCAAGGGCTATACCGACGGCCACGAGGCCAAGGCAGGGTCGCGAGCTTGATCGCCTTCTACAACGATCGTCGCCTTCATCAGGCGCACGGCTATCGCACGCCGATGGCGGTCTGGCGCGGGGATGCAGGCCGCGAAGGCTGCGGACATGGTGGACAACGCTGACGCGTTGACCACATGCCCACAGCAGCTGCAGCACACAGCGTGATAGAAAGGGATCAGGAGCGGTCCGTTTCCAACTAACAAACCGGTTCAATCGGTCCCGCTTCGCAGGTCTATTTCACTTGTTCCGAACTAGTCTCGACGGCGCGCGTAGGAGTAGCCAGCTGCATTTTTAAGTTCCGCGGCTTTTGGGACATTTTCTTGCGGAGTAACGCTCACATTAACAGCCGGCGTGCGAGCACGCGGTACTTGTGAACTTCGGTCGGGCCTTCGTAGATCCGCGACATGCGCTGCTCGTCGTACCAGTGCGCCAGCGGACTCTCATATGTGCAACCCGCTGCGCCGTGGATTTGGATTGCACGGTCGATGACGCGTCCGACCATTTCAGTGCAGGTCATCTTGATCATACTTGCTTCGACGCGCGTATCCTCACCACGATCATCTTTATCAGCGCAAGCGTACAGCATCAGCCGCTCCTTTTGGATCTCGATCCATGAGTCTACAATCATCGACTGAACGGCCTGCTTGTCGCTGAGCGGCCCTTCGAACACGAATCGCTGTTTAGCGTGCCCAATCATCATATCATAGCAACGGCGAGCTATACCAAGCGCCCTCGCACCGACCTCGAATCGAGCACTCGACAGTTGGTGTTGTGCGGTCTTGAATCCGGAGCCCTCCGCGCCGATGCACGCAAGGCTATCAACCCTGCAATTCTCAAATGTAAGCTGATGAGCCGTGATTCCACCCAGCATCGACACCGAACGCGCGATGAGACCTGGATTGTCCTTCTCTACAGCGAACATCGAAATGCCATTAGTCCCTGTCTGGTTGCCGGTGCGAGCAAAAACTAACACGCCGTCGGCATCCTCGAATAAGCTGATCCAACTCTTCGAACCGTTGATGACCCAGTTTTTGCCGTCCCAGTCAGCGTAGCTTGAAACCGCGCGAGCCGGATCGGCTCCCCCGCCTGGCTCGGTCAACGCCCAACTATATTGCTTGGCATCAGCTAGGAACGGGTCCAGGTAGCGGGCTTTCTGCTCTCCCTGGAGATGAAACATGGCGTGGGGGACCTCACCGCCAAAGCGAATCGGCGACAGACATTTGGAGTTTTCTTCGATAATGGCGAGGCGATCGACCAGAGAAAGGTGCACTCCCCCAATTTCGGGTGGCAGCCGGAGCCCCCATAATCCAACTTTACGGGCCGCTACGCGTCCGGGCTCGTAGTGCGCGCAATTTAACTTCTCGCCTCTGAGCATTCGCGCCTCGAGAGGCGCTTGATGATCCGCAACGATCCGCCGAACCAAATCGACAAGCGCGCGCGTTTGTGCCTTGAACTCGTACATTTCGCTTCTCGTCTCCTCTTTGCAAAGATAATCAATGAATGGTCCACTCTGCGCAGAGCGTCCTAAGATCAAGGAAAGTTGGTCTGGGCTGACCTCTCCTTACATCAGCCATCGTCCAGTTCTCTTTGCCGCTTCGGCACCCACAGAAACGTAGCGAGAACCAATTTTAGGTAAGCGACTGCCGCCTGAGCGGTCCGGCACGATGATTGCTGCCGAGATCGAGCAGCATGTCGATTGCCGTTTCCCTTCGCTACATTAGGGGATCGAGCTGGTTCCATTCGTTTCCCGTTGCACGCAAGCAAGCTAGGATTTTACGACGGATATGACTACGAAGCCACCAAGGGCTATCTCGCCCCCTCCTCCAAAATCCGGTAGGGACTTCTTGCGCACGCAGCTTTGACTCTCTCTGGCTGCCCATGCGGAGCGACGTAGGAAGGCTCCTGCTGATCGTGGAGCGCGCTATGTTGGAGGCTTAACTGCTTTCCTCGCATCTTGTCCCAAGCAGCAGGCATCTCCTCCGCTCCAGAACTCAACGAACCAGAGCCTCTATGTCGAGCTGCTAGCGCGATGAACTGCGAGCTCTTGACCGGTCGAACTTATGTGTGCGCTTAAACTGGCTCCGGAATTTTGGACAGGGCGGTAAGTGGAGTTTCTGCCTGACGGCGGGCGCAAGATTGACTCGCGAATCAGGAGAGGCGATGAGCAGACGACCCCGTTGGCACCACGCCGGCATTCAAGGCGAAGGTGGCGTTAGCCGCAATCAAGGGCGAGATGACGCTGACCCAGCTGGCTGAGCATTTCGACGTGCACCCGAATCAGATCACGAAGTGGAAAGCCCAGCTACAGGAAGCGGCGGCCGATGTGTTCGGTCCTGGCGGAGGCAACCGAATGAGCGAGCCCGCGGTGGACGTGAAAGCGCTGCACGCCAAGATCGGGGAGCTGACCTTAGAAGGCGCGCTCAGCAAAGCCGGCCTGCTGAGCGCAAAGCGTGATCCATCGTGAGCACAATCTGCCGATCACCAGGCAGGCGGAAGTTTTGAAGATCAGCCGTGGCAGTGTCTATTATCTACCACGTCCCGTGCCGCCCGCCGACCTCGCCATCATGCAACGGCTCGACAGGTAGCATCTGGAGTTTCCGTTCGCCAGTTCGCGAATGTTGCGAGACCTGCTGGCTGCCGAGGGCAGCAAGAACCGCCGCCGGCATGTCAAAACGCTGATGCGGCGGATGGGGATAGAGGCGCGCTACCGCCGGCCGCGCACCACCAAGCCCGAGCCTGGACACAAGATCTATCCATATCTGCTGCGCGGCATGGAGATCACGCGCCCGAACCAGGTCTGGGCGATGGACATCACCTATATCCCGATGGCGCGGGGCTTCGTGTACCTGGCTGTTGTCCTGGACTAGCGACCCGTCGGGTGCTGTCGTGGCGCGTCTCGATCGCGATGGACGCCGCATTCTGCGTCGAGGCGCTGGAGGATGCTCTCGCTCGCCGCGGCAAGCCGGACATCTTCAACACCGACCAGGGCTCGCAGTTCACCGGCGCGGCGTTCACCGGCGTGCTCGCCAGTCACGGCATCGCAATCAGCATGGACGGCCGGGTCGCCTGGCGCGACAACGTGTTCGTCGAGCGGCTGTGGCGCAGCGTCAATATGAGGAGGTCTATCTGCGCGCCCACGACACCGTGTCCGACGCCCGCGCCTCGATCGGCCGATGTCTCGACTTTTTACAATGGCCGGCGTCCTCACTCGAGCCTTGACGGCACCCCGGATCAAGCTTCTTCAACCCGCTGCCGTTCCGCGCGGCAGCTTAATTTTGGCGGAAGCTCCACTTATCGACGCAAAATTGCTGTTCAGACAACCGGGGACCACCTCACTCCCTATGTTTCCGAATCACGAGCATCGCGATTGTGAATGGCAGTACGGAACTGTACTTATGCCTTTCCAAAGGAAGCTCACAAGTTTGCACTGCCATCAACTACCAGGGCTGACAATTGATCTAGATGAAGCATCTGTCCACAATCAGCACATGTACATCGGAGGCATCCTGCCGGGAGGAATGACATGCAGATCAAGTATGGTTTTTTCTCGCCGCTAAATTCTGCCGGATGCGCTGAGCCGTCACAGCCTTAGCGGGCTGGATCATGACAAAGTGGTCCACGATTCGAGCCTCCCTGGAGCCACGCGTCTAACGTTTGGGTAAAATAAGACCCCCGGACTACCTCTGATTGGCAGTACGATGCTATGAAGTCCCTGAATGGTAGCAAGAACAGGCTGGATAGCGACACGCGGCTTTGCCAACTCGGCCGCGATCCCACTCGACACGCCGGGATGGTGAACGTGCCGGTCTACCGGGGTTCTGCAGTCGTTTCGGAGACCCTGGAAGAAAGAGATTCGCTCGATCCTATACTGAGATACGGTCGCTTCGGCTCGCCGCTATCTCGCGCTCTTGAATCGGCCGTATGCGACTTGGAAGGCGGCTATCGCTCAATCTTATTCCCATCGGGCTTATCTGCGTGCACACACTCGCTTCTTGGGATGCTGAAGGCGGGCGATCACGTTCTGATCACTGACAGCGTCTATGGGTCCGTGAGAACTTTTGCGGACCAAGTCCTCGCGAGGCTTCAGATCGAGGTGCAGTATTTCCATCCAACTCAAGTTTCAGATCTCGCGAGCAAGATCAGGGCAAACACAAGGGTCGTTTATCTTGAGTCTCCTGGGAGCATTACCCACGAAGTTCAGGATGTTTCCGCCTTCGCTGCCATTGCGCATCGATCTAAAGCGTTCGTGATCTTGGATAACACTTGGGCAACGCCCCTCTATTTCAAACCTTTTGAGCACGGCGTCGACATCTCCATACAGGCCGCGACGAAGTATATCGGTGGCCATTCGGACGCATTGCTAGGTATCGCAACTGCAAATGAGGCAGCATGGCCCGCGCTGCAGTCGACTGCTCACCATTTCGGAGAGATTGCCGGAGCAGATGACGTCTATTTGGCCCTGCGAGGATTACGCACGCTAGGGCTCCGTATGCAGCGTCATTGGGACAATGGTGTCAAGCTCGCGCAGCATCTGCAGCCGCATCCGGCGGTCGACAAAGTCATGCATCCAGCCCTTCCAGAAGATCCTGGCCACGAGCTTTGGAAGCGGGACTTTTTCGGGGCAAGCGGACTGTTTAGTGTCGTACTGAAACCAATGTCGCGATCTCGACTTTCGGTGCTTCTTAACAGCCTCCGGCTTTTTGGCATCAGTTCAGCCTGGGGAGGCTATGAAAGCTTCGCAATACCAGTTGATCCACCCAGCCGAACTGAAGCGCCGCTCGCATTTGTGGGGCCACTAATTCGGATTCACGCCGGCGTGGAGAACGCCGGTGACTTGATTGCGGATATCCATCAGGCGCTGCAAGCGGCGACTGAAAACGTGTCCGGCGCTCCAAAGAGCGAGGGAGCACGCAATGCCTGATGTCGAAAGGAAGTTGGGGACGCGAGTAGTGTCTCTTATGCTGTGCGACTGCAAGATCGCGACGAGTAGCTTTTGTGGATCAACCCTGCTGTGTTTCTCTGGCGATAAGCGCCGGACTGGCGTCATCGGCGCTCACGCGCATTAACTACGGTCCTGAAGACAGGGCTTCGAGTTGCGGGTCGAAATCGGTAAACCTCGCTTCACCGCATTCCCTTTAAAAACGAGGTAGACCAATTTTTAGATGTGCATACATGCCAACGAGCTGCAAAAACTTATCGCACAAGGCGGTGGATCGCAGACGTATATTTTTGGGAAAAAATTCACAACAATCGGCGAAAGATAAAGTAACACCCTTCGACTGGGAGATTTTCGATGGTCACGTATCAGAGCGGACGTTTGATTTTCACGTCCATGCGCCCCGATCACGGGGCGGATTTATTCAAGTTACATAATGACCCGCTTGTCCGGGAAGTCATCTTCGATAATATTCCGCAGACCGTTGAGGATGTGCGCAAGTCGCTCGACAGGGCTTTAGACCAGTGGCGAAAGAACGGCTTCGGCTGGTGGATGATCTACGAAAAGACCGATGATGGTGTGATTTTCATTGGTCGATGCGGGTTATGGGAGTACGAGGACGCCAATAGTCTCGAAATCGGCAGTATGCTTTCCGAGCACGGAAGAGGACGGGGTATTGGGACGGTAGCCGCGCGCTTCGCAGTCACGCATGCCTTTCGCAACTCGAGCAAGGAGAAAATCGTTAGTGTCATTGCGCATGGAAATGCTCGATCGGAGCGAGGTGCCAAAAAATTTGGGCTGCGCTATATAGACAATCGCCTTGATAAGCGGGACGGCAAGATCAAGCAATACTACGAGATGACTCGCGAGGAGTATTTTACGAAGCTTTACCACCACATTGCACATACGTAGCAAGTCAGCCAGTAAGACTGTATGTCCTTTGACGGCCGTGAGGTGGTTCTGGCGGTATTGAAACGACTCAAGGAGCCTATTCTCACGCCAAGAGGACGAACCGTGGAAGACTAAACCGTGGTTTTCGTAGGGTTGGATGTTGCCAATGATGGGCATGCCGTTGCGATTGCCGAGAGCGGGCGCGATGGTGATGTTCGCGTTGAAGTCTCCTCTGACGACACATCGTTGCGACGACTCGACCGCAAGCTTGCGCGATCTCGCCAACGAGCGGCGGCGTTTCGGCTATCGCCGGTTGTTCGTCTTGCTGCGGCGGGAGGGCGAGCCATTGGGGGGCAACCGGATCTAGCGGCTTTACCGCGAGGAAGGGCTCACCGTCCGCAAACGGCGGGCTCGCCGCAAGGCCGTGGCGACCCGTGCCCCGATCCTGGTCGAGGTGAGGCCGAACGCGCGCTGGTCGCTGGACTTCGTCCACGACCAGTTCGCCAATGGCCGACGCTTCCGCATCCTCAACATCGTCGACGACGTCACCAGGAATGCCTGGGCGCCATTCCGGAGACGTCGATCTCGGGGCGGCGCGTGGCCCGCGAACTGACGGCAATCGTCCAGCGACGCGGCAAGCCAGGAATGATGGTGTCCGACCATGCACCGAATTCACCTGCAACGCCATGCTCGCTTGGTGCAAGGACGCAGCCATCGAGTGGCACTTCATTGCGCGGAGAAAGCCGATGCAGAACGGCTTCGTCAAGAGTTTCAATGGCCGGATGCGCGATGAGCTACTCAACGAGACCCTGTTCTTCGATCTCGATGACGCCCGCGCCAAGATCGCCAACTGGGTCGCCGACTACAATCTCCAGCGTCCCCACTCGTCGCTGAAATACCTGACCCCCGCGGCCTACGCCGCCCACCTCACCGAAACGGACGATCGGCTGCGCAACCCCGACCAGCTCCGCCGATCGTCCGTTGCTCCATCCGCGCCACTTGGCGTACAAAAACTCAAGACTCTAACTGCCGCTGGATGAAAATGCAGTGGCAGGTCAGTCGCGCAAAAGCGTATTGGTGTAATTGCCCAGTCGGAACTGGTCGGGATAGTGAAGACGGGGCGAGCGCGGCTGGCGGGCAATTGTCAGCTCGGATTGGTCACTTGGCCGAGGCAAGCTGAAATCCGGCGAAGGGTTGCTGCTCGCGTTTTCCGGCGCCATCAAAGAGTGAACCAGAAGCCTCGCGCGCAGGACAAATATCACCGTATTAGGCGAATGGCCCTGAACGGCTTGCCGGATAATCCGGCGGTTACGATCGGACCACGCCTGCTAGCCGCAAGAAATTTGAAAGCAACACATCGCCCCTGTTGTGAGAGTATCGACTCCGGATGGCACTGCACACCATAGGTCGGCTGATTGCGATGTGCGAGGGCCATGATCTCGCCCTCTTCGGAGCGCGCGGTCACGGTGAGCTCCGGCGCGCCCCGCTTGTCGAGCTCGACCACAAGAGAATGGTAGCGCCCCACGCGAAGCGGGGAGGGGAGGTCTTGGAACAGGCCGCGAGCGTCGTGTGATATGTGAGAGGACCGGCCATGCATAGGGCGGCGCGCACGCGTCACCCGTCCGCCAAAAACACTCCCAATGCATCGATGTCCGAGGCAAATTCCGAGAATCGGGACGTGGCCTGAAAGTTCACGAACGACGGACGTAGATATTCCCGCCTCATTCGGAGTGCGGGTTCCAGGGGGATAACCGCGGCGCGTGGCTTGAGACAAACAAAGTCGCTGACGCCGACCACGTCGTTCCGGATCACTTCGGTTGCTTCACCGAGCCTGCGGAAGTAGCGAGCGATATTGAAGACGAACGAATCGTAGTTGTCGATGATGATAATCAAGGTACACCGGGTGCACGAAATGCATCGAAGATCCGCTCCGCCTTGGCGAGCGTCTCCTCGTATTCGGTGTCGGGGTCCGACAACGCGGTGATCCCGCTACCCGCATGGAAGATGGCCTGGTCCCCGTCGCTGGTGACCGTACGGATGGCGATATTTGTGTCCATCTGCCCGGCAAAGCCGATAGCCAAGCCACAGAAAGATTTCCAGCAATGCGCAGTCATACGTCGCATGGCCAGTGATCTCAATCTCCCAATCGAGATCGTCACCGTGCCGACGGTGCGAGAGCGTGACGGGCTCGCGATGAGCAGTCGCAACCGGTATCTTGGCGGTGAGGAGCGGCGGCGAGCTCTGGCCATTAGCCATGGCTTGTTCGCCGCTGTAGATGCGTTTTGCGAGGGAGAGCGCGACGTGGAAAGGCTCATTGCAATTGCAAGAAGGCATTTGAAAACTGTTGATCAGCTGCAAAATCCGAGCTTGTCGACGGCGAGACGCTCAAAACCGGCTGAGAGTCCCTTGCGGCGTACTGCTGCGCTATGCGCTGCCGCCTATGTCGGTTCGACACGCCTGATCGACAACGTGCTGCTATCTTGCCCGAGTCCCTAGGCACGAATCATTCGTGATCGGGCTCGATATCGAGAGTTAACGAAGAGCACACGCGCTGAGGCGGGCTGCGCGTCTTTCCCGCAGGTAATCACGTGCAAGCTACGAACCAATCGCTGCCCGCGTGTCGTTCTTCGAACATAATTCTACTCGCTCGGATGCCCGTTGATCACCTGCACGTCAAAGCCTAGGCCGGCCGCTGATGCGCATAAAATCCTCGCGCCATTCTTCCTCGCCGCCGAACTTTGCTTGTTCGCAGCGGTAGTTTGAGGAAATAGAGCGTCACAATTCGGTAAAAA
Organism: Bradyrhizobium sp. USDA3516; assembly: GCF_057651995.1. Taxonomy (NCBI): domain Bacteria; kingdom Pseudomonadati; phylum Pseudomonadota; class Alphaproteobacteria; order Hyphomicrobiales; family Nitrobacteraceae; genus Bradyrhizobium; species Bradyrhizobium sp. USDA3516. Next base: position 351,790 of record NZ_JBYGYN010000010.1, on the reverse strand, counting down.
GGCTGCGGCCGGGTCAACCATCACTGAACGGGTCAACCATCACTGAAGGCTCCGGCAACCGCGAAATTTGCTGTGGCGGAGATCGAAACCGCCAAGACGATTTCCGCACCCATTACCGACTTTGCAGATGCCCGGCCGCGAGGTCGCGAATACGTGAGTGCGCCTCTGCCGAGGCGTACACGCAGTCGAACTCCTGCGCCCGTTTTCGCAAGCTCCACGCGTTCTGGAGAATAGAGGAAGGCCAAACCACGTCGTGCCGATAGGAGGCGAGAATGCGCAACAGCTCTCAATTGACCTACCATGTGTCGGGAAAGTGTTGTGCGGTGTGCGGTGGGAAATTCGGGCTTATCCGCCATTACTGCTGGCGAAAGGCTCTTTGCTCCAAGAAGTGCGTGGACCGCTTCAAGGTGAGGCGGGAAGCTGACCATAAATGGCTTCGATGGTCGCGGACTGCCTGAAGGATGAGGTGCCAGGCAAAAGGGGCGCCGAAGTTGGTCAAAAGGACCACGTGCCTATACGATCTTAGCGCCGCCCCTGGCCTGGTTTGATGGATCATTACAGATCCCAGTGTAGGCGCGTAGATCGGCGGATTCATGCGATGAGGTTTGTGCTGGTCAATCATAGGACCTTACGCGGAAACAGAACGTGCTTTGTATGCTCTCGATATCTGCGTTCCGGTTACGTGCGAGATGTCGCATCGCGGAAAGAATACTGCAACTATGATTGCTATCGACACTGGCACGTCTCGGATGGCGCTTTCCCGTTCGTGACCTCGCATGCTGCTCTCAGGCGTGACATAAACGATCTTGTTTCTCTGGGACAGGCAACCTTGCTGAGCGCGGCTTCGTGTTGGCTTCAGGTCGTGACTGACTCGATGGTGTTGATTAATCCCGCCTTGAGCCAGGGGAAGCGCTCCTCGCCGGAGGGAGACCATTCTAGTTAAGCAGTGCTAAGGTTGGACATCAGCCAACAAGGCGTTGAGCGCGGATCAGTGGGAGCGCTGTCGCATCGTGAAGCAGGCCCGAGCATAATTGGCGGACGGCAAACGAGAGGGGCGAGTGTCAAGCCATGGTCAGAGCTCAGGAAGAGGATGATCTTGGCGCTCGGATTTGGGCTCTTGAGAGCACGGCGCTTCATCGCGGCGGTTAGCTTTTTGGGTTTCGCTCTGCTCGATCGTTTGGAGCCAAGTCATCGTCCATCGTGTCCAACTCACCTTCACTCTTTACTGATTCTATCGATGTTCTCCAGTAGACGGGGCTGTCAGCACAGCAGGCCGTTATTCCGGCGCCCGCAGCAAATGATATGAGACAGACACGCAGCCGAACGAATGGCTAATGTCTTTGCGGTAACGAGCGCCCAGATCGGGTCCGCCCGGCTTGAATGGCTGACGCCGAGCGCAACGATATGGCGTACTGAGCAGCAGCTGAAACAGCACCTTGTTTGCCTGGTAGCGGTCCGCGGGGCGGCTTCCTTTCGAACGTGCAATGACCAGCGCGCCTTAGCTCGTGCCGATAGACCAGCGCCAACGGCGCCTTCGCCGTCTTAGGGAAATGTCAAACACTGAAAATCGATCAGACATAGTCTCGTACGAACGCCACTTACAAGGATTCTATGGCTCCTTCCTTGGAGTCCAGTTTCGCTATCAGACGCGCTTTGTCGAGGCGATCCTTAAGTCCGGCGAGGCTGCTCACCAACTCGGCCAGCTCACGGACGCCGCCATTACCGAAAATAAGGGGATAAAGGCTTCGCTGCTTCTCAGCGATGTCAGCCAGATATTTGCGAGCTTTGTCAGAGAGAGAAAGGTGCACGACCCGGCCGTCTTTGGATCACGGACTGCGACGGAGAAAACGTTGCTTCTGGAGCAACTTGGATTGAGTCGTGACAAACGAGGGGTCAACTTTCATGAGCTTTGCCACCATGTTGACCGGAACACCCTTGCCCGTGTTCAAGTCTGCGAGCGCCCTCAAGATCAGCAGTTGTGGACCCGTGATGCCAAGCGCATTGGCTTGGAAGTGGCGAAACTCGTCCAGAGAGACGTTAATGGATCTGATCTCCCAGGTCAGTCTGTGGATCGCCTCCTGACTGTCAGGAGGCCAAGTTTCGAGCGTTCTTGAATGGCTGGGCAATGCCGGCAGCACCAGATGGTCAGGAACTACACTCTTGTGCTTGAATTCTGGGCGAGGCCCGAAGTCGCTTGGACAGCCTCATCGCGTTCCACCCGATCACATGAAGGACGAGGTGGCAAAGCCAAAGCAACGCACCGGATGAGCTCGCGACTAGGGCAAGGAAGAAATCTAATACAGCGCAGCGTTGCACAACTGGTGGGAAGAAAACCACCGAAAACGGCGCTTCGATCGCAGAATTTCAGCGCAAGGCGAGGTGGGCGGGCGTACGCAATGCGACGTAGCCGTTGAACTAAGGCCGCAGATCAGCGAGACGGTCCCGTTGCTGCGAGAACCTATTTGAATTCTTGAAAGCGTCTGCTCGTGTTATCATCTTGCTCGAGCATGGGGAATCTCGACATGTTGGATGCTGCCACCACAGTCCTCTGCGCGCTGTCCTTGACGAGGTCTGCGGGAATATTTCTCGGACTGATACTGGCATCCGCGCGTGTCGCTTCGAAAATTCTGGAAGCCGCCAGTAAAGGTGAGAGGGCGCACGAACGCCTCAGGCAAATCGGTTTGGATGCCCTTGCCCAAGCGCCAACCATGTGGCGGTAGATGAGGCGATGACGATGGCGCTCAGGTGAATTTCCAAGTCACAGTCCTAAAGATCCTAATCAGCTATCCAGACGGGTTTGCGCCAATGGAGGACCTTAAGCGCGACATGGCAATTCTGGCGACGAGCGGCCGCGATTGGGCGCAGCGCACCAAACGGTTGGGCGCCCGTGTACCGGACTTAGATATTTTCTCGCAGGCGCTTGTCGAGCGCACAAATGGTGGCTGGCGGATCACCCAGAAGGGACGCTCTGTGCTCGCGTTCAAGGAAGCGAAGACGAGTCTTGCAGATGTACCGCATAACATGGGCCCGGCCGCAACAGATCAGCCGGAGCCTGTACAAAGCGAACCGCCTGCCATCGAGTTTACCAGAGGGCCGCATGAACGACGGCGGCCACGGACTGTCAGTAAGGCGAGGCGCGCCGATAGACCTTAGGCATCAGCAATCCCGCGATCGCCCGCCTGGACTTCGGACTTTTGAGATCGTCATCAAGTCGCACGCGCGTCCGATCACGAGCAATCCACATAGAGATGACCGCACGGGCGCAAGTTCGTTGCGATCGTAATCGAGCTTTCTTGGGCGCGATCACGAATGGACAAGTCTGGGACCGACGCGACCGTCAAATGAGTGCCTACCTCTCCTTGCGGCGCCGCGCCGGCGGCCAGCAGGGGCCAAAGGCATCGTCCGGCACCAGGATCGGGCACGTCGAACGACGGCCACGACGGCCACAAGGGATCGTTTGACCGGTCGCGTGTCGAGCGCGCCAGTTGCAGAAGAACGGCCAGAAGTTCTGGAGAACAGCGTGGATGTTCTTTCTTTGTTCCATTGTGAGTGCGCTTTTCCCGTGGTCTCGGCAGGAAGTATCACAATTTTGTTGCATCAAATATCACGCAACAGTAGGAGTCTTCTCCAACGCTACCTTTTTCTGCACGGAAGGACCTATGGCGCCGGAACCCAGCGAATCTCAGTCTGCCGAAAGGCAAATGCGCCAGGCAGCGTTGGCCGCCCTTGGAACCACCGTAGCCGCGACCGTCGCGCTCTAAAGGGGTGTCGTGGCTCTTACGTCTCTTTCAAAGCAGCAGGCGCGGATCAGCAATTCGTCGGTAGCCTTTGCCCGTGAACGCGAGGTTGTGCCCGGCGGCAGCATGAGAAATGCCACCTGGTTCGCGCCGCATCCTCCCTACGCAGCAAAAGGAACCGGTTGCTGGGTGGAAGATATCGACGGTCGCCGGTTTCTGGATTGCGCGAATAACTTCTTCTCGTTGATCCACGGCCATGCCTTCGCCCCCGTGGTGGAGGCCATTGGTGCCGCGGTTGGCAACGGAACGGCCTTTGGATTGCCGACGGAGAAGGAGATTGCGCTAGCTCAATTGATCACCGGCCGATCGCCGGCCTGCGAGCAGATCCGCTTCTGCATGTCGGGCACGGAAGCGGTGATGTTTGCAGTAAAGGGCGCTCGCGCTCTCACCGGGCGAAGCGCATTAGCCAAATTTGAGGGCGCCTATCATGGCTCCTATGACTGGGTCGAGGTCAGTCTTGCGCCCGATCCTGATTGCTGGGACGATTCTGACGGCAACCCGGCATCGATCGCTTCTTCCGAGAGCGTACCGGAACATGTATTGCAAGACACCATCGTCTTGCCCTGGAGCGATCCAGGGCGCTGCGCTGCTATTCTCGCCAAGGAGGGCTCTCGGCTCGCCGCGCTCATCATCGATCCCGTTCCGTCACGGGTCGGTATGGTGCCCGTGTCCAGGGAGATGATCGATGTCCTCCATGCTGCCCGAGAGAAGCACGGATTTCTGATCATCAGTGATGAGGTGATTTCGTTCCGCCTCTCCTATGCCGGCGCTCATCCATTGTTCGGTCTGCGCCCTGACCTGATCACTCTTGCGAAGATCATTGGCGGGGGCATGCCCATAGGAGCGGTCGCAGGTGAGGCCCACGCGATGGCCGTGTTCGACCATACGCAAGGCAAGCCACGCGTTGCGCTCGGAGGCACGTTCACTGCCAATCCACTCGCCATGGCTGCCGGCCTCGCGGCACTGACTGCGCTGGATGAGCCGTCGATAGCTCGGTTGAACCAGCTTGGTTCTGATCTGCGGGCGGCAATCAACCTCAATTTCATCGACAGGCGAATTCCAGCTCAAGTGACAGGCAACGGATCATTGTTCAGGCTGCATCTTAGCTCCCAGCCCGTCACCGATTATCGGTCCTGCCGCACGCTCGTACCCGAGACCCTCCAAGCTGTTCATGCTGGCGTACTCGAGTATGGCGTGCTGCTAACCCCGAATTGTTCGGGCGCGGTTTCAACTCCGATGGATTCCCCGAGCATCGATCACGTGACCGCGGCACTTACGCAAGCTGTCGCCGATGCCTTCGCGCGCCAACCTTGGGAGAAATAGTGCTCTGAAGGCCCGCACGGGCGTCGCTACGAAGCTCATCTTGCTGCGTCTTTCGTCTCTGCAGTTTCTAAACATCGATCACTCTTTGGGAGAATAGACATGATGCCTCTTGATCGCCGTGACGTGCTGAAGCTGGCAGGCGCAGCTGCAGTTGGACTTGCCGCTCCTGCAATTGCTCAGGCGCGTCCAGCATTGAAGATCGCGTCCGTCGAAACCCTGAGCGGTCCGGGATCTACCGTCAACCGTCTCTGGTCGTTGGGTCTGAAGTACGGCATTGAGAAGATAAATGCGCAAGGCGGTTGGAACGGGCAAAAGATCGTCTATGCAGAGTACGACACCGAGGGAACGACTGGAGGCGCTTCGCAGAAGACCCAGGCGGCCATCGCAGACGGCGCCCACATCATTGCGCACGGCGGATCCTCTAACATTGGCGGTCAGATCACCGAAGATGTCCGCAAGTGGAACTTGCGCAATCCAGCGGCGAAAGTTCTGTTCTTCGGATTGGGCATCGAGGCCCTGGAGCTGACCGGAGCCAAATGTCACTATCATTTCTTCCGGTTTGCGACGAATGCTGACATCCGCATTCGAGCGCTCGTGGCCGGTCTGAAGGCAGAAAATGCCCTCGGCAAGAAAGTGTTCTCCATCAACCAGAACTATTCCTGGGGCCATGATATCCAGGCCGCGCTCGAGCAGAGCGCTGGCGAGAGTGACTTCACGCTCGTAGATAAGGTGCTGCACGACGTCAATAAGATCCAGGATTTCAGCCCCTATGCTGCCCGTATTGCTACCTCGGGTGCGGATACGGTTTTCACCGGCAATTGGGGAAATGATCTTTCGCTTCTCCTCAAGGCCGTCCAGGCCGCAGGCCTCAAGGTGAGGTTCGCCACCACCTTCCTCGACCTTCCAGGCGCACTGTCATCAGCAGGATCCGCAGCGCTCGGCTATTTCCATGCCGAACTGTGGAATCCGCAAGCCTTTGGCGCATTCGGGCAGGAACTATGGACCGACTACAAGGCAAAGATGGGCACCGTTCCCTCAACAAGCGAAGCGAAGTCGATCCTGGCTCTGCTGTTCCTGCAGCAGGCGCTGAAGACCATTCCCGAGGCTTCAAAAATAGACGTCGATCAGATTGCCCAAGCACTCGAACGGACGTCCTACAAGGCGCCGACCGGCGATGTCACCATGCGCGCTGCCGATCACCAGATCGCCTGGCCGATCGTCGTTTCCAAGGTGGAGCAGGGCGCCAAGTTCGCAACCGACGGCACGGATATGGGATTCGTCCCGGTCAAGGTGATCCCCGGCGGCGAAGTGCTCAACACCGTCCAGGCCAGCTGTAAAATGCAGCGGCCATCCTAGGGGGCTCCGTGACCTATCTCCTCACGTCACTCGTGAATGGCCTCGTCTTCGGCTTGCTGCTGTTCATGGTATCAGCGGGCTTGACGCTCATCTTCGGGATGATGGGGGTCCTGAACTTTGCGCACAGCTCGCTGTACATGCTCGGAGCTTACCTTGGCTACTCCATCGGACGATGGACCGGCTTCTGGCCGGCCCTGCTCCTCGCGCCGCTGGCCGTAGCCCTGCTCGGCGCCTTCATCGAGCGCTACATGCTCAGGCGTGTTCATCGGCATGGACATGCCCAGGAGCTGCTTCTCACCTTTGGCTTGGCGCTGATCATACATGAAGCCATCAAGCTCATGTATGGCCCATATCCGGTCGAATACGCCATTCCGGCAGAGCTTGCCCGCACAGCCTTCAACATGAACGGCCTGAACGTTCCGCTGTATCGGCTGTTCATCGGCGCTGTCGCGGTCTCGATGTTCGCATCGCTATTCTTGCTAATGAGATACACCCGCCTGGGACTGATTGTGCGGGCGGCACTTTCGCAGCCGCTGATGGTCGAGAGCCTCGGCCATAATGTAGGGTTCGTTTTTCTCCTTGTGTTCGCTATCGGTGCAGCGCTGGCTGGGCTTGCCGGGGCGGTTGCCGGAGCCTTCTACCCCACCGGTCCGAACATGGCCGAGGACCTCGGATCGATCGTGTTTGTCGTGGTGGTCGTCGGCGGGTTGGGCTCGCTCGAGGGCGCACTCGTCGCATCCTTGGCTATTGGCCTCCTGACGACCTTAACCGTTGGGCTCGATTGGACACTGGCCGGCGCCCTTGCCCCCTTTGGCCTGTCAGGATGGGCGGCCTCGATCGGCGGGCCGTTTTCGATCACCCTGTCGAGCCTCACCGGCTCGCTGCCCTTCATCATCATGCTCTTTGTTCTGCTGTTCCGGCCCGCCGGTCTGATGGGAGAGCGGTCGTGAACCGATATCACCGGATAGCCTTTTGCCTTGCCGCAGCCATCGTGCTGCTCGCTCCGCTCACTTTCAGCGACCGGTATGCGAACCTCGCTATCCGCATCCTGGTCGCTGCACTGTTTGCCACTGCGTTCAATCTCTTGTGGCGGCAGGCGAGACTTCTCTCGTTCGGGCACGGGGTCTATTTTGGGGCCGGCATGTTTGCGGCCGTACACCTGATGCGCGCCAATGAAGCGGGCTTGAATGTCCCTCTCATCCTGGTGCCGCTCGCCGGCCTGTTGTCCGGCCTGATCATCGGCCTGCTTTGCGGCTTCATCGCCACACTGCGCAGCGGAGCCTATTTCTCGATGATCACGCTCGCCATTGCCGAGCTGATCTATTCGCTTGGTCCGCGTTGGCAGGCCCTGTTTGGCGGTGAAGCCGGAATTTCGAGCATGAGATTACCCAGCATGGGCCTCAGCTTTGCCGCGCTGAATGAAGTTTATCTCATTGTGCTCGGCTGGAGCGCGCTCGGTTTCATAGCCATCTGGTTTTTTGCCAAGACCCCGCTGGGTCAAATCGCGTACGCGCTGGGCGACAATGAACGACGGCTTCAGTTCCTCGGCTACCGCACCCATGCCGTCAAGGTGTGCCTGTTTGCGCTCTCGGCCGCGATATCAGGGCTGGCGGGAGGCCTGTTGGGGATCGCTGCCGAAAACGTGGACTATACGGTGTTTGGTCCGGCTTCATCCGCCGCACCAGTGATCCAGACTTTCATTGGAGGCGCCGACGTTCTTTTCGGACCGGCCTTCGGCGCAGCAATTCTGACCGGCTTTGGCAACGTCTTCTCGGACGTCACGCGACTTTGGCTCCTTTATCAGGGACTAGCGTTCGTTGTGGTGGTCATGTTTCTTCCCGACGGGATCGCTGGATCCCTCCTTTCCACCAAAAAGCGGCCGTTACGAGAAGCCATTGCCACCACCCTAGCGGTCCTTCTTTGCTCAGCTAGCCTGATCTTTCTATGCGAAAGCGCGTCGATCCTGCTCAGCGATTCCTATGCGTCGCTTCGGGCGAACCAGGGCGGCTCTTGGGTGAGCTATCGTTTGTTCAACATTGAGCTCCTTCCCAGCTCTCCGATCGTATGGGCACTTCCATTGATTGTAGCGCTGGCCGGAGTCCTCGTTTCACGCAAACTCAAGCGGCAAGAGGAGGCGGCATGAGCGCCATTTCTCTGAGCGCAGTCCGGAAGCGGTTTGGCTCGAGTGAGATCATCCGCGGTGTCGACCTCGAGGTAAACGCGGGAGAGCGTCACGCCCTGATCGGGCCCAATGGAGCCGGCAAATCCACTCTGTTTAACCTGATCAGCGGGCAGTTTCGTCCGACCAGCGGGCAGATCTTGCTGAACGGGCAACGCTCCGATCGCGATCCGCCAGAGACGATTGCCCGCCGTGGCCTCGCCCGCTCGTTTCAGATTACGAGCCTTTTTGCCAGGCTCACCGTGTTCGAGACGGTCCAGCTAGGGGTCATGGCAAATCAGGGTGTACGCTTCTGCTTCTGGCGCACTGCCGCATCTCAACGCGAAGTGACGAATGATGTTCTCGCGTTGCTGGACGACGTTAACCTGTCGCACCGGGCCAGCGTGCTTGCAGGCGAGCTTCCATATTCGGAACAACGCGCGCTCGAACTGGCAGTAACTTTGGCCTTGCGACCCGAAATCATCCTGTTGGACGAGCCGACGGCGGGCATGTCGGTGGAGGAGGCGGCGCAAACGGTTGCCCTCATTCGGCGGCTCACTGCTGGACGCACGCTTCTCGTGGTCGAGCATGACATGGACGTTGTCTTCTCGCTGTGCGACCGCATCTCAGTGCTTGTCCATGGACAAATCGTCGCGACGGGCGCACCTGACGAGATCGCCAGGGACGAAAGAGTGAATGAAGCCTACCTCGGAAAGGGCTTGCATTGATGGGGCTGACAGTCACCGGTCTGCATGCTCATTACGGCAAGAGCCACGTGCTTCGCGGCGTGACCTTTGAGCTGCCGGCACAAAGCATCTACAGCCTCGTGGGCCGCAATGGGTCGGGGCGGTCAACGACCCTGAAGAGCATCATGGGCATCGTTCGGCCCAGTGAAGGATCTATCCTCCTGGACGGCGCCGAACAATCCCGGCGAGAAATTCGCGACATCGTGCGGGCCGGTATCGCTTATGTGCCGGAGGATCGGCTGGTATTTCCAACGCTGACCGTTGCTGAAAACCTGCGTATGGGTCAGCTCCGCCCGTTGCCGGGCAGGGTGGTATGGACCATAGATCAAATGTACGAATATTTCCCTCGGCTCCACGAAAGGAAGGATACCAAGGCAGGCAAGCTCTCCGGAGGAGAGCAGCAGATGCTGACGATGTGCCGCTCCCTGCTGGGCAACCCCAAAGTCCTCTTGCTCGATGAGCCGACGGAAGGATTGGCCCCCAAGATCGTAGAACGTCTCGTCGAAGCTATTCTCGACATCCGCAAGAATGGAGTATCCGTACTCCTGATCGAGCAGCGCTTGACGATCGCCTTGGATATCAGTGACCGTGTGCTCGTCATGGGTCATGGGCACATCGTGTACAACGGGACGCCAGACAGTCTTCGCGACAATCCAGATGTCCAGCGAAACTGGCTCGCCGTGGGGACGAGTGTGAGCTAGGCGTTAAGGATCTCGCCTGCCATCTTCAAGGTGTCGGCGGCGCGCGTCGTCAGCCTGACATGCAACGCCTTCGTTGGCGAGCGCTATGGCGCAGGCGCGCCCTAGGCCCTTGCTGGATGCGCAGACGATGGCAAGGCGACGCTTATTTCGAGATCAACCTTTCAGCCTATGATTTTGGCTTGGGAAAATGCCCAACCGTTGCGGAGATCCATAGCCCAGCTCGGCACGCCTATGGATGAAGTCGTCGTTCAGGCGATGCGCCTCAGCGCACGCTCGTCGCGTCGCGCGAGGCGCGTGAGCAAGAACTCGATTTCGCTCTTCGCGGCTGCGCTAAGCGAACCACCGGGCGCACGCAAGGCGTCCGAATTGAGAAGTCCCCGGCGCATCAAGACATACTTGCGCACCGAGAGCCCAACGCCGGGCTGCTGCTCGTAGCGCAGCAGTGGCAGATGTGCGTCAAAGAGGTCGTGAGCTGCGTCGCGTTCGCCGCTCTTCGTCAGCCGCATGAGGTCGACGAGCATGTCCGGGAAGGCGTAGCCGGTCATCGCGCCGTCCGCCCCGCGCTCAGTCTCGAAGTCCAGAAACAAGCCGCCGTTTCCGCATAAGACCGAGACGCGGCGCATTTTCCCTTCCGATTCCCACTTGCGCAGCGTCGAGATCTTTTCGAGGCCGGGCCAATCCTCGTGCTTGAGCATGACGCAGGAGGCGTTATCTTCGATGATCCTTCGGATCACGTTCGGCGCCATCACGACGCCGAAATTGAGCGGGTAATCTTGGATGACGAACGGAACGTCCGAACCGATCGCCTCAGCCGCTTGGCGATAGTACGCAACGATCTGGTCGTCGGTGCGCAGCGTCCAGGGAGGCGCGATCATGACACCGGCGGCGCCTGCATCCATCGAGACCCGCGCCAGCGAGCGCATAGCAGCGAATCCGGGAGAAGAAACGCCAACAATCACCGGCAGTGTAGTCGCGCGGCGAATGTAGCGTGTGGCGACATCGATCGCCTCCTGCGCATCAAGCTTGGGAGCTTCGCCCAGCACACCGAGAACGGTCAGTCCCGTGCTGCCGCAAGATCGATAGAAGTCCGTCAGGCGATCAACCGAGTCCAAATCGATCCGACCATCGGCGTGAAAAGGCGTCGGAGCAATCGGGTACACCCCGCTTGCGCTGGCAACGAGCCGCATCGCAAAAATCCATTTTGAGTTTGTAGACTGCCTCCTCTTAACTCACTAAGGCATGCGGAAAACCTGGTGTTTTCCATTTTCTGATGACGGAAAATCCGTTACATCTACTCGCATTCGAGAAAAAGGTGCACCGCAGCGGTGAACATTCGCTTCCTCCACACCTTCTGCGCGGTAGCCGATCGAGGTTCACTTGCCGCCGCGGCGCGGCATCTCGGGCTGGCTAATGCTTCGGTCGCCGAACAGGTTCGGACTCTCGAAGCTGAGCTGAAGGCGAAACTCGTCGTCAGGCGTGGACAAGGCATCGCATTGACCGATGCCGGACAAGCCGTGCTTGGGACCGTACGACAGATTGTCGCGCAGGCGGACGATTTGCGACATCTGTCCCAAGTGGGACGGCTGAGCGGCCGGCTGCGCGTCGGCGCGATTTCGACGGCGCTCGTCGCTTTGATGCCAATGACTCTCCGTTGGCTTTCGGAGCGGCACCCGGACATCGAAATCAAGGTCGTGCCAGGGACCTCGGTGGGACTTCTCAAGATGCTCGAGGACGGGGAGATAGATTGCGCGCTTGCGGTGCGTCCGCACTTCCAATTACCCAAAAGCGTGTCGTGGCGATTGGTACGCGAAGAACCCCTGGTCGCCATCTCCCCAGAGCAGAAATGTCAGAGCGTCGAGGCGCTCTTGAATGACTTTCCGTTCATTCGGATGGATCGCAAGGCCTGGACCGGCCAACTCGTGAGCCGCTTTCTCCATGACCAGAGAATCTCCACTCGGGAGTTATTCGAGCTCGACGCTCCAGAGACTATCGTCGTCCTTGTCGCAGAAGGTGTCGGCGTCTCGCTCCTTCCGAATTGGGGAATCGTGCCGCCTCTCGATAGGAAGATCCGGGTGCACCGGATCAAGGATCCCAAGTACGCGCGACATGTCGGAGTACTCGGCAATCGCGGAGGAGCGGCGGCCCTGATCGAAGTATTCGCAGAGGCAGTTGCGGCAAGTGCAAGCGCGAATTCGCGGTAGAAGCGCTGAGCGTTGCAGGCTGACGCCGCGTCGTCGCAGAGAGACTCCAGTTTGCGAACATAAGCCTCGTTTCATTTTGGCCGCTCACACGTTCGACGCCGATGGTTATCGCCGCCATGCGCTTCGAGATGTCGTATCGGAAGCAATCCAATGATGATGAGCTGTTCTGACTGGTATATGAGCTCAGCGCGGCTTTTGTGCTAAAATTGGCAATCGCTGCTGGTAGCTGATAGCGACGGGACTTCCACAGCGTACAGCAAAGCGTACCATTTGGACATGTTCATGCAGCTTTCAGGCCGTCTGCAGCGGAAGATGCTCTTTGAACAGGACGATCTTCAATCGAGAAAGTATTGACACTCCACCACTGCAAAAGATCGCTCAATTTACCTTGAATCCCGCACCTATCGGACAGTCTACAGAGGACTCAGCGATCCCTGTGGCGGATCCGCGGATCGATGCTCTGTGCCTGATGGCGGAGGATTGCGCTAAAACGTCCCTGTTTCCAAGCGAGACGCACGCGGGGTCATGCTTGCGGAACTTGTAAAGCGTCCTTTGATTTGAGCTTCTCGCCTATCGAGAGCGATCGCCCCAATGTCTCGGCAACATTGCGCAATGCTGTCAAACGATCCGGTAGCTGCTCGTTCATGATCCGCTGTAGGGGCCCGGTCATTCCGAGAGCGTAAAATACGCGCCGATCGGATAGAAAAACAGGCACCGCAATAGCGGCCAATCCTTCGTCGATCTCTCCGATGCAGGTCGCGTAGCCCCGGTCCCTGACCGCAGCGAGCTCCTGTTCGACCCATGCACGATCGTTTCGCGTGTTCGCCGTGAGCAGAGGAAGATCGGCCGACATCGCCTCCTTCAATACTGCCTTATCTTGATAGGCTATGATGGCCTTGGCGGTCGCAGCTGCATGCACGGGCATCTCGATCCCCGGCTGCACGTAACCTCGCCAGCGCACATCTGGCGAAACGGAGATCGCAACGACAACGCGCGCGCCGATCAGGCGCGTCAAATAGCAAGTCTCGGACGTCGCGTCGGTCAGTTGCTGCAGATGCCCGCGAGCCAGTGCGGCAATCCATCCATCATCCGCAGTCGCGTGCAATAGCCGGAGCAAGCGGTCACCGAGCTGATAAGCGCGCCCACCCACATTGTCCTTCGCAAGCCCGGCGCGCACGAGGCCCTTGAGCAGCCGATGCGCAGATGTCTTCGGAAGATCAAGCAACGAGGACACGTCTGCCAGCGTAAGGGCCCCGGGAAAGGTGGCGACGAGTTCGAGCACTTGCATGTAGCGGTCCAGAGGACCCGCCGCTTCGTCCGTGATGGTCATTCAGAGGCTTCCCAGGCGGAAACTTTGTGCGCGCGCACCTCTGCCCCGCTTGACTTCTCAAGCCGGAGCAGATTAGCTTATACGCAATACCGGGATATTATTCCGGAAAACGGAACTGGTGTCAACGGCGATTTTTGGCAGCGGCATTCTTGGTGTTGCGACCCCGCGGAAGCGTCACGAGGCAGATCATGAAGATAACGAGGCAGGAATTTCTGAGGGCTTTGCTTGCGGTGAGTGCGCTGCCGTGGATGGGAGCCGCACGTGCCGAGGAGGAAGGCCCGATCGTCGTCGGCGCAACCGTGCCAATGACGGGCCCGTTATCGCTGACTGGCAAGCAGTATCACAACTCCCTGCTGCTGGCCGAAGAGGACGTCAACAAGGCAGGGGGCATTAACGGGCGCAGCCTCAAAATCGTCTTCGAAGATACGCAGGCCTCGAACAGCACGGCGGTCAACGCGTTCGTTAAGCTCGCACAGGAGAACAAGCCGTCCTTGTTCTTCCTCTCGAGCTATTCGACCCAGAATCTGGCGGTGGAGCCTGAGCTGAAGAAGATACAGGTGCCGGCCTTCTACGCGGGCGGTGCCGATGTTGTGGCCGAGGCTGGGAATGAGTGGATGTTCCGCGTGCGGCCCGCAGACAGCGTGTCAGCCGAAGGCATGGTTCAGTGCGCCCTCAACGTGCTGAAGGCAAAAAGGCCCGGCATTCTCTACATCCAGAACGACTTCGGGCAGGGTGGTGCCCGGACGGCTGTTGAGCGTTTCGGGGCCGCGGGCGTAACCGTCGTGGGCATGGCCGCATATGGCCAGAACGACAAGGATTTTTCGGCGCAGCTTCTTGGCCTGCGTGGCAAGGACATCGATGTTCTTTTGATCTTTAACTATCCGCAGGACGGTGCGCTTGTGCTGCGTCAGGCAAAGATGCTCGGTCTCAAAATGCCGCTGGTGACATCTTCGGCTGCCTTGGTGCCAGCGGCCCTGCAGCTGTTGTCTCCGGCTGATCTTGATGGCGTCTGGGGCGTCGTCGATTCCTTCATCGATCCGTCGGTCGGTGGGCGCATGCAGGATTTTGTCAAACGCTTCAAAGCCAAATTCGGCACTGATCCGGACCCGTACGGGCTTGCCTATTATGATGGTGCGATGCTGGCGGCCGAAGGCCTGCGCAAGGTTGGCACTGATCCCAAGGCGTTACGGGACTGGTTTGCCGCCGTGAAAGGATGGCAAGGCATTGGTCATGTCTATTCATATGATGCCAAGGGCAACGGCGTATTCGACCTGGCGGTCGTGAAATCCAAAGCAGGGACCAAATCCCTGGAGCTGGTTCAGACCATCAAGCTCAACTGAACCCTGGCTGCCGATGCGCTCCACGGGCAACGCGGCAATCATCAGGGGCCTGCTGACAGGCCGGTTTGCAAGAAGATCATGACGATATGACAGATCTCATCCAGCTGCTCATCAACGGACTAGCGCTCGGCAGCGTTTACGCGCTCGCCGCGATCGGTTTCGTCATCGTCTACTCCGCAACCGGGGTAGTCAATTTCGCCGCCGGGCAATTCGTGATGTTCGGCACCTTCGCGGGCGTCGCAATGTTGCTCAATGCGCAGCTGCCCTGGCCTGTAGGCTACGGCGCTGCTTTGATTGCAATGGCGCTGTTCGGAGCTCTGTTCTTTGCCGTGCTATATCTGCCGCTACGCGCGAGCCCGGTCGTGACCATCATCATTGGCACCGTCGCGATCGGAATCACGATGCAGAACGCCGCGCTGCTGGCGTTCGGCTCCTGGCCATTCCGGCTGCCCTCGCCGGTCGAGGGCATAAATCTCACAATTGCAGGCGCAACGATCTCAGCCCATGCGGTCGCGGTCGTGATCGTCACGGCCTTGATGGTTGTGCTGCTGTGGCTTCTGTTCTTCAGTACCTCCCTCGGCATCGGGATGCGTGCCGTGGCCCAAGATGTCAAGGCTGCCCGGCTGATGGGCCTCAAGGTCAACCGCCTGCTTGCATTATCCTGGATCCTGGCTGCGCTGCTCGCGGGAATTGCCGGCTTGATGCTCGGACCAATGTGGTTCGCCGACACCAGCATGGGCGATCCCATCGCGCTCAAGGCATTCGCAGCCACAATCATTGGCGGCTTCGGAAGTCTGCCGGGCGCTATTGTCGGCGGCCTGTTCGTTGGTCTCAGCGAAGTGCTCGGCGCATCCTACGTCTCCTCGGCTTACAAAGACCTGATCTCCTTCGGCATCATGATCTTGTTCCTGCTCCTGCGCCCGCAGGGCGTGTTCGGCGAACACATTCAGGACCGGGGCTGATCGATGTCAAAGCGCGTTCCGCTCCTGGCCGGCACTGTCGTTTTGATCGCAGGTTTTTCCCTGTCGATGCTCCTCGCCGACTATCATCTGCGGCTGCTCAATCTTGCCGCGATTTCGGCCATCGCAGTCATCGGGCTTAATTTCGCCTTCGGCTATGCCGGGCTGATCTCGCTCGGTCATGCGGCCTTCGTCGGGACAGGGGCCTACGGCGTCGCGCTGCTGACGACGCTCTTTGCATGGTCACCCTGGCTGGCTCTTCCTGTCGCGGTTGCCGGTACGGCAGTTCTGGCCATGTTCATTGGCATTCCGCTGTTGCGGCTGAAGGGCCACTATCTCGCCCTGGCAACGCTTGGATTCAACGTGTCCTTCTCCATTGTCGCCGCCAACTGGATCGAAGTGACGGGCGGCACCAACGGCATCTCCCGCATTCCCGAGCTGCAAATTGCAGGCCATGCCCTGGCCAATGAGCGCAGCTACTTGTGGTTCGCTTCTTTGGTACTCGCGCTTTTGGCCGCCGTCGCCACGCTCATTCATGGCTCACGCCATGGCCGGGCAATGATCGCCGTACGCGATGACGAAACTGCCTCGTCGATGACGGGCATTGACGTCACCCGGGTCAAGCTCGTGGCCTTCGTCCTATCCGCAGTCTATGCCGCAGTGGCGGGAGGCCTGTTTGCATTCCATATGCGCTTCATCTCGCCTGAGGACTTTGGCTACGCACACTCCATCACTTACCTCGCGATGCTGGTGGTCGGCGGGGAGGGATCAATTCTGGGCGCCCTTCTCGGATCGTTGCTGGTGACTTTCCTGCCCGAATGGCTGCGCTTCCTAGGCTCCGCGTATCTCGCTTTCTTTGGTCTCTTTGTCCTTGCCATCCTGATCTTCTTGCCTTCAGGCTTTGCCGGAATTCGCCGGCAGGGCAGCTTCCGCCGCCACGGCCGTATCAAAATGCCGGCCCTGATTGCTGCGTCTAAGGAAGCGCGGTCATGAGCCTGCAGGCCACGCAAATTGGCAAGCGCTATGGCGGACTTGCAGCGCTTGCGGACGTCGATCTGTCCGTTGCGGAAGGTGAATTTGTCGCGGTCATCGGCCCGAACGGCGCCGGCAAATCAACCCTTCTCAACGTCCTGACCGGGCTTGTCTTGCCTGACAAGGGAAGGGTGCTGCTCGATGGACGGGACATGACTCGCGCCGCGACCCACAAGCGTGTGCGCGGCGGCCTTGGGCGTACCTTCCAGCACGGCCGTTTGTTCGAAAGATTGAGCGTGATCGAGAACGTCATGACCGGCGCCGCCCTCCAGAGCGGCCGCAGCGAGGCGGAGCTGCGCGAGAGGGCCAAGGCTGTGCTTGACCAGATGGGCCTTGCGGCATCGGCTCAGCTGCCGATCGGATCCCTGTCCTATGGTCAGCGCCGCATGGTCGAGGTGTGCCGCGCGCTCGCCTGCGAGCCCCGCGTGCTGCTGCTCGACGAACCTGCCGCCGGACTGAATTCCGCCGAGGTCGACCAGCTGGTCGACCGGCTCACGGATTTGAGGGCCAAGTATCGGATCGCCATCGTCCTGATCGAGCACAATATGGGGATGGTGATGCGCTTGGCGGAGCGGATCATGGTGCTGAATTTCGGCTGCAGGATCGCCGAGGGCACGCCATCTGAGATCCAGAGCAATCCCGCAGTGCTATCGGCCTATCTCGGCGCAGGTTATCGTCATGCTGGCGTGTAGGGATCTGACCGTAGCCTACGGCGACATCGTCGCGCTGCACGGCGTGACGTTGGAGGTGGCGCGGGGAGAAACGGTAGCCCTGATCGGCGCCAACGGTGCCGGCAAAACCACACTTCTGCAGGCAATCTCGGGTCTCAATCCCGTGAGGTCGGGCGAGATCGTATTCGAAGGTGCCTCGCTGGCCCGGCTCGGCTGCGACGGCCGGGTCGCGCTTGGGATCGCCCAGTCGCCTGAGGGACGTCGGATTTTTCCCGGCCTGACTGTGGAGGAAAACCTCACGCTCGCCACGGTGAACTGGCGGCGCTGGCGCCAGCCGATCGCCGATGATCTCGCTCGCGCTTTTGACCTCTTTCCGCGCCTGAAGGAACGCCGCCGGCAGCTCGGCTGGTCCCTGTCTGGAGGTGAGCAGCAGATGCTGGCCATCGGCCGGGCGTTGATGGCCCGGCCCCGCCTGCTGCTGCTCGATGAGCCGTCGCTTGGGCTTGCACCGCGTCTGGCGGAGGAGGTTTACGAGCGCGTCAGGCAGATCGCTGACGGTGGCCTCACGATCCTGGTCGTCGAGCAGAATACGGTGCTGGCATTGTCGGTGGCGGACCGCGCCTATGTGCTGGAAACGGGCCGCATCGTCCTCCAGGGCACCGCCAATGACCTCAAGCAGAACACGCGCGTCCGCGAGGCTTATCTTGGGCGCTAATCCCTCGGGCGAGGAAAATAACGACATGTACCCAGATGCAAGTTCAAAGTCGAAAGCGCTATACGACCGCGCATTGTCGAGTCTGCCAGGCGGCAACACCCGCACCACCGTGTTCATGAAACCTTATCCGATCTACGCTGCGCGCGGGAAAGGTTGCCGTGTCTGGGATATCGACGGCAATGAGCTGATCGATTGCATCAACAATTTTACCTCGCTCATTCATGGTCACGCCCATCCGGTGCTGGTCGAGGCGGCGACGCGGCAGCTCGCGCTCGGATCTGCATTCGGCATGCCGACGGAATCAGAGATTGACCTTGCCGAATTGCTTGTCGTCCGGCTGCCATCAGTCGAACAGGTCCGGTTCGCCAACTCCGGGACTGAAGCCGTGATGATGGCGCTCAAAGCGGCGCGTGCGTTTACCGGGCGGCCGAAGATCGCCAAATGCGAGGGCGCCTACCATGGGTCCTACGATTATGCAGAGGTCAGCCTCGATCCGAAGCCGGAGGACTGGGGAGGTAATGCGCCGGTCTCGATTGCCTATGCCAAAGGTACGCCGGACAAGGTGCTCGCCGACGTCATCACGATCCCCTTCAACGATATCGATGGCGCCGTCAGCCTGATCCGCGAGCATGGCTCCGAGCTCGCCTGTGTGCTGGTCGATCCGATGCCGAACCGCGCCGGGCTCGTCCCCGCCGACAAGGCGTATCTCGAAGCGCTGCGCCAGGCGACCCGCGACGTCGGCGCGCTACTGATCTTCGATGAGGTCATATCTTTCCGCCTAGGCTACCACGGCGCCCAGGGGCTGTGGGGCATCGATCCTGATCTCACCACGCTCGGCAAAATCATTGGCGGTGGGTTTCCGGTCGGCGCGATCGCCGGCAAGAGCGAAGTTATGGCCGTCTTCGATCCGCGTCATGGAAAGCCGGCGCTGCCTCACGGTGGGACATTCTCCGCGAACCCGGTCACGATGCGAGCGGGTCTCGCCGCCATGGAAGTCTTGGACCAGAATGCGTTCGCACGGCTGGATGCGATCGGTGAGGTGGCACGTCAGGGCATCAACGAGGCGTTCCGCCGCCATGGCGTGCCGGGTAGCGCCGTCGGTCTTGGATCGCTCTTAAAACTGCATTTCGCCGACCGTCCGATCTGTGACTATCGCTCGGCCTATATGAGCGAAGCCGAGGCCAAACGCCAGAATGTGTTCAATCTCGAATTCCTAAATCGCGGCGTTCTCGCGGCAGGCTACGGTCTGATGGCGTTATCGCTGCCGATGCAGGATGCGGACATCGAAAACATCGTCCGCGCG
Organism: Bradyrhizobium sp. USDA3516; assembly: GCF_057651995.1. Lineage (NCBI taxonomy): Bacteria > Pseudomonadati > Pseudomonadota > Alphaproteobacteria > Hyphomicrobiales > Nitrobacteraceae > Bradyrhizobium > Bradyrhizobium sp. USDA3516. The sequence goes on along the minus strand of NZ_JBYGYN010000010.1, from coordinate 332,158 downwards.
GCTTCGGATGCACTTGCGCAGGTCGCATCCAAGACCTGACGCGGGCCTTGAGCTCTTGAAGTCGGTAAGTCTCGCGTGGCGCCCATTGGGCATCACGCCGTGAAACAGTTTTGCCCGAAATAGGTGTGAGCATGGCCCACAAGGTTGATCCCATCACGAGGTCCGTCGTTCAGCATCGGTTGAGCTCGATCGTAGCCGAAATGGGTGAAGCGATGCTTCGCACATCCTATTCGCAGATCCTCAACTCGAGCCGCGACTTCTCATTGGCAATCTGCGACGTCCAGTCCCGCCTGATTGCCCAGGCCGACCACATCCCGGTCCATGTCGGTGCGCTGCCCTGGGCGACACGCGCAGTCGAGGAGCGCTTCAAGGATGTCGCGCCCGGCGACGTGATCCTCATGAATGATCCCTATCATGGCGGCAGCCATTTGCCGGACCTGACCGCATTCGTACCTATCTTTGACGGGGAGCGGAGGTTGTTCTGGAGCATCGTGCGTGCGCATCAGAGCGATATTGGCGGCGCAACGCATGGGGCCTATAACCCAGGCGCGACCGAAATCTGGCAGGAGGGACTGCGCATTCCTCCGATCAAGCTCTACGAGGCCGGCCGGCTACGCGAGGATATTCTCGATATGCTGGCACTGAATGTACGTAACGCTCACGATTTCCGCGGTGATCTTGCCGCCATGATCGGAGCGGGGCACATGGGCGAGCGGCGAATGGCTCGCTTGTTCGCCGAATTCGGCGCGCCGGTGGTCGAAGCAGCGATCGAATCCATCCTCGATGCCGCCGAACAACAGACGCGGGCGGTGGTCTCGACCTGGAAGGATGGCGTGTTCTACGGTGAGGCCTTCCTTGACGACGACGGCCATGGCCGCAGCGATATCCGGATTGCAGCCAAGGTCACGAAGAGAGGCAGTCAGATCGAGGTCGACCTGTCGGAATCGGACCCGCAGAGCACGAGCTTTGTCAATTCGTCGCACGCCAATATGCATGCGGCAGTCGTGATGGCCTTTGCCTATCTGATCGACGCCGAAATTCCAAAAAACGCTGGCGCGCTGCGGCCCCTCACCGTCATTGCCAAGCAGGGCACGATTGTATGGGCAGATCCCGGCCGGCCGGTGACACTGTGCACCAGTCATCCTTCCAACGAGATCGTGGAGGCGGTGGTCAAGGCCTTGTCAGGATCCTGTCCGGATCGAGCCATGGGTGGTTGGAGCCGACGATTCCGCATCGCTGTGCAGGGCGAGGACCCTCGCAGCGGGCGCAGCTTTATCTGGCATATGTTTCAGGCGCGCCCCGGTGGTGGCGCTTCGTCTCGCGGTGACGGCTGGTCTTCGATCGGCGAATGGCACACGGTCGGCGGTCTTAAGTTCGGCAGCATCGAGGTGGCGGAAGCGCGCTTTCCGCTTCATTTCCGTCATCATGAGTACCGGCCCAATTCAGGCGGGGAGGGTCAATTCCGCGGGGGTCTCGGTGTCAACCTCGATCTTGTCTTCGAAACCAAGAAGCCCGCACTTGGTAACACCGCAGGTGACGGTACCCGGCATGGCGCATGCGGCATGCTGGGCGGCAAGGATGGTGCGCCGCATCACTATCGCATCGTTTCGGCGGGCCGGCCGCCGCGGGTGCTACGGACTAAGGAGGTCGGAATCGAAATCCACCCGGGAGATTGCCTCGAGGTGCGCTCCGCCGGCGGCGGCGGCTGGGGACCTCCCGAGCGGCGCACCCATCAGGCCCGTCAGCGCGACCAGGTGCAGGGCCTTGTAACCTCAGGCGCAACGACAGAAGTGGTCAGTTAAAGATGTTGACGATTGGCATTGATGTAGGCGGCACGTTTACCGATCTTGTCGCGATCGACGCGACCGGGCGCACCGTGTTCGCAAAATCCCCTTCCACGCCAGAGGACCAGTCGATTGGGGTGATGAATGGGCTTAACGAGCTCGCTCGGCGCCTCGACATGCCGCGGTCCGATATGCTCGCCGCGACTCAGCGGCTGGTACATGGAACCACAGTTGCAACCAATGCACTGCTCGAACGCAAGGGCGCGAAAGTCGCTCTTCTAACCACGCAAGGGCACCGCGACATCATCGAGATGCGCGAGGGATTGAAAAGTAATCGCTATGATTTGCGGACGCCGCCGCCGGAGCCGCTTGTGCCGCGGGAACTGCGCTTCGGCGTTCGCGAGCGACTGCGGCCGAATGGCGAGGTGCTCCTTCCGCTCGATGATGATTCACTCAGCGAAGCGATCGCAGCGATCCGCGCCTCCGGCGCCACGTCGGTCGCGATCTGCTTCCTGCATGCCTATCGCAATCCAGCCCATGAGATGGCGGCAGCAGAGCGGCTTGCCCGCGAGTTGCCGGAGGTCAGCGTGTCGCGCTCCAGTGACGTGCTACCGCAGATCAAGGAATACGAACGCGTCTCCACCACAATCGTGAATGCCTATGTCGGTCCTGCCGTGCGGCGCTATCTGACCCGGCTCGAGCGCCGCTTGGCGGAAGCCGGTCTTAAGGGAAGCCTCTTCATCATCCTCTCCCACGGCGGTATGGCGCCAGTCGAGGAGGCCGGGCGTCTTGCAGCGGCGACGGTGCTGTCGGGACCTGCAGGTGGCATCTCCGGCTCCCGGCGCTGTGCGGAACTGCTCGCCCTGCCGGACCTGGTGCCCTTCGATATGGGCGGCACGAGCACCGACATCTCCTTGATTGCCGATGGACGCGCGACGCTGTCGGCTGACGGCGGGCTTGCGGACCAGCGCATCGCACTGCGCAGTTTGGACATCGCCAGCATCGCGGCCGGCGGGGGGTCGATCGCCAGTATCGATGCCGGCGGCATCTTTCGCGTCGGCCCTGAAAGTGCCGGCGCGATGCCGGGCCCAGCCTCTTATGGCAACGGCGGTACGGAGCCGACCGTGACTGACGCAAATATCGTGCTGGGTTACCTTGACGCTGCGGCCTTCATGGGGGGACAGCGTCCCCTCGATCGTGCGGCGGCGGAGGCAGCAATCGATCGCCTCGCAGCTTCGCTTGGCGTGACACGCATCGACGCCGCTGCCGGAATCCATCGGCTCGTCAATCTGAAAATGGCAGACGGTATCCGCTTGATGACCCTCCGGCGCGGCGTTGATCCGCGCAAGTTCGCGCTCCTAAGTTTCGGCGGCGCCGCGGGCCTGCACGCTGCGGAGGTCGCGCGCGAGCTGGAGATAACGCGCATCATAGTGCCGACGGCGGCCTCCGTACTCTCGGCGTGGGGTATGCTGACCAGCGACTTGCGCTACGAGGTCAGCCGCACTCACTTTGAGACAGGCGCCCGGACGGCCGGGGACGACATTCGCAGCATTTTTGCTGATCTGGAGGAGCAGGCGGCCGAGCGGCTCCGCAGCTGGTTCGACGGGCCCATCATGACAGAGCGCTCTGCCGAGATGCGTTATGGCGAGCAGGTGTTCGAGGTCGATGTACCGCTCAGCGACGTCGACTTCACAGCGCCATCCTTGATCGCCGACGTCGAAGAGCGCTTTCATCGTCGTCATGAGGAGCTCTACACTTATGCGTCGCGCGACCAGGAGGTCGTGTTCGTGAATGCGCGGCTCGCCGCTGTTGGAGCGGTTTCTCGACTTGAGGGAGCTAACACGCCGATGCCCGCAGCTGAGCTGATCGCATCGCCCACCGGCAAACGGCAAGCCTTCTTCAGTGCTTGGCGCGAGGTGCCGACCTATGCGCAAAAAAAATTACGTTCCGGGCATGTGCTGGAAGGCCCCGCGATCATCGAGGCGGAGACGACGACAATTGTCATCAATGGCGGAGATCGCGCAACGGTTAACCCACTCGGATGGCTAGATATCGAACTTGGATCTGCGAAAGTGTAGGGCGGCCAAACGCCGATCTGGCAGCGTTGGTACCTACCTGGTTGAGGCGATACCCGGTGGTCTGCCCAGCTGGACTAAAGCCCAGTCCATCGCTCGAGGCGACGGATTTAGGGCTGTGCCCGTTGGTTAGCAGATACCAACGAAGCTCCACCAGCCTTCTATACGGACGCAGAAACAAGCAGCATCATGGGGCGCTCCAGTTCTTCCGCCAGTTGCGGCATCTGCTGAATCTGCTCGGACGTTGGAGCAAACTCTTTGACCCGCATAATTCGAAACCCTCCATCAATCAACGTATTCAGCGTCGTGCCAAGCGTCCTGTGGTATTTTAGAAGGCCCTTGGCGAACCAATCCGTTCGACGCTCACCCTCAAGGGAGTATCCATTGATGGGCCACGCCTTGCGGCTCTCCTCATCACTGATCCAGTGCGGATTCGCCGCTGCCATGAAGATCGGATGCTCGATCGTGAAGATCAAATGTCCGCCAGCGATCAGGGCTTTGCGGATCACCCGCGTGAAACGCGAAAAATCCTGAACATAGTGAAAGGTCAGCACGCTATAGGCCAGGTCAAAAGACTCCGCGGGCAACTCCAAAGTATCTAGATCGGCGATGCAATAGCTGATCCCCGCGTCCGCTGCATCTGCCTTTGCGCGCTCGATCATGTTCTGCGACAAGTCGAGACCAAGGACAGAGGTGGCACCTTGCTCACGCATCCAACGTGAGGCCCAGCCGAAGCCACAGCCGAGATCGACGACACGCTTGCCAACAAGATCGGGCAGCATGGCTCTGATCTCGGGCCACTCAGGAGCGCCGTCCAGCCCATGCATCTGTCGGGCAACTGGCTGTAGCCAGCAAAAAAATCGGGATTGTTGTAGATATTCTGCGCCATGCCGCTCTCCATCTTGATGAGAGACAAAGCGCGTTTTAGCGCAAGTCCCGCCGCTCGAGCCAAATCCTTCGGCTAGGGCACATTGATCGCTGGCATCGAGGCGGTCGGTCGCGGCACGAAACCCTCCTGGTGCCGGCCACGTGCCGCCAACATAATCGAAAACGCCACAAAGATGATCAGAAGGCCACGCATTCTAAAAAGTACTCGGAGACCTGTTGCGCAATGATGAAACGGCTCACACCGGCAGCCCGCAGGCGCGCTCCAACCGATTGGCGCCGAAAAGCTGGCCTCCTCCCGCCTGAATTTCTTCAAATGTGGATAGTCCCAGACTTCGCTGGGAGACGGCGAACTGTCCGACCGTTACGCTGGAAAACTGCGTTCTTTCGTAACATCGAGAGGAATAGTGCAGCGAATTTGAGTAATGATCTATGTATTCAATCAGGCGGGGCGACGACTAAGCACATCTACGCTGCACGCGAGGATGATTCATGCGCAATCATGACCTTGTCTCCGGTAGTTTACTGGCGCTGACTGTGGCAGGCTTCGCGCTGCTTTGCTCAAGTCTGCTGGCCTTTGCCTTTAGCTAGGGGCTGCGCAAGAGTCATATTTCGCACCTCGCGGATACGATCTCGCTGCTAGGCTTGTTGAAATAAGGCCCGCCCCTTCTAATCGACTAAGGTCCAACTGGTGTGCGAGTTCTTTCAGTTGTATGTGATGCGTTGATAAACCAATAGGGCCTGCAACGTATCGACGGCGTCAGGCTGTCGCGCCACTGGCCTGATCTCGTAGCCAAGCTTTTCCGAGCCCGCGAAAGAGACGGCATCCCATCAACGATCATGTGGTTCTCACAGGCACGCTTCAACTCGCGCCAAGAGAGGGGCCAGCAACCAGCTTGAGGCCAACAAAAGATGGTGGATGATGGCAGCCTTCCTGAAAAATGCAGAGCCGTTCGAGAGCCAAGGAAGCGCCGCGAATGGATTCAGCAACGCGCGAACAGCGCTAATCCGTCTAGCGCCGCAAAGCGTCGATAGGCCATGACAGATCCAAACGTGTTGCAGTTATCCTTTGAATTTGAAAACTGGACACTTAGTCGAGCAGAAGGTGGCTCCGTAAAAGCCACACTTCGCAGGCGATTCTCATGTTCCAGACTCGAGTCAACGTTTGAGCCGCACTGGACGGGGGGGAGGTGGACGACTACGCGCAGCAGGTGGAAGTGGCAGACTGGCCTTGGCGTTGTAGATTCGCGCCGTTTGAAAGAGCTGTAAGGATGCCGAAAATGTTACGATCACCGCGTAGAAGAGAAGCACAAGGCTGATGAAATCCAGGGGGGCCCAACCAATGAGCCTGGCGACGACGGCTGATACCAAGGCAAGTACCTGGATGCAGATAAAATGTAGGAGGTTAGCGGTCAGTGTGAGATAATAGGATCGTGGATCTCCGTCTTCAGCGATAATTCTAAAGATGTCCGCTGACGAAAAGGCAAGCACGATAGCAAGCGCGCCAACTGTGAACCCGAGAAGATTAGGAAGAACCCCGACCGCGATTTCAGCGGCCTTGACACTGTGCTCGTGTTTTTCGTCCTGCGCCCAAAACGCCAGACAGAATAGGCTGAGGAGCACCGATGTGTGAAGGTACGGTGAGCGTACCAACTCTTTAAACCCACCGTAGACAGCCCAATAACCGCGAATCGTGCGCGATTGCGCGATCCAGGGCTTAAAAAAGTCCGAGTTTCGAGAAGAAAGTGCCGATAGATGATGTGCCCAACACTTCGGCTGTAACCACCTTCGGATGATCCTTGGTGGATTCGAAGATAGCTTTGCCATCGTCATTCTTGCCTTCACCCGAGACATGACCGTTGTTGGTCGCCACTTCAGCGAGAATTTTCGTGTCATCGTCGGGCTCTAGTTTTTGAATACCAGCTCGTTTCTTCAACACGATCGTCTGTTCCTTTGCCCCTTGATTGAGTAGCTTGCTGAGGATCCGCTCTTCGTGTTCTTCTAAGCTGTCCGGGTTTGGGCGGAGAACGGTGATCTCGAGCCTGCGTAGTTTCGGAATGCGAAAAATCTTCTCTAGCGCTTCCACGGCGGGTACAATCGTGACTTCGACAATGGGCCTATCCTCGCCGGCTTCGTCTGGATCACCGTCGTGATCATCCTCGCCTTGTGTCTCGTCTCTGCTGGCTGCGTTCCGGTTCAGCAGACGCTCGAAGAAGCGCTGCGCTCGCGTCGCACCAAAATGTTCGCCGAGCTCGTTTTGATATTCCAGCACGAGGAGATGCCTATTCTCCAGGAAAACGAAGTTGAAGGATCGAAAATTCGGATCCAGGGTCTCTGGGATTCGTATTTCGTGCTTCTCCTTCGCTGTCGCCTCGCGATCTTCAGCTTGATTGAGCCATTTGCCTTCGCGGTCAATTTCCGTCCAAACCAAGATGCGGCCGTAGAAGCTAAGCGGCTCAGTTTCTCTGTCTATCGGCCTCGTAATCTTTGCCCAGTCGCTGCCCCACAGCCGTATCGGTACATCTGCGGCAGCCTCAAACAAGCCTTTATAAATGCCCGTCGGGTGGGGATCCGCCGCGATATTCAAGGCCCCCATCACGATTGTTGGCTCGCCCGCCATTATGATCTCCTCAGCGGCGCGATAATTCCCAAAGCATCACTGGTCTGCAATCATTACGGGTGCGAACCGATGAGTTAAGCACAGCATTGTAATGCCCGGTGAAAGTGTCGGAGGTGCTAAATTGTAAACAGTTGAAGAAAGAGGCGAATCGCTCTCAGGACTGGTTCCGAAAAGGCGCAACCGGAGGGCTCAGTTGGCGCGGCCAACTCAATAACGCCATGCTGAAATCCGCAAATCCCCGCGTAAGGTCGCCACTCACCTTTCTCGTGAAGATCACCAGCATCGCTTTGGGATGGACGCGCTTGAACTCCGCCTTCGGTTCGCACGTCGGGAAGTCGAAGAGGCCGCTGTTGACGTGCCGCTGTCCGGCTCCATCCTGAGCAATTCCTTGAAGTCGACGGTCTGGCGCGGATCGCGTGGAAACTGATGGTTAGCGGTGAGCGGTATCGGGCTGCAAGCAGCGTAATGCCGATTTCGAGATAGACTTGAGCGAAATGCAGAGCTTGGCACCAGACCGGCAGGTTTGACGCTGAGGGCGGACCTGCAAGATAGGATGAGGTGGTACGTTCGGCGCAAGCCGGTCAGTGAAATGCTCCGCTCGGCTTACCGGCAGAAAAATGCCGCTCTCGTGTTTGGATCTCACCGTCTGCGAAGCCCATCTTGGCCGGTGGTCGCAAGACCGAAAACAGGCCGGACATATGAGCGCAAGCGATCCAAGCATGCTGCCCGAGCCAATTCTTGCAAGTCGGGGGCCGTCCACATATGAACCGAGCCGGGCAGCGTCTCGGCCGCCGTACGGCTTCGATCCCATAGCGCAAGAACTTGAGAAGTTCTTCGCCGGGGCGCTCGGAAAAGGGGGGCTCACCTCTCGGCGATCGCGATTACTGCCCTGTTCTCGGGGGCCGCTATTGAACCGGTCTCGTCACTTCACACGGACCCGCGTGCCCTTCCGGTCGCTATCTCACGCTCTCCGGGTGCCATTTTCCATTAAGGCGATGCGCCGTTGGCGCACGCCGGGTCGGGCCAGCGGCCCTATGCGCAGCCTCCACCTCGCTCGCCACCCGCGCGTCGCACGCGTAATGCACAAAAGCGGCGCGTTCTCCAGATTGCCCGCCGGATTTAAGCATCAGGAGGCCTCACACGAGAGCGTATCGCCTCCGCCACCGGATAGTATCCCGCACAACACGTGGTACTTAGCTGGCAAGCTCAACCAGGCCATCTAGGGAGAATCCGCATCAGGGGCGATTGGGATGGACCGCGCTACATGGCCTCGCCTGAGGGACGATCTTGCATCGACGCGGCACAGCGCCGCCGCGTTCTTGGAGAATTTGGATGCCAGCCGCGCCGCTGGTGGTACGGAGTGGTTCAGCAGGTGGATTGAGATTGGGGATGCCCATGGCATGTTGGGCAATGCAAAGGGAAGGGAGGGGAAAGTTGACGAGGCGGCGAGGGCATGGCTATGCGCGCTAACAGCCTTTGAGATAGCCAAGCGGCTTGCCAGAGACCGAGCTGTACAGGGCGAGGATGTCTCAGCTAAAATTGAGAGCGCAATTGAGACGTTCGGGTCGTTGAAGCAGCGGATCGAGCGTGTACAAATCGAGTGCTACGATCAGTCTGCAGTTGAGGCCCACTACTTGCCTTCCGACGGTTGTTCGAGAGCCCCGGCCATCATTTGCATAAGCGCCGAAGACGAGACGTCGACAACATTGCTGGGAAGGCTGCTACCCGCCGCAGCTCATCGAGGAATGTCGGTTCTTGCGGTCACATACGATGATGTTTCCGACAATCGAAGGGGCCAATCCAACGAAATACTATCTTGCTGCCTGGACTACTTATCCACGCGCGATGACGTCGACACCAAGCGCATCGGTGTGTATGGCGATGGAATGGCGGCAGCCTTGGCGACCGATCTCGCAGCGTCTGATAGCCGCGTTGCCGCCGCCGTCTGCGACGGTGGCCTCTGGAATTGGGCTCGGACGATGGCTGCCGTCGAATGGGTTGCCGGAGTTCCAAATAAGCCGAACGACGGGGGCATGGCAGCACGTCGCTTGCGTTTGCTCCGACGGTTTAAGTGCCCCGTTCTCGTGGTGGCCTGCGGGCGAGGTATCGTCAGCGCATCCGAGGCGATCGAGCTACAAAATGCCTGCGCGGCCGCAAGAATTGATCTGCAATTGGTTATTTCGCCCAGCAACATGACTGACGCGGGTGAGGTCGAGAATTTCGTGATCTGCGACGATCGAATCTTCGGCTGGTTGGAGCAAAGGCTTTGATGAGTGTGGCGGTCTGATCGCTCTTTTCGGCAATAGCGGCAGTGGAACAGCTTGGTGCTATCAGCCAATCCACACTGAAGTTGCAGGTAGAGCGCCACGCCTTAGCACGCGCTGTCCTTGATCATGTTCCGGACGGCTGCAGCTGCGACGGCGGAAGCTTGATGCTGGGCGCGCCCGTGCCTTGTATTCAACAAGGCACGGCGTTCCCTGCCCCTATAGTATGCCAATACTAAGCTTTTGCGACGCCAGCCGGCTATTCTTGGCAAGCAGATTGAGCCGCTTGTTCAGGTGGCGGACTGCCTCCTCATCGAACCCATCAAGCATCGTGGAGCTGAGGGCCTGTCTCTTGGCCGACAGTTTCCGGAGTTTTGCCCGGGCGCCCTCGGTGAGGGTGACACGCAAGGATCCTGCCTCATCCAAAGGGGTTTCGCGTGTCAAAAATCCCAGCTTTTCGAGCTGCTTTGTCTGGGTGGCGACCCAGGCTGGGTGAATTCGCGAATTATTGGCGATCGCCGTGCTGGAGATCCCTCGACCATCGTCGAGTTCATTCATGGCGATCAGGATCAACCACTGCGGTTCCGTGATGCCGAGAAGCTGAGCCCAGCTCTTGTGGATCTCTTCCAACCGCGTGTGCAGCTCGACGATGTTCCACATCAATTCACCAACGGCTATGTCGAGTTGTTCTTTGACTTGCATGTCTTTCCCGGCGATTCAACGTGTCTTATGAGTGCGCAGCTGACGCCCAATCGACGCAGATGTCCGTATCCGTTTTATGTGACCAAAGAAAGTGCGTATCCAACACAGCGGTCATCAAAAACACTTGAGGGTTACAATTGATTTAGTTCGCGCATGACGTCGCGGCCATCCAGCTCGATGTCAGTGAATTCACACATCTGCATGCGTCCACGTGCCGGCGATGACAATCTTCTCGCAAGCCGCGCTCGCCAGATGAGATTATCCAAGAAATGGCCCTGCAACAGCGTGACGGCACCATGCGCAGGTCGTGCACATGCCTCCGTCATACGCGCCAGGGCTAATCGTACGCATGGTGCCGATGAGAGCTCGACACCGTGGCGATTTGACGCTGTCGGCCTCTGCCGCGATCAACGATTGCTCGTGCTTGTTCGCTGATTATTATTGGTTCTTAGCCGTGGCTTTCAGTCTGCCAGGAAATGACGCGCAGACGTTACTCGCTCTGGCCGACGTGAACCGAGGCGTCATGCCAACTTCAACATTGCAGCCTAATCCGCATCCCGCACGAATGTTGCTCACCGTCCGGCCCGATACGGCCGATTGAATCGGCTGCTGCGTCACTTGGCCTTTGAGGAGGACCACACATGGTGACCACGCGAGAAGTGTCAGTCGGTGACGCCGCAACGGTGACCCAGATAGTTGTTACTTGGGGGTGGGGAGGTACAGGCCGGAACCTGATACCCAGCTTGCCGATGAACTCCTCGCCATGAACGAGCGAGTGTGGCCCACTGGCGTTCACCGGTGGCCGCCATGTCGGCGTTCTCATGATGTCGGAAACCGCAGCATTTTTGGGGCGGGAAACCTACGCCCATCACCGAGCTCTATATTGTGCCAGACCAGCGATCGTATGACTACCCCGGTCGGAGTGGTGCAACAGGGCGTCCGGCTTGCCACGCGCCAGACGGCCATCAGCAGGCATCGGTTACCAATTGAGCTGTCATGGCGCCCTTCATCGACCAACCCACCACCCGGCGTGAGAACAGGTCGATCACTGCTGCGACGTAGAGACAGCCCTCGGCCCTCCAGAGATACGTAAGTCGGCGATCCACTTCTGGTTCGGCCGCTCGGCAATGAACTGCCGGTCAAGGAGGTTCGCCGTCACGGTCTCGAGCTGTCGATCGCCGCTGTCCTTGCCAGCGCCGGCGTCCCGGCCGCGCCCGCAAGCCTTGCAGGCGCATCAGCCGTTCGATTTGGTGGAGGCCACAGTCCGCCCCATCGGCAAGCAGATCACGCCAAACCCGGCGCGCACCATAGGTGCGGTCGCTCGCCATGAAGTTGCCTTCACCTTGCCGCCGAGCTCTTCGTCGCTGCGAGATCTAGCACTGGGCGAGCGATTCAGCCAGGCATGAAAGCCCGACCGCGACACCCCCCAGAGCATCGCATAGCCATGCCACCTGGTCAGATCGCCCGGTGCTTCGCGATGAAGACGAACCTCATGTCGCTTCCTTCGCGAAGAAGGCTGCGGCCTTTTTTAGGATATCCCGCTCGGCTTTTAACTTGGCGACCTCACGGCGCAACCTCCTGCTGCTCCGGCCTCATCTGCCCGTGGCCGGGAAAGGCCTGCACCGGATTGGAGCCGAACTCTTTCACCCATTTGCGCAGAACGTTCTCATGGACATCCAGCTCGCGCCCGGCCTGCGCCACCGAGACCCCACGCTCCCTAACCAGCTTCACCGCCTCGATCTTGAACTCGCGACTGAACTTCCGTCTCTCATCGCCCACCTCCGGCTTCATGAAACACCTAGTCTCGGTGTCCATCAAACCGGCAGCAGCTCAAAGACGGCTCTTCGTTGGTTGCGCCCGCAACACAATCACCACTGAAAAAATCGACATGAGCGCCAGCACTGTTGGTGCAAAATCACCCATCCCCGCCTCGATCTATCCTGGATAGAGGTGTCTCTTATATGCAAAGAACCTAGCATGGCCTGCCAAGCAATGACACGCTTTCAGTCAGCGGTTAGAGCTAGGGATGCCCTGCAATATACCGTTTCAGCTCAGCTTTAAGTACCCCGGGGCTCGGGACACGCTTAGGCCAGAAACTAAAGTGAGAGGAATGCACGTAGGTCAGTAAGCGCCCGACAGGATACTGCCACTGCAGGTAGGTTCTTTTTCGCCGCTCTCAGGTAGAACTCAGCCGTTGTGTGTTCCCGCCAACGATCCGGAGCACGTCCTATCAGCAAGCAATTCCCTGCGGAGGTGAAGATGGGCGGAATAGCGACCAAGCCACGCACCATAGGCGGTTTGGAAAAACTCGAAACATACGAGTCGAACGTTCGATGCTACTCCCGTTCGTTTCCTGCCCTCTTCAGTCGGGCGCGTGGGTCGTTTATGTTGACCAACGATGGCCGAAAATTCATCGACTTTCTTTCAGGTGCTGGAGCCCTGAACTACGGTCATAACAACCATGGAATCAGAGCCGCTATCGACGGATATTTGGCTTCGGACGCAGTGGTCCATGGGCTCGATATGGCCACTCCCGCAAAGCTGCAGTTCATGGAGACGTTTAGCTCGGTTATACTGCGTGAACGCAATCTGCAATACCGATTCCAGTTTACCGGACCAACTGGGGCTAGTGCTATTGAAGCAGCGTTGAAGCTTTCCCGCAAAGTCACGGGACGACAAAACGTCATTTCATTCACGCGTGGTTTTCATGGCATGAGTTTAGGGGCCGCTGCCGCAACTGGTAATCGCTTTTACCGCGCGGCTAATAACGCTTCCTTATCAGGTGCAACGTTCATGCCTTACGATGGCTATTTTGGGCCGTCTGTAGATACGGCGAGTTTCCTTCGAAGCCTGTTGACGGATGAAAGCAGTGGTATCGATAGGCCAGCTGCGATACTCGTGGAAACGGTGCAAGGCGAAGGCGGTCTAAAAGCTGCAAGCAAGGAATGGCTGCAATCAATCCAAGGCATAGCGAGGGACGTTGGCGCCCTGTTCATCGTTGACGATGTCCAAATGGGGTGCGGCCGGACGGGTGAGTTCTTCAGTTTTGAGTTTGCAGACCTGTCGCCAGATATTGTGGTCCTGTCAAAATCCTTGAGTGGATATGGTCTGCCACTGTCGATGTTGTTGATAAAAGAAGGTTTTGATGTTTGGCGACCAGGAGAACACACGGGTACCTTCCGAGGCAACAATCTAGCGCTCGTTTCTGCAACCGCCGCCATAGACATATATTGGCGGACAACGACGTTCTCGGACGGCGTTCAAAGAATGGGAGAACTGATGCGGCGCCGACTCGAGGCCATTGCATCGCGACATGGAAATAATTTTGCCGTTCTCGGCCGAGGCATGGCGCTAGGGCTTGACTGCCCAACGCCCCAGATCGCTGCGACTACGGCGCGCAAGGCCTTTGAGAAGGGACTTATTGTAGAGCGTTGCGGCCCCGATGATCAGGTCGTCAAATTCTTGCCCGCACTTACGATCGATCTTGAAACTCTACATGAAGGCCTGCAGATATTCGAGGAGTCGCTGGCGGAAGCACTGAAGCTTGAAAAATCGCACTGAGTTGCGACCGCGCAACCAGAAGTCGGCACGTTCTACGTTCACCAAAAGCAGAGGGATGACCAGCAGGCGTCGGCATTCCTTTCAATGTCATATTTTCAGGATGTTTCAGACTAGACCTGATGTCAGGCATCTCAGTGAGAGTTGTCCAGCGGACCGATCTCAGAGGTGCATGGGACATGGCGTCTGAACGGAAATGCTTTGAATGCGGCGTTGTTCTGACGTCAGCTAATGTATGGCCGCGACGCGCTGGATCCCGGTTCGTGCGCATGCTGGCTATTCACTTCGGTGTCAGGGTCTACGTATTCGCCGCCAGCACGTAGCCCGCTCGTTCTCCTTTCGCCCGCCAAGTGCAATTTTTAACGCATCCGTTACTAACACCTTTGTTTGAACGCTGTGTGCGTGGTGCGGCTTCTGACAACCAGACCGGTTGCTGTCCTCTCTAAGACATCGTCGCCACTTCTGCATCGCCCTCCATGCGCAATCCGGCAGTATTTTGAACGCGGCGACTTTCGAGTCGGCTGTAGCGCCTTGTGGCACGGACATTGCTCTTAAGACGTGGCGAAAGTGAATGAGAGTGCATTCAAAGGCCAGAAACGGTCAGCGCTCATGGCTCCAGCTAGCGGCGGTCTGGAGCACCGCAGACTTTCATAAGCTATGGGGTCACGAACGGACACCGCCTTTAGGAGAGTCGTTTTGGCTGACGCATATGTCTACGATCACGTTCGAACCCCCCGTGGCCGCGGCAAGCCCGACGGTGGCCTGCACGAAGTGACAGCGCTGCGGCTCGCGACGGTGCCGCTCGAAGCCCTGAAAGAGCGCAACAATCTGATAGAAGGTGCGATTGACGATGTCATCCTCGGAGTGGTCGATCCGGTCGGTGAGGCTGGTTCGGACATCGCTCGGTTCGCCGCGTTAAAGGCAGGCCTTGGCGAGGCCGTACCCGGGGTACAAATCAATCGATTCTGCGCTTCTGGGCTTGATGCCGTCAATTTTGCCGCGGCTCAAATCATGAGCGGACAGCACGACCTGGTGATTGGTGGCGGCGCCGAATCCATGAGCCGGGTCGGCATGGGCTCGTCCGGCGGCGCTGTGGCCATGGATCCTTCAATTGCGGTGCCAACCTATTTCATGCCGCAGGGCATCGCCGCCGATTTGATCGCAACGAAGTACGGTTTCTCTAGGGAACTCGTCGATGATTATGCGGTGCAGAGCCAGCGGCGCGCGGCCAATGCGTGGGACCAAGGATTGTTCAAAAAATCAGTTGTACCAGTGACCGACTTGAACGGCCTCACGATCCTGGCCAAAGACGAGCATTTGCGTCCAAATACCACGATGCGGTCGCTGGCACAGCTAAAACCAGCCTTCGTTGAAGTGGCACAAAAGGGGGGCTTTGAGGCCGTGGCGATCCAATCCCACCCGGAGATCGAGTGCATCGACTATGTCCATCACGGCGGCAACTCGTCTGGCATCGTAGATGGCGCGGGCGCCGTGCTAGTCGGCAGCAAGGAAGCTGGAGAGAAATTTGGGCTAAAGGCGCGAGCCAAGATTCGCGCGTTCGCCAATATCGGTTCGGAGCCAGCTATCATGTTGACGGGCCCGATCGATGTCTCCCAAAAACTGTTTGATCGTTCCGGAATGAAGAAGTCTGATATTGACTTATTCGAAATCAATGAAGCCTTCGCCTCGGTCGTACTCCGCTACATGCAGGCCTTCGAAATCGATCCTGGCAAAATCAACGTCAATGGTGGAGCGATCGCGCTTGGCCATCCCCTGGGCGCCACCGGCGCGATGATCCTAGGTACTGCACTCGACGAGCTCGAGCGCGCCAACAAGACGACCGCTTTGGTGACGTTGTGCGTCGGCGGCGGCATGGGGACAGCGACAATCATCGAACGAGTTTAGTGGAGGGATCTGGCGCCAGGAATGCTGAGGTGGCGCTCGCGACTGAAGAATGACCGTAGCCCAAAGCAGCCGGCATGGGAGGACACAAGCATGGCGTATAAGAATTTCAAGATTGACACAGACCGTGACGGCGTCGTGCAGGTTTCCTGGACAGCGCAAAGACATCTGGAGAACATTCTGGATGAGACGACGACGGCAGAGCTCGAGCAGATTGTGAAGCAAACGTCTGCAGATACCTCTGTGAGGGGTGTTGTGCTGAAGTTAGGTAGTGAGGCTCCAGCCGCTGGCGCAGACCTGTCTATGCTCGAAGGTCTAAGAAGCACTTTCGCCCAATGGGTTAACTCTAAAGGCGAGATAGCAGCTAAACAGCTCCTTTTTGACTGGTGCCGCCGCTACTCGCTCCTGTTTCGGTCCATAGAAACATCAGGCAAGCCGTGGGCAGCCGCCATCAAGGGAGATGTGCTCGGCGCCGCATTCGAGCTGACGTTGTGCTGCCACCACCGTGTCGCCGCGAGCGACCCAAGCGTTCGACTGGGCTTGCCAGAGATCAAGAACGGCCTCTTTCCGGGGGCGGGCGGCACTCAGCGCGTTCCACGTATCGTTTCTCTTCAAGATGCGGTCCCGATTTTGCTCAAGGGGGAGACGATCAACGTTGAGCGCGCCAATGAGCTCAAGCTGATCCACTCCATCGTGCCGCGGCCCGATCTGATCAAGACTGCGAAGAGTTGGATCAAGAAGGGCGGAAAGGCGATCGCCCCTTGGGACGAGAAGGGATTTACGCCACCTGGTGGTTCCGTTTTCTCCAAGGCTGGCATGACGACATTTCCGGTCTGCAACGCCTTCTACCGTCGAGATACGTATGACAATTATCCCGCGGCGCGTTCGGTTATGAGCTGTCTCTACGAAGGTCTGCAGCTACCGATTGACGCGGCGCTGCGCATGGAGTCGCGCCACTTCGTGCGCATTCTGCACTCTAAACAAGTGGAGGCGTCGATCCGAAGCTTATTCCTATCAAAGCAGGAGTTGAATAAAGGCAAGCATCGTCCGAACAACATGGCATCAAGAAAGGTGAAGAGACTCGCCGTAATTGGTGCTGGCTTTGTCGGTGCGACCGTCGGTTACGTCTCTGCGCGAGCGGGTATTGACGTGGTTCTCATCAATAGATCCCAGGAGAGCGCCAACAGGGCGAAGGCGAATGCCAAGTCGATCTTGGACGATCTGATCCGGAAGGGGCGCGCTACGGAAGGCGATCGCGATGCGACGCTATCCCGGATGACTGCGACCGTCGACTATGCAGCGATAAAGGACTGCGACCTCGTCATCGAATCGGTATTCGAGGAGCGCGACGCCAAGTATCAGGTTTACGCCAAAGTGCAGCTCTTCCTGTCTCAGAGTGCAATCGTCGCGTCTAATACTTCGACGCTGCCAATCAATTCGCTCGCCGAAGAATTCGAGGACAAGGAAAGGTTTCTCGGCATTCATTTCTTTTCCCCAGTCGATAAAATGATGCTCGTCGAGATTATCGTGGGCAGAAAGAGCAATGATATCGCGGTCGCTACGGCGTTCGACTATGTGCGGCAGCTCGGGAAGACACCGATTGTGGTAAACGATTCTCGCGGTTTCTTCGCCAACCGCTGCGTGTCCCGTTACATTTGCGAAGGCGTCCAGATGTTCTTGGAGGGCGTCCCGGCGGCGATGATTGAGAACTGCGCAAAATTAGCGGGAATGCCAGTCGGACCGCTTTCGTTATCCGACGAAACGGCTCTGGACCTGCGCTTGAAGATTATGAAGGCGGCTGAAGATGATCTCGGCCCGACCGCCATCGATCAGGCGGACAAGAAATTGATGGTCGAGCTCGTAGAAAACCGAGGCCGGTTTGGCCGCAAGAACAGCAAGGGATTCTACGATTATCGGGAAAGAGGAAGGGGCGGCAAGAGCCTATGGCCGGGGCTGGCGGAATTGCAGACGAAGCATCTCGCCCCCGACACTATCGACGTCAACGAGATGAAGCGGCGCTTTTTGGTGGTGCAGTCCGTAGAAGCCGCGCGCACCATGGAGGAGCAGGTTGTCACAGACCCGTGTGAGGCAGATCTCGGCTCGATCCTGGGCTTTGGCTTTGCGCCGTTCACCGGCGGCGTGCTATCTTACATCGATCTTATAGGAACGAAAAAGTTTATTGGGCTGTGTCAAAGATTCGAGGACAAATACGGCTCTCGGTTTGCCCCGCCAAGGCTTTTGCAGGAGATGGCAAAGAACGGGGGCAGATTCTATGGGGAGCATGGCGGCCGCCTCATACAGTCCTCTTGAGATGATAACACGCAGATCCTTTTCTCGGCCTATTGTACGATAGTCGGCGTGCTGAGGCGCGAAGTGAGATCGCTCAGCGTCCCATCGCGCGGACCTCTTTTCGTGGACCGAGCTTGCTATTTCCCGCTCACTAGCTGCTGCTGCGGGCTGTCGTAGCGCCGAAGCTAAATGGGAGTCTCAGCTCCGTTCGTTGATGAAGTATCTCGGAGCCGCCGCTCAAAGCGAATGGCGGCCATCTGCGGCGGGTCAGGAAGCATTCGGGAGGGCGCGAGCTCGAAATGTGTCTCTCGGCATAAAGAGGCCCAGATCGTAGCAACCGCTAAGATCGTGCTGCTACGAATAAGCGTACCGCTTTTCCGGCTTCCAAAAAGGTTGAGTTCCAGTCTCTGCTCCCAAGGAACTGAGCTCGGGTTGTTATCTCTGATGCTCTGATCGCGGTGATAGCTGCGGCCGCCAAGAAAGTTACATCGTGCACGTTTCCTGAGAACGAAAATGATTCTGTATCAGGGATCTTGTAGAGTAATTTAGAATGGCGTTCGCAACGCCGCTCTCTCGGACGGAGTGTCTGATCGTCATCCGCGTGCGGGGTGGCTCTTGCGAGCTCCAAACCGTTAGTGGCGTTCTGCGGGGTTTTCAGCACTTGCTTGGACAAGAACCGCCATATTCCCAGGCTTGTGCTCGTTTCTCCACATCTTCATATGCGCGCGCGGAAGTTCCTCCCAATCGAATACCTCGGATATGCAAGGCTTAATGCGCCCCTCCACAACAAGGCGGTTTGCTTTCCACACTTGATACGGCTTTGCAAAATGGCTGCCTTGGATCCGCTTTTGTCGCATCCAAATAAAGCGCGCATCCATCGTTAAGTTGTATCCTGATGTTCCCCCACAGAAAACGACCATTCCGCCTCGCTTTGCGACATAGCAGCTAACTGGAAACGTCGTCTCTCCTGGGTGCTCGAAGACGATGTCTACATCGACGCCGTACCCTGTAATCTGCCAAATGGCTTTACCGAAGCGGCGCACCTCGTGCATGTAGTCGCGATAACCGGGCTCATCCATTTCAGGAAGCCGGCCCCGGCACCCGAACTCCTTGCGATTGATTACACCCTTTGCTCCCAATGACATCACAAACTCAGTTTTGGAGTCGTCTGATAGGACGCCTATCGCGTTCGCTCCGCTGATCGTGACAAGCTGGACTGCCATTGAACCAAGTCCGCCGGCTGCACCCCAGACCAGAACGTTGTCACCGGGACGAACCTCATGCGGTGGATGACCAAATAACATCCTGTACGCAGGCGCAAGCGTGCCCGTATAGCAAGCGCTCTCCGCCCAGCTTAGATGCTTTGGTCGGGGTAGTATCTGCCGCGATTGAACGCTTGCGAATTGCGCGAAGGACCCGTTGGGCGTTTCGTAGCCCCAAATCCTCTGTGAAGGCGACAACATGGGATCGCCGCCATTACACTGGAGGTCGTCGCCGTCGTCCTGGTGGGAACGAAGAGCCACCTCGTCACCCACCTTCCATTGCTTCACTCGATCGCCGACCGCCCAGATAATCCCGGCGGCTTCCCCTCCACAGATGTGGTAGGAGTGGCGGTGGACGTCTAATGGGGAGACTGGTTTGCCAAGAGAGGCCCAGATTGAATTGTAACCAATCCCCGTGGCCATAATCATGATGAGCGCCTCCTCTGGACCGATCGAGGGGGTGTCAACTACCTCGACCTGCATCGCACTATCGGGATCTCCATGGCGCTCCTTACGTATGACCCATGCATACATGCGCGTTGGTACGTGGCCCAATGGTGGTATTTCGCCAATACGGTACAGGTCCTTTGCAAGTTGCCGTGGCGAGCAGTGAAAATGACCGGTTCCGACCATGTGTCTCGTCAACCTCGGATGAATGAATCGGTGCTCAGACAGATCGAGCTTGCAACGCTGAGCTGGTAGGCGGCCGTCGAGCGAAAAGCGTCTGGCAGGCCAACGTTGAAGGTTTCACACATCTCGAACATCCTCTTTCTCATGTAGCCTGGCGGCCTCTTGGCCTAGAACGGCTCGCGATCCGATGGGGCTCCAAAAGAGTTTCGATGTTAGCTTCGGAACTTGCCGATGCACTCTGCCTGATCTGCCAATTGTTGGCACAAATGTCCGCTTAACATCAAATACTCACGTTAGTAGTTGACCTGGGTATATTGGCTGATTGGTACAAGTAGGTTCATGCCTGAAGGAAGGGCCTTCCTCCTGATAGCAAATGATCAACGTACGGCCCGCGATGAACTCGACGATGATCATGCGCACTCGCTGACGAAAGGGTCCGGATGAACCCCAAGTCCAGCATGTCAAGTAGAGGCGAGATAATCCATTCTCCCGCCATCTACCACTAGCGTTTGGGCCGTCAACCAGCCCGCGTCCGGGGATACCAAGAACATAACGGCATTCGCAATGTCCTCTGGCTCCCCAATCCGGGCCATGATGGTCTGCTTTCGAACACTCTTCTCGAGTATCTCCCATTCCGTGCTGCTAAGTCGCCCTTGCGTCATGTCGGTGCGGATAAAGCCGGGCGCGACTGCGTTCACGGTGATCCCATCGCCACCCAACTCCATTGCGAACCGTCGGGTTAAAATCATCGCCTCCGCTTTGCTGGCTGCGTAGAATGCGTTACCGGGCAGTGTAGAGCCGATCGCGGCGATGGAGGTGATGTTGACTATCCGCCCATAGCCGCGCGCGCGCATGCTTGTCACTACGGCACGTGTTGTATGAATGAGCCCGTCTGCATTAACCCGACGCATATACTCAAACTTATTGTAGTCGAACGTGTCGAGCGTCGCCTGATACAGGATTCCGGCGTTGTTAACGAGGATCGTTATAGGACCAAGCTGCGTCTCTGCCTGCGCGATCATTGCTCGAACGGATGTAATATCCGCCACATCCACGCCCAAGACCAAAGCACGACCGCCAGCAGCCGTAATCTCCGCCGCAACTTGTCCGGCTGCCTCGGCACGCCCTCTATACGTCAGACAAACGGCAGCTCCGCGCTTGGCCAGTAAGAGCGCGATTGCTCGCCCTATACCTCTGGAACCGCCTGTGACGACAGCCACCTGATCTGACCACATATTCATCTTCCGTAGAGTTCATTGGTTTGCGTCTGAGGTTTCCGTTGTGAATGAGCCGATATCCAAACTCGTCGCCTGCTCCGGCTTTGCACCAGATTCCCTAACAACGTCCTTGCGAATGCTGGTACGTCCATTCTGCAGGGTGGCGTCTAGATGTTGCGTCGGCGTTACAGCCTTAAAGGTCGCTTGTCCTGTGCCCGACAGATGCATGGGGCGTCAACCGCCGTATGTGGTAGTGCGTCGAAGGACCAGTCGTCGAAATGATGAGCAGCTTCAGTTCTGCAAGACGTTCCGCGGCGGCTCTCTTTAGCGAGGTGTC
This sequence comes from Bradyrhizobium sp. USDA3516, assembly GCF_057651995.1. NCBI lineage: Bacteria > Pseudomonadati > Pseudomonadota > Alphaproteobacteria > Hyphomicrobiales > Nitrobacteraceae > Bradyrhizobium > Bradyrhizobium sp. USDA3516. The sequence goes on along the minus strand of NZ_JBYGYN010000010.1, from coordinate 310,633 downwards.
CCCGGCTGGGTGAGTATAGGTTTCACTTCGTCGAGGCGAAGATGCCGGCAGTTCCGATATCTATGGAGACAGAGCTAGGCCGTGGTTGGAAGCGTGGTCGGACGAAGTTCTATGGCCACGACACAACTTCGGAGGCCGCTGTAGCTCGCTGATCGACCGAGGCCTGTCTAAATATCTTGGTCGTGAAAGGGGTGCGTGCGCGGCCTTGCGTGATTGGCTGGCCATCAGCAAAATCATTCCCGCTAGCTGCGCTGTCAAATGTTGCCGGAACAGAGCGCATCGAATGATCGTAGTTTGCGGCCGCGTATAGTCTTCATCTTAGTGCGAACGAAGGACATGTTACCCGCCTCAGCGGCTCTCGTACTTGTTCGGAAAAATGATCGGCAACAGATTATTGAATGATGTCTTAGCGGCGATGCCAGCGATCAAAGCCAGAAACAACACGCGATTTCAAGGCCTGTTCTCGTGGGACGTCGCGAGCGTAGGATATATGCCGCTCGGCTAGACGCAAGGTGACGCGCAGAGAAAATGCCGCCAGCTCCGTTCCATTGCTACACTGTCGCCTGGTCGCCGGCAAAGAACCTTCGAGGATTATCTTCCAGAATGGAATCTATGTCCTCCTGGCTGACACCGCGCGACCGTATCATGGGAATGAAATCGGTGAACATATAAGTGTGCGCTTGATAGAGGCCTTTCGACTTCAGGTATTCGATCTTAGCTGTATACTCGGGGGTGGCGTGGAAACTGAATTTCCCGAGTCTGGCGCAGAACCGGTCCATGCTCATGATGATTTGCGCAACAAAGCCGTCGTGCACGAGCTTGGCCAAATTATCCGCGCGCGTCTCGTCACTTAAATGGTAGAACATCCCGATTTGATCGAACCCAATGTAGGAGCCAGCATCGACGATACGCCGGTGGTAAGCTGGATCCGGATTGCAGCAGCTGTGGCCGATGAGACAGTGATGAAGGGCAATCCCGGCGTCGGCGAATAGCTTTTGTTGTTCCGGGCCAGCACGTCCCCGTGTCGTGTGGGTAATGATTGGAGCACCCGTCGCCCTGTGTGCAATGCAGGCGGCAGAGACGAATTTGGCCTCTTGTGCTGTGATGCTTGGCGCGCCGGTAGAAACCTTGATCGCACCTGCCTTCACGCCAGTGTCGCCGATCCCTTTAGTGATCTCGCTGATGTAAAGCTCAGCAATTTCATCAACGCTGCGTGCGCGCCAGTAGCTCGGAAGCCCCATCTCCTCGTAGTAAAATCCAGTGGTGCAGACGATCTGCATCCCCGATTGTTCGGAGATTTCCTTTATCAATGTGGCGTCGCGGCCAAGTTCAATTGGACAGGGGTCCACGAAGGTATGAACACCATACTCGAGGCGTAATGTTGACAACCGTTGGACTGCATCTTTGATAAAGGTCGTGCGATCAACTTTCGCTCGGGGATCATAAGATGCTCCGGGAAAGGCGATGAACAAGTGTTCGTGCATCAGTGTGCGACCCAGGCGCTCCGCCGGGATTGGTCCTGTCACGGTTTGCACGATCATGCGTTGCTTTTCCTCGCGTCTGTAGCGTCTTGCTGCACTGAAGTGCGGGTCTGTTGGTCATGGAGCATTGGAGCGCCACTAAGCCGCAGAAATCCAATAGCAACTCCGCGCGGTCGTTACGAGCAGCTGTTCATCATTTCAGACGAACAGCGCGTCTCAACTGGTCAAGCGAAGTGCATCAGACCATTTGTTGTCGATCGTGTCAGTCGCGTGCGACCCATACAACTACCCTTTCTTGTAGTTGCCATGTTGCGGCTTTGTCTCGGGTTCGCAAGAAGGAAGTGTGACATATATACGGCATGACGGCAGGCGAGTTGCAGCTCGTTCGCAGCCCGACGCAAAGTGTGTCGCGCTCGCATTTACACGGAGCTCGTCTATGTCGTCGAAGCCCATAGACCATTTTCAAGCTGGCTTGCGGTTCGTTCCGTTTCCGTAAGAGTTGCGGCAGCATCAGACGTGGAAGCTGGAGCAGTTCGGAAAGGCGCCAAGCGCTCTCGCGCCACGAAAGGCATCCCGCTGATAAGCGTACCGGGCCGCTACAAGCTAGGACGGGGCGCGTCTATCCGGTGAGCCGAATAGCGGCGGCCCAAGAATCGCAATTCTGTCCCGCGCGACGTTCTCAAATCAAGATTAGCCCGGACGTCGTCGCCGCCATAACAGCGGTGAAGGTGTAGCCCTCAACACACCTAGTCGATCTGGTAGCTGCTAAGCGGCTCAAATGGTGGATATAGAGGCGAATCCGATATTCCGCGTCGCGGATTTGCAACTGTGTGAAGGACCTGGGTTCGAGGAGAGTATGCATGTTGGGAATAAACCAAAATGGACGGGATATGACTCACCACGTTCTCAGCGGAGCAAGGCAATTCCGCAATACGCCCTATATGATTGATGAAAGCCGCGGGTACTTCGATGCGGCTCACGAGGCTGGTCTCATGGGCCTACACGGACGTTCTATGACCAGGCGCTCCTTTGCTTTGGGTGCGGGGCCGCTCAACAGAAGAGAACAGATAGTGGATTTTGTGCGCTGCTCGTACCTAGGGCTCGACAACCATCCGGCTGTTGTCGCAGGCGCCGTCGAGGCGATAAAAGCCCATCATTCGGTGCATTGGTCATGTGCGCGAACTCGCCTCAATTTCGATCTTCTAGGACAGCTTGAGGAGAGCCTGTCGGAGATGTTTGGCGCTCGGGTGCTTGCATTTTCGACGGTTATGCTCGCTAATCTTGGTGTGATGCCCCTGCTCGCATCAGGCCAGTTGACAGCGGGAAAGAGGCCTGTCGTTGTGTTCGACCGGAAAGCTCACATATCGCTGGCCTATCACAAACCTGTTGTGGCTGACGAAACGCAGGTAGAAACCATCGCTCACAATGACGTCGAGGCGCTCGAGGCTCTTTGCCGTGAGCATCCGGTTGTGGCCTATGTATGCGATGGCGTCTACTCCATGGGAGGGAACGCACCCATACAGGATCTGCGACATCTTCAAGAACGCTATGGGCTCTTCCTGTATATTGACGATGCGCATGGCATCTCACTGTTCGGGCGCAACGGGGAAGGCTTTGCCCGTTCTCAATTTCCCAAAGAGCTTGGTGACCGGACGATCATAGCAGCCTCTCTGGGAAAGGGCTTCGGCGCGTCGGGCGGAATGTTGATGCTCGGAACGCGCGAACAGGAAGCTTTGTTGCGGCGGTATGCGATCCCCTATGCGTTCTCGGCGGCCCCAAATCTTGCGGCGGTTGGTGCCGCGCTTGGGTCCTGCGAGATCCACCTCTCCGAAGAACTGAACGACCGACGAGGCCGTCTTGCCGAACGCATCGAACTATTTGACCGTAGAGTTCCGACCGCGGAGAGAGGTAATTCGCTTCCTATCAGAATGATTACAACGGGACCGGAAGCGAACGCAATTGCAACCGCTACGGAACTCCTGAAGGCTGGTTTTTACACCTCGGTTACATTTTTCCCGACGGTGGCGCGAGGTAGTGCGGGGATTCGCGTGTGCTTGACAGCCGATCATGAGGCCCACGAAATAGAGCGACTCTGCGACTGTATCTCGCGAACAGAACCGCTACACGAGAGACCGGCGTGACAGACACTTCAGTACGTATAACAAAAGGGTCCTAGTCCGAGGTATTTGGGTAAATCGGCCTGAGAGTAGAGGCACTTGAGTCTTGCCCTCAGAGTCATGAAATCTTGAGCGATACGTTCGCAACGAGATCAGGTTCAGCGTGACCTGCCGCTGAACTGTGATCCAGCCGCGTTAGCATCTTGGTGAGTGTTGTACGAAGTGGCGCGGCTCGAGCAACGGACGAATTTGTGGACGGTAAGGTGGGCGGCGTGGGTCTGGGGAATGAAGTGATTCAGCGACGACCGGGCGGGCCGACCGTTGTAGGCGAGCCAATTAGCGCGGGCGTCGTCGAGATCGGAAGTACGAGCCCGGTGGAAGTACTCGGCTAAGCCATCTTCTTGAGAAAGGCTGATTGTGCTTAAGCGGTGTGGGCGACGCAGGAGGCTGCCGATTGCAAGGGAGCAGGGCTTCGTAGGCTGATCCGGTAGGCGGGTCGTCAAGTCCCCAAGCCTATGAGTCCATATGATTCAGCTTGGCGGCTGCCATGAAGCTATAAACCGCAAGGGCACGCCGTGTCTTCATCGGGCCGGTCCAGGTCAGTTCTTTTGACGCACGGTGGCTGCTCCGAGCTCATGCTCAGCAGCATTGTTCGGCATGCAAAGCCGTCCAGCACAAGGAAGCGGTTAAAAGTATCCCTGCGGCTGACGCAGTCTCCGGTCTGTCGTTATCCTAGAGAGCGCTCGCGCGCTGCTCCCGCAGCAATTCGACAAACAGGGGCGTTTACGCTCCTAGCTCACACGCGATCGCTCCCGCTCAGTAAAAACTTGAGAATAGAACATCGACGCTTGACCGCGTCGGGTGCGATTCGGCGCCTTGCTGAGCAGCGCGGCGCCAAGGAACTTGCGCCTGCCGTGTGCCAAGCACGCAGCCTCGATGGTCGGCAGCCCTTGTGATTGACCTCGCAACCGGACTCGCTGGCCAGAGAATCACAAGACGCGGTCTCCTTGTATCCCGGCGATCAGCGCGCCGGCTGCCGTCGCCAGGTATGCTGCTGCATCCTGTTTGGGCCCTTCCGTTGGCTAGGATCGGCACTTTGGTGTCATAGGCGTGGATGCGTTTGGTTGCGCAGACATGGACCTCGGTCGGGAGGACCTTCCGAACTTCGCGCCGAAGCTTCGTGGCCGTGAATTGTGAGCTCCCCGATCAGCAAGGTCTCGCGTGGGCCCGGGTTCAGCGGCCAACCAGCCTGCTCGCTCGGCGCTTAGCATCACCTGCAGCGTGGCCACATCATCGGAAGGAGAATCACCAGCGGTAAAGGTAGCTTCCAAAAGGGCACTTATTGGTGGTTCCTCGCAAATCTCAAAATACAGCCGCTTCAACTCCTTTAAGGTCCCCGGTATGCGGCCCGTTGTTGTTTAAGCCGCCCCACCAACCGTTGGTATCCGTCTCGTATGTCTTTGTCTATTGCGGCTTGGACGAGCGCTTTATCGCGACGTTGGAGGCCAATTATTGCTTGCATATGATTAGCAGCACCAGACTGGTGATCTGCGGTACTTGAGCTAAGCTCATTCAACGAAGGCAAAATTCGCATCCAAAGCGATTCGATGATTGCCACTATTCGCGGCATTTGTGCACTTTCGTATACACAGAAGTGGAAGGCCTTATCTGCCATTAGCATCGCAAAACGATTGGTCCCATCGGATATTTGCGCGTGCAGTCTCTTTAGCCGTTCAACGGAGCCGCGATCCATACGCTCCGTAGCAATGGACGCAGCTAGTGGCTCAAGAGCCAGCCGAATTGAAGTCACCTCATCCAGCGTGGCGAGAGTCAGCGTTGGGACAACAATCTTCTTAGGTCCAGCATTGGCAAGTGCTCCCTCGTCGATCAATCGGATAATCGCATCTCGGGCGGGTGAGGTGCTAATGCTGAGGGCGTTCGCGATCCCGCGGACGGTCAACTTCTGGCCTTCACGGAATTGGCCGCGAACAAGTGCTTCCTTCAGCGACGTGTATGCGAGCTCGCCGAGACGAAATTGGCGATCGATTGGATGTAGCGCCTCCTTCGCGGGCGGAGTTAGCTCGTAAAGCTCAGGCGATCCAGACGGCATTGAGAGCGACTCTTGCATGAGAATTTCCGGTTCGAAACGATCCCACGGCGTGCGCCGCAATGTGGGCTAGATTGATCAAACGAATCGCTCGCGTGAACATGCCTGGATGGTCGTCGCGCTCTGGGGAGACCCGGTGTCACCGGCAATAATCATGCCGTCTTTAGCACAAGAAAATGTTCTGGTTTTGCAACACGTGAATGAGATTGCTTTGCAACATTTTGTAGGGCTTGTGACACACAGGGGAGCCAACCAGCGTGTGCTGCTTGCCCCTATGTCATAATTGCCGAGATCACTTCATTCAGATGAAGGCCGATGTTGATGAGTGGCCCTCACGATGAGTGTCAAAAGGAGTGTTTGACGGGTCAGCTAGATCGACTCGACAACATCGGAACGGGCGCAAGCCGTGCCTGATCGGCGATCGATCAGAGCCGACATCAGAAGCAGTTGTAATGCCTCCTCTGAGACGGCGCGGTCGAGCGCAAGTCAGTTGCAGAGCGTTACTATGAAACGGACCGGCACGTTTATTGCTGCCTGTCGGCGGAGAGCGTTAGCAACCGAGCGCCGGTTGATGTCGGATCTTGGGACGGTATCTCCTAGATGTTTTACGGGTGGATCGAGAGTCCGGGTGTGGGTGCTAGCGTAGAAGAGCGATGCTGCACAGATCAGCGCTTTTCTATCACTCTAACGGCCGGCCGGACACAAAGTGATCCTAAGATCTCCCTCGGCTGAGTCAGATACTGCGTCGCTAAGAGGAGCTTGTGTCGGATTTGCAAGGTTAACGTGGTCGGAGTCCTCCATGGAAATATTATCGCATCTGAGAGTCGTCGAGATCGGTAGCTCAGCCGCCACGAGCTATTGCGCACGCTTGTTTGCCGATTTCGGGGCTCATGTTCAGAAGGTCGAGCCGCCATCCGGCGATCCTCTTCGCCGAAGCGCGCCGCTCACGCGTGGTGGCCACAGCGCATGGTTCGGCTTTCTGAACGTTAATAAGTCCAGCGCCGTCATCGATCGGAAAGACGGGGACGCAATGGACCGTTTGGCAGAAATCATCGAACATTGTGATATTGTGATCGATGGGAGGGACGTTGATCCTGCAGACTGCCCGCCGATCGACGTCCTCGCTATTCGCGAGCGGCGTCCCGAACTGATATACCTCACTGCGAGCTGGTTTGGGTCCGAGGGGCCCTATGCCGGGTTTGCAGCCACAGATTCCACCATTCGTGCGCTCGCCGGTCTCGTCAAGCTGGTTGGCTCGGTCAAGGGGCCCCCATTGCATGCTCCGGATTTTCAGACCGGTATCCTCGCCGGACTGTGGGGCTTCATCGCGGTTGCTTCCTCGGAGATCGGGCGAATGCAGGGCGGGGCAGGTCGATCATGGTCCCTCAGCATTTACGAAGCGACCCTCGCACTTAGCGAATTTCTCATGTCAGAGTCCATAGGACGCGATGAACTGACGCGGCGGATCGGCATCAATCGTTTCTGGCCGAGCTTTCCGGTCGGCATTTACGAAACCAAAAAGGGCTGGCTCGGCGTTACGGCAGCTACTCCGGAGCAATGGAGGTCATTCTGCGATATGCTTGAGCTGCCAGCGTTGCGTGATGACCCGGCACTTAGTCTCGGCGAAGACCGCCTCCAGTACGCGGAAGCGATTGAAGGTCAGTTCATGCCGAGACTGAAGGCGCGTACGGCCGAGGAATGGTTTGAAGAGGGACTAAAACGGAAGATCCCACTGGTGCCGGTGCCCGCAATAACCGATCTTCTCCATGACTTCGAGAAAAAAGCTCGAGGCGCAGTGGTACCCATTGTGCTTGGCAGTGAACGAGCGCTGACGCCAGGCTCGATGCAGCGGCTCACGCAAACCCCGCCGCGCAGAGGGGGAAGGGTTCCAGCTCCTGGAGAGCAGCAGGCGTTCGCGAACTTCGGAGCGCGCCAAGCCGGAAATGAATTTGGCTCCTCCAGCTGCATCAGAAACAGCGACCTCCCCTTCCGAACCGTCCGAGTCGTCGACCTCTCAATGGGTTGGGCTGGCCCTTTGTGTACCCGCACGCTAGCTGATCTCGGCGCCGATGTTATCAAGATCGAGGCGGTCCAATATCCAGACTGGTGGCGCGGTTTTGACCGACGGTCTGATTATATTCGTAACCAAATGTACGAAAAGACAGCGCGATTCTGCGTCATGAACCGCAACAAGCGTGGTATAACGCTCGACCTGAAACAACCTCAAGGGTTGGATATTGCCAAAAGGCTCTTGACCGGAGCCGATGTTGTCGTCAGCAACTACTCAGTCGACGTGATGGTGAACCTGGGCCTGGGGTATGAAGTGCTTGAAACACTGAACTCTCGGCTCGTGGTAATATCGATGTCATCCTTCGGTGCTGACAGCGTCCGCCGCAACTGCCGAGGCTACGGATCGACTCTCGAGCAGGGGTCGGGTTTGCCTGGCGTAATCGGTCCTCCCGAAGGGTTACCCACTATGACTCACCCCGCTTTCGGAGATCCGGTCGGCGGCTTAAATGGTTGCGCCGCAGTTCTGATCGCGCTGATTCACGCTCGCAAGACGGGGCGGGGGCAGTTCATCGACTTGGGACAAATCGAGTGCATGATACCGTTCGCCGCGCCTTGGATCACGGTCCAGTCGACCGGTACCCCAGCTGAACGTTACGGCAACCGGCATCCGCAATTTGTGCCGCACGGATGTTTCCAATGTGCAGGTGAGGACAGCTGGATTGTCGTAGCTGCGACAGATGCAAGGATGTGGCATAGACTTGCTCTTCTGATTGGACGGCCTGATTGGGCAAAGGACCTATCGCTACGGACGGCAAAAAGCCGGCGGGCGATTGAGGATACCGTAGAGACGGAACTCGCGCGATGGGCACGAGTCCGAGACGCGGATGAGGCCATGTCCGAGTTGCAGGATGCAAAGGTGGCTGCTGGCGTGGCCCGCCTGCCAATTGACTTGCTCGAGGATCGGCACCTCCAATCACGCACATTTCTGCAGAAAATCGATCGTGAATTCATAGGCCTGCATCCGCAGCCTTCGATGCCAATCCGAGAGGGAAAGTCACCCTATTCGATCCGCACAGCTGCACCTACGCTCGGACAGCATAACAGAGAGATTCTATCAGGCCTTCTTGGGATGTCCGATGCGGAGCTGGTTACTTTAGAGAGGGCCGGCATTATCGGTACGAAGATGCTTTCCCAAGAGGAGCTCACAGGCAGAAATAGAGCGGCGGCAAACTCATAATTGGTAATACGCCTCCTGCTCATCTTAGCAGGACGACAGGGCTTTGTGAGTTGATGGGCGCAAAGTCCTTTTAAGACCTCAGTTGCGGATTCGGCCAATCGAGTATAGCTCAACCACAGGAGTGTTTTGACTGCAACTGCATAGGAACCATGAGGCCGGCAGTGGATCACCTAACCGGGCTCGACACGGTTCCGGTGATTAGAGATAGACGATCTCCAGGTGTCGCGTCTCTGGGCTGCCGGAGGAGCGTCGAAGATATCGAAGTCTATCTCGCGCGACACCTCGACGATGACTTCTGGACCACAGCAGATCTCAGAGCGAACGTACTCGAACGCTTGGACACGGTTCAAGAACATGTCGCCAGAAAAGCCGCCTTGTTCGCGGACCACCTAGTTGCCGTGGCGATTTCGTTCCAATAAACACAGTTGGCGCCGCTTGAGCTGCAAAAAGAAGAGTCAACGAGCTTCATTTCATTGTCTTCCATAGCCTTTGAAAATATGCGGCCGGGTCGACAGCTCTCAAATAGTTATCTCACAAGAGCCTGCAGTAGGGCTAAGTTGGTGTGAGCCGGTGTCTCTCGCCAATGTGCCTGTCGCGAATGATACTTTGAAAGAAAAAGGAGTTCGCCTAATCCCACCTCTTCTGCTGAATATTGTGCTTCTCTGCCGCGGACTAGATGCAGGGACGGCAGCAACGGTGGCGGCGGGGAGGACGGTACTGGTGGTATAGGGGCGGCGGCGTAAAAGGCGGTGCTGTCGCGGTTTGTCCCGAGTAAGAACAGTTACGATGTGCTTAGTTTCTCACGAATCGATAACTCGCGCGGCCGCGCCGGCCCGTCTGGCATTGAGGAGATTTCGCAACGCCTGGATGGCGGGTGCGGTACCGTCAAATATGGTTATTGCCGCGCGAGACCAGGCGCCCTGTCAGGTGCTCCTACTTTAGACCGACCACTTTGGGCAGCGGCAATGTCGCGGTGGGCGGGCAGGACAGGAACGGTCACGCCCTAGTGCTTCCGTCTGGGCGTCCTCTCTTCGATCAGCAGCGATTGCCTTATTCCTCGCCTCCTCTCATCGCTGAGAGGACCATAGCTCGCTAGCGTGCGATTTAACCTGCCGCTTTTAATTGACTTTGTGTCGAGCGCAAACGCTCGAGACTTGGTAGAACGTGCAGGAACCGGGCCGGCCGAGTCTAGCGAGCTTACCTCGAAGCCGTCAATATTCGTTGGTGAATGAGTAGCCGCTGCTCCTTAGACTATCACGAGGCCAAGGTCGGACAATTATAATGACATGAACGATGGGGCTCCCATCATGGGGCTTGCCGGCTATCTTCATGTAGTTCGTGAGTTGGTCCGGATATCGAGTTCGATCTCACGCGTCACCTCGATGATGCACTCTGGATGGTGGCCGTTCTCGACAAGAGCATATTTCAAAGCTTGGTCACGGCTGACAAAAAGGCCGCCAAAGGAGCCTCCTTGTTCGCGGGCAACCCAGTTGCCGCGCCGGTTCCTGCCAACAAAAACAATCAGCGGTGCCGAGCCAAGCCAAGGAGGCGCCAGAGTCATCATGTCTCATCCGCGACGTGGCGGTTCAGGTTCGTCAGTCGAGTTGCTAATAGCGATCACCGGCTTCCAAGTCGTGGTCGTAATTGTAACGGGAGCTTGCATCACGCCTCTCAAGGAGGTGGTGTCGAACATCGGATCGAGGGCCTGCCGTCCATAAGTTGTGGCTCTGGCCGCCCGCCGCAGAGTGCGGCTGCAGGTTACGTCAAACCTGAACCGAGTTCTCCTACGAGTTCTGGCAGTCAACGCGGGGTCCGGAGCATACTGAGAATAACTAGTGGCTTTGGCTCTGCCGCTGTTCTAGGCATCGATGCGATCGATCCCTATGGCTAGGCGCTTGTGAACGAGGGGGTAATCGACACCAAAAAGTCGGCCACTCGCGCGCTCGCAGCACTTCACAAACGAAAAAGATAGAGATTAGCTACCGTCTCGAACCCGTGTGTTCGCAAGGGCGGTTACGGCGCACACCGCGCCGCTGCCTTGCAAAACGCATCCGCTCAGCGCATGGCGCCGCACCGGCGCGCGACTTCTCACACTTTTCTTTGCGATTGATCTCTAGTGGGCCGCAGACCCAATCGTTGGAAGTCCCACCAGCCCACAGACCGCCGAGCTCCTGGCTTTGGGCCTATGCCGCGGACGACCCGCGGTGGAGCGGCGCGGTCCGCCGGAAGATGCCCATGTCTATGCCCCGATCACAAAAGCGACCCGCCATCGCCCATCCGGCAGGGCTTATGGGATGCTCCAGGTCGACTGCTACGTGATGGCAAGCTCGCCGAGAGGGCCGACGTTCAGTTTGCACTCTGTTGGCCCTACATCCAGCGTAAGTTCTGCGAACTCGCGACCCCTGGCCCCGCGCTTATTGCGGGCGAAGCCCTCAAGCATATTCCGAGTTCTAGGCCACAGAGAAGGACATCCGCGGCCGCAAGCGCCGATGAGCCTCGTCTCGTTCGGTGTTCTGGCCGTTCTCCCGACCAAGCGCTGAAGCTTGGCTGCTTCGGCAGTTTTTGGGGATGTTCAGCTGGCTGCTCATGTCTGTTTGGCCCACATCCTCGGTTCAACGGCCGGCTGCGAGCCGCAAGAAATTGTTCAGCAGCGGATACCCGTATTCGGTGAGTATCGATTCGGGATGAAACTGCACGCCGTAAGTTGGTTGGTAGCGATGTGCGAGAGCCATGATCTCGCCTTCCTCGGACAGCGCTGTCACCATGAGGTGCGGTGCGGAGGCCGAGTCGAGCTTGATCACAAGCGAATGATAACGACCGACGGAAAGTGGGGAAGGCAGTCCCTCGAATAACGGCCCCCCTTCGTGCATTATGGGAGAGGACCGCCCATGCATGGGGCGTAGTGCTCGCGTCACTCGTCCGCCGAAAACGCGTCCAATACATTGATGTCCGAGACAAATTCCGAGAATCGGGATGCGTCCGGAAAGCTCGCGGATAACAGCCATAGATATTCCGGCCTCGCTTGGAGTGCAGGGACCAGGAGAGATTACGATCGCGCGGGGATCAAGGTTGATCACGTCGGCGACGCTGATCGCATCGTTCCTGACAACCTCGGTTGACTCGCCTAGCCTCTGAAAATACCGGCCGATGTTGAAGACGAAAGAGTCGTAGTTATCGACAATGAGGATCACAGCGGACCAGGTATTTCAGCACCAAAAGCTTTAAAGATTCGCTGTGCCTTCGCGAGCGTCTCGGCGTACTCGGCTTGCGGATCCGACATCGCTGTTATCCCGCCTCCCGTATGAAACATGGCTTGATCGCCATCAATAGTTACGGTGCGAATCGCGACGTTGGTATCCATATGCCCATTAAAGCCAATGAAGCCGATTGCCCCGCAATAGACCTGTCGAGCCACTCGCTCGATTTCCGTGATGATCTCCATCGATCGCACCTTTGGCGCCCCCGTGATCGAGCCGCCTGGAAAGCAAGCTCTCAGCAGCGTGACGGCGTCTTGACTCTCTGAAAGTTCACCTGTGACGATCGAAACGAGGTGGTGCACCGACGCATGGGATTCGAGGTTGCACAGCCCTGCAACTTCGATCGAGTGCGGCGCGCAGACCCGCGACAGATCGTTGCGCAGAAGATCGACAATCATGCAGTTTTCGGCGCGGTCCTTTTCGGACGCGACTAAGAGCTGCGCGCGGTGCTGGTCCTCCGCGGAATCATTGCATCGCGCTATCGTGCCCTTGATGGGGCGTGTTTCGACGTTTCGTGCGTCGAGTTTGAGGAAACGTTCCGGTGAGCTTGAGGCAATGGTGAGCTTGCCATAGCGCAACAGCGCCGCAAACGGCGCCGGATTGAGGGACCGAAGCCGGCAGTAAAAGCTAATCGGGTCGAATGAGATCGGCATTCTCGCAGTGAAACGCTGCGCGATGTTCGCTTGAAAGACGTCTCCGGCCAAAATGAGGCCGATGACGCGCTGTATGGCCGCGATGTAGTCGTCAAGGCTGAAGTTGGACTGCCATGCGCCTAAGGTGTCAGGGAGTTCCTTTAGAGCTGGCGTCGGCACGTCAAGCAAGGCGGCGAACTGATCGGCGCGACGGCGTGCGCGTTCAAGTTGAGGCGCAGGCTCCTGAGCAGGCCATCCGGTAGAAACGATCCAGCACTTGTGATCCCGATGGTCGAAGCTGATGACCACGTCATAGAAATGTAGGACACATTCGGGCAAAGGGCGACCGGCAATCGCAGGTGCCGGTAATCGCTCAAGCGTCCTGTTTAGGTCGTAGCCCAAATAGCCGGCGGCACCTCCCTGAAAGGGAGGGAGATCTGTTCGATTCTGTTGCGGATATCTAGCGAGTAGACTCCGGAGAGCTTCCCACGGACTGCCCTCAAGAGCGACGCCCTTGCAACTCGCTTGTCCATTGTTGACCATGTAGGTACTGAATGGATCACACGTAACATATGAGTAGCGCCCCAATTCTTGCCTGGCGGCGCTATCCAGAAAAGTCAGGTTCGGTTGATTTCCTAGACGCCGCATAGCAACGGCAGGTTCAATCCATCGAAGTTCGCGGACATGCATTTGACAACCAGTTGCTCTGCTCTGCGAAAGGTGTTCCGTTCGATTTGCCCGGGCTCTTTTTGCTGGTTGCTGTAGGGACAGCCGGTCCTCTAAGGAGCCGCCCGCATCTGAAGAAAAGCGCGATCAATCTGGTCTTTGAGCTCTATTGCGTTATGAGCGTCCTTAAACGAAGTCCGGGCGATTTCCCTGTTAAGCAGCCGTCACCTTCTCGGTGCAACCTGGGTCGATCACGGATTGTCTGCGCCTAGCGACTCACCGGCTCGGTCTTGCTCTTGGCGCTGGAACGCACCAGCTGTTTGTGAGCCTAAAGAGCTTAGAAGAGGAAAAGCAGCCGAGACGAGTTCGCCATGCATATATTTGGAGGTTTTTCCTGTTTTGTCGCAGAACTTCCTCAGGGGGCTCCTCGTCAGAGCAACGAATTGGCTAATTTCGAACTTGCCGCTTCGCCCGACGACCGAGAAGCGAGTTGAGCCCCGTTTTGTGACGCCCGCAGTGTGCTTTGGCCCAGCCGTCTTCAGGAGCGCGTATCCGTCAAACGATATAGTCCGCCGCGAACCGTAGCTCCCGAAGGGGGCGCACACGCCTGATTGATTCCTGGTATAAAGGATGCCCCTTGTAAGCTGCGAGTTCGGCGTCGCTGTCGAATTCACCGTAAACGATGACATCGATATCGTTCCCGAGTGGGTCGCTCTTGCGATTGCGGGCAATCTCCAGCCGACGTGGATGTGGGATTTTCGTGAGGATCGATAGACCTTCGATTATGCCCTCAATCTGAGCTTGGTCCTTGGCGGTAAACAACACGATGTGACGAATCATGGATGATCGGCGATCCCGGGGAGTGTAGCTGGGTTTACTATCTCGAACGTGAGCTCGCTGCAATGGCGGCGCTGGCCGCGCAGCCCGCGGTTGGTGCTCGAGTCTTTGCTGACGAATGGCCGCAAGATGATCTCACTCAGAGTCGAAATCGATATTGCGTAGGGCCCTTTTTGCAGAAATCATGCAATCTGGCCGCATTTCCGCCGTCTTTGAGCGAGAGTACGCCCTTATACCTTTGCCCTCGAAAAAGCGGGAGCTTCAATCGAAGTTTCAGAAGGTTTCCTACCAAGCTGACAATGATGAATGCATGAATCCTGCCGCAGAAGCCAGGCACTACAATCGTGATAACAAAGGGCTTGTCCGCTTTGATTGGACGGTCGTCGAGGCCGAGGCTTTGTATGGGCTGCCGTTTGCGGATCTATTATTCCAGGCGCAGAACGTTCATCGCGAGAGCTTCGATCCAAATCACGTCGAGGCCGCTAGCCTACTGAGCATCAAGACAGGGGGGTGTCCGGAGGATTGCGGCTATTGCTCCCAGAGCGCGCACTTCGCTACAGATTTGAAGGCCACCCCCCTGATGGATGGCGGCGATGTACTGGCCGCAGCAAAACGCGCCAAGAATGCAGGTGCAACTCGCTTTTGCCTGGCTGCGGCTTGGCGTAGTCCAAAGGAGCGCGATCTTGATCAGGTCTGCGACATGGTCAGAGCCGTGAAAGGTCTTGGCATGGAGAGCTGCGTCACGCTCGGTATGCTGACCGCGAGCCAGGCCGCAAAGCTCTCTGAAGCTGGACTCGACTTCTACAACCATAACATCGATACCTCGCCTGAATTTTACCGCACCATCATCAAAACCCGTACGCTAGCAGATCGCATCGATACCCTAGCGCACGTTCGCGGCGCCGGGATCAAGATCTGCTGTGGAGGCATCATTGGGATGGGCGAGCGCATCGAGGATCGTCTCGGCATGCTCGTGCTGCTTGCAAATCTGCCAAGCCATCCGGAAAGCGTGCCGATCAACCTGTGGCACGAGGTCAAGGGCGTGCCGGTCAATGAAACCGCCCAGCGTCCTGATCCGATCGCCGTGGCGCGCCTGGTCGCGACTGCTCGAATTATGATGCCGAAGAGCGTGGTCCGGTTGTCGGCCGGACGGCGGTATATGACGGACGAACTGCAAGCTCTGTGCTTTTTGGCTGGCGCGAACTCAATCTTCATCGGTGATACGCTGCTGACGACAGAAAACCCCAAGTTGGATCGCGACGCGCACTTGTTCGCGCGGCTCGGCATCACGTCTGAGCTTGCCGAACGAAACAGCGCAGAGGATCGAGGCGCTGACGGGCGAGGGTGAAGTGAACATCACCCTCATGAAAGGCAAAATCCATCGCGCTTCCGTGACCGAAGCCGATCTTCACTATGAAGGATCGATCTCGATTGATCGTGCGTTGCTGGACGCGGCGGGGGTTCTGATCTATGAGCGCGTCGAGATCTACAACGTGGATACCGGAGCGCGCTTTGCAACCTATGTCATCGAAGCACCGCGTGGGTCCGGTATCATCGGTTTGAATGGTGCTGCGGCACGATTCGCGATGCCAGGAGACAAAATTACTGTCATTGCTTATGCATCCCTCGACGAAGCCGAAGCAGAGGTGTTCCAGCCACGTGTCGTGCTCGTTGACCGCAACAATGGCATCCTCACCCGTTAAGACCTGAATGGGATGTTAAAGCTCGTGGTCGGCGGCTATCGCCAAAACGCCGGCAGCATCGGGTGGATTGCGCAATGAGCTCGTCGCCAATGGATAAATTCGGACCCTACGTCAAGGCCTTGCGCTCCCTGGAAGATGACAACCGCTTGCGCGGTCTCAATTCGCGTGCCGGAATTGATTTTTCATCTAACGATTATCTGGCGCTTGCGAGTGCATCGCGTATGAAAAAGGCCGTCTTGGCGGCCATCGAACGTGGCACCCCGCTTGGTTCTGGGGGGTCGCGACTTCTGCGAGGCAATTGTGAAGAGCATGAATGCCTCGAGGCGGAAGCCGCCCAGTTCTTTGGCGCCGAGACGGCGCTGTTTTTTGCGAGCGGTTACGTCGCAAACTTTGCGGTCCTGACGACATTGCCGCAGCGCGGCGATCTGCTCGTCCTCGACTCTCTGGTTCACGCCAGTATTCATGAAGGCGCGCGAGCTGGCAGGGCCGAGTTTCGCATAGCTGGCCACAACGACCTCGGAGCCATCGAAAGTGCGATCCGCGACTGGCGTGCGGATGGAGGAATGGGACGGGTCTGGGTCGTCACGGAAAGCCTTTACAGTATGGACGGCGATTTCGCCCCGCTCGATGATCTGGTCGCGCTCGCCGATCGCCACGAGGCTTTCCTGGTCGTTGACGAGGCCCATGCTACCGGCGTTTACGGTGAGCAGGGCCGAGGTCTCACCAGCCATTACGGTCACCGTGAAAATCTCCTGGTTATACATACCTGCGGCAAAGCGTTGGGAGTGGCGGGAGCGCTGGTGACTGCTTCCGGTGTGCTACGCGACTTTATGGTCAATCGTTGTCGTCCGTTCATCTTCGCTACCGCGCCATCACCCTTGATTGCCGTTGCCGTCAGCGAGGCACTGGTTATCTTGCAGCGGGAGCCCGAGCGTCAGCGGCGCCTCGCAAGGCTGGTTGCATTCACGCATCGGAAGATGGAAGCCCGCGGGGTGCGATGTCCTTCCAGCTCGCAGATCCTCCCATACATGGTCGGCGACAATGCTCATACGATGCGGCTCGCCTCTGCGATGCAGCATCGCGGCTTCGATATTCGCGGAATTCGGCCGCCCACAGTGCCAGCGGGAACAGCGCGCTTGCGGATTTCACTGACGCTGAACGTCAACGAGGATGATGTAGTCTCAATGGTCGATGCGCTCGCTGAGGAGACGAATGGGAAGGCTGGATGAGTTTGCGGATTGTGGTGACCGGAACAGATACCGGGATTGGGAAGACTGTGTTCGCCGCAGGCTTGGCCGATCTTCTCGGCGCGAGTTATTGGAAGCCGATACAAGCCGGCCTCGAAGGAGAAACCGATACCGAAACGGTTACAAGGTTGGCTAATCTCTCAGCCGATCGAGTCGTGCCGGAGCTCTACCGGCTTCGAACGCCCGCATCGCCCCACCAGTCTGCCGAAATGGACGGGCTTCGCATCGACGCAGCTTCCATAAGTCCGCCAGACACGGAAGGACGGCCTCTTGTCATCGAGGGCGCCGGCGGGCTTATGGTCCCGCTAAGTGGGGATACACTCTACATCGACGTGTTTGAGAGGTGGCAGCTTCCGGTCGTGGTTTGCGCGAGCACAAAACTCGGTACAATCAATCACTCGCTGCTGTCGATCGAGGCTCTACGAAGGCGGCAGATCACGATTTTGGGTATCGCGTTCATCGGCGAATGCAACCCGGAAACTCAGACTGCCATTCGTGAGATCGGCCGCGTGCGCTGGTTGGGACGACTGCCTCTGCTTTCGCCTCTCACGCCAGAGGCGCTTCAGACGGCATTCAAGTCTTCGTTCCGTGCTGACGATTTCAGTTGAAATGCCGACCCCGAGCTCGCCAATTTGGCATCCGTTTACGCAACACGCGCTTCAAGGCGAGATGACAAGGATCGCGCGCGGTGAGGGGGCTTACCTTTACACCGCCGATGGCCGACATATCATGGACGCAATCTCGTCCTGGTGGGTCGTGACCCACGGCCATTGCCACCCACATATTGTCAGCGCCATCCAGGAACAGGCGAGCAAGCTCAATCAGATTATCTTTGCAGGTTACACCCATGAGCCAGCCGAGGAGCTTGCGGCGCAACTCCTGCAGCTCACGCCGCCTGCTCTTGAGTACGTCTTCTTCTCAGATAGCGGTTCGACGAGCGTCGAAGTCGCGCTGAAAATGGCGCTGGGCTATTGGAATAACATCGGCAAACAGCGGACTCGCATTGTAGTGATGCAACACTCCTACCATGGCGACACGGTAGGAGCGATGTCAGTCGGAGCTCGTGGCGTGTTCAATGCGGCCTACGAGGCCCTTCTGTTTGACGTCACATCAATCCCGTTCCCAGCAACAGGTCGCGAGCGGGACACGCTCAGTGCGTTATATTCGGTGTGCAGGGAGGAGATGCCGGCGGCCTTGATCGTGGAGCCTCTGATCTTGGGGGCGGGCGGAATGCTGATGTACCCAGCCTGGGTGCTGCGGGAGATGAAGCGGATCTGCGAAGATTGGGGCGTTCTCTTCATTGCAGATGAGGTCATGACGGGCTGGGGTCGAACCGGAACGCTGTTTGCGTGCGAGCAGGCCGAGGTCAGTCCAGATATTGCCTGTTATTCGAAAGGTCTCACTGGTGGATCGCTTCCGCTCGCAGTGACACTCTGTCGCGCTGATATTTTCAAGGCGCACTATTCGGAAGATCGCAATTTGACGTTCTTTCATTCGAGTTCATATACCGCGAACCCGCTTGCCTGCGCCGCCGCAAAGGCCAATCTGGATCTTTGGCAGAACTCCGATGCGCGCACGCGCGTATCGACCCTTGCATCCATGCAAGAGCACGCAATTCAGCCGTTTCAGGCTGATCCGCGCTTTGCAAACGTTCGTCGGACCGGCACCGTCACTGCGCTTGATCTGAATACAAATGACGCCGGCTATCTCGCCGGCATCGGTCCGAAACTGCAAGCCTTCTTCAAGGAGCGAAATCTTCTCCTGCGTCCGCTCGGGAATACGATCTACGTGATGCCACCTTATTGCGTTACAGCCGCAGATCTTGATCAGATTTATACCGCGATCGGGGAAGCTGCCGATCTGTTCGCTTGATGCACGGCGAGCCAGAACCGCGAAAGATCCGGAATGATCTCTTGCGGTGAAGACCCTCAAATAGAGCCGAAATATTGCAGCATTTGCGCGGCCACGTGCGGTTCATTGCATTATTCAGGATCAAAATAGCAGTTATAGGTGGTAAAGTTTGGCGCAACTGCTCTCAGAGGCAGCGCCAAGAAGGCGCGCATCAGGGTCATTCTGCCGCGCCGGCTGGTTCTTGCATACCCGAGAATCGGAATTGGCGACGCCGCAGGTCATGTGCGGGCGCTCTGACGTGGAAGTGGAGAATGCATGGGACTGATTTAGGTGGCGCCGATAGGAGGCAAACGTGCGCAATAACTCTCACGCTTTCCATGGTGGAAGGTGCTGCGCTATTTGTGGCGGGAAGTTCGGGCTGATCCGTTACTACTGCTGGCGAACGGCGCTTTGCTCCTACAGGTGCGTCGACCGCTTCAAGTCGCGGCGCCAGGCCGATCAAAAATGGTTGCGCTGGTTGCGAGCAGCTTGACAGCTGCCACTAAGTGAGCTCCCTTGGACAGTGCCTTAGCCGGGCGATGCCTAGCGCGACATCACCCGATGGGCCAGCGAGTCCAGCGAGGCGCTTTCAGGAGTGGTGTGGAAATTAAGTGACACGGACCTCGGCAACAATCATTGATTTCAATGCTTACCGGCTGAACAAGGGCGCTACGGCTATGCTGTCATCTGGCCGACCTTGCGCAACCGCCTCCAATGATGCGCTCACATCGTACTATTTCTATTGGCTTTCTCTCGCATGGATCCCGTTCGCCCTGATGGGTCTCTCTGCAGAACGGGACATTTCCTGACCGATCGACAGGGACGGGCGTGATGCTGAGAGAAGCAGATTCCGACTCATTCTTCGGTATTTGCCGCAGACAGGCTGCGAGTTGAGCGGCTATTATGGTATTGGGCCGCGAACGGCTTGCGAACTCTGGCCGGCCGCCCACGCTCTCGGCACTCGCATAGATCAGCCTTGCCGAGGTGGGCGGGCAAGCAGGCCACAGGAACTACTGCTGAAGCGGCAGAATCGGTTCTTCGAAGTTGGTCTGGCCGCATTGCGCAGTCCGTCGGATGGCGATCATCGACCGCCTTGCCCGCTTGCATTCGACACTCGGGAAAGGCATGGCGGCCTCCGGTGAGCTCCATGCGGACAGGATAGATCGTGGGTAGAGCTATGGCTTGAGCGGGGATGCCATGTCCGATCGATTTTCAATTTACAAAGTCTCGCTTGAACGTTGCCGTCGAAGGTGGTCGTGGTCCATCTCCGCGACGAATGGCTCGTTGGTCATGGCGGGAACGCAAAGCAGCCGAGCCGCGGCGCGCTATGAAGCCAACAAAGCTCTCTTCCTGTTGTTGCAAAGTGCGCCGTATCGACGACGGCTTCCGTGTGGTTCGAGCAAATAAATCTATATTGTCGCGCTTTGGGTCGTGCCTTGATCGATGCTTCCGCGTCTGAGGTGAAGCTGCTCTGATCTTCAAAACGAAACTCTTTCCGTGTCCGGTCCAACGATCAGTGTCGCAGGATTGTCCACGCATGAGCCACACTTCAGAGCCGCCTTTGCAAGTCGTCACCATTCCAGTCCTGCAGCAATCGAAAACGGAGGGACGTCCCATCGCGATGACGACAGCTTACGATGCGGTCACGCGCGCATCGCGGACACAGCGATCAACATCATTCTCGTCGGTGATGGTGTCGGCAATGCCTGCCTGGGCTTCGACGATACGCTTCCCGTCAGCATGTCAATCATGAATCATCATCTGGAAGCAGTCTCGCGCACAAGGCCTCGTGCCCTGGTTGGCCGACATGCCGTTTCTCAGCTTTCATCTCAGTCTCGATGAAACAATACGCAATGCCGGAGGCTTCCTGCAGCGGGGTGCCGGAAATCCCGGTGATGATGGGGCATCTTCGTCTTACCCCTCAGAGCCTCAATGTCATGGGCGGCTTCAAGGTGCGGGGCAAAGCCGAAGTGTTACGTCTGCTCGATGATGGCTCCCCGTCTCCAGGAGGCCGGCTGCTTCGCTTTGGTCCTCAAGGGCATTCCGGCCGAGCTCGCGGAACGCGCAAGCGATGCGCTGACAATACCCACCATTGGGATTGCAGGCGGGCCAAGCTGCTCCGGCCGGGTGTTCGTACTCGACGATGTCTTAGGGCTGCTCGAAGGTAAAAGGCCAAAATTCGTTCGCGCCTACGCAAATGGGGAGGTTCTACAGGAGGCGCTGGTACGCTGGGCGGTCGATGTCCGTCAGGGCACATTCCCTGGGACTCAGGAATGCTACCGGCTTCCCGAGGAGCTCCGCGAGACCATTGCTAACTAGAAGGCTCCAGCACGAACGGAGTGCGGACGATATGCAAACAATAAAACTGAGTAGGATTGACGAAAGTGCAATGCCACAGACGCCGCCAATGCCGGCGATCAAGTCCTAGAGCCCAGTCAGAAGAAGCCGTGATGCGGAAATTGGACGATAACCGGCGCGCGTGCGGAATTTGAGTGTCGATATGTCGTTTATTGCATCAAATCAGTGCCGAGAGCGCACTAGTGTGCAGCATTGCGCTCCGGTCTTGCAGGTCGGATAGTGTCCTGGAAGCGGCACGTGGAGAACGATATGGTTTGCCATTTCTACCGGCTCCGAATGCGCACATTCGGAGCTGCATTGCGGCAGCAGGCGCGAAATGCTGCAAAAAAGTCCGGTTTCAATACAGTCTCATGCAGCTTGGGAATGAATTGAAGTCCTCCGACAAACGCTGTCTCGCGGCCGAAAATCCATTAGAGCTTGAACGGGGCGCGATCGAACTCTTCCTCACAGCCTCGCTCCCCAAGATCCCGCGGAGCCCGACGGCATTGCGTCTACCGAGAAGCGGATCAACGCCCTGACCTTCACCAGCTCTCCAACCCTGCGCTGGAGCGGCCATTCGCCTGGTCGACAACGCCCGCAGGCGCGTGAAGCGCTAGTCTGCACGCGATCGCCTCGCTGATAAGGTTGCGTGCGTTCGCCACTAGCCCAGGGCGGCCTGGCTGACTAACGCCTTCGCAGCTTCGCAAAGGTTGCAGCACGTCAATGGGCTCCAACGTAGGGCCACAACTTAGGTCGAAGAATTGTGCGATTGACGTGAGCGATCTGCTTTCGTCGGATTGCGAAAAAAGGCCGTGCGAAAATTCCGCACGGCCAAGTCAGGGAGGAAACGCCCCAAAGGGCGGCTGAAGAGAGCATAAAGTGAGTGCCCACACTCACTGGAGCTCCAAGCTTGCGCCTACGGTCAAGTCGCGCAAGCCGGATGTTGAAATATCCGTTTCGTGTGCTGATTGAGCCCGAATTTAGCGCATACGTCGCATGTTTTATGCGAATTGGACCGTTTAGATGCAGCTATTCCGTGAGACGCGCTTAGTTCAAAATGATCCACGTCATACCACGCTGTGTGTTCGTCAAACTGACGCAACAGCAGTTAGGTCGTGCACCGGCACGGGGCGCGCGCGTTTTGCGCACGAGTTCAGGATTTCGAAATCAATCTGAATTAGGCAGCGCTCGTTGTTGATTGAACGAAGCAGGTTGACCCAGTTCGATCAACGTGCGCGCTACCTGCTGACCTGCGATTGTCAGCACTGCTCAAACAGATCAGGTCACTTCGAGGGACAAAATGTGAGCAAGAATTCCTCCGGCACTCGCGAACGTCCGTCCGTCCAATGGGGCTTTCGAAATCGGATTGCGCGAGCAGATGGCATTGCTCGGGATTTCTGGTGTGCTGGTCACGGGCGTAATCTGCGCCGCAGCTCTGCACTACGCGAGTATTGTTCAACGAGAGGCGAGCGCGAGCAATGAATTGAAAGCCCGTGTCGTTTCATTGTCACAAAGCTTTCTGGAGTCTGGCCAAATCGCGACCGAGTTCCTCGGCAAGCCCACTGAAAATGTCGATCGAGACGCATGCGGATCTTCTCGATCGCCAGCTCGAAGATTTAGGTCGGGTCGAAAAACTGATCGGGGAGTTGCCCGACGATGATCCGCTGCGGCAGGCAGCCTCCGTGCGGCCGGTAATTAATCTCTATGCGACCCGCTTTGGAAACGTAGTTTCAGCACAACGCAACCTAGGCTTCAATGAGAATGGCGGATTTCAGGGCAAGTTGCGCATAGCCGTGCACGCCGTCGAGGAGCGATTGAGCCAGGTGAAGCAGCCGCGCCTGACGATCTTGATGCTGATGATGCGCCGTCATGAGAAGGAGTTTATCTTACGGGGCGAAGAAAAATACGGCGATCAGCTTTCAGCGAGGGAGACGGAGTTCGAAACCGAACTTGCTCAGGCAAGCCTACCTACGGAGGAGAAATCCAAGCTTCTGGAGCTGATGCGGGCGTACAAGGAGAATTTTGTATCATTCATGGTGACGCAGCAGACGCTGAGCGATCAGGTGGATGATCTTCGACAGATTTACAGCCGCATTCGCCCGGCAATCGCAAAGGTCATGTCCGCGGCAGACGCGCATGCGCACGCTATGGAAATCCGAGCCGGAGAGATTCGGCAGAGGCTGGTCTGGCTCATTGGACTTGCAACGCTGCTCGCCGGCCTGTTCAGCATGCTCTTCGGGCAGCGCATTGCCAAAACCGTCGCCTCGATGACCGCGGCCATGCGCCAGCTAGGTGAGGGTCGGTTCGATGTAGTTTTGCCGGGCCTTGGTCGAAAGGATGAGCTCGGCGATATGGCCGAAGCGGTAGAAATGTTCAAGCTGAGAGCTCGCGAAAAACTGCAGGCGGAGCTTGATGCCAAGGTCGAACGGGACCAGGCTGCTGCTGACCTGCGTAAGGCCGATATCGCTCGGCTTGCGGGCGAATTCGAAGCAGCCGTAGGGCAGGTGATCGAAGCCGTTTCGTCCGCCTCGACGGAGCTGGAAGCCGCCGCCCGGAGCCTTGCCTCTTCTGCCGTTGAGAGCCGCCAAGTCTCGATGGAGGTTGCCTCATCATCCGACGACGCGTCCGCCAACGTTCAACGCGTCGCGACCTCGACAAGCGAGATGGCTATAACTATCGCTGATGTAGGCCGGCAGGTCGAGGAAGCAGCGGAAATGGCGCGCGAAGCGGTGCGCAAGACCGAGCTCAGCGATCAGCGCATGGTTGGTTTGGCGTCCGCGGCAGAGCGGATCGGCAGCGTCGTTCAACTTATCGCGGCGATCGCGCGGCAGACCAATTTGCTCGCGTTGAATGCCACAATCGAGGCTGCTCGCGCAGGCGATCTCGGCCGGGGTTTTGCAGTTGTCGCCGAGGAAGTCAAATCCCTCGCGATGCAAACCGCTCAAGCGACCGTCGAGATTGGCAAGCAAATCAGCGACATTCAGGCTGCGACAACTGAAGCCGTCGGCGCGAATACCGAAGCCGGCGCCATCGTCGCTCGCATTTCCGACATTGCTATGACTGTTGTCGAAGCCATCGACGAGCAAAAGGAGACCAGCAAGAATGTCGCCCTTAACTTGCAGGAAGCTGCGAGCAAGACCACTCAGGTGGCGGCGAGCGCTGGCGAAGTCACTTATCGCGCGAAGGCAACAGGAGGGGCTTCGATGCAAGTGTTGAGGTCTGCCGAACTGCTGTCTGAGGAAAGCTCTCGGCTGAAGCACCAACTTGAAGGTTTCCTCAGGAGAGTCCAAGCGGCATAATTGGACTAATCGCAAGCTCGCATCTTGCGCGGTGACGTAAGCGCGTTTCGGCTGGAGGCAACCCAAACGGCGCTGCGCGGCGAAAAATGTTATAGCGTGCTTCTCCGAGGGAGACGAGTCTCTTTCGTCTTCTTCATGATCGGTAGCGAACACAGGTGCCTAACAAATCCACGCGACCTGACGCTACAGCATACCGACGTGTAGAGTGCCATCTCGTCAACCTGTATCACTAATTGTCGCGCCACTCGCGCTTGCGATCTGAATCCTCGCACGAACTTGATTTCCCGAATAGGCTTAGCAGCGCAGCGGAGGCCTGTCGCCCCCGCGAGCGGCTGCGGGGTTTAGCAACATTATATATTGAGCGGCTAAATTTACAAAAGGATCGAGAGAAAATCGTCAAGGAAGCGAGAGCGCTCTCGGAAAGGCGAATTGGCTCGTCCTGCAAAAAAAATCTCCGCACTGTGAATCTTAGAAAGCCGGTTTTCCGGTTGCGCCGGAAAAAGAGTTTGTCTTCGACTGGCTTGGTCGGTCGTTGTCTGAGACTATTCGTTCATCAATTAGTGCTCTCCTGAGAGGAGCGCTGATAAACTGGAATGAGGTCGTTTACGAATCCGTGTAGAGGGTAGGCGCGGGCAAAATGGTTCGTGCTGTCACGTGCATCAATTCGGGACGAACCTTCGGATGAATGAGGAGGCGTCGCGTTCACTTTCAAGCTTCTCGTTGTCCTTACAGCCGTCAGCGACATCAACGCCTATTGTCTCCCCATGTTGTGAACAGGGCGTCATCTGAGCGTCAATATGGAGGCATATCTGCACGAGTACGTATGCGGCGGCACCTTTTGGTCTCAGGCTGAAGGTGCGGGACGTCTCTGGTTGATGAAGGAGCTTGTGGCATGGTGAGCACGCGTGAAGTTTCTGTCGATGACGCCACAACCGTGACCCAGATGGTTGGAGCTCTACTTACAGAACTCGGCGCTCGCGACGTGCAGGCCGAACTGGATGCTCGGCTGGTGGCCAACCTGCTTGCCATGAAAGAGCGCATTCATGGATTTCTTGGTTTTGTCGAAGAGCGCGCTGTGGGCATTATCATGGTGGCGGAAAGTATCTCGCTTTTTGCGCGCGGCCGCTACGGAATCATCACCGAACTCTATGTCGTGCCGGATCACCGCTCGTCTGGGGTGGCGATGAGCCTCATCGAGGCGGCCGTGGCCCTCGGTACCGCAAAGGGCTGGGGGCAACTTGAAGTCGGGGCTCCCAAGCAACCGGTGTGGAGTCGCAGTCCGAATTCGGCGTTGTATTTGAAGGCCGGCTTTGCTGAAGTGGGTCCGCGCCTTAAATTGCCCCTCCACGACGTAACTAGTTCACGACCTCCGGCGAAACCTCCGACCCCTTCGCGATTAGAGCGTAGGCGACGACATGTGCTGCGCCGCCAAAATCCGGACACAGCTGTTGCACGGGCGGGTTGGACTGGGCCCAATTTAACCTGGTGAGATTTGCAAGGCTGGTTTGAACGGGACCGACAACTAGGGCAGGGACCGCTACCAACCTGCTACATTCCATGGAATGGAGTTCGCCGGCGCAGGGCCTTAGGCGCCGCGGCTGGCGTCTGTTGTGTCGCTCTATACGGGGAGCCATCATGCGGGTTGCAAGAAGCTGGAAAACGATCTCCTATGGCACGATCGCACGCGCGCCGGATGGCGGACCTGCCATCCACGGAGGTCAATAGAGGGGGCCAGAGCCCCTTTCGAAGTGGCAGCAGGGTCTTGGCAGCGAAGTCGAGACACCCGACTATATTATCAGAATTGCGGAGCAATAGCCTTAGGAGGATGGAGGAGGACGGTGTTCGGACTTTCTGACTTTCAGGGCACGCCTTTTCATGGTCGCGGTCAGTTTCTTGGTTTTGGATCTTTCCGGTAGTTTAGGACCTGGCCGCTCAGACGATCCAATTGACTCTCCCTCTTGATTCCTCTTCATCCGTCCCTCTCTAACAAGGGGCTTACGCCCGAGTGAATCATCAAAACATCAGGAGTCGAGATCACACAAGAATACGCCGCGCATTCAGAACATTGTCGGATTACACCTCAGGATTCTTGTTGTCTGCCAGGCAAGCTTTCTGCAGCCGGTGCCTCATCGCGGTAAGTCTGTTACCCAGCTTGCCCACCTCCTGAACAGCAAGGTCTCCAAAAACGAACCGATCGAGCGTTTCCTGCTTCGCGGCGATAATCGCGAGACGTTTGCTGGCGTTGTCTGCCAATGAAAGATGTATGACCTGGGCATCCCGCGTGCATGGCTTGATGACGCAGCAATCTCTTCCTCTCCAGCAGCTTCGATTGCGTGGTGACGAAGATGGATCAACCTTCATCAGCTTTGCAAGCACGTTGACCGGAATACCGTCGTCGTCGTCCAGGTCCCCCAACCATCAAGAGCATCATTTGCGTTCCGGTAATGCCAAGCGCGGCAGCGCGCGGCAATGAAGAAGATCATCCAGGCACGCATTGATCAACCGGATCTCGCGCGTGAAGCTACGGACCTCCTCGCCATCTTCCGCAAGTCTGTTTCCGGGGTGTGTTGTTGGGGCGAACGAGTTCAGCGCCATTGATTGTATGAAAGGTGCTCGATCCTCAACTTTGTTTGGGTTCAAAATTCGACAGAGACCAGGCTGTTGGGCCGACCGACTGCGAGCTGCGGAGTACCGGGCCTAGGTCACTATCCTATCGCTCCGCTCCCGGTAGCCGCCGCTTCGATGCACATGCGCCGCAGCTTCGCACGATCGCCAAGGTGGAATTCGCCGAAAACCTCCACTCGAGCGAGGAATTTTGGCGTTTAGGGACGCCGCGTGCGCGATGGCCGTCTCGCTAAGGCTGCAAGACTACAAGTCAAGAGTGAAGCATGGGAATTGGCCCAGCAGGCGGTAGGCACAGACCGGGAAAGGGTGGGCGGAGGTACAGGGAGCAGGGAGCTGAGGCAGACGATCGATCGAAAGCAAAGCGGTATTGGATTTTCGGTTACTCGATCAATTCAACTAGGAAACGCGCTGTGCTATCATCCCCTTCAAGTTGGGGGGATTCTCCGATGTTGGACGCCACTACCACCGCGCTTCTGCGGGAGATCCTCGAAACGGTCTGTGTAAACGTGCCTGGGAGTGATGGTGGCGTGCGGGCACATGTCGCCTCGAAGCTTCTGGAAGCAGCCAGCAAAGGTGAGAGGACGCGCGAGCGTCTCGAGCAGATTGGCCTCGATGCGCTTCGCCACGCGCCGAGCATGTGGCGGTAAGCACTAGAATGATTCCGTACGTCAGGTGAACATTCCGAATCTCAGAGTCGACCGTCTCCGAGAAAGAAGGCGCTCCACGCAATCTTAGGACAGACCGCTTACAAGAGCTCATTCACTGAACTCAGCGTTGTGGGCAGATTAAAAGCAGCCGTCCACCCAACCGACCAGGCTCCGTGCACTCGGTGTACTTGGTACTCCTGTCGATGATGCGATATGGGGTCAGGAAATCGAACTTGTGAAACTTACCAGAGTCTCAGCTCCCACGTGCTGTCATCTTGCTCCCGTTCCGGCGATCACCGTCGCGATGAGGTCGGGGCTCCCGCAAACAGGCCAGTTTCGAACGAGTTGCAACTGCCATAGACGGCGGCCATTTCGGAAAGTTGAGCTTAACGGGAGCTTAGAGGCGAGATGCCCTCGACGTAGGGCTTAAGTGCCGCTGCGCCAGTTCTGCATTCGTAAAATGACCTGGTTGACCCTGGCGAAGGCGGGCCGAGTGCTCGCGACGAAAGCTGCGGTGCAGATTCGGAAGTATTGTGGGGGGTCGCTATGTTCCCTCGGGTTTGGAAGCCCACTTAAGTTGCTGCGGCTCCAAACCTCGTTGAGCTACGGTGCATTGACCGGCGGCATGGGCGCAGTCGGTCGCGGCACGAAGTCTGTAGGGAGCTGACCGCGTGCGGACACCATGATCGCAAATGTCACAAGAAGAATGAAAAAGCTGCGCATTTGACAAAATCAATCTGAAAGTCATGTAGCAACTATGAAACGTCTCGCTCCGATGCTTTCACAAGGGCCGCGAAGCGAGAGCTACGAACCCGTGGCTCGTGAGGCGCGAACACCTTCGTTCGCAAAGCCGGTAATGCACTATGCTCGTAGTCCTGCCGACAAACAGCAAACTCGCACCTGAGAACGACGAAAACATGCATTCTCAGCCGAGAAGAGAAGGAATTTTGCGTCGGATTTGAAAAAAATGCTGATGAGCGGGAAAGCAGCGGCGGCTGCATTCGCCTCTTTGGCGCAATCGAGGACGGCTCCATGCGCGATCACGACCTTGTTTCGGGTAGCTTCTTGGCCCTGACCGCTGTCGGTATCGCGCTTCTCTGCTCTAGCTTGCTCGCATTTGCCTTGATTTAGAGAGCGGTAGCTGTAGTCAGGGAAGCGGTAGAGTTCTGCCTGCCCACCGGGGTAACAAGCGGATCGTGAAATACTCGTGGTGGACACAGCACTGCCTCCAAGAGGTAACTGGACTGCTTCGGACACGACGAGAGGGCCATCGCTATTTCGATGTGGGCAGCAGCAGATCTTCTGGAGCCGCAAGAGCTGCTTGAGTGACCATGAAAAGATATTATTCTGATGTTCGGCTCGGTGGCAATTGATCCGCGACGATGAAGGGTGTGGAGCGACCCATATCAAGGCTGCGCGCGAAGGGGCGACCACTGCGCTCTCGGAGTTAGCCCGCGAGTGGGCTAGAAGCAGGCCGCATCACTGCATGCCAGTTGAGGTTCGCGATGACCATGGCTCTGTCCTGCAGCTGGCGTTTCCAACGTTCAAGGGAGTGTGATGAACAACACGTTCCCATCCGGAGCGTTGATGCTGTTTCAACACGCGGCCGCCCCGATCTAAAGGATAAAGCAAGTCACGCACACGACAAGGCGTTACGTGTTGTCTCGTGAATTGCCGGAACTGGCAGCGCCAACACGTTTTCTGCTGCTGCAGCGGCTGGAAGGTCAAAAACATCGTGTTGCGCTAGGGAAAACGGAATTGGATGGGTCGAGACTGAACTTGACGAGTGGCTCGGGGAACAGTTAGCGGCAAGAAAGTGCCGACTCGATGAGCAGAAAGACGGCGAGTGATCGGCCATTTTCGCCGCTAATCGTCAGGGACGCAATGCTAAGTTGTTCCGCCGCGAGCGGCTGGGGGAGCAACATGGTCAACGCGTTTCGCAACACGGTCATTGCTGTCACTTTTATCGCAAGCGCCAGCGTCAGCATTTTGTGGGATTTTAACAGCTACATCGCCTGTGGCCTTGCGCTATTAGTCTCATTCGCGGCTGGCTATTGCGTCGAGCGCGCCTTCATCCATCGGTCCCATCGCGAGTGATCCACCTCCACGGCGCGGACTGGCATTCGGCAGATGACCGATACGACGGGTACATGATCGCCATCCAAGCTTGTCGGATGAGCGACCTTGAGACACGTCGCCCAGTTCACGCTGATCGGCCTTTATACCGGTACGCGTGCCGGCGCCATAGCGACTGCTTCTCCGTTTCGGGCCGAAGGGAAATCATTCGTTGACCTCGAAAGCGGATTTTCAACCGGTTGGCGATTGGCAAGCGGGCAAGCACCAAATGTCAGCCGCCCGTGCCTTTGCACTTTTGCAGTCCAAATCACGGGCGGTCTGGACGTAAGATATTCGCTCGCTTCCCCGATCTGGAATCCTGCTCAGCTCGGAGCTGCAGCCTCGTCAGTCCGGAGCAGCCAGATGTCGATCTACACAGCGGAGACGATGCAAGCTTGGCGGACGGTGCAAAGCTTGGCCTAGCGGTCAACGGTGCTCCAAAGGTGATGACGCTGGCCCGGCATTCCATACGTACGCGAGGGCGACAGCGGACGTAGCAAGCAACAGGACGCCGTCAGGTCACGGCACTCGAAGCCAAACTCAAGGATCTCGATGCTGCCGTTGCTTTGCCGGAATTGGCTGAAAGGGCGCCGGCCGATCGGGCAGAATTGCAAGTTCAACTCGACGCTTGGAAGCGCATCCAGGAGAACTTGGATCAGACCCGTCCCGTTGCGCCTGCATCATCCGGGCCGCGAAGTGCGCCCGCGGGCAACAACGTGGGTGTCTCAACGCTCCAGTTGTATATCGCCGCCACCCTAGTTGTCTCGGTCTTACGGGGCGCGGGTCTGAAAGCGTCGCAATCAGTAGTTAAGCGAAAGAACTATTGCACGTTCCATTCGGGATGTTGTACAGGAGACGAGCGGCGGTGAAAGCTGGGCGATTAAATCTGTGGCTTACGTGCGGCGTGCGACGAAACGTATTCGGTCTGCGGTTGTTGCTGGTTCATTGGGGGGGCAGTCAACGTCGACCGCTGAGATTTGACCAAGGTCAACTCGTAGCTTACACCTCCGCCTTGCCGACGATAGGAGGGAATCGTCGTGTTTTTTGATCAAGGGATTTTCGATGGCAATTTCCACGATGCATACGCATCGCTTTTAAACGCGCGGGCTTCTCATGTATAAGTGGATTTCACTGGCGACGAGCACTGACCTCGCGCAGTTGCTCAATCACATCACCTCCGAGTACAACCCGGGCAAGGTCGCCAAGACTTTGAGCCTGGGGATCTCGGATGCGGTGAAGGGCGTCCTCATCGAATATAATTACATCGATAAGGACTATCGCAGCACCTACTATAATTTCTATTCGAAGAAGGGGCAGTATTATCGCAGCGACTGCGTGCGGCTGCATTTCTTTGACCAGACGGTGACATTCGATGACGCCACCTGTGCGCTCGTTTGTCCCGATCGCCAGATCGAAGAGCATTACTTCGGTTACATGGTGTTGCGGCCGACGGGCATCGCCACAATCGGTCGGACCGTGCTTTCTCCGGACATTCGCAAGGGCGCAGGTCGGTTGATCATCACTGCCGACCATAAGGTGCACTTGCTCGGCTATAAGCTTGAGATCCGCGGGTTTCCATCGATGGATCAGCATGTCGATATTTCGGTGTGTGCGCATGCTGCCTGCTGGTCGATCTTGCGCCACTACAGCGAGCGCTACAACGTTCATCGAGAATATCTGGTCCATGAGATCACGATGATGGCGCACGATTACAATCCGGGCGGATTGGTGCCGTCAAAAGGCTTACAGATCGCTCATGCGGAACGAGTGTTCCAGGAAGCGGGCACATTCCCAATTCATATTGCGCGCAATGCTGGAAGCCATGACCCTCAGTTCTATCGGCAACTCATCGCCTATGTTGAGTCAGGCTTTCCTCTCTTTGCCGCGATGCATTCGCGGCGCCATGCCGTTGCGCTCGTGGGCTATGAATGGCGTCAACCTGTGAGAGGTCAGTCCGGGCTTCGGTATGCCTGGGACGAAGTCGAAACCCTTGCGGTTGTCGATGACAACCATCTGCCGTATCTGTGTATTCCGAAGTCTACTGGAAGTCCGTACGCCGCGGAAGCGATTGATGCCTTTATCGTGGCGCTTCCCGAGAAGGTCTACTACCCGGCCGATGCCGTCGATCGGCTGGCTCCCGCCTTGCTAAAGCTTGGCCCCGCCATTGGTCTTCCGCCCGGCAACGACGTCATCATCCGCTACTTCATCACCACTGGCTCTTCTTACCGCCATTTCGCGCGAGAGCATGCCTCGGAATTTGACCCGAAGCTCCTTCAGTGCATCATGACGCTGCCGTACGCCCAATTCATATGGGTGGTGGAGTTTTCGACGGAGGAACAGTGGGCTAATGGAAGGGTTGAGGCGCGTGCGGTCATCGACGCCACGGCCAGCTTGCGCGAGCCAATGCCGATCTGGTTGTTCCATAGCCGCGACGGTGCTCTGATCTTCGACCGGAAGAAGATTGGTCAGACCGCTGCCGGAATGGGTGGCCTGAAACTTGCCAATACCGGTCATGCAGGGTTCTCGCGGATGGACCGCAACCTGCGACCGACACAGACGAAATAGCGGACGGACGGAAAACCCGCTTCAGACTTCAGGGAGATCACGATGGCTGGCGATGCAGACGACAAGATGAATGAAAGACCTGAAGTGCTTCAGGGGCTTGCGCCTGTCGACGCCAAGCTGCTGCAGGAGTTCCTCAAAGAGATGGACGAGAACGTTATTCCCGACATCGTCAAAGTCGTCGAGGAGAGGCGTCTGCAGGCTGCTGAAAGCCGCCAGTGGCAGCTCAAATGCTGACGTGGCGCCCTTACTTGAGTGGTTTTTTCAGCCGCTCGTAGGCTGCGCGGAGGATTGCTTCAACTGCCTCTGCGGCCTCAGCGTCCAGGGCCGGATCAGCCCGCAAGAGGCTGGAAATTTGCACCATCGGTTCCGGCTGGCTCGCGCGGTAGGGCGCGTTGACAAAATTTGAGGGGTTAAGTCCAGCCCAGGCGGACAGCGCCGCCAAGCTGGCGGCATCGGGACGCCGTCCCTGCGCCATCCGCGTCAGAGTTGAAGCGCTCACGCCAGTCGCTTCTGACACCTCTTTCCAGCTCACATCGCGGGCTTGAACCGTCGTTTCCAGCGCCCGAAAGAAGGCGTCGCCATCGAAGCCTTTGGCATCGTTAGCGTTTCTTGCGCTACCGTGAATTGCCATTTAGCAATTGACTTTCTATTTCGGTTTGACTACTTATTGCTTAATAGCAATTTGAATTCGAAATCGCAAGGAGAAAGCTATGGGAATTGGTATCCTTGAGGCGGAAGGTTCCGGGCATAGTCACCTCGTCAAGGGGAAAGTGAACGAGCACCCGGTAAAGCTGCTGCCCCCGCATCAAACTGGCGAGCAGATCAAGATCGCAGCGATCGACCAAGGCGTTGAAATCGACAAGCACTATTTGCTGGATCTCATTCTCGACGACGGCACCCACCGCCGCATCGAAGACGGCGAGCGGGTGGAGCTTCACGATCACATGGTCTTTGTGGCGCGCAAGCCCGAACACATCGTCGCCGTCACCGTCAATGAACAGCCGGTAAGCCTCAAAGGCCACTCCGCCACCGGCTCAGAGATCAAGGCCGCTGCAATCGCTCAAGGCGTGGCGATCCAGCCCAACTTTGTGCTTCAGGAAGAGCTGCCCAATGGCACCAGCCGTATTGTCGGCGACAACGATGTCGTCCATCTGCGCGAACATCTTCGGTTCACGGCGATTGCGCCGGACGACAACTCCTAGGCGAGAATTGCCATGAAAGCGGAAGTTTCTGCCGCCATCGAAGATTTGAGGAAGCAGTTTCCCGCTGCCACCCTTAACACGCGGGACGATGGGCAAGGCGGGGTCTACCTCACGGTCGAACCGGTCGCGTTGAGCGACCGGTTCGTCCCAAACAAGACATGGGTGGGGTTTCATATCCCCGCGCAGTATCCTTATGCCGACATCTATCCCATGTTCATCGGTGGGGACGTCCGACGTGCGGACGGTCAGGGCTTTGCGCCGCCGGTCACTGTGGGGCACGCCTTCGAAGGAAGACCGGCTTTGCAGATCTCTCGCCGCAACAGCATGGCCCAGAACGGCAAGCAAAAAGTTTGCGCCAAGGTGCTCAAGGTTTTAGATTTTTTGGAAAGATCAGCGTGATGTCCAAGTGCAGGCTCCACATTGCCCGTTCGGACTACGAGTTACTCTGGCATCATCTCTATCAGGAAGACAGAGATGAGCACGGAGCCATCTTGCTTGCCGGTTTGTCCGAACTCGGCACGATCCCGCTCCTCACTGTCCGTGAAGTGCATCTGGCCAAGGACGGAATCGACTATGTTGCCGGAAAAATCGGTCACCGTGCTCTAACGCCCCAGTTCATTCATCGGTTGATTACGCGCGCGCGAGACGAGCGGCTTGTCTATTTGGCCGTTCACAATCACGGTAGCGATCGGCATGTCGGATTCAGCGATATCGATCTGCAATCTCACGCGCGCGG
The DNA here is from genome assembly GCF_057651995.1 of Bradyrhizobium sp. USDA3516. Taxonomy (NCBI): domain Bacteria; kingdom Pseudomonadati; phylum Pseudomonadota; class Alphaproteobacteria; order Hyphomicrobiales; family Nitrobacteraceae; genus Bradyrhizobium; species Bradyrhizobium sp. USDA3516. The sequence goes on along the minus strand of NZ_JBYGYN010000010.1, from coordinate 275,923 downwards.
TTATCCCGCTCTGCTGCAGATCGCCAAGGGCATGCCGGTCGGTGCTCTGGTGTTGGGGCAGCGGGCCATGCAGGCAGATCTCTGGATGCCAGATGGCAGCCGTCGCGAACTCGACCAAGCGAGCGTCGTTGGTATGAAGATCGATCGCCTCGCTCCCCACCTATCGAGAAATTTGGGTTCGATGGACGATCAATATGATCGCCAAATTCGGATGTTTGGCCGCGTAGGCCAGCAGACCTTGTCGCGCGCCCACATTGCGGTGGTCGGCCTCGGCGGGATCGGTAGCCTTCTTGTGGAATATTTGGCGCGCCTAGGCGTCGGCCATTTCACGCTAGTTGACGACGATGCGGTTGAAGCGTCCAATCTCGCGCGGTTGATTGGAGCATCGCAAGCCGATGCTGAAAATCGAACACCCAAGGTTCAGCTGGCGCGACGCCTGATCCAGCAGGCCAACCCCTCCGCGCATATTGTACACTTCAATGCTGATGTGGCGAAAGCTTCAGTCGCGGACCGCCTCAAAGGCTGCGACTACGTCTTCCTTGCGGCGGACTCGATGCGGGCACGCCTGGTCGTGAACGCGTTGGTCCACCAATATCTCATTCCAGCCGTCCAGCTGGGCTCAAAAGTCCGGGCCGATGAGCAGGGGCAAGTCATCGATGCATTCAGTGCTATTCGACCTCTTCGTCCTGGTGTGGGTTGTCTTTGGTGCAATCAGCTGATCGATCCCAATCTCCTCGCGAAAGAGGCCAAGACTGATGCGGAACGAAAGGCCCAAGCCTATGGCGTTGAGGAGCCTAATCCGAGCGTGATCAGTCTTAATGCGGTCTCCGCAGGACATGCGGTGAATGACTTTCTGATGGATTACCTGGGTTTACGAGCTGATCGGCCGTTGCGCTACCAGCATATCAATGCCCTGACCGGAAAGATGCAGCTGGTCGAACCGCGTCAAGATGTTGATTGTCCGGAATGCTCGAAAGGCGGGATGCGGTTCGCGCGAGGTGATGGCGTAGATCTGCCCTGTATTGAAGGCTAACACCCGGCCCGTCCTCTTGACCTAGATTGTAACCAACGCAGCCATAAGGTATGCCTCTCGGGAAAGCCGCTTCGCTTTTCGGATATCTGCGGGGCGATCGAGCGCTTGCGGTAATCCGATAGCGCCTTGAGCCCATCCTTTGGCGGGGCCCAGCGCGGAGATCGTTAGAGCATGCGCACGTCTGCTCACTTGAACTGAGGGGACAATCGCCTCCCTCGAGGATCATCGCGACGGTGGCGACAAGAGTTCGAGGCAATGGTTGCAGGGTTGCCTCAGGAAATCATTCGCTGATCTCCGGAGAGTTAGATTACGAGCTGGAGCGGTGGATTGCTGGCGCGACCCTCGCGCACGAGACAACGCATTGGACGCGCGATGAGAAGCGTCTCAATCGCGAATCTGGCCGCAGGCGCTTCGGCGAGTATGTGGTGGAAGAACTTGTCGCCGAACTCGGGGCCGCGTTCCTTTCGGCTGATCTCGAACTGACACCGGAGGTGAGGGACGCCGCCTAGTCGGATTGTGAAAGGTGCTGAAGAACGACAAGCGCGCCATATTCACCGCTTCATCGCACGCGCAGCGCGCGGCCGATTACCTGAATGGCTTGCAGCCGAATACCGACGAGCGGCGAGGGGAGACCGAAGCCGCCTGATTGTGGATGCCAATCCGCGATAAAAGAACCGGCGAGCGTCACCGCTCGCCGGTTTTGATTTTCGTACGCGTGCACGCGACGTGGAAGGCTGAAGTGTTAGTGCGTGTAGCCCTTCACAAGCACCGGGCTCTCATTCAGAAAATCATCCGACTTCAGGCGGTTCAAGTCATAGTCGGACTGGGCAACGATGATCGGGCTCTGCACGAGGTCCGTGTCTGAGATGCTCCGGTCGATGCCGACAAGATGGCCGGCCCACACCGAACCATCCTTCGAACGCAGGAGGCTCAACTCGCCCATCACGACGCCCTTTTCGTTGCGATAGGTCAGCATGGCGCGCTTTCCGTCCGAACGGCCCGTGAGGTACCACCAGCGCGGATCGGGTTTGCCGTCTTCCGAATAGCCACGGAAGCGGCCACGAACCACGCCGGCACTATCGAGGTTCGAGATGCGGAATCCATACTTAAACTTGGTGGTCGTGTTGATTTTGCCCTGGCCGGGGGGGCTGTTCGCCCGGCTCGTTCGTAAACGCCGCCATATCCTGACGCAGATACAGGTATTCGGCGGCCGGATCCACCCACTGCGGTGCGTGGGTGGCCGCGACCTGCTGAATGCCGCCGGCCAAGACACCCGCGATGCCAAGCGTCTTCCCCAACACCAGCCCCCTGCGGACCGACGGATTGCGGATGAGCTGGCTTGCTCCCGACTTCGCCCAGGCAAGTAACTGCTTGAGCGGCGAAACCGTCGCCGCCGCTTGGGCGGCGGCCGAAGCTTCGGCGATCTCGGGAGTGGCGACTGCCGCATCGCCAGAAGCGGTCACGACGGCGGCATGCGAGATGCGCAACGTAACTTCGACCGGCGCGATCACAGCGGCATCGTGCAAGATGCGCGCGGCTGTATCGTCCGTTGCGGTCGCCGCTGTGTCGCGGGAGATACGCGCGACAGCATCGTCGGACTGCGGCGCCGCGGCATCACGGGACAGCGGCACGACCACGGCATCCATTGCCGCGGCGTCATGCGAGATGCGCGCGCTGGTATCACCCGGCGCGCGCGCCGCAGCATCGTGCGAAATCCGCGCGACTGGCGGGGTAGTGTTGGGGGAGAGTGACGCCGGCGCGTCATGCGAGATGCGTGCGGTAGAAGACTTATTCCCAAGCTTGGCCATGGCCAATCCTATTAGGGCGGTGTTGAACCTCATACCGCTGCCCTCGACGCGTATGAGGACCACGCGCCAAGGTTAAAGGATCGATTCTGAACGCAAGCTGTCCGCATCCTTAACGTGTGGTAATGATGCGCTAGGCAGACACGCGGATTTCCGGCGGCAAGTCATTGATCCAGCGGCATCAAAGCCCTTGTGGTAAAGCCCGTGGAGGTAGTGGGCGCCATCGTGTCGCATTTGGCGCAGGCAATGAGAGCGTTGGTATCGGCTTACGTCGTCATGATGCGAACCCGCTGCTATCGCGCCACCGCGCAGAAGCTCTGATTCTCCATAAGAGAGCGGCGATGCCGTTCCTTATCGTCTCAAACCAAATGGACCGGCTGATCCGGCCGGCCGACCCGCGACGTTTATAGGAATCGTGGCTGCCAAGGACCTCCTACCGGCTGCCGCCGGCGTGGCCGAATTGACGAAATTCGTGCAGCTGGACTTTGTGCGGTCGTTGCGTAATGCATGTTCGGAGCCAGGCGATCCGCTGGCGGCCCGCAGCGGGCGCGAGTGGCGCAATGCCGCCTGGATCCCCGGTCAGATGATCTGCGGTCAGCGGCAGGTCAATGGGCAGTTCCGCTCTTACGCGGCGGCTCTGGACATCATTGCGCACGAATTGCTGCATGGCTTGATCGGTTCAACCGCGCGTTTGAATTTCGATTTCAGTCGGGCGCGTTGAACGAAACCTACTCGGACATCTTTGGGATCATTGTTTCCAATCGCCACATCCCAAACATCGACAATTGGAATTGGGAGATGGGTGAGGATCTCACCGAGACCGGGCTGCCAATTCGCGATTTTCGTGAGCCGACTCGGTTCAACCAGCCCGCTCATAGGGACGACTATCTCGATGTTTCGATCGACGAGGATTACGGTGGAGTACACACCAACAGCGGCATTCACAACAAGGCGGCGTTCAACATTCTGACCGCAAGGACCGGCGGCGAGCAGCTATTCACCCCTGTCGATGTGGCACGGCTTTTCTACACGACGCTCGTGAATCATCTAACTCGCACCTCCGAGTTCTTCGACAGCAGGAGAGGGGCGATATTGGCGACAAGATCGCTGTTCCAGTCCGATCGGCACCGCGATCAAAAGGTGAAAGCCGTCCAGACCGCATTTGACGACGTCGGCATTGTCGATGCGGGCGTAGGGGTTTGAACTTCCTCACTGCCACACGCTCAACGGAACTGAATTCTGCGCTATCGCGGAAATCGCATTCGAGTGTGGCCTAGCTGGTTGGAATGCCAAGCGCATGTCGTCCGGCGCTATCCAGCACTACGACTTCATTCGTGGTGAGCGGGCCGCGAAGCCGCTCCTCGATCGTGATGGTGATCGGAGCGGGCGAATCCCCTTCCGGCGGCTCAAGGACGATCTCGTAAACCTGGGCGTCTGCGGTGGCCTGAATGATGCTGAACCAGGCCGATGCGCTGCCATCAGGTAGCAAAACATCGCAAGTAAGGGTGAAGCGGTCCGGTCCTGTCAGGGCGAGATCGAAATTCGAGCCGGCCGGCTTGATCAACCGCCCGAAGCCGGTCGTCTTCCAACGCGTGAACAAGTCGATCCATTCCTTCGGCCAGGGGCCCCCATGTGACTTCGGCGGCATCGGACTTGCCGCGTTCAGGAAGTCAAGGACGTCCTGATGCTTGTCTTTCAAGTCGTCGTAACTCGCCAAGTCCACGCGCTTTGCGGGTGGCAGCCGCAACATGTGTATCGCGTCAAGCGCGCGAAACATCGGCAGGATGTGCAGCTCGAATAGCGGGCGTCGGTCAGCCATCATCGCTCTTCCAGTGACAGAGTGCCCCAGAGTGGCCGCTGTGCGATCCGCTCGTTGGCGCTTGCGCGCGCACTTTCGAACTGATTATCAGAAGCCGGCTTAGCGTCGCTGATCAGCGTGACGGTGAACTCGTTCCCGAGCGCTGTGACGGCGTTGGTAATGTCAAAGTTCACGTTCGTGGGATGATGCGCGTGACCGTGCCCTTTCCAGACTGTCGCGGAGTCAGCGAGATAGCGCTGGCGCTCCTGCTCGCCGAGCGTCGAGATGTTTACAGCGGGCGGATGCACATAGGCGCGAATCGCATAGGTCGTGTCCGGCAGAACCGCAACGTCGCGGACACGCAAGATTCGCCGCTTCTCGCCTGCGACGCGCACTGCGCCCGTCGTCGTCATGCGCGGGCCAGCTTGCAACGACTCGAGATCCCGCTGTGTGCGGGCGGCGCTCGCGACGGGTACGGCAGGCGCATCGATCGAGAAGTCATACTGATAACCATAGGCGAAGCCGGCCGGCATTGTCGCGGTCTGAGCGGTGTCCGCCATCACCGGAGTGAACGGTTCGACCCAGATTTTGGTGTTCGGCGTCGTGAATGGTTGCGGAGACGTTGCACTGGTGTGCACACGCTGCCAGCGCGCCCAGATGAGGTCGATATATGCATGGAACGACCAGTAGATCGGATCGCGAGATGCGCTCTCCGGATTTCCCATCGTGGGGCCGATGTCGCCGTGGATGGTGTTGTGTGGCCCCTTCTCCACCCATCCATAGCTGCCGCCCGATCCATCCGGAGCAAGCGGCTCACCTGCGAACAGGAGCCAATCCGTTTCCTGCACCATCTTGATTCTGATTTCGTCCGCATCCCACTGAATACGACGAGTCAAAGGCGTAACCGCGTGCGCGCGGCCGTCATGGAATAGCGGCGAGGTCCTGTCCTCGAAGGCCGTCGGAAAACGCATCCCCGACGCTGGCTTCGTCCAGTCCCAAAACGGCAGGCTTACGTCGGCGGTACGTGGAGGATCCGCAGCGCGCAACAGCGCCTCGAAGCCAGCGAGATGCGCCCGATGCCAGGGAAAGAAAAGCTCGCTGCGGTGCTCACAAGCGCCGATAGATCCGTCTGGACGGACGCGCTCAAAATCATTGTGCAGAGCTGCCTGCCACACGTAGCCATCCTTGGCTGTGGCTGACGCGAGCCCGCGTTGGACAATAATTTTGAAGGCGTGCTTGTAATTGTCGAGCTCCGTCGGCGTGAGGTCATCGATGTTCTTGCGCTGCGGCATCGCGGCGAAGGCCGGCGTACTTCCGAGGCCGACAGGAAGCAGGGCTGCAACGCCCGCCTGGCAGGTCGTTCTGAGAAGGTTGCGCCGCGTCAATCTGCCATTGTCGTCCCGCATCTCAGCCTCCGCAGTTAATCGCTATGCAACATTTGTCACTTCAGGAGTTTGCGCAACGTCGGATAGAACTGCACCCAGACGTTATCCATGCTGGCATGCTGCCGGTGACAGCTCCCGCAGACCTGATCGGGAAATGCCGGTGCAAACTCGCGAATGTTGGACGACCGTTGTTGGTCGCTGAAATCGTAGTAAGCCCATGGCGTCGTCTGGCCGTCGGGACGCGCCGAATTCTTGACAGCAACCTCCAACCCGCGCCGTTCACCGTTGAAAACCCCGCTCGACAGTACGCCGTCCGACTCCTTGCTTGCGGCGCTAAAAACTTCCATCACGAGTATCGTCGGCTCCGGGAAAGTCCTGGTCCTCCGGAAATGCTCATAAGCCTCCGGATTGATGTAGACGTTATGGAAGAGTTGAGGGGCGGCGCGCGCGGCTTCGACGGAGGTCATAGTCGGAAGCTCCTCCTTATAGGCAAGACCCAAGTTGGAGCCGACAAAAACCCAACCCTCGAAATCGATCGGCGCTTTCAGCCTGCCGTCGGGGCCGTATTCTGGTTTCGTAGCTGACTGGCCTACAGCGGAAGAAGACGATGCAAGCCATGTAACGGCGAAAACCAAAAAGATATGGATGGAGCGACGATGGCGCATGACCGCATTTACCACCAGCAGCATGTAAAACATTGCTCACCCCCTTCCGGTATCCTTCGGGAAGTCCACTAGCTCATTGCTTGCGGGATCGGGGCTCCTGCCGTAATCCAATCTGACAGCAGCTGGATATCGGCCTGCGCCATCACGCCCTGCATGGGCCCTGTCCCGATGATCGCAACCAGAAACATGCTGCGATCGGGCTCGCCCGGAATGATCCAGCCGCCGCGGATAAGCGCGGCCATCAAATCCAGCGGTATGTCGAACAGCGATTTCAGTGATACTGGCCTGCCGTTGACGTCGGGAAGTACGAGGTCGTCATGCGCGCGTCTGGCGCGGGGGGCGAAACGCCTGATCAACTCCGCGACCTGCGCGCCGAGGGCGTCGGGAGTTGCGCGCGCTGGGCGGACGATCATGCCAGTTGTCGGCTGGCCGTCGACAAGAATGCGGTACATGAAATGGCCCGTGCCGGCATCCACGCCGTCATCGGTCTTAAAATTCCAGGAGAAGGTGCGCGCGCCCGATTGTGGCGTGTGTTCGTCCGTCACGACCTTCACCAGCGTCTGCCTGGGATCGAAGATCGTGATCGCCAGATGCCTTGCGTCTTGAGGGACCTGGGCGGTGATGTCGAGCGTATCCCACGCCTTTGGAATCGGCGGCTCCGCGATCCGCGGCGCGGCCGCCAATGCGGCCAGCGCGGCGCCTTCCGCCGCGATGCATTGATAAATCGTTCCGCCGGAAGCGTAAGCGACGATCGGTTCCGTCTTGGTGAAACGAAAGCGATTGAGGAAACGGCCGACGCCGTTGGCGTCGAACCATGTCGCGCCGCCATCAATCGTCCCACTGGTCGTACCATCTGGATTGCCTGACGTGAAGCCGTGGCCCCACCCGCCGACCCATCCGACCTTCTCATTAATGAAGCCGATTCCCTCCAACTCCACGTTCCGCTGCGGATCGGTGATCGGGATTCGCTTCCAACTCTGGCCGCCGTCAGTCGTCTTCAGAATTGCGGCTGCAGTGTCGTTCTCCAAAGACACAAATCCGACTTGCGGAGTCAGGAACTGGATCTTCCAGCCCCATTCGCCGGTCGGGAAGTCGATCCCGGAATTCTGCAGCTTGTTTTCCCAGGTCTTGCCGCCGTCAGCGGTGAACATGATCACGGGCTTCAACTTGTCGTAGGTGGTCCCGCCGTTGCCGCCGACCACCCAGCCATGCAGATCGTCCACAAAATAAGTATCGATCAGAAGATTGGCGTGCGCCGCCATAGAGATCGAATTCCAGGTTTGGCCGCCGTCTGTCGTGTGCATAATCGCGGCTTCCCGATTCGGATATTGCGTCCCAGAAGCAAAGACGACTCCCTTCGAGGGCGAGGAGATCCCGCAGATTGCGCTGGGCAGTGGCGGCAGGCTAGCGGTTACGTCGACCCAGGTCTTGCCGTCCTCCGTCTTCCACAGGCGCTGCCGCCGCGTGATCGAGCCGACCCAACCGTCGGTCGGGCTCGTAAAACTCATGCAGCGGAGCCAAGTATCGGCATCGACCGTGTGCTGGACCGTCCAAGTCGTGCCAGCGTCTTCGGTATGCACGATCTGGCCAGCACTGTTCACACCCCACCCGACCTGCGGGCTGATGAACCAGATATCGTCGTAGCGTGTTTGGACTGGAGCCGTCGTGGGATGCCAATTGAAAGCCATGGGTCTTCCCCCCGGCAAAAACAAAACTGCGCGAGCCAACCGGAAACATCAGCATTCTATGCAATCAGGCAACTCTAATACAATTACAGGATGCAATCAAATCACTTCATCTTAAGCGCGCATTTGCCGCAGCCCTCGCGGCTTGCTTCGCCCTGCGTGGGGCTTTTCGCAGCCTTACGGCGTAATTCAGGCGGTTCTGCGCAGCGGTAACAGCCTTCCTCTGATTGCGTTCGACCTCGATCACATCTCAAGCAGATCAACGGTCTCTTCGCCGGCATGGTCGTAGCGCTACGCTGAGCGGGAGAAGGAGCACACCTCTTTCGCAGCAATAATTAAGCCTAATCCATCATGCCTTAGCGGCTTGCCGGCACGGTCACGAGATTGACTTGCCGGATTTCGCTCGGCTGCGGTGGACGCGCCGCGGCACCGCTTTGTACGATCTGCAGACGCAATCGCAACCGCCCCTCTACAAGAGCCGCCCGTGGTACGGGAATCGTGGCGGTCTCGCCGCGGGGTGCATTCGGAATGCCAAGTGATCTGACCGTGCCGAGGAGTCCACCTTGCTCGGTCATAACCTCCAGGCGGGCGCCGCGCGGCAAACGCCCGGTCACGAGCTGAATTTCGACCGCTTCATCGGCCGCTAGCGGGTGCAGCACCTGCAATTCGATCACGCCGCTCTCCTGCCCGATCAGCGGGCCCGCAAGCAGCACGCTGGCGCAGATCAAAAGCACTCCGGTCGGCAAGCCAGTTCGCATCCGGTCGTCAGTCTGTCCTAATTCGGATGGCGCTGACAAGAGGTGCGGGCGCTCCGGCTGCAGTCGGAGCCGCCGCGGGACGAGGCGGAGTCCCGATCGGCACGACACGCACATCAAGCGGAACGGTTGCCCCCGTCGTAGCTGAACCAAGCGAATCCGGCAGCGGCACCGTGAACGTGGCTGGGCCGTGATGGGGATGGCCGAAGACGGTGATCGCGCCGGCCGCAACCGGTGCGCTGCCCGGACCGGCGGACACCAGCACGCGAAAGCGGCGGCCGGCATCGTCATGACCGAGGTTCAGGGTGACCTCCACGACGGGGTTGCTGTCCGCGGAAGCACTCGATGCCAGCGCAGCCGCCGGCACGTCGGCGATACCGCCGGCTGCGGTCGCCGCCCCGACCGCTGCGGAAGTCACCCGGGCGGAAAATACCTGCGGAGAAGCCTCGGCCACGGGGCCCGGCGCAGGCACCTGATCGTCGCCCGAACCCGGCGAATAGTCGTAGTCGAACAGCACAGTCGCGGCGTAGTCGCCGGCCTTGGTTTGCGAGACCGGCTCGCCCTTTGCATTGCTGAAGAACAGGAACTTCTCGTCAGACCAGGCGGTGAGATCGGCGCCCTGCGGAAGGATTGGACGTCCCAACGCAGTCTGCCGGCGCGTCCAGACCGTCCAGAGCCGATCCAGATTGCTATGATGCAGGAAGAAGATGGGGTCTACCGGCGAGAAGAAGGAGATCATGAAGGCATCGCCGCCGCCGCCCATGGCGCCATGCACGTTGTCGTGAGGACCGCTCTCGAGAATGCCCTTAATGCTGCCACCGCTATGGTTAGCGGCCTTCGCGCTCTGGAAGCCAGCCGGAGCACCGGTAGCTCCGCTGCCGGCAAACTGCGACGTCCTCAACGCGCTGCGTATAGTGCTCATCCCGACTGACAATTTCGTGTTGGAATCGAGATCCGGATTGGACGCCGTCAGACCTCGCGCACTCGGCTGGTCGAAGAACACTTGCGGCAAGACCTGCCAGAAATCACCCGGCGTGGTGAATGGAAACGGCCGGAGCGCCAGCAACTCCTTCTGTGCCGGCGAAAATGATGCATAGAGCGCCGTGATGGCCGGTTCGAAGGCCGTTTTGAATTTTTGGAAGGTCGGAATGAATGCGCCGTTGTTGGGATCGAGCACATCGTCAAACATCGCCGTCGGGACGCGCGGCGTCTTGGTCCAGTCCCAGTAGGGCAAGGCGAATTCCGGATCGCCAGAGAGATCGCGCAGCGTCACCTCCAGCCAGCCGAGATAGGCCCGATGCCAGCCCAGGAACCACCAATTGCCGTGCGGGCAGTCGAAGAGATGAACGATCGCGTTGCGATACCAATTCCGCGGATCGGTGGGCGGCAAGGCCAGCATCTTTGTGATCCCTGCCTTGTAGCTGGCAAGAACACGCGGAGGCATCGCCGGGTCGGTGATCTCCCAGCGGCGGAATTTTGGAGTCTGGGCCGAGGCGCCGGACGGAAAAGCCTGCGATGCCGCGAGCGCGGCCCCTGCAGCTAGCAGATCGCGGCGAGTCAGAGAAGGACGAGCGGCACGGATCATAGTTTTCTCCAATCCATTTGGCGTTCGTCGCGCTTAGTGATCGTGATGTGCCGCCGCGATCCCACCCGTCCCGTCGGGAATACCGATACGGACGTTCTGCATCATGCCCTGGTCCTCGTGATCCAGGATGTGGCAATGCAAGACGAAGTCTCCGATGTAGCGGCGATAGCGGGTGTACACGTAGGCGGTGTAGCCTTGGCGGATGAATAGCGTGTCTTTCCAAACCCCCTTCAGATTGGCATATTGGGGCTCGTCGGCATCGCCGCTCACGCTCACATCCTGGCCGGTGGAGTCTTTGATGATCTTGGCGACCTGAAACGGATTGACGTGGATGTGGAACGGATGTCCGAACGCATTGACGGTGGATAATTTCCACTCCTCGATGCCGCCGAGCGGCAGCAACTGGTCAATGCGCTCCGGCTTGTAAGGCTTGCCGTTGATCTGGAAACCCGCCGCCCCGATCTCGAATTTGGCTTCCCGTTGCGGTGGCTTGATATCGGTATCGGCGATCGAGGCGTGCGGGATGAATGAATCGAGGCGAAGGCCGTTCGTCAGGTCGTTGCGCACCTTCTGGCGCGCAGACAGCGGCATGAAGTTTTCCGCCGCCGCGACGAGCTGCGCCTGGACGTACGCCTTGGGATCAGCGACGGCGACGCCCGCGGCAACGGATACTTTGCCGAGAAACTGACGGCTCTTCACCTGGCTGTTCACGGTGCTGGTGGCGGGCGCCGCTCCGTCGAGCACACAATACTCGCCGCCCTCCGGGAACACCACGAGCAAGTCCTCGCGATAGCCCGGCTGAAGTGTGCTAGTGGAGCGCTCGACGACCTGCGAACGCGTCAACCCATCGGCGGCGAAGGCGAATTGCGGCAGCAGATCGTTGCCTGGACAGTTGCGCGTCACCCAGTCCTCCTGCTGTTGTGCTGCAATCACCGCATAGGGATCGGCGTTCGCCCGCATCTTCTTGAATTGCAGATTGACCGTATCCCTCACGCCGGCATGGACGACGCGCCAGCGCTCGATCGCACCGGCACGGGCGCCGGCAAAGGTCGGGATCACTTCACCATTGATGCTGGTGTAACGGCCGGACTTCCGCCACGTCGTCGGGCCGAACTGATCATAGCCCTCGATCCCCCCGACATCCGTCGAGGCGCAGATGTAGAGACCGTTGGCATCCTGCTTGATTTGCCCATTCGCATCCCGGCACGCGTACTGGATCTGCTGCAGCAGGATGACTCGTTCGCGGTACTTTGCTCCATCGCTATTGCGCAGCAAGGTATCGATGTCGCCATGACCATCCGGACCCGGCGGGCGGTTGCCCCGGACGATCAACACGCCTGCCATGCCGCTCGACACCTGAAGCGCGGTCGATCCATGCCTGTGCGGATGATACCAGTATGTTCCCGCCGGATGATCCGGCGGCAAGTTGTACTCGTACTGAAAGCTGACGCCCTGATTGATACTCAGCAGCACGTTGTCGCTGTTGCCGGCGGGGCTGACCCACAGACCGTGCGCATGCAGGTTGGTCCGGTTAAAGCAGTTCGGATTGTTGACGTCCGGATCGGTCGGCGGGCATCGCGGGTCTGCGGGCAGCTTGTCGTTGTTCAGCGTGATGCGTACGGTCTCGCCGGGGTCGATCTCTATCGTCGGTGCGACGAACGGGACTTTCGGAGCCTCGACTTCCCGGACGTCGCGATACGAGCGCAATTTCACCGAGTCGTATTGATTGCGCCCCGGATTATAGATCCTAGCCTCCGTGTATTGGATGTTCAGGTTGATCACCGCCCCTCCGCCGGCGACCGGCGCGGCTCGCGACGGCGCTCCCGCCGCCGTCGGCGCCGGCGCACCGACGCGCGGCGATAGACGCTCGATATTGGCAACCGGGGGATCGACGGCAATGCGCTCCGTGGCCTGCCCCGATGCGATCCCGGTGCCGGCGAGTTGAGCAGAGGCGAGCAGAAACGCGCCCTTGAAAATCCTGCTCAAGACGGCGGAACAAGATGTCCTTCCAAAATCCGTTTTCGAGAAGAGAGCGTGCGATGAAAGGCAGGCCGGCATGGCGCGATACCTCGAATGATCGGTCTGGTGCGAGCAATCCTTGAAGCCGGTGATCGTCGCGTCTAGGGCCGCTTCACCGCGATGAACGAGGCTACATAGCCGGCTGGGGCCCCATCATGCGGCTTCGCACGGATGACGCTGCCGACGAGCGCAGGCACCTGGTTGACGCCGGCCGGCCAGCGATAGTTGAGCTGGCCGCGATAATCATATTCCCAATTTGCGGTGCCAGTGCCGGGACGCCCGAGACCCACGATCTCCACCGTGGGCACTCCAGTGGCGGGATCCGGCTTGACCGTGCCTTGCAGATTGAGCCCGCCACCCGGCCAGTCGATCGCTCCCTTCAACGTGGTGCTCGTCGGGATCTCGAAGGTGAAGACGGCTTCGGCGAAAATCAGCGCCAGCGCCTTCTCTGCCGCCGTGTTCGGATCATCCGCGACCGGCGTCGGGTTGTTGTGAAAGCTTCGATAAGTCCATTTCCCCGCCAGGCTGCTCGCCGAATTTTCTTCTGAATGCGACAAGGCCGGCAACAACACCAAAGAGAGCGCCGCAATGGACGCGAACAGATGTCGACGCATATCACGCTCATAAAATTTAGAGTTGAAACATCGTCAATATACCCCTGTGCTAGCACAACCGCAACACGTCATTTTCGCGCATCAGCATCCGCCGGCTTCAAGATCGGTTCGCTCGCAAATCCAGTTTCGCCTCTCCTTGATCGTCACATCCTGCATAGCCATCGATTCCGCAGTCATGCAGGCGTGCGCCCATTGCATCTCCAGGCTGCCGAACTCAGGACGAACCAGCGTGTTGTAGGAAATGACGCCCTGGATGTACCGTGGACGAAATTCCCTGCTCTTGTCGGTTCGTCGACATCCTCGATTGCGCCCTGCCAGCACCGGCCCCCCGGAATCACCCTGGCAAAAGGCGCTCTGATGATGGTCGCCCGGGCCAGGCTTGAACTTGTACTGGCCGCCAGCATCTTTCTGCAGTGGCACCGGCCAGGTCAGATTGAAGCGACCGAGAGTGCCCTGGTCGGCGTTCGAGAAACCGTAGCCTGCGATCGTCGCGTCAGGAAGAAAGCCTCCTGCGCTCGCCAGGCGAGCCGTTTCGACCGGGTCCGCAGGGTACGGGGAGGCCAGTTGCAGCAGCGCCAGGTCATCGGCGTAGTAGACATTGTTGGTCTTGGCGGAGCCGCCATAGCGGCCATAGACGATCGCGCGCGACAGCTTGCGCTCGCGTTCAGCCGCAGTCAGCGTGACGGCGTTGTCCGCGGTGATCCGGAATTGGACGAGTTCGTCCACGCCCATCATCAGGTCGGCGCCCTGATCGGCGCCTCGCATGCTCGGGGGATCGTCCCCGATCAGGCAATGGGCCGCCGTCAGCACCCATTGCGGCGAAATCAGCGTGCCGGTGCACAGCGCATCCCAACGGCCGGCGGCGCTATTGTACTGGCTCATCTGCACGACTTCAGTGAACTGCGAAAGGGAGTATTGCTCGCAGCGGCGGCCGGCGGCAGTCGGGCCGGCTATGCAGGACTTTGCGCGCGTCGCCAGTTCTTCGAATGGAATGTCGCAGTCGGTCAGGCCGCTGTCGAAGGTCTGCGGACCGGCTCCGTGCTGCGGCATCGCCGCCGCAGCCGGCGCTGGCTGCGCAAGCTGGGAGACTGCGACATTCGAGTGAGCGCTGATCACGGCCGTCGCGCCCTGCGGTATGACATGCGTCGTCGCGGACGCAGATTGCCGATCCGGATCAACGCTCGATCGTGGAGACGGTGGGGCGGGTGGAGGGCCGACCGGCGTACCCGGCACGACGATGATGTTGGGACCTATCGTACCGGGAGGCTGCCGGGTCGCCGGGACCACGATCACATTCACGCCTCCGTCGGCGGATCCCGCAACCGGGGGCGGAGGAGCTGCAGCACCGGCGGGCGACGCTGCACTCGTAGCGGCCCGGCTGCTCAAGCGCCGCGTGCAACTGGGCCCAACGCAGGTGCCGCTATCCACGATGTCGGGGGCAAGGCCGCTACCTGAGCGGGCCGGTGCCGCCGCGCCCGCCGCTACTGCCCGGGCGTCGTGCGCCCTGAGGCAGCCCGGCCCGACGCATTCGCCGGGATCGGTGATCGGATCGACCGGCCGCAGTCCGGTCTGTGCTACGACAGCAATACTGCCCGGAACGAATGAAATGGTTCCGAGGGCGACCGCAACAAAAAACCGCTTTCCGATTTTCAATTGCATGGAAAAATTCCAAATTGACAATGCACAACCTTTAGCGGCACTGCTCGGTTGTATCAACAGGATTGCGCACGGCGAATCGAAGGCGGGAGCGTGTGCCTTGAGTCAAAGGATCGGGTCGCTGCTGGTTGCGCTGCTGTTGGCCGTGCCTACGCAGGCGGGCACCGCCTGCGACCCGGACCCGTGCCGCGGCATGATAGGCAAGCCGTTTTCAGTAGAATTGGCCGAGGAAGCGCGGCTTATCGCTGGCGCGAAATCCGTGAGACCGAGCGGACCGGGCATCCCGACCAGCGCCGACGTGCGCGGCGATCGGCTCAATGTTCTTCTGGACGAGAAGCACATTGTCGTCGGCTTCAGGTGTGGATGATATCTGATGATCGAGTTCAGATCGGCTGATCGCGCTCCGGAAATATGTCCTTCTAGCTCGAACAAGGTGCGGGCGGCTGACGTTGATCGAAGGGCATCAGCCTTAAATCTTGCCCGCTCGTTCAATCCGGCTTCCGTGGGGTTGTACGCACGACCGAGCGCACGCCTCGGCCTTTGCAGGACACATCACACCGTCATCGATCAGGACGATAAGACCTATACCGTCGATCGCTTGCAGGATATGAAGCCCCTCCATGAGGCAGATAAGCAGACGAGGTTCGAGATCAGCGACAATGAGGCGGACCGGCTTGCGCTCTTCGCCGGTGGAATGGCGCTCGGAACTGTAATCGGAGTCGTTGCGGCCGGTTTGGCCGAACTATTCAAGGCCGCAAAGCCGACAGAGCCTGCAACTACGAAGCCAGAGGAGGAGAAGCCACACATTCCGTTTACCGACGCGGCCGCTGATCCGCGTGCTCGAGCGGATCGGGCCAGGCAAAATTGCTGTTGCAGGCCGTCGCCCTTTTCCTGCCAATCTCGGCAATATGTTCGCGACCCAATTCGCTCTCAGTGGACGTTGGCAGCAGGCCGATCCCCGCTACTACTTCCAGGGCGAACCGACAGAGTCCGGCGTTCTCATGATCTTGAAGCATCCCAATCCGCGTGCCTTAGCGGAGCTGTTTCCGCATATCGAGCGGCTGTTGTTCGTGATGGGATCCAAACGAATCAACGATGCGAAGCACACCGCATGGGAAAGCGAAGAATATGGTCCGTGCGTGATAAGGTTCGTGCTGGTGCAACTGCGTCCCGGACAGCGCCCTTCCTGATCGTACGTGAAGGTTTTTTGCTTCCAAGCGGTATCATTCGGATTGGTGTGCCCCGCCATTTTCGTCCAGACCGTCCAGAGCCTGTCGATATTGGCATGATGCACCCAAAAAACGGGATCTTTGGCCGACGCCCGGATATTGCCCATGTCTCCGCCGACCAGGTTGTGCACGGCTCCGTGCGGATGTTCGAGCGGTACTGAGAAGCACTTCCGCCAATCCGCCGGCGACGCCAGCAACAGAGCTTTCTGTTCGAGCGGAGACCGGGACAACGCGCCGCTGTTGATGCTGTCATTCGCCCGGGGATGTCTAAGTGGATTCGATGCGTCCGTGCCTTCAGTGAAGATCTGCGGCACGTCGTCATCCCCGGTAGGGCAGCTCGAACGCCGTCGTGGCGCCGGCCTCTCTTGAGCGGCGCGCTTGAGCGTCGCCTCGAAGAAAAGAGAAACGGTCGATGCGAGGAGATGAAATGCTCCGCCACGGTACTCGGACGCAGCGGATTGGTCTTGAAGCGAGTGTGTTCGCACTGGTTGTACAGATTTCCTACATTGCCCGGGTCGTCCATCGTGCCGTGGACCGCCGACCAATAGTACTACCCGAGGGGATCATCCCGCTTTGCTTGTGAACGGGCCTTCATCTTGCCGACCCCGGCTCGTAAGGCGGCGACCTTCTGAGGATCCTGCGAGAACGACTTGATGTTTTGTCGCGTTCTCACGGCGCCGGTCTCCGCTCTAGCCGGTCCCGACGACGACTTGAGGAAGACCGATAAGCGCGGCGCAGGAGAGCAACGTCCTTCTAGTGAGAGTCATCTCGCCTCTCCTAAGGTTCGGGACGGTCAGTCCGGGCACCCTTGCGTGATCCAATCTTCGATAATCTTGATCTGATCATCCGGTATGAACGGCCCACCCTTGGGCATACGTAAAGCCGGGCCGGCAATACCTGTCCTTAGATCGATTATTAGGTTCGTGGCTGCTCCGTTTTGCCCGATCAGTTCGGGTTGAATGAGACGTTTTCCATGTCCTGACGCAGCGAGAAGGTTTTCTTTGGTGTCCCAATTGAAAGTCGCGCCGTGGTTTTCCAGTTGCGCCGGCCTACCCTTGGCTTGCACCCAAGCGGCCATGCCGACTTCGAGAATTCCTTTCACTTGGTCGAAACCCAGGTGCCCCTCCCGGCGTCACTTGAGTCGACTGCGAACTTGGCTGACGTTCAGCTTCTTAGCCTGCAAGATCACGTTTCCGTTGCTGTCCGTCACCGCCTGAGTGTCGTGACAGCTGAAGCAGTTGACGAAGCTGTTCAGCGTAAAAGACTCCATGGCCAAACTGGAGAGTCCGTCTTCGCCAGCGACGATCGCTGCCGGGTTGTCCGTGTC
Source organism: Bradyrhizobium sp. USDA3516 (assembly GCF_057651995.1). Classification (NCBI taxonomy): domain Bacteria; kingdom Pseudomonadati; phylum Pseudomonadota; class Alphaproteobacteria; order Hyphomicrobiales; family Nitrobacteraceae; genus Bradyrhizobium; species Bradyrhizobium sp. USDA3516. The sequence goes on along the minus strand of NZ_JBYGYN010000010.1, from coordinate 258,367 downwards.
CATTCCCGCGGGGTTTGCGATCAACATGTTTGTCTTGAATTGATCGGGCTTGTCCATCCAAATCGCACCGACGAGCCGATAATTGCGGCGTGCATCGTTTGGAGCGCTTTTCGCAAACAGCGCGGTCATGGATTTGTTGAGGTCTACGATATCGCCGTCCTCGTCCCAACAGATTTCGAACCCGGAAACATCCGGTAGATGGAAGTTTGAATTGGCTTCCCGCCCGTCGTCTGGGATTTCTCATCGAATGCGGCTGCCATCGCAGCTTCGGTGAGAAATTGATTAGCCGCAGATGCAGTAGTCCCGCTTTTGTACAAGACAAAGTCCTGCGTGCTGATCGGACCATCGAGCCCGCTAGGTAAACCGTTCTCGACCGATGGCTGAGCGGCGGCCGCCGGAGCGAGATCGCGAATGCCATTACCGTCGACGTGCTCGAATGTGGCCCAGACGAATTCAGAGTGCCCCTCGGGAATGAATACGACGTGGAGTGCGAGCAGAGCGACAGTCTCGGTTCGAGGTGGTGCGGACTCATCGACAACCAATTCGAGCCGTCACTTTTCAACGTGGGCACGCTTGTCTCAGCGAGTGTTATGTAATCAGCAGGCGGGTTGTTTTTCGGAACGACTCGCCAAGCCGATTTGAGCTCCACAGCTCCTTTCGGCAGCTCGAGTTCAGGGTCAGCACTCTGGACCGCAGCCTTCGTCGTCAGCTTCTTTGCCGACACGAATTCGGCGAACGTCTGATTGATGTGAATGGCGTAGAAGATCGGTTGGCCAACTTGATCAATCAGAAGGCCGGCGAAACCGGCTTGGCGCACGCCTGCGTTTATCGAGCCCGGATCGTTCGGGCCGGGAATTCGCACCGTCGCGACGTCGAAATTGTTGGAGCCTTTCAGGTCACGAGGCGCCACCGCCAGCAAATTCAGCCTCTTCGCCGCGAACTGAGGGACGATCTGAGGCCCGAATACATCGCCGATCGCCGGATACGATAAGAACGCTGGATCTCCGTTCACGGGGGAGCGGCAAAAAGTAAATTGTGCCAAGCCGGTTTGTAGAAGAACGCAATCCGGCTCCGGATGTGGCGGCGGGCGATCAATGGCGGGAGCCGGCGCAATTGGTAACCATTGCGACTCCGCAGGGCAGTCCGCGCAGCCGAGTGTGGGAAAGAGAAGGGCGAAGGCGATCGTCGCGGCCGCTCTCAAATCTTGGCGAAACGAAATACGATAGTGTCCACGGAAAACCTCCGCGATGACTGCGTTGAATGATCTGTCCGAACCTCGAAGGCGTCTGAAACTGGCGCGTCAGAAAATAATTGTCGATCCCTGCTAAACGTTAATGTGGTCAAACGGCATCTTGGGCCGGCAAACGAAATTCAAAGCCTGGCAATAAACCGAGGGTATCGACTGACTGATTGTTGCGTCTTTTTACGGCAATTTGCAATTGTATTTTAAGGGGACTCATAATCTTGGCCAAGCGGAACGCTTAGCTATAGTTCGATATCGATGATGTCGCCGGCGAAACGTATCTCTCTTCAATGGAAGGGATTGGCGCATGAGTTGTGACCGAGGAGTTTCCCTGGCCTCAACGTCGAGGGGTAGAGTCCGTCGAGACAGCTCGCTGTCGTTCGTCTCGCCTGTCTTTCTTGTCTTTCAAGCCTCAACAAGACGGCTATCTCCAAACAGCGCGGTTGTCGGGGCCTTTACATTTATAAGTTGTTGCGACATCCTTGCTTTAATCAAGGGGGGCAGGATGAAGAGTGTTCTGGCGTTGTGCGCCGCATTGGGTTTATGCGGTTGCGCGTTGTTGCCATTGGACGAGCGGCACGGCGCCGCGACGATCGAGACATTCAAGCAGAGCATCCAATGCGAGATCGCGGCCGTCGCCACTGACCCACGATTTGCACACTTTCAACTCTCGAAATGGCTGGTGAAGACGTCGTTGGATATGACGTTGATAGACACGTTGTCTGGAGATGCGAAGGCTACCGTTCCCATTCCGAATCCTACGCTGCCCAACATCTTTCCGGGTGGGTCGCTCAGCGGAAAGTTCACCCACACCGGCCACGTCGATTTCGCCGTCTCGATTCCGGAAGCCATCGCCATCTATGGCGACAAATGCCAAGGACCCGATCCCTCCCAGACCCATCTCGGTCTTGCAGCCTGGATAGCTGCCACTCTTGACCAAATCCGGCCCGAGAACCACGGTGGGCTGAGCTACACCGTCGACGTAGACGTAATCGCCAGTGTCGGATCCCGTTTTGGATTCGTCTTCAGCATCGTCAATACAGTCGATTCCGGCGCCGGTTATCAGCGGGAAGGCGTGCATCATCTCGTCGTAACGATGTCGGAGCCAACACCGCCGTCAGGCCCGTTGGCCGTGCGGGTCGTTGGACCGGTACGCGTCGTCGACAGCAGGCCGGTTAGACAGCCCCAGCTACAGCCCGACGCATCGTCAGGTCAGCAAGGCGAGGTAACGCCGGAGCCCCCCCATGTCGCGAGCAAACCACGGGTGCGACGCGTGCCACAACTGCCCTATCGCAATCCCGCTCTCGAAGATCCGAACTTGAACAGGATGCTCCAGCAACAGGCTCCGGTCAGGCTTGCCCCGGGGACCGTCTTACGATGAAGGTCTATTCGATCGATGGGGGCTGGGCGCTCTCCAGCACGACCGCTCGGCCCAGCCCTCTGACGAACTGTTCCTTCAAGACGCCCTGAATTTTCACCTTCTTGCCTAGATAATCAGCTTGGGTAGGCGGGATGCTCTGTTGGCTGCTCGGTGGCCGTTGTACTTCAAGCGGTGTTCTCAAACGCACGACGACCGATTTGTCCGAGCCGGGTTGCTTGATGACCAACCGCGAATTAGTGAAGTAGTTCGTGCCTTCGTTTTCGAGGACGCCCTCGACTACGAGATTGCTGTTCAAGAGTTTGTCTTTGTTCTGGATGACTTGCGAAGGGGTAAGCACCTGGGACGAGCCGGTAGGACCTGATGTCTGACCGTGCGCCGGAGCCGAGGCTGCAAGCAGCAAGGCGATGGCTGCGAAGCTTGGAATGCGATCGGGCAAGCCAAATCTCCTCGATGAACTGATTGACAGCGCCATCTTTTTAAGGTTGCATTGGAGCTATACTACAACATTTTTCATAGTGCGCGGATGGGCTTGTCATGCGCAATTTTCTCCTCGTCAGCTTTACGCTTTCCGTTGTGGCCGTTTCGGTCCCGACCGCATGGGCTACAGAGCCGCCCGCCGGTGGAGGCGAGTATCCCAACACGGAATTCGCTGACCGCTTCCGTCGGTTTACCACCAAACGCGGCTTTCTGAACCTTACAAAATCGATCGTTGCAAATCGTGTCGCCGTTGAGACAGGCATATTGACCGTGGACGGGGCGGACGAACGCGGAGGAACCCTGATCAAAGGCCGCAGGTCGATCCCCGTGATCGCGCTCAAATACAAGGACACGGCACAAGACCCCTATCCAGTCTACAATCTCGAGCAAGAGCTTTTCAAAGGGCCTTGGCCCACCGGCACTATGTCGGATTACTACAAGCAGATCTCGTACGGGCAGTTTTCGGTCGAAGGACAGGTGCTTCCTTGGTGGAAAGCCAGCAAGCCGGGTTCCTACTATGAGGGCGTCGTGCAGGAGCAGCAGCAGGGTGGTATCACGAAGAGGATCCCTTGCAATGGCATGTGCTCGACCGCAAAGCTCGGCGAACTGCTCGTCGCAGCACTTACCGCAGCCGAAAAGAATCTCGATTTCTCGAAGTACGACAATGATGGACCTGATAGCGTGCCGAACTCCGACGATGACGACGGTTACGTCGACTTCGTCGCGTTCGTCCATCCGGGGCGGGGAGGCGAGTGTGGTGCCCCTGACGGCCAGGTCAATAACAACATCTGGTCACACCGTTTCAGGCTCACGGATCTGAACGGCAAGGATTACGAGACGAAAGCCAAGGCGAAGGATGGTCGCCGTATCAGGATAGACGATTACGTCATCATGCCCGCGCTGGATTGCGACGGAAAACGTATGATCGAGATCGGCGTGTTCGCTCACGAGTTCGGGCATGCGTTCGGTCTTCCCGATCTCTACAACACCGGCAGGTCGGCCAAATCGCAAGGCGTGGGCACCTGGGACCTCATGGGAGCGGGCTCGTGGGGAGGCGACAACAAGACGCCGGGGCGGCCGTCGCATATGTCGGTGTGGTCGAAGGCGTTTCTCGGGTGGGTATCGCCGCTCGTGGTGACTGAGGACATGACCCATGCGACGCTTCGGCCGGTCGAGGACTTCCCGGACGCGTTGCGGATTAACGTTTCCAACGACGTCTACTATCTCCTCGAGTACCGGACGAAGAAGGGCTTCGACGATTCCTTGACGGGCCCCGGCGTCGTCATATGGCGGATCAACAACGCGGTGACCCAAGTCGGCTTGCTCAACAACACCGTCAACAACGATCCCAGCAACGAAGGCGTCGCGGTCATCCAGGCTGATGGATTGCTCCAGCTCGAAGACATAAAACAGTTCAACCGAGGTGATGCCGGCGACCCGTATCCGGGTACTTCGAACAACACCGCTTTCGACAATGGCAGCAAGCCCGCGAGCACCGGTAAGATCGCTATCTGCAACATCAGCCTGACGGCGGCGGCCGCATCATTCGACGTTCACGTCGGGGCCGGCTCCTGCCGGAAGTAGAGACCGGCGAGCAAACTTAGCGGTGGCGGGGGCTTCCATTCAGCAAGGGGCCTACGTCAACCTCATGCCGGGAACGAAATCGAACAATTCGCTCCACGGAACGGTCGCGATGCCGCCGGTGATTTGGTCGATCACGATCCCAGTTCCCGCGGGCGAACAGAAGAACGGTCTCACCCGGTGATCGTCGTTCTCGTAGAGCACCCGAAGACGCGACGGGTCCTGAGGCAGGACCGTGATCTTGCGAATTCGATTCGCTTCGAGCTCGTCTCTGTCGGAGCAGAGGTTGACGAAATTCGGTCTCTTCCACCGTCCAGTCAGCCACGCCGCTCCCTTGTCGGACTTTTCGACAACGTCCTCGTAGACGCTGACCGCCTTCACAGGGTCGAGAATGCCGGCTGCGGCGACGAGCCCGTCTAGTTTCGGTACATACCGTGACGATGCGATGAGCCGATTCTTTATCGCGTTCGGGTTTTCCACCCCGAGCGACCGTATCAGAGCCGCGGTGAACGACACGAAAGCGGCCGCTACCGAGGTGCCGAAGTTCTTGACGCGCGCGCCTTGTCGGGAAGTCTGATCGATGGCACAGCCGGGCGCGGCAATATCGACGTACTCCGGAGAGAAATTCGAGAAATTCGCCCGGCGCCCATCCGGTCCGTGCGCGGCGACCGTAATGGCTTGGTCCTGGAGGCGGCCAAGCTGCCCGCCGAAGAAAGCGGGATACAGCGGCTTGATGTTCAGATCTTTCCCTCTATTTCCCGCGGCTATGACGAGAAGAAGTTTTGGGTAACCTCTCGCGGCAGTGACGACGTTGTCCATGCTGTTGGGTGAACCGACACTCAGGTTCACAATGTCCGCATAGCTCGAAGCGTACTGAAGGCCGCGCAGAATTGCACCCTCGCGGATTTCAAATTTGTTCTGGTCGGCGAGGACAAGATTGACGACCTTCAGCCGGAGATGCTGCGCGAGGCCCGTGAACTGCCGGGTCTTCGCTCCGCCCGTCGCGAGATCGGCGACGTACCACCCATGTTCGGCGGCCTCGTAGCTGGCGGCGGGCGCAATCTTTCCCAAGCCCCGCGCATCTATTCCGTACACGTCATCGATGAAGCCGTTTCGGTCGTCATCGACGTTGTTGTTCGGAACTTCGAGCAAGTTACGTTCAAGCAACTGAACGGGAATTTCTGCAGAAGGCAATTCGACGCCAGTGTCGAGAACCGCTATGCGGGCTGGCTTTACAGTTGCGCCGGCCGTCTCTAGGGCGAGTCTATTTCTCGCCAAGGCCGCCGAAATAGCCCCCTCGTTGATCGGCCATGCCGCATTGGGGTCGGCTGCACTGCAATCGGATTTGTCGACGAATCCCGTCTCGAAGTTCAGCGGTTTGATGAGCTCAATGTCCTCTACTCCGGGAGCCGCGGACTGCGCTTGCACGTTTGGCGGGGCGGCAGCGGTCGTGGCGGTAAGTCTTCCGAGCTCATTGACGACGGTTTCGGGCGAGGGAGCGGCTTCGTTAAGCTGGATCGTCGTGAACTTGCTGACGACGGGCAGCACGACCTGCTTCGCGTCCTTCGGGTCATCCAAGTTGAGGTCTGGATTGAGAATGCGGACGAGTTGTCGAATGGTCTTGTTGCACCGGAGGTCTTTGTCGTTGGGCCCGCAAGGCTTCAGAATGGCCTCGGAGTCCGTGCCTATTTCTCGCTGAATGACTGTGTCGATCGTGTCGTTCGGTCTCAATGGTACCTTGGCGTCGCGAGCCCATTGCACGCATCCAGGCACAAGGACGTTTCGCGGCCTGTTTACCGGCGCTCTCTCGAAACTCGCTCCGTTGAGCTTGTAGAACTCTTCCTGGTAAGTGTTGGACAGACCCCCGCCGCAAAACGCCCGCATGAACGTTTCCGGTTTGACGCCTGCAGGTATCGTCAACTCCTTAGGTTTCGAAACGCCTGCCAAGTATTGGACTGCCTGATCTGACAGCGCTGAGGTCGCACGTACGGTCACCGTTTGGGCACGGCCGGTCGACGTCGCCGAGAAAAATACCGAGATCAAGGCTGCGGACGCGAGAAGCTTCCTCATCTGCATCCATCCGGTGCGTTTGGGAGGCCACAAATGCGCTGATCGACCGCAGCATCCGACCATTGTTTGATCCACGCCATCGCCTTTTCCGACGTCAGACTGGACATGTACGAGCGGCGCTGTACCGGCGAGACGCGAGAGTTGACGGAAGCCACCACCCTGGCGGAGGACATATCGCTTTCGATGAATGCTGGGCCTCCACTGTCACCGCGGCATAGGATTGCATCTTCGACGACCGTCGCGGTCGTGATGATACTATTCGGCTCGTGGGGCAGTTCACCCGGCAATGCCGTGATCGGGGAGTTGCCGACCCGGTAAACGTTGTCGATAGGCCCGGTGCCACTTATGCTGACACACCCAAAACCGGTCAGGCGAAGATACATACCAACCTTGAGCGCCTTAGGGTTCGTGTTCACCCTTTCGTACGGAACACCCGGTACTGGCTTCGTCATCTTGCATAACGCATAGTCGGCACTCGGATCTGCCGGATAGTCAGGGTGGTGGACACAGGTTCCAGAGTAGGGCACGTCCTCGACCTTGATGGAAGCCTCCCGACCCGCCCCGACACAGTGTGCGGCGGTCAGCAGGCTCTGGGGGCCGATCAGGGTGCTCGTGCAGCCATGTCCCGCAGATCTTGAATAGAATGATGCGCGCCATTCCGTCGGTTCCGCGACTTCGGCGTTTCCGAGCCGCGGGCCAGCGGAATCCTGTGCCAATTCGCCAACCGATTCAAACGAGATGCCGCCCGTATTGGGAGGCGTCATTGTCACGGGTCTGTCGGTGGCGCAGGCTTGGATCGAAGAGGTTGCAACGGACATCATTGCCAGTGACACCGCAATAACGTACCGGGCACGCGAAGCATTAGACATGAGACGGAACAATTCATGTGCAATGACGTCTAAATGAAAATTGATTGATGGATTGTAGCACACCCGGATGCAATAGCTAGTTGAGTCTTTGCAAAGGACCTGAGCGCCGTCGCCCAAAGTCACGATGAGATACTGATGGACGGCGGAAATAGCGACAGCCCCTTTTACCACGATGCCGTGACAGCAGCGATGAAACAGCCGGGCGTCGATCCAAACCGGGTAGCGCCGTTGGGTATCGGCCACTCGGGCGGTGCCGTCATGATAGCCGCCGGCGACGATCCGCGGGTCAAGGTCGTGATCCTGAACATGCCCTTCTACTCGGGGGCTCAAGATGCGAAAGGCTTTACTCCCGACATCGTGGAGATGGCCTGGCGTGACCGCGGGGAGCAGACCGGCTCAAGAGACCCCAAGACGACCTACGTCACGCCTTGGCCGACATCGTCGGCCAAGGCGATGGGCGAAGAGGGCGCCCGGACCTTCTTATCGAGCGAGCACGCCTGGAATTTCCGTTGACCGGGCCCGTCGAGGCATACCCGGGAAGTGTTCGCGAAGGCCGGTGCGAACGCGGAATTTGCCGTTCTGACACTGCACCATTTGGCCACCTACTTCGGCGATGCCTTCGAGCGCGCGATCGATACTCAGCTGCAGTTCCTTAAGCGCACGCTGTTGAAGTCGTGAGATCGCCGCCGATGCAGTCTGAAAGAGTCGACAAAACGCGATTAGCCGGATCGATCCCGCGCTTCTACGAGACGTATCTCGTCCCGCTCATCTCGAGCCTTACGCGCGCGACATCGCCTCGCGCGTCGCAGCAGTGCCCGCACGTACCTGCGCTGGAGCTGGCCGCAGGCACCGGCGTCGTGACGCGTAGGCTTGCCGACCTGCTGCGGCGCAATCGGCGCTCGTTCGCAGATTCGGGGCCGGGCCGGTTGAGTGGCAAGATCCAGGCTTTGGTTGTTGCGCTGCGACGCGACTGATTTTTGGCATCCACCGGTCGGTCCGGCACCTCGTCGCTCGGAGAAAATGCAGTTGCATAGCGGCGCAACTCGCCGGATGATGGTTGAGTGGCGCCGGGCATGCCACTGAAGAGGAAGATTTCATGGACCGAAGAATTTACGCGAAAGGGGTCGATTTCGCCCAAGTGGAGCAGGCCATCCGCGAAGCGCTGCGAGATGCCGGCAGCTCGAAGGAGCTCGCGGCCTCGGGGGTCCAAACGCCTCCCGGTCTTACCGACGAATTGAAGATCGCCAAGGGGCAGGGCATGTCTCCCGGCGAGTGGACGGAGATCATCGCGACTTTCGGTCCCCTCGCGGCCACCGTCGCCGAGGATGTCTGGACCATCGTCGTCGTTCCGTTCCTGAAGCGGAAATTCCGCGACGACCGGATCGCCACGAACAACCCGAACAGCACCTCACCGGCGGACAAGGGCGCGAACGAAAAGAAATGACTGACGGTCGGACGGCGCCGGAGCCGAGTCATCTCAATCTCGATGACCGGAAGATTTTCTCGCTGCGTGCTGCATACCTTCGAACCCTCGCCGATCTCTCTCCGGATGCATTGCCCTCGGACGAAGTCCAAGGTGAATTCGACGATGAACTCCGGAAAGTGAGTGCGCGAGTGCTGGGAGAGCATGCGCACGACCCGTTGGACACGTTTCTGATGGCAGTTCTGGATCGGACCTCGCGCGCGAGCCAAGCCGCGCTCGGAGGAGCCTACGACGAGATAAGGCCCGTCGTCGACGCGCTGCGAAAGCGGATCGACGGGGTCAAATGCGGTCTTTGCGTCAAGGGCGACATCTGTAACGGACGAGCAGGCGACGATCGCATCGTCGCTGAAGGGGGGCGTTGCATCTCCGATATCAAGGAGGCAATGAGAAATGCGAAGGATGACGCGACCCGCGAATACGGTCGGGTGCCGGCCGTCGCCGTCGTGGTCTGCACCTCCGGAGTGTCCCAGGCGCCGACCTGCATCCCGGGCCTCTCCCTCGCGGTGAACGGTCGAACCTGGTTCTCCGACGACGCGACGGCCAAAACGAGTATCGTGACGGTCGAGGTCGCGAGTTCGCTGCTCGACGGCCAGTCAATGGCGGCGCTGAACTACGTCGCGTTGCACGAGATGTTCTGTCATGCCTACCAGATGTCAGCTCGACCGGAAGCCCGTGAAAACGAGGGATTGTTCGTCGATCCGATTGCCGAAGGCATGTTGGATGCCGTGATCGTGGGCCTCATGGAGGAAAAAGCGCAGGCTGCCGGCGTATCGGATACCGGCGCTGCCTTCGAAGCCGACATGGCTCGTCGCATTCACCTTGCGAGGAAAGCGACCCGCGACAGGCCGCGCTTCAGTCAGGCGCCCGAGGTCGCGTTGGGAGCCCTTGTCCATGACGGGGTCCTTAGCCTGTATTCGAAGGAGGTCGGCAGGAACAAAGCTTCTCAGGCGGTTCGCAGGCTGGCCTACGATCTCAATCTCAACGGATGGGATTACCGCCAAAGGCGAGACGCGTTCGTGCGATTGCGGGCCCATTTTTTAGGTAAACCTCGCGATGCCAAGCTGATCGACCTCTTCATTGGGTATTTAAATACCTCTTCTGTTAATGAGTTGGTGCATTATCTCACGAACAATTGAGAGGACACTTGTCCGATGAAAAAGAGTTCTATATGGACGGTCTGCTAATCCTATCCCGTGGCTGCTGATTTCCTCAACGGAAGGCCCTGAAATGCTGGAGCAGTTTCGAATTTTGGCAGCAGCCTTGCGGTTGCGCGAATTCGGCACGGCCGACCTCGCGCGAGAGAGCGGCGTTGCCGAAGGAACGGTCCAAAAGACGCTTTATCGCCGGAAGGATCTCTTCATCGCCGAAAAGGGCGCCCCCACCGGGCGGCGAGGCGGCCAAACGAAGCACTACCGGGTCAACGAAGACGCGCTGCGAGGTGCCATTCAACGGGAAGTCGACGAACTCGAGCTTCCGGATCCGGACGACGACCTGGGTGCGGCACTCGCCGAAGACACGATGTGTCGGATCCTTCCGCGCGTACGCAAAGACGAGCGCGAGCCTGTCTTGGCCGGCGTCGGCGAGCAATTGTTCGTCGGGGGGCGGCGGTCAAGCGCGACCGATGCGCTTTTCGAACTGTATTCGGCGCTCCGCTATCTGGTACAGATGGAAAGATGGTTCGCGAAGGGCGCCGACATTTCCGGGCGCCTCGGATGGATCGTCAACGCGATACTCTCGGCCGAAGAAGCTGAGCACCGGCGAAAAAGTCCCGAGCACCTGCAGCAAACTGCCGCGAGGCTTCGCGCATTGCCGCACGACGCCCTGCATTTGGCTTCTTTCATGGGTGTCCTGGAGCCGAAGGCGAAGCCCGCGCCGATCGACCGTTGGTGGCTGGTGGTACCGGCCGCCGTCTGGACCGTTCTGCGAAGCGACTTTTGGCGGGATTTAGCGGGAGATCTCACACAACCTACGCTACTGTTGGCCTCCGGCACCTCTCCCGGCCTTCCGGTCCAACCGACCAAACCCGTCGTCATAACGCCGCCCGGTGACCCGCTCTCGCGGACCGCTTATCATATAATCCAAACCGAAGACCGACCGCGAGAACGGTGGTTCGAGCGCGTTCGATTGAGAGGCCTCAAATCCAGATACAATCCCGTGAAAGGCGATGAAGAGTATCCGATCGTTGGACTGTCGCACGTCCTCCCTTCCGATGTGCACGACTACGCACATATCGCAGGCGGTTTGACCCGCATCGGAGCGGACTATTCGCGGTCGGAGCCGCTCTACGCGATCAACGACGCCCACAAGGGATTTTTCGGTCAAGGCCCAACGTCCGTCATCGAAAGTTTCGACTTTCACTTTTCATTGAGACGGGTGGTCGGCTGCACGATCAGGCCAAACACGGCTTCGCAGTTCGGGTCGGACGCGCCCGTTGCCGCCGAAAGCTCGTGGATCCAGTTCGGAGAACTTCGCTTTTTCGGCGACAGATCTTCATTGGTCCCAAAAGGCTTCGGGTCCGATCCTCGTGCTTTTCACGAGCCGCCTCTACCGCCCAATTTCTCGGACCATATCAGTCTTCTCGCGCGTCATAACGGGGTCTTCCTGAAGTCACCTTCGCAACGGATTCTTCAGGTACGACTTAATCCCGGCCACGCGATCAGCGTCTACGAAAACGCGATCTTGAACAGTCAGTCGCTCGAAGAGGAAGCCAAATCCGGCGAAGTATGGTGGCTCGATTTCTCCATGGACACCGGACAGATCGTCGCCGCTCACATGCATCAGATGAGCGGGGGAAATCTGATGATTCCGATTCCGTTCGACGACCTACGTTATGATCCTCACCGACAGGGCTTTGTGCTTACGAAAGTTCCTGGCTTGAGCGAAGAGCCCAGCGTTGCTGCGGCGATAGCGATGGGAAAAATCGAGCCTAGGCCGGATCTGCACTGAATATCCGGCCGGCCACAATTGAAAGATGTTCCGCGCCCGGAATCCAAGGGGACTCTAGAACACTCATTCCGGCGTTCTAGATGACGGGGTCTCTCGACATTCGATCGTCCGGCCGCGACTAATGCATCGAAGCGGAGACGAAGCATGGCCACTACCCCGAACAGATGAAACTCGTCCACGAAGGCTGGCATCGCGCCATCGTCGCAACAGAACTAGACAAGCTGATGGACTTCTATGCGCCGGACAGCTTGGCCGTTTTGGTGATTGAAAAGGACCCGTCCGGTCATCCGCGGTCGGGACAACATTCGAAAGCACTTCGCCGGCTTCTTCGCGCTGAAGAGCGACGGCAAGGATTGGTATAGGCTGAAGAACTATCGTTGGGACGGAAAGACCCTTCTCTGGGATACCCGAGCCGAGGTCCTGACGGCGATCAACTTGACGTCGTGGAATCGTTCGATCTCGAGGACGGTATCATCGTTTACCATCGGGTCTACTGGGTCCGGGTCGGATTCAAGATGCTTAAAGACGCGGCTTCCAGATAGCTCGCGTCCTTGAGGCCGGATCGTCGGAGTGCCCGCGCCTCGACGGTCCGCTTCAGTTGGGCGGAAAGGCTTTCGATGAGAGACGACCCGCTCCGGATCGCCTTTGCCCCCATGTTCACGTTGGCGGCGGCGTTGGGCATCGATCGCTTCGTGTTCGCCGCTGTTGCCGGTCATGCAGGACGCTTATGGAGTGACAGCCAGTGAAGCGGGCATCATCGCGTCGGCCAACTTCGCGCGATACCTCACCGGCGCTCTCGCGCGTCCGCAGCGCGCTTTCCCGGAGATCGTCCGGCCTGGCTCATCGGCACGCTCTTCCTGGGCGGATCGTTGACGGGAGCGATGGGCGTGGGGACGGGCGTCCCTTTTTTTCGTCCTCGTACGGTATCTCGGCGGGTATGGCGGGCGCCTTCGCCATCGTCGTAGCTACCGCAACCATGGTGGAACCGTCGCAGCGAATGGTCGAAGCTCGCTGCTCGCGGTGCACTTCGCTGGTCGTCGCATCGGCTATAGCCCTCGCGATACTGAGCGCTCATCGGATGCCCTCGCCTGCGCTTTGTCTGGCGACCGGCCCGTCCATTCTCTTCTGGAACTGGGTGACCCGCGTCACGAGCCTGCCCTTGGCCATGTGCCTGGCGTATCTTACGGAGGCGACCGGTGTCGCCACCAGCCTCGCCGAACATTACGGGCTTGCGACGCTGCTCGCGGCGTCATGCGTCGGCGCGACCTTCATGGCCAAGACATCTCAGGGCATGGTGGCAGCGCGCGCGTTGTGGATCGGCGATCTCCGGCGGCCCGTGGGCATCATGACGGTGGCTTTCGGACTCGGGCAAATCGTCGGGCGGCAAATTCGCCCAAAGAGTGTAAACTTGACAACGCGCTCTGGTTGAGCATAAATTTTATCGATAATTCTGCAGTTCATAATGGGTTCTTTTTGGAGGACGATGCACGCGGATGCGGGCCTCGAATCGATTGATGCGCCAGCACAAGCGGCCTTTAGTTGTGCTTACATTGCGGGCGACGATGTGGCGATCACCATCGCCTAAACGACCGGCGGCAAGATTGTCTGCAGTTCATCGCACCATCTGTCACAACCGACCGGACCGCAGGGCGCTCTACACTGTGGCCGCGGCCTGCAGCTAAGCGCTCTAGTGATACGGCCGGCTGTGCAATCGAGCATTCGTTGGCATATCTGCGGCAAGGCAGGACCAATCAAATGTTGCCGCGCTCCGCCGAAACGACAGTAGAGAGCGCCGCGAAAGAGGTCGAGCGGATAGTCCGCAGAGCTTAGCGTAGGGACGCTTCAGCGCGCTGTCGGGAGAATGTCATGACGTTACCACGCATTGTCTGGAACGCCGCGGCGTCTCCGCATCTCGAGACCTTTTGGGAAGCGCGCGAACAGCAACCTCTCAGTCCAACGTTGGAAAAGCTCGCAAAGACTCTCGTTCAAATTGGTATTCCCCGGGTTGAGGCTGCCGCAACGCCAAAAGAGGACGCGATCGGCCTGCTGATGCTGGCAGCTGAGGTGGAGCACGCCCTCATGGTGCAATATCTATATGCGGCGCAGTCCGTTCGGGGTGTTGCGGGCCGGATCATTTCGCATATCGCCGTGCAGGAGATGGGCCACCTGGTGACGACGCAGAACCTTCTGCTTTGTCTGGAGGGAATTAGTCCGGAAGGCCTGCCGGCCCGCATCCATCTCGGCCGCGACGTGTTGCGACGGGGCAGCACCTACAATCCACTTCCATTTGTTCTCGAGAGAGTGTCGCGCACCGCTTTGGCAAAATTTATCGTCATCGAGCGGCCTGCGGCGATCGCGGATAACATGCTTCGCGCCCGGGTAGAGGCGCTGGAAGCCGAGGTGACGGCGCTCGGCGTCGATCCGAACCCCGTTTATGCGCTGTACGCGGCCATCCGCTGGATTTTCCAGGCGAGCGATGTAGATCCCGCCGGCTTGCCGCAGAGACTCGGATTCAAGCCTGGCTGGCACTTATCTGATGCGGATTTCGTTGACCCGGAGCAGATAGCGTCGTTCTGGGCAGAGGGCAGCGAGTGGGGGTCGGTGCCGGGATTGATCGTCGCTCCCGTCCGCGACAGAGCCGGTGCTTTAGCGGCGATCGATGCCATCACAGCACAGGGCGAAGGTGCAGCGAACTCAGAAGAATCCCATTTCCAAGGGTTTCTCGGCGTGCTGGACAGCTTCGAGGCCGGGCAAATCGTCGCCGCCTCGTTGCCGCGCACGCCATTCACGCGCTCCCAGCTGGAACCCGAGGATGATGAGGCCGTTGCGATCGTAAATCCTTACACTGTGCTTTGGGCCGATCTGTCTAGCATTGTTTATGAACTGCTGGTTCTCGACTTGGCTTGGGCGCTGTCGCAATCGCGGACAGCCGCGGTGCGGGCGGCAATGATCGATGTCTGCATCGAAGGCATGAATCGCGTCGTCCAACCGATGGCAGCACAACTGGCGAGGCGCCCGCTCGACGCCGACCCCCAAGTGAAAGCTGGCCCTCCGTATGGGCTGCGCCGTCAGGAATCGCCGACGACCCGGTCGGAATTCGCTGCGCGCTACAACACCGTGCTCGCGGAGCGGGACGGGATCATTGGCGTTATCAGGACTGCGAGCGAGTATTCTTCGGACATCACAGGAAAAGTCATACTGGAGAGCATCGCGGCGATCGATCTCCAGCGTGCGCCCAATCTGCCGCAAGGAGAGTGACATGCCCTACGCGATATATCCGCCGATCGGTCTCGCAAGGCTGGGCAATAGCCCGGAAGAGTTTTTCGTCGGTCGCGAAGAGCCGGATGGGCTCGGACTAGAGATCAATGCGGACGAATCGGAGCGCCCCGTCACGCGTTTCAAAGATATGAATTTCCGGATGAAGCGACAGGGCGCACGCTTCCGGATATTCGACGTCACCGACCCGGCAGCGCCGATCGAGGCCAATCTCCCGCTGGGTACCGTCGTCCGTTGGACGGTCACTCTCTGCAACAGGAAGGACGCGATCCAACGTCCGGGTGGGCCGCCGGCGCAACCGCGTGCCGTGATCGACGATCCGGCTCGCCTCGACCGCGCCATGTTGGCCACCGCGAATGTGAGTGGCGCAAACGCCGCCCGCGTGGCCATGGGGGCCTCCTACCGGGCCGTTGCGGTCAATCTGGGCCATCTCCTCACCGACCGTGCACAGCGTCTCATTGTCCTGGGCGGCTCGGGACGTTCCGAAAGCCCAGACAATGCGCCGATCGGTGACAGTTTTTATAACAACCCAGGCTGGTTCGACGACGTGGCGGATGGTCCGGTAATGGCAACCATACAACTGCCGAACCAGCAGCCGGTGGACGCCGTCGGCGCTTGGGTCATTGTGGGGCCGCCTGACTTCGCGCCGCCGGCCAACGGCGTTGTGACCCTTTATGACGTCATTCGACAGATGGCGATTGATCAACACTGGCTGCAAGCGCCAGCTCCTCCGTACTTCGACACTGACATCCGCCCGATGATCGCGCGCGCGTCGTCGTTGCAGCACGTGGATCCGGAGCCGACCTGGCCGACTATCAGCCAGGACTGGGCGGCTCTCTCCGACGCCAGCGCGGCGTTCCAGCCGCTGAGAGAAACGACGGCAACGCTCGTGCGCGAAGTCGAGAACGCCTTCCATGACTTCGAACTGCGAACATGGCAGATCGATGCTCTCGACTCGTGGGCAGCGGGACAGTTTCGGGCCGGCGCCGCGCCGTCACGGGGGCTTTGCGATACGCTGACGCGCGCGGCGTTGGACGGCGCGCTCGGACAGGGTTTTTTCCCGGGCATCGAAGCCGGCATCAACATGACCGATCCAGGACGCTACGAGAATGCCGCCTTCGAATTCCGCCTGTCCCACCAGGCCTCGCGTGCCGGCGACCTGACCGCGCTAATGGCGCTTCCGTGGCAGGCAGATTTTCTGAAATGCGGGGACAGCTGGTGGCCGGCGCAACGGCCCTATCGCGTGCTGACTGAGGAAAATGTAAAGCGGCCTTGGCTGCGGCCGGCGATGGACCATAGCCGGTTGGCCAAGGACGTGCAGAAGCTCGGAGTCATGACGCCTACAGGCGGGCAGGTGGTCGAGAAGGACCGTGATCCTGCGCTCGATTCTCAAATTGTTCAAGCGTGAGCCTTAGCCCGCCGAATTGCAGCGTTGCGGTGGTTGGTGCGGGGCCTGCCGCGTCGGTCGCCGCGGCATGTCTGGCGCGCCGTGGATGGGATGTCGTTCAATTCATGGACACTCCGGAGCGACCGCCGCGCCCGCCGGAGATACTCAGCCCATCAGCCCGCCACGTCCTGATGCGGCTGGGATTTCCCAGTGCTGCGCAACTCGGCCTGCCCTGTATCGGGGCACTGCGATGTTGGGAGTGCGAAGAGCCGGATTTTGTCGACTTCGCATTCTTCCAGGCGTTGGAAGCACGCTCGGTCGATCGCCACCCCTTGCACGAAACCCTTGCCCATCAAGCGAGCCTCGCCGGCGCCATACAAGTTAGCGCTAGGATCAAATCGAGCCATCAGGACAAGCTGAGTTGGGTAACATCCGACGGTTGTGAAGGCCAGACTCGGGCGGTTTGGATACTCGTTGCCACCGGACGCCGATCGAACTTGCGACCCTTCAACGTAATGCGTCGCATTCGTAGCGACCGGCTCGTCGCTCTCGCCTTTCCATGGACGCGTCGTGCACACGACGGATCCCTGATCTTGGAGGCGGTCGCAGAAGGCTGGTGGTATGCGCCGCCGCATCGCGGTGCCCTCGGCACGTTGATCTTCGTCACCGATAGTGATTTGCTTCCGGGGGACGCCGCCCAACGCATCTGTATGCTCCGAGAGGTTTATGGCGTATCCGCATTAATGTCTAAGGTGGGTGAAGCTCCCGATTTCTCCGATTACTTGGGTATGGATGCCCAGACCGGATCGGTTCGAGACCCCGTAGCCGGCAAGCTTGTCGCTATCGGTGATGCGGCCATTTCGTTGGATCCACTCTCAGGATCGGGTGTTCAAAACGCTGTCGAAGGAGCCTGGACGGCAGCTACCGAACTCGCCGATACCCAATCGATCGGTCCAGTCTATAGACAGTGGCTAACTGTATTTCGGGACAGGCAAATACAAATGAGATACAGGCAGTATGAAGATGCTGCCCGACGCTTTCGCAACTCTTCGTTCTGGCAGAGACGAATGGAGGTCGCGGCGGAGTCGCGACTCTAGGTGAGGCTCTGCACCGCTCTCCTGGAGAGGGAGCCTGGAAGCGGTCGGAGGAAGCATGAACGATTTCGATACTGACAGCGTTGTCGGTGGCTTCGTGATCCTCGCAATGTTCCTTTTCGGCCACTTCAACCGGTACATCGCGACGGAATTTCCTGGCTACCGGGTCGCAGTCTTCAGCCCTAATGGCGGGAGACGGCCTTTATCTTACGACGACGGTTTTGATGAATGCGCTGATCGGTGTTTTAGTCGCGTCCTTCTACACCATCTCCTTCGGGGTCTGCGTGTTTATCCTGATATCAGAGACGCTCTTCCGCGGCGGCGCACGCACGCTCTATCACATGATGGCGAAGCAAGTGGATTAAGCGCATCGATTACATCTATCTGATTGTCGGAGCGATCGGCGCGGTTCTTTCGGTAAATCGGTTAGCGGCGGTGCAAAATAATCTGCCGCTCCTAGAGGTAGCGCCGAGCCGTCCGCTCGATATCGTCGCGCATCTTTCCTCGCCGCATATGACCGCTGCGGGCCGTTTGCGGCGCGAACAGGGCCTTGCCATAACGCCGTCCCGTCTCAAGTCCCCAGAAATTCGCCGCCCTCATGCAGACGACCATCCGGTCACCCCGCTCGGCTTGTGCAAACAGGACCGACTGCACCCAATCGAGCATGACCCGGCTGGACGGCAGCGCGGCGAGAACATGATGATCGGTGAAGGTGCGTGAGTGATAGGCGCCGATGTTGGCGATGGCGACCTTGTCTCTGATGGCGTCCGGTTCACCCAGCCAGGCCAGCCGCGCCTTGCGCCATCTGGCGGCTTCCGGGTGACCGTCCGTGAACCCCAGCCGGCCGGTGCGTTGCCTGACGTAGCGTTCCTGACCTTCCTTCGATCTGGCGATTCGGACATCTGTTTCCGAGAAGCCCGGCGACAGGTAGAGCAGCACGACGGGGGCGGTTCGCAGCTTGCCGCCGAAATTGCAGGGGAGGCAGCGCAGGTCGAAGCCGTGGCAATCGCTTAGGCGATCAAAGATCGGCCGATCCAGCGGATGTATCGTCTCGGTCTTGCCGATCATCGACCAGAATTTGAAGATGTCCGTCATGGAAATTCCTTAAGTGGCCCTGAAGTGATACCTGGATGGCACGATGACTGAAGACTTGATTCTCTTACCGCGGGATCGCGCTCTCTATGAGAAATTGCACGCCTCACATGGCGACCTGGCGATAGCCAGTTCCAGCGCCCAGTATATCCTCAAGAAGGGGTGGCATTCCCTGTCGTTCCTGCGGCGGGGAAGCATGCCGATTCAACAGATCGCCTTCACGACCAGGATGATTGTTGCCTATGCCCGTCCATTTGCCGGAGGGCGGGGGAAGGGCATCAATTTCCCGGAGAGACTGTTGCAATACGGCAAGGCGCAATGGGCTTTCCATGAGCGCCTGCTCAACCTGAGAAACCAGGAATACGCGCACACCGATGCGTCAACGATCTCGGTGCGGCCGCTCAAGGGCAGCGCGGTCACCGATATACAGTCGATCCGCGATGTGTCCTTCTCGCCCGACGAATTGAAGCTGCTCCTGGTCATGACGCAGGGCGTGTCAGGCCGGATTAGGCAGCGGCTCGCCGAGATCCGGCGCAACGGAAGCTAGGGCAGGGCAGCCGAAGCCGGCCTGGGGCCTGGCATCAAGAGCCCAGGCTTTGGATGAAGAGGATCAGGTAACCCAAGGTCACCAGTCCATATGCAAATGTATGCAAGTTTAGATCCTTTGATCGTAGAGATTTGGGCCTCAAATCGAGGGAGACGATCGCCGACCGTTCCGACTATTCAGTTGGATCCGAATCTCTGACCGGGCGCATTTGGCAGATTCTCGCGGAAATATTTTTTACTGCAGGCGCCGGAAAACCTGTCGGCGCAGCGGCCCTTCGCGGTGACTGCCGCGAACGGGCCTTCAGCGCGCCACCGTCAGCGGATGGACTTGTATTCGGCCGGGTAACCTCTGCCGACCCTCTTGAACGTCGTCTCGCCGGCGGTATGAACAGCGAGGATCGCGGGCACCCCTAACGGCTCTGAGTTTGCTTATTTCTTTGACGGTTTTTCCAAGTGCTAGCAGCGCGGCGATGATCGCGCCGGTGCTCGTACCGAAAATTAAATCGAACTTCTGGAGTAGAGGACAGCCGACTAAGCCTTCGATTTCACGGAGCACTCCCAGCGTATAAAATCCTTTAGCACCATCGAGGCTCAGATCCGACAGGGTTTCTCGGCAGAAAACTCGGCCATCGCGCCCCCTCAAAGCTCAACGAAGTTCAATTTGCGGATTCGCCGACGCCGCGCAACCCGTGATATGCGCGGCTGACCGCTTCTACCCGGGCATCTTGACTTTTGTTCTAGGTTTGTTCAACCAACCGCAGGTTTCGTCATGCCCACACTCGAATACATCCCTTCCGAGATCGAGCGTATGCGCGCGCAGATCGGGCGGCAGCGGAAGGAAATCCTTCAGCTTCAACGGGCAGGAATAGGGACGGCCTCGGCTGAAGCTCTTCTGGCCCGCATGCAGGCGAAGGTGGACCATCTCGTCGTTCAGCGTGACGAGATGAAGAAGGCTAAACCGCCTGAGACCAAGAAGCGGGTGTTGGGCAGAAGGAAGTGGTGAGGCGCTTCCCAGCGCCATGGGCGAGCGAAAAGGTGTTCAAGGTGCCGGTAATGATATGCTCTATCTTTGTTGGCCTAGTTGGCCGTCCTCCCCGGCGTACTCCTGCCTCTCGACACGGTGCTGCTAATGGCTCGCGCGGGATAACCCGACATTTCGTTTGAGTAGTGGGGATCGCGGGTTGTGAAGCTACTTGTCTCAACCGATTTTGATACATTGGCAGCACGGTGATTTGCGGCAGCTTATGGACTGGCCGATGGTCGTCAAACCGAAAGAAGTAAACCTCCGTGACTTTCTAACGAACAGCAACCTGGCTGTTCCGAAGAGCCCACCCTGGATTCACAGTACGGCTTCGAGCCATCTGCTTCCGATCTTGGAGGAAGAGAAGCTTCTCGCTATGAAGTGCAACGTCTTCAAAGGCGAGAAGCTGTGTTACCTGTTTGTCGGCCGCGCTGCCTATAAGGGCAAGGACGCGCTGAACCCGGAGTCGTGGCAACTGCCATCTGTGTTCGTGATGCGCTTCAGCACCCCACCGCCGCTAAAGCGAATACATCCGTTCGATACGGGCGCCTACGAACGGGGAAGAATGCCGGACTATCTCACCGCCTTCAAATTGGATGATTTCAACGTCGGCGCCGATCAGGACCAAATCGGCCGGCTCATTTCCCTTTATTTCGAGACGCCGCGCCGGTACGTAAACCGAGATGCCAATGACCAGAGAAAGCTCAAGGAAGAGTATTTGCTCGACATGAGTCATGCCAAGGTGCTGGCGGTTTCAAAACTGTACAAGGAAGGCTCGACCACTGATTGCGATGATCGGGGTGCGGCAATTGAACTTCAGGTGGAGCAGGATATCCCACTGAAAAAGGAAAATCTGCTGGGTGTCGTCATTCCAGAAGAGTACGCGAGAACACCCCACGTGATGGAGTCCTTGAAAGAACTGACTAAGATCGTTGAGACCTATCGACTCCTGCCGATAAACATCAGTCAGCACTACGGGCTCGTTTATGAGTGCGTGGAGCGAGTCTACAAGCGCGCAGGCATCAATCTGTGATACCCGACGCTCTAGCCATGTGTGCTGCTATTCGGCTTTCATCAGTCGATTCAATCGGCGTGCCTGTCTTCCTGGCAGGCAACTCAATGTACCTGCCCGAGATGGATGCTGATTTCAATATTGGCTCTTTTCTGCATTTTGAAAATGCAGAAGGCTACGAGCTGACCGGGCTTGTGCCTGATACATACCGGCAGCGATTGTTCCGCATTGGAGATCCTGCGCCCATCATCTTCGGTAGACCAGGCTCCGTACATCGTTGAAGGCGACGCAGAGAAAGCCATGCTGGAGGAGATGTTCGGCGTCAGAGCGCGCACTCACCCTGTCTTGACGGACCTAGGTGGGATGTTGCACGACGCTCGAACCGGTGTGTTCAAGCGTCAGCAGGAGGAATGGCTCGCGCGGAAGCTGGAGGTGGCTTATGGCGACGTGTTCCTGGAGCGGCCAAGCCGCACGAAGTACTGGCTGCACCGCTACAGGGTAGCGCTCGAAAACGCTCGAAAGCTGACGCAGCCTCCGCATCCCATTGACGTGCGCTTGCGCCGTGCCTCGACCGAATGGCTGGAAAAGTTCGCCACCAAGGCTGAACTAACTATGATCTCTGCGCTTTTGGGTGAGGCATCTCAAGGCGTTTATTCGGTTCGCCAGATCGCCGAGATCATGTTCGCTTATCTGAGCAACAAGCTAGCTGCTGCTCGTCCGGTCGAGATAAATAAAATCGCAGGCGACAAAACTATCCGGTCGCTGTTTCCGCACGGCATGTATGATTTTTACATCCAGAATGGCTGGCCCCACGCACCGTTTCAGTACGGCAAGGCGAGCTTCGTCGAATTGATGAAGGAGAGATTGGTGCAAGGAAGGGAAAGCGGGACGTGGGAATCCGCCCTTCAACACACCAAGCTTTTGTTTGGCGATAAAGACGTTCCTCCCGAAGTCGAGGATGTCGCGTTGATGTTCATGAGGCCGCTCCTTGCGGACTACAAAAGGTTGTTGGATGAGGTCGAACATATGTACACGTACAAAGGCGAACCAATATCCAGCGAGGGCATACTGGAACGCTCGAGCGAAATCCTTGATTGCTTCGACCGGATTCAGGAGTTGGGTCGTGTAATCGTGGGTGCTGACCGCGATAAGGCTGCAATGATGGACGGGCGCTATCAGGTCAGTGAAAGCCAGATCAAATGGCATCGGCAGTATTTGGAAAGCTGATATTACATCGCTAACTTCCGGAAATATTAGGGCGCGTTTGGTCTCAGCGAGAGCTTTTCCGATTTTTCCCCTTAGCGGACCTTATCCCGGGGACTCCATCGCGATCAGTGACAGCCCGGAGCCGCCTGCGTCAGGTACGTCGGACAAGAGGAGCGTTATTCAAACTTTATGCATTTACAAGCGTGAATGAGACGAGCGTGAGGTCACCTCGTCGCTTTCTTGGTCAGCCCGATTAACCAACTCTTCAGTTGAGCGCCATTCATTAGTTCCAGTCGGGTAGGAAGGAACGGCTTGATGAATGGATCGGTCTGTATTCTGGGGGCGAAGTCAGAGGTTGTTGTAAGTATGCCCTTCGAGGTGTTCTGTTCTCCACTCATCACACCCAGCAACGACCGCACATCATCATGATTGACGAGGTGACCCGGACTATAAGCCTTCACCGAGCCAATGATCTTTATGCAGCCGATGCCATTCCGAATAGCGATCACATCACGGCCAAAATCGCCAGAGCGAGGCGTAAGGATCACCTCATCAAAGCCCGCTTGTGAATACGCGCCGGCGATGATTTCTTCCCAGATTCGCGGATCAATCTCGTATGCCTTGGCCCAATCGCGTTCCAGTTCGCCGATAATGGCTGCCCATGCAACTGAGGTTGATTTTACAAGCAGGCCTTCCGCGACTTTCTTCTCTGGCACGATAACGGCTGAGATGGAGAACGCGGGCTTGTCCCGTTGTGGGATAACATCGTCCACCCAGCCGAACAGCCGGCTAACGTTACTCGGTTCAAACTTGTCGTCATCGACGGCTAGGAGGTGCTGGAGCTCTTTTTCTAGAGCAACCAGCCTCATGTCGTCGCCAAGTCTGTGAGATATGAAAATGCGATTGACGAATTTTCCGTCATTTTCTTGGACGCGAGAAGAGAAGCTAGACACGACATCTTTGTCGGTCAACTCAACATCGAATATCTCCAGCTTATCTGGACCACCCTGCGCTTTGACCAACAACGAGTGAACCCGTCTCCTGTCTTCTTCGTCCATGAGTGCTCCCGCCCATGCTATAATCTATTCGATACCCAGATTGCCCTTTAATATTTTCTAAGGCGAGCCGTGCCACGGCCAGGAGCGGGACGACCGATAGGCAACATGATACGGCCGTAGCATCCCGATCCACAGAGCAGGCGACCGAGAACGCTGACGCGGAGGCGAACCCAATCTCGGTTTGCGGCCCATCCCGGACATTCGCGCCATTTCCTGGATACGCTCGTCGGTGACAGGGCGAGCGCAAATTTCCCACCTCAATTGCTTGGTTTCTGCTATCGGACTCTAAGCCTTTTCGGGACCGGGACATCGCATGCCATGATGGTCAGAAAGACCTCCCGGTTATGGTCCGAAGGATTGCCAAAGATGTAGCGCAGGCGGCTATCGCCTTCCTTGGTCGGTCCGCGCTTCTTGTGCGGGTGAGCATCGGTTGTCTCCTCGATGCTCTTCAGGACGCCAGAAAACTCTTTGTTACGGCTGAAGATGATGACGGCCGCCTTGGTGTCGCGCCAGCTCAAGTAGCCAAGGAGTTGGTCGATGGTCTCTGTAAACGCCTTTGGGCCGCTCCAAAACTTGCACTCGGCGATGAAGATGTTGCGACCATCCACCCGGACAAGGATGTCGGTCTTGCCGGTGAAGTTAAACGTTTCGCCTGAAGCCGCGCCCTCAAACTGCCCGTTCAACTGGACGAGAAAGTGCTGCCGAATGTCCTCCTCGCCCATGGACGCGAATGCAGAGGGGCTCCGCTCCATTACCAGCGTCATGTTCTCGATGATCTTGAGAATGTCGTCATAGCTGGCATCGTCCAAGACCGGCTCGGGCTTATACGGGGCTTGAGCTGTCTTGGGCGGCATCACCGGCACGATTTTCCTACGGGTAACCGGGGCCACATAGGTCCTCGGCGCGTCCGCGCGTCCCTTCAGCTTGAAACCGAGATTTGCCACGGAGTTGCGGTCCTTCAGGACCTTCGCCTTTCTAGCTTCAATTGCTTCGCGCAGGCCCTGCTTTAATCGTTGATTGAAGGGGTCGGCCGTACTGCGTTGCCAATCAAGGTACTTCTGAATCGAGTTGAGCACGTCGTTCAAAGCCTTATTGGTTTGCTCGGCGTTAAGCTCGCGTGACGAATGCCGCAGGACAACGTGGTTCTTGTCGATCTGCGCGCGGGGTGGGTTCATGTCATAGGTGGTCGGCTGAATGTAAAAAAATTCCTTGTCCCCGATGAAGGGCACGCTCAGTTCGACGATGCTCCCCTGGACTGTTCTCCGTCCCTCTGGGCCACCGCCGTAATCCCGTGAGAAATATGAATCAAAGACCTCAACTGGGCCTTCGGAATGGTCCGCTTCGGCATTCTCCCGATCGAGTACGGGGACATCCATGCGGAATTGCTCCGCCAGCCTTTCAACCAGATCGTCAGTCGGGGTGTTCAGGATGGCATCGTCGTTCATGCTGCAACCTGGCGATGTGCGCAGTCGTCCACGTTCCAAGCACGGCCTGGGTCACCCCGGAGCCGGCGCCGTTAATCCGGCGTCGTGGCGGCTTCGAAGGTCGCGCCGACCAGTGCGGTCGTCGCGTCGGGGCGGTCGTTGCCGGGCGGCCCGTCTTCCTCGTCGAGCACGATGCTGTCCTCGATCGGGCGCTCGTCGCCGTCCTCGAACTGGCCGAGCTTGCCGTGATACACGCGGTCGATCAGGACGGTACCCGAGGGGCCCGCCCGGTCCTCGGGCCGTTTAGGGGTCATTGGGATGACGTTGTCGGTCGGGCGGCGGCCGGTGGGCTTTTTCATGTGCGAGATCTCACCATGCTGGAGGGACCGAGTGGTCCGGACGTCAGGTCGATTTCGAGGAAGTCAGCGCAGGCCAGCGCCATCACAGCGAGGGAGGGGTCGTGGTCGCTGTTGACGAGCTCGACAAGGCGGACGAGCTCCATCGGGCCGTCGTCGCGCAGGATCTGCACGATCCGGATGCGCAGGCCCACCGGCACGAAGCGGCCGCGGTTGGACCAGACGATGCGGGCGTTGCTGCAGCGGGGCTCGCGCTGGAGATCCTCGGCCGTGACGACCAGAGGCGAGAGCTCGAGCTCCCGCAAGGCGATGAGGACGAGCCCTTCGTCGTCAAGCTCGCGAACCTGACGGGCCGGCACCACGTCGAGGTAGAAGCGGCCGTCGTCATGCGTGAGTACGACGGCGTCGATCGCGACGGGCTCTAGCGGTGCGGACGAAACATGCGCCGTCGGAACGTGAGCGATGGAACGCACCCGCGGATCGAGGCTCGCCTGCACGAGCGCTTCTCTAAGAGCAGGGTGTCGCGCGGGGATCGGCACGGGCGCTTTCGCGGAAACGAAGAGGTCGGGACGGCGGGGTTTGGGCCTGAACATGACGAGACACTCGAAACCTGGAGGAGGAGCGACGGGTTGGCTTCGGTGGTCGTCTGGTTGTCGATGTCGGTCATGGGCCGCTCCCTTTCAGATTTCGATGATGAGGCGTTCGTCGAAGTGTGGATTTTCCCAGGTGCGCCTGGAGGGCGTCCAAGGCCCGTACCCCTTCGCGTTGGACACGACACGGGTCTCGCCGACCATGGCGTCGCAGGACTCGTGGGTGTGGCCATAGATCCAAAGGTCGGCCGGGCGGCGCGGCGCCCCGCGTTCGTCGTCGCGTGCCGGGATCATCAGGTGCGTCAGATCGCTGCGGTAGGCGGGTTCGAGCGTCGGATCCTCGCCCGAGCCGCCGAGCTCATCGGTAACGTGCCGGATCGGAGCATGGTGCGTGACGACGACCAGGCGGTCCTCGCCGCGCTCCTTGCGCATCTGTTCCTGCAGAAACGCAAGCGACTTGAAGTGTCGCGTAAGCGCGTGATGAGGGAGGAAACGCCGCTCGTAGTTCGAGATCCGGATCTTCTTGAAATCGTTCATGCGGTCGCCAGCGACGACCATGGCGGCATGCGCGTCGCCGTTCAGGGCGAAATCCGTCCAGAGGGTCGCGCCCGCGAACGTCACGTTCCCGATGCGAACGGTCTCGTTCTCCAGCACGTGGACGTTCGTGCCGTCCGCCAAGGCCTTCGCTTTTTCGAGCGTCCGCCCGAGATCGCACCCGTAGCCCTCGTGATTGCCCATGACGTAGACGACGGGCCGATTAGGCACGCGCTGCAGCAGCCAGCGGACGCCGCGCTCGGCGCGCGGGATCAGGTCGCCGGCGATGATCATCACGTCGAATTCCGGACGCGCGCTACCGGTCGGCAGGTCCCAGCCGCGCGTCAGCTCGACGTGGATGTCCGACATGACCCACAGGCGCATGGTCAATGCTCCCCGCGATCGCGATCGAGGGGCTCGGCCCCGTCGGCGAGTTCGAGGATCGCGTCCACCAGCGCGTCGGGCATCTCGTCGACGCCGATCGCAACCTGCACCTCGATCGAGCCGCAGCGCGGGCAGGCGTGGTGGTCCGCGTCGTAGACGAACTCGCCTTCCTGGTGGCAGGTGCGGCAGCGGAAAGTCGCCATCTCAATCCTCCTCGATGCCGAGGGAGGCGGGGTCGACGTCCACGAAGACGTCGTTGTCCCGATCGTAGCGGCGGCACACGATCCGCCGCTGCGCGCCCAGGCCGTACCGCACGACATGGATGTTCTCGAAGCCGGGCCTGACCTCGGCGGGGGCGCGGCCCTCCGCATGCAGGTCGCAGCGGGTGCTCAGCCACCGGCCCGTCCGGAGCACGCCCACTTCGCCGCAGACATCGCAAGTGCAGGCGCTGCGGGCCTCTGCCAGCTCGATCGCCGCCTCGACGCGGGCGGTCGCTTCCGGAGAGAGGCGGCCCGACCAGTACAGCCTCGCAGTCCCGTATTTTTCCTTGATCTGCGTGAAACGGAAGATGCCGCCATCGCCTTCGACCGCCGCCCGGATCCGGACGCAGCAGCGGTCGATGAGATCACACCAGCCAATTCCGCACTCCGGATAGCCCTCCGCCCCCTGGGGGGCGCCCGCCGGCGGGCGGAAGAGGTCGGGATGGGCTGCGATGAGCTCTAGCCTCCAGTCCTGCACGCTGCTCGACATCACGACGCCACACCTCAACATGAGAACAAAACAAGAACATATTGATCAGGAAGGCCAGCTCGAGTCAAGCGGTTAGCGCGCCGTCTTATATAAGAAGTGTCGAGCTTCTTATATAAGATGAGCCGTCGTATCTGGCGCCCGGACCGCCCCGGCCTTATGGTTAACGGAGGCTTAATGCGCAGCGGGCGGATGGATGGTTGGAAAGAAGAGGGCGCCGAAAAGGGGCAAGAGGACGCCGATCGGCGATCGGGTTCAGTTTTTGATGATGATGCATCCCGATGTGATCGCGGACATCAAACAGGCCGCCATCGAGGAGCACTGTGCGGCGTGGGCCGTGATGGAGCAGGCGGCCAAGGAATACCTTAAGCGAAGGAAGGCCAAGAGAACGCCCTGAAAACCCTTCCTTTTTCCTTGCGGTTGCGTAGTCGCCGCGGTTCAATTCGCCGCCTGGGGACCGATGGATGAAGCTGTTTGGTTACCTTCCGGAGACTCTGTTCAAGCCGCTGTCGGGGCCGAAGAAGCACGTCTATGCGCGACTGCTGATGCGCCTCTACGAGAGGGTCTATTCGGCTCGCATCCTTGAGACGCCGCTCAAGGAAGAGGTGGTGAGACAGATCGAGATCGGGCTGTCGGAGTTCGGCATCGGCTCGATGGGCGATCTTTCGGAGGGCGATCCGGAAGAAGATCAGACGACGAGCCAGGCCCACTACCTCGCCTACTATCGATTGCGCGACACCGGCTGGCTGACGGAAGAGACCGAGAAGTGGCGCACCTACGTCGACATGAACCCCGACGCCTTCATGGTCCTGGGCGCGGTGGTCGATTTCGGTAGCAGCCGCGTGCGTGTCGCCGGTGCGGTTGTGGACGTGAAGAACAACCTGGAGGCTGCGTTCCGGGAGCCGGAGACCATGGCTCAGGGTCTCGCTAACGCCCACGAGACGGCGGCGCGGTTCGCCCGCAGCATGCGCCGCATCTTGGCCGGTATGCGCGAGATCGAAGACCGCATTCTGGGCAATCCCAACGCGGCGGCCATCCTTCGCACGTTCTTCCAGGACTTCGTCGATGGGCTGCTGATCGCCGACTACAAGCAGCTGAAGACGTCTAATAACCCCTACCGCCATCGTCGGACGATCGCGTCTCTCGCGGGAGACATGCTCGCTGACGCCGAGCGCCTGGGAAAAATCGCGCGCGCCTACATCGAGCAGGGCGTCATGCCCGCCGGCACCACGATTGCCACGGCCGAGGAACGTGTCATCGCGGAACTCGAGAAGATCAAGAGCGTGTTCGAGGACGTCGGTCCCTTCATGGACAAGATCGAGGACTTCAGGGACCGCCTCGAACGCCGCATCCGCACCACCGTCCACTACATGGACGTCATGGGGGAGGGCTCCGCCGAGAGAATCGTTCGGGTGATCGAGCAGCTTTCGAAAATCGACAGCGACGACGTCGATATCCGCTTGAGGTCGCCCGATGTCGGTCTGCCGATCACGGCGCTTGCGCTGTACACTCCGCCGCCGCCGAAGGCTCCGCCCGAGCGGACGCGCTTCAAGGTGCCGAAGCAGGATCCTTATCTGCGCGCCTATGTTCAGGCCACTACCGACTTCGATCGGATGGTGCGGGTTTCCGATCAGAAGCTGCTCGAGTTCGCACGTCAGCAGATGCAGGACCGCGATGTCGTGTCAGCCGCCGAGATCGAGATCCGGAACATTGCGGACCTCTTTGCCTACAGGGCTATCCCGAACCTGGCCTCGGTCGGTCGCACCGTGCGCTTGGG
This sequence comes from Bradyrhizobium sp. USDA3516, assembly GCF_057651995.1. Classification (NCBI taxonomy): domain Bacteria; kingdom Pseudomonadati; phylum Pseudomonadota; class Alphaproteobacteria; order Hyphomicrobiales; family Nitrobacteraceae; genus Bradyrhizobium; species Bradyrhizobium sp. USDA3516. The sequence continues at coordinate 228,813 of NZ_JBYGYN010000010.1, read as the reverse complement.
TGAATTCACGATCACGCTTGAGGAAGGACGTAGCGCGAACGACTGGATCGACGTGACCGCCTTCCGAATCGAGAGAACGAGGACCTCGGCTGATGTTGCGTGATCTCTCCAAGCTCATCGACGACGAGGATGGCGAGGGCGGTGACGGCGAGCGGCTGCAGAAGGAACTGCGCCAAGCTGCGCAGTCGCTCTGGCGTGCGCAGTTCATCTATGAGAACGACTGGGGCGCGAAGACCTCCTACGAGGTAATCCGCCGCTACCCAGGGTACTTCGAGAACCTGTTCGATGCGCTCGGATACCGGGTCGTGGGCAGGCCGAACGACGGATATGTCGGCCTCGTCGCCAATGAACTGCCTCCTCGTCAGAGCATGAAGCTGGACGAAAGCCTGCTCCTGCTGGTGCTGCGGCTCCATTACGAGGAGGCCTTTACGCGGTTCGAGGCGAAGGAATTCGGTGAGGTGGAGGTCGAGAGCGAGCAGATTCTGCAGATCTACGAAGATCGCACTCATCGGGAGCGGCCCAACTTCGGACGGGTGAAGGAAATCCTGGCCGGCTTCAGGCAGCGCGGGCTCGTCCGGATCGAGGACCGTGACGACAGGAACTTCACGCTGTTCCTGCGGCCCGCCTTGCCGATCGTGGTCTCCAAGGACACGCTCGGCTCCCTAGAGGAGTTCGTGTCGCGCGCCACCGCGGCGGCGGCAAAGGCCGACACCGCTAGCGAGGTGCGGGCGTGATCGAACTCCGTCGCATCATCCTGGTCGACTGGTATCTGTTCCGGGCTCAGCAGGTCGATATGCGCGGCATGACCGCGATCATCGGACCGAACGGCGCGGGAAAGTCGGCGATCATCGACGCCGTGCAGACCGTGCTCTCCGGTGCGAGCATGGCCAGCATCCGGTTCAATCCGAGCGCTCAAAGCAACGTCCGGAGCAAGCGGACCCTGCGGGACTACTGTCTCGGCGTCGTCTCGCTAGACGAGAAGGGCGAGCGGTCAGAGCCCACGCGCCAGCATGCCTACACCTACGTCATCCTGGTCTTCCAGGACCTGGCCGACGGCTCGGCCGTGAGCCTGGGCGTGGCCTTCTCGGCCTCGGCGACGAGAAGCGACGAGGCCTGCGAAGCGCGCTTCATCGCAAAAGCTGCGATGACGAAGGACGACATCCTGGCTCCGGTGGGCGACGACGAGGTCGAGACGCTGCAGTGGCATGCAGTCCGCAACGCCCTGCGCGCTCGCAACCTCGAGGTCGACGACGCGTTCTCGAGTGCGACCGACTTCGTGGCGGAAGCGCTCAGGGCGCTGTCGCCGGCGGGCTTCCCTCTCGATCCCCGGCGCTTTCAGAAGGCTTTTCGGAATGCCCTGCTGCTGAAGCCGGTGGACAATCCTACCGACTTCGTCCGGAACTACGTGCTCGACGTCCAGCCTCTCCAGGTTGATCGGCTTCGCCGCGGTATCGAACATTGGCGCACGTTGACCAGCCGCATCGAAGAATTGAAGGCGCAGAGCGCCAGCTTGGCCGGGATCCTCCGGATCGTGGCGCGTGCGGTCGAAAACGAAAGGGTCATTGCGGTAACGGGCTGGCAGATCGCGCGGCTCGAATGGGAGAGGTTTCGGCGGGAGGCTCGGAGGCAGGAAGAGGTCGTCGCGCAGCTCCGGAGTGCTGCGAGCAGAGCCGAGGTCGACGCGGTAGCGGCCGCAGCGAGACATGCCACCCTTGATGCCGAACACAAGACGGTCGAACTCTCGATCAGGACCAGCGACGGCGAGCAGCTTGCCCAGATGTACGAGTCCGACAAGACTGCGACCCTGAGCCAGCGCGCCAACGCGATGGCGCCTGTCAAGGAGATCGACGGTCTCACCGCTTTGATCAGAAAGGCCGTCGATCTAAATCTGTTGGTTCGCCGCGACGACTTCTTGCATGCTCTGCTGAGTGCAGTGGCCGTTGCGAGGGGAAGGGCTCCACTTTCCGAGTGGGACAAGCCGCTTCCGGAGAACTGGAAGGATAGCGCGTCCCACCTGGATGCGGCTCTTGCGGCTGTCGACCAGGATCGGCTCGAGGCGGCTCGAAAGACGTTTTCAGACGCGCATTTTCACGCGCGAGTGGCGACGAAGGCTCTGCAGGACCGCATCGAACTGATCGACAGCAACCTCAAGCGGATGGATCAAGGGTTGAGCCCGATCGAAGGCGGCACTCGGGACCTCATCAAGCAGCTGGACTCGCACGGTATCGAGGCGACACCGCTGTGCGAGTTGGTCGAGATTCGCGACGACAAATGGCGGATGGCGGCTGAGGCTTTTCTCGGTCGGTCCCGGGAAGCATTGATCGTCGAGCCCACGAGGGCGGTGCGTGCATTGGAGATATTCCGGCAAGGTGGAGAGCATTCCTTCAGGGATGCGGAAGTCATCAACACGACCAAGACCGAAAATACCAGGCCGGCTGAAAAGGGCTCTCTCGCGCAGATCATCAGTACGGACAACCCTCACGCCAGAGCTTTCCTCAACTATCGGATTGGCCGGCTGATGATGGTCGAGACCATGGATAGGATGGCCGCCGCCGAGAACGCCATCACGCCGGATCTCATGGTGCAGGGAGGTCGGACGGTCCGGCGATTGCAGAAGCCTCAGTACCTCAAGCTCGGGCGCGCCACGCAGGAGCAGATGCGCCAACAGCTTCAGGCCGAACGGCAGCAATTGCTCCAGCAACTTGCTGGATCGGCGGGAGATGTCCGACGCGCGGAGGATGAGGCACGGCTGTTCGAAGCCATGTTCGCGCAATTCCAGGCCATCCGCGGCTCTGGCCTGACCTGCTTTGGATGCGGCGAGGAATTGGCTGCTTTCGATCGCAAGCTGGCGGAAATCGGGAAAAACATCGAAGACGCCAAGCGGAATCGCGATCCCAAGCTCGTCGCCGATCTGGAGCGCCTCGCCGCCGAGGTCAAGACGGCAAACCGGCTCAAGACCGAGACACAGGATGCGTCGACCCGGGCCCACAGCGCGAAAGACCGGGCCGAGGGCGCATATGAAGACTACATGAAGAACAATCGTGAAGTCCTGGCGGGGGCACGTCGCGCCCGCGCGCGCCAGCTGCTGGACGGATTCCCGCAATCGAGGGAGATGAGCGACTACCGGTCGAAGGTGGCCGAAATGGCGACTGAGTCCTTGTCGGACCGCATCGCCGGGTTGACGGCGGACCGGGAGAACCGATCTACCAACCGGCGCTCCACCCTGATGAGGGAAATGACGGGCGCCGTGAACAAGCACGGACAGGACTTCCATCTCGTGCCACCGTTCACCGCCGAGGAGGCGACGCCGTCGGCCGTCGAGCAGTGGGCGACCGCCGAAAAGGACCGTTTGGATGGGCATGAATTGGTCCAGTACGCGGAGCAGTGTCGGAACGCTGAGACGGAGATGACCTCGGCGTTCCGGGACGACCTTCTCCATCGGCTCGACGATGCCTTCACCGGCATCAAGTCCACCCTGAACGAGCTCAACCGCCACCTGAAGGATCGCCAGTTCCACGGGCGCGACTACTACTACTTCAAGGCGCTCGAGGCCCCGACCCACGTCGACATGATCGAGCTTGTGGAGGAATCCAGAAAGCCCGAGTTCAATCTGCCGCTTTTCGGAGACCGTAGCGAGGATGCGAGCTCTCCGATGATGCGCGCCGTGCGTCAGATCGAGGAGATCCTGTCGAAGCCGGAGGCGCGGACCGAGGAGATCGAGGATCCGCGGAAGTATTTCAACTTCGAGCTCTTCATCCAGGATGCCGAGGGCAAGATCCGCTCGTCGCTGACGAGCCGCGCCGGTACGGGATCCGGCGGCGAAGGGCAGTTGCCGTTCTATATCGCGATCGGCGCCTCGTTGGCCGCGACGTACCAGAACCGGCGCACCGGCGAAAGCGGGCTGTCGCTCGCCATCTTTGACGAGGCCTTCAATCGCCTGGATACCAAGGCAATCGGCCAGTGCTCGGAATTCATGCGCGACCTGGGTCTGCAGGTCATGCTGGCTACCCCTGATGAAAAGCGGCACGTGTTCATGGAGGTCGTCGACACGGTCGTCAACGTGAATCGGCTGGGCAACCAGGTCATGATCGACACCGAATTTCCGACCGAGATGGCTCGCCAGGCGATCGTCGCAGCCGACCCGTATCGCAAGGGCTTTGACGTCTTCAAAGCCGAGTTGATTGCTGCCGAGAAGGCCGGCGCCGTCCCACAGGACCAGGCCGCGGAATGACCGACGTACGGACGACGGATGCCGGGGTCGAATTCCTCGAACGGCTGTTGGAGCGGAGCGAGCGCAATCCGGATCGTTCCCGGCCTGCGTCCGCGGCTCCGGACTACGACAGCCTCTCGACGGCGCAGCAGGTGAGCCGTTTTCACGAACAGATGGCGGCGGCGGAGCGGTTCGGTGCCGTCGAGGTGCAGCGGGGCAAGAGAGACCGGGGGCATCTGATCGAAAGGGTTCGCGTTCGTGACCCGGAACTTCTCGCTAGACATCTTGGTAGGTCGACTGCGCGGGCGACCGCGCAACGCGTCAGGGACGAGATACTTCCGATCGCAGGCACTGGAGAGTCCTGGGTTGCCGACCTGCTGCTGGAGATGACGGCGAGGTGGGGGCGCGGCGAGGCGGCCTACCGCCTGACCGCCGGCCAGGCCTACTCCGCCAAGGAGTTCTTCACGTTGCTGGCGTCCATCTCCCGGCAGGAAGCGCGCGGGCTGGACGCGCGGACATTTTCCCAAAAGGCGACGAACGATACGAAGGCCTTCGATCGGCATGCCTCGCGGCTCGCCGCCGTGCTCGGCGCGCGGATCGGACAGCCCGGTGCTGCAGCCGACGTGGTCTGGGCTCACATCGGGTTGGAGCGTTTCAGCCACCCTGTCCATCTGAAGGGGCCGGTGGCCGTGGAAGGGGCAAGGGGGCGCCTTGTCGACGGTAGCGCAAAGCCGTTCGCTTCGATCCACCCCGAGATGCTCTCGCAATTGGCTATTTTGGAGCCGCCCACGGCCATCCTGACCATCGAGAACTACGCGAGCTTCAATCGACAGGTTCGCGAGATCGAGGATGGCAGCCTGGTCGTGTACACCGGCGGCTTTCCTACGGCGGGCATTATCGAACTTCTGGCCAAGGTCCTGGCGATCGTGCCGGCCGACGTCCCGTTCCTCCACTGGGGTGACGTGGATGCGGGCGGGGTACGCATCTTCAGGTATCTGGAAGAGAGCCTGCCCAGGGGGCCACGACCGCACCTCATGACAAAGGAGCTCGCCGAGAAAGCGGGGTCGCCAGCGGAGGCGGATCCCAGCCTGGCTTCGATTGCGAGATCCGACAGCTTGATCGGCGACCTGGCGGAGTGGTTGGCGTTCGGGTCGGACGTGCGCCACCTCGAGCAGGAGGCGTTGGATCCGCAGCGGCCGTCGGTCGCAATCAGCGTCTCATGAATCGCTCGTATGTGTCTTCGAGCGGCTTCCCTTCGTTCCAGACTTTCGGCTCGGCATCTCTCAGGTGCAAGAGGGTGTATGCCGTGTCGTAATGCTCGCTTCTGAACGAATGCTCCCTAACGGCCTCGTTGAACCAAACGCCCGCGGCGTGATCGACGCCGCTGCGAACTTCTGGCGTGAATTGCTCCTGTCCAACGGCGGATCCGGCAGGAAGCTCGACGGGGCCGCGGCTGGTGCGGAAGAAGATCCCGCTCTTGAAAGCAACGTCACTCGACCAGGCCCACTTCATGTATCCATCGACGGAGGTCACGAACACGGCCCGTCTCTCGGTGTACCTGAGCCACCGTAATACCGCCGCGACCAACGACACCTCATACCGGTTGGCGCAGTTGCCGATGGTGTCGAAATCCGGCTTGTCCTTTGGCGAAATCTGCTTTCGGAAATCGTCCAGCGGCATAAGGAGCCACGCGGCGAACTCATTCGCTTCCCGCTCAACCTCGATCTTGGTTCGGCCGTCGACGTCGGCCTCGCTCGAGTGAATGCCGTTTGGATACTTTTTGCGGTGGAGGAGGTAATGGCCAAATTCGTGTGCCGTCGTAAATCGGCGGCGCCCAGGCGATTGCCCGCCGCCATATACGATGCCCCACTTAGTCCGGGAATCAGCTGGGACCAGCGCACCGGCGAAGCCTTCAAGGTCCTCTTCTTCGACCTTCGTGATCGGATCGCCCGGAAACATTTGGGCGCTCGTCTCCATGGCGAGGCGGCCGACGTCGAAGCGGTATCGATCAGGCGGGTTTGCGAGATTCAGCATCTGGTTGAAGTGGTTGGCCCACCTCTGAAGTCCCCACCCCTCGAAATTCATGTCAGTCGTCCAGAGCTTTAGCCAGCCGTCTCAACCGCGCCTTGGCCTCTGGCGTCATGGACTGGTACTCACGGAAGAAGGCCTTGTCTTCCGCCGAGCCCAGGTTCTCGACCGAATCGCCGCCAAGAAGGTAGTCGACAGTCACGTTGAATGCCCGTGCCAGCCCGGCAAGTTTCTCCGCAGATGGGCGGGGGAGATCCCGGTTTTCGAGCTCCCATAAGTAAGACTTGCTCAATCCCGCCTGCTCCGCCGCTTGGTCCAGAGTCAAGTTTGCCTTTTTCCTCAGTGTCTTAATACGATCTCGGATGGTTTCTGCCACGCGCTGCGTCCTCTTCGCGTCTTGTTCGGAGTAGCAGCATAAACCGTCATTGACCGGCGGCATAGAGTTTTGTATGTTCGGAATAGACATACTTAACATGACGCAAAAGAAGATGGTTGCATTTTACCATCATTTGCTCGCGAAAGTGGAAGACGAGATATGCCGTTTCCTGCCGATGTCGAGAACCAGCTCGACGTCTTTCTTCAGCGGTTCTGTCCCGACCCGAGGGTGATCCGGGACGCACTTGAGCGCACGGGCCTCGGCACAGTGCATGACGTGCTTCCCGGCGAGTTGATCTGCAGGCGCGGCGAGCGCGTTCAGGGTTGCTGGCTCGTCGTCAGCGGTCAGGTCGAGGTACGCGCCGACGACCAGATCGTCGTGTTCCGCGTCCCCGGCGAACTCTTCGGTGAGCAAGGGCTCGTCCATGTCCTATCCGGCAAGGACGGCAGCCGGACGGCCGACGTCAAGGCGGTCGGACCGGTCAAGTTGCTGTGCATTGATGCCTCTTTCCAAGAGCGGCTGCAGGATCAGGAGAAGGTCATCTGGACCCTGACGCTGGCGAGCGTCATTAACCACAAGCTCGAGCAGGCCACCGACATGCGCTCTGAATTGCGCGGTCTAGCTGCGCAGCACGAACTGCTGCTCCGCCGTTTTTCGGACGGGGATGCTCTCGGCCTCGTCAAGATGGCGACCCGCGGCGAGCGGCCTGCCATCCAGAACCGACGCGCGATCATCTTGTTTAGCGACATCGCCGGCTTCAGCGTCTGGTCGGCCTCCATGCCTTCGAGAGAGGTCGCCACCCATCTAAGCGAACTCGCCACCATCCAGATCAACGCGGTACGTGCCGCCGGTGGCCAGATCGACAAACTGATGGGCGACGGCGCGATGGCGTACTGGTTCGTCGACTCCTGCGACCGTGAGAAGTGCGAGCCGGCCGCCGTGCTCGCCTGCGTGCTCAAGGTGGCCTCCGACTGTAGGGCTTACTTCGAGAAGCACGGCCTGCCGCTGGGCGTGCGCATCGGCTTGCACGCCGGCGACGTCGCGTTCGGCGACTTCGGAGCCGAAAACAGGATCGCCGTCACGCTGCTCGGGGCGGCCGTCAATACGGCAGCCAGGTACGAACAGGCCAAATCGCTCGAACTCGGCGAAATCAGAATCAGCCCGACCTTGCGCGACCTGATGGTCGGGTCCGGCGCAGACCCCGACACCTTCCGGGGCCCGACGAAGGTGGAAGTGAAGCACGGCGTCGAACTCGACGTCTATTCCATCTGAGGAGAAGGTGATGTCCTGGAGTCAAGATCGCGCGAAATCGAGGATCCGCGAACATCTTAAGACAGTGCCGGCAGTCGATCGCCATGTGACGCTCGACAGCGCCATCGTGACCAAGCGCGGGCTCTTGAGCCGAATGCCGCTCCGCGAGGCCTTCGTGGTCGAAGGTGCCCATGTCTATGGACAGCTCTTGGATTTCGACGATTTGGTTGCCGATCGTGGCCACGAGACCGAAGCGGCACACCGACGGCTTCTGGGCTTCTTGCACATGCACTATCGGGTGTGGGACTCGATCGTCGACGGAGACGATGGCGATCGTGTCGACTACCACGGCGCGCGTCTGCATGCGGTGATCGCATCGCCGGTTGGCGATCCGGCCGCCCAAATCGAGCGGGCCGTGGCGCTTGCCCGCAAGCTCACGGAGGCCGCTCACCGGGTCGGTCAGGCGCACGGGTTCCCCTCGCGCATTCGCTTCGGTATCGATCATGGAAAGTGCCTTGCCATGACGACTGGCCGCGGAGCGCACGAGAAGGACACGCTCTTCCTGGGGCGGCCGGCGAACCACGCGGCAAAGCTGGTGGCCGCCGGTGCCGAGCAGGGTATCTTCTTGACTGAAACAGCCCAGAAGCGTGTGGCGGCAGGGGCCGTGCGCAAGTCCGCCGGCATCATGACGCTCGACGAGGCATATGTCCAAGGGGCAGTGAAGAAATACGGTTTCGATAGTCTCGACCGGACGGCTTCGGAAGTCGCTCTCGATGCCTCCCAGCCGGACTTCCGCTTCAAGCGCCCTACGCTGCCGCTGTCCACGGTCAAGTTCAGCGAGCTCTCGCCGGCCAACTCGATCCGCATGGGCATGGCTTCGATCTTCGCCGATATCGACGGTTTCACCAGCTTCGTCGACCAGGCGATCCATGGCGGGTCCGATGAGATCCGCGAGGCTGTGAAGATTGTGCACGTTATCCGCGAAGAGCTCAACGCGGTGCTGAAGGAAGACTTCGAAGGCAAGCGCGTGCGCTTCATCGGCGACTGCATCCACGGCTGCGTGGCCGAAGGCGAGCGCGATGACGATGCGACGAAGAGCGTGCGGCAGGCGGTCTTGTGCGCGACTGCGATGCGGTCGTCCTTTGACCTCTGCTTGGAAACGATCGGATCAAAAGCCGCCATCGATCTGGCGGTTGGCATCGAGTACGGCCAAACGCCCATGACGCGCTTGGGACAGCGCGGTGAAGACAGCATTCGCTGCGCGGCGAGCAAGGCGACGATCGAGGCGGAGCGGACACAGCAGGCCATCGAGCACGGCGGCATCCGGCTCGGTACGGTCGCTGCCGGTATCGCGGACCCCGCGGTCCGCAAGCACTTCTCGTCGGGCCGGCTGATGTCGTTCGATTCGGCCTCCGATCTGCTCTGGACCCCGCAAGCACCCGCAGTGCAGATTTTGCGGCATGAGCCGGCCGCGCGCCCGCATGCATCTCCGAAGAAGCCGTTTCGGAGCTAAGGGGCGCAAAACATGTCCGTTGCCGTGCTCGCGAGATGCTGTCCGACATGGGTGGATTTCCGCCCAGTCCATGCGTTTGAAGCGCGGGTTGACGCGGTCGCTAGGCGTAGTAGCGGTGCGCTCACAAGGGTGTTTGAGCTGAGAGTCGTTGAGGATGCAGGGCGGGTCTCGGTATTTGAGCGGCCGGTAGGTCGCACGCTGCCGGCCTGCTGCCCGGAGCGTCACATCAACCCAGACGGCTCCTTCTGCATCGGCCTGCGTGCGGGAGAGGGCATTACCGAGAAGAACGCACCAGCGTGGTGGGAAAAGCTCCATGTGTTCATCTTGTGTCAGGAAACAGCTGCGGAAACGGGATGCTGGCCTGGCGAGGCGCAGCTATCACATGGCGAAGCTGGAGAAATAGAGCTCGCCGCCGAGCGTGCTGCAGAACAGCTTGGGCTGCGGTCCGACTACCGTGAAGCAGTCGTATTCGGCACCGGCCGAATCGCGTCGGGTCTGGCGAAGGTCAACGAGAAGACTGGACTACTGCGTAACGGACGGAGCGCCTGTATTTGCGGACGTACCGATCGGCATCGGCGAGTTCTTCTTCGAAGAGAGTGTCACCGCAGTGGTTCTGGCTGTCCGGTCGTGCTCGAGCACCGGCGGCGCATAAAGGTCGAGGAATTTTGGCGTGGTCTCCGCGACCAGGCGTGTTGTGGCTCGATGCGAGAATGCCCGCTCAAGGCAGGCCCGCGGTAACGACAACGCAATCGCTTTGGCTGGGCATTCAGTTCTTTGAGAAGCACCGTGGGGTGGGAGTATCGAGATGAAGATTCTGCGGTTAATTGAGCGGCTTGCGCATTGGCTTGCCCTCTTCCTGGGCATCGTGACGATCGTCGCGATCGGGGTGATCATCGGCCGTCCGTCGGAAAAAAGCGGGAACCAACCCAACTTTGCGGGCTTCGAGCAGCAGAAGAAACGTCTCGCCCTTTTTCTGGACGGAACTTGGAACAGCGTCGACAGCAACACGAACGTCTGGCGCATGCGAGCTTTGTGTGCGGCCAAAGGCGCTGACGGCGTACCTCAGATTGTCTACTACTCGGTGGGGGTCAACGGATTTCTGGGCGGAGTTTTCGGACATGGTCTGGATGAGAACATTCGCTTGGCTTACGAGTGGCTCATCGAGAACTACAACGATGGCGACGAAATCTACATCTTTGGCTTCAGCCGCGGCGCCTATACGGCGAGATCTCTGGCCGGACTGATCGCCATCGACGGCATCCTGAAGGCAGGGTCGCCGATTGGTGTTGCCGAACTGTTCAAGCGCTACAAGAAGGGAGACGAGGAGACCATTTGGAAGCTGAAGGACATGGAAGCTTCAGGAGGTATCGGCAAGCTGACGGAGCAGGAGAGGTGGCTACTCAAATACTCGCGGCCCACGAACGTAAAGGTAATCGGCGTATGGGACACGGTCGGATCCGTTGGGTTGGCGGCCGGCGACATTCCGGGCATCAGCCGTTCTTCGTTTGATTACCTACAGACGGGATTGCGCATCCATATCCTCAACGGCTATCACGCGCTCGCAATCGATGAACACCGCAATGACTTCGCGCCAACGCTCTGGGACGTCCGCCATCCAAAGGATCCCCGGGCGGTCATTGCCCAGCCGCGGCCGCTTTCGGGTGTCGAACAGCGCTGGTTCGTAGGTGCTCATGCCAACGTCGGTGGCGGCTACGAGACAGATCTGCTGGCTCAGGCGCCTCTGCGCTGGATGATGAAGAAGGCAGAATCCCAAAGACTTTCATTCCGCTCGGAGGTCGAGCTGGATGGAGATGTCGTGACCGCGCCGATCGCCGACTCCTACGGATCATTCGGTTTCGGGTTATATCATATTGTTTCTCGCCCTCTCTTTCGCATCATCGGCCGAGAACCGGAGGTCCGCGATGACGGAAGCCACATCAATGTCAACGAAACGATCGACGCGAGCGTCTTCGCGCGATGGCGGCTCGACCCAAAGTACCGCCCTGCCAATCTCGTTGAATGGGCGAAACGTAAGAACGTTGATCCAGCCCAACTGCAAACATCAGTCAAGGCTGACGACCCTCATGCGCAGGTACCAGACCAATAAGGCCGTCGGCGGACCTTCAGGCTCATTGAGCTCGAATAGATCCCTTCATATTGAACAGCCGGGACCACTGTTTCTACGGTTAATAGCCGACGAGTTGATTGCTCACCGCCTGCTCACTATGAAACGTGCGAGGCTGATCGAGCCCCGAGCAGTCGGGTAGGTGACGGATTGTTATGCGATTAGAGCTTATTGAAATTTGGCCAGGCGAGAATGATGTTCCCATGGCAGGGCGTCCGTCGGCATGAAGAAATGCATCTTCTGCAACCACGCCATCGGGGCGAGAGACGGAGCTCGGCCGCGAGCCCGCGAGCACATCTTCGCTTCGTGGGTGCTGCGCGAATTTGGAATTCAGAAGGACGAGATCAGTTATTCCCGCTTCGAGTCGGAGGCGGGAGCGACCACCACCCTGCAGCTCACTGAGCAGACAAGGTTTCGCAGCCACTCCTTCGATAGCTTTCTTTTGGGAAGTGTTTGCAACGTCTGCAACAACGAACGCCTGAACGCGCTGGAGGGCGAAGTCGCGCCAGCACTGAAGGGCCTGATCCCGGGTGAGTCCGCGAGTATTCCCAGCAGCAAATCAACTGCGTTCGCGCTCTGGGGGCTCAAGACTGCCTTCGCTCTTACCTCGTTCTTGGACCCGCCGGTTGGGAAGGTGCCGCTGCGCCATGGGCGGCATGTAATTGGGCGGCAAGCGCAACTCCCTCGGGGCGTGGCGGTCTTCCACCGGCAGTCGGCGCATTGGCGGATGTTCTTTTCAGTCTCAAGCTCGTGGGTCATTGCAGCGCCCGAGCATGCGCGGCCGGATATCCGCCACTATCAGAGCGCGTACAAGTGCGTCTATCAGATTGGCCATGCTCAGTTCATGATCCAATTTTACCCCGCCGAAGATGCGTTGGTCCGCTACGATGCGGACTACTGCGAACTCGTCGGCGCAAATGTTGCGGTCGAGGCTGGTTTTCCGCCCGTTCCTGAAGAAATCATCGATAATGACCTGTTCCTGTTCGCTTTATCGAACGAGATCGCTTTGAGCAGCAAAGTGCCGCAGAAGGTTGGGCCCAATTCGCTGTGCCCTTGCGGTTCGAGTATCAAGTACAAGCGGTGTCACGGAGCACCAATAGGCAGGCGTCTGGTGCATGAACCGCAGGGGTGGCTGAACGAAAATACGACTACATTTTCGCCGGTCCCCAGAGCAAAGGAGTTGTGAGCGGTCCGGACGAGACAGTGCGGCGCGCCGCCGGCAGCTCGGATCTGGCTCGCACATCGCTCAGGCAGGGGCGATCAGCCCCAGAGCGTGTACGAACGATCCTTCGTTATTAAAAATTGAAACATGGCTATCAGACCTGCACGAAGCCCGTACGAATGCGATGCCAGCAGCGGCGGGAAAGCAAACGTGCCGAGTCTGCTGTGCGGATGAAACGTCTTGATGCGATCTTCATAGTAATCTTCGAAAAACTTTCTCCCAGGTAAGTGGTTCGGGAATGTCAAATACAGGAAGTCTCCAGCGTCAAGAGCCGTAGCGTCAGCCGTGCCCGAGTCCTTGAGGTGTCTCAACGTAAGCTGAAACGCCGCCTCCATTGCGATGTAGAGAATAGTATTTGCCTCTTCTGCGAACTCGGGATGGACCTGCAACATGTCGGCCTTCAAAACCGCGGATAGCCCCCGCATCATGAGATGATCGCGAATGGAAATGGAGGCGACGAGCTTTTTATACAGTTTAATGTCGATCCTCTGTTCCGACACCGAGTAAGTCCTACCTCCTGTGAGAGGGACTGCTCCGGCTGGGCGGAGGTCCCTCGCGAGATTCAACGCGAGCTGGTGCAGGTCTGCTTCATTTGAGACCACTTCGGTCAGATGTGCACCGCCGGGGTAGAGACGTAGGACGCCGTAATCAGGTCTCATGGATAGAAGAAGCGCAGAGAGAAATCGTATTTCTTCGAATGCGAATAGCGTGAGGTCTGACCAATATGCGTGAGCTCGCTGTTCGTCGGTCCGAACCGCAATAAACGCCAATTCATCATCCAGGTGATAGATGCCTTTGGCGCTTCTTATTGTGCCCTGTGGGTAGAGGCCAAGGCTCGAGAGAAGCCGGATGCGGAGCAACGCGCCCCGCGCTCGCCGGCGCTCAGGCTCGACGTCGCTACTGACAATCTGTCCAACCGCCACGGCCGCTCTCCACCTGCCTACCTAGGGCGCGCCTTAGCTGGCCCTGCCGCGAAAGACCCCCCTCGGTTTTTCTGCGGTCAAAAATCGGCGGAAAAATCTGGCGGAAATTCGCGAGGTGTTTCAGTCACATCTAAAATCGAGTCGTTCTTAAAACGAAATCGAGTCGCTCTAAAAGCCCAAATCGAGTCGTTCTAAAAGTGGCCTCATATTTAATCTCATTGGTGGGCCCGGCAGGACTCGAACCTGCAACCAGACCGTTATGAGCGGCCGGCTCTTACCATTGAGCTACGGGCCCCGCCGCGGGCGACCGCTGAAAGACGGCCCGAACGGTGCGCGGGCTCCTTTATATGGTGGCAGGCATTCTGGCAACGCCAAAGAAAGGGCTGATAGAGGCACGCGAACAGGCTGACTGACCCGGTGAGCTTCTCGTCGTCCTCGGGCACAAGCGCCGGCACCGCCTCACCATGCCATGCCGATCCGATATCCCATCCGTCCGGTATCGAACCTGACAAAAACACCGCGGTCGCTGTGCCGGCCTTCATCGCCGCTCGCTAGCCTTGCACGCCCGCACCACGATCTAGTTTTGCAGGCCAAAACTCGCGAGCTGCTGCCGATCTACAATCATGATCTCGCGTTGAGTATTGCCGATGAAATCGAGCACGCCGGCACTACGCAATTGCGCCACTGCACGTGAAACTGCTTCAATAGTCAGGCCAAAGGTAATCAGCGATGGCGGCAGTCTGATGATTTGCATGCGATACCTTGCTAACATACGCCTGCGGTAGCCGTGCCGAATCGAGGCGCTGTTCGTAGCCCCATCGCGCTTGTTTGCAAAATCACAGGCTCTGAACACAAAAGGATAGGAAGAGACGAGGAACAGGTGTAACTCCGGTCGATGAAAACATTTCGGGCGGTAGTCCTCACAGTCGAGGGCGAAATCATTCTGACGATTGGTTTAGTGTGTGCCACCGAGGACGAGGCCAAGGCACGTGCTGAGGACCTGCTCGAGGACGATCCTGTAGAGCTCTGGGATGGACCGCGCAGAATTGCGCGCTTCGAGCCCGAGTACTAGCCAGCCTCGCACGGGCGCGGCGTCTCTCATCGTCTCTTCGAACAAGATGCACGATCGGCGAAACCTGAAAACTCAGCTCAAATATGCTATCTGGTGTTTTTGGTCGCGCGCCGAAGGCATGGTCTGTAAGGCGCGCGGAACGTGGCATGCTTGAGATGGACTTCACGCGGGCCGAGCTCAGGGGATGCAGCGAGAGTTCCCCGCCGCAGCTGAAGTGCTAAAATCATCCAATGCGCAGACTCTTCTGCGGGCATCTGGTTGTCCTGAGCTCGAAGCCGATCCGGGTCCCCTCCGCACGAGCGGCGTAGCCGGCCTTCTCAACCGCCCTGGTGTGCACGAACAGGTCGACTCTACCATCATCAGGCTTGATGATAGCGTAGCCCTTCGCGTTAAAACCACTTTACCATGCATCAGCCACGTCAGTATCACCAGTTAAATGACCGCGATCTGGCCGTTGTTTGCGCAACGATCCATTTACCTGGTGGGTGCACGTGACAATCGCACTCCGCTTTGCAGGCTATGGCGACTGGCATTCGCGCCCGGACGGCCGATTGCGGCGGCGATGTCTTCGACTGGCATTGTGGCGTCCCGACGTTAGAGGAGACGCGGGAGTTACTTGCGAGAGGCGTCTCAATCGTGTCTTCGAGCGCTCGCTCCTGAGTGATCGTCACCGCCGCAGGTTCCAGTGAAGCAAGAAAGGCGCGTCCCCCTTCTGTTATGATCCAGTGCCCGGAGTCTCGCTCAACCAATTTCTGCCCGAATATATTGAGACCTGGTGCCCGCTCGGCCAGTCGCTTCATGCGAGCCGTCCACTCCGGGCCGCTGGTGTAGAACACTGTCAGGTAATTCTTCAGGACGGCGAGACTGGCGCGGCCCTCCGGTTGGCCGGCGAGAATCTTAAGTATCGAGAGCTGAAAACTCACATCCGTCAACCAAACGCCGCAACACGAACGCCGTATATATTAGCGGCACCCCTGCTGAGCCCCGCGCTCCGTTTCAAAACAAGAACATGAAGAGTAATGCTAACGCGCGGAACGTCGCACAGTGTGGGCGCAAGCTTAAACTGCCGTTTCGAATGCGGGAAGGGGCCTTTTGATGCTATTCATCGGCTACGCCGGAATATTGGGCTGCCAGGCATCCAAGCTGAGTGACGCTGGACAGCCCAGAGCTTTACGAAAGGCAAGCCTCAACGTCTCCCAGCGACCAGCCAAATTCGCGGGAGCGCCAATCGAAGGTCGCGACGTTGCAAGAACAGTGAGACTACCATACGCGCGTGAATGTATCCGCGCCCTTCAACTTGCTGGGCTTGCCGTTCTGGTCAACGTAAAACAGCGTCCATGACGTTGGCATTTTGGAGCCATTAAGTTTGCCAACCCAGCGGGTAAAGGAATTACACTGGGCAAAAGTAACAACAAAATACAACCCCCTGGGACTAACGGCTCCGGATGCGGGATAGGGGATGCCTTGGCACGCAAAACCGGGAGCGTGGTTTGTGAAAGTTCCTTGTATTGCCCCGCTGGTGGCGGAGAAAACGAACAGTTCTGAACCCCGTTCATTCTTCCAGGATGAAGGAGCGGGAAGACCCTGCGCGGTGGCCTCGCTCGATACCCCGAAGCATTGGGCAAGCAGCAAAAGTCCTAGAAGTCTCTTCATATTCAAACCTCGAAAGAAGTAAGTCGCGTAAGGGCAGCAACATAGATCGTGTAATTTGGTACAACTTGAGGTGACGTTCGCTGCCTTTATCTTGCATTCGGTAGTGGAATGCGGCGCATATACCCGAAGTCACGCCGGATCCCGGCGCCCTACGGCCTGAATCTCCCGAAGAGTGGTCGCGGCGTCCGCGCGGTAAGCCGATGCTCGGCTACTTTGATGTGAGGCGAGCGCTCCCGGTCGCCGAAATGGTCGGCGCGGTGCGAGAACCAGAGGACGAGAGCGACATCGGTTCTCGCGATCTTCGCCAATTGCGCATCGATTTGCTGGAAAGCAAGTTTGAAGGCCTCCCGGCGTCTCGCAAGCAACCGGCTGACTTCGACGACCTCGCATCAGTCCTCGCTGGGTGCTTAAGCCCCCGTATCCATCCGTTTTCGCCGCTGGATCGGCAAAGCCATAAGAAGGTCTGCGTTTACAATGGAGCACTCCTCGGGGAGAGATCGTGGGAGGTCCGAGGAAAATCATCCGTCATCTGGTGCGTCAGTGCTCACTCAACCCCGCCAATTCTTGGAGTTTCAACGGCAAGGAAGTGGCCGTAACAGCAGCAAGGTAGCGCTGGCTCGCGGAGCACGTCGTGAACTGAGCTTGAGCACTGGCAATATTGGGCAAAGAGGTGCTGTCGCCGACAGTACCACTTGACGGTTGGCCGGTATGGCGTCAACGAGAAAAGCCAATAGGAAGTGGACATGGATGTGATTGATCAAGCGAACGCCTCGGATTTGCCGCCCGACTTGCATAGGCCTTCAAGGCGCTTTTCTTGGATCCTCGTGCTTTTGGCCGTCTCCATTGGCCTGTGCGCTGGGGGTGCCTATTATTGGACTAGCGCCGAGACGCTTTCCGGGACGTCATCGGCGCGTGAAGCTGCTCAGATGACAGGCTTGTCACACGAAGAAAAGGAAGCTCTCTGGGAGATCCGATTGGGACAACAGAAGGCAAGTGATGAAATTGAGAAGGCAAGTGATGGAATTGCAGAGCTCAATCGTAACATGGGTGCGCAGCAAGCCGATTTGAAGCGGATGGCCGACCAGATCGAGGCATTGACGGCCAAGATCGAGTCTTTGCAGAATTCACCGGTCCCTACATCTGTGCCCGAGGCTCCTTCTCCACCAGCAGCGCGTCCTGTATCGAGGCCGGTGAAGAGAATGGTCCAGCCCTCTAAGTCAGAAGGCCCAATCTCGGTCGGGGGTGCGCCGCTAATTGCTGATCCCGGCTCCGACCAGCGTTGATACTACTCCATAGTGTTGTCGCGGGCGCTTCAGCCTTCCGGCCGGTCGGCCGAGCCTCAGTCGTTTCTGCGTCTCTTGAGTTCGAGAGATCAAATGGTCGAGGGCTGCTTCAACCAGCAGTCCGACGAACGGCGTTGCCGTCGGTACCGGCTGGATCATGTTTTCCTCAACGCGTCTGAAGCACCGACAGCGGACTCTGTGACCCTGCTCAACCGAGCTCAACACGCGTGTTGGACGCATCTATAAGCGACTGCGTGTCTCCACGGCCTCGTTAGAGCATTCCTTGCGGCTCGTATAGACCGAGAGCGACCTGCATCAATAATGGACTTCTGTCAGGGAGCCCGCTTTGATCAGGAAGTGATCCGCGATGGCGACAATTCTGCCGGCAAGCTTTCCGGCCGCCGAAGTGGATACCTTTGGCGGAAAGGTGATCGCGATTTCCGGGGGCACGCTGGCGCGACCTATGGCTGTCGTTCCCCCAATTGGTACGACACCGTTGCCTATGAGCACTCCAGAGAGAGCGCGAACGTGGGGTCGCATCAGCGCTCCCGGTGTGATCGACGGGCCGATCAAGGGCGAAGCGTCCTCGCCTATGTCGAATAGGTGTTGGTGCCATCCCCTCCTGCTCGGCGACACTGTCGTCGTCAAGAATCTCGGCAGCCACAAAGGAAAGATCGCGCGGCGCGCCATCCGACCGGAAGGCGCAAAGCTGTTCTTCCTGTCGCCCCACAGCCCGAGCTCATTCCAATCGAGCAAATCTCCGCCAAGCTCAAGACCCGGCTCCGAAAGGCCGTCGAACCGTAAACGCGGCGTAGACGCGCGCGGGTGTCTTGCTGGACTGTTTCACGCCTCCCGGGATGCGCCAACTACCTCGTCGACGCCGGATACGCCTCAACATGAGGCACTCACGCTCAAATCATCAGAATGGCAAAAGCGGGTAACGGTAAAAGAACGAGACCAACCTTTGTCGGGTTTGTTGGGTTCGTGACCTAGGTGTTGCAACGTGTTCGCAGAGCCGAACCGACGGAAACCCAATAACGAGGGCTTGGCTCAATCAGCGAAGTGGCACGAGTTTTGATGCTTTCCTCGCGGTTCGGCAGGCGTTGCCGGCTGGAATGATGTTCGGTTACCCTCTTGGGTCAACGGACGAGGGAAAGCGGCATGACGGGCCTCGGTCAAATCGCATGCTTCAAATTGCATGCTATTGGATGCCAGGGATGGCATAGCTCGCGACCTCGACGCTATGGGCCAGTCGACTTCGGGAAGAAGATTTTGAAGGCTGGCTCCAGCCGCTTTTTATCGACGGCGAGTGCTAGCCTAGCAGGCTCGAGAGTTTGTGCGGTGTCTTGGTTCCCTGACGTCAACAATGCAATCCGCATCGGCTTTTCCCTCAAGCCTTACAGGAGGTGCTTGCATGAGCTTGGATATTGAATGCGATGGTGCGCCGCATGTCAGCCCCGTCGCAGGTCAAGTGTTCCGCGAACTTGGCATTGAGCCGATCATTAACTGCACCGGCGTGCGTACTTCCTACGGCGGATGCAATCCAACCCGACCTGTAGTCGCCGCAATGGAAGCGTCGGGGCAGGGCTTTGTCGTTCTGGATGAACTAGCGGAAGCGATCGGACGGAAATTGGCTGCGCTCACCGGCGCCGAATGGGGGCTCGTGACCGCTGGAAGTGCCGCAGCAGTCACCCAGGCGGTCGCTGCTTGCGTAGCTGGTAATAACCCAGAAAAGATGCTGAAGCTCCCGTTACGAGGCGAGAAGATGGTGGTTGTCGCTGCTGATCAGCGAATGGCTTACGAACACGCAATTCGAGCAGTCGGTTGCATGGTGCTTCCGATCGGCCGTGCCTCAGACCTCGAACAGCTTCAAATTGAGAAGATCGCAGCAATATGCGTTGTTGCCTCGGATATTGCGAAGTCGGCGTTATCGTTCGAACAAATCGCTCTGCGCTCCAAAAAACTGGGAATTCCACTGATCGTAGACGCGGCCGGACAGGCGCCCAAATTTCCGAACGTTTGGCTTCAAAACGGTGCCGATCTGCTGATTCATTCAGGCGGGAAGTACATCAGCGGACCGCAATCCACCGGCTTCCTAATCGGCTCGGAAAGATTGTGCAGAGCGGCGTATCTAAATGGGCCTCCCGGCCAGTCGTTTGGTCGGTCAATGAAGGTTGGTAAAGACGAGATCATTGGCGCTTACGTCGCGTTGGAGCAATGGGTAAAGGGAGGGGCTGCTCGTGCGATGGAGAGATGGCGCGAGTGTATTTCGATCATGAAGCGGCAATTTTTGAGCGTGCCTGGCCTTTATGTCCAAGAAATGGAACCGGACTCTGCGTTCTGCAATCCACGACTAGCAGTTTCTTGGGACGTTAGGACGTTCTCAGTGAACGCCAACCTGATCGCCAAAAAGCTGGCCAGCGCTCGGCCGCGCATTGTGTTGCACGACTGTTGGCAAGGCCCCCAACGGATCGTAGTCGATCCGACCAATCTGACCAAAGTTGAAGCCGAGATCGTTGGCCGTTCAATCGTTCATGCCATTGCAGAACCGCCGTTAGCGCCAGCGGCGCCGCCAGAGGGTGCTTTCGAGGAGCTAGCGGGAGCATGGCAGGTCTTTATCGACTTTCTTCACGGCAGCGCTGTCCATGCGTTCACGCTACTACAGGATCGACAGAATATTGCGGGCACGCACATTGGCGCCGAGGTTTCGGGTAGCTGCCGAGGCAACATAATTGGATCGAAATTGAAGCTCCTTTCGCAATTGCCGGGAGATCCCTTGGGCTTAGACTACGAGTTCGAAGGAACGCTTCGCGATGGCAGCCTGACGGGCGTTGTTCACTTGGGTGCATCCGCACCCAAGTACAGCGGCATTACCTTTAGGCGGCAGTTCGGACAAGCGACTTGGCGCGCTGAGCGTACCCGAACAAATCACGCGATAGTGTAAGATGTGCAAGTTGGCGCTAGGCAGCGGCCTTTTTAAAGGTAGGTGCGAGCAAACTGCAGAGAATCACGGTGGACAGCAAGTCAGCCATGTCCATTCTCGCTTAGTCTTGACGCGCCTGGCCAAGCTGATTGAGCCGTATTTGGCCCCCTGGAAATGCAAGTGCATGCCGGCTGCTTGATAGGTGTGCTTAGTGTGGACGGTTACATCGAGGCCGGCTGAGGCGTCACAGTTAACCCGACCAAACGCCGTTGAAAGTCGGCTTGCCACACACTTCGTATCATCACCATGGCTGGACGTCGGACGAAAGTAGCTGCAAACAGAGCCTTTTGCTCAGCTGAGCCGCATTTAGGTCAGACACTCGGCATATGCTACAGGAACCGAGAAGATCACGACGCCTCTGGGAGGATGATTGGCTGATTGTTGTGGCATTGGGCGGTGCAGGAATTATCAGCTACGGCACGCTTTATTATTGCGTTGGTGCCATCGCAAAAGAGGCTTCCCGTGACCTCGCCGTCACAGAGGAGTGGATACTCGCTTGCTTCTCCTTAGCGTTGTTTGCCAGTGCGCTGATGTCGCTGATTGCCGGTCGGCTCATGGACCGATACGGGGCAGGCAAAACTATGAGAGTCGCCTCATTCGCTGGAGGTGCTAGTCTGGGAATTGCAGCAATATCTTGGAATGCGGTCGTTTTCGCGATCGCCCTATTCGGCATGCAGCTTGCGTCGGCCTTTCTCTTTTACGAGGCCGCATTCGTGTTTCTGGTTCAGCGAGATGCGGTTCATGCGAAAGGGCAAATTGCTCTATTGACATTGATCGTGGCTTTCTCGTCAACGCTATTTTGGCCGCTGACCTCGCTGTTGCTCGCTTCGATATCCTGGAGGCAAGTCTGTTGGATCTATGGAGGCTGCAATGTTCTTCTCGCCCTCCCTTTAATCCACTTCGTTCTCGGCGGGTCCTCCGTGACACTTGGACATCAGCACAAGGTAGATGGGCCGCAAGCCCGCTCCTTTTCCAAGCTGATCGATCTTGTCTTGGTATCGGTCGGCTTTTCGCTAACGACCTTTGTTTTCTCAGCACTTCTCGGCCGGATGATCCCAATCCTTTCGTCGACCGGTTTAGACATGGAGCGGGCAGCGTTGGTTTCGACGCTCTTCGGCCCGTCCCAGGTCGCGGTACGGCTATTTGCAGCCTCGTTTACCGAGAGGGTATCCCCAATTCAGCTCACCATGCTCTCATGTGTTATGCTCTCGGCTGCTACATTCGTCATTATGTCGGCGTCTCACACTCTCATCGGAATTGTAATCTTCATTGCCTTGTTTGGGTTTAGCTCTGGTCTAAACAGCATCTGTCGTGGAAGCTTGCCGCTCGCAGTCTTCGGGCCGGACGGGTATGGAACACGGGTCGGGTTGATCACGACGTTTCGATTGTCTACGGCGTCGTTTGCGCCATTCTTCTTCAGTTTCATCCAAAGCAACTACGGTGTCGTGCTCGCATTGGCGTCTCTAGCTCTCTGCGCAATAGGAAGCACGCTTTCATTCGCATTTGTGAGCGCTCGATCAAAACGAGAGCCGAGCCGTTGAAGAAGTGTGTTTCCACCTCAGAGTGAGGACGACCCTAGACTTGACCGGAAACAATTGTCGGGGGCATCTACGATGGAGGATCGCAGTTTAGGTCGCCAGGCTGAGGTCGGCGCGTAGCCGGCAGAGTTGTGCTGTGCAAGATCCGCGAGTCGCAATCAACTGCGCGAGCCGACTGGCGCGACGAACGTCGGCACACCGAGGCGCCGCAAGCCGCACTGGACTTGAAGCACAAGGCTGAGGGGGGCACGTTGATTTGGTCATCGCGATTGACGCCACCATCGGTGGGGCATTCTGAGGTGTGTTGCGGCTTTGCCTAGGACGAGTCAGGGAGTGCTCCTCGCGGTGACGGTGCTTTGGAGCCTTTGAATTTCAGCCTGTATAGGAGAAGGGCCAAGCTAGCCGATGCTCGGACTCGTCTCGTCTCAGCTTCGCGCGACGGGAAGAGCGGCCGTCTTAGCTCGAGGAGGCATTAAGCGCAACCTACTAGGACCGGTAGTTTGCGAACCTGGCGGACCTCTCCCAATTTAAGCGTAGTTGCGGTGCGCAAGCGGCCGCAAGGGCGTGATTTCGATCGTCCTCGGCGGAAACAGTAACATCGAGGTTCGATGATCGCATACCTATCTGACCGCGCGAACGCCGTTACTGCCCTGGGGATCCTTTGTTCTGGAGCAGCGATGGGGTTAGTAGTGAGAGGGCACCAGGAGGCAGGAATAGCGCTCGGACTCTGGGCCATTATCGCAGATGATGTGGACGGAGAAATTGCCCGGCGCACCAAGAATCGTACAGCGGCCACCAAAGCCATTGGTAAAGCTCTCGATGCGTTCTCGGACCTCATCTTTGGATCAGTCATCTCGGCAATTGTCATCGCATCTTTCATCGATTTGCCAGCATCCGCGGTATTCACAGCGTTCATGATATTGATCGGAGCTCTTCGCCTGGCATATTTCGACTATTTCGGATTGGACGATCGCGGTTATTCGACCGGTCTACCTCTCTCTTACGCTCTGCCCGTGCTCGCGGCGATCTTGCTAATTGACCACACGATCGCGCCGCTTGAGCTAGGCATCGTTCTTCCTGCTGTCTTTGTACCGCTATCGCTGCTCCACATCGCCCCGTTCAAGATCAAAGCCTCAGGCACTCTTGTGCATGTCATCACCATCTGCGTAGCGGTCACCGGGTCCGCCGGACTGCTGATTGCGAGTAGAACGGGCCCATAATCGGTGTGGCCTAGAACGCGATAAGGCTGAGAAATGTCGAGCTTAATTGATGGCGTGGTATTTGCCGGAACCAGGGGGCTTGCGACCCGCTGTCTTCTGTTTGTCATCGAGACCTGCGGCAAAGACCACATCGCGGGCATTCTCGGCGCTTCCCGGTACGAGAAAACATGGTGGCGGCATGAAATCAGTGAGGAGCTTTGGCAAGTCGCAGATCGCTTCGGCATACCGTTTTTCGAATCGATAGACGATGTTCCTCCTCTCGGAAAATTTCTCGTCAGTGTCATGTGGAACAAGATCTTCCCTGCCCGAATCCTCGCAGGCTTTGATCGAGGAGGCATCAATCTTCACCCAGGCCCGCTCCCTGAATATCGCGGCAGTTTTGCGCGGACGCATGCCATACTCAATGGCGAGAAGAGCTTCGCGGTGACTGTCCACGAGCTCTCGGAGCGAGTGGATAGGGGCGATATCGTTGGCGAGTTGCAGTTCCCCGTGCTGCCTTCAGAGACAGCTCTTTCTTTGGATACCAGAGCCCAACGTTATGGCTACGCGCTCTTCTGCCAGGTGTGGCTGCGTTTGTTGGACGGGTCCTTCATTCGGCGCTCCCAAGACGAGTTGATCACTCAAGATAAGCGCAAGCCCTGCTTCTATCCCATGCGCATGATGACCGCACTTTTGGATTCGTCGGACGTTCCACGCAGCGCCGAAGAACTCGATCGGCTCTACCGCGCGCTATATCTTCCACCACGGATTGAGCCTCCGAAGTGGCTCGTGGAACGAGTCCTGACCAATGAGGTTCGGACGCTCATCCGTGGTGTTTAGCCTCAAAGGGTAAGGTTTGACTTGGCGCGCAGCGCGGCAGGTAATCCGGAATACTTGAGATCGCGCTTTTCGAGGAGGTCAATGAAGGCCAGTTTGTTGCCAGCACACCGCAGCTCCGAAACCTGACCGTGATCTTAGCTCTGGAGGGCGTTTTTTGGAGCATCCAGCCTATCGAGAGGTGCCGGCGAGCCGGCGACCCGACCGCCTGGGCGTCGGCTTAGGACGCATGAGGAGGGCTAGCTGTGTGTGGAATTTGCGGATTCATTGGACGGATTACCGATAAGTCAGTGACCGAACGGAACCTCGCGCGTTGCGTTCAGAGGCTCGCCCACCGCGGGCCCGACGCGAGTGGCAGTTGCGTGACGTCCTCGTTTGCCTTCGCGCATCGGAGGCTCTCTATCATCGATCCGGACCCTCGGTCGAATCAACCGTTCCTCGATGATGAGCTCGGCCTGACAGTCACTTACAATGGGGAGATCTACAATTATCGAGACCTAAGGCGGGACTTGCTCAGGCTCGGATACCGCTTTCGGACAGAGTCGGATACGGAGGTACTTTGCAAGGCATTTGCTTGTTGGGGGATTGATAGCGTCAAACGTCTGCGAGGAATGTTTGCTTTCGCAATATACGACCAAAAGACCGGCACAGCGTTCCTCGTCAGAGATCGGCTCGGAATTAAGCCGTTGTACTACGCTTGCGCAGACAATGGAATTGTCTTTGCCTCACAGCCGTCAGCCATCCTGCATTGGCCGAGAGTCCGCTCAAAGCTCGATCCGGTCGGATTATCAAGCTTCCTCTCCTACCGTGCCGTCTTCGGCGGGAGGTCGCTGTTTGCAGATATTCGAAAGCTTCAACCTGGCACCTGGCTGAAGATCACAGCGCAATCGCACGAGCATACGCGTTGGTGGGATCCTGCGCGCATCGATGATATCGGTGATTGCAGTTCTCTCGAAACGTTGATCGGCAGCGCCGTGAAGGAACATTTGGCGGCCAACACCCCAGTCGCCGCGCTGCTTTCCGGAGGGCTCGATTCCAGTGTCTTGGCCTTCGAGCTTTCAAGGCAATCTTCACAAAAGCCGACATGCTTCACTGGCGTCGTATGCGATGATGAGTACGATGAAAGCCCCTATGCTGTCGAGGTCGCTAACTCCCTCAAGCTCGCCCACGTCTTGGTTCGGCTGCCTGGGGCAACGAGCCTGGATGTCGTTAAGCGCCTTACCGCATTACGTGGTCATCCAGTCGGCATGCATAACGAAGCGGCGATGTATTTGCTCGCGCTGGCGGTCAGCCACTCTCACAAGGTTCTCCTGACCGGGGAGGGTGCCGACGAGATATTCCTTGGATATAGCCGGATCTTCAGATTGTCCTTCGACCTTCGCCGACAGGCAGTGATAGCCGCTTTGCCTGACGCTATTGGCCGCCCGGCGCGACGTCATATTGGCCTTCCCAAGTTCAAGGCGAGCGAATTCGACCTCTTTCTTGCGCGGTACACCTACTTTCCCCAAGCCGAGAAGCTGGAGCTGGGGTCACCGGCATGGAGAAAGGACATTGTTCACGATGCGGACCTGATCGATTGGATGAATAATGCCTACCATTCAGGCGGCGCCACTCCGGTTGAGCGTATCAGGCAATTCTTTGTACGGCATCATCTGCCGGCGCTGCTGGAAATGGTCGACAACACCACAATGGCGGCCGGGGTGGAGTCTCGAGTGCCCTTCACAGACCACCGTATCGTTGCGTTGGCTCTGCGCATGCCGTCTTCCGAACATCTGCGTTGGAAGCATGCCTTCGCCCCGTTTCAGGCGGCCTTGACTTCGATTGAGAAATTTAGCGAGACGCTTGACGTTTCCAAGGCCGCTCTGCGCACTCTTTACAGAGATCGAATACCCGCAAGCGTGATCACGAGAAAGAAGCTCGGGTTTCCATTGCCGTTAGGTAAGTGGGCGACAGACCAGAGCTCGGCGCCGTTTCGAGATTTAATCTTCAAAGACTGTCCCGCGATCGCCGATTATCTCGATGTTGGCGCTCTCCGACGATGGTATGAACGCCACTCTCAAGCGCCCAACGATAGATTCGGAAAACAACTTTGGTTGATCTGCAATCTAGAAGTCTTCCTTCGTGAGCTATCTTCATAGATCTTTGTAGGATCGGATGCGGTGGGGCGAAGGCAATCCGGAACTCGGTAACCATCAGCGGTAAGCCTCGAGCGGATCGGCAAGGAGCGGGAGAATGCCAGAGGGCGAAACGGAGAATGTGTGGACGCGCGATCCTGCGATCCAGTGCGCATGATGCGTTCTGAGGGCAGCTGAAACTGCGGTGAACTAGACCTGATGCATTAAGAGACGAGTGAAGGTAGTCGATCATGATTGCGGCCCTAACCGTTCGTGCCCCCGGAAAACGCACGTCAGACTGACGCACTGTAGGGATGCAGGGCAGGCCATCCTGAGGGCTGGTTGTGTCGGACGCTCCATATACCGGCGCTGGCGACCGATGGCACCGATTGAATCAGCTGATGGTGGCTATGTTGGGCTTTTACCGGCTACCAAAATACATCAGCGTTCGGGACCAGAAGCGCTCGGCGTGTCAGGCCGAAGTTGAGGGCTAGCATGAATCCTGTGCAGCGGAAGCGCAACATTCGCCATTTTTGGAAGTCCAGCAAGAATGACCGCCCTTTCCCGGTCGGGACCGAACTCCGCCATGCTGGCAAAGCTCGCGTGGTCGACGCGCGTGGCAGCATCTCCCTCGGCGGGATCTTTGAGAGGATCATTGAACGATACGTAACCGACGTCGGCCCCGGTCACCACCACCCAATGAGTGATGGTTTTACCTTCGAACTCAATGCTGACCATCACGATGGGATACCACCCCACCGCCATCCATTTCGAGAGGTCGTCGGGGCTGTAAGTGCCAATATGGACAGGGATGCCGCGCTGGCATGCTTCGGCGAGATCTCGCTCCTGGAGAATCTGCATCACCTCCACCTCGCCGCCTTGTGAAGCGCGAGACTGAAGAAAAAGCCCATCATGGCTCACGACTACGAGGGTTGCGAAGCCGCGGCGTTTGAGAGCTAATGCCAGACCAACCGGTCCGCAGCCACCGTGAATGGTGGTTGCCTCGCGCCAGATCTCGAGCTCAGCTGTTTCATTCGGCTGATATCGCTGGTCCAGCGCGGACATGGCCATCATCAGGGAAGATGGTCCACAAGTGAACTTCCTCTTCTGCCGATACAGAGGAACGTTCCTGACCATTTGATTTGTTGAGCTTTCGAAGTCCGGACGCGACATGAGGGCACCTCAGATGGATGTGAAAGAAGCTTAGCGAGGTCTCATCTGGCGCAACGACTCGCTGATTGTCATGAGTGCGATCGCCATCGCTGCAATGACGAGGCCCGGCGCCAGCGCGATCCACCATGCGGTCATCAAATAGTCTCTGCCGAATCCCACCATATTACCCAAGCTGGACATCGGCGGTTGTATCCCCAGTCCCAGAAAGCTCAGGGTGCTTTCCAGGAGAACCGTCTCGGTGAGCCCAAGGGTCATGCCGACCACGATGGTAGGTGCACAGGCAGGCAGAATATGCCTTGCGTAGATATGGACCCGCGAAGCATTGTAGGTCCGCGCCGCCGTCACATGGAGCCGATTGCGGGCCGTCAAAGCCAGTCCTCTCGCGATGCGGGCGTGGCGCTCCCAACCGTGCAAGCCCACAAGGCACACAAAAAGCGCCAGGGAATTGCCAAATATTGTTATGACAAGGAGTGCGGTCATCATGAACGGCACAGCAGCCTGCATATCGACAAGCGCCATGACCCCTTCGTCGACCAGTCCGCCAAGCTCGGCAGCGAGAAAGCCCAATAAAACGCCGAGCAGCGTACTGATGAAGGTCCCGCCAGCCGCAACGAGCATGCTGATCTGGATCGAATATATCAAGCGAGCGAGCACGTCCCGGCCGAGCTCGTCGGTGCCCAACAAATGTTCCAGCGTGCCGCCGAAGAGCAGTGGTGGCGAAAGCCGTGCATCCAACGAGATCTGTGCTGGATGATAGGGGGAGATCACCTGGGCCAGTGCGGCAATCAACAGGCATCCGATAATCCATATGGAGGCACCATAGAGTCCCAGCTTGAGTGGCCTACGCGGATCGCGTCCGGCTTTCGGCGAACGAAAGAGGTGCCAAGTCCAATCATGCGTCCCGACGGTACTCATCTATGTCTCCGAGGAGTTCGACCGCGGATCAACCCAGGTGTAACCGAGATCGACGGCCAGGTTGGTCATGATCATCGCAGTGCCAGCAAGCAGGACAATTGCTTGCACCACTGGAATATCTCTGTTTCCGACGGATGTGACGAAGAGATTTCCGATACCGGGCCATGAGAAGACCGTCTCGACGACCGTCGAACCAGTTACGGCTCCGCCGATGAGCAGGCCAAGTATGGTCAGTATTGGCACCGCCGCATTGGGCAGTACGTGGTGGATCAATATCCGCGAGAACGGAATGCCGCGCGCAAACGCAGCCAACACATACCGGCTATCCAGCGATTCACGAACGGCCACGCGCGTGTAGCGGGCAAGCACGGCCGAGCTTGCGGCCCCCATGGTTACTGCCGGCAAGCCCAAGCTGCGCCAGCTGTCAGCGCCGCCGGTCGGCAACCAATTGAGCTGAATTGAGAACATCAGCATCAGGACGATTGCTAGAAAGAAGCTGGGAACGCACAATCCGACCAGGCTCGCGATCGTGCACGCACGGCCTA
The DNA here is from genome assembly GCF_057651995.1 of Bradyrhizobium sp. USDA3516. NCBI lineage: Bacteria > Pseudomonadati > Pseudomonadota > Alphaproteobacteria > Hyphomicrobiales > Nitrobacteraceae > Bradyrhizobium > Bradyrhizobium sp. USDA3516. The sequence goes on along the minus strand of NZ_JBYGYN010000010.1, from coordinate 199,853 downwards.
TGAAGCTCGATGGAAACACCGCGGCAGCTATTCCTCCCGCAATGCCGGTGACCGCCGCGAAGGTAAGAGCAGAGCAGGTGAGCATCAGCGTCAACGGAAGATGGCTGAGAACGACACCGAGTGCATCCTGTCGGTAGACGTAAGAAACGCCTAAGCTGCCTCGGACGACGTTATGGAGATAGGCCAGGTATTGTACCAGGATCGGGCGGTCGAGCCCTAATTCGCCCGAGTATGCGGCGCGCATGTCCGCGGTCGCATCCGGCCCGAGTAAGACGGTTACGGGATCGCCCGCGCAGCGCATAAGAATGAATACGCTTGTTACCATCAAAACAAGCGTGACCAATGCGCGGCCAATTTTGCTCGCAAATACCTTCTGGGCTTTTCGCCTCATGCGGCTCTCACCTCTCCGCCGGCAAGTGCCGACGCCCTATTGGCTGCGAACATGGCTTTGAAGGTAATGCCATTTCAACGCCGAGTTCAGAATTGGGCACCGCCCTCAGTAGGGACTTCATGTAATCCGTCTTCGGGTCGAGCAGTACCTGATCGCGCGAGCCGCTCTCAACGATGGTTCCGCGCTTTAGGACGGCGATCTCTGAGCAGAGATAGGCGACCGATCTGATATCATGGCTGATGAATAAGAGGGAAAGGCCCCGGCTCTCACGCAGATCCGACAGAAGGTTCAGGATCTGAGCTTGAACGGTCATGTCGAGTGCGGAGACGGGCTCGTCACAGATCAGAACCTCGGGATCGAGCATAAGCGCCCGCGCTATATTGACCCGCTGCGCCTGTCCGCCGCTTATCTGATGTGGCAATTTGCCAAGGATCTCGCCCGATAGGCCAACGGCGGAAATTGCTGCAGCGAGCCGAGCCTGACAACCTGAAGACTTCATTTTGAAGTTCACAAGCAGGGGCGCGATAATTTGTTTCCCGATCGGGGTGGCTGGGTTCAGTGCGTCGATAGGGTTCTGAAAGACAGGTTGGACACGCAGGCGGAACGCAGCCAATCGAGCCCGCGTTAGCAGCTCGCCATCGAAAAAGATCTGGCCCGCTTGTGGCGCTGTCAGGCCAAGCAGAAGCTTCGCAATTGTGCTTTTGCCGCTGCCGGACTCCCCGATCAGCCCATGGGCTTTCCCGCGACGGATGCTCATGTTGATCTTGTTCAGCCTTGAGCCGCCTAGGACCTCCGCAGCGGAGCGGCGAGCAGCCGGGTAGCAAAAGTCGACATTGCGCAGCTCGAGAATGGGCTCGGAGGACGCGCGCGGTGTACGAACGCGAGGAGGCCTGATTGGCAACGTCATTCATGCCTCCAAGTTGTGGCATGCCACCACTTGTTGTGGAATGCCCTGCAAGGCGGGCCTTGTGTGCCGGCAAATGTCCATCGTTCCGGAGCACCGAGATGCGAAATTGCAGCCGGCCTGTCGCTGAGTAGGGTCAGGGAGGCTACCTGCAGGGCTGTGCAGACGCCGGGGCTGCGCTGAAAGCGGGGGGACGGCGGAGAATAGCGCGCGCGTATAGGGGTGCAGGGGTGTTCGAGCGACAAGATCGGCGCGCCCGATTTCGACCAACTGGCCAGCGTAGAGAACGCCAATGCGATCCGACCGCTGCAGGGCAACGCCCAGGTCATGGGTCACAAAGAGGATTGCCATGTCTGAGCGGAGCCGTTCAAGCAAGTCAAGGATCTGCTTTTGCGTGGTTACGTCGAGAGCCGAGGTCGGCTCGTCTGCGATGAGAAGCTTCGGCTTCATCGCGAGCGCCATTGCAATCATGACGCGCTGATTCATTCCGCCAGACATCTCGTGCGGATATTTTCTCATCGTCTCTCTGGAGTCATCGATCCCCACATCGCAGAGCAGATCTGCAGCTCTTTCGCTCGCCTCTCGCTTGCTCAAGCCGCCAATCATCTGGACGGTCTCGCGAAGCTGGAATCCAATGCTCCGGACCGGGTTAAGATATAGACTTGGCTGTTGGTAGATCATCGCGCGCAGGCGCCTATCGACATCGGTAAGAGGCCTGCCTTCGATGTGAATGTCGCCGAGACATCTCAGCTCGGAACTTGCTACTCCCATGATGGTCGAACACAGGACGCTTTTTCCGCTGCCGCTTTCGCCGACAAGCGCGAAAAACTCACCTTTCCGCACCTCGAACCGAACGGCATCCAGGAGGCGCGTCTCGGGCCGGTCTGCAAGAACAACAGTCAATCCATCAATGCTCAGGAGCGGCGGGTTCCCAGCCGCAATGGCTGGGCGCCCGGCATTCCCGTGCTCAAAGGTTTGGACATAAGACGCTTCAAGTGCATGCGAAGTGGTTTGGTCCATGATTCCACCTTCCGAGCAGACAATATTCTTCTGCGTCTGGCCCAAGGCGTTCTCGGCTAGACGTTGATTGCGCCTGGCCGAAAATCCATCAAACCCGTCGGGGTCGGTGTCCACTTGATGTTGGCGCGCTTTCCGAAGAACTCGCCAAGCGAATGTAGCACCGTTCCTGGTGGATCAGTCTCATCGAATATGTCGAGCATCTCTTGATAGGCGGCTCGTCTTTCGATCGCGTCCTGAGCCCTCAGCAAGGTCGTCTCCAGCACGTTGAATCTGTCGTTGCGCCAATACCCACCCCTCTGAAAATTGCTTTGAGACCCCCAGCGCGAGACGAACGAGGCGGTGGGGTCGGGATAGTATGTTCCATCGGATGAGTTGTTCACACCGCGGCCCAGACGGTCTTCCACCTGGGACCAGTTCTCTTTCATTTGGATGTCGACGTTCAGGCCGGCAGCCCTCCACATTGCTGCGATGGCTTGCGTTTCGATAAGCTCAGCCGTGTAATAATTGCCGACGGTTTTGAAAGGAATTGCTGCCCCGTTATAACCGGCTTCGGCAAGAAGTCGCTTCGCCTCTGCCGGATTGTACCGGGGGATTGGCCGGTCAGGATTGTAGAGAACGCCGTAAGCAGGATGTTGATGGGAGGGCGGCACACTTATGCGCTTGCGCCAAATGCTATCGACAATGGTCTGCCTATCGATCGCAAGATTCATGGCGCGCCGTATGCGCGGATCCCGCAGCACATCGTTCGTGGCCGAATCATAGACCAACGTGCGGAAGGACATCGTGTCGCCTCCAACCACGTCCAAACGGTTGTCAGCCGCGAGGATATCGAACTGATCCGGCGGTATGGTTGTGACGATATCGAAGTCGCCGGCGCGAAGGCCGGCGACGCGTGCCGCCGGCTCCCGCACCATTCGAAACTCGATCCCCTTCAGCGGCGGTTTTCCACCCCAGTACCCTTCGTGCGCCTCAAGGCGTATGTAGCGGTTTTCGACGGCCTCAACGACCCGGTAGGGCCCCGCCGCTATGGGAGCTCTGGCCCATTGATCAAACGTCGCCGCCTTCAGATAGGCCGATTTCGAGACGATGCCGGCTCCATAGGAGGTCAGGCGTTTGACAAAAACAGGATCGGGCGCCTTGGTGCTAAACTCGACAGTATGTCGACCGGTTGCCCGCACCGCGCTCATCGATGGAAAGCTGATCTGGCCAACGCCAAAACCCGGACTGTCCTTTGCCAGCATACGCTCTGCACCAAAAGTAAATGCGACGTCCTCTGCCGTTAGCTCTTCGCCATCGTGGAATCGAACGTCTTTTCGCAGAGACACGCGATATGTGGTGCTGTCGAGGGCTTCGATGCTTTCAGCCAACATCGGCCGAATCTGCCCGTTCTGCTGATAGTCGATTGCAAAGAGCTTGTCGTAAATACTCTCGAGTACCCGGAAGCTCACGAGCGCCGTAGCACGGGGATGGAGCGGATCGAGCTCGACGCGGAGATCCTGCATTGCAATCCGCAGTGCCGCTCGGCCAGCGCCTTGGGCGAAGACAGAGGTCGATGGAAGCAAGCACAGCCCGCCGACAAATCTGAGAATTTCGCGTCGGTTACAGGTATTCATTGCACATCCTCTTGCTGCATCAACTAAGATTGCGGAGCTTCTGAACCACGTGCTCACGCTTGGGCCAGGCGGACTCGCGCAATGTTTTTCTGCGGGGGCCGTCGAGTACTGCGAGATATAATTCACACCATGTGACACCATCATGACAAACCTAGGTGCCTAGGTAGCTCTGGACAAGCAGGCTGCTACTCCCGTAGGTTGAGGCTCCGGAATCGGAGCTGGAAGGTGGCCGAATGAAATTTGTAATTGTCGTGCTCGATGGCCTTCGTCCTGACCAGCTAGACGAAGCAGTCACGCCGAATCTCGCCGAGCTGTCCAAAACCGGCCTTCGACTTGCCCGCCATACCTCATCGTTTCCCAGTGAGACGCGGGTTTCATCGGCCGCGCTGGCCACGGGCGGACATAGCTCGGCCCATGGAATCATCGGCAACCGTTTTTTGGCAAACGGTCGGTCCATCGACGGATCTTCGCTCTCGGCGCTCCTGACGCTCGGCAGCGAACGCGGTGGCGTCCTCACCGCCACTACGATCGGCGAAGTCTTGGCGGCTCATGGTCGTGCGATGCTGACGATCGGATCTCAGTCGCAGGGCTCTTTTGGACTTTCGAGCTGGGGCAGCTGGCAGACAGGTGCGCCGGCGTTCTGGGTTCATGACCCATCAAAGTTCAGTAGCACTGCGGCCGTTCACCGCACTGCGTCATCGTTTCCACTGCTCCCTCCCGACGAGCGGCCGGCGCGTGCTACCATCGAACGTGTCGTCGATCTATTCTTTTCGTTTCTCAAGAAGGAAGCGCTTCCGGAGGTCAGTCTGCTGTGGCTTTCGGAGCCGGACATTACATATCACATGTTCGGACTTCAGCATCCTACCGCCCGTGAGGTGCTCCACGAGGTCGATCGGCAATTTGGACGCATTTTCGCTTGGTGGAGCGAGAAAGGAGAGCGTGAGGGAGTACAGCTTATTCTTGCATCCGATCACGGACACGCCATCATTGGAGAAAAGGTCTCCGTATTGAACCACCTGCAGCGGTCGGGATTCAAAGTCGGATACGAGCTCACGCCCGACGTAGACGCCGCAATAACCGCTCAAAGGGTTGTCAACATTTGGGTCCGGGACAAAGAAGGCCATCTTCTGACAGAGATGTATCACAGCCTTTCCGAGGAGCCATGGTTTGGCGTGGCTTTCTCACGTAAGGCCGCTGATGGGTCTCCACTTCTCGCCAACACCCTCCCGCTTTCGGCTGTCATGGCCGAACACCAACGAAGCGCGGATCTGTCGTTTGTTCTCGCCGATTGCAGCGCGGCCAATCGGAATGCTCCGCCCGACGCCGTGTACTACGATGGAGCCTATCCGATCGGCGTTGGCATGCACGGCGGGCTTTCGGCGAACGAGCTGTCTTCATTATGCATCCTTGCTGGCAATGGCTTTAAAACCGGAGTTGCTGCTGTCCCAACCAGCATCGTTGACCTGGTACCGACGATCCTTTCCAGCTTGAGACTGCCGCTACCCTCGACAGTGCAGGGCCGTATCATTGATGAAGCTTTGCAAGATCGCGAGGACTCAAGCCAGTATGATGTCGAAGATGCGAGCGTCTCAGTTGCCTCTTCAGCGCGCCGGGCAACTGTCTTCCGGGAGCGTTACGGACAGCGCCTTTATCTGAGGGGAGCGGCCGTAACGCGGCTGGCGCAACCGAAGAACGATAGACCTGACGCTAATCCGACGCAGTTGAACACCTGAACCACGGACTATTTGCCCTATGTATCAAGGAAAGCGCTGGGAATTTGTTCGATCGAACATCGAAGAAGCTATTGCGTCGAGCCGATTTCGGCCAGGCGAAAAGCTTCCGAACGACGTCGAGCTTGCTCTCAAATATGGTGTCAACCGGCACACCGTAAGATACGCCATTCGGAGACTTGAGCAGGAAGGATTGCTTCGTGTCGAGCAGGGGAGAGGCACCTTCGTTGTCGAACATCCAACAACCTATCTTCTCTCCCCTCAAACCCGGCTGACCGATAATCTCATCTCGCAAGGCCGCTTGGCACGTCGTAAGATCCTGTCTGCTGCAACGGTACCGGCAGACGAGCGGTTGGCCGGCTACCTCGACTTGCAGGCCGGTGACGATGTGCTGCGCATCGACACGCTGAGTTACCAAGACGAGATCCCAATCGTCATCGCGCATAGCTACTTTCCGGCGAAACGCACTCCAGGACTGCTGGATAAATTCTCTGGCACCAACTCGATCTCGACAGCTCTCAGGCGCATCGGAATTGACGACTACTCGCAGCAATGGGTGACGATAAGTGCGCGTCTGCCCTTCGCCCATGAGGCGCGCCTGCTTGAAATGTCCACTTCGGCGCCGGTCTTCGTCAAAGAGGGCCTTGATTGCTCCGGCCGTGTTCCGATCAAATTTGGCGAGAATGTACTTTGCGCACCAAGAATCAGCTTCAGATTCGACTTCAAAGAGATTAGTTCCGCGGAGCAGTCGCTTGCAGGAAAGTCTCGATCCGGAAAAGCGCAAGCGAGCAAATTGAAGTCATCTCCCTCCTTCAAGGTCTAGCTGTCGTCCCATTCCTGCGGTCAAAGCGGCCGCGGCTAAAATGACTGTTTCGCTGCCATCATCGCTTGGGATGTGTTTTTACATTGTATGCCGGGACGAGCGCTTGCGTTCTGCTAAGACAATGGGCGGCCGCTTTGATTGCGGCCTCCGTCAAGCTTACGGTTCTTGGCCGTTCTTACCCGCCCGGCCTCAGAGGCAGCCCCGAATGTCGTAGACGCGCAGCGACAAACTTTCCATGTCCGTCTTGAACTTCACCCCTGGGCGATAGGATCAAAAGTGGTCGGCTTCTGCGAAGATGCGCTCGGCGGTACGCAGATCCTCCGCGTCATCGATCTCGTACCACCTCAGGCCATCGCATCTCACCGCAGCAAGCAGCAGGCCTCGTGTTTCCACCAGATAGGAAAGAAGCTCCTCGGTGTAGGCTTGGGTAGCTCCGGCCCTGATCATATCGTCTAGGGCAGGAATGACCTCTGTCCGCAGAGTAGACGCGGACAGCCGTAACAGATTCATCGTCTTGTAGAGAGGGGGGCCACCCGCGATAAGATCTCGCGCTGTTTGCTTTAAGCGAAATTCTGAGATGAAGCCAACATCGGACAACAGGACCGCCGATCCCTGCATCAGCTCATGGAAGGGAGCGACAGCAGCCGCGTTGGGCGCTTCAGTGATGATCAGCTGCCGCAATACATTTTCCTCGAAGAAGACGTCGCCCTCAAGAACAAAGTAATCTCCGGAAAGGAGTGCGTTACGCGCCAGCCAGAGCGAATAGGCGCTCCCAGTACGGTCGTAAACGGAGGATTCGATGTAGTTAATCGTAACACTGCCAAAGCGGCTGCCGCAGGCCTCTTGGATCGCCTCTTTGCGATACCCCACAACGATCGTTACGTGTTCCACGCCAAGACACCCAAGATTATGTAGCGCGTTGTGTAGGATGGGGGTCCCATGGATTTGGACTAGAGGTTTTGGGCTTAGCTCCGTGAGCGGCCGTAGACGAGAGCCGACTCCAGCGGCAAGAATGAGAGCATCCTTGGGAACATTCACAGGCATTTCAATTCGCTTTCTTCATCCCGCCTATCGATCTGCAAGCATCCTGAGCGCCTCTGTTAAGTGTCAGGTGCCGCTGACTTGTGAGACCACCCCAGAGATTAAACGAGGCAGGCATGAATCGTGGTCGGCGTATACACTTGCATCAGCCGCTGTGTGTCCTTCCTTGAGCCGTAGGCAAAGCTGTTTTGCCATGTCGAGAGCCTCTCCAGGAGTTTTACGTCGCTGACAGTTCCGTGACACTGAGCGGGACCGACGAAAGGTGAGGGGACTCATCGGCAGATTTCGAACAAAGGAAGCTTCAGGTGACAAACCCTGCTGCCATGGACTAGCGGGGCTGCAGATATTGCTTTTCGGCCACGGCCAGTTCGTCATACCTCAGGAGCTCGAATATCTCGCTGAGCGGTGCGATCTGAGGCTCAATGCTCGCAACGCTCTCTTGAGCTGCGATACTATCGCAGACGCGCCGCATCGCAGCTGCCGCAGCTCGCATGGAGTGATTGGCCCAGACGACCGTGGAGATGCGCGCATCTCGATAGGCTGAGACTGGCGTTCGATAGTATGTGGTCGGAACGATCACAACAGGTAGCCGGTTCCGCCACTCGGTTACGAACGAAAGTATCTCGTCCGCCGTACTCTTTCGTGAATGAATCAAGATAGCATCGGCTCCCGCGTCGGCATAAGCGTGAGCCCGCAAGATAGCTTCGTTCAATCCGTGCCCGGCAATCAGCGCCTCGATCCTGGCCACGAGAACAAGACTTTCGGCGACTGCATCCTTTACAGCCCGCAGACGACCGGAGAATTCATCGATATTGGCGAGCGGATGCCGCTCACCAATGAGCGAGTTCAGCTTCGGGAAGCAGCTGTCCTCAAGCGAGACGCCTGCCGCGCCAGCCTGACGAAGTTTGCGTGCGAGCAGGCGAGCATTGTTGAAATTGCCGAAGCCGCCATCCCCATCAACGAGCACAGGTAGCTCTGTCGAGTCCACTATGCGCTCGACGCTCTGGACGAGCTGGCTCCATGAAGCTTCATTGGCATCACGAAAGCCCAGCGAGCTGGCAATCGACAGACCAGACGCCCAGAGCCCCTTGAACCCTGACCGCTGTGCGATTGTGGCGGATAGGCCATCATGCGCTTCCATCAGAAACGAGAGCTCATCATTCGAGCAGACCTGGACTCGAAGCACTTCGGCAGGCGACGGCCGCGCGCATTGATGACCTGCGGTGGGCCGAACGGCTTGTGGTTGATAGTGCATGCCTAAATCCTGGAAAACGAGCGATTGGCACCAATGTCACTGCTCATATCGTTTCGGCGTGATGCCGCTCAATGACCAGCATTGGTAGTTTATTGGGACGGCAAAGGCTTGCATGATCGCCATAGGAGGCGCGCAGAACGCAAAGCTTTCGGTATGGGTTGATTGGCCTCGCGCCTAAGGCTGGAAAGAAGGGCTTCGGACGCAAAATGAATGATCTGGGTTCGCGAGTTCGTGCTACGCCCCGAGAGAGAATTCCCACACTCCTTCGGGGGAGGGGTGCTTAGGGAAAGGGTGATATCCGGCTCACATAGATTTAGACGCAAATATCGACAGCCACAGTTGTCGTAATGCCGCCGTCGGATTGACGACAATGTCGAAAGCCCGTCGATAGGGCTACAGCAGGATGGCAGCCTCATGCGAATGCAACGGCAATCGCCGAAGAACTTGTCCTGATTCGCCGATACTTTGCGGGCGCCCCTGAGTGGTATGGCATTTGCTGATGCCATTCCTGTTCTCTCGACTCCAGGAGAAAATCATGGCGGATGTGAAAGAGGTTGTGCTGTCGGAACCGGAAAAACAGTGCTTGCGATGGATCGAGCAGGGGAAGTCATCCTGGGAGATCGCAGTCAGCCTGAACGTGAGCGAGAACACCGTCAACTTTCATGTCAAGAATGCGATGCGAAAGCTGGAAACGTCCAGCCGGACTTAGTGCGTCGTCAAAGCGCGACGTCAGGGTATTATCTAAGGTAAGGGCATCGGTTCCGTTGCCCCTAATGCAGATATGAAGTGTACGGCGCGACTTTGGGTTGCTCCGGCGGAATGCGAAGCAAATTACGCGCCCGCAGCTGTTTATGAAGGGTGTGCTTCTATTTCGTCGCCGATCGTCACGGGGCGCCGTGGACCACCAGGCGAGGTGAGATCGCGGCGCAAAACGCTCTTGAAAGCTCGAGGGTCTGTCGGATCCCTGTGTTAACGTTCTGATCGGTCCGTCCCCGCGCTGCGGACGCGGCGGTATGTCCCAAATTGGGAGGCGATCGTAGCGGTTTAGGTACTAAACTCGTTGTCATCGGAAAGGCGGTGTAGACGGCCTAGGCCGGGCACGAAGACGGCAAGGATAGTCCGTGAACCCATTTTCGAAAGCGTGCTGCTGTTAGACGTTGCCCCATACTCTAGCGCTCTGCGCGCTACCAAGTGCGGGCAATCCTCACGAAGCGCAGCTAGCTCTATGAGCGACCTCTTCGCTGACCTCCAATGCGAATGTTGGGTTCTTCCGGTGATGTAGGGGATTCAGGATAAGCTAAACATGTTCGCGGCGGAAGCCGCGATCCGGATGTTTCTGGAAAGGCAGGCGACTCCGAAGTCAAGCTGACTGAGTTGGACCACGACCAGAGGGCGCCATCAATGATGTGCAAAGTTGCAGTATCCACGGGCCTTGAGGAGGAGGCGAGGCGTGCAACGCGACTACCAATCGTTGCGCAATGTAGAGCTCATATGCATTCTCCGCGAGGTGGGTACGACAGGTGCGGAGCCAAAACGACGCACGCTCCTGCCAGACTGGTCAACCGTATTGTTTGTACCGCGGGCAGAGTATCAAGCCGACCACATCGGAGTATCCTGATCACGGTACAGGGGCATGTAGTCGAAGCGCATCGTGTAACCGCGCAGGGCCACACCTGATAGGGCCAAGGTTGCGGGCCGGGACAGCTTGAAGGAAGAATCTCTTAAGCTTTCTACTTGGTATTCGGATGCGTGAAGATGCGCGACGGACGGACCACGTCAGGAGCTCTATGATGCCCGTCTATATCGTGGGGTCGAGCGAGCAAGATCTTCTGCATCCAAAGGATTGACTACTCCATAGACTCGTCATTCCGCGCTTGCGCCATTTGTGCCGATCAGAACGGTCACCTCGCCACGGCGCCCGAGTCTTTCCAGCTGGAGGCCCATCGCGCGTCGCCGGCTACATGTGATGCCCGTCGACAAGTCTGCCAGGTGAGGCCACCCAGGAGAACCTCGGATGCGGAGGTAAGCCGCATCGCCGCGTCCCAGTCTTGCCACTGAAGATCGAAAAATGCTGGGGCTGTCTCACAGGCTGTCCGCCGACACACTGTGATGTCCGTTTGGCAACCAATGGCGGCAACGGAATATGCTCGTGCAGCCCCGAACGGCTGAAACTTGCGACTCCTTAGCCGGCACGCAGCTTGCAGTGAGCGGCGCATGACATAGCGCAAGCCGCGCTATGTCATGCGCTTGCACGGTTTCCGCCGCGTCTGCTTGACGCGCCAGGGCCGGCCAGCGTGCCCGCCGATCTTATCGGGAAGAAGTCCATGAACACGCCACCACTCTTGTCCGCGGTGTTGCCTTCGATTGCTAGCGCCACGTCCACCGCGCTTTCACAGGAGCAAACGGATGCGGCGGCGACTGACGACCCATTCCTTTGGCTCGAAGAGATGGAAGGACCAGGCGCGTTGGCTTGGGCTCGCGGCGAGAACGAGAAGACGCTCGGGGTGCTTCAGTCAGATCCTCGCTATCGGCGCTTCTACGAACAGGCGCTCTCCATCCTGCAGGCCAAAGATCGGATCGCAGATGTTCCATTCGAAGGGGGCGGTTTGGAGCAGTTCTGGCGAGACGAGAATCAGGTGCGCGGCGTCTGGCGGCGCACCACGCGTGAGAGCGATCGTAGCCAACACCCAAAGTGGGAAACCATCCTTGACGTGGACGCTTTGGCCGCCGCCGAAAACAGAAACTGGGTCTTTCAAGGTCACAGCTGCCTTCCGCCTGAAGACCGCCGTTGCCTGATTAGTCTTTCCGATGGCGGAAAGGATGCCGTGTCCATACGAGAGTTCGATCTCGCCGCCAAGACGTTCGTCGCGGACGGCTTTCATCTCCCCGAGGGCAAGCAGGACGTCAGCTGGGTCGATGGTGACACCATCCTTGTTGCACGGGACTGGGGCGAGGGGACTTTGACGCAAGCCGGCTACGCTTTTGTGGTGAAGGAGCTCAAACGTGCTCAGCCGCTCAGTGAGGCTCGCGAGATCTTTCGGGGCGAGCCCACCGACGTCGGGGCGTCCCCCTTCGTGCTTCGTGACAGCGAGGGTCATATTCATGCGACCGGCGCCGCCCGCGCAATCAGTTCTTTCGAGTCCGAGTATGTGGTCTTCCGCCCCGACGGGCCCATCAAGCTCAATCTGCCGAAGAAGGCCGAGATCGCCACGCTCGCGTGCGGCCGCCTGCTTGTGAAACTTGATGAGGACTGGACACCGTCCGAGGGCATCCGCTTCACGGCCGGCTCGATGATCTCGTATGACCTCGATGAATGGAAACAGGATCCTTTGCGCGCCAGACCATCGCTCGTCTTTCAGCCTGGGCCCCGGCAGGCACTGAGCGAGTTCACTCACACAAGGAACTTTTTGATTCTGACGATCCTTGAGAACGTTCAGAGTAAAGCCTTCCTCTACAAGTACGATCAGGGAGCTTGGTCGGCGACACCGATCCCGCTGCCAGAAGATACAAATGTCAGCCTGTCAGCCACATACGATGAAGCCGACCGGGTCATATTCACCGTCTCGAGCTATCTCAGACCAACCTCAGTTTGGTCTTTTGATGCCGAACGCAAAAGCTTGGAGGAATTGAAGAAGGCACCCTCTGCGTTCGATGCGTCGAACCATGTGGTGGAGCAGCTCGAGGCCATTTCGCGTGATGGCACGTCAGTTCCCTATTTTCTGGTGCGGCCCAAAAACGCAAGGTTTGACGGCACGATCCCGACGCTTCTCCATGGCTATGGCGGTTTCCAGGAGTCGCAACTGCCCTCTGATCTGGGATCGATGGGGCGGCTATGGCTCGAACAGGGCAATGCCTATGTCGTTGCGAACCTGCGCGGGGGCGGTGAGTTTGGTCCACAATGGCACCAAGCGGCCCAGGCGGCAACGAAGCAGACGACATGGGATGACTTCATTGCCGTTGCCGAGGACCTGATCCGTCGGAAGATCACGAGTCCGCGCCAGCTGGGCGCGATTGGCGGCAGCCAGGGCGGCCTGCTCGTTGGCGCCGCGATCACCCAGCGTCCCGAGCTCTTTAACGCGGCGATCATCCAGGTGCCGCTATTCGACATGCTTCGATACACCAAGCTGGGCGCGGGCGCCTCCTGGATCGGCGAGTACGGTGACCCCGCCATTGCCGAGCAGCGTGCGTGGATCGAAGGCTACTCGCCATACCAGAAGCTGGTGGCGGGCAAGACCTATCCCGCTCCCTTAATTATTACCTCAACCAAGGACGACCGCACGCATCCAGCGCACGGCCGCAAAGCTGCCGCGAAGCTCGCCACGCTGGGCCAGCCTTACTTCTATTACGAGAACATCGACGGCGGACATAGCGCCGCGGCCAATCTCATGGAAGATGCGCGTCAACTCGCCCTTGAATACACCTATGCATCGAGGCGGCTTTGTTCTGAGTAAGTTCGGCGGACGGGCTGATCGAAGCCGATAGACTAGAGACCATTGGTTATCTCAACTCCTCACGTTGCTCAGCTGAATTCATGGAACGCAAGGCGAGAGAGCTGATGAGGGTGGGCGGACTCGATGAAGCTCGTCAGATGCGCAAATTACCGGTCTGAACAGCCTCCACCGCTGTCGAGCGGATTTCCTGGCGTCCCAAGCACAACATGACGAGCTGGAAGTAAGTTGCTAGATGGGCTTCCTTGAGGATTGTCAATCCGCGCCATGCCTGCATTGAGCTACGTGACATGCCCTGATCAACCATCTATTTCTCGTACGGCGAAGTCGCTACGCAAGCGGTCACGGATGCGACCAATTGCTTATTCCTCCGCGCAGTCGCCATCAGAGGCCGCGGCGACGCAGGAACGGCAGATCCAATCGACGCACAGCGTGACGCAGCAGTCGCCTTGGCTGCCACCCCGGCTGCGAAGCGCGCGCGGCACTTAACTCAGGTAAAGTGCTATCGTTCTCACGCAGCATGATCCAAATCGACAGCGATTGTTGATGGGTCTGGAATGATTGTCTTTCCGCGGTGAGAAAGCGTTCGCGCAGGGTTACACAATATTGTCTGCCAACTGCACGAGCGGGCGGTATGACCCCGACACATTTATCGCGATCGTCAAAACCTCTATTAGGACGCTACCTCATTCGCCGAACGTGAGGAGGTCGCCACATCGAGTGGACGCCAAGGACCATGTTTCGCTCGACGGGATGAGCGGGGATTCCCTCGGGTCGTCATCGATTTCCAAAGAACCGAGTTGGTATTGGCAGCAGAGTTACCGAGCGGTATCTTTCTGGGTCGCCCCACCCCGGCTTGCGGTTAAAGTTCCCGTTCGGTAACCTTTTGCCCTCCTGTTGGAACTGCGTGAAAATTCCCGCTCGGTAACTTTTTGCTGGACAACCGCCGTTTCAGCTCATAAAGTTCCCGTTCAGTAACTTTACGACGAGAGAGCTATGAACACGCCTCCAAAGGGCACTCCCCCCTCAGGCGGAAACGACGCTCCTGGCGAGACCGGTGTCGCGCGCCAAGCCGCCGAGTTCGCTGCAGCATTCGGTCGCCTCATCCAGGCAGAACGCAAACGCCAGGGCCTCCGGCAGGACGAGCTGGCCATGGTGAGCGGGACAGGAAAGCGCTTCATCGTTGACCTCGAGGCCGGAAAAAGCACCTGTCAGCTCGGGCGCAGCCTGCACGTGGCAAACGTGCTCGGGCTGCGCATCCAGGATGTTCTCAAGGATGCCCAAGCCCGCCGCGCGAACACTTCCGAGACACCGGACATTCCCGACAGCGACGAGGAGGAGCCTCATGGACCGTCTTCCGGTCTACTTTGAGACGCGAGAGGTCGGCTGGATCACGACCGCCGACGAAGCGTCAGGCTTCACCTATGCCGAATCCTGGCGCGGGCTGACCGGCGCCTTCCCTGTATCGCTCACCATGCCGCTCTCGCGGGCGTCGCACGATGCCTCGGCAATTCTGCCATGGGCGGCAAATCTGCTGCCGGAGAACGCAACTCTCGGGATCGTAGGTCATATGCTGGGCAAGTCGCCGGCCGATGTCATCGGTCTTCTTGCCGAGATGGGCCGCGACATCGCCGGCGCGCTCTCCGTCGGACAGCCTGGCACCGGGCTGATCGCCGGAAAATGGCGAGAGATCCCCGACAAGGCCGCGCTCGAGCGCATCATCAATGAGCTACCCCACAAGCCCTTCCTCGTCGGCGAAGATGGCGTGTCGATGTCGCTTGCCGGTGTGCAGACGAAGCTCGCCGTCGCTCTGGATGGCGACACCCTGTACATACCGATCGACGGCGCGCCATCGACCCACATCATCAAGCCCGATGGCGAGCGCTTGCCTGGCGCCGTCCAGAACGAGGCATTCTGCCTGACGCTCGCGCGCATGATCGGAATCCCGACGCCGAAGGTGACGACCGGGACGGCAGGCGAACGTAGCTACCTGCTGGTTGAGCGCTATGACCGCCGTCATGACGGCAAGAGGTGGCGGCGGCTGCATCAGGAGGACTTCTGCCAAGCCCTGGGCCGACCGCCAGCTGCCAAGTACCAGAACAACGATAGAGGCCTAAAAGGACCATCATTGGCCGACATGGTCGGCGTGACCCAGCGCCACATGACAGCACAGGAAACCGCCCGCTTCGTCGACCTTGCCATCTTCAATCCAATGGTGTGGAACACGGATTCCCATGCCAAAAATTACTCGCTGATGCTATCGGCGCGCGGCGCCGTCATGGCGCCAGGCTACGACATCGTCTGTGCGGCGCCATATCCGAAGATCACACCCAACATGGCGCAGAAGATCGGCGGGCAGAAGCAGGCTGATCAGCTTGGACGCAACCACTGGGAGCGCTTCGCCATCGACTGCAAGCTCTCTCCAACACAGACGATCCGTCGCGTCTCCGAGATTGCTCAGGCCGTGACGCACCATGCAATGGTGGCCAAGGCCGAGGTCGAAGCCATGCCTGCCCGCGGCGATCCCGTCCTGGACACGGTCGTCGAGGCGGTGATTTCGCGCGCACGCGGCTACCTAGAACGCCTGAAGCAAACGGAGCCAGCGCCGAAAGGCGCAGCAGCCCTATCGCCCTAGCATTACAGTTTCTATTTTCGGTGAGTTCTGAATCCATGGGTGACGATGATTCGGGATCTGATGATTGGTGGTGCGTCGGTTGAAGATACGCTGACGCTGTGGGCTTCCTCGTTGCGAGACGCCAAGCAACGCCTCCGTCCGCTGTTTACGCAGGAGCGGGTGGCAGCCTCGGCGTGGCGGTTTCTCCACGGACTGTTGGGTAACGAGCCGCGCAAGACGCGTTGGATGCGGGCTGAAGCGGCCGGCGATCCAGGCCCGTGGCGCCAGCAGGCGATCCTGGGTCGGGGGCAGTGGGATGCCGACGCGCTGCGCGACATTGTTGCGTGAGTACGCGCTGGAAACGCTTGCCGATGAGGACGCGGTTCTGGTTATTGATGAGACCGGGTTTTTAAAACAGGGCAAGGCGTCGTGCGGCGTCGCACGCCAGTACACTGGCTCGGCGGGCAAGATCACCAATTGCCAGATCGCAGTGTTTGCCTCCTGTGGTGTCGCGGCATGGCCATGCCTTCATTGATCGCACGCTCTACCGGCCGAAGGAATGGACGGACGCCCCCCGCTCGCCTGAAAGCACCGCATGTACCGAGCGATGTGGGCTTTGCGACCAACCCAAGATCGCGCGTCGAATGATCGCTCGTGCGATCGCCGCAAAGGCGCCGTTCGCGTTCGTGGCGGCGGACAGCATGTATGGCACGGGCGAGATCGAAACCCTGCCTGCGCGAGGCGGGCAAAGGCTATGTTCTGGGTGTTGCTTCCAATCACGTGTTCCGTTCCTGGGGCAAGCCGCAGCCTGTCGCCGGCACCGCTCCGCGATAGCGCAGAACCTTCCCAAGAAGGCCTGGCGCCGCCTGTCGTCCGGCGGAGGGACCAAAGGTCCGCGCTGGCACGACTGGGCCTATCTCGAGTTGGGCCGATCTCGACGTCAGTGAATACAACGACGACCGTGCCGGGGAATGGACGCGGGGTCTTCTGATCCGCCGCAACATCGCCGACGGCAGCTTGGCCTTCTTCTCCAGTTGGTGCCCCAAGGGCACCTCCATGCAGAAGCTGGTGTCGGTAGAAGGCCATCGCTGGCCCATCGAGGACAGCTTCGAAACCGCCAAGAACGAGCTCGGCCTTGATCACAACGAAAGCCGCTCCTGGCATGGCTGGCATCGCCATGTCTCACTCGTCATGCTGGCCTTCGCCATGATGGCCGTCATCCGTCATCGGGCCAATGCTGAGCCAGCGTTCAAAAAAACGCGACGCCGGCGCACCAAACATCGTTCCTGATCCGCTGGTCGATCCAGGAAATCCGTCGCATCGCTATCAAGCTCGCTCAACGGCGCATCTCGATCGACCGTGTTCTCGCATGGTCGCTCTGGCGGCGAGCTCACCAGGCCGACGCTCGCCGCGCTCACCTCAGACGAAAAATGCAACTGTAATGCTAACTTAGATGAGCCCAGAGCCTCTCTTCGCGAAAAGCCTAATCAGTCTCAAATTATCTGACGTCGGACAGGTTGCTAACTGCGTTGTTCAACAAGGACCTACAGAATGCAGGCGTGAGCTTGCCGCGGTGGATCACGACGTTTTCGTGCCCCATCGCGGCTCGCGCGCTCTGCCAGTGCCGATTGTAGCCGCGCTGTTCATTGGATTTCACATGGCAAGCGGCGAAGTCGGCGTCAGCCGCCGTCGCCAACTGCCACGCATGTACCGGCCGCTTCGTATGAATGTGCACCCACATCGGATTCGCCGGCGCACCGTTGCGCAGTGCCTTGGGCCGCAGCTTAATCTCGAACAGCGTCCCCGGATCGCCGCTCAACGCGCGCGGTTGATCCGGAGGCTCCAACTCCGCGGCCGCCCGCAACCGGTCAAGGTATTTCTGCGAGGGAAAGCCGTAGCTCTTCATGCAATCGATCATGATCGCGGCTCTTTGCCTCTTCAATGAGTTTGCCTGTCCCTGCACCTCGGAATACATCGTCTTGAGCCGGACTATCTTGTCGTGCACTTCGGGCACTTGCGCGGGCGTGAGCAAGCCACTTCGACGAGGCTCCTCCAACGCGGCTACACAGGCTTCGATCTCGGCGGCCTGTCTGTGGAGGCGCTCGACGACGATATTTAGGACGTGGTCGGCGTCCTCGGGTTTCATCTGACGCGCTTGCGAGACGGCGCTTTGCTGAGCGGGCAGATCGAACTGCAAAAGCTCGTCCAATCGCTTGAGCAGTCCCGTCAGGGCTTCTCTGGAGGGCGGAGCCTGCCACATCGTCAGGTTTCCGCTCGCCGACAATGACGCCCGCGCGCGGGCCTCCTCCGCGCTCGTGAGTTTCTTTGTACCCAAATCCGAGAGTACGATAACCTTGCGTGTTGAGCCCGTGCCAGCGTCGGACCCGGCGAGCTGCGGCTCAGCGCCCCCAGCTGTCGAACTCCCCTCGCCTGCGGCCGCTGCGCGCCTGCCTTTGCCCTTCCTGCGCGCTGCAGTGCCTTCGGCCACCCCGGCAGTATGTTCCGGCAGCACAGCCCAAGCCGGCGGTTCAATCGTGGCTGGCGTCTTTGGCTGAAGTGCCAGCAGCCGCATGACTTCGTCCGCTGTAAGCCACGCACCTTCCACTATCTGATCCAGCAATTCTAACGGAAGATCGGCTCCCGCTCCGGCGTCCGTCAGGCTGGCAATCATGCCGCTCACTCCTGATGCAAATTCCGAAAGCCGCTCCATGACTCCTTCCAGAACGTCGCGGTGCTCAGCGTCAAGCGGCGCTCCGTTGCGGTTCATCACGGCCTCGGCCGTCGAGGCCAATGCCGGAACAACATCCTCGATGAAGGTCCCGAGCAGACGCACCCGCCCGTCTCCATCGATAAGGGCGTCTTTGACGGCTGGTCCCAACCTGCTCGCTAGGGAGAGCTGCGCGAGAGTGATCTGCGATTCCAGATACTTGTACTTCGTGTTGAGTGCATAGCCGGTATGCAGTCGTAGCGCGGCCTCTTCGGACTTCCGCAACTCGGGCGTGCTGCTTGGTAACTCGGCAGTAGCCGCGCAAACGGACTGCATCCGCTCCGAGCGCAATGCCCTCTTTCTCCACCACTCCATGCAGTGCTCATAGTAGGGCTCCACGCCTGAAAGCACGCGGTTCAGCTGGTCAGGCGAAGCGGTGCGGATGATCCTGCCGAGCAGGGCTGCTGCTTTATGTCTGCTCTTCTCCAGGTCATCGAAAATCGCAGCAGCCACGGCGTTACATTCGTCGGCCGCGCCCAGCGTCTCATCGCGGAGCTGGCGAGCCCGATTGTCGGGCAGAATGCGCCGCGCCAAACCTGGGGGCAGAGCAGCGTAGTAGTCCAGAACTGCTAAGCCTGCTTTAACGACTTGATCGATCAGCTCTTGCCTCTCGGACAAGGTCCGGCCGTGCGTGGCTGCCCTACGACAAGTATTGAGGTCCTCAAGCAGGCTGTCCAACGTTCGCTTTGCTGCCTTAACCTCATCTCGTGTTGGCGCCGCCACATCCGAAGTTGGTTGCCGGTTCACGAGCGGCGCGGTTCTATCTTGAGGCCCGGAGCGCATCCGCTCCACGACGGCCTCGAAAGATTGACTGCGTTCCCCACGGACGAGGCCGAACTCCAGGCTCGAACTGCTCGATACCCCAGTGCTGTCGGCTCCTGCAGCTCCAACGTACGATTTGCCAGCTCGGCCGATGCCCGTCATATTTTATCTCCGATAAAAGAGTCGAGAATGCGCAGCCTTCCTGGCTAAACCGCTTCGCTGACGAGTAGCTGACCAAGAGCGTTTTTCCCGATGCACAAGCCCATGTCGCCTCGGGTCCACTCCCATCGCAGCTGCTGTGCTGCTGAAGACAGTGATGCCGGGATAACCGCCTCAGCTGCGGGATCATCACCTGCGGTACATGACCGTAGCCTGAAGCGCGAAATTTTCGCGAGCGCGCTGGGGGCAGCACACCGCCACTCGACAGCCTTGCGTTGGGAGTTCATTTTCCTCTGGAAATTTGCCCGCGATCGGCGCAGCAATAGGCGCGCGGACGTTTCGGGCGAAAATCCGTACGCGGGACATCGCGCATAATCTAGTGTCCTAAACCAGAAGTTCATGGCCTTTTAGGCCTTCTGACACAGAAGCGTTCGATGGAGCTGAGAATGTCGTCAGCTGATTTGGTCCATCGGAATGGGCAGGGGACGGCGTTGTGCTGTTCGATGAAGGACGTGATCTCAGTACGTGGCTCCGCCACGCTGCGGTACGCGCCTGATTTTGCGCTCGGTGATGAGGGCAACGAAACGTTCGACCTGATTGAGCCAGGATGAGCTGGTTGGCGTCAGATGGACGTGCCAGCGCAGTCTTTTGGCCAGCCAGTTACGGATCAGCGGCGTCTTATGGGTTGCCTAATTGTCCTTGACGAGATGAACGTCCAGATCATCCGGCACGGCGACTTCGATCTCATCAGAAACTTGCGGAATTCTGTGGCCCGTGGTGTCCGTAACACTTGCCGATGACCCGGCCGGTTGCGATGTCGAGAGCGGCAAATAGCGATGTCGTGCCATGGCGCTTGTAGTCGTGACTGTGGCGTTCCACCTGACCAGGTCGCATGCGGAACGAGGGTTGGCTCCGATCCGGCGCCAACATCTGCGGCTTTTCGCCGACACACAGCACGATGGCTCGCTCGGGCGGGACTACGTAGAGGCCGACGACGTCGCGAACTTTGCGACGAAGCTAGGATGGTTTGAAAGCTTGTAGGTCTCCAACCGATGTGGCTGCAGGCCGAAGGTGCGCCATATCCGCTGTACCGTCGAGACCGACAGTCCACTGGCCCTCGCCATGCTGCGCGAGCTCCAGTGAGTGGTGTTGGGCGGTTTCGTCTCAAGGGTGCGGACGATTACTGCCTCGATCCGGGCTTCTTCGATCGTGAGCGGCGTCGCTGGTCGACCCAGGAAACCCGTCGCATCGCTATCAAGCTCGCTCAACGGCGCATCTCAATCGACCGTGTTCTCGCATGGTCGCTCTGGCGGCGAGCTCACCAGGCCGCCGACACACGGCGCGCTCACCTCAAACGAAAAATGCAACTGTAATGCTAGGAACAGACGCATGTCGCGACAAACCCGAGCCGCCTCACCGCCGGAAAACGTGGCTGCACATCTGCGCTCAAGGCTTGCGGGGGCCGTCGCCGATGATGGGCGAGAGGGCCTCGTCGACATGTCGAATTGGCATCACGGCGTTGGCGACGCCGTCGGATTCGCAATTGAAACGCGCGCCAGAAGACCTTCCTTGCCTCCCTTAAGCCCGTACTCCTCTGCCGGCTTGCCGCCGAGTTTGGCCGCTTCGGCGACGCCCTTCGCGAGCGTGTCGAAAGTATCATCCGAAAGATGCAGGGCGCCAACACCAAACCATCGTCGCCATCTGGCTCCGCGTTCCCACCCTTCCATCCACGTAAAGCCTAAGTCGCTACTACGTTTGACGGCATTGAATGTTGAATGAGCGCGCCAGCTTGGTTGATGTCCTTTTTGGCCTTATCCGCAAAGAACACATTCCGTTTGGTCGCGATGATCAGTTTGTGGACGGCATAGCGCTCCGGGGCCGGTACAAGGACCGGAACGCCGGTGTCATGCAAGACAACAGAGCGGATGGGGCTCATGGATCAGGTAGTCTAGGAGCCGCAACACCTGCGCTCCTACGGACGGCCCCAATGGAGGCATCTGCGTCAGTCTGGAGGAGTAGTCCTCGTCGCCACGGTTTTGTGTAAGGAATTCGACCTTGAAGCCGGTGGCATTGGCAAAACCGCTGAATAGCTTGGTTTCATCGGGCGAGAATGAGGGCGCACATGTCGGATCCACCTTTTTCAGGATCTCTTCGATGTCGGGCATGCTTTCATCGATCGAGATCGAGATGCCGTAGAATTTCGCGATGTCCATATCCTCGGTCGTCACGAGCTCGTCGGGCAGCTTGAGGCCGACTACGCCGCTGTATGTCCGATAGGCCATCGAACCGACGAGCGTGGCGCGAAGCCGGAAAAGTCCCGCGCGCGCGAGTTCGTTGACGACGAGACCTTCCATTTGGGGAGGGGCAGGGTAGCCGGCCCGCCTCAACTTCGCTGCCAGCTCGCGTCGCGCGCTATAGCCAATCATGGTGCGCTGGAAGGCAATCTCGGGATCATCGGTCGGACCGACATATTTGAGGGTCGTCTTCGCCGGTCCCTCGCCACCGAGGGCGCGTAGGTCTTCTAGTAATAGTGTTCGCGGTTGGCTCGCTTCTGTTTTGAGAAAGGTCCGTTTTCCGGAGCGGCTCGCGAGCCTCAATAAGGATCTCTCGCAGCGATTCGGCGGCTTGATCGTGCAAATCCGTCTTAACGGAGGCCGTCGAAAAACTGAGGCCCGAGATCATCGACCGCAAGCAGCGCGAAGCCGCAATCGCCGTCCGCGAGGCGCGCAATCAGGCCGACCAGTTCACTAAGAGCCTGCGGGCCATTCTGGCCGATCTGAAGCGCGTCCGACGGACCGTCATGGAGTCGAAAACAGTCGCTACCCGGCTGGAAGCCTTTTTCGAGGAGTTCGTCGACTCCTGCTGAAGGAATTCGAATCCATCCTCACCGGTAACCATCCGTCCCGCTTCCGCAGCGCCATCGTCGATCGCGCGCGGAGGATCTCCTACACCCCGGAAACCATGCAGGTCCTCGCCGAGGAGTACACAGCTTCCAGCATGGCAGCCGACCTCGACGACGGTCGAATGGCCGCTGCCGACGACCTGCTGGCCATCGAAAGCATCTTCGATCAGATCGGGGAGATGTTCGACAGGATCGAGGCCTTCCGCAGGCAGCTCGAAGCCCGGGTCCGCAACACCATTAATTACGCCGACCGGGGCGGGCAGGGACTCGTCGGCCGGGCGGCGGACCTGGTGCGACACCTGGATGCCCTACTGCGGGACGGCAGGTACCACAAGGCGACAATCGAATCGAGCATAACTTCGTTCAATCCGTGCCCGGCAATCAGCGCCGCGATCCTGGCCACGCGACTGCATCCTTTACAGCCTGCAGACGACCCACAGAATTCATCAATATCGGCGAGCGGAGGCCGCTCACCAATGAGCGAGTTCAGCTTCTGGAAGCAGCTGTCCTCAAGCAAGACGCGCGCCGCGCCAGCCTGACGAGGTTTGCGTGCGAGGAGGCGAGCATTGTTGAAATTGCCGAAGCTGCCATCCCCGTCGACGAGCACAGCTAGCTCTGTCGAGTCCACCATGCCTTCGACGCTCTGGACGAGCTGGCTCCATGAAGCTTCATTGGCATCACGATAGCCCAGCGAACTGGCAATCGACAGACCAGACGCCCAGAGCCCCGCAAATCCTGAGCGCTGGGCGATTGTGGCGGAAAGGCCATCATGGGCTTCGATCAAAACGAGAGCTCATCATTCGAGCAGACCTGGGCTTGAAGCATTTCGACAGGCGAGGGCCGCGCGCGTTATTGACCTGCGGTGGACCGAACGGCTCGTGCTTGATGCTGCATGTCTAAATCCTGTAAGCCGACCTAGATTGCCACCAACGTCGCTGCTCATATTTTTTTCGGCGTGATGCCGCTCAATGACCAGCATTGGTAGTTTATTGGGACCGCAAAGGCTTGCATGATCGCCATAGGATTGGCGCCGAACGCAGAGCTTTCGCTATGGGTTGATTGGCCTCGCGCCTAAGGCTGGAAAGAAGGGCTTCGGATGCAAAATGAATGACCTGGGTTCGCGAGCCCGTGCTACGTCCCGAGAGAGAATTCCCACACTCCTTCGGGGGAGGAGTGCTTAGGGAAAGGGTGATATCCGGCTCACATAGATTTAGAGCTCACATAGATTTAGACGCAACTATCGACAGTCACGGTTGTCGTAATGCCGCCGTCGGATTGGCGACAATGTCGAAAGCCCGTCGATAGGGCTACAGCAGGATGGCAGCCTCGTGCGAATGGAACGGCATTCGCCGAAGAACTTGTCCTGATCCGCCGATACTTTGCGGGCGCCACTGAGTGGTATGGCATTTGCTGATGCCATTCCTGTTCTCTCGAATCCAGGAGAAAATCATTGGCGGATGTGCAAGAGGTTGTGCTGTCGGAACGAGAAAAACAGTGCTTGCGATGGATCGAGCAGGGGAAGTCATCCTGGGAGATCGGAGTCATCCTGAACGTGAGCGAGAACACCGTCAACTTTCATGTCAAGAATGCGATGCGAAAGTTGGAAACCACCAGCCGGACGCAGTGCGTCGTCAAGGCGCGGCGTTTGGGTCTTCTTTAAGCCGCGGTTTCGGTGGCGCTGTTGCGAAATACAAGCAGACAGCGATGATAGAGGTGCTGATACTATGAACAGTGCGTGCTTCCATGTCATCGCTGATTGTTGCGGTGAGGCGCAACGCGGACAAGGTAATCAAGCTAACGGCGCACGCGCATCACACCCTTGAAACTGGACGGTCGGTGGGGTCCCAATGTTCGTCCTCCGTTTGCCAGCCTAGCGGCGTATACGTGTCGCAAGCTAAAGTGTGGTGGATCATAGCGGCTGGCGTGCTGAAACTGTGATCACCCAAACGCGGCTCGGACGGCGCGGGCCGGACCTTAAGTCGGCAATGATGGTCGGCAGACGCATTTCCAAAACACGTTGCTGGTAGACGTTGCACGAACTATGACTCTGCGCGCTTAACCAGTTCGGGTGATTCTCACGAAACGTTGCTGGCTTAGTGACCGATACTTCGCGGACCATCAATGCAGACGTCGTGTTTTTCTAATTATTGGGGCGTCTTCGATGCGTGCAACTCTCTTGTGAACCGTTCGCCGCGGCAACTGAAGCGAAGGTCAAATCGCCATCCGGATGCACAGGAATGGAAGCGAAGTGCGGTCGCGTCAGGGGCTTTCTAGCGTTTGCATATTGGGCGACAGCTAGGCGATCCGACAGAAAAATGAGACGAGACCTTCGCATCCATGGCGCGATGTCTTTTGCCGCTGCTCTTGATGGCCGGAAGACTCTTCGCTAGATCACAACGGTTCACTATGGAGGTGCCGACGTGGCAATGGGTATTGTGAAGTGGTTCAATCCGACCAAGGGTTATGGATTCATCAGGCCCGAGGATGGAGGCCCCGATGTCTTCGTGCACGTCAGTGCCGTGGAAAAGGCCGGTTACACCACTCTCGAAGAGGGGGCCCGCGTAAGTTATCAGCCCAAGGCCGGGCGTACGGGCAAGATCTCAGCTGAAGATCTCCGGGTTGGCTGATCCGAACGCCGAATGACGTCTTGGACGAGAGCGGGGTCTCTGTCTCGGGTTGATGAGGATAGTTGTCAGCTAATGGTGAGGTCTTGCTGACGTGACCACTCCCCTTCTCAGCTGAAGCAACATAGCCGAGGCGTGCGCCGTCCAGGCATTGGGATTGCGACACCGGTGAAGCGCTGTCGGCGCAGAGCCGTCGGTCCCGTGACAAATAGTTCTCGGTGCGGGCTGGTAGTGATTGTGGTTCGAGTGCGGTGATTGTTTCATCACGAGAGCCGAGCTAGAAAGGCGCGTCAGCATAGCGCCGCACCGTGCTCTGGCGAAGAGTCTGGCGCGTCTGCTTTGCCTGAACTGCCTGCTGAAGATGGTCCGGAACTTATTGCCTGGCATGCGCCGCTTGAGGCACGAACTCGTCCTGGACCTCCATCAACGGCTCGACGCGGAGGATTGTCCACGCTCTGCTCCTTCTGTCAAGGACAGCACCGCTACACCGGAGACTTTGCGAGAAGCTGACGGGCTTTGCCGCTGGCTACAAAAAAAGACGATGCCCCAGTTGCCGCATTCGGTCTTGCCGATCACGGGCTACCATAATCCTAAACGCAATTGTTCAGGACAACTGCCCGCCAGCTTACCAATGTTTTGTGTGAAGCCACTCCACCAATCCACAGAGCGCCTGTAAACCCTGTTTCGTGCAAGTGGTTTACGCGAATTCGACCCACATATACTTCGGCATGGTTGTCCGCCTCAATCCACGTGAGAGGCGTGCCAGATCGTACCAATTCTTGGACTCACAGATCTCACCGTTCAGTCACTGAAGCCCGGTCTGTATATGGACCGGAAGACGCCGGCCTTTGCCTTGCGTGTCCGCAAGAGTCGAAAGACCTGGGTCGTGGTCAAACAACCGCACCAATATTCGGCTGGGTCACTATCCTGACCTGAAACTTGCTGAAGCACTCCGCGGCGGCTTTGCCGCTCTCGGTACTCCCGTTGGGGAAAATGAAACGTCAATGATTTGGGGCAAAAACATGCTGCTTGATTTGAAGAAGCCGATTGATAACGCAAGCGCCAAGGAGGGCGGACAGACACCGAGAATGATGGGGGCTAAGTCCGTCCCATGAACTCATTTTCGTGCCTCGCGTTACGATTCGGATTTGCGCCTGCAGCATGATCATACGATACTCTAGCTTGCGAGTAATCAGCGGAATTCGGTTTATGCGCGCCGCGAATCGTCGCCCCTCTTGAGGCAGACACCCTGCAACCCTAAGGTCCATTACGGGTAAAAAATTCCACTGCTGAGCAACTGACGCTTTGAATTGGCAGAGCCAAGTAGGATTGCCATCTTTCGTGACGTGGCTTTGTTGTCGATG
Source organism: Bradyrhizobium sp. USDA3516 (assembly GCF_057651995.1). Lineage (NCBI taxonomy): Bacteria > Pseudomonadati > Pseudomonadota > Alphaproteobacteria > Hyphomicrobiales > Nitrobacteraceae > Bradyrhizobium > Bradyrhizobium sp. USDA3516. The sequence goes on along the minus strand of NZ_JBYGYN010000010.1, from coordinate 173,436 downwards.
CACAGCTTATTGTCGGCGCTATTCAGAATAGTAATTCCCATCCCTGCTTGGGATCGGCAGGGTTGTAGACTGCAAGCGTCAGCGGTACCTCCGGAGCGATGCGATCGCCTTCCTGTGCGATTGCGAGCTTACCTGCCCTTGAGTTCAACGTTGATACGCGAATGTCGGGTTGCGAACATTTTGCGTCCTGATGGACATTGAGACAGAACAAAATAGGACAAACTCGACAAATATACACAACCAGGGAGGTGCGCCCTTTGGAAGAAAGGCACGTTGCTTGCTTGGGTGCAGTGAGCGTCACCGGTCTTGCAGGGGCTGGTGATGCTGGGGCGGGCCTGACATGTTTCAAGGCCATCTCGGGTCCGCCTCATTACTCCTCGCGAGGCAACATGGAGCAACGTATTCGAGCGGCTTCAGCGGCTATCGCGTTCGCTCATGCGCTCGGTCGCGAAGTCCTCAGCGTGTACGAACATGAAGGCCGCAGGTACAACAGAATCAGCGTCCGCGTAACCGGGAGCATAACAAACGGTTACGACTTTGAAAGTAAATGCCACATCGCCGGTGCGCTGCCGAGTATATATCACTTCGGTGCTGAGTCGCATTGGTTACTGAGGCCCAAGTGCCCACGACTCTACAGCGGCCTCGATTATTGCACCTCAACCCCCTTCTCCGTGAGAGTGACGGACAATGGTGTCCAGATAGTCGATTGGCGAAGGAATTCCTTCACATACCACGTCTGGTGGGTGGTCCGTGCGATAGAAGGAAGCCGACGAAAGAAACTGCGCTAGCAATTGGCGCTGTACTCGTTTTCACCGCAATCACGGTCGCTTGCCTGTGGGCGCTTGGAGCCTGGCATGGCTGAGTATCTTGGTGAATGAGCCCGATGGAGAAAGCGTTGTTACCATGCCGCTCCTTCTCGTTGAATTGCTGTGCGGTCCGGATTGGGCTGACGGACCCCCAAGCGGTCGTGCTGTTGTGGGTGTTGATTGTGTGCGAATGCCGCCGGAACAAACGGGTGCGGACTGCTCGAACGCTATACGGCTGCGTGGCCTAACTCGCGGCCCGCTCTCAGGGCCGCGCGTTTTGAGCGGATCACTCTGCAAGCTTAAGGTTCAGTTAATTCGGAGAGTAGGGCAGGTCAGCGCTTGGCGTGACAGCACCGAAACGCCCATCTTGAAGGCCATGATCTCACCGGCGCTTCCTCTAGAAAACAAGGCAGTCACCATAGCTCAATACGTGCGCTAGATTGCGTCTATTCAGTGGAAGCGGCGCGCCGCTGACTTGAATACGCCGATGGCTGTCTTCGCGATGCTTTGTGATGCGCGTGATCTGGCGAGGTGCCATCTGGCTGACTCCGGTTAACTTCTAAAATCTACAGTTCGTCAGAAAGACGCGACACTCCCAGCTTAAGTAGGCCATTTCCCAATGGACCGCGAACGCGTGCGTTATTCTCGCTTGCTGATCGTCCCATGGAAGAACGGCAGGCAGCCACGACGGGCGGTCTCGCCCCAGTGATCATCGTGCGATTGCTCTCTCGTCGGTTTTCCTCGGCTGCTGATCCGACCAACTCTCCCGCTCGTTTTGTCCATTCGAGCTAAGCCGCGGATAAAGGATTATGGATTCCGCTACCGGGTTCGCTGTCGGCTACAATTGCCTCCCTCAGTTCTTCGTCAGTGAAGAACTCGGGGACAGAAAATCGCGATCTGTCCTTTGACGGACGGTTGGCGTGCGCGACTTATTCCGCGAGACATGGATCTTCGGACGGCGGTCTCGCTCCCGCAATGAGCAGCTCCACCGTGCTCGCGAGTATCAATTGCGGGAGATTTCGGAGGTCTTGAGCCTCTCATCGGGCAAGCAAGCGAGAACGCGCGATGAAGAGTGAAACCGAAACGCTGTTGACATTCGAACATTGTCCGGGCTCCAGATCGGCTTGAGCTTGGCATATTCGGACGCGAGTGCTTGACTCACTGTAGGCTTGACCGTTCAATCTCCCACGCCATCCAAGATGCCCATGCTGACTGAAGGTGAGACAGTCCGTTCCGAGCGGCGCAGTTGCCTAGCATCGCGACGTAGGATGCAAGCGGGCCACGAACTGATCTTCGACCAGGCTGGGCCAAACGCGGCTTCGGAATTTAAGCGTGAGATCAGAATCGTGAACAGCCGTGGCATCAGATTGCGAGGAGCCTCCAACGCCCTTCTGCATTGCGGATCGACTGCCGATCAGCCGCACAGCACCGTCAGTCTGGCGTTAACGCCCGCCACTGCGGCTCACGCCACAACGTCCTCGCGAAAATGGTGGGAGCACTCTGGCCGACGGTTGCCGTAGCGAGCGCTGCTACAGACTCGTGGTTTCGGCTTTTGCTGTCTTGCTCAAGACATCGGTTGTTTCCTCGCGACAAATAGGGTCGCGGACAGCCAGATGGCGCGAGAAAACCTACATGATTCTGTCTATGAAAATGCTCGAGGGCATTGGCATGTCGGTTGCTTGAATGTGTGACGGCACCAATTTGGTCATGATATTCCTTCAGCACCCGATCCAGGTATTCAAATGAAACGTGCCCACTTCATCAATGGCAGAGGTCTCTTGATGCACTTTTCAAAACGCGTGCCAGCATCGCGAACTCTGCTACCTTCGGATTGCCGTTTGCTTTGCCAGCCAGAATCCGACGGTCCTAAAACGGGCTCGCGACCAATGGCGGTCCTCAACAAGATGGTGCACACCGGGGTTAAGACGTTACGCTTCTGGACGATCGTTTGTGCCACCTTTAACCCGTGGTTCAAGCGCCCGTATCGGCGAGATGCCAAGCCTGGGTTCTTGGAGCTAAGCGCCGGCCTTGCATCGGTGACCACACATGGTCAATGAGCTGTTGCAGGACGATTGGGATCCTGAGAAAATAGTCGGGCAGATGGACGAGCTCAAGGTCAAGCTGCTTCGTGCCCAATCGGTCGTCGCCGAATGTAAGGCAGGATTGGCGGATTTGGAGCTGAGGCTTGAGCGTCGAGCAATCTCATTGCCGATCGATGAACGGCACCGCAATTCTGCGCCAAACAATTCAATACGTGACGCTACCGCGCGAACCGCGAAGCATCGATGATCCTGCTCACCAGGAAGCTGCCGTGGCGTTTTCCAGGCGATCATGAGACCATTGAAAGCTGCCGTAACCCAAGTTAACGGCGAGAGTACCGACCGGCTTGCGAGGCGTCATTTTTACGGACCGGGCGGGCGAACTGGAGGCCTGCCGTTATGCCGAGCGGTTTGGTGGTCGCGGTGCGTTGGGCCGGCGGATGGGGCGCGGAGTAACACCACATGCGGGACGTCTCCCCGCGGTGTTGACTAAAGCCTCCTGTCTGGAGGGCTGCTCATGCACATGTCAGGATTGAACGTCAAGGGCTGTCTCCCTTACTCAGGGCCAGTTCGGTCGTTTTATCCGTCTTCCCGGCCGTAACCTCGTCAGCTTTTCGAAAGCTTCTCCAATACGGATAGACCCATCGATCCTGGACGGGAGGCGGGCGTGCACTCGCACAATTTCGACCTATCTAGTGCTGCCCCTCCACCATCGGTACAGCACGCCTGACTAAACGATCAGCAGCCGAGACTGGCGAAAGAAGATGCCTTTGAGCCGCAACTGAATACAGCGCGCGTGGCAGGCCTTGCCTCGATGCTGCGGTCGCAATCCGCCGTCGAATGTCTCGCGCGCGAATCATGATTACATTCACGAGATGGTGAGCGGTCCAATTACTCGTCGGAAACTCTCACCATCTACGGCTGAGAAGTATCTTCAGATGCTTTAAGGGGGCGGATTTCCCCGGTGAGGGCAGCCAGTCGCTCCAGGTCAGTGATGGCAGTACACTACACCAGCTCGCCAATACGGTGTTCAAGGAGAACAAGCACGCAGGTATGGCTTTCCGGACGCTTCAAGAACAGCGCGGAGGTTCAGCAGCAGCAGTCGGGGTCAGGCGCAGGTGAGTGCCGCGGCTTCGGCGGGTCCTGGGCGTACACCAATTGCTCCCAGTGAGGCTGATGCGCCGCTTATCGAAATCGTTATCAAGAGCAAGCACTGGGCACCGACGACTTTCAGATGCAAAAAAGCCGAATCCGGCGACCCGCTTGATTGGCGCGAGAAGGCCGACCATTGACGAAGCTGTCGGATTTTGAACCATCGCATGACGCTTCGTGTGTTTTGCGCATCTGCAAAGTGCTGCTGCGCAGGTACACGGCCCGGGCCTCTGCTGCGTCTCATAAATGTCATCTTGCGCGTGCCAGTGACGGGCGCGGCGGCTAGATCGAGCCAGCGGCTCCATACGGACCGGGCGTGGATGCCTGACAAAGCACGAGGAGGTCGATGACAAAGCGTTTTCGCAACTTGGCCCTATTGTTCATACACACCTCCATCGTTGTCTTCCCCGCCGCGAAAGCGCAAGACCGCCGGACTATCACCGAGCCTGTTGCACCTCATACTGTGTGCGAGCGCCTCGTGCCGTCTGGCAAGCAAGATACGACCACGTTGCAAAATGCCATCGACCAGTGTCCTTCCGGGGCCGCCGTGTATTTAGGGCGCGGCGAATTCCGGTCGGGCCCACTCGAGATGAAATCGGGTGTGACGTTATGGGTCGGACGCGGGGCGACGCTGATCGCCATCCCCGAACCTGCTGCTTACGACAAGGGCCTCGGACAATGTGGTCGTATTGCGGAAAAGGGCGGCGGATGCCGGCCATTCATCAGCTTTTCCAAAACGAGCGGCGGTGGCATCTACGGAGAAGGCATCATCGATGGTCAGGGGGGCGCAATAATTGGCGGCGGCGCGGAAACCTGGTGGCAGCTAGCGCGCCGCGCTCAAGCCCAGGGCGGCAACCAGAACGCCCCGCGCTTGATCCAGATCGATCATGCGCAGGACGTCACTTTCTCTGGTGTCACCTTGCGCAACGCTCCCAACTTTCATGTCGCGATGAACCGGGTCCAAGGTGCCACGTTTTGGGGCCTCATAATCGATTCACCGGCGGATGCGCGCAACACCGATGGCATCGATGTTGCCGCGAGTCAGGATGTGACCATTACCCGCAGCTTGATCCGTACGGGTGACGACAACGTCGCAATCAAGGCCGGCGACAATGGCTCAAGCAGCCATATCTCGATCATTGATAACTATTTCGGCTGGGGGCATGGCATGTCGATCGGCAGTGAGGTGAATTCCGGGGCCAGAGACATATTGGTGCGTAATCTGACGCTGGATGGTACGACGTCCGGCCTGCGCATCAAGAGCGATGTTAGCCGAGGCGGTCTGGTCGAGAGCGTGACTTATGAGTACGTGTGCCTGAGGGGCAACCGGTGGCCGCTAGCTTTCGATACAAAATATGATCCGCGCGCACAAGGCACGAGAATTCCGGTCTATCGGCGAATCGTTCTCCGTCATGTGCATGGCGACACCGGTGTGTTGCTGATCCGCGGCGTAGACGAGGAGCATGCCCTTGACGTGACACTCGAAGATGTCCGATTTGCCGACTCCGCCACTTGGCAAGTTGAACATGCGAACGTCACCGCAAAACACTCTGACGTATCACCGCCGCTGCCCGGACAAGCTGCAAAACCGCTGCTGCGCGGCTCGGAGGTATGTTCCAGGGCGTTCCGCAACAGCAATCGGTAAGCACTACATCCGGCGCCGAACTCGGGTGGTGAGTTCAGCATCTGGGCCAAGATTACTGGTGCCGACGAAGGTTGGCCTCATGTCCGGACTTGTTTGCAATTATCTGACGGTTTGCAGGGCCGGGAATGCGAAGGTGACGTGGAGGTTCTGATTTGGCGCGAAAAAATGTGTTGCCCCTGCGCTGCGGCTATCCCGCAGAGATAGGCTCTGTCGACTGCGTCGAGGTGCCGCTGACTCAACGAAGTGTAGGATCATGCGTATTTTCGTTCACCCTGCTGCACTTCTGACGGGATGTTTCTGCTTGTCGTCAGCATACGCTCAGCCACTGTTGGTGTCGCATGCCGAGAATGCAGCCTATCACTCCGTGCAGCAAGCTATCGACGCATTGCCGGCGGAAGGCGGAGATGTTCGGATCGCGCCCGGTATCTATCGTGAGAAGGTCAAAATCTCCAAATCCGGTGTTCATCTCTCAGGCACTGGTAGCAAGCCGGAGAATACCGTCATTGTGTATGGCGATGGCGCGATCAATGTAGGAGGAACCGCCCGGTCGGCGACGCTGGATGCCAATGGCGATGACTTCCGGCTCGAGAATTTGACCATCCAGAACGACTACGCTCTCAACCCGGCCAATCCACCCTCCCAGGCGGTTGCACTATCCCTTACCGGCGACAGGGACGTCGTTACGCGCGTCCGCCTGCTCGGCGCCCAGGACACGCTGCTTGCCGGCAAGGGTCCAAACGGCAGAATGTCACGTCAATACTTCTCGAACTGCTACATCGAAGGGCATGTCGATTTCGTATTTGGCAACGCCAAGGCCTGGTTCCGGAAATGTGAGTTGCACGGCATCGCCAATCAAGCGGTCGTCTTTACCGCTCAGAGCAAGGCAGCACCGGACGAGGACAGCGGCTATGTTTTTGATCATTGCACTCTAAGCGCCGACCCTGCCGCGCGCGATATCGCGCTTGGCCGCCCCTGGCGGCCGTATGCCACAGTGGTCTTTCTGTCGACAAAGATAGATGCACAGGTCATTCCGGAGGGCTGGCGCGAATGGGATAGGGGCAAGACCAACAACTTGAGCACGAGCTATTATGCCGAATATAGATCCTTCGGGGTCGGGGCTAACCCCTTAGGCCGCGAATCTTACTCCCATCAACTGACAGATGGGGAAGCCGCGAAATGGTCGCTGACCGCGTTCTTCGCGGGTGCCACAGATTGGCTGCCTGCGGAACCATATCGACGGAAGACAAAACAACGCTGACGGTGAGGGAACAACGGCGATCCTCGGATGAATGACGGAGAGAGCGGACATGATGGAGAGTGGTGTCCAGCAACCAAACTGCCGGGGGTGTGAGAGGGGCAGCGCTTCGGCTGTCACTCCACGCTTAGAGGAGCTCGTTAAGACGCTCCATCGCTCGCGGCGGGATGCGATCATCCGCTTATCCCACGCTTATTGGCAGCCTGTCCAACTACCCGTCGAAGATTGGCGAAATCGAATGCACAAGCGAGCGCAGAAGGTCATTCTTCAGGCTCAGATGCAGGCAAAGTCGGCTTAAATTACCTGTCAGGCGCCGGCGGTCGGCATTCAAGATACCACCGTCAATGGACTCCTTCTCATGTCAAGTGCCGCGCAACATTTCCAAGTGTGCCGATCAAGGAGAGCCCTGATGCAAGAGCATGCGTTAGGGTAGCAGACCTGCATGGCGCCGCCGGGGCGAGCCGCGGGTAACGGCTGCCGACAACAGGTACTCCATGGCGTCCAAAGCGCCACTTTGCGAGGAAAGGCAGCACTTGGATCGGGATGATGGTCGTTTTTCATCGTTCCCGAAGTCAAAACTAAATGGGAGAATGCAAAAGTGCGCGACAGCTCCGAACATTGATCGACGACATGCGCTTCTATGCGTCTGGTTTCAGTAGAGAGCTAGCAGCCAGTCTACTCCAAGCATCGACCTGACCTACATCAAGCGGCAGCATGATAGACAGCAGCAACGCCGGTTTCTCGATCGGCACTCCGCTGCACTCGCTGTGCATTACGCGCCTCTGGGCCACCAACCGGCGCACCAGAGGAACGGCAGCAAAATTAGCAGCCTCCTACGGCAAACGCGGCTTCAGAGCGCGAGGCCGTGCTCATTGAGCACCTTATCTCTTAGAGCGCCCTTGATCTCACGGGCGATCTCTTTGCGAACTGCGGGACCCAACACTCGCTTGGCATCTTCGACGAGGCCAGCTTCAGCTCCGGTCAGCCCTTGATCGGCGAGCTGTTGCTCCATTCGGCTGTCGAACTCCTTTCCCATTGCACCAATGAGCTGGTCCTGCGTCTTGGCATGCTCTTCAGGTGCGATGCGGCGAATCACATCGTCCCACGGCTGCCAATCCATTGCCAAATAGTCGGAAAATTCGGCCGCCTCCCTCTCCCGAACGGATGTCTCTGCCCTGTCAACGTCAGAGTTGTTAACGCCGGCGACCTCAAAGAAGCGCATGTTCGGCGCGACGTGTTGTAGTTCCAGCCGCTCGCGCAGCTTGTTCTGGTAGGCAAGAAAGACTTCAACGGCGTCGATGTCTTCTACGTTGTCAATCGAGGCGAGCGAGTGAGCCTTGTCGCGCGCGATCGCCTCGAGTGCGTCCATGCGGAACATGACGCGCCCCAATTCGACGAGCTTGGCAAGCCGTTCCTTGTTGTCATAGAGGCCGTTCTCGACTTCCGCGATGAGGCGCGCGGTCTGCATGCCGTTCCAGGTTAATGTTCTGCGATCCTCGCAGCTCTGGTTGGCGTCCCATGCCAATTGAAAGTACTGGGCACGCAATTGGGGGTTTTTTGCCGCCTGACGCAGATCATTGGCCACCGATTGCCGAAACCCTTCATTGCCGGAGTTGACGGACTCGAACAGCTTGCCGAGGAAAAGTCCGTATTCCCGAGCGCCCGGCTCTTCTGCAAAGTTCTGCCAAGCGGCAAGCACCTCCCGATCGCCCTCCTGTGGATTGCCCTTCAGCCATTCTGCAACTGTTTCAGCGAGAGCGTCCGCCTGCTCATCGTCTGTCCCGGACGATTCACTTTCGTCGTCGTGCGAAAGGTGGACAGTCGGGCCGACATAACCCTCCGCGCCGAGGATTGTACTCAGGTTCGCCAGCACCTGCTCAGATAGTGGATTTTCAGTGAGAACTAGGGTGCCATCGTCGCCCAAGGCCGTCAGCAGGTCCTCGGGCAGACTGGTCAAATGGTTTTGGCTTACGTCGAGAAACCGGAGCGAAGCTGGGAGAGCCGGCGGCAGATCCGTCAGTTGATTTTGGCTTACGTCGAGAAACTCGAGCATAGCAGGAAGCTCCACCGGTAGACTCGTCAGCTGATTGTGGCTGATGTGGAGAAATTGGAGCGAAGCAGGGAAGGCGTCGGGTAGGTTCAGCAGCCGATTGTAGTTGGCGGAAAGAAATTGGAGCCCGGCAGGTAGGACGGCAGGTAGGCTCTCCAGCCGGTTCGAGTTCACGTCGAGGCCTCTCAGCCCGGCTGGGAGCGGGGGCAGGCTGCTCAGCTGATTGCCGCTAACATCAAGACGCTGGAGCGAAGCCGGAAGTTCGTCAGGCAGATTGGTAAGCCGGTTGAAAGGCACATCGAGCACGATGATTTCGCTTGGAAGTCTGGGCAGGCTGGTAAGGGACAGCGACTGGAGATCCAGCATGGCGTCTTCACCGAGAGCATTGACCCGCCTTGCCGCTTCGTCCCGGTCCTCGAGGGGACCCACGTGCTGTTCAGAAGCCCAATTCTCAAGCGTCTCGTGTGCTTCGGTCGGCGTATGGGTTGAATGCCCGGAGTTTGCTGCGAAACCCGTCACGAATGCATCCCATTGTGCCGCCCCCCGCCCGTCTTCCGCTCCCTCTTGTTGGGAAGATGCAGAAGGAATGCCTCCGTCGGGCTGAATCTGTCCTGTCTCAAAAGGATCCATTTCACCTCCCTTACCACACCGGGCCAACTCAGCCCGTGACGACACCATCTAGGACCTAGGACACTTCTCTTTCGGCAAGCTGACGGCTCTATCGTAGTTACCGCAGCGATAGCATTGAAGCGGCATATTTTCGGTGCAACGATTTGGAACAGTGAATCCATGGCTGGCCCGTTATCTCCGCGCCTACACGTTTCCGCACCGACGCGGCCGCGGCTTAAACATCGAGCCCGCGGGGGGCGGCAACGGTTCGTTACCTTAATAGCAGGCAGGAATCCATTTTCGGCCGAGTCCGTGAAAAACGAAGAGCGGCAGGCGCTCGAACGCTCACCTCCGCGGCCGTCCTTTCACTTGCCAAGGCAATCGGTGCAACGCTGGTCTTTGCGAGTGATTGGGCGTTTTGCAGCGAGACTCGTCAGCTGATCGACAGGTGGCCGTGCTAGCGGCAGAACGCTTTCACGTTAGCGTCCTCCGGGTCTGTCGGCCAACGGAATGGCAGCAAACGTTGCAGCAGCAGCGATCCATTCGCCGCCTCCAAATCGTGTGAAGCTGAACCGCCTTCGACCAGGGCGGGCCGCGCGGGCACGTGCGCTCGCTCGAATGATTATTGCGCCAGCGCGCAAACTCCTGCTCCGCGGCTTTGCGCAGCGGCACGCGGATTTCTTAGTTTATGACGAGGGAGATAAGATAATGGACACAGGACAGGCACAGCGGAGCGCAGGTTCTGCCCCGGATACTTTTGAAGAAGGCGAGCGGGAAAGCTACCTCGGCGGCTTCAACCGTGCCTTGGCCAATTTGGTCGAAAGCTTGATAGGGTATCGGACCCCCAGCTCCGCGCGCGCGCGGATCCTGGACGAGTGGGTTGGCGAAGAGGGGCAGGGCTCAGCGGAAAACCGCGGACAGGGGCGCTCGCGAATCAGGGCTGCGGACAACATGCGCTCGCACTTGGTCGATTTGTCATCCCTGTCCTTAACCGCTTTGCCCGACGCCCTACCGCCGAGACTGCTGAACCTCCGCGCTATGCACAACGAGCTCGGCAGCCTGCCCGCTAGCCTCCCACCTGGTCTCCACGAACTTTTTATTAGCCACAACCGGTTGACCAGTTTGCCGGACGCTCTTCCGACGAGCCTCTATCGCTTAGAGGTCAGCGATAACAGGTTGACGAGTCTCCCAGATAGCCTTCCGGCGGAGCTGGGGATCCTGAACGCAAACAACAATCGACTGAGCAGGTTGCCCGACGCTCTTCCGAGCAGCCTCACCTCGCTCGCGGTCAGTGGCAATCAGCTGACCGAACTCCCCGAGTCCCTCCCATGGGGTCTCGTTGAACTCGATGTCAGCAGCAATCAATTGGCCAATCTCCCCGAAACCCTTCCGAGCTGGCTTGAATCGATCGATGTCAGCGGTAACCGGCTGACCAGCCTGCCTGAGGATCTGCTACCGGGGAGTTTGGGCCGTCCGCTGCAGAACGTCGAGTTCGGTGATAACCCATTCCCGGACGAAGTCCGCGCTCACCTCGCGGCACCTCATCTTGAGCAGCTGCCTCTGGACGAGGCTGCCGCGCACTGGCTCGGGGACGATCCGACGGCGCTAGCCGAGTGGCAGCACTTTGCGGATGAGCCTGGCGCCCAAGACTACGCCCGGTTCCTAGAAAGGCTACGTGGGACCGTCAATTATGGCAATCACGAGTTTCGGCAGGCCATGGCGGATGATCTGCGGCAGGCGGCGACCAATCCGAGATTGCGCGAACAGTTTTTCACACAGGCTTCTGAAGCCAACGCGAGTTGCGAGGATCGTGTCACTCTGCACTGGAACGGTATGCGGACCGCGCGCCTTAATTCTGACGTCGAGGAGGGGGTGTATGATAATAGGCTCGGCCAACTGATCCAGCGCGGCCGCGTTGCGTTCCGCCTGGACGCGCTGGAAGGGATCGCGCGCGACAGGGTCAACTCGCTCCTCACTCTCCACCCGAACTCAGACGACGTCGAAGTCTACTTGGCCTATCAAAATCTTCTTCGCGAGCCGCTGGAGCTGATTCACGTCGCCCCTGACATGCGCTTTCTGACGGTTTCTCACGTGACATCCGATGATGCGGCGCGCGCGCTGCAGTCGGTTCGCGAGCAAGAAGCGAACCAGTTTACTGACTACATGGCAACCCGCTGGCAACCGTGGGAGACGGTGCTGAGGCGAATCGCTCCTGATGAATATGAAGCGATGCAAGACCGGCTCGTCGAAGCCATGGGCGAGGAGTTTCAAACCCGCTTGGATCAGCGACTGGCCGAGCACGGTCTTCTAGGCGATCCGGATGCCGAGCGGGTGCTCGGAGCCCAAGTCCGAAACGAGCTCGCCGGTGAGATCAAACGCGATGTCATGCGCCGTGTGCTGGCCGAGCGTGGCGGCCTCGAACTCTGAGGTTTCATCACGCCGGAGATATATCTATCAATGCTCTATAGCGGGGCCAAAAATCGATTGTCAAAGCCTCGCCAATTGCCGCGAAGGTGCTTTTGCACTTCGGGAAAATGAGGGCCTTTCGGTCTTCCGATCGATGAAGGCGCGCAAGGCGAGGCATATCTTCGTCAGCTCAACAGCTCCTCGGGATCAGAGCTCCACTGGTCGAAAGTTGTTGAGCAGACCAGACAGGGCGCTGCCGCGGCTAACCAGCTGGTTTGACTTTGAGTTAACTGTTCGTCAGATCTAGTTGAGTTCGAGTCCTTCCAGCGAGATCATCTCGGCAAGCAAGTGTTGGAGTACCGTAGCGATGGCCAATCCGTCATGCGGGAGTCGTGCACGCACTTGATCGAGGCGTTCGAGGCTGCACGACAAGCCTTGCGGTTCCGCAGTCAAGGGCTGAGGCAGACTGAAGCGAACGAATGAAGTCTGCCGGATCTTCATTTGCCGAGCTCGCTTGCCAAGCTCATCCTCGAACTGCGCGCTGCCTGTCCGATCCCGAGCGCCGAGAGGCGCTCGGGATAACTACCGAGAACTCAGGACAACCTGCACATCTTTTTGAAAAAGCTGTCTGGGCGATTTCATGTCTGAACGCGCTGTTCCTCTCGTCTAGGCGACTACGCTCCCTCATGGGCAGCCCTATGTGATCCACGTTTTCCCGGAAACGGCGGATGCGCGGTAAGCCCTCAAAAGGGACGTTCTGCATCCGAGCGAATGCGCCGGACCTGGTAAACCGCAGTAGGCCAATTCGGTCCTTCATAAGCGTAGTCGAAACCAACAAATGGAAGCCCAGGTCACCAGAACGCCTCCCGGTCTGCGTCAAGGAGCGGTCGCTGTCCGTCATTGAAGCAGGATAAGCTGAGCGCCAAAGTTGCGTAGAAGATGCTCGTCACGCATGACCTTAGACATTGTTAGCGGCCGAGGAATTCCGGCCTGATGCTTGAATTCCTCGCACGATCGTCAGGACCATCCATTGGCATCATCGGTTTACGAATTCCTCGACTGGAACAGGCTAGGCGAAGAGGTGCGAAAAATTGGAGCGCCTGTCGCCAGGCGGCGGCCGATGCGAGGCCGTCAATCGCGCAGCAATGTCCTAATCTCGTCAGCTTTTCGAAAGGTTGCGGCTACAACAATCCACAATCTGTTTCTTGCTAGACGTACCGATTGCTGTCGGGCCTATACAAACATGAGGAGAGCAGGGTGGATCCGGTTGACCCATTCTTCGATTCAGGAGCCTGGATGCGGGAGTACGCTGCCCTGCAAGAGCGGACCGCGCAGCGAGGAGACAACCAAAGGGAGCACGGCGGTTTCGAACGGCAGCTGGAGGATTTGAGTCTCGATCCGTCAGATGAAAGCAACTCAAATTCGTCCAATCCGGCTCCCGCAGGACGTCGAGCAGTCCGGCGGGAGGATTTCGGCGGTTCGATGCGGGTGCCGCCGGACTCCACTTTTAGGGAGAGTGCGCTGGGCGGCACGCGGCGGAGCGTAGACATTCCCAGCTTCCAGCTTCCCGCTTCGGCGCAAGTGCCGCAGTCCAGCTTGCGAGATGATCTGTTCAGCAGCGCGCGCTACAGCTTTCCGGAGGCAGATTCTGCCGCGTCGGCCAAGAGCGGAAAAAGCGGCGGATTATGGTCACGCTTCAAGTCGGGAATCGGCAAGGCTTTTGGCGGGAGCAGCAGCGAAAAGTACTCGCGCAACGCGGGGCAGGGGGATGCCTTTTCCACGAATCTTCGCATTGACTATGCTCGGCAGCCGGGCCGGACGCGCGCTGTCCCAGAGGAGGACGAGGCGCTAATAAGAGATTTCAGAAACAAGGCGGCGGGTAACCTCACCGACGGCACGATCAAGAATGCCGCAGCCGATTTGCGCCATTTGAGCGCGCGCCTGAGCACCGCTGGCAGGCCCTCAATTGCCGATCGAATTCAACGGGAATCAGAAAACGCGCAGCAGGATAACCCGGAGGTGGAAAACCATCAGCTGGAAGCTGAGCTGGATGAGGATGTCGATACCTACGCACAGGACAGAAGCAGACGCATCAAGGCGGCGTTGAAGAAGCTCCGTGAGGTCAGTGCCGGAAACGCTCTGGCGGCTGATCTCCGCCGACTGGCCCCCCACCGCGCGGACGCAACCCTCATCGACATGTGGTCGGCGGCGGAAAAGGCAGTGCACAGGATCGAGCCGGAGACGATCGACAGGCAAGCTCGCCGCATGTATAGGCTCAGTGAGTGGCTGCAAACGCATGATCGCCCGCCAATGGCTGGCAGACTTTCCACCCCAGCCCTTGAGCAGGATGTCGAGAAGTACAGGCGGGAAACCAAGGACGGCAAGATCAAGGCTGATCTAGTCAAGCTTGGCCAATACCAGCAAATCCGGGAGGCGAACAGGGCGCTTGCATTGCTGCCTCCTGAGGATCCGGGCCAGCGTTCTTGGGAAGCCGCTCGACAGAGGCACTCACTGCAGGCGCCTCCTGCAACGCCAGCTACCCCGAGCGCGGGAGCCTGGGATTGGCTTGGCGAGCAGATCCACGGGCCCACAACATCGATGCGAGCGCCCAGCGATTGGCAGGCCGGTTCGTCGCAACAGCTTCCCGAAACCCCGGCAACGCCGAGCGCGGCAGCCCGGGATTGGCTTGGCGAGCAAATCCACGAACCCGCCTCACCAGTGCCAGCGCCGCACTGGGCCGCGCAAGCTCATTCGCCGCTCGAGCTTCCTGCTACTCCGGCCACCCCCAGCCAGGGAGCCTGGGCCTGGCTTGGGCAGCAAATGCAAGAACCCGCATCGCCGTCATCGGTGAGGCCCCGATCGTCAAACATCTATGGCGGTCTCGACTCCTTCGTTGATCTGGATCCACCCACGCCGCACGACTTGCGTGACGATGCGCGCTCTGCGCCAGCACCTGAATTTGCAGCCACCTCGTGGTTCGCAGGACCGCCGGGGCTGGCTCCGGAGCTGCGGGATATCGGACCGATCGTTGGCGCCGACTGGCGCCACGGCTCCAAGGCGGCTTCAGACGTGTTGATCGACGTATTGAGCAACATCAATCTGCTGCCAAACCAGTTCGGGCCAAGTCAGTTCGCGATCAATGGGGAGCACTATTCCGCGACTGTCGGGCCGGAAGGCCCCATGGATGTTCGCCTGATCCATCACCCGCGCGCTGGCGGGACAAACGAAGCTGGCCCATCGCAGCCCCTCTATCGTCCCCCGCAGATCGTCAGGGCCGCGCGACCCGACCAAGGTACAGTCGATCTTGGGTACTTGATTCGGGGCGGATGGGAGCACCGGGAGCGATTCTTGCCCGATTACCTTGTCCGCGTCCTTGAAGGCCAGCGCATCATGCCCGAAGTCGGGCGCCCGACCTATTTCGAGATCCGTGGAGTGCCTTATAGGGGCGAGTTGGTGGAAAGCGAGGGACGCCGCCGCGTTCGCGTCTATCCCGAACGTGGCTGAAGAACCAAACTTGACTGCTTCCAAATGCTCGTCGGGCAGTTCGCGCGCGGCCTTCGCTCACGTCGCGCTTGATGGGCCATGGATCCAGTCGATGTAGATTTCAGAGGTGAGGCGTGACGTCGGCGATGGTGCTGGCGGTCGGTTTATCGTGCTACAACTCCAGTGCTCCTACTCAGACACGAGGTTGGTTTCGAAGACGACTGTCTCTCGACAACGCCGTGTGTACCCCGATCGATAGGGTCCCCTGCAACACTTACCCGAGGGTTCCTCCCGAGAGCTCTGCTCTGCGTCGAGCTCCCCTCGAGAACTGCTCCTCGTCAACAATAAACCCGGATCAACGAAAAATGAGAGCCAGGGGATTCTCCCATTGCCGTTGAACCTCGTCACGTAAGTCCTTTCGAGCTGCTGAAGCTCCTTTGAAGGGACGCCACATGGCAAGGGTATGGATTGTTGGTCCAGATGATCCAGTAGGCAGCGAAGCTGCTCTTAAGAAGCTGCTCTGGACCGACAAGGACCTGTCCTTCGTGGAGAGCCGACGGTGCGGGCGTATTATCCTGCCCACCCTGATGCTCCTCCAGCCGATTAGCCTCGTGCGGCGCGTGGTCCTGCACAGGGGAGCCATCGATGCGTGTCCGTCGGTATGGCGTCTTCGGGATTGAGTCCGGTTCTGTGGGGGAAGGATTGAGATTAGCGCGAGTGCGCCTTGGACGCACGATGGGCACGACGATCCCCCCGTCGAGCGAAAGGTCCGTAGATACTCTAATGCTTTAACGAGTCTGTTGCTATTGGCGTCCCCGCTGAACTCGCGCACGTCACCGTGGGGTCAGCGACTTCCCGTCTAGCCGAGCAACAATGCTTGGCTAGCGCAGATGCGGCGGATCCTTTCAAAGAGCTCAAGTTCCTCGGGTCACGAGGAGGTCGTAGCAGAATGGCGGTTGCGACGATCAGAAGAATATCAACGTAGATAGCAACAGATTGAGCGCGTCTTTAGTCTGCGGAGTGTGCGTGATGCTTGTCGGGTTATGAATGTATGACAGTCCCACCCCTGCATATATTCCGGGAGCGAGATGGGCGGTATATGTTGCGGTGATTGCTGTTGTGTCGCGATGCGCAAGCTGCCCTTTGGCGAGGGCAGCATCCACCGCAAATTTGCTCCAGCTCGTGTTGCTAGCAACGAGTGCAATCAGATCGCTGGGCCGATTGTTAAATGCTCCCCTCGCGTAAAGACGAAGCTCACAATACCGGCTGATCCTGTTCAGGTCCGGCGGAGCTTCCATAATGGAGAAGCCGCCATAGATGCCGCGAGATGGGGTCCCATCGGGGTCGTTCTGCCAGAACTGCCTGTCCGCAGCGATGTAGTGAAAGCTATTCCCGCTTTCCCTCCGTCGCTTGGGATCCGTCAAACTCGTGTACCGGCTGGTGTTGAAACCAACGCCCGCCCGCAGCCAGGTATCGGGTACGCCGGGAGCTGCCTTGCTCTTGTAGCCGGCTTCATCAATGAGAAGAATGCCTGCATGGGGCGTGCTCCAGTTCAAGCCCGTGGGATTCTCCGTTATCTGGACATAGGGACCATCTGGACTAATTGAGCGCTGGACCGAGGCCTTGTTGTACAAGCCACGATCAAAATTGTACTTCAGGTTGACCGCAGGCGTCGGTGCGGCATTGGTGCTCATACCCCCCTGGAACAAAGCAGACATGTTCGATCCTGTAATCCCTCCGAACAATGTGCCGGTGAATTCATTTTGGTTTCTGAGATAGCCGAGTTTAAGCTCTAGTGTCTTGTCGAAGAAAGTCTGGTAGTAGGCGAGCGTATTGAGCCCCACTCGATCTGGTCCCGGGCGATCCCACGTCCAGTGTTGCTGCTCGGCCCCTAGGACAATTTGTCCGTCGGAAATGCCAAGCCGGCTGAGATCGTAGGTGACGATCATGAAGTTTGCCGACGCGAAGGTCGGATTCTGGCCCATATAGAGCTGGTTTGCGATAGTACTTCTGGCGGCATTCGGCAGCAGGTTGTTTGCAAAGCTGTTGTGTGTCCAGCCGATGTAGCCGATGCCGACATCTGCAAGCGCCGATCTAACGCCGCCCTTGTCCTGATCGATCGTGTCCACAGCGCCAGGTATGTTGAACCACACTCCTTTTTCACGCAGATTGTCGTACCGTGCGAAGGGATCGACCGTCTTTTGCGTTCTAGTCTGAGTAGCTCTGTCCGCACGAGCGCGCTTTTCGAAAGGCGCAGCGGGACTTGGTGCTGGCGCCATGGCACGAGGGCTGATTGCCAGGTCCATCCGGAGCTTGTCGGCCCGATCAGAAGCCTTTCGTCTTTTGCTGGCCTGATCCACAGGGTGGCTACTAGGATCAAGCCCGCTGGCGCTTTGTGCCAGTACGGAATTGTCGACCAGATAAGCTGCTAGCGAAACTGCGATAACAAGCCAACGTTGCTTTCCCCTCGGCTTTAAATGGAAGGAAAGTGCTTTGTCCGCCGGGTATCCCCACGGAAAACTCGTCTCAAGAAAGCAATCACGCACGGCGCACCTTGCTTCCATCTCTGCCGGCCATGAATAGAATGCGGTGCGGCCTGATTGACCAAGAGTAAGCTCTCAGGGTTTCCGCGTTCGAGGGCGAGGGCGGCGAGCGGGATCTCGATTGTTCCGACAAGAACCACCCACGCCTTGTAAGGCTGCTAGCTCGCGACGCGATGATCCGCTTCGCAACCACGGCTATGAACGAGGGCGGTGCGCCGAGAGCCAGCCCCGAGCGTTGGTTCATCAAGATGCTAGTCACGAGCGCGCAGCGCCTCGCTGCAATGGCCACGAAAGCGTTGCGAATGTCCACTTTGCTCACCGTGAGTCAGCCGATTTGGCGGTGAGGTCAGGCTTCATGAAGCGCTTCATTGGCATCGTTGTCACGGAAACACGAGACAATCGCCAAGCTCGCCGAGGCGCCCTTGAATTTGCGCGTCCGGCAATCACACCACAAGGTCTAACCTGATGGCACAGGAGGCCGGAGGAAACAGCCATACAGCGGCTTTGGTGCCTATCTGCGAGCAAGTCGCTGGCGCTGCTACCGCGGTTGTCAGTGCAAAATCTGTGTTGCATCGGAGTCCATGACGTGCGCGGCGTTCGTTGGTCACGCTTGCCATCTATCCGTCATCTCAAGCAACCCGCCGGAATTGGGAGTTGAACAGCTTGCAATGATAGCTAGTCCGATCGGCCATCGCGGCAGGGTCTTTCAGCCGTTGTGCCTATGTGGCGTGTCCCGGATGAAGTTTGTGAGTCGTCAAGGCCCTGAGGCGAGGCTGCTCGATCCAACACAATGCAGGAAGCCGCGGACGATTTGCATTCGTGCGACGCTCGAGAAAATCTGCAAGATTCTGCTGAATGAGGAAAAAAATGCTGCGCCATCGCCATGGCCAAATGACGACAACCATTGCTCGCTGCGGGACTCTACCATGGAGACCGAGCGCAAATTGTCGAGTTGCCGAAGGGGATAGCATCGAAGTAGGAGCAGCCGATCGGGAACGTGGCCGAGATTGCTTATTGTGGAAGCTGGTAGCCCTTAGAAGCGCGTCAGCATCGTAGGCTCTCGCGTCGACAAAGAAACCTGCTGGAAGGATGTTGAGGGAGGAGCAATGGAGTCGATTGCTCAAGCGGCCGGTTCAGACGTGCGGCCGCTCCTGCACAGGCCGCCAAGACGGATTCTCGCGGTTTTGGTGCTGCCGCTTGTCCTCGTCGGCTCGCTTCTGGCGCGTGGCTTTGGGCCATTTTGAACAATTTGTCGAGTCGCCAGAAGTGCAGGACGTCGCTTCAAACCGTCACCAGGGGAGACAGGTTCAGTCCGGGATAAGGGAGGCGCAACAGAAAGCTGACGATGAGATCGCGGAACTCAAGCGCCGGGCCGTTGCCCAGCGTGATGACCTGAAAGGGATCCTGGATCAGATCACGATCCTGACCTCGCGAATCGACTCGCTGCAGAGTTTAACTCCTCTCCCATCTGCTGCTCCCGCGACTGCTTTGTCGGGAGCCCGGGCTGTTCAAGCAGCGCCAGGAAACCCTTCGGCCGGTCCAAACGAGAAGGGCCTGTTTCTCTCGGAGGCGCACCAGTGATCGCAGGACCGAAGAAAGCGGAGCCTTGAGGTTGAGACTGTTGCAGGTCTACTCGAGTCTCCAACTCCGCTGGAGGCGTGGCTTAGCTAATGGGGGTACGGTCGAGATAAGAGTCGAATGCGGCAGCAACCGCACGAACGACGAACCGATGCTCCTGCTTGACCCGAATTAAGCCCTTTGCAATGTCCACTATCCCGTCTTTGGCAAGCATTCCCAGCCGGCCTGCAGACTTGAGAAGTGGAATCGAATCAAATCCGTGAGCAGCGCAGATCGCTGGTATGTCGGCGTGCAAATCGCACATTAGACGCTCGATGATTGCGGCGCGGAGGCGATCTTCGGCCGACAGACAATAGCCTTTTGAGGTTGCCAGGCGGCCGGCTCGAACGTGTTCGTAATAGGAAGTGGTCGCGATCTCGTTCTGCACATAACCCTCACGCAAACGGCCGATGGCGTACGGACCTAAGCCGATTACGGTTTTGGTGGTATCAGCCGAATAACCGAGGGAGTTGCGCCGCAGTCGACCAGCTTTCTGCGCCAGGGCGAGCTCGTCGTTGGGCAGGGCGAAATGGTCGAGCCCGACCTGGCGGTAGCCGGCCGAGACCAGGGTATTTGCAATGGCCGCGGCTTGCTCAGCGCGGGCAATATTGTCCGGCAGCGCCGTCTCATCGAGCTGGCGTTGACGTTTCATATAGGAGGGGACGTGAGCATAGCCGAAAACTGCAAGCCGGTCTGGCCGCATGGCCAGAGCTGTCCGAGCGGTGTCCACGCAGGACCGCACCGTTTGATGCGGTAGTCCGAAGAGAAGGTCGAAATTGATGCGGTTTATCCCATGCTGGCGTAGAGTTTCGACGACAGAAGCCGTCAGCACCTCGCTCTGCACGCGGTTGACCGACCTTTGAACCACCGGATCGAAGCTTTGCACGCCGATGCTCGCGCGGCTGACCCCGGCCGCTTGTAACGTTTCGACCATCTCGGGCGTGACCCCACGCGGATCGATTTCTATGGCGATGGTAGCTGATTTTTTGAACGCAAAGCAGTGGCGCAGGAGTTCCATCAAGGCCAGAAAATCGCGCGGTGCAATGGTCGTCGGCGTCCCGCCGCCGAAATGCACGTCGCTCACCGGCAGAGCGCTCGGCACTTGCTTTGCGACCAAGCCGATCTCCTCTCGCAATGCTGCCAAGTAATTGCGGACCGGTCGCTCGCTGCGAGTGAGGCTTGTAGGGAAGCCGCAATACCAACAGATAGAGCGACAGAACGGAACGTGGATGTAGAGCGATACGGGCTCGTCGGGCGGCAGTCGCCTCAGCCATGTCTCACACGTCTTGGCACCGACCATCGCGGAGAAATCCCGTACGGTTGGATAGATGGTGTACCAAGGCAGGCGAGCATCGCAATACTTGTTCAGAAGGGAGGTCTGCAAGTCCTAACTTTCCAATGCTCAGGCCAGCATAAAGCTGACGGATACCCTCTCTAATGTCTTTGCGATATGTCAAACCCGCGTAGTGGTTTCTGAGATCTGGTCCCGTTTTCGATGTTACTGCGAACGCGACTCAGGGACAGGGCGAGGGAGTGAGAGTCGCTCGTTGGCGGCTATCCTGAACGTTTAGGATATGAATTTCTCATGCGAGCATTGTCGAAGCGACTAGACGTGCCCGACGAGCCTGCGCAACGTTTAATCGCTCATGCGAGCACACGTCGTTTCCGCATTCGCTGAGGGCTAGTGAGTTTTGCGACGAAAACAGGGATTGCAGGTCTCACCAGAAGCGGCTGAGCTTGCCGCAGAGTTTCAAACCGGTTTTTTCAGGCAAAAGCCGATTTGGTTGCTCACAGGGTTCAACGGATGCCTCCCGTCAGAAGCCGGCGTGCCACGGAAGACAAGTTGCTTCCTGGATGAGAGCGAGAGGAGCGCAATAGTACAACGTGACGCGACGTGCGATTCAAGTCCGTCGGCGCAGCCGACGAAAACTCGCTTTGATCTCTAGTAATCGAATGCATAAGCCTCAATTCCGCCACGCTGCTTGTCTCATTGCCAGAAGCATCATCACGGATGTACTGATGATGTTGGGGCGAACCCGGCGCACTTTCAGCCCCCCGGCCGAGTGCGTCGGGACGCCTTGGTTCGGCGGCGTCTCTCACCAACTCACAACGCTTGTGGACGTTCTGCCGATAGCAAGGCGAAGTCTGGCCAGATACATCAGACGTAACGCTATCTGGATGGTCTATTCTGCCTGACCAGCTTGGTTGTTTTCTTTCGAACATAGCCTTTGCAGTTATCGATCGGTGCCAGATCGCGTATATCTACTCCGTTAGCCTTCATTCGCGTCGCGTCGATGTGATGCACCTGCAGCTCTCAGTGTCACATAGCCCGCCTGGTCAGGCGTCGACCATCCAGTCACTATGTTCTCGATGCTGCGAGCTCGAGCCGTCTATGCAGGATCGGGGTGGGAGATCTTGCGCCTTTTCATTGCATGAATGCGTTCCCATCCTGGCTTTCCAGTCCATTCACAAAGGATCGAGGAAGTTTGTGGCTCAGTAGACATTCGAGCCTGCAGATGCTCTTGCGCGAATGCGAGCTGAGCCTACCCAGGCGTCGAGGAGATTGCCGCAACCGCTTGATCAGCCGAAAGCGGGTGCCCCACCCGGCCTCTGTTCTATAATGCGGTGGCATACCAATGAAAGTTATTAGCAACAGAAATGCAGTACCCCTCGCCACGCGTAGAGCAGCGAGATGATCGCGAAGAGCGGAGAAGTCATGCCTCAACGATCTTGGCGAAGATCTTCGCCGTTTTCCACCGAGCCCTTCATAAGTTGTGCATCAGGTGCGGCCTAGTTGTGTTTCCGCAAGGGAGCCTAAGTGGGGATGGCGCGGCCGGAGCTGCAGTCAGGTTAAGGTCCTTAGCGAGTGTCGTGTGTATACCGTCCCATCAACCGCCGAACTTGGTACTTGACTGGGCTGGAATAGAGGTGCGCTTTTCGCCCTGAGAGGGCCGGACCGCCGAGGTAAGCTGCATCTCTTGCTGTAAGTCACCTCGTGTCCCGGCTTCGCAAATGGTGCTGTCGCCTTCCCTACCAATGTCATGATTGCCGTTTTTGTGGGATCAACTCGCGAAAGAACCCCGACCGCAGGCCGGGGTTCCGATTCACGCAACCGCGTGGAGGTCTCTATCTAGCAAAGGGCGAGCCAAACTTGTAATTGAGCCGTGCCGTGATGAGATCGACATCCTGGTGGACGCGATCCGTACCAAGAGCCGCTGGGAAGCTGATGTTGCTGCGCTGCATGAAGAAGTGGTTATACTCGACGCCAGCTGACCAGTTTGGCGTGAGGCTGACTTCGGCACCGGCGCCCAGCACGCCACCCCAACGCACATCGCTGGTTTTGCCAATCTCGGTGCCAGTCGCCACCGAGTTGATCTGATAGGTGTTGCTGGTCACCGCAGCACCACCCTTGCCGTACAGGAGCACGGCATTGAAGGCGTAGCCGATATGGCCCGTGAGTAGACCGAATGCATCCGTTGTGGTGCCAACGGTGTTTGCCGGAAAGGCGGTGCTGATATTGGAGCCGTTGAAGTCGGCCCAGTTGCCCTGACCTTCGATGCCGTAAACCATGTTGAAGATGTGCCAACGATAGCCAATCTGGCCGCCAATGGTCCCGCCGGTCGAATTATGGCAGCCCTCGGAAGTGGCGCCATTAAAATCCCAGCAATTGTGGCTCGTTCCCCAGCCGCCATTTGCACCGATATAGTAGCCGGACCAATCGGTAATCGGGGCCGCGGCCGGCAGCGGTGCCGCTTTTACCTTGACAGGCTGCCCGGCCAAGTCCGTGCCGAAGGAGGGAGTGGCCGCAACGAGTGCGCCGATGCTTGCAGTCAGAATCAGAATGTTTTTCATTCGAGTGTCGTTTCCTTTCGGTGCCCCCCGGCGCCGTGCGTTTATCAATATGAACGCGAATTGCTGTAACTGCCGCACAACATGTCTTGGAAAGAAAGGTGTCCAATCGTACGCGGCGTCAGATTGCTGAGCGCGCAAAATGCCGCTGCTCCACAGTCATCGAGGCGCCGCGGCCCGGCAGTGGCGCCTCGCGGGCGCCTTCTTTGGACACGAGCCGTTCATCATGGCGTGCGATGCGACCGCAAACTTGGGAGGTGCTTGGCTCCTTCTGTTGCAAACGGCAGAACGAGGCCGCGCTTACACACTTCGTGCATGCTGACGGCTCAGACGGATCGGTAATGAAGGCCTTGATTACGGGCGCGCCGGGCAGAGCATGAGTAGAGGAAAGTCTGCTCGACCACGCTCTGACCCGATTTGTCTATCGCGTAGACCCGTTAATTGCGTTTACCCAGCCAGACGCTCCCAGCGGTACGGCTGCAAGCGCTCATTGCTCGGTCGACGGCGCGAGTTCAGCACGCAAGTTGCGTATCGCCTCGTTTGCCAGAGTCAGAGTATTCCGTTCGCCTTTTCTTATCGAACACTCAAGGTAAGTGCGCAATCGTCTATGAAGGACGGCCTTGAGATTATGTGCCAGCAAGGGATCCTTCTCGATGAAGCCCCAAGCCTTGTCAAATGCGACGCTCACGACAGCATCTGGCACCTGCACTTGGTCGGAAGAAAACTGATCCATCTAAAACACTCCTCGACATCCTGACACAAGGGAGTACCCTCCCAAAAGCTAACCGAGATTTCGTGACGTGTAGCAAGCACACATCAGCGTGCAGACCCCCGAGCGAGCTGCTCTCGGTGCTTCAGGGAAGTTTATAGATCGTTGTTGAAGGTCGGATGACCGAATGTCGTATTGCCAGGCGCGGTCGAATAATTCCGAAAGGAGTGAAAGAGCAGGGATTCTAGCGCTCTTCTCTACCGTAGTGGGCAGTTGATTGGCATTCGACAATAAATCGTGGATATTCTTCCTGCAATCGGAAGATCCGCGCCAGACCGGTCACGACTAACCGGACGTGAGCGGCCCAACCCCAATATTGGAATATCGGAAAGCTATGTGAGGTTCTCGGATACGGACAGGTGGTGCGCGCCGCGTCTCAGCGCCACCAGTGCGCGGCGGACAATTCGGGGTGCCTCGCGGAAAGAATTGCTAACCTGCGGAGTGGCTGATCGCCCTGTTCCGAGCATTAGCTTTGAAGGGTGCCACACTCCAACATGTCGTAGCTGCCGTATTTGGTAGATCGTGTTCGAAGGTCGGCGCAGGCAGCGGTCGGAAGCGGCGATAGCGGTCCGGTGTCTCGAACGTATGTGTGAGGCTGCGCTTCCGCGCTATCAGCTCTTTGTGGCCACGGGCGACGAGGGACAGCAAGGTCTTGCCAGATCGAACGTAACTGTGTCGTCCGCGGCGCGAGATAAAGCGAGCCTGCTCTCGAACGTCGTCGCGAGCAGTTGCGATATAGAAAGCCAGCGGACGCGACCCGCTTATGGACGGGGAGCCCATAAGCCGCATACCCTCGATCTGGTGCGGACGACTTTTGGCACGATTGTCGGTCCAGCGATAAACGTTCGGTCAGCGCCGTCGACGTCCAGAAAAAAGCAAAATGAAAGTTCAGTCCGCCGCCGCACGTGAAAAAATCAGCTTGGCGATCGTAAGTCGATTGACGGAAGTTCGTAGCGCTGCCGGTAATGCCGCCACAGTCTGATCGAAGAGGCGTCCCAAAAACTGAAGGTCCTCGGGCTGGTAAACGCCACGGTCTCGCGACAGTCGCATTCGTCCGTCGCCGGTGCTCGTATCACCACGCTGGCCGAGCTCCAGCTCCGCCGTAATCATTTGGCCTATGAGTGCATTGAGCAGTCGGATCGCTTCGAGCTCGTTGCCTTCTTCGCGCATGAGCGCGGCCACGATGTCGAGTTGCAGGTCGATGCGATCCTCGAGGTTCTGTATGCGAGAATTGGAAGGGTCAAGTTCCACGGTATTTCTCCAAAGTGGTGAAATGCAAGATAGGCGGAATAAGCCTAGTCATTTCCCGTTCGCCAGACGGCGGATGCGTGGCCGGACGAATCGCTGCTGCACAGGAGGTGCGCACGGTCCCCAAACAGGGCGGCACACATGTCCCGCGAAAGCATCGCAAAGGGGAAATGAGTGTATATGGAAAAGCCGACAAGCGTTGTAGAGGGTCCGGAAGTCTATTGATACCGTGATCGAGCCGTCCCGCGCGTCGGATAACTGCAGTGACTCCAGTTGGGGTCACACAGGTGGTTGTACTGCCTTGCTTGGAGCCGCGGCGACACGGCTGGATTGTTGGTGCTATCGGCCTGGTCAGAGCGAAAAGTCCGGCCCGCACCGGTGCAAAGGACAGTTCACCTGCCCGAGTTCTATGCTGCGGACGCATTTACCTTCGCCGAACAGTGCGCGTGAAAGCTGTCTTCTTAGAGCCGCCAAGTATCATCGCAAAGGCGAGAGACGACAACGTGATAGGCTGCGCGCCGGCCTGCGATTGCTCATCGCACTGCATTGGTGCCCCACGTGTTTCGTTGTCAAACATTGCGTGATGCAGCCACGAGAGACGCGGCTGCGACCAAGCTGCAAGGTATCGTTGTCACGAGACATTCGTGGACTGTTCTTTCCGTAATCCGGCGTCGATTTATGCGGTGTTTGGCTTGAATTAGTAAAATCGAAAGTGTTGATGGGATGCATCCAGTTCGTTGATAGCGCCCGCGAGCAATCTAACCGCCTTCATCGGAGCCGGCTAATTGCTGTTTCCCGCGGTCTGGGCTCAGAGCCACGTCTAAGGGATGTCGGGCAGGGTCGCTGATCCGTTGATCACCGATCATGATTGACAAAGAAAAAGTCGCAGGGCTGCACGTTTGCGAATAGCTCTGAAATGGCGCCGAAGAAGCTCTGCAGTAGTCCCGAGCCGAAGAGACAGATGAAATCTCGGCGCCGACGATCCACCAGCTGCGGTTACCCGCAATACCCGGCTATAGCCTATGTAATAGGTCCTGATTGCTTCATGCCGTCCGCGCTCTCTCTTCAATGCGTGGACCCGAGCTTGCGCGATACGATCGGTAGGAGAATGCGTCAATGGCGATCCGGCTATCAGTTTGATCGAAGTAGCGAGCGCGGCCCCCATCTGGAGCCATTGCGCGACTGTCCGTTGGCTTCGCGTTGCTCGTCCTGAACCTTCAATCACTTGGCGGCAGAAAGTCATGCCTTCAGACCCGCCAGAACTGTAGTCGACCGCTCAGCCTGTGCTGCCGGACGGATCAGGACAACGGGGCTGCTATTTGTCTATCATCGGACGTAGCGCCTCCGTCAGATCGACGCTGGCTAGCTCTGCGAGCGCCGCAGCCAACGCTAAAAACGCTCCGAAAGCAGCAAGTATAAAAGAGCTGGCGAGTATCGCTGCGACAACGTTCTGGGGAGGTCTCATCATTCGTGATGCATTGCGTTTGCGGGAGCCGGCGGTGCGTGCAAATCAGTACTTCTTGACACGTTCAACACGGCCGTCGCGCCAGCGGTAAACCAAAAATCCAGAAGCCGAGTTGTCTCCCTTTTTGTCGAACCGGACCGGGCCAATCACGGTATCCACCGGCCATGAACGAAGTGCGCTGGCGACCCGCGTAGCATGGAAGGAGCCGCTCCGGTTCACCGCCTCTGCCCAGGCTTGCACAGCCGCATAGGCGTATAGCGTGTAGCCTTCAGCGGACAGGCCGGAAGCTTTGAGTCCGGCGACAGCGCCGGCCGCCTTGGCATTCCCGGCGGGATTGGGCATGAAGGTAAACAATGTGCCATTCCCAGCGCTGCCGGTAATCGCCCAGAATTCAGAGGTCATCAGCGGATCGTTTGCCATGACTATGAAGTCTGCTTTTGCATCTGATGCCTGGCGCACAAACAATCCGATTTCGGTATGATAGCCGCCGATATAGGCGACGCGCACTTGATCCTTTTTCATTCTTGAGACCAGCGCTCTGAAGTCCCGTTCACCTGCAACATAGCTTTGCCGACTGACTTGTCGTCCGAATCGATGAAGCTCGGCTTCGACCACATCTGCAATGCCCTTTCCAGCAGTGCTCTTGTCGTCGATCACCGCGATGTTCTCGTTGGGATGGTTCACGTGAATGTACTCGGCGGCAACGGTTCCCTGCTGGTCATCGCGGCCGCAGATCCGAAAGACAGTCTTAAGGCCGCGCTCTGTTAGCTGAGGAGTTGACGAGCCTGGTGACACCTGAACGATGCCTGCTTCAGCGTAGATGTCGGAGGCCGGGATCGACGAAGAGGAACAGAAATGGCCAACTACCAACAGGACGCGCTCTGTCGCGAGCTTATTCGCAACTGCGACAGCTTGCCTTGGGTCGCAGGCGTCGTCAGCAACCCTCAATATAACTTTGGCATTATCCGGAAGTAGGCCCGAAGCGTTCAATTCCTCAACCGCCGCAGCTGCACCATCGCGCATTTGCGCGCCGAACGCGGCGCTGCTTCCAGTCATTGGACCAGCCACGGCGATCTTTACTTCAGAACCGCGCGCAAGCGGGGCGGCGAGAGCGCAGAAGAGAATCGCCGCACTTGCAACAGAAGCGCGCTGCGTATTTGCAATTGTATAGCCTTCAATGCTCACTGAAGTGATCCCAAGTGGTTGTGATCAGACACCCCTGCAGGTCAAGGCTGCTCCAAGCCAAACGTGCGTTGGCTCGACCAGCTTTCAATTTCCGTAGAGTCTACAATTTGACGTTACGTTCGGATCAAGCGCTTTTGAGGGGCGTGGGTGCGTCAGGGGCGCGCATCGGCGGGCCATGACCGTCTGTCCGCTTGAGCTCATAAAGCTTTCAGCCCGCATCAGAGCGCGGCAGATCAACCTAGCATTGTCAGGTGCCTTCAACCGACGTGTGGAAAGGGCCATGAACGGGTCAGTACGGCTAATCCTCCAACCCGCCAAGGGCGAGATCGAGATATTGCATCAGGCAGGGATCCCAACCAGCCAGAGCGCGGGGGGCGCTCAGTCGTGCAAGTACCTTCAGGATCATCGAAGCGCGTGAATCGGCGCCGGCGATTTCGCTGATCAGCAAGCGTGCTGCAACTGCGACAGCCTTTGCGCGCTCACCGCAAGGGGGCTCGCTCCGATCCATGCAATCGCGAAGGTCGTCACGGATTCGCCGCCACCGGTCCTCGCGCTCTGAAGCTGAATTGCAGATGCATGCGGTCGTTTGACTACGCGTCTCGACTCGCGACATGGCATTCAGAGTGGCAGGCAGCTCATCCACACTTACTTGCGCCTCGCCGTCGATTGTCATGTTGCGCAAACGGTCGCGCAACAGAGTTGCTCGAGCGACTTGAAGTTCTATGCGCTCTAAATGTTTGTGCAGCAGGTCCGTGAGAGAAGTCGTGCCCTCCATGGCTTTACGGATCTCGACAAGTGAGAAGCCAAGCTCACGCAGCGCGCGAATCTGCTGAACCCGCTGCAGGCTTTCGCGGTCATACATCCGGTGGCCGCCGTCAGTACGCTCTGTGGCTGCTAGGAGTCCTGTGTGCTCATAATGGTGCAGCGTGCGTACCGTTACTCCGGTCGCCTCTGCAAGTTCGCCAATGCGCCATCGACGCCTTCTTGGTGTAGGTTTGTTCATGTTGTTCAATTTTGAAGCCTACAACCTGACGTCACGTATGATTCAAGCTGCTTTCTAAGCGTCAGCCTGAATCGTCTTCCATTCTCCAGCGCGAGAGTGGTGACTATCCTTAGAATGGCGGCGGATCAACCCTGAGGGGTAAGGGTGATCAACAACTTCGCCAGGCATGCCAGTTGAGCCTCGCCAGCCGCTGTACGCTCCAGGATGAGCTTGGCGATTGCCGTGCGATTTTCTGGACTCCGCATCGATGGGGGTAGCGCGTCGACGGCGCTGTCATAAAGTCGTCCGAGGGCAGAAAGCTCTTCTGGATCGAACACGCTGCTGCATAGCTTCAACCTTCAGCTCCTTGTTTGAATTGCGTCCAGGGCAGCGCACGTCGTCAAGACGTTTGGCTGCGGTAGGGCCAAAAGAAGTCATACCTGCGGCGCAGAGCGACGGAGGTGCGGTGTACTGTAGAGTGATGCCATAGGGCCACACGCGAGCGCGGATGCTTGCTTCGACAGCGCGGCAGAACCGGGCGATATGTATGATCGACGCCCTCTATGCTCACGATGCATTTTGTTGCGGCTCCAAAAAGGCCGATCGCCTCCATTCATGGGGAGCAACTACTAACTTGGAGAGTTGACGACAGGAGCCCCGTGCCGGCCTTCTCGAAAGACGCGCTTGGCGGCCGCGGTTGCAACGTAAACGCCTGGCCTAAGCGCGAACGTGCTGCTCCGT
The DNA here is from genome assembly GCF_057651995.1 of Bradyrhizobium sp. USDA3516. Lineage (NCBI taxonomy): Bacteria > Pseudomonadati > Pseudomonadota > Alphaproteobacteria > Hyphomicrobiales > Nitrobacteraceae > Bradyrhizobium > Bradyrhizobium sp. USDA3516. Next base: position 143,592 of record NZ_JBYGYN010000010.1, on the reverse strand, counting down.
CCCCGTCTCTAAAGCCAGACACACTGCGGTTGTGATATCGCGCCTAACGCCGACGCGCGAAAGAAATCAAGAGCGTCTCACGAACCGCGCGCCCGGAGGGTCTTTATCCCGCGACAAGGAGAGCAAGCCAGGCAGGTGGAATTGTGTGTGTTGAGACAAGTGTTGGAATGTGAAGTTCGTAGACTTCACGAACGTCGTTACGGCAACGGCGAGACGGGTGCGAAGTTTCAGGCACTGCCCGTTCCTTCCGGAGTGTTGGTTACGGGGTGCTCTTATGCAGTTGCCATGCGCGTGGCCTCCTCGAACAATATTTCCCGCATCCACAGGCTTTCCGGGTCATTGTTGTGAATTGCGGGCCATTGGACCGCTTCGGTGAAGACGGGGAATGGATCCGGAAGCTCGACAATCTGAAGAGGCATGGTCTTCTGGAAATGCCTCACCAGCCCTAATGGCATCGTGCCTATGCGGTTCGTCCCAACAAGGAGGGGCGGGACCATGCTGAAGCTCTGCACGAGAATGTCGATGCGCCGAGTAGGACCGAGATCGATTAAAAATGATTGCTCAATTGGCGTGTGGGGCGCACCTCCGTGCTTAACTGCAACGTGCCCCATCGACATATATCGATCGAATGTAAGTCCGCGATGTAATTCCCTGTTCGTGCAGCAACCTACGCAGACCAGTCTCTCCTCGAATAGGGCCGCCCTGGGGTGCGCGCTGGACAGGAGAGAATCTGGCAGGATAACAAAATCGACTTCGCCGCGGCGGAGGAGCTCGTCGTGCTCAACGGTCGGCGCCGCCAGTTCGAAGCTGACGGTGGGGGCCTCTCGCGTGACGCGCTCCACGACATTTCTTAAGAATACAACTGTTATGAAATCAGAAAGGGCGATCCTGAATCGCCGGCTCGATCGAGCTGGATCGAACACGTCACGCGCCATAATTGAGAGTTCAATGTGCACCAGAGCCTGGCGTACCGGAGCTGCGAGCGCTTCTGCGCGCGAGGTCAAGACAAGCTCGCGCCCCCTCATCCCAAACAGTTCATCGCCAAAATATGAGCGCAACCGGGCAACGGCTGCGCTCATGGCCGGCTGACTGAGATTGATCCTGCGTGCCGCTGAGGTGAGATTGCGCTCAGTTATCAGAGCATCCAGCGCGACGAGAAGATTTAGATCCAGACCTTTGAAACGCATCTCTTCTTATCCGGCGCAAACGTCCTTGCTGCGAAAAAGCGTGCGGTGGCGGCTGCGTCTGGAGCAATCGTCCTGGCTCGCCCGAATGGACATCGGCTCAACCCTGCCATCAAGACAAGAAGCTCGCGAAACGACAACAAGAATGGACAGCAAGCGGTAAGCCGATCGGCGGCGGGGGGAAAGCGTCAGGACCCTCCAAGCTGATTCGTCTCGCCGGTTTCGGCCGACCACGTAGCTGGTCCGTTCAGCTCGCCGATCGCAATCACCCCAGCGTCCGTGAGCGCCCTGAGCACACCAGAGCGCCCCCTCGACGGCTGCGTCGTGCAGCGCTAGTCGCGAGGGTCAACCTACAACCTGACGCAATGTGCGATTCAAGCGATTTTATCCGCCAAGCTAAACATTTGTAATGGAGGCGTGTTTTATCCGCGATAGTGCCAGGGTAGCCCTGAACGCAGCGCAAGCCCATCAAACCACACCTGGGAAGTCACCTCGCTTACAACAGGAAAAGTCTTCGCAACGGATCGCTGCATTGTGAGGTCGTGGCAGTGCCTCCCCAGGAGACGCGGAAGCGAGGAAGCGGACCGAGCACGTCGAAGGGCCTGTAGCGTGCTTGGATTATTCGGAGCGGCAGCTTGCGGTGAGCCTAACAGCGCCTGCGAGTTGGAGGCTTTTGCTCATCAGATGCCATGTTGGATGCCTCCTCAAGCAATATCCTCCGCATCCAGATGCTCGCGGGGTCGGTATTGTGAAACGAGGGCCACTGCACGGCCTCTGTGAATATGGGCAGGGGGAGAGGCGGTTCGATGATCCGCAGTGGCATCCGCTTTTCGAAGTGTCTGGCCAGCCGCAAGGGCATCGTGCCGATACGACTCGTGTCTAACAATATGGGCGGAATCAGGCTAAAGCCTTGCACGACGACCTCAATTCGTCTCCTCAGACCGTGCTCAAGCAAAAACCATTCTTCGAGGTTCGGTCTCAGTGCCCGTCCGAACTTGGCAGTAACGTGCCCCATCGAGGTGTATTTCTCGAACGTAAGCTGTCGGGATAGCTGCTTGTTCGTGCGGCATCCCACGCACACGAGGGTCTCGTCGAACAGCGTCGCTTTAGGGTGCGCACTCGACATGAACAGTTCCGGCAGAATGAGAAAGTCGACCTCGCCCCGACGAAGCAGCTCATCGGGTTCATCGGAAAATGGCAGCAATTCGAACCGCACGGCGGGAGCTTCTTGTGCCATGCGGTCCACAATTCTGCGGAAGTAAACGATCGTCATGAAATCTGAAAGAATGACCCTGAAGCGTCGACTCGACTGAGTCGGGTCGAACGCGTCGCGCGATATGATCGAGAGTTGGATGTGCAGCAGGGCCTCGCGAACTGGACCTGCAAGCGCCTCCGCGCCAGGTGTAGGGACGAGCTCGCGACCTCTCATAGTAAATAGTTCATCGCGAAAATAGGCGCGTAGCCGTGCGACCGCAGCGCTCATAGCGGGCTGGCTCAAATTAATTTTGCGAGCCGCCGCTGTGAGGTTGCGTTCCGTCATCACGGCATCGAGCGCAACGAGAAGATTTAGATCAAGTCCCTTGAACCGCATGTTGTGAGTCTATCCATCGTGTGGATGTGTTCTATCGAAACAATCGATTTTACCAAATTGCGGGATGTTGGATAGCAAACTGAAGTTTGAAAAACGGACCAGGCAGACCACAATGGTTTATGGTCGTTCAAGTGAGCTCAAAGAAAAGCTCCTGGGCGTGCGAGCGCACCGCCGCGTCCGTGTCCTGGGCGTCTACAGGCGTGGCGTGCGAGCCGTGTTGCGTCTTCGTGCGATGTGCGCTCGTTTGAGCGCCGAGCGGGGCCCGATAAACCTTCGTATGGGGCTGTCATCCGTTTCAATACGCGAGGTTTACCCGCGTACACTTGAGAGCGCTTTCAGCATCAATCTAGTGTCAGGGAATGGCGGCAGGCGCAGATTGCGGTTGCCAAACATTTCAGGCGCCATTCCGAACGGCTCGCCTGTCCAGCGTATTTTGGGGTCTGTTGAAGATGTATAGGAGCCAGTGTGATCTGATGCCGCTCAGATGCGTCGTCGACGACGAATCGCGTGTCGGTGGCTTGCCCGCAGCCGTCAATTCTCCTGACGGCGATGCAACGGAGGGCGCGCGCGCTCCCTGGTGCAGATCGGTTCTGGCTAATCCAATTGCCTCGCCGGGGTCTTCCGCATGGGCATGGCACATCAGCAGGATGACGAGCGCGAACCAAGCGTTAGCGCGAGCAGAGGCGAGGGGCGCGGGTGCAGGCCAGCGGTGCGGAGCTCCGACAAAGCACAGCCGCGCATTTCAGTCTTGATCGGCAGCCCTGCAGGTAGAGATCACGTGACCACCTCCCGTTCAATTCAACAGGCGCAAGGACGCTCGCCATGAACATTGCCGTATCCCCGACTGCGGAACGTGCTTCTGCGCGCGCTCAAGTGCAGTGGAGCCTTCGTTGGGAGAGCGAGCTGCGGCTCGCCGATCATGCCGAGCTCGCGGAGTTCTTCCGCAAGAGTTATGGGCCCACGGGTGCGTTCAATGCGCAGCCTTTCGAGGGGAGCCGAAGTTGGGCCGGCGCAAGACCGGAGCTTCGTGCAATTGGTTCCGACGCGCGCGGGGTAGCGGCTCACATTGGGCTGCTACGTCGCTTCATCAAAGTGTGCGAAGTCGATCTCCTTGTGGCGGAACTGGGGTTGTATGCGGTGCGCCCGGATCTCGAAGGGCTCGGAATAAGTCACGCGATGCGCGTGATGTATCCCGTACTGCAGGAGCTTGGTGTTCCATTCGGCTTTGGCACGGTTCGGTCGGCGCTTGAGAAACATATGAAGCGACTGGTCGAAAGGCAGGGACTCGCCACCCTGATGCATGGCATTCGCGTCCGCTCCACGCAGCCGGATGTCTATCCCAATTTATCGCCGACCCGCCTCGAGGACGCGATAGTGGTGGTGTTTCCGCTGGGACGCTCGATAAGCGAATGGCCGGCCGGGACTGTCATCGATCGGAACGGGCCTGAGTTGTGACAGAGCGCTCCACACCATTCACTGTCCGCTGCGACTACGCTGACATGAGCGGACGTCCAGCTGTCTATTTGACCTTTGATGACGGGCCGAACCCATTTTGTACGCCAGAGGTGCTCGATGTGCTGGCGCAACATCGAGTTCCCGCTACATTCTTCGTCATCGGTACGTACGCGATCGAGCATCCGGACCTCATCCGACGAGTGATTGCGGAAGGTCATGAGGTTGCGAACCATACGATGACCCATCCTGATCTATCCAGATGCGGACCTGCAGAGCTACAGGATGAAGTGCTGACCGCGAGCGAGGCGATCCGTCTGGCGTGCCCGAAGGCCTCGCCCAGGCATATGCGAGCGCCTTACGGCATATGGACGCAACAGGTGCTTGCAATGACGGCGAGCGCTGGTCTCACGGCTCTGCACTGGTCGGTCGACCCGAGAGATTGGTCCCGCCCTGGAGTTGATACAATTGTGAATTCGGTGATGGCGAACGTTCGCCCGGGTGCAATTGTGCTCCTGCACGACGGGTATCCTCCCGATGAGGAGAGACTGGGCACCGATGCAACGCTGCGCGATCAGACCACCACGGCGCTCGCATATCTGATTCCGGCACTGCAACGGCGCGGGTTTGCAATCCGTCCACTTCCTCAACTTCACTGAACAAGAACTGACACCCAATGGACCTGCTCGCGACAACCAGTGCTGCCGCTGTTTCAAGTTATGCGGTACTCTCGACTATCTATAAGAGCGTGCAAGCGCTTTATGCCCGACCGGCGATCAACTCATCATTACAGGACAGCCTGGAAAAAGCGGAGGTGGTCCTTCCCACTGTGGACGTCATCGTGCCGTGCTTCAATGAGGATCCAAACACGCTCGCCGAATGTCTGGAGTCGATTTGCAGTCAAGACTACGCCGGCAAGATACAGGTCTATGTGGTCGATGACGGATCTGCAAACCGCGACGTGGTCGCGCCTGTACACCAGATATATGCCAACGATCCGAGAGTCAGCATCATCTTGCTGGCAAACAACGTCGGAAAGCGCAAAGCGCAGATCGCTGCAATACGCAGCTCATCCGGTGATCTGGTGCTCAATGTCGATTCCGACACGGTTCTTGCTGCCGATGTCGTCACGAAGCTTGTATTGAAGATGCGTGACCGGGAAGTCGGTGCGGCGATGGGTCAACTGATAGCAAGTAATCGTAACCAGACCTGGTTGACCAGGCTGATCGACATGGAATATTGGCTCGCGTGCAACGAAGAGCGCGCGGCACAGGCGCGCTTCGGTGCCGTCATGTGTTGTTGCGGCCCTTGTGCCATGTATCGACGTTCCGCGCTGACCTTGCTTCTCGATCAATACGAGGCGCAGTTCTTCCGTGGGAGGCCGAGTGATTTCGGCGAGGACCGCCATCTAACGATACTCATGCTCAAGGCGGGGTTTCGAACCGAATACGTCCCGGACGCGATAGCAGCCACAGTCGTCCCGCACCGTCTTGGGCCATATCTGCGTCAGCAGCTTCGTTGGGCGCGCAGTACCTTTCGAGATACGTTTCTTGCATTGCGCCTGCTCCCAGAGCTCGATGGTTATTTGACGCTAGATGTTATCGGGCAAAATCTCGGCCCATTTCTCCTCGCGATTTCAACACTTGCTGCGCTTGCAGAGCTCGTGTTCGGTGGCTCTATACCCTGGTGGACGGGATTGACGATTGCAGCAATGACTATGGTCCGGTGCAGTGTGGCAGCGGTTCGCGCTCGCGATTTGCGGTTTATCGGCTTCTCGCTCCACACACCGATCAATATCCTTCTTTTGCTACCATTGAAGGCTTATGCGCTTTGTACATTGAGCAATAGCGATTGGCTATCGCGAAAAGTCACCAATGTGCCGGCGGAAGAGGAGAAACAGCGTGTCATCCTGCGTCCCAATGCCGGACGAGGTGCGTCTAGCGTAGGGGTGGGAACGACTCCCATTCATAAGACGGGGTTATCGCACCGTCCGTCGAGCCTGGCGACCACGGAGAGTGTTTCCGGTCGCGATCGCTCGACTGTCTACAAATAAGTGGTCGTCTCATGACTTTGGATCTGAACCATCAGCTATTAGAGCGAGAGTTGGCTGCCGACGATCCATGGCACCTTGATAATAGTTCGTTCGAGCAGGAGCGATACGCGCAAATGCTCCGGATGTCGCGTTGCAACGGAGATGCTGCGTCTGCCCTCGAGGTAGGATGTGCAGCCGGTGCATTCACGGAGTTGCTTGCGCCGTTATGCGAGCGGCTTACCGTGGTGGATGTCATGCCGCAGGCAATCGAGCGAGCGCGACTGCGGACCAGTAAGTGGTCACATATTACTTTTGTGACCTGCGACATTCAGCGGTTCTCGACCACTGAGCAGTTCGATTTAATTGTCGTGGCCGAGGTTCTTTATTACCTCAAAGACGTGGGCGAGATGCATGCGGCTATCCGCAACCTGGTGAGTATGCTTGCGCCAAGTGGCACTCTGATTTTCGGGTCCGCGCGTGATGAAATATGTCAACGCTGGGGGCATGCTGCTGGTGCCGAAACGGTGATCGCTCTCTTTAAGGAGAGCCTATCGGAGGTCGAGCGTCGGCACTGCTCCAGCGGATCGGCAAACGAAGACTGCTTGATCGTCCAGTTTCGAAGGCCGGACGCCACGTCAGAACAATCAAACGTCGGTCATTAGACCAGGAGTACGTATGCGCATCTGCGGAATAAAGTTGACACATGACGGAGCAATTGCTGTCGTCGAGGACGGTCGGCTTCTTTTTTGCGTGGAGCAAGAGAAGCGCGGCAATAGTCCACGCTATCAGTCCGTTGACAATCTCGATGCAGTCGTGCGCGCCTTGGCGGAGCATGGCCTGGAGCCGCGGGATATCGATCAGTTCGTCGTTGACGGATGGGACGGGGAGAATGAATCGCAGTTCCTGCTCCTAAGCGGAGCGGTGCAGGTTGCGCTAAAAGGCGCGCCATATGTCGAGCGTCATGCTGAGGGCCTCCTTGATCCCGTCGACGGCGTCGGCCTCCTCCTCGGCGGCAAGGAGTTTCCATATAAGAGCTACCCGCATGTCACGGGCCATGTCGCGTCAGCATATGGCACCAGTCCCTTTGCAGCCGCGGGAAAGGCTTCGTTCTGTCTGGTGTGGGATGGCTGCATCTTTCCACGTCTTTACTATGTCGAACCGCGCGGGGGTCGGTTCATTGGATCGCTGTTTCCTATGATCGGCCACGCCTATGCTGCCGCGGGCCTTCACTTCGGGCCGTACCGTAAGCCGAACCGCTCCAGTTGGGATCTGGGCATCGCCGGCAAGCTGATGGCTTACATCGCGCTTGGCTCCGTTGATGAAAGCATCGTGGAAGTGTTTCAGGAGCTTTATGAAACACGGCTGGCGGCCGACACGGAGCAGGCTCGCCGCTACCGTGAAGACATTAACAATGCGGAATCGTCTCTTGCAGCTATGCACGCGTTCTTCGAGGAAAGCGCGTTGCGCCTGGCTGCCAAGCGAGCGGAGGACGTCCTCGCCTCCTTCCATGTGTTTCTGGAACGTCTTCTTGTTAAGGAAATCGCGCTGCTTCTGCTAAGATATTCGTCGCTTCCGGGCGCGCGAAATCTATGTGTCGCCGGAGGTTGCGGTCTCAATATCAAATGGAACAGCGCGCTTCGCGCGACGGGATTGTTCGATGATGTCTGGGTGCCGCCGTTTCCGAATGACAGCGGCTCGGCAATCGGCGCGGCGTGCGGTGCTATGGCAGCGCAGAATGGCTTCGGGCCTTTGGAGTGGTCAGTTTACAGTGGTCCTGCCCTGCAGGAGAGCGAGGTTCCACCGGACTGGGAGGCCGCTCCTTGCAGTTTGAGTGAACTTGCGGCGATTCTTGCCGACAACAAGCCCGTCATCTTTCTTTCCGGATGTGCCGAGCTTGGGCCCCGGGCGTTGGGCGGTAGAAGCATTCTTGCAGCCCCAACTAGCCGGGCAATGAAGGATCATCTCAACGACATCAAACGTCGCGAGCACTTCCGACCGGTGGCGCCGATTTGTCTGGAGGATCGGGCACCTGAGATCTTCAGCCCGGGCACGCCAGATCCTTACATGCTGTTCGATCACCAGACCCGGGCGGATTGGCGCGACAAGGTCCCCGCAGTGGTCCATCTTGACGGTTCGGCGCGGCTGCAGACAATTTCCCGCAACTCTCCTCACAAAATTGCCGCGCTTCTCGTCGAATTTGAGCAACTCACGGGTATTCCGCTGCTCTGCAACACGAGCGCCAACCTCCACGGACGGGGATTCTTTCCGGACGCTGCGGCAGCTTGCCAATGGGGCCGTGTCGAGCACGTTTGGTGCGAGGGCAAGCTCTGGAGCAAAACCGTCGTCGAGAAGCCATCGTCCACGGAACGACTTCTGTCAGCCTAAGATGAACATGTCCACTGTGGCGATCGACCTTGCCGGTGTAAAAAAGTCATTTGGCGACAAGCTTATCGTCAACGATCTGTCGTTCTCGGTCGCACGCGGAGAGTGCTTCGGACTGCTTGGGCCGAATGGAGCTGGCAAGAGTACGATTGCGCGCATGCTCCTCGGCATGATCTCGCCCGACGGCGGCAAGATTACAGTCCTCGATGAGCCTGTGCCTTCCCGCGCTCGTGCGGCGCGTGTACGCGTCGGGGTGGTGCCACAGTTCGACAACCTTGAGCTCGAGTTCACAGTGCGAGAGAATCTGCTTGTGTTTGGCCGCTATTTCGGCATGAGCGCTCGCAGGATCGCGGCGGTTGCACCCTCGCTGCTTGAGTTTGCGCGGCTTGAAAGCAAGGCGGACGTGCGTGTCTCTGAGTTATCCGGTGGCATGAAGCGGCGGCTGACGCTGGCGCGTGCCCTGATTAATGATCCACATCTACTCGTGATGGACGAGCCGACCACTGGTTTGGATCCGCATGCACGCCACCTGATTTGGGAACGCCTGCGCGCCCTGCTTGCGCGTGGCAAGACGATCCTCTTGACCACTCACTTCATGGAAGAGGCCGAACGCCTGTGCGATCGGCTATGCGTGCTTGAGAGTGGATGCAAAATCGCCGAAGGCAAGCCAGACGCCTTGATCGACGAGCATATCGGCTGCAACGTGATCGAGATCTATGGTGGTGATCCCAATCATATCCGAGAGCTGATTAGACCTTATGCGCGGCATATTGAAGTGAGTGGAGAGACGGTTTTTTGTTACGCGCGATATCCGGAGCAAGTTCGCGTACACCTGCGCGGGCAAGCGAACCTTCGCGTACTGCAGCGGCCGCCGAATCTCGAAGACGTGTTTTTGCGGTTGACCGGGCGCGAGATGGAGAAATGAGCGATGAATGATGGTTATGCGTCGGTGATGCCGGCCAACGCGTACAACTGGGTCGCGGTATGGCGACGAAACTTCCTTGCATGGAGGAAAGTCGCGCTTGCATCGCTTCTCGGCAATCTCGCAGATCCCATAACCAATCTGTTGGGCCTTGGCTTTGGTCTCGGACTCATCGTGGGACGGGTTGAGGGGACTTCGTACATTGCTTTTTTGGCGGCCGGTATGGTCGCAATCAGTGCGATGACATCCGCGACCTTTGAAACCCTATATGCGGCCTTCGCTAGAATGGGTGTCAAGCGCACCTGGGAGGGAATTCTGTTCACACAGCTCACGCTCGGCGATATTGTTCTAGGTGAGTTGGTGTGGGCGGCCAGTAAGTCCGTTCTAGCGGGGACAGCAATCGGGATTGTCGCTGCAGCGTTGGGTTATGCATCCTGGACGTCCATTCTTTGTGCGATACCAACAGTCGCCCTTACGGGTCTTGTCTTCGCCAGCCTGGCAATGGTCGTCATATCTCTTGCGCCAACTTACGATTACTTCGTGTTTTACCAGTCGCTCGTCCTTACGCCCATGGTGTTTCTCTGTGGCGCGATCTTTCCGACGAGCCAACTGCCTGACTCATTTCAGCACTTTGCCGGCTTGTTGCCGCTCGCACATTCGGTTGACCTTATTCGTCCAACGATGCTTGCGCGCGGAGCGGACAGTGCCGCCCTGCACGTAGGTGCGCTCTGTGCTTACGCGGTCTTGCCCTTTTTCGCGTCGACAGCACTATTTCGGCGCCGCCTGCTGCGCTGACGTGAGTTGAGGGAAACGGAGAAAGTGCAATCGATGCGGTGTCATGATGCGCTCTGCAGTAGCTCGGGAGTGACCTGGTCTGTTGCAGCAGCTTCTGAAATGACCTTGAGAGTCCGTGATCGAACCAGCTCTACCGACCGCCTGTTCGGTCGATCGGTGTCGAATGGCAACACTCCTTAGTTTTTAGTGGCCTGTCGCTAGGCGCCGAGACTGACCTTGCAAGGTCGCGTTGTGCTGTGTCGCCTGCGCAGCGGTGGAGCGTCACTGTATAAAGTGGATCGGTGTGACGGCAGTTGGCCTGCCCGTCATGACGGATTGGAGAACGGGATGTTGTGCCTGGGACTGAGTGGCGGCCTTGACAGAATCTATGAAAGCTCTCCGGAGCTGCCGAATACATTTCTTCACGATGGCGCTGCAGTCCTTGTGCAGGATGGCCGCGTAATTGCTGCTGTCGAAGAGGAGCGCCTCAACCGCGTCAAGCACTCCAACAAGTTCCCCAGCAATTCGATCCGATACTGCCTTTCTACCGCAGGAGTCGAGCTGGACGAGATCGACCGTATCGCGTTCTACGCGACTGAAGCCTACTGCAAGACCATGCTCGAGCGTCTTTCTGTTTCTCAGCCTGTTCCGTTGGAGGCCAAACTGTTGCTGCGGCAGTTGCTTGCACGGGAGTTCGGGACCGAGCTCGATCCGTCCCGGCTTTCCTTCGTGAATCACCACGAAGCGCACGCCGTGAGCGCGTTTGCCATGTCCGGGTTCGAGCAAAGTCTCGTCTTTGCGATCGACGGCGGCGGCGATTTTCTCTCAGGCTTATTGGCGGTAGGATCTGGCACCGGAATTGCGCAGCTTGCAAGTTTCCCGGAACATAATTCCCTGGGGCTGTTCTATCTCGAGACGATTCGATATCTCGGCTACGGGATGTTCGACGAGTACAAAGTGATGGGGCTTGCACCGTATGGTGATCCCGATCGCTATCGCGAGCTCTTCGCGCAGTTCTACGAGTTGTTGGACAGCGGTGACTATCGCGTTCACCTGGATCGAATTGGACCGGCCCTGGTCCGCAACATTCAAGTTCGGCGAAAGGGACAGCCATTCACCCAACAGCATCGAGATGTCAGCGCGTCGCTGCAGGAAGCGCTGGAGCGGATCGTGTTTCACACTCTGCGGCACCATCGCGAAGCGACGGGCCTGACCCGCTTGTGCCTTGCTGGCGGGGTGGCCCATAATTGCACGCTGAACGGAAAGCTGCTTTATTCCGGTCTATTTGAAGACATCTTTGTTCAACCCGCGGCGCACGACGCTGGTTGCGCACTCGGCGCTGCATTGATGGCATCAAGCGAGCTAGGCAGGCCAGCGCCGCGCGAGCGACTGTCGGACGTTTATTGGGGCCCTGATCTCGGGAACGAGCAAGCCATAGAGCATGAGCTCAACGCATGGTCAGGCCACCTCGACATTCAACGAAGTGATGACATTGCATCCAGTGCGGCAGACTGGATAGCAAATGGCGCTGTAATCGGCTGGGTTCAGGGCCGCTCTGAGTTTGGCCCACGTGCGCTTGGTAACCGCAGCATTCTCGCGGACCCGCGGCCTGCGGAAAACAAGGACCGGATCAACGCGATGGTCAAGAAGCGCGAGGGCTATCGTCCCTTTGCGCCATCCGTACTAGAGGAGGATGCGAGCAAGTTCTTTGAGCTCCCGAACGGTACGCGGCAGCTCCCCTTCATGAACTTCGTGGTTCGTGTGCGTGAAGCCAAATGCAACATGCTCGGTGCGATCACGCACGTTGATGGGACCGCTCGGCTGCAGACCGTATCGCGTGAGACAAACCCCATCTACTGGGATGTGATTAATGCATTCAAGAAGCGAACCGGCATTCCGGTTCTTCTGAATACCTCATTTAACAATAACGCCGAGCCGATTGTGCAGTCCGTGTCAGATGCGATCACCGCGTTCTTAACGACTGACCTGGATGGACTTGTTGTCGGGCCGTTCCTCGTGAGGAAGCGGCTAGCATCACTGCAGGATTGGAGTGCACTGGGCGTGTCATTGCCGCCGTATGCATCCCTTCATCGTGTTCGCTCTTACACAGCGCCAGATCGACAGGAAACGCTCTGCGAGATACGCACGGGACATTCTAGTATGCGGATCTCAACTGAGCTTTTCGAGATCTTGATGCGGATCGAAGGCGATATTTCACTCGGGTGGCTTTTCGACGCAGCCATGCTGGACCAGGCCAGGCGTGAAGATCTTGTGAAGGAATTGCGGCTCGTATGGGAGCTGCGGGGCGTTCGCCTTCATCCGCTTCGTCCGGCGTCGGGCCACAATAAAGTGCAAAGCGAAACATAGCCGTAAGTATGACCATGACCAGGCCTATGCCCGCATGTGAGCGGGCCAGTCCATCCGACGCACAGGGGGCGTCGGGCATCGGACTTCGGGCAGGTCGATGCAAGACCGCTGAAGAAAGGACAGAAAGTGTTGAGAGAACGCGGCCATCACGGATAGGCATGCTATGAAGTTCTACCGACGCAGCTCGCCGGCACCGCGATTTCAGACCGTGACGCCGGGCGAGAAGAAACCCGAGATGTCTGTATCGATGTCTTTTGTCCAACCAGGAGCGCGCGAAAAGGCAATCGAGATGGTTAGTGGTGCGATGAATGATAGGTTCGTAGTGTCCCGGCGACGTACGGGTTTTGGTGACTGTCTGTGGTCGCTGGCGGCGGCTTGGCGTTTCGCAAAGCAGACAGGGCGGACGCTAGCCATCGATTGGCGGGGGTCTTGCTATCTTGATGAACCATTCACCAATGCCTTCCCGGTCTTCTTCGAACCGGTTCAAGACATTGCCGGCGTGCCGGTGATTTGCGGCGACGACATCAACAAACGTTCGTTTCCGGGACCATTCTTTCCGGCATGGTGGAACAAGCCGTCTATCGATTGCGTCTATCGGCCGGACGAGCAGATCTTCCGGGAACGCGACCAACTCGATCAACTGTTCCAAAGTCAGAGAGATAGTGACGCTAGCACAGTTGTATGTGATGCCTGCCTGATGTGGCGCTGCGATCAGGAGGCGGAGCGAGAGATCTTTCGGAGGATCAAGCCGCGAGCTGCAATTCAGGCTCGGATTGATGCCATCTACCGCGAGCACTTTGAGCCGTACAGCGTGATCGGCATTCATGTCCGGCATGGAAACGGTGAGGACATTATGGGGCATGCTCCCTACTGGGCGGACGCGGAGCGCGCCTTTCGACAGATCTGTAATGCCGTTGACAAGGCGAGGGCGTTACCACATGCGAAGCCTGTGAGGGCGTTCCTGTGCACGGACAGCGCGCTCATCCTTGAGCAGGTTTCGGCAATATTTCCTGATGTTTTTGCGATTCCAAAACAGTTCCAGGCGCCTCACGCCGGCCCGTTGCACAACGCCGCCATCGGAGCCGAGGGAGGCTTTTCTGCCCTCATTGAGATGTATCTCCTTGCGCGCTGCAACACGGTGATCCGGTTTCCCCCAACGAGTGCCTTCACGCGCTATGCGCGTCTCTTTGCTCCACGCGTGATAGAATTTGAGTTGAACGATCCGAGCAGGTTGATTTTGGTCGAAGACAACTCGCAAGAGCTCGTGGCTTCATGAAAGTTGTAACCCGATTGATCGACCTGATTGCCGCTCTTTACATCCAAGAGTACTGCCAGTTCTTGTACGGCCGACAATCGTCTGCCGAACGTGATGCTGTTGGCAAGAACTTACACCGAAGAACAGAACGAAGCGACGGCCAAGTGCCTTCGCTTGAGCCATGACGGCGATAACAACCGCCCTAAGTGCTGCGCAGCGTTAAGGGAACACGCTGCCGCCATCCGTCAGACACAAATCGGAGCTGATCAGTGCTCGAGCGTGGATGAACATATCAGTTCGCCAGCTCGTGCCTGGAGCCAACCCGTCCAGCGATATCCCAGTTCTGCTCAGAGCAGGGTGCGACAAACAAAATCGATGATTGACGAATCTGACGTGCGGGGCTGGTACGTCAGTTTTGGAGTTAGCGCGGCAAAATGTCCGTGGTCGCTCCCGAGCGATCGTTGACTTCGGCGAGGCGCCGACAAGCAGCAGGCTCATTCGGTTGCGCGATCAAGAAAGCGATCGCGGCTCGTCCCCTGTGATGAAGCAGGCGACTGTGTTAGAGAGCTTACGTACCTGATTTGCCATCGTTGTCACAATGCACACCCACGACTGTCCGAAATCCGCCAAATGTTCGGCCTGCGCGACGTTAGGACGCAAAACGGAAGTGATTTACCTGCACCGCAGTGGCGCAAATCCTGCTACGCGTGCGCCGGCGCAACAGTAAGGAGGCGGCCTTGGGTCTCGATCTGCCGAATGACGATCTGATTAGAGAGCCGCGGGCCGAAACACATTTTGATTGCCTCGTTCACGCTGATAAAGCGCGTGATGATCGTAGAGAACGGAAGACGATGTTGCTCACCGGGGCATCACGCGGAATTGGTCATGCCACTGCCAAGCTCTTCTCGGAGGCGGGCTGGCGCGTCATTTCTTGCGCACGCCAACCTTTCGACAGCGAGCGATGCCCCTGGGAGCCAGGGAATGACGATCATTTCCAGATCGACCTCAGCAATCATCGAATGCTGCCGCGTGCGATCACCGAGGTCAAGAAGCGCTTGGCTGGTGCGCCCTTGCACGCGCTGGTGAATAACGCCGGTGTGTCACCGAAAACGCCCACTGGGAATCGGATGACGTCATTGACCACGTCAACCGAGACCTGGATGGGGGTATTTCATCTTAATCTGGTGGCGCCGATCCTGCTGGCGCAGGGTTTGTTTGACGAGCTAAGAGCCGCGTCAGGATCAATCGTAAATGTGACTTCAATCGCAGGCTCGCGGGTGCATCCGTTCGCCGGTAGCGCGTATGCGACCTCGAAGGCGGCGCTTGCGAGCCTCACACGCGAACTGGCCTATGATTATGCGCCGCATGGCATTCGTGTGAATGCGATCGCGCCGGGCGAAATCAAGACCGACATGCTGTCGCCAGACACGGAAGCCCGTCTCGTGCCTAGTATCCCGCTGCGCCGAGTGGGGACCCCGGATGAAGTGGCCAAGGTCATCTTCTTCCTATGCTCGGATTCGGCGAGTTACGTCACGGGAGCCGAGGTGCCGATCAATGGTGGGCAGCATTTGTAAAGTCGCCGCTCTGGCGATCCAGCTGACTTGCCTTGCAGCGGCGCGTATGTTCTCCGCTGACGACGCGCACACGATCCGCAAAAAGTGAAATGAGGGCACATTGCAAGTGCGGTGTCGTGCCATAATCAGGTGTCACGGTTCTATGTCATCTCGTCAACACTTGAGGCTAGATCGAGAGTGACATGCAGAACGAAGCTCGCCAATCCCAACATGGCTCAAGGGAGGATAATCAAGACAACGGAGATAGGCTCATGCTGCATATCCCACCCTCGGAACGACCTGCCTCGCAACCGGAGCCGGAGTGTAATCCCTCGGGGCAGCCGTCGTATGAGAGTGCGCTGGCCGGCATCTGCGAAATATCGAAAATAGTCAGCGCTCCTGGCCGGCTCGAAGTCACGTTGGCCAAGGTCCTTGGCCTGCTGCAATCGTTTGTGCAGATGCGACACTGCATCGTCTCACTACTGGACGATGACGGCATCCCGGAAATTACAGTTGGCTCCGGTTGGAGTGAAGGCAGCGACGAACGTTACCGCACGTGCCTGCCGCAGAGTGCAATCGCCCAGATCGTGGCAACAGACAGGCCTTTTGTTGTCGAGAGCGTAGCCGACGAGCCGGCCTTCAGCGCTGCGGACCGGGAGCTTCTCGGCGCCTCCGACAGCATGCCCGTATCGTTCATTGGGATTCCTATTCGTATTGATCCGAGGGTGGTCGGTACGCTGACGGTAGACCGTATCAAGGACGATAGTTCCAGTCTGCGGCTCGAGCACGATGCGCGGCTGCTCGTTATGGTCGCCAACTTGGTGGGGCAAACAGTGAAGCTACATCGCTTGTTGGCCTGCGATCGCGAACGATTGCTAGTGGACAAAGACCAACCACAGAAGATCGTTGAGCTTGGGGTGGCCGCTCGCGAGCGCAAGAAGCTTCACGCCCACGGGATCATCGGCGACAGCCCCGCGCTGAGCGGGCTGCTCGAGAAGATTGCGGTTGTAGCCAAATCGAGCAGCACGGTTCTGCTGCGCGGCGAATCCGGCACCGGCAAGGAGCTCGTAGCCAAGGCCATTCACGAGTCCTCGTCCCGTGCTAAACGACCGTTCGTTAAACTGAATTGCGCGGCTCTGCCTGAGACGGTCCTGGAATCGGAATTATTTGGCCATGAGAAAGGTGCCTTCACCGGTGCGGTAAGTTCGCGCAAGGGGCGCTTCGAGCTTGCTGACAAAGGGACGCTATTTCTGGATGAGATCGGAGAGATCTCAGCTCCGTTCCAAGCGAAGTTGCTGCGAGTTCTGCAAGAGCAGGAGTTTGAGCGCGTCGGCAGCAATCACACGCTTAAAGTCGATGTTCGAGTCATAGCTGCGACCAACAAGAACCTTGAAGAGGCCGTCGCAAGGAGCGAGTTCCGCGCGGACCTCTACTATCGTATTAGCGTAGTTCCCTTGTTATTGCCGCCGCTGCGCGAAAGACGCAGTGATATTCCGCTGCTAGCCCGAGAGTTCCTCAGAAAGTTCAATAGCGAGAACGGCCGTACGCTCACCCTGGAGGCCAGTGCGATCGAGGTACTGATGAACTGCGGGTTTCCGGGAAATATTCGCGAACTCGAAAACTGCATCGAGCGAACAGCGACGCTGTGTACCGGGCCGTCGATTGTGAGAAGTGACTTTGCATGCTGCCAAGGCCAGTGCCTTTCCATGATGCTCTGGAAAACCACATCGAACGACAAGACCGACCTGGCGGTACCCATGCAACCTGCGCCTGCAAAGTCCATCACTCCGCTAGCTCAAACGGCGTTGCCGCCGCCGTCTGTCTACGAACCGGCCCCACTGCGACCTGCCGGCACAGCTCTCGTTGGTGGTGCGAGCATGACCGATCGGGAGCGGGTCATTGCGGCCATGGAGAAATCTGGCTGGGTGCAGGCCAAGGCAGCGCGCCTACTTGGACTAACCCCGCGCCAAATTGGCTATGCGCTCCGGAAATACGGAATTGAGATAAAGCGGTTCTGAACGACCACATCCGCCGGAGCCGCTAGTGCCAAACAGATACGTGAAGAATGATCCCGAAGAAGCAATCTACGCAACCGCAAGGGAAACGGCCGGCCTGAGGCAACGACGTGGCGCGCAACCTCGATTTGAGCGCCATGAGTTAAAAGAGCCTCACCTGCTGGACATACAATCGCGAACCATCCGTGGCTCGAACAGGTAACAGCCTATCATCCCTATTCTGCGGACGAGTGAGTGACGATGCTTAACCGTCGACCAGCCCGATGCCGGCAGTGTTTGCGCGGCATTCATCGTGCGAGCACTCCTTGGTCTCTCGGCTGGCGTGCCGAGCGGAACGGGTTGTCGGTGCCCTGACCTGTGTCGGCATTCGTTCGTCAGGAAAGCTGGCTGGAGCGCGTTATCGCCCCGTTTAAGCCTTTGTGACAGCGAGCCGATTCCAGAACGGCGGCGGTGGTACAACACTTGCTGTTCTCTTCGTAGCTATCGCAACTTTAGGAGCATCATCGTGCACAATGTCGTCTGCATCAAACAGGTTCCGGACTCGGCGCAAATTCGTGTTCATCCCGTGACCAATACAATCATGCGTCAGGGAGTGCCGACCATCATCAACCCATATGACCTCTTCGCGCTCGAGGCCGCGCTTGAACTGCGTGATCGGTTCGGCGGCGAAATTACCGTGCTTACCATGGGACCGCCATCGGCAGAAGAGTCCTTGCGAAAGGCGTTGGCTTACGGTGCCGATCGCGCCGTCCTACTCACGGATCGCTGCTTTGCTGGCTCCGACACGCTGGCCACAACGTATGCACTTGCAACCGCCATCCGGAAAATCGGTAAGGACTATGGCTCGACAAATCTCATTTTCACGGGAAAGCAGACCATCGATGGCGATACTGCGCAGGTTGGGCCCGGCGTCGCAAAGCGAATGGGCGTAGTGCAGCTAACTTACGTTGCGAAGATCAGATCCTTGGACCTCGCCGCTCAAACGATTGAAGTGGAACGACGCTGCGAAGGTGGTGTGCAGGTGTTGCAAACCAAATTACCATGCCTCATCACCATGCTTGAGGCGACGAATCGAATCCGGCGCGGCGCGATGGCGGATGCCCTGCGTGCCGCGCGTGCCCAAATCGTGAAATGGAGCGCGCAAGAAGCCGGTGTCGAAGACACCTCCAACTGCGGGCTCAAGGGCTCGCCGACGGTCGTTAAGCGTGTGTTCGCTCCCTCTGCACGGGCCGAGAGGGCGGCGCTGGTTGAGGCCGCCGAGCAACCGGCGCAGGCGTTGATAGACGCAATTTTCTCACTTCAACCGAAGCTCGAAACCGATCTTGCGGCACTTGCTCGTGACGCTCGATCGGGAGAGGCTAGGCCATCATAGTAGATACGCTCCAGGAATGTATCATCGCCGCACCCGTGGGGGTCTGCCTATCTTACCCGTCGAACTCGCGAGCAGCTGGGGCCGCATGCTCGGTAGATCACACGATCGACTCTCGGAGTCGCGCGGGATTGTCGGGGCAGAGGCAAAGGCGCCTGCGCATGTTCCAGGGGCGCCGTTCGGTCGTATTCGACGACTTGGAAGGCCATTGCATCTTCCCGTAACGGTCACGAGCGAACACGGAATAGCCAGCGACCCGGGTCACCGTATTGGCGGTGCCGTCTGCACGCCCAAAGCGCTGTCGCAGGCTGCGGGGCGCAAAGTCAAGGTATACGTCACTGTTGAAGCCAATCTCAGCGGTTGAGCAGACCTGTACGCATGTGAGCGGCCGCCGGTTCTCCGCTGTTTGCTTTCTGACAGCGGCGCGTAACCTCTGACACTCGCAATGAGGAAGCGTCACGGCCGTTGTATCATCTTGGTCAGATCTTACGGAGCGAATTCAAGAGTTGGCATGATGATTGCTGCGAGTCACCAAGAATTTAGAGGTGGTAAGAACAGGCGAGGGTCGCTTTCAAAGGCTTTGTGCCGCCCCGAGCGGTATGACATCAGGGACCAAAGGCCTAAGAGCATCATACGTACAAACTGGAGTCTACAATGCTGTCCCAGGCTGACGGTGGTTCGGCGAAATGGCGCGATCGGCAACCGCCAGGGCTTGATCCGTTCGCTCAAGATCGTGAAAGCTGCACGCGTGCCGAGCGGCAAGGCACGCCGCTCGCGCACGCGACATTAGCTTCAAAATGGCGCAGGGGGCGCAGTATCCGTTTGAGTCTCCGCGTGAATGCTAGTCGTGGCGGGCATTGCGGCGCCGGACTGCTGGTGGACAGGAATCCGACCGGATTCCCGGCGCTCCAATAATGATCGCATTCCTTCGATGCTCATGAGCTGCACTGAGCATGCCGCTGTCTGCGTTCGCGGAGCAAACGACAAATAGTCGCCTAGAAGGCGAACGCGATCATTGGTCCTTCAAAGCCAATGAACCTGGGACGGTTAAAAGTTGGCCGGGGCACGAAGTTGCTTCGTCAAGGACCGTCCGCTTCTCATCTGCAGGGGTCAAATGACATCTCAAACGTCTCGATTTGCCGCGGATCAGCCTCCGAAGCTTTGCTACGAGTACTTGACCGAGCAAGCGCGAGCCTTGTTCGGCACGCATCCGTTCGCCTCGCAGTTGTCCGAAGATCAGGCCGCCAGCCTGCTGCCCGAATACCTGGCGATGTCACAGGCGTTCCCGTATCTGCAGGCGGGCTCACAAAGGGACCTCATATTCGATGCAATGTATCACAATCGGGATATTGCGAGAGACATTGAGGTGACCAGCGTAGTCGCGAACTTTATCTGTTGGGATGAGACCGGTGGCCATGGCCGAATTCTCCAGGGAGGCAATGCCGCGCTACCGGATATTCTGTTGACAGAAAACTTTCACTCCAACCTGTTGAAGAAAGATGCCTCCCGACTACTCGGCCGAGCAATACTGCCCAACTATAGCTCTAGGACTAAGCAGTATATGCATTCTCTCTACGCCGGATTGTCATCGAAAGACTCCCTCGTCCGTTGCGCTTACATGGTAGCTTTTGAGCTACATGCTGCGGACATGATCCAGTCGCTGTGGACCGCCCTGGTCAAAACGTTTAAGGCGAAGTCGGAAGATCTGGAGTATTTTCGCAGCCATGTGGGCGGAGAAGATCCCGCTGAGAAGTACCACGGAGAAATGACAGGTCGGCTGATTGGCGAACTTGTGCAGCCTGACCGTAGTGATCGGTTTTTGAATGAATTCCTCCGGGCCTATGGGCTCAGCGTCCAATGGTGCCGCGATCTCACTTCAACTGCGGCACGCGCGGTGGATGATCACTCTGAGATCGAGCATCATGGCAGTTGCCATTGTGGCTCTGTCAAGTTCTACGTCAGCGCGCCGCGAGAGCTCTCTGGAGTTCGTTGCAATTGCTCGATTTGTCAAATGTCTGGGTTTCTTCACTTGCTAGTAACTGGCGATAAGTTACGCATCGAGCGCGGTGAAGAAGTCCTCACGACATATCAGTTCAACAAGAACATTGCCCGGCACACGTTTTGCCGGGTTTGTGGGGTAAAGCCATTCTATAGGCCGAGGTCGAACCCCTCCGGGTTCAGCGTAAATATTCGATGCCTGGATAGAAGGACGGTCGCACTCGCAAGAATAACCGAGTTCGATGGCGAGCATTGGGAGAAAGCATTCGTCTCAATGCACAAGGACCCGGAGTCCTGCTTCGAAGATCAAAGGAGTGAGTTCGAATGGCGCGCACAATGAGTGATAAATCCCGCCAGCTTTCACAGGAAATGCTGACAAAGTACCGCATAGAGCTGCTAGT
This sequence comes from Bradyrhizobium sp. USDA3516, assembly GCF_057651995.1. Lineage (NCBI taxonomy): Bacteria > Pseudomonadati > Pseudomonadota > Alphaproteobacteria > Hyphomicrobiales > Nitrobacteraceae > Bradyrhizobium > Bradyrhizobium sp. USDA3516. The sequence continues at coordinate 122,297 of NZ_JBYGYN010000010.1, read as the reverse complement.
AAAGGGGACGGCCGTTATCGCCCCCCAGATACTGTTCACTCAAGCCGACTTGACCAAGATCGATCAGCTGCAGGCTGAGATTCCCGAAGAAGAAGTCCGGGAGGGAGATGCCGGCGACTTGCACAGCGTCTTTGTCAAGCGCATAAGGGTAGATCCACCAGGTCGCGCGCCTAGCAACGTGGATGGTGCAGCTTCAGGGCAGATTATGGAGCTACTTGAAAGTAAAGACCGCAGCTTCGCGCTAAGACAGATCTTCGGAGCATCCTCAGATTACGTGGTTCGCCGGTGCCAAATGCATCGTATGCCGCCTGGGTCCTTTGTGGGCATCCATTTGGATGCGAAGAGTGATCCGGATTTTGAGTACGCGGTGATTGTGCAGCTAGCGCGAGACTTCGAGGGGGGTGAGTTCGTGGTATATCCTACCGGGTACGAACAGCACGTATTCCGACCACCATTTGGTGCAGTGCTTGTCACAACATGTAAGGTACGGCATGAAGTAAAGCCGGTGTCGAGCGGGGAACGCCGATCTCTCGTCTACTTCTGTTCAAAAAGGGGCGGCGCCAACCGCCGGATCGTCGAAAGTTCTACCGCTCGGCTATGAGGTGGCGCGCCTGGTATGATTCGCTGAGAACCGAGTGGCGGGTGAGCTCTCCGGGAAATTTAGACGCTTTCACATCTTGTGGTCAGTGTTTCTCGTAAGGTGCGACAGTTCTGGTAGGAAGCCATGGTTAACATTGGTCCATGTACAGGCCACCACGTGCCATCCGAGCGAAAGTTGCATCTTTGTCGCTGGGTGAAACCAGGGAGGCGCGTCGGCGCTGCGCGATGCTGTATTCCGGGTAGCGCGGGGTTTCGCAGACTGTTGTGGCGAGCCTCTCGGTTCCCAAGATGGGCCGCTTGTTAAGGTGGTAAGGTCGGGCACGCATCAGGCTAGGTCCAAGGAGCGTCGTGCTAAGGATCATGTGGACGCTCTTCTGAGATTGGGATGATGGCTCGACTACAACGAGAAGCTGGGCATAGCCGAGCTTCTTTACGAAACGAGTTAGAATGGCCGGCGAGCGTGGCGTCCTTGCCGGACTCGATCGTCTGCGCGCCCCGCGCGCTACGGGCGGAGTCAGCATCGTTCGCAAAGCCAGGCCAATTCCGTCCGCCGCTGAAGCTGAGGTCTTGAGAGTGTACAGGTCGACTATCATCAAGGAGAACGAGCGGGAGAGCTCAGCTGCCTACAAGTATGCTCTTGCTGTTGGTAGCTTGGATGAGCATCTGCGTAACAACTCTAGCCAGGGATCGCTGCTCAACGTTCCGATCGGTCGCTCGACGAAGATCTTTTCACTATAAGCTCAGCCCTCGTCCTCGCCCGAAGATTGGTGCCGCACTCGTGCAGTTGCGCAAGTCGCCGGTTGCAAACGCAGCCGCTTGGGCATGACTCAAATCTCCGCCGAGAGAATGTCGGGTTGATGGACGCAATGCTCGCTTGGCGATGCCGTTGCGCAGGACTCGCCTGTTGCAGCGATCGATCAGCTGGGTAAGAATATTCCTCGTGCAAGGTCACGATCATGATCCGACGTTTAGCATTAGGGATAAACCTAGCTTCTCTCCCTGTCCGGCGCTGCAGTTACTGCAGTCAGCCGCAGCGCCGAACCTATTTGCTCAAACTGTGCCCTCTTTTATGTTTGGGGCTGGGGAGAACGCTGCTTTTGCGCGGGGCGGTGAATTGAGCGTGTGAAGATGTGTTCGCTAGGACCTCAACAATCGGTATTGCTGATCGTGGGCCGCGGCCCTGTCGGCCGCAATCACAACGCACTCCACGGTACCAGCCTTTTCGTCGGCGGCAAGTGGGATCACGCCTGTCTTACGTGTGCGGTCGAATAGCAATCCCTCTTTGAAGAAGCGATCATGCGCCGCACGAAAAGATGGTGATCGTACATTTCTTACAGATAAAATAACGTTGCGACTGGAATAGTCGGGGCCTAGTAGCCGAATCGCAATGTTGTGTAACACCGAGCCGCCACCCCAGCGGCCGTTTGCTTCATTGAACAGCAACCGTCCGTCTTTGGCGAAAATCGCGTCGATGTTGATCATTCCGCGATAGCCAAGGTCTCTCGCTAGCGCCACAAATCGGTAGGCATGCTCCTGGGCAGTCAACCACTGCTCGTTCTCCAGATCGCTGGGAAGCTCAAGCCCTGTCCAGATGAGAGCCCTTTCGGCCCGATCTGTGCTTTTATGCAGGCGTATGTTTCCACTATTGATGAAAGCGATTGATGCATCATCCTGGATTGCATACTCGAGATAAAACAAAGACCGGGCCAAGTGGTATGATTCGACGACCAGCGTCTTACACGATGCTGTTGTGATCTCGGAGTAAAGCGCGTCAGGATCAAGCGAACGCCAGGAAATCCACCGAGTATCTCTGGCGCCAGGTAGGGGATCGCTTTTGCTGCTCGTTAAGATGACATTTCCAACCCCTCCAGCTCCATTATCCAACTTCACGATGACCCTGCCGGTCTCGGATTTGAGGGAAGTGACTGCTTTTAACAGTCCATTTGGATCTGTCGCGACACATCCGTGAGGCAGCGGAAGTGCTACGCTTGTTGCCAACTGACGGAAGTGACTCTTGCGATTCAGTAAATCAGGCCCGCGCTGCAGGGCGAAGTCGTCGCCAATGTTCGGTATGCTTAGTTTGGCCGCCAGGTGTGCGACGCCTTCAGTAAAGTAGCAGGGGTACAATCGCCAGGTGGATTGTTGACGAATATGTCTTTTAATTCGTGCGACAACAGTCTCGGACAACAACGCGTAATCATCCAGGATGGTCGGTTGGCGGCTCGTTGGTACAAGCAGGCGAAGACTCGATGCATCGAAATCCAGCGTCGCGCCAATGTAGGATAGCAGATCTGCCGGGATCACTACCGGGGAGACGATCAGGTCGCCCTCCTGAGCAAACCACGCTGAACGGAATGCCGAGCTGGCGGCCAGCGAGAGTTGAGCCTTTGTTAGATGGGCGCCCGACATCTGAGGCGTACCGGCATTCATAATTAGAATCCGCGGCATTCGCGAACCTCCGGGCATCTGGACTTGATCAGGATGAATGGCCATGGCAACCACGGTCGAAGGGCTTTGCGGTGGTCCCGATTGCGGCGATGGTCATCGGAGATAGGGAGCATGACCAGCGATCGGTCCGCCGATCTGACCGGCTGAGGCACCCGAAGTCCTTCACACCCATGTAGGTAACACCCCACGAGCCTACGATTTAACGTTACGTCAGGTTCAAGCCCCTTTTTGCGGGCGGCTCATGCCCGAAGAGGGCCCCGGAAGAGCTGGTGTTGCAAGCATCAGCGGTGCCCTGAGGGGCAAGCCTTTGGCTGAGGCCTTTGAGGAGCGATCCCGCGAATGCGCCGGAGGCGTGTCCAACGAATGACCCCAGTCGCCGAGTTTCGACAAAATCTAGAATTGGTCAGGGTGCGTATGCGGGCCATCACCATCGATGGCCAGTCCGACAAGGCGAGATGAAGTGGCCCGGAGAAATCGCCATCCGAGCCACCGCTGAACGAGCGAGCAGCTCGAATCCAGGCTTGGCCGCAAGCATTTTGAAGCCTGGCGTAGAGCGCAACGCCGGCCTGCTAGTGTCTCTCCATGTGTAGACGGCATCCGGACCTAATTTTCTCTCAGGAGAACACGCCGCTTTGCTTCCAAAAGATGCCCATCCAGCGTCTCGTGCAGCGCACGCCGCAGCTCGGGCGGGATCGAGCTATCTGTATCGATCAATTCTCGAAACTTCCGAATGATGTGTTCTATCGTTGCGATGGTTCCAAGTGTTTCAATCCTCTGCCACGGCATTTTCGATTGTCTCCTTTGGCGCGTTGCGCACGCTTCGTCGAGGGTCCTCACCTCACAACCGGGCCTCGAACAGCCTCTGGTGCACCAAACGTTGGCTGTCGGGCTGAGTGTTCAGCGCGAGCTCTTTTGACCAGAACTTGCGCAAGCGGCGCTCCCTGAGAAATCGGCGGAAGTAACGCGCATTCCCGGCTGCAACAATTTTCCAGCGCGTAAGCTGCACTATTGATCGCAAGGATGCGGCACCAACGAGCTCGGCTGTCAGGCGTTCGAAACCATGATCAACCGATTCAGTCGAGCGGCTGCAGCGCCCCGATCAAGTGATTCTTGTCCGAGCGCCACGCCTTCCTCTAGGTTCGAGGCCCGCCCGGCCACCACCAGTGCGGCCGCCGCATTCAGAAGGGCGGCATCACGGAAACGACCTGGCACGCCATCGAGCACGTTTTGTATCGCAAACGCATGAGCCTCGACATCACTGCACTCCAGCGCATCGGCGCGGTAGCGGGGGAGCCCGGCTTCTTCCGGCGTGACTTCGAACGTGCGGACTGTACCCGCCTCAACCGCAGCAACAAAGCTTGTGTCGGTGAGGGATAATTCATCGAGCCCGTCCGAGCCATGAACCACCCATACCGCATCGGCGCCAAGGTTCTTCAAGACTTGCGCCAGAGGCTGGACCCATTCGGGAGTGGACACTCCAAGGATATGCCGCTTGACCCCGGCTGGATTCGATAGAGCCTCGATTAGATTGAACATCGTGTGGGTTCCAAGTACGCCCCGGATCTGCCTGATGCGCTGCATCGGCGGGAAGTCGGGTGACGCAAACACGAAGCCAATGTCGGCTTCGCGCACACAACGTGCAATTGACTCTGGCTTGAGATCGACCTTTACGCCGAGGTGCGCCAACACGGCTGCCGTGCTGGAGCGCAAAGATGCAGCGCGGTTAACATTCTTGGCGACGGGAACGCCGACGCCGGCGACGATGAACGAAACGCACGTCGATACGTTCAGCGAACACATAACGGTATCGCTCGTACCAGCGATATCGATGGGATCACATCGCGTCTCGACCTTTGGCACTATATTTCGCATTGCGGATGCGGCGCCGGTGATTTCCTCGACCGTCTCGCCGCGGACCCTCATCCCAATCAACAAGCCCCCGATTTGCGAGGGAGTTGCGTCGCCGGACATCATGCTGTCGAAGGCTGACGCGGCCTCCTCGCGGGTCAGAGTGGCGCCGGTGGCAACTTTACCGATGATCGATTTAAGCGGTTCCATCGAACTTTACACGTTCCTTCCAAACTAGGGTCCGTCCGTTCAGCCAGCCCTCTTCACAACGCGTGCGCTGCTGCGGCTGCCGGTCTCTCGCTCTGCCGCACGATTCCTTGAGGCGGGACGTCGGATGAACGTGGGGTCTGTGGCCACGCTACAACCTGACGCTACGTGAGGGTCAAGCTCTCTCCACTTCGATGCGGCTCTCGAGTGGACATCGGCGGCTAGTCAGACCACTGAGTTGCTTGATGCGAGGATAATAGCTCTGTCTCGCGCCCGCTTTCTGTCGATGTTCCGGCCGGATCACAAGGCGCCGATTTCCGGTGCCGCCGTGGCGGAACCGCAGAGCGGCTTCCGCACGTGCTATGAATATATTGATGCCAATTGCAGACTGAGCTTAGTTAGCTCTACGAAATGACTCCACACCACTATAATGAACCTGCGCATGACTGCCTCCAGGAAGCGATCGACGCGTCCGTTGACCGGCGCCGCATCAAGTGGTGAGCCGTTCGGCGAACCCACGTGTACGTGTTGTACGTCAAGCTGGGACGACTTCTGGAGAGGAGTCGGAGGGACAGGTCGCAGCATCTTCACTTCGACCCGCCGCTCTTATTGCCGATATCCCGCCCGGAGATCACGTAGCGACATTGCTGACTGAGACGGTCTTGCTTGGACCTGAGGCAGGCAGTAATAGCGGTACGATCTGGTATGTGACTGCTACAAAGTCGGAATACGTCTCCCATGCAGGCCTCTTTCTCGTCTGCGGTCGGTGTTCGATCACTCGCCTTGACCGGCGCAAGCATTACAGTTGCCATTGCTACGCCTAGAGCGATATCGCGGTAGTAGAGTCTGAGGTGCGGAGCCAACTGAATTCGTTGTTTTTGCATCATGACATTCCTTCTGTTCGGCGGAGCTAGTTATTGTTCTTTCTGCCCGGAACGCATCACGTGCAAAACGGGAAACAGGCGGATCTGCTTAGCTGTCTGCAAGCTCGTTGCTCTACTGTTGCCGTTCTCACCGTAGGGGACTCGCCACGATGCCGCTCGAACCGCCCCCTGGCCAGCTCTGCCGAAGCATAGAGATCAGAAAGAGCGGATGTGCTTTGTCGTTGTTGATGATGCGCTCGGCCTTGCAAGAGCGACCATGATGACCGGCTGACACAATGTTTGGTGTCATCGCGCTTCTGTTCCACTTTGTTTGAAGAGGTTGGGCGGGGTTATCTGTGAGTTAGGCTGCGTCTTGCGTCGGGTCAGGGGAGGCTGCGGTGCTCGGACCATGGCCGCGCAGACGTCGTAACCCGCGATTCGTTCAGCAGAAGCAGGAATAGAATTCGAGAAATCGGAGGCAGGCTCGCGCCTGGATGACGTGAGGCTCTCTGTTCGGTCGTTCCGGGCGATTGTAAATACTTGAAGCATTCCAATGATCGTGAACTGTCACGCGACTGATTGTCAGAGCTGATCCCCACTTGTCCAGAACCCTACAATCTAACGCTGCGTGCGATTCAAGTCTTTCGGTGGGAGCAATGGTCTGAAGCCGTCGGTTGCTGTGCATTCTTCGTATGAGCATCGACTGCAATGCGAATTCGGCCGTTTCTGAATGGTTGCTTTGGACTGGGGGCTGACTGCTTCGGCAGCCGGTGCCACGAGCGTCGCTCCTACGTGATGATACGGAGGGTCGCTGTCGCAATTCGTTGATCTACGGATTGCATGCTCTCGGCATGAATCCGAAAAGTAAACTGTACCAGCCCGATCACTGGCGAGGCCGCGCGGAAGCAACGCGAAAGAAAGCGGAAGCGCTCATCGACGGAAAAGCCAAAGACAGGCTGCTTAAAATCGCATTGGAGTACGACAAGTTAGCGCGGCGTGCCCACTTCTGGCAGATGCGCAAGAATGAGGACGATACGTGGCCTGAGCAAGAGCTGTAACGTCGCTACCGTCATCTCTAGCCGACCCAATGGCTAGATATCGATCAGAAAGAAAGTTAACTGCCGCCTGTACGGAGCATTGAGTGAGCCAGAAGGCAAGGCGCCTGACCGTCCTATGCCACACCCGTGAGTGCCCAGCCGGCCGCTTGGCCAACCTTCCTCCAGGTCGCCTGGTTTCGTCAGCTTCTCGAAAGCTAACCGTCACATAAGGTGGATACGGGCACTAGTCCTCCCTTGCAGTCGATCCGTCGCGCCTCACTTGGAAGACCGGATGCCACTCGCCGCGGACGCGTTGAGCTGTTAAAGGTCAATTTCGCGTTTCCTCACGCTGCAGCGGCACATCAGTGTGCCAAATTCCAGACATCTGGGTAACTCGAAATGCCGTTTGCGTCCGCCGGAGCAGCGCACTCAATGTCCAGGTAGCAGCGGAAGCGCCCTGGCACCAGTTTGTTCGCAGCGGTGGCAGCCCAGGATCGCGATTGGCGCCATAAGTCCATCGGGGCGTGGGCCATGCGCGAGAGTGTTTCAGAAGAACGCCGCGATGACTAAGTAGATCCCGGCCCAAAGCAGCGCATTTATGAGGAGTGCGGCCAGAAGCCACAAGTTCCACCTTTTCTTGGGTCGCCGGGAGGGACGATCGGCGCCGACATGCATGATCGCTCGGTGCTTTGTTGCGCGCCAATGTGTCGTTTCATTAGGCTGAGCGCCGGTCAACAGAAAAATGCCAAGCTTTGCATGCCTCCCATCACTCATAAGTTAGCAATCCTCTTTTCATTGGGCATCAGAACCGATGTTCGTTGCGGCGGCCGTCCGGCCGATTCATTGCTCGTGCATTTTCGCTACAGCGAGGTCGCGTTCTGTCAGCACAGCAAGCGACATGCCACGAGGTAGAACTGTCTGCAGCGCTTTTGATGCGGTGGATTGGTGACACGGAGCCATTGCGCGACGTCGGAGTCGCGACATTCATGTCGCAAGCAACACCCGACTTAGCGGTAAAAGGTGAGCGATTCGCGAGCGCCATGCCGTGGACAACGCGTTAGGGACTGCATCTTAGTGGCGCAGGGAAAGCGGCGACATTCGCAGTTGCAGCGATGAGATCGACTAACCATTGTTCCTGACCGTTAGCTTACGACCAAGATCGCAGGCGATCCACCGAAGGGTTCAGTTCAAAGAAAGTGCTGCCTGCGTCCGCGGCTATGTGCGTGCAGATTTGGACGCCATAGAACTGAACATTCTTCACATAAATGGCGCATTGGGACTGTTCAGCCTTGGCGAGGAGGCCGTCGAGTGATGAGTCGTCGCCAACACGGGAGCGTGCCATGAGGAAGACCAATTCATTGAAGACGAGGTGACGCGTCAAGATTCGCCGACGCGAAGATAGTGGTACCGCTCATGCTCAGGCAACCGGCGGTCCTAGGGCGCAATACGTCTTAGAGCAATAATCAGAGGAGAGTGAGTGATGATACACATCTACGGCTTTGGCGGATGGCGCGCTGTAGAGTGGTTTAGGAGCGCTGGGTCGAGGACCGAGCAGGTTAACTTGTCACGAGACAACGTCATCTACCTAGACGTCAGGGCTATCCGAAAGGCAAAGGAGCGGGCGTGCGAGCGCAGATGATAGACAAGCTGGAGGCCGGCCGCGTGCAACACGGCCGGTTCGCTACCGCTCCAGGGTCAGGCCCTCGCGGTCTGTTCCTTGTGCAGGGGCCTTGTGGGTGTGAACTCAAGATAAGTGCATTTGTCCGTCCTGGCTGGGAGCACGTCGCTGTTTCGACCCCGCGGCGCTGTCCGAACTGGGACGAGATGTGCTTTGTGAAAGACCTGTTCTGGGATCAAGAAGAGTGCGTCATGCAACTGCATCCGCCGCATTCGAGGTACGTGAATAACAGCCGATATTGCCTCCACTTGTGGAGGCCCACCTATCGAGACATTCCGATGCCGTCCCCAAGCTTCGTAGGTGTCGTCGGATTAAGTCCCTCAGATGCGGCAACGTTGTTCGCGCGAATGAGCGCGACAGCATGACAGCCTGAGCTGACAGAAGTCGAGCAGAAGGTGAGGTCGAGCAGGTGCACAAGCACCGGCTCGGCTTCCCGAAATGACGTGTCACATGCGGGTGTATGTCGGGTTCGCTCGGCTGTTGCAGTGTTCAGGCGGGCTTAACCTGAAATGCCGCCGTCAAACACGAGCGGCTAACGGCACACTGAGTCGCCGAGAGAAATGTCTACGCCAGTTATTGTAGAGTGAACAAGATCGTAACTTATGTTCAAACCGTGTTTCGGATCTGTGCTGAAGGTAAATCAGCGGCAACAACAGCATCTCACTCGCCGATGGCCGATCCCTGGGACGCGAATTGCGCACTGTTGGAGGCGAAGTTGTGCCGACCGAGCGGCGCAACACGATAAGATCGACCACCAAACCGACGGTCGCGCAGTCCAGCGTCGCCATCATCCTGACTGCATCTGCAATTCCAAGCTCGCCCTCCGTAAGTGTGCAAGAGTAACGAGCCGTTCGGCCACTGCCTCACACCTGCAGCCCCGCTCGTGAGTGGCACTGTCGTTCAACCAATTGGCCGTCGCGGCGGTAGCTTCCCCAGGCTTGTTGGTGGTCAGCTCTTCGTCAGTTTGCTGCGATATCATCCGCAGAAAGATGTAAGCAGCGCGATCTCCCTGGGGACGCGTGCGCCGAAGAAGCAGGTGAACCAGCATGTATAATCGACTCGATGGCCAATACACACGCGCTGATCAAGTTGACGGATCGATCAGGGCCGCAGACAGTAGCGAATTTGCGCAAACACTCACTCAAGTCGCGCGACGAGAGAGCCTGCCGTCCGGCGAATTGATCGACAGGATGGGGCTCTGCTTCAGCAAGCCACATACCTCAGATTCAATCGTTTATAGTCCAAGCAACTCGCGCCACAGCTCCTCTCTGTCCTCCAGCTCGGAGTTATCCTCTGCCGATAGCCCTGTCCGCGCTCTATTCGATTACAGGACTGCTGAATTGCCCGAAGCCAATGTCAACGGAATCTGTGTTGGATTGGTAGCGGAGTGGCTCCTTAACCTCCCAAGCAGCCCGTCATCCCGAATGAGGGCTCTGCTCCCAGACACTGAAAAGCACCGCTCAGCGGCAAGTCGGCAAGAACAGTACGAAGAGCTCAAGGCTCAATTGAAAAACGATGGCGCGGAAGGGTCTCGCAACCTCCAGGCAAAAAGCACAACGTTACGCGACGCTGGCTTAGAGCCGTCTGCTGAAGAGACGCAGTATAGGTTTGATACATCTTCGGGCATTGACCAGATCGTGAAGGAGCTCACCAAGGATGCGTCCATGTACTTGGTCAGCTTGCGTTTCGCCGCAGGTGGCGCCCACATGATTGCGACAGTGACGTCGAATGGAACGACGACCCTCTTTGATCCTAACTATGGGGAATTTTCTGTTTCGTCAGATGAGGTCGGAGAATTATTCAAGAGTCTTGCGGAGCGCTACAGGAGCCCCCCGAACAAAATGCACATATCGACTGTCGTCACACAAAGGGTGACGTGAGGACTTCCTAGGTTGCGACGGACCTTACCCGATGCCCCCGCACGGAACCTCATCGGTCGGTGCCGGACGGCCGCGTCGCCTAGATGATGCACTCGACGCGGTTCTTCGGGTGTTGGATCGGTGCTCTCGACGGAAGCTCTCTGGAAGTAGTGCAGAGACGGGAGAGTGTTCAGGCGATATAGATCGTCAGATCACTCAGGTTCGTGAGCCCGCGCCCTCGCCGCCTCAAGGCCTACGCCAGCGCTTGCACTCGAGCAGGATCGATAGCCGTCAGGCTAACTTGCTCGTGTGGGTTCCGATGCCCGCCCCCCAATCGCGCTCAGGGCTAAGGTCGGTGACTAGGCATCCACAGAGCCGGCACAAGCTGTAGTTCGACTGCTTCGGAATCCTCGCCAGCCCCTTCTGTACTGATTCGCCAACCAAAAAGCTGCAGCTGACGACAACTGCATGCAGTCGCACCGGCGCCGAAAACCGAGTCCTCACTCGCCACGAGCTCCGCAACAATCCGCGCCTTTGTCATCGTCGCTGCACTTCCCCTAACGTCCGGGCTTTGGTGAAAACCTCAGCCATGATCTAGCTCAGTGACAACACTATGCACTGCGTCCTTCCAAGCCTGACGGTCGAAAGTTTCCGCCGAGCTGGACTACAAAGCGTTTGAGAAGTTACTTGCCGAATAATGCGAGGTGAGATCCTTCTCCTCGACGGAGCTAGCGCATGCGGGCATTGAGCTTGATCTGGAAGACGGCCGCCCGGTAGTGTGGATCTGATCCCAGTCTCACGTCGGAAGCAGCCTGGGCGCGACTCGGCGCTGGTCGGACTGGATGTATCAGATGTTCTCTCTGCCACGCCCGCACCACTGGTTGAAGTTAGCAGAAACGTGACTCGGCGCCAAATCCCCACGCATACTCGGGGCAAGCGCTGTCCCTACCACGTGCTGCTAACTTCAACATCGATGTAGACGGGCGAGCTTTCCGAAACCTGACGAACCCGACGCCATACATCAAGCGAAAGCGGCCTGTGCGGGGGAGGCCCTCCCGTCTTGAACCCCGTCACCGGCCTAGCGGAAGTTTGACTTAAAAGCATTGTTGAGTACAGCCGCAGGCTCCTCCTTTAAGAGGTCGTGAAAACTCGGATATGCCATGTGCCAGCGAAAGGTGGCAGCAGGACGCTTAAACCACACGACGCCTATCGATGTTTGCAGCGCGCGGGGAACCGAGGCGGCCCAGCCCTCTCGAGCGCCAGCCCCGATCGGGGAGTGATATCGGGGGCTCTTGAACGGGAAAGCCTTCCGCTGCCGCGGCGTGCCGCCAGGAATAAGGTTAGGCCTTCATAGCAGCGCGTGCCGCATGTAGACGTGGCAGTTTTCACGGGCGTTTCCGCTTGCGGAAGTTGCGCCCCCGCGCGGAACCACCGCGTGGAAGGTCGTCGGACATGCGGGAGACGTCAGACATACTGCGCCAATTTAAGGTAGTCGTCTGAGAGGACAGGTGAGCGAATAGAGCAAACCGCGTCGTGAAGAAAGGTGGCGAGTGTCCGATTAGCCCGACGGCGAGTTAGGACAGATTGTCGTGCCGGCAAAGCATCGCCTTCACTACTTCCGGCCGCAGCACCATCTGTCCAAATAGCTGCTCAATGTAACTGTTCTCGATCATGCGCAGTTTACCAAGCCGACGATGGCTTGCGTAAGAGGCCGCGACCTGGATAGTGCGCTCAAGGGCTCCAAGACCCTAGCAGCCACACCGATGCGGCCGCGGTTCATTACCAGATGCCGCCGCACCCCAGCCGTCTTGAGCGCGAGAGAGCACGTAAGACGGGGCATCTCGACGTCCTGGACCTCCAGGGTTATTCTGAATGATGCCAAGTAGGCCGAGCGTACGATGCTCGTGCGTACATTTAGGCCTGGAGCCTGTCTGTCAACGAGTACACCAACCAGCCGACCTTTCGCATCGGGTCCTGACGCGCGCGCAAAGCAAACGATCCAGCGAGCCCAGTCAGCAAGGCCGATCCAGATTTTGCGGCCAGAGATACGCACTTTTCTTCGTGCAGGAAAGCCGCAGCCTTTATATGTCTCGGGGCAGAACCAGCTCCAGGCTCCGTCAAAAGCGAAAGCGCAGAGAGCGCCGCTTGTTGCACCCCGAATGATATGGGCTTGTGCGGGTATGTGCCGTGCCGCTTCGATGCAGGGCAAAGCTAGGAAGTTACGAATAACGACGGTCGACGCAGCGGAGACATCGAATGATGCGGTGGCGGAGATGAGGTTGATGGCCTCTTGCAAAGAAAGAGCTAATCTGCCGTGCTCTCCTGGTGCGGTGAGCCCGAACAGTCCATGCCTTGCCAAGATGCTGTGGAGGGTCGGAGGGAAGGCTCGGCGGTCATCCGCGTCTGCGAAATTCAGCTGACTGAGCTCAGCGATGAAACTGGAATCGTGCAGTTGCATGCCCTTCAGCTAAGCGTTCCTGCGTCTCCCCGAATTGAGCGTAAACTTGGGTGTACATGGCCATAAGACCACAAAGATCCTGACCGCGTTTCGTGCCAGTTCATCCGAGAGGCTACCTTGGCCAGACATTGGTATAGTGTGGATGCAGGCGCAGTATAGGCACACTGCCGAGGGCCGGAGTGTCTTGCGGCCGCCCCGCCGGCGAGTTCTTTTGCAAAGCACCCACCGTTCCCATCAGATACCCTAGAGATCGGACGCGAAGCAAGCCTTCCGACTTTAGTTTTCGATCGTACTAAAGCATGCCCTGCCCCGAGCTCCGCAGCAGGGGAGTTGAGGGGAGGCCCGTCCGCGAGGACCAAATGAGGCGTAGAATAACCATCGCACTTTCCGCAAAATACCTTGTCATTTTTGAGAATGTTTTCCGGGTTCAAACGAGCCCTTAGGTCACAAGATGTAAGTGCGAAACGTCACGGAGGCATTTCGTCGCTTCCAGCTACGCGACAGGAAAAAGAAAGTGGGCAAGGAGGTCGAAAGCGGGCAGGCGGCGCCGGGTCTAGCGCACCCCCAAGGGTTCGAATATTTGGATGAGCAGAGGCAGCTTCGTCAGTCAAAATAGCCGGGCTCCATGGTCGTAACGGACGCGGTACTGTCGTCGCGAACCACATGAAATTTGAGTCGGGGTCCTGCCGCTGCGCACATTGGATAGGATGGACCGGACCTTCGGGGGCTGGCAACCGGCGACCGGCCGCTCCATGCAAAAAACCCTGACATTATTGCCAGGGTTTCGCATGTCATCGAGAACTTGAGAAGGTGGATCAGAAGTCCATGCCGCCCATGCCGCCGCCCGGAGGCATCGCGGGGCCAGCGCCGCCCTTCTTGGTCAGCTCGGCAACCATCGCTTCCGTTGTGATCAGCAGCCCGGCCACCGAGGAGGCGTTCTGGACCGCGATGCGCACGACCTTGGCCGGGTCAATGATGCCTTTGGAGAGGAGGTTGCTGTACTCGCCTGTCTGCGCATCGAAGCCAAAAGAGTACTGCTCGTTATCGAGCACCTTGCCGACCACGATCGAACCGTCTTCGCCGGCATTAATCGCGATCTGGCGGGCCGGCCAGGACAGTGCTTTGCGCACGATCTCGACGCCGGTCTTCTGGTCGTCGTTCTTGGTGCGCAGGCCCTTGAGCTGCTCGGAGGCACGGAGCAGGGCGACGCCGCCGCCCGGAACGATGCCTTCTTCCACGGCCGCGCGGGTCGCATGCATCGCGTCATCAACGCGATCCTTGCGCTCCTTCACCTCGACCTCGGTCGCGCCGCCGACGCGGATTACCGCGACGCCGCCCGCGAGCTTGGCGAGACGCTCCTGGAGCTTCTCACGGTCGTAGTCCGAGGTGGTCTCCTCGATCTGCGCCTTGATCTGGGCCACGCGCGCCTCGATGTCGGCCTTCTTGCCGGCGCCGTTGACGATCGTGGTGTTCTCCTTGTCGATCATCACCTTCTTGGCGCGACCGAGCATGTTGAGTGTGACGTTCTCGAGCTTGATGCCGAGGTCTTCCGAGATCGCCTGGCCGCCGGTCAGGATCGCGATGTCCTGCAGCATGGCCTTGCGGCGATCGCCGAAGCCCGGAGCCTTCACGGCGGCGACCTTCAGACCACCGCGCAGACGGTTCACGACGAGCGTGGCCAAGGCCTCGCCTTCGACGTCCTCGGCGACGATGACCAGCGGCTTGCCGGTCTGCACCACGGCCTCGAGCAGCGGCAGCAGCTCGTTCAGCGAGGAGAGCTTCTTCTCGTTGATGAGGATGTAGGCGTCGTCCATCTCAACGCGCATCTTGTCGGCGTTGGTGACGAAGTAGGGCGAGATGTAGCCGCGGTCGAACTGCATGCCCTCGACCACGTCGAGCTCGGTCTCGAGCGACTTGGCTTCCTCGACGGTGATGACGCCCTCGTTGCCGACCTTCTTCATGGCGTCGGCGAGGAACTTGCCGATCTCGGCATCGCCGTTGGCCGAGATGGTGCCGACCTGGGCGATCTCGTCGTTCGAGGTGACCTTCTTCGAGTTCTTCTCGAGGTCGGCCACGACGGCTTCCACCGCGAGGTCGATACCGCGCTTGAGGTCCATCGGGTTCATGCCGGCGGCGACCGACTTGGCGCCTTCACGCACGATTGCGGCGGCGAGGACGGTCGCGGTGGTGGTGCCGTCGCCGGCAGCATCCGCAGCTTTCGAAGCCACTTCGCGCACCATCTGGGCGCCCATGTTCTCGAACTTGTCGTCGAGTTCGATGTCCTTGGCAACGGCAACGCCGTCCTTGGTAATACGTGGCGCGCCGAACGACTTGTCGAGCACGACGTTGCGGCCCTTTGGACCAAGCGTAACCTGTACGGCGTTGGCGAGAATGTCGACGCCGCGCAGCATACGATCTCTCGCATCTACTCCGAACTTCACGTCTTTGACTGACATAGAGAATTCCCTCAGTTCCGTTTCTTCATCCCTCAGCGACCCGGTGGGCTCTCCTCAGGAGGTGAGCTGTGCGAGCCCAGGATTAGGCGACTTTCTTCTTGGAGAACACATCGGTGAGAACGCCCATAATGTCGCTCTCCTTCATGATCAACAGGTCTTGCCCATCGATCTTGACCTCGGTGCCGGACCATTTGCCAAACAGCACCCGCTCACCGACTTCGATGTCGATCGGAATTAGCTTGCCGGCCTCATCGCGGCCGCCCGGCCCAACTGCAATGACTTCGCCCTGGGAGGGCTTTTCTTTGGCAGTGTCGGGAATGATGATGCCGCCAGCGGTCTTCTCTTCTGCGTCGATGCGCTTGACCACGACGCGGTCGTGAAGCGGACGGAAAGTCATAGAGGTCTCCTGAGCGTTTGAACAGTTGAAGTTAGGCACAATGTGACAAGTAGACTGTAGCAAGAGTCAGGCCAGAAATGCGCTGAGCGATCTATCCTTCTAGTTCTGCAAAAGCATTGCCCGGCAGCGTGTGTGTTTGTCCGGAAGCAAACGCGCTGAGGTGCACAGCCCGCCCGGCTGTTGTGAAAATGACATTGCGCTTCTTCGAAACGCCGCAGAGAGACCCGGGACACTTCAACGTTGCTCAGCCGGCGGTTGCACTTATCGAGAGGCCTCGGGTTTCGACGACGTCGGGATTTCACATGATGTACCTGACGGTACAATCTAGCAGTGTGGCCGGCGAAGCGTGCGGTCTACAAGCTTTATCGAAGAGCGGCTCGTCAAATCTACCGTACTCGTGCATGCGAATATGTATGCAACGATCTCGAAAAATCAGGTGCTGTTTCTTATAAGAGGTGGCGTGCTCCAAGGCAGGTCAGCATCGAATTGTATCGGAATGCCCGCGTCCAACCGTGGCAGGGCGCTCAAAGCCTACCGAATTGACTCTGGTCATTCATCCGCCGACAGAACTTGAAGAAAGTTGCACGCGCCACGAAAGCTTGATTACGCCGAGCGATGCGTGCGTGGGGGCTTTCGCCGACTTCGTTCCTCGCCCACGAGCGCGAGGGAAAGACCGCCGGGAGCTACTGGCAGCGAATCTGAGATGGCGGCCATCAGTCGGCAGAGCACATTCTGCGCAATTGGCATCCATATCTGACAGGTGACGCCCAAACGAAGGCGTTCTTTCGGCAACTCGAAAGAGCTAAGACGACGATCTGGCTCACTGAGGCCGCACTTTCCGACGATAGGTTCGAGATTTGCATCGCGAGGGATAGCCTCTCCGGTTGATCTCGATGGCATCCAAACAGCTGTCGTGGATCAAGAGCACTGGCGGATAAATGAATCTTATACCTTGATATACGTTGTGCAGCGGCTTCCGGCGTGTGATGGCGGCTTCGAAAGCGAAATTCACCAGATCTCCGCGCACCATGGAAAAGCAGCTGTGTCATCCGTAGAAGTACATCAGCACATCGTCTCACTTCTTCAGAAGCCGAATCCAGTCATCCTGGATATCGGCTGCAATGACGGGACTGATACGCAAAAGTTCCTAGAACTGTGCCCGCAACCCCAGCTCTACTGCTTTGAGCCGGACCCCCGAGCGATCGCGCGCTTCAAGAAAAAGCTCGGCCCATCCCTCAATAGGGTGAAGCTGTTTGAAATCGCCATCAGTGATCGAAACGGAATGATCGACTTCCATCCAAGCAATGCAGATGGCGACGCGATAGATTGGGACCTATCGGGTTCAATACGCCGTCCAAAGAACCATCTTACCGAGTACGATTGGGTCCGGTTTGATCACCCTGTCTCGGTTGCGACACGGCGGCTGGACGACTGGTGCAGCGAAGCCAAGCTGGACGGAGTCGATTTTATCTGGATGGACGTTCAGGGAGCTGAGGCCGACGTTATCGCCGGCGGTATGCGGACCTTGAGCAACACGCGCTTCATCTACACCGAATACAGTGACCGCGAGCTCTATGAAGGGCAGTTGTCCCTGCAAGCCATTCTTAACTTGTTGCCATCATTTGAAGTGGCGGCTCACTATCCGCGCGCAGTGGAAGGTGATGTATTGCTCAAAAATACGCGTGCCTAGCGGCTACTCATATCGAGCGTCTCATTCATGGCCTAGCCAGCGGCCTCTACGCTGGCCGCAGCTGCACAACGTTGATCATCAAGGCGAGCGGTTATCGCGAGCCGGACAGGCAGTGCGGCTGCGGTTGCCGTTGGGCCGGCGTGCACGTTGGCCGGTCCATCGGGAGCGGCCACCGCCATCGCAGTCCTCGGGTCCACGCGGTCCTGAGGGAGGCAGGGCCGTGGGGCTACCGTGGCAATCGAACGGCTGATGTAGCAGCACGGCGCTCGCGCGCCCTTTTGCGCCGCTACGTCGGTTCGGCTCCACCGACACTCGCCAGCATCTAACGCCGATCACGCCGAACTGATCGCACGGCTTCATCGGGGCAGCCAAAACCAGTCCGGCTTGCCGATATCACTCCATCCAAACGGCATAGGGCTGGCTGTATCTGCGGCGCCATGGATCTCTTCAGTCGCAAGATAGCCGGCCGGGCGAAGCGCGCCCTCATGCGAGCCGAAGCGTCTCTTCTGCTCCGTCAGTGCCGAGTCACCAGCAGCGGGCAAGAGCGGATTGATCGAATTTCCAATCGAGGGTGTAAAGTACGCTTTAGATTAGGGTCGCACGGCCGTTGCCAGTGCTGGCGTGCCGCATCGATGAGCCGCAAGGGTGAGTGCTAGGATAGTGCGCCGTGGAGAGCTTCTTCCGCACCGTGCGCCCCAAGCGGCAAGTAGGCAACCGGTGCGAGAGCCGAGCCCGCTTGCGCGGTGGTTTGGAGAGTTCGTGAGTTGAGCCGCGAGCCGTTGCGCTGAAGTTCAGGTGTATTCTGCGCGGCCACGTCAATGATCGGGGCAGGGGCCAAGAGATTATAAGGGCTCGTATGTTTGGACAACGAACGGGTAGTCCAGGATATGGAGCGGGCTCAAAGGGGGGAAGCCCAGCGGTGTCTTTGTTCACATTGAAACAAGGGGCCATGTCCTCAGCGGCAGACCACATCATCACGCAAGTGTGGTAATCCGTTGGCGTGGCGTGTGGCTTGCCCGTGCGTGCCCCGCTTTATGGAAAGCCCGGCTGTATTGCACTTCCCAGCAGGGCGCGGCCAGCGCTCTGGAGCGTTCCCTCGTTTAAAGCTGCGTGCTGGGCAACCACGAAGCTGTCGCACATGGCCCGAGGTAGATTGCTGTTGCTATAGAGCGCCTCAGTTCCAGCAAGACCGCTCGCAATCCTGCAGACCTCAGCCCCCTGCCGCGCGGCGTTCGTCGCGGCGAGCCGCATTAGCGTCGTGGTGCCAAGATTTACCTCACCCTTGAGCGCTTCCTTCCACAGCTCTTCCGTGGCTTCGTAAAAGAAGGAACGAGCGGAACGTAGCATGGCTTCGGCTTTGGCGATTTCAAGCTGGACATAGCCGCGCTCAGCCATCACGGGCGCTCCAGTGATCGAGGCACGGGTTTCGGCCATGGCGATTACGTCGTCTATTGCGGAGCGCGCAATCCCGATGCCGACAATCGCATGCGCCTGCGCGGCGAAGGCGACGGCCGGATAACGATAGATCGGCCCATCAAGTGTCGGCGGACCGCCGCGGATCAAGGTCCATTCCTCTGGCACAATGACGTCGCTGACCACGACATCGTGGCTTCCGGTGCCTTGCAGTCCGATGGCGTCCCAATTGGGCCGAATTGTCACCTTCTCGGCCGGCATCACCGCTACACGCGGGAGGTCACCGCTCGGATCGTCTTCCAATCTGATACCAACTCCTATCAAATCCGCCTCGGGTGAGCCGCTAGCGAATGGCCACACGCCGTTCACGATAAATCCATCGGCGCATCGCTTAGAGGGTTGGAGCGGGAAAAGCGCACCCGCCAACACCACGTCAGGTCCATTGGCGTACACTTTGCGAAGGGTGTCGTCCGGAAGAGCAGCGAGGTAGCGAGCTCCATCCCCGAAGCTGGCGACCCAACCGGCGGAGCCGTCGGCCTCGGAAATGCGCTCGATCAGCCGACAAAAATCGGCCGGCGTTCGCTCCTCACCGCCGAATCGCTTGGCAGCCATAGCCCGATAGACGCCGACGCGTCTGAAGCCGTCGACGATGTCTTTTGGAATCTTCTGCGCGCGGCTAAACTCGTTGCGACGCGCACGGATCTCGACGAGTAGCGGCGACAGATCAGCCCAGGTCGCAGCCGCGGCGTGGGTCCCGGAAGTTATCTCTTCTGGGGGAGCGTTCATAGATCATCCTCCGTATCTTGAGCGGATCATCGCCGCCCGTCATTCATATGGACTGCGCGTATGGCGAGGCCAGGTGATTTGGCACCCGCTGGACGGCATTCTCAAAGCTGTCGCAGTTGATATCGAATGCATGAGATTGCATAGGGTAGCTTCCCAAGTTAAGCGGCCGGAGGCCTGACCGAGATATAGCTATTGTTCTGGCATTGAGGCTGGCCGGCAAAGCAGCCGATACGCTGCGGCGGCACGATTCTCCCTTACCGCACTGGGTCTCTGGCGGTCGATCGGGGAATGCGGTGCATGTCTTCTCCACATGAACGTGTGGTCACACTTGGGACAGGCCGGGTCGAACCAAGTGTGAAATTCCTGAGTGTTGCTTGGGAGTGCGCCCAAGCCTGCGGCCTCCCAGCAATTGACGTGCCATGAAGCATGGCTGCCGGCTTTGTCTGAATCGCGCGAGATCACTTTGCCGTGCCATGCCAGCACAATGCTCGTGTCTCCGTGCTTGCTTTCAGGCACAAGATGTCACTAACTCAACAAGCCGCAAAGAAAACCACAGGGGCGGACCTCGACCGCCACCGACCGGGTTCAACGTTCCTGCTTAAGCTTAAGTCCTGCTCCGGTCTCCTGACGCTACCATCAGCCAAAATTCGCTGCTCGTGCGAGTGCTGGTGAGCGCTTGCTTAGAAGCGGATCTCCAGACCACAGGTGTTCAAGAAACGCACGGCGGCTCCAGACGCCGAAATTGCACGATCAACTCTGGTTCGAGGTGACTGCAAGAGTGCACCGCTCATGCAAGCGAAGACGAAGCTTTTTGGACGGGTTTCGGAGGCGTTCCGGGTTTGCCAGCAACAGAGGAGCCTGTCCACGTTCTGTCGTACCGAACGCAAGCAATTCGTGCACATTCCTGGCTGGCCGACCCTCTTGCGGCCGCTGGCGCCTTCTTCTTCGGCGATCTACCAATGCTTCCGATCTTGGCAGAGCTTGCCAAATTCGTGCGACAACTATGCGCGCACCACGAGCGTTGCGACAGACCAGGCACCACACGATCTGAAGCTGGTGCTCTGTTCCCACTCAGCGACTCCGTGCAAGAGCCTGATTTCGGAAGCGGTTGCCAGCTGATTTCCGGCCTATAGATGCGATGCGCGCCATTGAAACATGGCTGGCGCACCGACGTCACCTGTGCAGATAGAACTCGAAACATTCGCTAAGTCTCGCCGCGGCTTAACACCGGCGTCCGTGTACAGGCGACGCCACTTTGTAAGCTTCGAGTGTCTTCTCGTGTCGAGCTCGTCATGGAGGACGGCGAACGAGACGATCTAACGTATGATTGATGCGAGGCTGGCTTTCCGACGGTCGCGGTCTCCCAAATGGCTGATGCAGGACCGTGGATGCCTTGCCCGCTCAGAGCTGAGAAGCTCTCGGGATCGTCGCGTGCTCTGGAGTGCAGAGCTTGCAATTCTTCGCGTTGCGATCTGCTGCCTGAACCACCTCCATTGGGTTGGCGGCTCAACCAGGAGGCATAAATGCTGCCGGACGCGCTATGTGGGTTTCTGGATGGTGGCCACGCGTTGCCAACATGAGTGCGTATAACAACAGAAGAATTAAGAGACCGCGCATATCTAAGGAGTCCTGAAGCGATGACAATTGTGGAGCGGATAGTATCCGGCGTCTTCGTTGTAGACGGTGGACTAACAAAACTGCTCGGAACAGATGCGCTGTATCAGGCGGCAGACGATTTGCCGGAGTGTGAAGGTACTGACATCAGCTCACAATATCGACCTTGCCGGTGCCGATCCGGTACACGCCCCCGACGACTTTCAGTCGGTTCTGCTCGACTGCGGCGTTCAGAATCGGGCCCGTCGATTTGAATTTGTTGACGTTATCGATCACATTTTGTCGGGTTGCTTGGGCGAACGCGTCGCCGCCTTGGTCGCCAGTTGCTTTCACTGCAGGAGAAAGTGCAGCGACCAGGGATGAAATGTGCCCCGGCGGCCGCTTATCTTCATGGAGCGACTTGATCGTGGCGTCTATCGCACCGCAATGATCGTGGCCAAGTACGAGGATCAACGGCGTGTTGAGTATGGCAACCGCGTATTCCATACTGGCGAGCGTATCATCGTTAGCGAAGTTGCCGGCGACGCGGCAGACAAACAGATCACCTAGTCCGCTGTCGAAGACAAGTTCGGGGACCACACGGGAGTCGGCGCAGCTCAGAACCGCCGCATATGGATTTTGTCCCTCAACCAAGACCGGCCGCTCGCGCCTGAAATCGTCGATTCGTGGTGCGCCCTGGACATAACGATCGTTCCCGTTCAGCAGCCGATTCAGGGCAGCATCTGGCGAGAGTACGTTGTTTGGCTTGGGCGGGCCTTTTGCTTCCTTCGCGTCGACAATCTTATTGCCGAACCGCAGGAAAACCGTCGAAGCAGCAAACAGCAACAGTGACCGCCGCGAACGCGCGTGCTTGGTTAAATGGTATATGTCTTGAGAATGGGCTGCTTGCATGTGTCGCCTCATGGCACGGCCTTACGCCACCCAGTGGCTTCGGCTTCCGCTTCGCTGCAGAGCCAGCGTTGGCCGCGCTTCTTCGTCATGTCGATTTGTTCGTAACCGGGTTGCCCTGGCAGGTAATAAATGCGCTCGCCTCTGCTCTCGACTGTGCCTTTTATCGGGCACTCGGGGGACGGCGGTTCCAATAACAAGACGGATCCAAGCAGGACTTCCTGAGCGTCGACCGGAACCGACGTCGCGCCCACGATAATCGTGCTCCTATTGCGGCGACGCCAGTCCCAGGGCGCGATGAACGCGCCGGACCACAGCCCCGCATGGGCTGTGCTGGCCACCAACTCATAAACAACGTAGGTATGGTGAGATGCAAAGGCCGATAGCGCCAAGCCCGAGCGTACCATCCAGGCGTTTATATCCTCGCCTTCGATGAAGCAGCTGCCGAGGGCTCGCCGATACTCATCGACTCTTCCGGTATGACAATCCCACGTTCGCCCATTCGAATGCTTGATGAGCTCGTCGCGAACAACTACGCCGCAGGCCCATTTTTGGCCCTGGCCGTCGAGGCAAATCTGATCGGTCTCAGGAGCTTCGATGCCTGAGAGCCGAACGGTGGTTTTCTCGATTTGGATCGTATTTCCGTCGAGGATGCGCGGAGCACCGCTGAGTGTCGCGGCGGAAACCGGAGATGTGATGAGAGCGATCAATGCGAACATAATTCCGCGGTGCTTCATCCCGACATTAGCCTTTCGCTCCTGATCCATGTTACGCACGATACGGTCCAGAGCGCTTGACCGCAGCTGTCCATTCCGCCGGCCTCGATGTGTGCGTTATGAGAGCTTGGCGTGAGTGCGAACTTACGACCTGACGCTGCGTAAGGATCAAGAGAATTCTTGCCGTTTGCGGCGGTATCCTTCGAGCGTCGGCGGTTCTCTCACCGCGAGAGTGCTGTACCCTCTGGACGTGAGGAGGAGATCCTCGTCGCGTGGCGCCGAACTCGGGATGCTGAACACCCGAGCTTGGAACGCTGTGCTCGCTCCTTGCAAAATAATGAGGATTATGAAGCGTCGGTGCGTGCGGTGGAGTCAGGCTTGGAGGAGCTACCTTGCCATGGTTGGTGACGACTTCCATCGGCAAACTGGGCGGTTCCGATGAGGGCGATGAATTCGCCCCAAAGTCTTGTCACGAAAAAGATGTCCAAAAAGGATCTGGTCTGGCTCGCTCTGACCGGTTTAGACAAAGACGCGATGGAGTTCAGACTCAACGCTCGCCGCGTAAATGAAGCGTTCTTGTTCGAGCAAACCGCGCAAGTCCGTGCCTTGTTACACCAGACGAGCTGATCTTTGATACCAATCGCATTATGGCATTTGGCTCCTCCGCGCGGCACCATAGTCGTTAGTGCTACTGCCCAGACGTGTGTACAAGAATTGAACTGTTTATGGCTCAGGCGGCGCTACGGGCCGCCGCTCTTGGGTAGTGACGGTTCCCCGCGATCTCAAGTGGCTTACCCGACGCTGGCATCAGCGTCCGTTTTCTCCAGGAATTGGAAACGCTGCGATATTGAGCCGCGGGCTTTGCCTGCCTACGTGTTCGGACAGTCGCGAGTGCCTCCTGATGCAATTCAGTGTGAGGTTTCGGTCCACAATACGCGTTTGCCCATCGCGTACTCGGGGCGAATGGCTCTGGTGCGGTTTAGCCGACTCAAGCTACACATCATCCTGAAGCACCTCACTACATAATGGGAATGACATGGTTGCAGTCGTTCGGGAAGTACCGGTCTCATCTTACGCGCTTGAAGTAGATGGCCAACTCAGAGCCGAATTCGCAACCAAAGACGGTGCCACGGCAGGTGGAGCAGAATTAAAGAAGCGGTTTCCCATGCTTAAAATCCGGGTCTATGACGTGCAGACGAATGAGTGCGAGGAAATTTAGGACCGAGTCAATCTGGACGCTCGACGTTGTTTGCGTACAGCTGCGGAGCGTCCTGCCCTGCGCACTCGGAGATGGGCAGGCGCTCAGCGGGTATGCCGGGGGGTGCTACCAGTGTAACTTCCTCGCCCGTTTCGTCTCAGCATCGGTCCCTAGTGCCGGCTCAAAGTCGCTAGGCTCACGCTCCTGCGTGTGCCGCGCAATAACACGATGCGCGGCGCGCACCCGAATCGGCTTGGCCGGAGGCATCTCAAGCGCTCTCGTGAAGAATGCATGAGAGCTGGTTCCCCCGCCGTTGGTGTACTCGAACAGGGTGGAGTGCAGGCGGGCAAACCACATCTCGCAAACTAGTACGCGCCACTGAGCTCGACACCTGGCGGAAAAAAGCAATCGTGCTGCTCGACCTTCCGTACGACGGGCCGAACTGCTGCGAGAAAGGCAGGCGGACTGTTGCGGAGCCGTTAAACAACGCAGCTGCAGAGCGCGTGTCTCTTGCAGTTAGTACGAGGCATTCGACCGTGCGGCAGCTGCGGTGCGGTGTTGCTCTGCGAGACCGTCTGCTAAGGCCTTCGCTCTCCTGAGTCTTCCTCTTCCTTTGGCTCGGTCCGTTGGAACCAGGAGCCCGGAGGAAATTTCGCGATGCGCTTGGCAAAAGAGGATTGTGGCTCCCAATCTTGGCCTTCGCTCTTCTCGAAAGTGATGACCCCGTTGTGTGTAAAATAACGTGGTCCTTGGATATCGCAATTCACCAAGAGCAGAATGCGCCATAGATCGCCTTTCTCGTTCGGCTTGTCATTCTGCTTGGGTAAGTAGTCTACCCCAACAGGTTCAATGATAGTGCATCGGCCTTGCCGCAGAAGGACGCCGAGCGGGCCTTGCGGCGTAGTCACAAAGTTGAAGTTACTTGGATCATGCAGAAAGCTAAGGTTTGCGTCCCTTTCACCATCTGCGACTTCTTTGGCGATCAACGAGAGCGCTAGGGCACGCCAGCCCAATTCCATCGGCTTCGCATAGGTTGACGCAAGCTCAATCGTACCGTCGAGCGCGACTTTCCAGGTGATCGCGTACTGTTCGTCTGATTTGTTGTCTCGGTGCCTGGTCCACGAAACGAAAACATGGTCGCTTTCGCCAAGTTCGACGACCCCCCACATCTGAGGGACGAACTGTGCCACTTTCGAGACATTGGAGATGATTTGTTCTATTGTCTCACCATCTTGCGCTCGCCACGTTGACTTGAGTCTGTCGACAAGTGGGTTGTCGCTGGCGCGAATAGTGTTGCTCATGGCAGCCGGCCAGGCTAGGCAGATTAGAAGTCCGCCCACGGCAAGCCATAGCGCGGGTCTTCCCGACATTCTCTTCATAGCCCTTGGCCTATCGCGTTTCATCCGTACATCTTCCAAAACGGGCAACCTTGAACCTACTATGAGCGAGCGCAAGAAGTTTACGGAGACGCGACGGGGCACCCGCGGCTGTCCCGCGCAGGCAGGCGCTCCCCTCTATGTCACGCGCCGCTAACTTCTCTAGCCAGCGACAGCGTCAATTGGCTGTGCTGGACGTCCCCAGCAGAAAAGACTGGGTATGTCGAGGGGCTTGCATTCTTCGTGCCAGGCAGCAGGCGGAGATTTGCACGGGTTTTATGTCCCTCTTGTCGACTTTCCGACCTGCGCACGTTTCGATGTTTTCATTCAGTGTATCGGCCGTAGTTTGTGCATCCTTGTCCCGCACAGGATAGTGTGCGGAAGAGGTGAACGCCTCTATGCCAGGTGCCTGATGAGAATCGGGAATGGGTTTGCCGTCATTGAACAGTGTGGTTCGCTATAGTTGCCGTCGGCGTTCGGCCTACATGATGACTGGCATACGAAGCCGACTTAATCGACGAACTTTGAAGTCTGGCTGGCACGAAAATTCAACCGTGCTCGCCGCGTATGTTGCTAGATTGCGCCGCCTGCCTTGACGTGTTCAATAGGGATCTTCTAGTCGAGAGAATAGCTGCCAGCGGATGTGCTGGGCGAACCGCTGGAAATCGGAAGCCGCCTCGAATGCATTCTGCTCGACACGGCGGTAATCGCCGCCGCGCGGGCTGCGTTTGTCCCTTTCATTGATGGGGTTGGCGGCTCGCCTCAAGGCAGCTCCGAGTCTCACTCCAACATCAAGGACATCTCTGATTGCGTCAGCTCTGTTTAGAGAATCATAGAGATGCACGGTCATTCGCCTAGTAGATGTCCAAGATTAGCGTGGCACATAATCTGAGAGGTTGACGGAAGAATCCTCCTGCCGATAATTCAAGTCGTCGAGGTTCTCCGAATCCCACTTGATCCGGAGCTAAGAGGGAAGCCGGTCCAAATGCCGGCGCTGCCCCCGCAACTGTGAGCGGCGAGCTACTGTCCAACGATGTCACTGAAGCCGGGAGGGCTTTGGGAAGGCCGGACAGCAGCGATGACCAGCGAGCCAGGAGACCTGCCCCGACGAAAGATTGGTCCACGGGCGGGGTGTCTCGGTGGTGCGCCAAGCAGCCGTCGCGCGCGCGCGACTTCTTCTGCCTGCGTCCGCCATGGCCTCTGTCCCCAACAGGGGTTAACACTATGTCTCTTCTCTCTCTTCCGGTTGCTACGCTCGGTACGCCACGCATCGGTCCAAGGCGTGAGCTCAAATTTGCTCTTGAAAGCTACTGGGCCGGAAAGATCAGCGAACAGCAATTGCTCGAGGACGCATCCGGCCTGCGCGCAGCGAACTGGGCCCGTCAGAAGTCTCTCGGCGTGACGATCATTCCGTCGAATGACTTCTCGCTGTATGATCAGGTGCTCGATACAAGTGTCATGGTTGGTGCTATCCCGGAGATCTACGCCTCGAAACGAGAATACGTTTCCCTCAAGACGTACTTCGCCATGGCTCGCGGATCACAATGCGACGACCAGGATGCGAGTTGCGGTCTGGGGCCGCGGGGGGCTGGCGCACCCGCGCAGGAAATGACTAAGTGGTTTGACACCAACTACCACTACATGGTTCCCGAGTTTTACAAGGGACAGGCGTTCAGACTTTGCTCTCGCAAACCCATTGAAGAGTATGAGGAGGCAAAGGCTCTTGGCTTTCAGACTCGCCCGGTCCTGATCGGGCCGATCACATTCCTAAAGCTCGGCAAGAGTGCCGATGGCGCGTTCCAGCCCCTATCCCTACTAGATGATTTGATACCGATCTATATTGAGGTTCTGCATGAATTGGCCGAACGAGGGGCAAGTTGGGTTCAGTTTGACGAGCCCTGCCTGGCCCTTGATCTGGACGAAGCGGTGCGAAAATCACTGCTACATGCTTATAACCGGTTCGCGAAAGAGGGACCGGCTATCAAGATCATGGTTGCCAGCTATTTCGGCGACCTAGGCGACAATTTGGATACCGCCTTGAGCCTCCCAGTCTCGGGTCTGCACGTTGACCTGGTTCGAGCGCCAGAGTTGTTGGATCAGATCATTGCTGTCGGTCGAAGAGATCTCGTCACGTCGCTCGGTGTCATCGACGGCCGGAATGTGTGGCGATCGAACCTGTCATCGCTCCGTCGGCGGTTGGCGCCCGCGATTGCGAAGCTCGGCAAGCACCGTGTACAGCTCGCTCCATCCTGCTCGCTGCTTCATGTGCCGGTCGATGTTGAACTCGAGACCGGGCTCACGTCCGACGTCAAGAGCTGGCTTGCTTTCTCTGTTCAGAAGATGCGTGAGCTTGCGATCCTGGCGCGAGCACTCGCTGGCGACCAAAATGTCGGGCTCGCTCTTGCCGATTCGGAATGCGCTGCGACTGCCCGCCGGACTTCGCCGAAGATCCATGATGCCAATGTCGCTGCCCGGATGAGCGCAATCGACCAGACGATGCGCCGGCGCGCAAGTCCGTTTGCACGTCGTTCCGAGATCCAAAGGGCACGCTTTGGACTACCAGCTTTTCCCACCACGACGATCGGATCGTTTCCTCAGACCACAGAGGTCAGAAATGCTCGGGCGGCGCATGCGCGAGGCGCGCTGAGCGACGAGCAATACGATAGGTTCATCAAGGAGGAGATAGCCCGCGCCGTACGTTGGCAGGAGGACATCGGTCTTGACGTCCTCGTGCACGGCGAATTTGAGCGCAACGACATGGTGCAGTACTTTGGCGAGCAACTCGCCGGCTTCCTATTTACCAGGAAGGGTTGGGTACAGTCTTATGGTTCGCGCTGCGTCCGGCCCCCGATCCTGTTTGGCGATGTAGTGCGGTCGAAGCCGATCACTGTGGACTGGTGGCGTTACGCGCAATCACTAACTAGCAAGCCAATGAAGGCGATGTTGACCGGACCGGTGACGATCCTGAACTGGTCGTTTGTTCGCGATGATATTCCTAGGAGCGAGGTCTGCCGTCAGCTTGCGCTTGCGATCCGCGACGAAGTGCGCGACCTCGAGAATGCCGGTGCGGGCATGATACAGATCGACGAAGCTGCACTTCGCGAAGGATTGCCCTTGCGCCGATCGGAGTGGAAGGCCTATCTCGATTGGGCCGGAGAGTGCTTCCGCATCTGCTCATCAGGCGTTACCGATCATACGCAAATCCATACACATATGTGCTACTCCGAGTTCAACGACATCATCGGTGCGATCGCTGCAATGGATGCGGATGTCATTTCGATCGAGACGTCGCGATCGAAAATGGAACTACTGGGCGCATTCAGCAAGTACGAATACCCAAATCAAATCGGACCTGGCGTGTACGACATCCACTCTCCACGCGTTCCCGAGGTGAGCGAAATGAAGGAGCTGATGGTGCTGGCTCGGACGCGTTTGCAAGAATCACAGCTCTGGGTCAATCCGGATTGCGGCTTAAAAACGCGCAAATGGGAGGAGGTGCGGCCTGCGATCACCAACATGGTCGCTGCCGCCCGCGAACTGCGCGCTGCATCGTCTCCGCAAAATCATTGATCCGGCGCTCGGTCTGTTCTCGACCAAGCTACTCGCTTGTGGTCAATACCGCGCTCCATAATCTAGCGGCAAGACTTGGGGCCAACAAAAAGTGCTTGGCCCCAGTTGATGGTTGGAACGGATGTGCACCCGGAGAAACGACGCTGACGGCTCGCGTTATTGGCCAAAACAGAATAGCCGACGGTTCACCAAGGCGAGAACATTGGCCGAGAATATGGACTCCTATCGATACGTTTATCGTAGCTCCTTATGCCGTGCTAAGCGATCGTTTGGTCTGACAGACAAAATCTACACCGTGGTGTCGCTCATAAGAAGAGTGGGAACGATTGCGACAACAATGAGAGGGGTGATGCCGGACCTCACCGCAAGGGGCTTCTCATCGGTCCGCTCGGATATGTTTCCCCGTCAGGCGCTCTCATTCGATCAACCCCACATAGTGTCCGACGAGAGGACGCCGAAGCCAGTTCCTGCTTCAACTCACACCAATCTTATGTGCAGGATCGCCGCCGCTATCCGAGCCAGATACGCCAATGCGTCGGCTGCACGGCGACGTGCTCTCCGGTATTCGCGTTGATCCATCCGGCGAACGCCCGGCGGCAGGGAAAGACCACCCGGTGAATTGAATTCCCCTCGATCACGGCAATCTCCAGATCCTGATCGAAGGGCGGCATGATTTCGAGCCGCTCCCAGATCAAATCGCCATTTGATCCTGAACAAGGTTCATCGCTGCGAGCTGACAAATTCAGACAACCTTGTGAACATTACGAACATCGCTTGGCGTCCGCGCGAGCAGGCTCCGCGCAAGGGGCGGCGCGCGGTCTTGATGGCGTGAGCCGCGGCAGAGGGCAGTCGGTGGCATCGTTGGTCCGGAACACTGTCCGCTCGCGAATATTTGGATTTTCCCCGGGAAACAAGGCCTGAGCTTCCGTCGAATGGATCTGGGGCAGCTCAAGGCCTCGGCTGTTGCTATTTGTAACTGTTCTGCACGAACTAAACTGGTCTGCAGCTCCAGCAATCTGGCCTGTGGCGGGGTAAATGGCCCGGTTTTCTGTCATGTCACGTCCCTTGTTGGTGACACAACTCCGTGTTCTGCGGCGTCATCCCGTGGAGTGCGGGCGACTTCAGCCGCGCTCTCGCGCGCGTAGCACGTGCTCCAGCGAGAGCGCGAAGACGCCGGATTCGGTTGACACCAATAGGAGGGACGTAGCGCTGCTCGGAGCCCATAATCGGGCCTGTCCGCAGGTCGATAAAGTAGACGCCATCGCAAGCGGCGCAACTTACCATGTGTAGGTCATCAACCCGGGGCTCGGCTGCGCCCGAAAGGATTCCTAAAAAGTGATGGCTGGTGCTTGGACATGAGAGCATCATGGGCTCAAGTCGTTCTTTCTGCCATGCGTCTGAGCTTACTAGAAGATCACCTCTATCAGGACACAGCCGTCGTAGCATTGATGCGGGTCAAAAGCCTCGTTCGTCCGGGAGTGGTTGAGCTCGAGCGGCCGCCACGTGCCGCAAACCCCGCGCGTGGCAGTGTACATGTCCGAACTCGGGCATGCGCGAATCCATCGCATTCTCTGCAGCACGCCAGCGTGTTGATTTGAGGCGCAACTCACGCTCCATGGGCTACGGCAGCATTGTTCCTCATTGGCTCCGTGCACACGGATGGTCAAATGATTTGTTCGCCTTCATCGTCGGTAGCCTTGTCGGGGCTGATCCCACCTTTAGGTCTCGGCACTGGAGTCCTGGACCTGGGCTCATCGAAACGTGGGCTGCGACTAATCCTTATGATCGGCTTACCGTGGGGGCGGCTGGTGAACCGTCGGATGGAAGACGGGGTTCCTGGCCTGATTGCCGCACGATCGCCTGCGCGCATAGTCCCTCGCCGGCGTATATAAGAAATCTGCGCGCGCAAGCGGCTCGTGCCGCGCCGTTACATCTGATCGATCTTTGGATGGGCGGACAGACCTCTTGGTGGGGGGCTACTTGAGGCAGATCAAATACTCGCGATGCGAATGGCAGAATAGTCGATAAGCGAACCACGGGAAGCGAGGGGCATGCCTTCATTTAATGTTCGGTTTATTAAGACCGTTTGTGACGATACCGGCGGCGAGCATCGTGCGTGCCAGGCAGCATTCAAGGTCGATGCCGTCTCCCTGAGTGCTGCTGCACAGCAGGCGGAGACTGAATTTTGCAAGCAAAAGAGTGTCCGCGATTGGACAATTTTCGCCGATGTATTGGAGCTTCGAACCCCACCTGCCTTAGCTAATCCGTCCACATCAGCCTTTCGAGCATCCCGCAAGGACGCCTGAGTAAGCAAGGGTTTCGCACTTCCTCAGTTTTCCACGGAAGCGCGACATCTTCAGCACCGACCAAGGCTATTCACGGCTGCGACGTTCACCGGCGTGCTCGCCAGTCATGGCATCGCCATTAGCATGGAGGGCTTGCTTGCCCGCGATAACGTATTCGGCGAGCAGGCCTATGAGACTGTGTCCTACGCTCGCGTCTTGATCGGACTCGGCAGTCGGTCTATGAAACCTGAAGGCACGGCCGATACGGGTAAGCGTGCTTTAGATTCGTACGACGAGTGGTCGAGATTGAAGGAGGTTGTGGTGGGTACGGCCGCTAATCATGCGGCTCATGATCGCGAACTCTCTTGCGATTTATTCCTTTATATCAATCTTGAGCTTCGCTCGGACTGGTATTACCCGCGTTCTCTCGTCGGCGGCAGCAGGTGCTTAAGCTCGCGCATCGGCCCGCCACTGGATTGAGGACCGCTATGCCGACGAACTGAATGAGCATGTCGAAGCAATTGTGGACACGTTGCGGGAGCTTAACGTGATCGTGCATCGACCGATGAGCCTTCTGTTGGTGCGGTCTCGAGCGATGACCGACTATTTGCCAGAAGCAATGCGCAAGTGATAGTCGCGCCCGAACCATTCAAAACTAATTCCCCAGCTTACGACGATGACGACCTGCTGTTGTCCGGCCTCTACATAGATATCAATGTCCTTTCGGTCCCTCCTGACGTTCGTTTGTCAAAGACGCCGGCCCCGAACTGGCCAGGATCCTTGAACACAATCGCTTTCCGGTCATCCCGGCTCGGCAGCGCCATGGGTGGATCTTTGCCGGGGGGATTGCTTTACTGTCGATGCGGTCCGCTAAGACGGCTCGGAGGATTACTTCGACTAGTACCGGAGGCGGCCGCTCGTAAAGCCATTGCTTTGGGAGCCTGATAGCTGGCGAAGGTGTGCTCGTTAGAACTTGTCAAAGTTATGCTGCATCAACTAGTTGCCAGAACCAAAAACTGTAGCGTAAGCTCCGCAGAGCCGCAAAGTAGCTGAGTAAGATTAGATGTACTCTCGCCACGTTTCAGGTCGACGCTCGTCGAGCGCGCCTCGCAGCGGACGTAAGTTGGGACGTGAACACGCTCAGATCTTGGCACCATCGTGCCCGTGACGGTCTTGACGTATCAGGATGGAGCTTTCGAATGTCATTTGATCGTCCAGTGACTTTAAGGGAGACTGTTGCTTCAATGTCACCAGACCGATGAACGGCCGATCTACGCTCGCGCGACAAGAGATACACATGTTCGATATCTATTTGAACCGAAGACACGATCTTTTGGTCGTCCCGACAGGCTTTGGGATCCCGCCGGGATTGGACGGCAAGTGGAAGAGAAAGAAGCGAGCGGTTCGTTCCGTGAGCGACGTCATTCGTCAAGATGTACAACAGCGTGGTTACCACCGACGTCGTTTGATCTCGTACTGGTCAAAGGCGGTTGAGATCTCGTCACACTCCTAGTCGACGCCGCTATCTTATGCTGAACCGTTCTTCGGAAGCTTCGGGCAGGATGTGGCCGATGCGTCGAAAAAGTTGCTTAAAGCGACCAGACCAGGCGGGCATCGCGTATTGTGCTTAGCGAGCAAGCTTTTCTTTTGAAAGCGGGGCGCGCCTCTGGAGCTTACCTCAAAATAGGCGTTATGAGGCTTTTTCTTGGGTCAATGGCGTGCGCGTGAGTTTTCACGTCTATACTGAAGATACCTACCCGCTAGCCGCACGGGTCGGTCGAGCATCGAAGGCGTTAAGCAGCATTGGCTACTTGTATAGCAGCGGCCCGGAGTGGCCGGCTCATATGAAGCGCATCGCAGGCCGCGCGCCCCAACTGTGCATTTTCGACCAAAGCTGATGCGGGAGGCCGGGTGCGGGATCCTCGCCGAGGAGGGAAGGGAATATCTCGAGAGGCTCGAACACTTAGATCAGTGAACTATGCAGATCGCGCAACAGCCGAAAGCTGAGCAACTGCGCCTTTGACTTCGCAGCTGGGAAGGAACGCGGGCAGAAAGCGCCCCACGGCAAGCGATTGAGCCCACGTAAACCGCTACCGGGGTGACCGCCAGCCGCGCAACCCCTTGCTGATCGTGATGTACTCAACTAGATCTCGAAGTCACATCTTGAAGCAGTGGCGTTGTAATTGATATTAGGAAGTTGTTCAGCGCGGCTAGGGATATTGTGATTTAAACCTGAGGGGATGAGGCTTCTGGCCTCTTCATGCACATCAGCGTGGTCGAGACGGTCGGCTAAACTGATCTCGCGTTGGCTTACTCATTCTAGCGCGTGTCGGTTGCTTCGCTGCAAATAGAAGGGCGTCGATGGGGAACGTTCTCAGAGGGCGAGGTGTATATGAGGTTTGCAGTTCCACAGCTGTACTAGCCCAGACGTCTCGCGTTTGGAACGCATGACCAAGTTATACCTGACGCCACTCTTATTATTATATCGTCTGCTTTTTGCGGTCGTCGTGCCGTGAAAACTATGCTACAAGCCGCTCCTCTAAAAAGGAGCATTCATCGTGAAGAAAGCAACCAAGAAACGCGTTACGCGGCGCGAATGGACGAGGGCAGATATCAAGGAGCTCAAAGTCCATTCGAAGGCCCGAACCCCGGTCATAAAAATAGCAAAGATGACCAAACGCAGCGTGGGTGCGCTCCGCCAGAAGGCCTTGCATCTTGGAATCGGACTCGGACATCAGCGGTAGTTTTCAGCAGCGCTGGCACTGGCGCGATAGGGCGACTCGCTGGGTCGCCCTCAGTACCCATAGAAATTCTGTCGGAAATTTAGCTTTACGGATCCGCGCTGAGAGAGTGTTTGGACCGGTGGGAGCTCCAGCATCCTCTCATTATTGACGGACTATCTTAGACGTGGTCTCAACGGGTGTGACCAATCGGCAGTGAAGACATTGTCTTGCTGATGGCGCCGTCAAGGATCTCTCACATGAAGGGCCGATCCAGTGTGTTGACCGACCAACGGCGGCCTCACTGGAGGTAGCGTCTGGATCGCTCCCGCGCTGAGAAGATTTCTGCGTCCTGCCAAGTGCGATGTCCGTGATATGGTCTGCTTCTTTGCAGCGCTCCGCTCATATGCCGAAATTGTTTGTGTCTGCCGAGCCTCAGCAAGGTGCATGTCGCAGTACCTCTTCAATGCCCAGCGCACCCATCTTCTATACGTAGCAACCTTCCATGTGCCGCGCGCGGTCTTGGCAAACGTCCGTATAGTTCTTTTCAACCTTGCCATATTCGCAGTCAATCTTCGTGCAATTGAGCTGTTGCTTGATTTCGTTTTATCGATCGAGCAATCGGGGAAGCGATTTCAGTTATCGTTCTGTGATCCCGCCTGATCGGACTGAACGGGACTCAAGCAATGAGTGGCAGACAAAATCCTTGTCCTTTCGACTCCTTGTACGCAAGCGGTTGCCCCCATGTGATCCGGCGGCCGGCTTTGTTTCGCCCAATCGAGCTAGCGTCGACAGATGGCGCTTGCCAAGCACGAGTGTCTAAATGATGAGCGGACGTGTTGGTCGTTCACCTGAGGTGTGCTTTCTCCTTGGTCTTCCACGATCCGGGACCACACTCCTTGCACATTTGCTGCAGCTCCATCCAGACATTGTGGCTCCGCCTGAACCCTGGTTAATGCTGGCGCTTGAAGCAATTGGCAAGGTGGATCGGCGTCATCCGGCCGGCAGCTCTCTAATTGAGGCCGCCACCTCCGAATTCTTGGGGCGGATAGATCGCACGATCGTTAGCCGCGCTTTTGCAGATGCAGCATACGATCAATATCTGGCAAAAGCGGGCAAGCGCATCATCATAGATAAGACACCACGCTATTGGACGACACTTGAATTTGTTGAATCCGTCTATCCGGAAGCGCCACACATCCTTCTGATGCGCAATCCTTACGCGATCGCCGCTTCACTGAAATCGACGTGGGGCATCCCACTGCGGGCAGAAAGCGCGGAGCCGGTCAGCGTATCCAGTCTCGCTGACCTCATGCTTCGACTGCCCGATGGCATAATATCTTCACTGGCCGATTTGGTTTTGGGTCTTCCTAGGCTCGCCGCGCAACGTATTCGCCCGCAGACTCATTTGGTGCAATACGAACTGCTCGTGGCGCAACCGGACGAGGAAATCCAGCGTCTACTAACAGCGCTCGGCTGTGATCCAGGAGGCGTGGCATCGGTGAGCATGGGACGAGCAGATTATCTTCAGTCCAGCAGCTTTGGAGACCGAAAAATCCTGGAACGAAACACCATCGACGAAAGCTCTGTCAAGTCATGGCAATCTCAATTGAGCGTCGAAGAGATGCAAACCGTGACTGATCTGGTCGGTGCCGAGCTTTTGGTAGAACTCGGATATGAGCAGGAACTGTTGCATGCCCAGAAGGCCGGAGTTCTGGACAGGGGACGGGAAGTAACCGAGCTCTATGGTCGGGTATTCCGAAGCTGGTGGGATCTGCGAAGTGCCAAGGCGGGAGGACAGTCCAGCTTATCTCACGCCGGAGAGTCGGTCCACAATGCTTGGAACATTTCGGAGAACCGGGACGTGGCTATCGAGATGTTGCGAGGCGAGGTCGCGCGGCTTGAGCAGATCCTCAGGATCTCCTAAGCACTCTGAATGCTTGTGATCAAGCCACGCTGGTTGATTTAGCCCAGATTCTTAAACCGCACGCTGATCTCCCGATCAGGTGTGCCGCACGCGCCGGCGTAAGAGCGAGCACAATGCGATATGCTGCTGCGTTCGAAGTCTGCTGTCGAACGGGGCTTGGCTTCATTGACGAGCCATGCGCCATGACCGGACCTTTATGCCGCGGAAATCCCCCGCTCTAGGCTGGAGCCATAGAGCGACGAAGAACAGAGATCCTGCACCGAAAACAAGATATATGCTGCCAAAACACCTGCACCGTCTCGAATCTGAATCGATTGAAATCATGCGTGATGTGGTCGCCGAGTTCAAAAGGCCCGTCATGCTTTACTCGATCGGAAAAGATTCAAGCGTTTTGCTACACCTTGCGATCAAGGCGTTCTATCCGGCAAAACTACCTTTCCCCCTGCTTCACGTCGATACGACCTGGAAGTTCCGCGAGATGATCAGCTTCCGAGACGCGACAGCCAGGCGGCTCGGCCTCGACCTGATTGTCCATGTCAACAAGGACGGCAGCTTGCGTGGGATCAATCCGATCGATTCCGGCTCCGCCCTCCATACCCAGGTCATGAAAACGGACGCGCTGAAACAGGCGCTCGACCTCCACGGATTCGATGCCGCCTTTGGCGGAGCCCGGCGC
This sequence comes from Bradyrhizobium sp. USDA3516, assembly GCF_057651995.1. Classification (NCBI taxonomy): domain Bacteria; kingdom Pseudomonadati; phylum Pseudomonadota; class Alphaproteobacteria; order Hyphomicrobiales; family Nitrobacteraceae; genus Bradyrhizobium; species Bradyrhizobium sp. USDA3516. The sequence goes on along the minus strand of NZ_JBYGYN010000010.1, from coordinate 85,587 downwards.
GATGAGGAAAGGAGTCGCGCGAAAGAACGGATACTCTCCTTCCGTTCGGCTGGACATGTATGGGACCCCCGTAACCAACGGCCGGAGCTCTGGAGCCTGTTCAACACACGGATTCGCCAGGGCGAAACCATGCGCGTGTTTGCGATGTCAAACTGGACCGAGCTCGATGTGTGGGAATACATCATGATCGAGAAAATTCCGGTCGTTCCGCTCTACTTCGCAAAACGAAGACCGACAGTGCATCGAAATGGTGCGATGATCATGGTTGACGACGAGCGATTGCCGCTTAACTGCGATGAGACGCCGGAAATGCGGATGATCCGCTTTCGCACCCTTGGATGTTATCCCTTGAGCGGGGCTATCGAATCCGATGCGACGACGATCGAAGGAATCGTCGCAGAAATGCAGACCGCGACCATGTCTGAGCGCCAGGGGCGCCTAATTGACACCGATGAAGCCGCTTCAATGGAGAAGAAGAAGCGAGAAGGCTACTTTTGATGTTTACAAAGCAGACAACGGAGCCGGTTTCGGTCCGGACGAAGGATCAGCTGCGATTCATCACATGTGGCTCGGTGGACGACGGCAAATCGACGCTGATCGGCCGATTACTGCACGACAGCAAGATGATCTACCACGATCAGTTCACGGCGCTGGAACGCGACAGCATCAAGTACGGTAGCACCGGGGATAACATCGACTTCGCTCTGCTTGTGGACGGACTCGAGGCCGAACGGGAGCAGGGCATTACGATCGATGTTGCCTACCGTTTCTTCACTACGCCGCGGCGCTCCTTCATGGTGGCCGACACTCCCGGCCATGAGCAGTATACCCGCAATATGGCTACCGGCGCCTCGCAGGCTCAGCTCGCCATTATCCTGATCGATGCCCGCAAAGGCGTGATGGTTCAGACGCGCCGCCACTCCTTTATCTGTGCGCTGCTCGGTATTCGTCATATCGTGCTGGCAGTGAACAAGATCGATCTTGTCGCATACGACAAGGAGTGCTTCGATCGGATCGCGCGCGACTATATGGCCTTTGCCGCCGGTCTCGGCTTCACCTCGATCGTTCCCATCCCGATCTCGGCCCGCTACGGCGATAACGTCGTAGACCGCTCCGCGCGTGCCAACTGGTATCGTGGTCCCTGCCTGCTTGAATATTTGGAGAGCATTGACATCCAGTCCGGCACCGCAAGCCAGGCTTTCCGCTTTCCGGTACAATGGGTGAACCGGCCAAATCCGGATTTTCGGGGCTATGCCGGGACGGTGGCTTCCGGGACGATCTCGGCGGGGGATGAGATCATTGTCGCCACGTCGGGACGGACCACGCGCGTCAAGCGGATCGTGACCCACGGTGGCGACCTTGTCGGCGCCAAAGCCGGGGATGCGGTGACCATTACACTGGAAGACGAAATTGATATCGGCCGTGGCGACATTTTGTCCCGACCGGACGACCAACCAAAGGTCGCCGACCAATTCGCTGCTTATGTGATTTGGATGGACGAGGAGCCGCTCACTCCCGGACGCAATTACATCCTGCGGATCGGATCGCAGACGATTTCCGGCAGCATTACCGAAATTCAGCATCGGATCGACGTCAACACTTGTGAGCATCTGGCCGCCGGGATTGTTTCGTTGAACGAGATCGCCTTCTGTAATGTTGCGACCACAATACCCGCAGTATTCGATGCTTATGACGTCAATCGGAAGACCGGATCATTCATCTTAATCGATCGTTACACCAATCGTACGGCGGGGGCAGGCATGATTGCCGTTCCGCTACGGCAGACCGCCAATATTTCTAGGCAAGCCCTATCCGTGGATAGGAAGGAGCGTGCCGCGCTCAAGAATCAGAAGCCTTGCGTCATTTGGTTCACCGGCCTGTCTGGCGCGGGAAAGTCGGCGATTGCGAATCTGGTTGATCAAAAGCTGTTTGCGATGTCGCGGCATACAATGCTGCTGGATGGCGACAACCTCCGACACGGATTAAGCGCCGATCTGGGCTTCTCCGAGGCGGACCGCGTGGAGAACATTCGGCGTGTCGGTGAAGTTGCCAAGTTGATGGTGGACAGCGGCTTGATCGTGATCTGCTCGTTTATCTCGCCCACGAGAGCGGAACGGGACAGGGTGCGCATCCTGGTTGGCAACGAAGAGTTCATAGAAGTATTTGTCGATACGCCGATCGAGGAATGCGCGCGGCGAGACCCGAAAGGGCTGTACTCAAAGGCGAAATCAGGCAACATCAGGAACTTCACCGGCCTCGACGCGTGCTACGAAGCACCAGAAACACCGGATATTCATCTCAGGACCATGGAGCAGAACCTAGAGCAGTCAGCGAAAGCGGTAGTGGATGTCTTGATAGCGCGCTCAATTCTTGATGGCTAGATGTGCTCGCGTCACGTCATCAATTCGCGTAATATCCTGCCGGCGCGGCTCAGGCGATCTGGCTCAGGCGGGGCCAGCGGTCAAACGTTTCGCTCGAAAGGAACAGACTGGTCGCACCCACTCGTGTACTGCCAGCTTCCGGATAAGTGCTCGAAATGGATGGTCAGTTCAAAACCGAGTACGCGAGCAAAGATGGAGCATGGTCAGGAGCGGTGGAGCTCAAGAGAGGCCGTCCCATGCTGCAGATCAGAATCTACCATGCGGCGAAAAAGGCCAGAGAGGAAGTCCTACTTCCACTAGGTTGAGGGGGGGCTTGGCGCTTCTTGCTGCGCGTGCGGCCAAGGACACGCCGATCTGCCTTTAAAGCCGCGCCGGGGCCGCGGACTCGGCCGGCTTTACTTCCCCACACAGTACGAAGCGCGGGCCGCGGTTTTCCGGGGTGGCTATCCGGCCAGCCTGGGCCTACTCCAGGTATATGGACCAATCTGAAGCGAGCAATCGGTCGCGATCCATCCTGTCGTGGCCTATGGTAACGTCCGGCAAGCTTGCTTCATTGTGGCCGCCGTTCGTAGGCGAACACCGTCGGCCTCCGCCCGGCACCTTCGCATGTCGAGGCAACGCTGCCGCGAACATTAGCCATCCTGCGCTACGGAGCTCCGTTGCGTGTTCGCGTCATGCTCCAGTCCGCCTTCCATCGTTCCTTGCCATGAAGGCGGCCATTGACGCGGCCGAAAAGGAAAGGGAGCTCATCGCTGGCCAAGCGACAAAGAATGATCTCTCGATGAGCCGCTCTGGTCAGCCATCGACGTGCTCGACCGCACTGCAGACCGCGTAGAACGCTAGTTCACATCAACGAGCGGGCCTGCGGAGGAATCAAAAGCGAGCAGAACGGCTCGGAAGTGACTATCGTCGAACCAGAGTGCCTCATGGGCGAGGTACTTGCGCACCCCGATTGCTGGTGATGCGTGGCTCGCCGGCTCAGGCGTTTTAACCGCCGTAAATCACCGTACCTTGACCGCCGGACGATCGCCCGGTGAGATGTCTCGCAACGAGCGGCGTGTGTAGCGAACAATGGATGCTGCCGATCTACCGATCAATTTAAAAGATGAACCCGCCACTCATCCGGACTCGGCTCGGCGCACTCCTACCAAATCAGGACAACGTGCTCTGTCGTACGGCCGCTCGCCGAAAACCGCGCTATGAATCCTCTGTCCTCTGCTGCTTACGTCAGCTTGTCGCAGCCAAATGAGAGCACGTCGGGAAAGTTTACGTGAGAAAATCCCCGGAGAGGGTTGAACCGCCCGTAACGTCAAGTTGTACGATCTCCGAAATGGACAGTCATCGGCGTCCTAGATCCTCTAACCAGCGACGGAGTGCAAATGTATCAAGTCCAAAGGAACGCATTAGACTCCCGCTGCGAACCACGATCATCGAGTATGCCAGGCATTGATAATCCGGGCACGTCGAGTCCTGGCTGCAGCTCCTTGCTAGCGTAAAGCGTGCCTGACCGGACAGGCTCACACGTAAATTGTTCGCAGACTGGCGCTTCATAGCTGCAAGAGGGCGATCGCGCTCAAGCTTGCCATGCATGACAGTGGATGAGAGCGTACGTTGGCGCCGGTTGCGCCCGCGTTCTTCGCGCCAAAGGGTATTTTGGGAGGTCTGAAGGGCATCAATGAGGAGCTTTGTGAAGCATCGCTCTCCGTCCGCGACGAGATATGGAGGTTGTCATCCGACAGCCTTTTTGGGCGTCGACGCGAAACGCGTCCACGGTACATGTCGCTTCATTCGAAGCTGTTGATGAGGAATGGGACGCGCGCCACGGCGCTCCCTACTGTGCGTACTCAAGGTCATCGACCAATACAATGTTAGGAGGAAATGGTTTGACAAGACAGCGGTCGTTGCTGACGCCTGGTCCATTATCGTTATCGCCGGCGGTCAGGAGCCAGATGCAGCTTGATCTCGCGTCTCGCGATGACGAGTTCAAGGAGGTGACCGCCTGCATGAGGCGGCTGATGCTCAACTTGCTGGGAAACAGTGAGGAATATTCGGTGGTGCCTATTCAAGGAGGCGGCTCCTTTGCAATGGAGGCGGCTCTCTCCTCATTTGTGTCCCGAGCCCACAGGCCGCTCGTTTGCGTGAACGGCATCTATGGCGAGCGCATTCTTCAAATTTTGCGGCTGTGGGGTATCGAAGCACTGAAGCTTGTTAAGCGCGCGACGGATCCGTTGGATCCGGAAGAGATCAGCGAGTATCTGAGCCGAAATCCCGGCGTTACGCACCTGTGTTTCGTGCATTGTGAGACGACAACCGGAATCGTCAATCCGCTGCACGAGATCGTGGAGGTGGCGAGGCAACGTGGCGTAAAGACTATCATCGATGGGATGAGTTCGTTCGGCGCCCTCAATATCGATTTGACCCAGCGTGGACCTGACGTACTGGTCACGTCGAGCAACAAGTGCATAGAAGGGCCGCCGGGAGTAGCGTTCGTCATCGCCTCGCGCGAGCTACTGGAGAATGCGACTCAAGAACCGAGATCGTTTGTGCTCGATGTGAGAGATCAATGGCGCTCGCTCGAGCGCACGGGTGAGTGGCGGTCGACCCCTCCAACCCACGTCGTTCAGGCAACGACAATGGCTTTGAAGATTCTGCACGAGGAAGGCATCGATGCCAGGCGCTTCAGGTACGAGAAGGTCAGAAACGACCTCATCAAGGAACTCGAAGGGATAGTGGCTCCGTTGTTGTCCCCCGAGTTGCAGTCCCCGGTCTGTGTTGCGTTCAGTGCGCCGCCCGGAATAGTGGACCAGCCAGGATTCGATGGGCTGTATCGCCACTTGGCGGCCCATAATCTTTACGTCTACTCGAAGCTGCATCTTGCGACGCGGAGCTTTCGGGTCGGTTGCATTGGGGAAATCCAATCCAGCTGGATTGAGCAGTTGGGATGCGCCTTTCGTACATATTTCCGCTCCGGTCAGGCTCGGTCAGGAAGGCCGGCGTCGGGTCAAGAGGCATATGAGGCGCGCGTAAAGATGCCGGCTCAAGCAGCTGGGGACCGGCAGCTGCGGCATTCCGCCGAGACCGCTGTTCTGCATGCGGGCTATCGACGGGACCCGGTGACAAAAGCCGTCGCAGTGCCGATTTACCAGAACACAGCTTATGAACTCGATGGCGATCTAAATCACATCGCTGACGTCTACAACGTCAAAGCGGATGGGTTCACCTACACGAGGATTATCAATCCGACGACTCGCGCGCTGGAGAAGCGCTACGCCGCCGTCGATATGGGCAGCGACTCGCTCGCCGTTGCGTCAGGTCAAGCGGCAACGTTCCTTGCAATCGTCAACCTTTCAAGTGGCGAAGTAGGGGACAATATCGTTGCCTCTCCTTATCTATATGGCAATACCTGGAACCTGCTCCACAATACCTTAAAGCGTTTGGGAATCAGCGTGAGGACAGCAGATCCTCGAAGGCCCGAGACGTTCGAACGTGCCATTGATGATCGCACGATTTGCCTGTTCGGAGAGGTAATTTCGAATCCCTGTCTGATTCCGCTCCCCGTCAAACAGCTGGCGGAAATCGGCCGAAGGTACGGCGTGCCTCTGGTCGTAGACAATACGACCACGCCATTGGTATGTCGGCCATCAGACCTGGGCGCTGCAGTTACGACGTACTCTGCAACAAAATACATATCCGGTCATGGCACGACCCTCGGCGGACTAATCGTTGACAGCGGCAAGTTCAGCTATCGGGGAGCCTCTCGCTTTCCCTTGTTCAACGGTCCCGACGAAGCGCATGGCGGAATTGTCTGGCACAACGCCGTGCGCGAAGTCGATGATCTAGGAAAGAGCGAGTTTCTCCTCAAGGCTCGCATGACCTGGTTGCGCGATACCGGTGCGGCCATCGCCCCTTTTGCGAGCTTTCAACTGATCCAAGGGCTTGAAACGCTGCCGCTTCGCATGAAGCAGCACTGCGCGAATGCCAGGATCGTCGCCGGCGTTCTGAAAGAGCATCCTAAAGTGCGTCGCGTCTTCTACCCGGGGCTCTTTGAGGGCGCCGATCGGGAAATCGTCGATCAGACACTCAACACCACATACGGACATGGAGCGATGGTCATGTTCGAAGTGGAAGACGAACTGGCCGGGCGCAAGTTCATCCAGAACGTTGACTTGATGTATCACGTTTCCAATGTGGGAGATGCCCGCACGCTCGTGACTCATCCTGTCTCGACGACCCACACCACTGTCCCGCGGGAAAAGCGCGAAGCCGCCGGCATATTTGGTGGCTCAATCAGGCTTTGTGTCGGCATCGAAGATGTCAACGACATCTTGCGCGATCTGGACAAGGCGCTTTCGGCAATCTGACAACCTGCAAGGCGATCAGGAAGAGGTTCTCATGAATCAGGCAGACGCTTGGAAACTGAGGTCATCACGCTATGAGGCCGTTCAATTCAGTCGGGAGATCAATAAGCAGCTTTCGGAGCTAAGGCCGGACAACATCACGGGGGCCGCCTACATTGCGAAAGATTACGCTGTCATCACAGCGTGCACGCTTGCGACCGTGTCTGTCTCGTGGTGGCTCTACCCGCTGGCCGTTCTCCTGATCGGTGCCTATCAACGCGGATTGACAACCATCGCTCACGATGCGGCTCACCGCACGCTCGCGAAGAATACGACCTGGAATTATGTACTGGGCATTCTGTTCGCTTCCTATCCCTTGTTCCAACGCCACTGGGCCTACCGGATCTCACATGTCTACTTGCATCATCCCTATCTCGGCGACCCGGACAAGGATCCCGACCTGAAGTTTTTCCTGGCCAGCGGCGTCTACGATGTGCAGCCTCCAGAGAGATATGCTTTCAACCTCATTTGGAAGCCGATCTTGGGCGGCGCGACAGTAGCGTATCTGAAGTATCTTTGGACTAATCGTTTTTCGATCGAAGAGACCGAAGATCAGAGCCGCTCAGGCATACTTGTCGACAGGTATGGCTTCTATCTGTTCTGGTTCAGCATCCTGGCCGGGTCATATGCTCTTGGTCTGCTCCATATCGTCGTCCTGTTTTGGATCGTGCCCTATCTCACCACATTTCAGGTTCTCGGCTGGTTTATCGAACTCGCTGAGCACTCACCTATGTGCGAAACAGAGACGCAGAACGTCTATCTCACCAGGAATCGAAAAGGAAGCTTCCTCGAACGAGCCATCCTGGGACAGAATCTGGATGAATACCACCTTGAGCATCACCTTTCACCCGGTATCCCATTTTGGCTGTTGCGCAAGGCTCAGAAAATCCGAATGCAGGATCCGAACTACGCGAAGGTCGCCGCCACCTGGGGTGGGCTCTTTGTCAAGGGACCTCAAGGTCAGCCTAGCGTCATAACTCAGTTGAAAGAGCGAAATCGACGGCTGTATGAGCAGTCCGTTTCCGGGGTTCGCACGCGAGGCACGCTGGCGTGAGGTTGCAACAGCCCGAGCGCACCCAAGCCGTTGTCGCCGTCACTTCGAACCGTCTTCTGGTCGATGGTGTGCATCGCGACTGGTTACGGCGCAAGTACGTGCAGGCACTCCATCGCCATGCGGGCGTGGCTTGTGTCATATTGCCGACCGTCGACGCGGAAGATGCTTTGGAGGAGGTCGCCCCAGCCATCATGCGCCGGCTCGACGGTCTGGTCTTGACAGGCGATGAATCGAACGTGGACCCCGCAGTCCTGTCAGCGCCCGCGTCCTTGGATCTTGATCGGCAGGATGTTGAGCCTGGGATCCTTGACCGTCCCCGGGACAGGCTCTCTGCCGTGGCCATAGAGAGCGCCATCGCCCTCGGAATGCCCATTCTGGGCATCTGCCGTGGGCTTCAGGAACTCAACGTCTATCTCGGCGGAACACTCCGCCCATCGCTTGCGGAGTGGAGCCGAGAAAGCGGCGCCATGCATGCTGAGAAGCCAGACCGTCCCAGGGACCGTCAATACGATGCCGCGCACCGCGTCAGGATATCATCCGATGGCGCACTGTTTCCAATCGCGCGGATGATCGAGGCGCAAGTCAACTCGCTGCACAATCAAGGCATCGAGGCGCTTGCCCCAGCGCTGAGGCGCGAGGCGTGGGCGCCCGACGGTCTGGTCGAGGCAGCTTCAGTGATTGGCGCTCCGACGCTGCAAATCGGTGTGCAATGGCACCCCGAATGGCACGTCTCAACCGACCTCCTCAGCAAGCAACTGTTCAAGGCATTTGGAGAGGCGTGTGTTGGGTACTGCCGGACTAAGAAGGGCTAGAGGCAGGTCGTGATATTGCAAACGAAACGTGGCTCGCGCGAGCCGAAAGGGCAGTCCTGCGAAAACGACTCGCGCGCGTGGGCTTCCGAGAGCTCCGCCCGGTGTCGCGGGCACAAAAGGGGCGGACGATCTACGAGTGGCTTCGCTCTAGGAGTGCTTTTTGTGGCGCTTTATGTCGTTCTGAGCGCGGCAGGGGAGGTTTATGCGGCATCGTATTTTCAGAAAGCGGATGTGTTCGTGGCGCTGCTGCTGTCTTTCGCAGTGGTTTGTATAGCGTTCAACTTCTTGGCTCGCCACGAGGGAGGCGAAGCAAGAGCCGGAAAATGGTCGCTCCTGGTCTTCGTCGCACTCAACGTCGTGACGGCGATCAGCTGGATCGGCCTATTTATAGGACTGAAATACGCTGAACCTGCGATCGTGGCCGCTTTCATGGTGGCGTTGGGGCCCGCCGCAACAGTGTGGTTAAACGCCCTGATCAGGCGCAGCGGCGCCCCGCCAACATCCGATATTGTCGTGAGCGCCGCGATTGCGACGATCGGGACTTACATGATTTGGATCTCGGCCAGCGGCAATGCGGGTGTGGAGTGGGGGGCTCGATCGTCCTTTGGCATCGTCTTGGCCATCGTGGCCGGCCTATCGCTTGCCCTCACAAATATCCTTGTCAAGGTGCTGTTCGACCGTGGGTTTTCCGGCCGACAGGTCCTGGCGCATCGCTTTTATGGAACCATTGTCTTGCTGCTGGGGCTGGTCGACCATTCATCTATCGTGCCCGAGATCTCGCAGCATTGGTTTGCGATCGCAGCAATTGGACTGTCGACGATCGTTTTGCCTTTGCTCTTGATTCAGCAGGGCATTCGCCGCGTAGAGCCCTTCACCGTCAACATGGTCCTGTCCACCGCCCCCATCGTCACCTTCCTGTTCCAGTACTTCGATTCACGCATCGTGCCTTCGCCACATACGTTCGTTGGAAATGTCCTCATTACGGCTATCGCTGTCAGCAACATCTACTTGCAGTATCGGAGATCCGCATGAAAGAACGGAAATGTGTGGTCGTGGATGCATACTCTACCGGCCGCTACCTACCCGAAGAATTCAAGCGCTATGGAATTGGGACGGTACATGTGATGTCGGCCGCACAGATTCCACCCATATTCCAAGCGCATTTCAATGCGGATCTGTACGATGAACTCATTCGCCCCGGCGAGCGCATGGGGTATGATGACATCGTTGAATATCATCTTCAGGCGCTCCAGGGCAGAGAATTTGAGTTCGTTATCGCGGGTTGCGAGTCTGGAGTCGAACTCGCCGATTCGTTGTCCGAGCGGCTGGGCTTACCTTCAAACGGGACCGCTTTATCGGCTGCTCGGCGTGACAAAGCACGATTGTCTTGCGCGCTGACCTATGCCGGTGTGCGATCGATCAGACAAGTCGTGTCTGACAATGCTGTAGAGATCGCAAGCTGGAGGCGCGAAGCGAAGTTCGATGAGATCGTGATCAAACCTCTGAACAGTACGGGCACCGAGGATGTATTCTTTTGCTCGACAGATTCCGATATTCAGCGTGCTCTAACCGCGATTGTTGGGAAGACGAACCGTGTCGGAGCATTGAATCGTTTTGCTCTCGGGCAGGAAAAAATAAACGGTCAACAATACACAGTAAACGCCGTCTCGATCCACGGAGATGCCTTCGTTACGGAGGCCTGGACCTATGACACCGTTCCTATCGAGGGGGCATCATCCGTCTGCTCACTCGAAAGATTGTTGGACGGCAGCGAACCAATCGTTCAGGAGCTCTCCGACTACCTGAAACGTGCGTTGCAGGCACTTCAGATCCTCGAGGGACCGGCTCATGCCGAGATCATTGTCGATCATCGGGGGCCCGTTCTGGTGGACTTCGGGGCGAGGCTTCAAGGGACTATGTCGGCAAAAGCACGAACGATGGCGTTGGGGCATAACCATGTCACGCTGACCGCTTGGCGCTACGCAGATCCCGAGGGTTTTGGTGAGTACATGAGGATGCGCGGGCCGTACAAGCGGAACGCGCACGCACTCTGTGTCTCCCTGATCTCCGACAGGGGCGGTGTCGTTGCCGGCTACCCGGGACTCCAAGCAATCCGCAAACTCCCGAGCTTTGCGGATGCCATTGCATTCGTTCCAATTGGTGAAGAGCTGGTTCCGACTATCGATTTGGCGTCGACACCGGGCATCGTCTATCTCGTGAATAGCGGCATGAATCAGCTTAATGATGACTATCACAAGTTGCGAGAAATGCGGATGGATCAGGTGTTCGAATTGGTGGCGCGGGATAGCCAGTGATGGCAACTGAAGCAACTTTGACCGGAGCCACTCCAGCCCGCGTAGCGATGATTGGCGTAAGCGACTTCGACGGTGTGCTGCGAGGCAAGCATGTCTTAGGTGAAGATCTCTCGGGTCAAGATAAAGTCATCAAGTTCTCTGAAGCGGTGCTGGCGTGGGATTGTTCGGATCGGATCATCCCAATCAGTTTCACGCAGCAGCCGTTATCAGCATTTGGCGATGCTGACCTGCGTATTCTGTCTGCCACCGGCCGTTCGGTGTCTGATCTCGGCAATCAACATCTCTACCTCGCCGAGTTCACGGGCGCACATGAGAACATCTGCCCGCGGGGTGTTCTGCGTAAGGTCCTGAGAAGGGCTGCTGACCTCGGATACAGATGCGCTGTTGGGTTCGAGTTTGAATTTATGTTGTTCAAGGAGAGCGCCGATACAATTGAGGATAAGCCGTTCAGCGAATGGGCTCCTTTAACACGCGGCCCGTTCGGCTACTCGATTATGCGCTCCGTTGCTCAACATGAGCTGTTCGATGAGATATTAGCGCTTTGTGAGAAAGCTAGAATACCTCTCAGCGGACTGCACTTCGAAACGGGACCGGGCGTGGTCGAAGCGTCACTTCGTCATTGTGATGCGTTGGAAGCTGCCGATCGAGCAACCATATTCAAGTCGATGATAAAAGCATGGGCGCAAAGGCGAGGCATGATGGCTACATTCATGGCCAAGGTTTCCGAGGATTGGCCGGGCCAGTCCGGCCATATTCACATTTCGATGTCCTCGGATGGTCAGAATGCGTTTCACGACAGCAATGCGGTCGGCAACCTCTCAAAACTTATGAGGCAATTCATCGCCGGACAATTGAACTACATGAACGAGTTTTGTGTGCTCGCTGCGCCGAACTTCAATAGCTACAAGAGGTTGGTGCCTGGCTACTGGGCACCAATCTGTCCAAGCTGGGGAGTTGACAACCGCTCCTGCGCGGTTCGCGCTATCTTGGGGGAGCCATCCGTCCATCGTCTGGAATATCGGCTGGCTGGCGCAGACGTGAACCCATATCTTGCGCTCGCATGTGCCATTGGTTCCGGAATATTGGGAGTCGAGACAGGTGTGGCACTACCCGCGTCGATCGCCGGTGATGCAAGTGTGGAAATGACTGCGAGACTACCTCAAAGCCTATCAGAGGCAACTTCTCGTTTCGCACAGTCAGCAGCGGCGAACGAGATTTTCGGAGAAAGGTTTGTTGAAGCGTTTTCTTGCTCGCGCCGTTGGGAATGGGACGCCGTTCAAAATCGAGTGACCGACTTTGAACGTCGGAGATACTTCGAGATCATCTAGCTTGTCTTGACAGTTCTGTGCCTCATTCCTCTCGCAGCCATGTGAAGGGCGCGTCTCTCGTTAAGGAGAGCCGTGGGGAGCTGATGAGGTCTGCTGCCAACTGCTCTGTGGCCGCAATTGCGGTTGCTTCGGTGCAATGCAGATAAGCTGTGCTCGACTTTTTCAAGAAGGAAGGCAAAAGGGGAATATTCGTCCAGTGGGGCGAAGCCGAAGAACAGGACGCGCGACGCTGTAGCCGAACCGCGGAGCCCCGCGCCCGAGACGAGGTTGGCGTAGATCGGTGCTGGCCAGGACGCGCCCCGCGCGGCGCTCTGAGTTCCCTGCCGGCGAAGAGGGCCAATCACTTTTGGCCCTGGATTCATGAGAGCGAGAAATGGTGCGCAGTCTATTTCGCGAAGATGCGTAAAGGATTGTCCCTCAAGCGCCGCACGAGGGTATCGCGCAGAACCGCCCCAGCAAATCGTGGGACGCGCGCGTACAAAGGCTGCAACAATGATCTTGCCTTTATCGGCTTCGAACGGGTGAGCGCATCACGCGAAAGGCCAAAGAACTTTAGGGAAGGCCGTAACAAAGTACTCCCCCGGTGAGGGCCCCCGGTGAGGCCGCGTTCGCTGGATAGCCGATTTGCGATCAAGCAGCGTGAGTGACGCACGCGCGCTAGAACCGGACCGTCGTAGGACGCGATCTCTCGGTGTGAGGAAAATCGTGCCAAGGTAGCCAAGCCTTAAAGGCATGGCAGAGCGTGCTCTTGGCGGTGCAGTTGAGTCCAGATGAGCGGGTCGCCACTAAAAGTAGCCGAGTTGGGATCAACAGCGCGCTACATTGCTGCGGCCGATAAAGATGTGACAGTCCCATCGTCAGGCAGTGCCCCAAGACTAGTGGTTCGACTACACCGTCAAAGTCGATCAGTGCCGTCTTCGGTTTTGACCGGCTATACAGGAGAGTACGCTTTGATAGACAAATAAGAAAAGATCGGCCGCTGAAGTACACCCCCGATGGGACGTAGATGAGTGCGGCTGAGACATCGTCTCATCCTACTAAATCTCGCCGTCGACCGAGCAGACTCCGCTGGTCAGACGCTGCATCCGGGTAATGCAGTGTAGGAGTGTGGTCTTGCCGCACCCTGGAGGACGGACAAATTCCCGTGAGTCCCTTGGCGTGAACGCTGAATTGCAACCAGCGAAGAGTTGCGGGAGATCAGCTGAACGGCGACTGCGATATAGCCCAGCTCTGCTCGCTCACGTGCCCGCACCTGGGCCGTTTACTTCTACAACAATAACGACAAGAACAGTCAGAAAGGCGACAATCAGAACTCCGAGGAGGATAGCTGTATTGCTTGAGCGCGGCGTCTCTGCAGCTAGGAGATTAAAAGGCGGGGCGGCAGGATTGCACATCCCGTACGTCACAAGGGGGATGTTAAGCCTATCAGCGCCATCGAGGATATTGACTGTCAGGCGTTGGGGCGTGCGGATCATACATATAAGGCTGGGTTCCAGCGCCGCGGAACTGCCAGGCAGCTTGACCGGCCGGAAGTTGTCCGCCGGTTGACCGAGTGCGGCTAGCGTCGTTTGGCTGTCGTAGGGGCCGCGACTGCTGAAGCTTAGTAGCACCTCTCGGCGACTATTCTGCTTGAATGTCGCCACAGCTTTGACGCTCGAAGGACTTGCGCCAGCGGCAGCACTCGTTGCGTCTGAAAGTTCAGGTGCAAGCAGCATCAAAGTCAGGTGGAACAAGATGGATCGGATCAGCCTCATTAGAATTCCGAGATAGTCGCTGCGGCCCGCGTTCTTTGCGCCAGCTCCTGCTCGTTATCCAGCAATTTACGTGCCTTCAAAAATGCGGTCCGGGCGGCCTAGGCCAGACCGTGCATTGCGATCACATGGCCTTCTCCCGTCGCACGCTGGCCGCATGCAAGGCCTTGAAAGGCCGAGCCGAGATCAACTCTTTCGCCCGCGAACTCATGGCCCACCACCATGGGCACAGGCACGGTTTTGCGAGCCCACTCATCCCAGCGGAAAATATGAATCCGTAGCGCAAATCCCGGGTCTTCTTGAGCCTGATCAATTGATCAGTCGGTCCGATCATGGGCACGGGTTCGTCGCGTAAACAGAGTCCGGGCTCAGACTTAGCCTTGACGAGCGGCTTCATGTTAGAAACCTTACGCTTTGATTGATGCAGAGCACTGCGATCGCGCGCGTTGCGTAGGCATCAGTGGCGATGGCGCAATTGCGCGCGGCTGCGCGAGCGGAGACATCAAATTCCATACCAACGTCGGGTGAAATCGCTAAGCGCCCTCTGCAATCGCCCGCGAGGTGGCTTCACGTCTTCGGTAATCGCTTGCCGTAAGATTTTTGACACGGTATGGGCCGAGCGTTCCTGTGGGCCGCGAAGGCTCGGAGAGATTCGTAGGGATCGCCGGCTTCGGCGGCTGTTCTGCCCGGCCAGCGATCCGCCCAGCTCAACAGGATCACTCCGCGGAGCGGCTCCCGCACCTCACCGGCAGTTCGCGGGGCTCCGCGGCGGCAGGAGAGCGAAGGAACGTTGAAACCCTCGTGGGGTAAATGCCGGGCGTCTGAAGAGTGAATCATCTCACTCAACGTTGTGCGGATATTTACCTTCGGGTGGCTGTTGCGCATCAGCCAGCCCAGGCTAGCGCTTTCGCAAGCGCTAGCTCCCCGACGGCAACCGCGTCCCCGTCCCTCGAAGACGACATTCCACTCCAAGAAGCAAGACGAGCCGCACAATTCTTTGGCCTGGCTTTTGCTAGCGCAGTTTTTTGGCGACGCGGTCGGTGCATTCAAAGCGCTAGAACGGTAGGGCCACAGTTCGGCACTGGCAGCGCAAGGAGGCACTATGCAATCCGCCAATGGGGACGCACTATCGATCAAGGCTATCGATCTTCAGGACTACTCGAGAGTCCTTGCGTTGGGCGTGAGGCTTACAACAACGGGGGGCGAAGGCGGCAACCGGAGAGGGCGGCTAATAGAACTTCAACCAGCCTTGCGGACGAGGCGCCTGGCGGGATCATCGCTTCAGTCGCCCGTTTAAGTCCACGACAGAAGGCTAGAGCGTGAGGACGAGCCAGCCGGCTCAGCCCAATCGAGGCGGCCTCATTCGGTTCACCTGATGGTACCGACACCGTCTTTCACCGTGAGTGTGCCGTGGCAAGCAATATGGTACTTGCGCCCAACAACAGGCATCTCGTCTGCCTGGGAGAATGACGGCACGTTGATCGAGAGCTCTTTTACGAGAACTTCCTCATAACCGCCATCTCTCTCCATGATCACGCGCCATCTCCATTCGCCGCCCGGGCTTTCATCGGCCATTGTGTTGTAGCGGAGGCGAATCAAAGTACTCATTGAAGTGCCCATCGAGATCATCTCCGACCCGAGAGGTCGAAGGAAGCCATTGCCTTGTCCCAAACGAGGGCGAACAAGTCGTCAAGCCCAGGAAGCCTCTCCGCTGCCAGCGCCCTCTTTCGGCGTTTCAACTTAGCTCCTCGAAGCGCCTGTCCAATACATACAAACGTTTGTGCGGACCGATTTCGGTAGATGGCTCCAAAAGAAGCGCGCACGCCTGCAATCTCGCAGTTCTCATCGTGGCCTGCACGCGGGGGTGCCAGCGTAGCGAACTTTGCGGCCGCGTCCAGAAACCACGAATGCGATGCGTCATGATCGCGTCCTGGGACTCGCCGCGCCTGATATGGCCCTCACATTCCGGACACGCACGGGAGCTGCCACAGGTCCGGGCGCCAGGCCCTGGGAACACCTTTCATTCTCGCCGACAAAACCTGGCTCGTCCGGGTCAATTTGCGTCAAGTCCGGCAGACGCTCTCGATGTTCCCAGTTGGGCTGTGACGATTTGGCTCGCGTCGACCATGCGCTGTCGCTGATCCGATCCCTCGGGCCCGATCTCGTGTTTGCGCTTCCTCATGGACGGTCCCTAACTTGCTTTCCGCTGGCCAGGTTCTTACGCTGCGAGCCTCACGGATGACCCCAGCTCGTCGGTGTTGACGACCTGCGCAGCGCTCATTGACCGCTCGAACGCCTCCCGGAAAGCTGCGGGTTTGAAGCGGGGCCGCGGAGCATCGCGCTCTGGCGTCATCACCTCCGCATGGGAAGTGCTGCGCCTCCCAATCAAGGAACGCACCAGGTCACGTTGCTGCCGAATCAGCAAGCCCTGGTGCTCCAGCTCGACAGCAAGCCCGCTCCGGAAACGACGATCGACGGCCGCGCCAATTCCGACACCACGGCTTGGTATCATCTGAGCGAGGAAGCTATCGCGATTCCTCGGCAAAGAAATAAAACGGGAAGGCTGGAACTGGATCGTCGACGGCGTGAAGTAAGGGGTTAGCTGCACGGCATATATCGGCCGACCAGGACCAGGATCCATGAGCCTGAGTATTGCTCGACTGTCGCGCGGGCGAAAGGTTGGTCTCGAGAACTTACCGCCACCGACCTGGAGATGATGAACCTGACCGGCGACGGCAACACATTCTCCGAAGCCCTCGACCCGAAGCGAAGCACATCTTGGCGGAGGCTGCTGCCGAAGAGCCGTCGCGCCGACCGAGCGATGGTCCCGCCTCGGTTAGTTGAAGGGAATAACGGACAGCAAAGTCCTGCTGATTTCCGCGTTCTTGTTCTTCGTTGTCTTCGAAATATCCGGAACGGTCTTCTGGCTTCCTCAGACCATTGCCTCATACCTGACTGCGCTGGAGTCGGCCTCCCTTCGTGATGCCTTATGCGCTAGCTGGAATAGTCATGGTCGTGGCGCCATTCCGGCGGAAAGCGAGAACGGGCCAGGGACGGCCGGCTTCGGACGGCTGAGCGGCACCGCGGCGGAGCCGCCGAGAGCACCATCCGCCTGAAAGCAGACGTTTTGTTGAGTGTGAACCGCACGCTAACACGGTAACTTCGAACAAAGCCTGGTTGCAATACGTCAAAGCCACGGCCGTGAGCCATATGTAACACGGATTAAGGGCTTGCCGCTTTTTCCCGATCCGTTGTAGAATCTTCTTCGTGTGAGGATTTAGAGGGAATAGCTTCCGTTCAGCTCCGATTAAGCAAATTCATTTGAAAGATTCTGTGGGGGACATTGCGATGGCTAAGCCTTCCGTTTCCCGTGACGCTTTTCGTGGCTTGTTCGCCTTTTATGCGGCCAAGGCCCACCATGATCATAACGGTGTCGCCGAAGCCCGGCTCCTGAAGCTATTTGGATCGAGCGACCACATCCCGGACGGGCTGCTGGAGTTGTGGTCGTCACGGACCGAGCTGATTGGCCCTGAGGCCGTTGGCAACATAATGTCACCACTGGCTCATCAGATCCTGGACGGCGGCGTACAATACAACCACGCCAGCGACTTCCTGCATCGATTGTTGCGAGAGTTGGACCGAGACGTCCATTAACCGGAATTGCGAGATTGGTTGGCCGCGCAATCAGTACACGCGCAAACTCGGCGGCGTGGCGAGCGCTCTAATCAGTAGCGGTCGCTTCGATCTTCATTCGACGTTTCACTTGGGAAAACGGCAACGAGCCGATCCCCTTCCCAAAGCTCAACGTCGTGCTCGCCATACATTTGCTCGGCCCGACATCTCGCAGCCTCCTCGTCGACGCAGTCGAGCTTCGCGGCGCATATCACTCGCCTGCTGCTGTCCACCACGAGCACTCTGTACCGCATGATGACAGTCCCATCCCAAAGGAGCTTGTCATCCTAGTCGAATGTGCGTGTAAAGCAGCGCCAAAGTAAGTGCAGGCGCGCGGAACCTTTGCACGTGTGGCCACTCGGCTATACCGTCGCCTTGACGCTTCCGTCACACCGGCGCGTCAGGTATCCTGCCAGTGTAGCGCGCTTCAGCATCGCAATCTCACCGCGTCCCGAAGCGAGCGGCTGGAGCTTAAGATGGAAAGCATCCCCAGCATCATCAGCAGTGCGCTAAACCAAGTTAACGTCCTGCTCGCCGCCTCGTTATCAGCCTCCGCCAGCGTAAGCCGATCGGCATGCTCGGAGGTTCGGACGACGTTGTCACATCGTTTGCCGGCGCGGCCGCGAGAAGTTGCTCAACGTCGACTTGGCTGGGCGTGAGGCGCGCCCGCATCAAGGATTCGACTCTGCCTGGCCCCGCGGTCCCGCTCTCGTTTAAACTGGCGGTGCCATCTTTGGCCACGTGCCGCCGAACGGTCTTGTTCACCTTCGCGGTCCCCTCGGATAGGAACCGACACTTGCGGTGCCTCTCCACCGATGGGCCCAATGCTGGCCGGCGGGAGGAGGTGCCCCGGGTCCCACTCATTCCGCCAGTCAAGAGAAAAAAGCTAATAATTTCAAGGTCTGGAGAATCTCGCTCACCAAATGACTAACCAGTCCCTGCGAGCTACGGAGCCCTTCTCATGGTAAACCGCCACGCTGGCGCGCTCCAGCATCGTATCAATGGCAGCCAGGGCGACTTTCTTGCTTGCCTGACGTTCGATGCGCTGACGCGCCTGATACTCTCGAAAGCATTTGTTCCGGTTCTCGGACATGGGCCGTCTCCTTGGTGTTAGCTCACGGTGACAGCAGCAATGCTTTGATCCGGCCCCCCCGTCCAATCCGCGCTGCGATCAAGAGCAATCAGGAACGGTCGGGTGATCGAACTAGAGTTGTGGAAAATTGGGTTCGGCGGAGTAACTGTCCGTCAGTTTCATTAAACATACTCCGAAATTCCCGCCGCTCACCACAATCGCTAACCAAACGCCTCAGCGCTGCTAAAGCAAAAGCCCGGCGCGAATGGCCGGGCTCTCTTTTGACTGGCTGGTGAGGGCAGCAGCTCGCTAGGCTGGCTTTCGATCGTCGTTCAGGTCTTTCAACCACTGTTCAACACTATCGTACGTTTGCATGCCTTGCCGGATCACGTTGCCCTTCGGATCTAGGATGACCCCGGGACTGAGACTTCGCTCAATTCCGCTTGCGGTGATAGGTGTTGGTTCATCCTTGCCGTTGCAGCGCCATGCGATGACTGGTTCTCGTCCTAGTTCAACCATCGCGCCGTTGTGGTCGGTTGCGTAGATGTACTCAAATCCCGGAAACGCTGGAATGATTTGAGCGAACTCATCAGCAACTTCAAAGATGTCGCCGGTAACGGTTTGGGCGGTGCCGTCAATCAGATGCACCGTCGATTGTTCGGCCCCGTGTTCGTTTTTGTTGGCACGCCTAACTCTAATGACGTGGCGCGGATTAATATAGGTATCCAAATTCTTGCCGAACATTCTCTTTTCCTTCAGCCTTCAGTGAACTGATGGTGCCTAGAGTAGGGGCATCTGATTCGCGGCAATGATACAATGTCGATGGCTGCTAAGACATCATCCGAATTGCGGTTGGCCATAATTACACCGGAATTGGCTCTTTCATCGTTTCGATATAGTTTTCGATTTCGATAGCGACGTAGGCAACGCGGCGCGGCCCAAGTTTCACCTCCGCGGAAAATTCGGATTGTTCTTCGCGTAGCGTCGCAGGGTTGCATCGCCGATCGAGAGCCGTTCACAGACTTGGGCGGGCGTGCGGCACCGTGTTGGCGTAAGCAGCCAGGACAAACGGACGCGCTGGCACGGCGGCGCGCAGGAAGGGAAGGGGCATAGCTCTTGATCCTTAATGGCGGTTTCTGATGCGCAACACCGTTCACCTCATTGCGCGCGCAAGGCCTTGAAAACGGGCGCTGCACAAATCTGCACGTTTCTGCACGGAAGTATCCAGAGCTTTCCACAAGTGATTTGTAGCGCACGCGCGGTCGCGTCCAATCGGCGGAACGCTCACCTACAAATGGAAAGCCCCGCGCGATGGCCAGGCTCAGAATGCTGATGATGGTTGCAGTGATCAGGCGATCAAACGCGCCCATGTTCCCGATAGGCCTGCGGGTCGCTCAACAAATAGTCGCACCATTGCGGCATAAGATCGCGGCGGCGATCGAAAGCGTCACCGCGTCGGTATGCTCGCTTGGTCTTGCTCTTGATGGTGTGCGCAAGTGCCATATCAGTGATCACGTCCGGATGCACAGTCGTATCTTCCGCCCAATCTTGGAACGATGATCTAAAGCCGTGTACTGTGAAGCCTTCGCGCATTCCGTGTAGCATCTCCAACATGCTCATGTCGCTTAGCGGCTGGCCAGGCTTCATACCGGGAAATACGAAGGGGTTTTCATCGATCGTTGGCAGCGCCCGCAATAGCTGAACAGGCATCCGACAAGGGATGCGATGTTCAACGCCCGCTTTCATGCGTTCCGCAGGGATGGTCCACATGGCGTTGTCTAGATCGAATTCGGTCCGTTGCGCGTTTAGCGTTTCGTTCGTGCGCGTCGCGCAGAGAATTGTCAGCATCAATGCCTTTGCGCTGTAGTCGGTCTTCTCGCGCAATTCGATCATGAATGCGGGGATGTCCTTCCAGTCCATCGCGGTGAAATGTCCTCTCGATTGTTTCCCGTTCAGCCAATGTTCAAGATGGTCCTTCCATTGTGCCGGGTTGTGATGGTTGATCCAAATCTCTCACGTTTCGGGGGTTGGTTATCCCTTTCGCCTTCGCGGCGCCGATCACGGCTTCATTCTCATACGCACTCGCGATGCTGTTTCGCGCGCGCCTATCCAAAGCGTGCCTTTCTTTCCTGCGCGCTCATGATCCTGTCGCAAGACATTCAACACGTCATCGGTCGTGATTTCGTGCGGGAGTAACTTGCCGATGATCGGATATGCATAGGCGTCAGCGTGTTTTCCCACTGCTGGCGGTGCTTTGCTTCTTCCAACCATTCTTGTGATGCGCGATGTAATCGCGCGCCACTTGTACAAATGTTTCGGCGGCTACGCGATTGGCCGTGGCAGTCGCTTTTCCTGTGCTGGCGTCCCGTTCGGCCAATGGATCACGTCCAGCCTTAATTTGCTGTTGTAGGTCCGCCGCCCGCGCTTCGATACCCTTCAACATGGCCGTGTCGATCGGCTCGTATGTCTTCAACGTCATCAATCGGCGTTGCCCGGCCTTCGTGGAGTATCGGAGCGCTCAAAAGGCCGATCCGCTCTTGGCGATTACAAGATATAAGCCGCGCTCGTGCGTCCACATCCCCGGCTTGGCGGCTTTGACGAGACTTTCGATTGTGCGAAGGGAAAGCCCCCGCCGCCCGGATTGATGGCGGCAGGGGTTTTGGCGACTTTTATGATAGCAGTCGTGGTGGTGTGCATTCGCTGGCGTCCTAAAAATGGTTAGTGAGCGGCAGACATCATGTCATTGGGGAGCCGATGTACCGCTTCAGGTATAAGGGCGTGGTCGGTCGGTTTCCGTAGTTTCGTTTGAGGCCCGCAACGTCGCGCCCGTTGGCACTGTGCGTCGGTAGCGCCGCGATTATGAGCGTACATCTACCACCGGTGCCGAATATTTCGCGACGTAATATCTGACCTCGCTGCAAGATATGCGAGTTGTGGGCCTGTGGTGACGCGAAGTGAAGGCTTCGGACCCCAGCGGCATCAGCAGCAACGCAACAATGGCCGCCGCGCGTACAATCCCCCGCTCCATTCTCTCTTCTTCGTACAGAGAGCAGGTCTGAGTAGCCCACACGGCGCAAATTAAGTATCGCGCACTGGTGCCAAAGTGCCGGGAAACTGTTGCTACAATGCTTCGGTATTCCGGCTAATGGCTGCAGACGGCCGCTGCTCGTGAAGGGACCTGACCCGGCTTCGTATCAATGTCGAAGCGGGGACGGGCGATCGTTGCATTGAACGGGAGCTGTTACCGCCGAACAACTCTTCTTCTCCGCGCGGCGTTCTGGATACGCCGACCAATCCTTCTCGCGTTAGCGGCTCGCAGCCGTCGCCGGAGCGCCTGCAGTTCCCCAAATAGTGCGATAAGCCCCTCGACCCGTTGACGCAGAATAGCCGAATAGTTGTAAACCTGACCTCGATTACTCATTACTGCCTCGAACAATGACTATTGAAACAATATCGCGCGAAAGCGGGAAGAGTATGCAACCGGAGGTAGGATCATACAAGCTAAAAAAAGGCAGGGTAAAGCGTGGAAGGACCCATTGACACCAGAGGAGTTTCGTTGCGGGTCACTTTCGCTTTGGTTTTGGGGTCAGCTTCGTTCGAAAGTCGGTCGACTTGGGCCAGGTTTCGGGTCTGATGCCGCAGCACAAGGATGGACATTTTTTGTCGGTTCAGGTGGGGTGCTTACTTCCTTTCTGATTGGCCGGGCGCCCGCTCAAGAGGCGGCCGAGCCTTGCCCAGCCCCGTGGTCATGGAGAGAGCCTCGCCACCAGCTGTGGTGCTCCCAACCCGCTCAAACGTCGTGGCGAATGCCGCGAAGGCGGCGAATATCACGGCCATCACGAACAACAGGATCACAGGGTCGGGATTTCGCTCAGTACTCATGAGCAACTCCACTCGGGCGGCCTGGCAGCTGAACAGCCCCGAACTAAGTTCCGCATCGCGGCGTATCAGCTTTCATTTGAGAGCTTCGGGCCGAGCGCTCTCCAAATATCGACGTGAGCTTGCAAACGCAGAGTTTATTACAGGTTCAACATATTTGTTGGTCAATCCGGGGCGTTGGTTCAGATCTGTCTCTGGTCTTGGGTTAGCGCCTCAACGCGGGTGCTCCCCGCGAAGAATCATCCGATGCTTAGCGGCTCTTCAACTGAATGTCCTTGGCGCCGTCGGCAACGAGGAGTTTGCTGTCAAAACCCCGCCGGCTAACTGCTGCTTCGACGTTGTTGAAGTCAACTGCGGTTGCGAGATCGGAGGCGGTACCATCCACCGGCTGCGAGCACCACCGCGTGCGCGATTGAGGAAGGCCGCCGATCCGAGCGGAAAGCCAAATCGAAGAAGGCGTGTCGCCGATTTTAGAGAGGGAACATCCAGCGATGGATGCGAGTAGACTGCTCCTAACCACAATCAGCCCCTGCGGCTGGGGGCTTTACCCCGCTGGTGCAGGCCGTCGCCTACTTGGCTCAACACGACGTCGCAGCACGCGGCTCGAGCTTAAGACAACTCCCAAGACCATCAGAAGCAGGCCACAGGTCGGCGTCCAGCCATTGCGAGGAGGTCAGCGCCGGGAAAAGAAGACAACCGGCAAGATCTGATCGAAGAGCTTGACGCGGCGATCGGAAGGCTCCGCGGTACCGCAAAGTCGCTGGAGAACCTTTCCCTGTAGGTAGGCCGGTCCGTTCGTCAACGCGCACCAAAGTTGGCGGAGATCTTCAAAACGGGTAGAGTCCATCAGTGTAGCGTCGCGTTGGCATCTACTAGATACGGCGATCCCAACGATTGAGAGGAATCCCACCTGTCACGGTCGCGCCGATGGCGAGCTTGGTGAAGCTGGGTACGCTGCCATAGGATGACGTGCCACCGATGGCGCCTTGGGGGTGTAGGTGTAATTGCTGGCATTATAAGACCAGGCCGTTTGACTCGTTCGCGCTCGCCATGACGAGGGCGGTGAGGCAGGCGGCACCAGCCAGTACGTGAACAAGCCCACCGAGACCCTAGACCGACGCTCGACGCCAAACCTTCGCCCCTGCAGCCAGCAAGCGTTCGCGCGACGATATAGAAGATGCCCGGTCCCGGCGTGACGGCCACGAGCATCGCCGCTGCCGAAAAATGAAGAACTGGTACCCGAACGCGGCTTGGGCTGGCGTTGCGGTCTGAAGCGTCCTGGCTCAGGCCAGCGTTGGGACCAGAATGCTGACTTCCTGATCGCGCGGTTCTTGGCTCGCAGCAAGGCCGGTGACGACGCCGATACGGTCGGCAAGAGGACGGTTCTGGCTCATCTTGCGCTTGCCTTCGAACTTGGTGACAGGAATGCGGATGCCGACAATCCCACGCAGGTGGGCGCCGATGAAGTCTGCCGGAGCGTCGCCGACAGACCAAGGTGTCACCCGTGAGCCCTCATGGATGTTCGTCAATCGGGTAACTACATCAAGCAGACGTTCGTTATCTTCGAAGAACTCAACCGGACCGTAAGCATGGACGGCGATGTAGTTCCACGTCGGCACTACCTTTTCGGTTTCCTGCTTGGTGGCGTACCATGAGGGGGTCACGTAAGCTTCCGGACCCATGAAAATGGCCAGCGCTTCGCCGATCGGAGCCGCGCGCCATTGCGGATTGGCCTTGGCGAGGTGGCCGTACAGGACTCCCCGTTCGCCTTCCATCGCGTCGAGGAATAGCGGCAGTGGTGTTGCGAGCGGCCCTTCTGCCGTGGCTGTGATTAGGTTCGCCAAGCGTGCGGAGCTGATGGTCGCTCGGATGTTCTCGATGTCATCATCCCGGAAGGCGGGGGGCACGTACATAGCGCTTCTCCGTTCTCCGCTCCGGAATAGCCCAGGCCTGGTAGTTTAGAAAGACCACTTCGTCACGATTTCGCTGGTCCAGTTGTTTCGCAGCTATCACCGTGAACGAAACTGGTCCCTCGCTTGCGCCAGGAGCTGGCAGCCACGCTCAATCTGATGAGCCTCCAGCGCGGCATAACCTAAGATGAGCCCGACGAGGTTTGGTCCGCGCCGGCGGTCCGGCTGACGTTGATCGTACAGGGGCGAGATGGGGTAGATGCCAACCCCCTTTGAGCGGGCTGCTTCGATCAATGCTGCTTCGGACTTCTTGGGCAGATCGTCGAACCAAACGACCAGATGCAAGCCGGCAGCGTCACCTTCGATTCGGACTCGGTCGTCAAATCTCCGCCGCAATGCCTCGATCAGGGCTCGTCGGCGCTCGTCGTTGCGCCGCCGCATGCGCCTGACATGGCTGTCGTAGGCGCCCGCATCGAGCATCGTCGCTAGTGCCTCTTGCTCGATGAGAGATGTGTGCCGGTCCATGATCTGCTTGCCGGCGCTGAACGCGAACTGCAGTTCAGGAGGCACCACGACATAGCCGATCCTCAAGGTAGGCGAGAGTGTCTTGGAGACGGTCCCAAGATAGATGACGTGCTCGCTTTCTTCGAGAGCGTGCAGCGGGAGCACAGGTTTCGTGTCGTACCGGTACTCGCTATCGTAGTCGTCTTCGATCACGTAGGCTCCAACCTTCTTGGTCCAGGCGAGCAACTGATGCCGCCGCCCGATCGGCATGACACCGCCAAGTGGAAATTGGTGGGAGGGCGTTACGTAGGCGAGACGAGCTTCGGCCATTGCAAGCCTCGCCGTGTCTAGTCCGTTAGCGTCGACCGGAATTGGCACCGCAATAGCTCCGGTCGCCGAGAGGATGTGCCGCGCCATAGGGTAGCCGGGATCTTCCATGACGAACCGATCGCCAGCGTCAAGCAGCAGCCGAGCACACAAATCGAGCCCTTGCTGCGAACCGTTGACGACGATGATCTGATCAATCTCGCATCGTACAGTCCGCGAACGCCAGAGATAGCCTTGTAGTGCCGTCCGCAGGCGCAGCGAGCCACGTGGATCATCGTAAGTCAATGTTCGGGGTCGCTGCGTGATCGCAGCGGTTACGGCTCTCTTCCATGCTAGTACGGGAAAGTCCAAAGGTGAGAGATCACCATAGCGAAAGTCGGCAACGAGATTACGAGGTTGCTCGTTTGAGCGTGCGACGACCTGTCGCAAACGTTCACCATACCGCGAGACTCGTGCCTTGCGTGTAGACGACCGTGCTTTCGTGCCTGTGCGCCCGGTCTCGACGAGAGCCTTTGCGACCCGTGGGCGGGCGCCATGGCGGGTCTCGATGAATCCCTCAGCCGCCAATTGTTCGTATGCGACCGTCACCGTACCGCGCGATACTCCCAGCTCTTGGGCAAGAGCGCGGGACGAGGGCAGCGAGCCATTCGAGCCGTATACGCGCCCCAGGATCTGATCCCTGAGCACTTCATAGATCCGACGCGCTCCCATCTGCCCGACGCGGTGTGACGGCACCTTAATCTGGACCATATGAACCTAACCAAAGAACGCTACTGGCTAGACCAGTCTGCGCCCGTTCGGCTCCAAAACCAAGCTGGTTCAATCGAGGTGGCCGCGCAATCTCAAAAAAGCTCCGCGAACTCCTGACCGTCTGTATTCCGGCGTGCCCCAATATCGGTTTCGATGAAGTCTATCGTCGACTGAATTGCAAAGAGCCTTGGCAGCAAAATGAGATACCGCGACACGCTCCTCGGTACGCTCGGACATTTTCCGAACCGGCGCCGGCCGCGGGGTGCGGAACCGCTCGCAAGCGAACGGGAATCGAGCCGACCTCAGCCGCCGCGATAGCCAAGCGCCAGAACGAGCCTACAAGGGGTTCCGAGTACTGCGCAGACGGTTGCGGGCGCTTTGGAACGGGCTCGAACAGCCTAGTTGGTGCCCCTGGCCAGCGTCGAACCAGCACCCTAATGCCCTGAACAGTCGTGCTAATCTCAGTTCGGTCCCGCAAAGTTACCCAGACTGTTACCCGATAACGATGTCAGGCCTGCGAGCTTCAGGACCGCGTCCCCTTCCTTCTTTTTCTCCAAAGAGCACGTACGGTGTGAAAGCGGGTTTGCGGGATGACGAGCGCGATCGCGGCCCATGAGACTGCACCGCCCGCGCCGCTCTCAATAACTGCGGAGGAGTCGTTTAGCATGTTCGTGTACACCGTCAGACCGTCAGATTTAGTTGCCACTCGCCGCCAGAGAAATGGATGATCGCCAGCGAGCAATTCCGACGATCACCCTTCTTTTTGTTGTTTGCTCCGTCGCCTGCGCTTTGACGCTGTCGGAAACCCGTCTTGCGGAGTTGCACAAACAGTCCCATAGCAAGCCTCCTCACCCTTGTAGTTGGCCAGCGCTTCGACCAAGGGCGACATGACGTGCTGTTTCAGTTCGTCGGGGATAGGCTCAGGACCGCCCAGCGAGTTCAACGCCACCTCGACCAATTCGATTGCGCGATCCTTGTTGCCGCTCTCATAATAATACTGAGCGACCGCCCCATAGGACAGGTACTTGAAGTCACCGTCCCCTTGCGGAGGATTCAGCGCAAGAATGTGTTCGGACAACTCTTTGCCCATCGCAAGGCGCTCGGCAGACGGGAAGTGGGAGTTGTCATTCGCCGGATCAAAGAGTTGGCGCAGCGCCCCTTCCATCCACCGCTCATCGTTTTTGTCGATCGCGTCGCGAGCGAATTGCCTCAGAACCGGCAAGCCGGTCTGCAAGTTACGCAATTTGTGAAGCAACATATCCGCATGGAGCGCGCGGAAGTAGAGATCGTCTGGCACCACCGCGACGGCCTCTTCGACCGCCGAAACCGCCTTTGCCCAATCCTCCGCCTCCATCGCCGGATAAAGCTTGGCGAGCATCGGCTCAGTCAGCTTCCTTTCGCGCATTTCGCGTCGTCCGCTGTCGATCCGCTCTGTATCGGCGGCTTTAGCTTCATCGCTGGTTCGCCAGCTGCCGTTAAGAATTTTCGGCAAGACGTCGTCGAGCTGCATCGGATGACCGATAAAGGCGATGTGGCCGTCACGGTCAACGACGAACGAGGTGGGGATCCCGACAGAAAAGCTGGGATCCATCCAAAGCTTGTTCATTTCGCCTGTGGAGTCGAACCCGATCCGATAGTTCAGGTTCGAGAACTTGTCGGTCAACCACGCGTCCAACCTTGTTCGGGCCTCGCCGGCCGTTTGAGCTCGTTCGGAAGCTGCGATGCCGAGCAGCTCAAGTCCGCTGTCTTTGTATTTCTCTTGCAGCTGTACTAGATGAGGCATCACTGCCACACATGGCCCGCACCAAGTGGCCCAGAATTCGACGATGTACACCTTCCCGGGCCGGAAGCTCGTGAGGGGCTCTCCGCGCAGCCAGTTCTCCACCTTGATCGGAGGAGCTGGGGACTCCATGCACAGCACCATGTTGCTCTCCAAAACGATTGCCACTCGTTGCGCGACTTTGTCTCTCAGAAACGGAACACACGGGTTCAAGAGAAGGAGAGCATCACTCGTTTTTTCTGGTGTGCGCTCAGCCCTCACTCCGTGTTTCTGATCCCAATAGCAACAGGCGTGCCATCTCGGTCAGCACGCATCAAGCGCCTGACTACGCTTTGAAAACTCCAAGGCGCCCAAACGCAGCCGGTGTTTTGAACCTAGCGGATTTGTCCCGTGTCAGACGTTGGACACGGAATCCAAGCGGAGTGAGCGCTTGGTCATGCGAGCCGATCCGGCAAGATCTCGTGACTAGGACCGCCGCCGCCCTAACGGATCATGTAGCAATGGCAGTTAGGATCGACTTCGCAAGGGAGGCGCGCTCCCGTTGCAGGATGACCAGCAAAAGCATTTGAATAGGTCTTCCCACCGCCTTCGGCGATACGATTGAGTCATCGGCTTCGATGATGCCCTCAGAGCGGAGCCTCTTCAGTCGTCGTTGACAGGGCGGTAGCAGAAAGCCCGGCCATTTGGCCGGGCACCTCGGTTAGGCGGTTGTTCTTTCGCACAATCTCGAGGATGTTGGCGTCTACTCGATCGTATCGCATGATCAGCTCCCGCCTGAGGTGAACTCCGCCGTGAAATTGCTGTGCGATGCGGGAAATCGTCCAAACCTCAGGAAAGTGCGCCGCAAATAGGTTCAGGACAATGCACGCAGACGACACGGCACAGACCTTGCTAACAGACCTTGCTACTGGAGTGCGGCAATAGCGAACGAGTGCTGTGCACACAAATGCGCGCCACCCGAAGCTCTGCTTCCTTGAACGGATGTAACCCCTCATGAGGGAAAACCTTCCTGCTTGTGACTTGGATCGTCGTCGCGCTTAGCGGCGGCACCGACATTCGCCGCGGATCTCGCTGGGAAGCCCCCATGCGGCAAGCCGGTCGCGCCTGCGACCAGAGATCAGCTACACAAAAAGTCGCCCAAGGTCGGGCACTAAGTTTTGGAGAGTAACGTGGTGCTCGGATTAGAATCTCCAGCTCCTCTGATAAAAGTGGAGAACTGGCTCCGTGGCGAGCCCCTCCCGAGCTTCCAGCCTGGGAAGGTGTACATCGTCGAACTTTGGGCCACTTGGTGCGGACCGTGTGTCGCGGCGGTCCCGGAACTGGTGCAGTTGCAAGAGAAATACAAAACCAGCGGCATTGAGGTCATCGGAGTGGCGGCTCTTGAACGCGCTCAAACAGCGGACGAGGCCCGAGACAAGTTGGACGCCTGGTTGACTGAAAAGGTACCGAATCTCAATTACCGGATCGGGTTCGACTACACAGGCGAAATGGAAAAGCTCTGGCTGGATGCCAGCTTGTCTGTCGGGATTCCCACCTCCTTCGTGGTCGACCGTGACGGACGCATCGCCTTTGTCGGTTTGCCGACACAGCTCGGTGACGTTTTGCCGAAAATTCTTAACGGCAGCTGGCGCACCAGCGATGAAGCTAAAGCCGCCGAAACAGAGCGGATTGCCGAAAACGAGCGTATAATGCGCGAAATGGAGCAAGAAGCCTGACTGAGCCGCTTTTCGTCAAACTTAGGCTAGCGATGGAGAGATTGGGCGAAGCCGCGTTCTGCCCTCGAAGAGGCGTCGCTCTAAGGCCGGATGAGCTCAGCGTCCGTCTCCTCCATGCGGATCCGTTGCTTCGAACGGACCGGTTTCCAGCTGCGAGTCAATTTGTTCGCGGCGCGATCGACAAATACTGTGGGCTGTGGATGGAAGGGGCGGGACGAGTGCCTTCGGCACCTTTAGCTAAACGGTGTGCGGTGCCATTGGCGACAAAGTATGCCTGTGCGAGTCATCAAGAGGGCCTACAAAAAAGTGGTTCATTCAGCGGTGGCGCCTAACGCTAGCTGTCCCCACGACTGGACTGCACCCCTGCAGTGAGACACGATAATTACAGTGAGAGTGGGTTGTCGTGAATCGTTACCGCGCGTTGTTTTGCGCGAACGCGGCTTCGAACCCAATAGGTTTGCGGGCGGGGCATCGGCACCCGTAATCTTGCACCCGTTTCTAGTTCGATCGTATTTTCCACAAAGGCTAACATGCCCGAATCCACACGCCGGCAAAACCGGGCTAAGATTGGATTTTCCCTTCTGGGGGCACCTCATGTTCGATACGGCAACCATCGCGCTTTTGCGCGCGGTCCTTGATGAAGTGTGCGAAAGCGTTTCAGGCCGACAGATCGGCGCACTTACGCACGTTGCTTCGAAGATCCTCGAAACGGGGGGCGAAGTCTCTCGCGAGAGGCTTAGGCAGATTGGGCAAGATGCCCTTTCGCACGCGCCCACGATATGGCGTTGATCGGGAGGGCGGACGTGAACTTCCAAGTCACGGTCCTCAAGATCCTGGTGGCATATCCGGATGGGTTTGCCGTGATGGAGGACCTCAAGAGGGACATGGCCATCCTGGCGACCAGCGGACGCGATTGGGCGGAGCGGACCAGACGCCTCGCGGCGCGGGTGCCGGATCTTAACATCTGGTCACAAGGGCTCGTCGAACGCACAAGGGGTGGTTGGAGGCTGACTTCCAAAGGACGCGAAGTGCTTGAATTTATGGAAGCCCGACCGATGCCGGAGCCAATCCAAGCGGCGGCGGCCAGCGAGACGATCCCGCCGGTAGCCGAAATAGCGGCGGTTCCTCCGCTCCCGCAGCTCGCCGACCGTGCGAAGCTGCGGCGCGAACGCCGTGAACGCCGCCGCAAGGCCCGCGAACGAGCCAGGGCGAACACCTCCTAGTCAAAGAAAAAAGCCGCCAGCGGAGCTCGGCGGCTTTGTTAGTTCTGGACTGTCGATTGCCTCCCCAGCCCTAAAGCGTACCGCCGTACCTTGTTTGCGGCCAAGCCGGCCGATCTACCGACCGCTTTTCGATTCGGCCATCAGGCGGCCGAGTTGTGCACCGGGCTCTTACAGGCCCGGTAGGGCCTGAAACGAGGTGGGCGGGCGGCGCACCCGCAAGATATCGCCGGCCACGACCGCCCCTCCGCCCCGCACCATGCCCAGCACCCCACATCTCAATGCAGGGCCCGTTTCCGCCGAGGAGAGCACGCGCCGCTTAAGGCCCGCCCGGAAGCGGTCGATCAGGACATAGGGCGTGCGGAGGCCGGTCAACTCGACGATGGCTGTGGGCCCGAGCTCGTCCCGAGCGGCATCCGTTCGAGGTCCAGGCCCGCAGTGGTGATGTTCTCGCCGAGCTCTCCGGCTCGCACCAGGAAACCAGCCTCCTAGAGAGATGCGAAGAGCTCGAATGGGATCAGGTGGACCTGCCGCAGGTTGGGAAGCCGGCGTCGGCGCCGGGCGAGATAGCGATGCCGGACGAACGCACGGGCGTGGGCGTCGCCTTCGACGCCGTGGCCTTCCACCAGGACTATGCGGCCCTGGATCGGCTTGCTGAAGTGGTGCCCGCAATCGGCGGCGACCGCCACCACCCTTCCCTCGATCGAGAGATCGTCGCCATTCGACATCAGGCGGCGCGAGCAAGCGAGCGGCGCTTCTGGCGGAGGTAGCGCGTGATCTCGGGAAGAGTCATCGCGTTCAGGACCCGGTCGGCAGGGACACCGCCCTTGCGGGCCATCTCGACGCCCCAGTGCATGTGGTCGAGCTCGGGAATCGAGTGCGCGTCCGGATTGATGCTCATCATGCAGCCGAAATCGAGCGCAGCCTGGTGCCAGCGCCAATCCAGGTCTAGCCGCCACGGATGAGCGTTGATCTCGACGACCACGTCATGCTTTGCGCAAGCCCGAAGCACCTTCTCGATATCGATTTCGTAGCCAGGCCGGCGCTGCAGTTCTCGCCCGGTCATGTGGCCTATGATGGTGGTGTGGGGATGGGAGATCGCCCGAAGCAGGCGCTGCGTCTGTTCCTTGCGGTCCAGTTTGAACCGGCCGTGGATGCTGGCGACGATGAAGTCGAAGCGTTCAAGCACCTCGTCGTCATAGTCGAGCGACCCGTCCGCCAGAATGTCGGACTCGATGCCTTTCAGGATCCGGAAATCCTTGCCGAAGCGCTTGTTCAGCCGGTCGGCTTCCCCGTGCTGCTGCGCGATCTCCTCCACGGAGAGACCGCCGGCATAGTGGGCGGACTTCGAATGGTCGGCAACCCCGAAATACTCGAACCCGCGCTGGCGGGTGGCCTTCGCCATCGTCTCCAGGGTCTCTGTCCCGTCAGAAGCATCGGTGTGGCAGTGAAGGATTCCGCGCAGATCCTGGTCGGTGATGAGCTTCGGCAACTTGCCCTTCAGAGCCAGCTCGACCTCGTTGCGCCCCTCCCGGAGCTCGGCATCGATGAAGGGCAGCCCGAGAGCGTGGTAGATGTCGGCTTCGTCGCTGGCAACCACCGTGCGGCCCTTGTGCAAACCGTCGGCCTCCAACCGCAATCCCTTCTTAGCGGCTATCGCTTGGAGCTGCTCGATGTGAGCGGCGGAGCCGGTGGCGAAGAGAAGGGCGGCGCCGAAGTGTTTGCGGTCGGACAAACGGATCCGCAGCCTATCGGTCTGAGCAGGCTCCGATGTCTTGCCGCCCTTGGGAGCTTCTGCAACGATCGTTAGTTCGCGGACGAGCTCGCAGCCGCGCCGGAAGTCGCCTGCGAGCGTCACGCGCTTCAGCTCGGGATGGGCCTTTCGGATCGAATCCTTCGCCTGCGCAAGCAGAGCGGCGGCACGGTGCAGATGGAGGCGGCCTTCTCCACTTTTGGCGATCGCCAGATTCTGCAGGATCTTGGTCTGCAGCGCGGCTCCGAGCCCCTTGGCCTTCTTGATGCGGTGCTCCTTGGCGGCAGCCTCCAGCTCGGCGAGCGAGCCGATGCCGAGATCCTTGTAGAGGCGCAGCACTTCTCCGGACGCAGACCCGGAACGGCAAGCATCTGGAGCACCCCCTCAGGAATCTCCTTCCGCAGCTTTTCGAGGCTCGGATGAGTGCCCGTCTGGTGAAGTTTAGTGATAATGTCGGCGATAGCATCGCCGACGCCCGGGATTTCCGTGAGACGATCTTCGGCGATGACCGCGTCCAGCGGGACGACAAGGGCGCCCAAGCTATCGGCGGCCCGAGAATAGGCTTTTGCACGGTAGGGGTTGCCGCCACGCAACGCGGTGCGCTGCGCATATTCTCGCAGGAGTCCTGCTACGGTGCGAGCGTCGAGGGAAGTCACTCAACGAACCTCCTGCCCGGCCCGATGAGGACTCGTTGCGGCAAAGCGAGTTCGAGGGGCCATGTCGTCGTTGGGCCGACTCTCCAGAGATCTGTCGAGCTTCTGCGCTGCCCGGAAGTCTTCCAGGTGTTGCGTGTTCGGGCCATAAGCCGCCTCCTTCTTGAGAAGGTTATAGATCCGGCCGACCACAAGCTGCAGGTGCTTCATCCGGCCCTTCGGCATCGATCGGGCCTTGCAAAAAGCTCGGACGGCGTAGGCGCGGAAGTAGTCGAATGCGTCTGACATGATCGGTAAACGCCTGTTCCCGCCGATAGTTCTGCAGCCAAGGCTATCACACGCGCCCTATCAAAGGTCCTGGGATGGTCCTTGAAAGGCGGGTGCCGCAGCTCCACCGGGTTTGCCCGATACTCGATCTCGGCGAGCGATTTCGCTGTTCTGCTCATCCGGCTCCACGGCTCGCGCTCAATTCGTCCTAATCGTGACGGTTTGCTCGTTTGCTTGCGCCGCGCGGCCCGTGACGGGTCATAAGCGATCCATAAGGCCGCTCTTCGGTGGGGCCCGATTGTGTGTTCACTAGCTGACCGTAATCCAGGAAAATCACAGGAACCTAGGCCGGTCGATCGCCATCCCACCGAACCTGTTGTAATCGACACAAAGTCCCAGCCGATCAGCTTCGGGTAGGGGTCGTAGACGGGTGATAGAGCGGGCCAATGACAGGTGAAGCTAACATTGGTGCGGCCATGACAGCTGCACGGCAGCACGCAATCGATCGGTTGAGAACCCTGCACTACTCCGCCCGAGACCGTAAATCGATGTTCGGTCGAGCCTCGACCAAGCTGAGGCGACGGTCAGGGACGTCAGACAAAGCCACTGGACCGTCTTCGTGCTGATGATGCAGAGCGACCGAAGGTGTCTCGTTGGCGATTAGGTCAATTAGGAACGAGGGCTCGGATTCTACATTGCTTGTGAGGTGCAAATCGGGAGACCTCAGCATGGCAATGCAAATCGTGATGGATCACAGCGGCGATAGCCGGCACTTCTTCGACAGCTCCAATGCAGAAGCTTTGGAAGAGGCGGAGAGGCTTTTTCTGCAATTTACGAGCAAAGGTTATACCGCGGCGGTACGGAAGGGGCCTGGTGAGGCAACAAGGATCACCACGTTCGATCCGACTGCCGAAGAGACATTGTTTTTCCCGCGGCTCGTCGGCGGGTGAGCACCAGTGAAGAAGAGGTTCGGTCGCGTCGGCCCGTGGACCCTTCGGAGCCTGGCTGTTGGTAGGCTTTATCAAGCAGCAAAGGAGGAGAAAACGGTCCAGGCTCGAGCGCTGCGACTGCTGCATTCCTGGCTTTCGCCCCAGCAAAGGGTCGAATTCGATAGGAAAGGATATTTCGACGTCATTGGGTGCGATACCGGAAAGCGGTACCGCATCCGGCTGGGAACGTCCGGCAACGTCAACGAAATCGACGAATACGGGCGGCTCGGGAAAGGGTGGTGCTTCGTTCCGGTGGGTGGCTTGGTCCTGGGCGATGTCATGCTCGCCCAAAAAATAGCTCTTGAAACGGATGAGGCACGGGTCTTGAGCATCGCCAATAGCTTCCCGGGGCCGATCCGTTGGCGCCGTCCCGGTACTCGTCCGCCCGAGGGGAGATTTCCGCTCGGACGTGTCGGGTAGAGGCAGACCGGCGTCGCCGACCGGCCGGCCTTCTGTGCGGCCGGTAGCATGGTGCGCGAGGCCCGCAGCGTCGCGGCGCCCGAGAAGCTGGCGCGCGAGCGCGGCCACAGCGGCATGGCGATCGTGCTCGCAAAGCGGTTTTGCAGGTAGAGATCTGCGCCGGCCGGCCTCCCCGCCATCACCACTAGAGAAGGAAGGACACCATGCAAGGGCGCCGATGCCGTCTGTGCGACCGCTTGCAAGTGCGCCGATCTATTCAGAGGAGAGAGAGCAACTCAGCGGCACAACGTGTAGCGAAGCGTGTAGCAAGCGTTTTGGCGCGCACCCGAACGCTGATTGTCGGGGCTCTCGGCGTCGTGGCGCTCCCTAGGGGCCCCCATTGAACCCGCCGGGGTACCGGGGTTCGAGGTCGCCGAATTTTGTCAGACAGTGCAGAATTGCATCGCATCCGAACAACCGTTCCCAGCGGGCATTCAGTTTCGTTCCCGCGGTGATCGTCGTCTCGATGTTTTCCAGCATTTCGCCGAGCCGTTCCGCAAGGCGTTCGCACAGAACCCGGGACTGCCTGTCCTGGGCGGCCCTCGCTAATCGAGCACATTCAGCTTCATGTTGGCGAATCTTCTCAAGCTGAGCAACGAGTTCTTCCATATCCTATGTGGACAGTCACACCCGGTACTTCACACCTGCGACGACGTTTAGCGGCCACACCTGAGATCTGGCAAATTTCCAAGGTGGGTGTCGCGGTATGGCCGAACCCATTAGAAGGCCGCTAACGCGCTTTGAGGGCGCGCGCGACGGTTCTTAAGGGCGGCCTCGACAAACCTGGGAAGAGACCTGCTTGCCCGCAGTCGTCAAGCAGAGCTTACGCGACGCATGAACGAACTAGGCGTGCACGCGCCATTCAACCAATCGGAAACCCAAGATCGTAGCCCGGCGACCGCGAAGCCGAAAGTACAGGTCGACGAAACCATTTCATGGCGGAAGGAAAAGAACCTGAAACGCACGCTATCTACACTCCAAGATCGCAATGGAGGGGAATGGAGCCCCCACTGCAGTTGCAAAGGAGGAGCGATCATGCGTGTACATTCCACTCTGAGCCTCGTCGCAGTTCTCCTGGTCGGTGTCGCCGCAAAGCTTGCTTTCTTCGATCCTCATCTTGCACGGGCGGTCCCGTCAAGCGCTAGCGTGGATATCCAAACGATGCAGCGAAGCATCACGAATCTGCCGCTGCAGAAATTCCAGGATATGACGTTCGTTTTTGCCGATTGATCGGCGGCTCCCATCTCGCGCGGCGTGCTGCCGTGAGCTTCATTGCGCCGCAGCCTTGCGATCGACTAGGCGCGCCAAGTCCTTCCATGCCAGTGCGACCCGCAGCCATCGGTCGCGCTCTGCTTGACAAGTCGCGGCGATCGCTTTTCTCATTGCGGCAAGAGCTTCTGCTTGATGGTCAAGCTCTCGAATCATGGATGGTATCGTTCGCCAGGATTATTAAAGCAGACGAAAATCGACACTCCGGAAAATTACCGGCTCTCGGGCCGCTGACTTTGTGGTCGAAATTGCGAATCTGCTAGCGTCCGCTCGCGACGGAATTCGGTGAGGCTGGACATTTGCAAGCAGTGCCGTGCGGCATAGATGCCGCGTGGCCCTTCGCCCGTGGCGAGTTGATGGGCCGCTCTGCAACCTCACGTGCCGCTTGAGGGCTTGTTCGCCTGAGTACGTTGGGCGTGGCATTCTGCCCGGGCTCATTTTTGGGAACAAGGGGCAGGCAAACAGTTGTCGCTATACTTTGATGCCCATTCCCAGCCCCGGGGTATAGCAGCATGCTAATGGCCCAGCTGCCCCGCTGGGACCGCTGAATTTGGTGTCCCGTTTAGGCGATCATTTGATAGCTTGTGATCGGATGGCTGCTGATACGGTTGCCTTCAACCTGGGGGGCGACCATGAATCGACTGAAGGACGCATTGGGGCACTTCGAAGTTCCAAGTTGCCCGAATTGCCACCTCTCCATGAGGTGGTTTCGATCTGAGTTGGTGCGAGACAATCCCGAACCGATGATCGCCCACCTTTTCATCTGCCCAAACTGCAAGTGCACTGCGCGGCGGGATACCAAGGCTAAGCCGATTGCCCTGCCGCCTGACAAGCAGGCTCTTTCCCGCTTTCGCGTGATCACAGGAGCACGGTAAAGCTCTCAAGCCACCACTTTGGCACTCGCTCCTAGTTGACTGATGTCTAACGGCTGAAGCTACTGACATCATGTCCGGCTCGCGGCTTCTATCGATCACTGGGAGACCAGTCGCGCTCCTGCGCCCTGAAAGGAGCAGCAGCGATGATGGCGATCTCGCGCCGCATCTCCACCATTAATCTCACGCGCGGATAAGAACACGTCCTCAACCTCTTTCAAGAGGGCAAGGCTAAGATCATACATGGTTCGACGTCTCGGCCACCCGCTTTAAGGGCCCAAGGTCTTCACCGAGAGTTAGGCAACCAAGCCGCAGCGTCTCCGGCGACGAGAAGCTGCCTTCGACAAGACTTTGGACTGCACCCCTGAAGTGAGACACGATAATTACAGTGACAGGCATTTCGAGGATGACCTGTGGCAGGACGAGGAAAGAAGCGTCAGTTTCGGACGGCTTACAAATTGAAGGCGATCAAGCGGCTTGAGCGCGGCGAAGGCGCCTTTCCTGTGGCCCGCGAGCTTGGGATCTCCCGCAAGATTCTTCATGACTGGATCAAAGCCTGAAACGCCGATGGGCCGGACGGTTTGAACCGGAAGCCCGGACCCAAACCTGGTCCCCGCAAGCTCAAGCCGCTAGCGACATACGACGACAAGCGCTCCGCCCTCGCGCTTGCCAATGCCCGCATCGCCGAACTCGAGCGGCTGGTGGGCCGCCAGCAGATGGACCTCGATTTTTTTCGTGACGGGTAACAGCCACCCTCAGACGCCAAGGCATGGTCGTAAACGCCAAGAAAGTTCAGCGACTTATGCGCGAAGATAACCTGCTGGCGCAGCGCAAGACGCCGTTCCTGAAGCCGCCCACGGAGCGGCCATCGGGCTTTCTCGTCGTCCCGCGGCCTGGTGCCGTCCGCACCCGACCAGATCTGGGTCGCGGACATCACCTATGTGCATTTGGCCAAAACCTTCGCCAATCTCGCCGTCATTCTCGACGCGTTCTCGCGCAAGCCTGTTGGCTGGGCCTTCGAAGAGACACTCGATGCTTCGCTTGCCATCGCCGCGCCGGAAA
Source organism: Bradyrhizobium sp. USDA3516 (assembly GCF_057651995.1). NCBI lineage: Bacteria > Pseudomonadati > Pseudomonadota > Alphaproteobacteria > Hyphomicrobiales > Nitrobacteraceae > Bradyrhizobium > Bradyrhizobium sp. USDA3516. The sequence goes on along the minus strand of NZ_JBYGYN010000010.1, from coordinate 47,396 downwards.
AAGCCATCGCGGGTCGGGGACCGGCACCGGGCAGCCTGATCCATCACTCCGACCGCGGCGTGCAAGGCGGATTCAAGCGGCCGTCGCAACACCAATTGTTTTGCACTCATGACAGTAGTTCGTCAGGCGCTTCTGCCGGCGTTCTCCAGCGTCTTTGTCGGTCGGGCATTGAGGGCCGCTGCTACAGCGAATATCTCGTCGGCACTGTGGATGCTCAGGTCTGTGCCTTTCGGGAAGCGCGCAGCCCATTGGTGTTCTCGTTAGTGCCGCGCTGCCAAGGGCTTTGCGGGTCGCAGAAGTAGACCTGGATGCCTGCGTCGATCTTGAGGCGGTCGTGCTGAGCCATTTCGGCGCCTTGATCCCAAGTCAGCGTTCGACGTAGTTCTTCGGGCAAGGTGATGATTGTGCGCGAGATTGCGTCACGCACCGCTTCCGCCCGTGTCCCGCAAGCGCAGGTCCGTTCTTCTTGCGAGGAGCTTCGCCATGCCCCGCCAACCGGGGAAGCTGCAATAGCATTGTGAAGCGCGTCATGCGCTCAACCAACGTGACGATCGCCGAGCTGCCGAGACCGAGGATCAGGTCCCCCTCCCGATGTCCCGGCACTGCTCGATCGGCCGCTTCAGCGGGGCGTTCACTGATCAGGATCTCCGGTGAAACAAAGCGCTTGCCCCGCCTGCGTACGCGCGCCCTGGGCACGCTCGACACGCGTCCGCTTCGTAAGCAGGCCGTCAGCTCGGCGCGTATTGCGCCGCGGCCCTGAACGAAGAGAGCCTGATAGATGGCTTCGTGGCTGATGCGCATCGTCTTGTCGTCCGGCAAGTCGATCGGCAAGCGTCGGGCAATCTGCGCAGGGCTCCATGCCTTGGCCCATGGTCGATCCTTTCGCCGGCCATGCCGGCGGCCGTTCCACCGAACGGCAGGAGCTACAACGCCGCCGGCAAGTCTCCACTCCACATAAGTGCGCAAGGCTCGTTGATCGCAAGCTTGGTCGGGCTTGGGCCGGCGGGCAGATCGGTCTGCACGCCATTGGGCAGTTGTTGTCCGATCGCCGCAGTTCACGGGAGACCGTCGAAGCATCCCGCCCCAAGCGGCGCCCGATCTCCGTATAGAATGGCCTTGCACCTTTAGAAGGGCGATTTCCTCACGTTCAGGCAATGAAAGGTGGCGCCCCGGAGCGAGGCTTGCCCGAAGATCTAACATCGCTGGTGACATGCCGCCTGCCTTTCGGAACAATCTGCTTCCGACAGGTTGCGATACAATCAAGACCCGGAGCGGACGCAGGCCGGCTCTCCGGCGCGATCCTGCTCCTACCGTTTTTGCTCGCTAGGCTGAGGAAGCGACCTAACTGTTCCCTGGGTAGCAGCGCGAACACTTGGACTGAATGTACATTAATCAGCATGAACGACCAATTCAGGAAATTTGGCGTCATGGGTATCGAGCGTATGCACTCGCCTCACTACTGGGAGATGCGAGCGGAGGAGTTTCGGGCGAAGGCAGACAACTGCGAGCATCCTGAGACAAGGAAAAGCTTGCGTAACGTCGCTAAGACCTATGAGGAGCTCGCGCGCCGGGCGGAGCAGGTCCGCACCCTCCGAGACGTAGCAGAGCAGCCCGTTAGGAACTCCGGCAACTAGTGCGGCACTGCTTGTCTCGCCGCGCTGGTGCGCAGAGGGGCCGACTCGCCGGATTGGCTATCTTGATGGTGCGACCCTGTAGTTGCCGCTGTTCAAAGGTGTCGCAGGGAAGCTTGCGGCGATTATGGCCGGATTGAAGGGAAGAACCTGATCATTGACTGCCGATCGCATGTCGCGATTAGACATACTCTCCGAGCGTCAGTGCAAGACGCAGGCAAGGTTCGCCCATGCACACTACCTGTTAGACCCCTGGCGCTCTTCGGTGGCGAGTTCCACCTTGGTAGCGAGCCCCAATAGGTGCGAGGAGAGATCAGCAAACAACTCCCTCTTCGATTGGTCGGCTGCGTGGCGTCTGCTGATATGCGCGCACTCCTCCGCTTCCGTGAGGAGTTTCTCTAGGTGGGTTTGCATGTCGTACATGGCTGTACCCTTGCGGCACTAACGTGCTGGCACGCCAGCGCGTCGCGGAACTGACGTTCCTCATCTTCAATGGGCCGCCGGGTTGGTCGTTCCTAAAGCGAATTGGCTGTCAGGGGCAAATCGGACGCCGATCTAACTTGGCGTCCACCGCTGCCTTTGACCCAATGCCGGCATTCGCTAACAGGATCTCGTGCACGCGCCGATCAGGGGCACGTGGCTCTAGCCGGTATCCCTGCGAATCCCACGCGGCGAATCGCCGAAGCGAGCTCGGAACAGGCGATTGAAATGCGAAACATCCGAAAAGCCTACCTCCAGCGCGATGTCGGAAATCAGCTGCGTGCTGGCGCGCGCCTCGGTTAACAGTTTGAACGCAAGTTGGAGACGTAGCTCATTCACGTGCCCGTGAACGATGATCCTGATAATGCCATCAGGCGCTGCAGATAGCGAGGTGAAATGCCTTGGCGATGAGCAACCTACTCGACGCTAAGCCCGGGCTTCTGAAAGTGTGCCGCGATGTAGTCGAGTACGGCGCTGTGGCGCGCGGCCACGACCGCACTCGCATCACTCTCGCCCAAGGGAGCGCACTCGCTGACCGCGAGCGCAACAAGATCACAGGTGTGGGCTACGATCGCATCACGCAGCTTGGGGGCGGCCAGAGCCCCCTCCTTAAATGCTGACTTCAGGTAGGCCATGAGGAGGCGGAGTGGTTCATTTCTCTGCGGAATCGGCCGCATGGCGAGGCTCTCGATATCTGCCACGCGCTGCGCAAGGGCCTCGCGGGGCACCGCCAGACCAAATAGCATTCCGTCGATAAGTGACGGTAGCGGGTTCCGAATGCAGAATCGAGGTTGCGTCGCCGGCGCAAAGCTCGATGTCCCGGCCGCGCTGCGATAAGCGAGTTTTGCCGGGTAAGCAGACAATTAGGCCGATTGAGTCGTCGCCGTCAGCAACGCTCGCCCCCAAACGCTTGAAGCACATGGGAGAGCCTTTCAGTGCGAGCGCGCGCAGACCCCGGAGCGCTTGCAATGTTGCGTCGGCTTGAAACGGAACGTTCGTTAGAGGTTCGATATCGACGTGAACTATTCCCCGCACAAACCTCTCGCGCCATAGTGGAAGTCGCATTCGCTCCGGATGCTCGCGCGACGAGAATCGATGCGACACGAAATTGGCTGCGTCCGTAGACATGGGGACCTCCAGCCTTGATAAGCCACTGGGCGAAAATGCTGCGGCAGGACAGCTACCGGTATCCGTATTTTGCAATTCGCGCACCGACCGTCCCCTCAGGTACGCAGGATTCCAAGAAGCTAGTTCATTTGTCTGCTAGTCTCATTCACCTGTGATTGATGCTGATGTGAACTGGCTCACGTGGCGGCCAGAAAATTAGGACAATTATTGATTGCAAATGCCACGTGCAAATATCTCCTTTAAGAGGAGATGATTGTAACTACTCTATTTCAAATTGCTGCCATCGGATCCAGTTTGAACACCCCTGGCTGCAAGACCAGATTCAACTTTATCGGACTGCTCGCGACTAATCGGCCTCATCGGCCCGCGGGCGGAAGTTCTGCAGAACAACACTGTCCTCTGATCCGGTCTCCTATCGTGCCTTGATCGCCGCATTACCTTTAAGGTTCGTCGGACCCAAATCACTCCCCGGCACTGTTCCTTCTTAGCTGCCGGATGAAATGGTCGAAATCTGTCACATGGGACGTCAATCGTGGTGATCAGGAAGAGGTTCGATCATGTCCACCATACTCAACATGCTTTATCGCGAGTACTGCCGGGCCCGCCTCACCGAAATGCGAAAGCAACTTTTGATACGGGGCATTGGCGACAAAATCCTGGAAGCGCCTTGGGAGGACGATGATCCTCCCTACCCTGGCGCTCGGAGGAGTAGCTGGGCGACGAAGGAGCCTCCATCATCCATCGGATAGCTGGAGCGCGTTATCGACCCTATGAGGCGCGAGCGCGGGCCAACAGATGGATGATCGAAGTCAAACCTCGACGCGATTGTTCGGCGAAACTCCGCCGGAGTTCAGAGCGGACGGCCGTGATCTGCGTATCGATGTCTGCCGCGGGATCGCGTTATGGTGGATCTTTCTCGATCATGTTCCTAATAACATTGGAAGCTGGCTGACACCGCGCAACTACTGTTCTGCGATGCCGCCGAGATCTTCATGTTCCTCTCGGGCGTGACCTGTGCGCTGGCCTACGGCAGGGCGCGTGAGCGCGAGGGCTGGAGCGGCATGATCGGCCGCTCGCTGCGCCGGGGATGGGACATCTATTCGGCGTTTCTACTGCTTACACTCGCCTGCGCCATCCTGGTCTACCTTGCGGGCAGCGATGACCTCGCCGACGGGAGCAATACGCGAATTCTGCTCGAACGTCCGGGCGTGACGCTTGCGCACGCCGCAATCCTGCAATACCGGCCTGTCAACACTGACGTCCTACCGGTTTTCATGATTTTCCACGTGCTGTTCGCGCCGCTGCTGTGGTTGCTGCTGCGAGCGCCGAACCTCACCCTTGGCATGTCCTTGTTGCTCTACGCGCTCGTGCACATCGTGGAGAGTGTCCGCCTGGCCCAACGGCGTCTGGTTCTTCAATCCGGTGGCTTGGCAGCTTCTGATCGTGCTGGGCGCATGGTGCGTCATTGAGGGAGAGAAATTCCGGCCCTGGATGATGTCACGCTTGGCGCTTGTTCCGGCCGTTCTCTATCTAGCTTTCGGCCTGGTGCTTGCGCGGAGTTGGAGCATCGAGCCGCTGGTATCGCAAAGTTTGACGGACCTGTCATTTCCACTGGATAAATCGAATCTCAGTCCGATACGGCTGCTGCACTTTGTGGCTTATGCAATTGTGGCGTTACGGTTCATTTCGCGGGATTGGGAGGGGCTATCGACGCCGGTGCTGCGCTGCGCGAAGTGCTGTGGCGAGAATTCGCTGCCGATCTATTGTCTCGGCGTCCTTCTGGCGCTCGCCAGCCAGCTTGCACTGCTCGACCTCTCGGAGGGGCTTGCGATGCAGATCGTGGTTAGTGTTGCCGGAGTGCTGATGATGATCGGCGTCGCGCGGTTACTGAACGCGATCGGCATCCAGCGCGACCGGAAGTCAGCAGCGACGCAGTCGATCGGGAAAGTTCCGTCGGTTCGCTAAACTGGTAGATCGCGGGTGGAGGACGGAGAGCAGCTCTTGGCCGATCTGCGAAGTCGCGCCTCGGGGGGTGGAAGTCTTGTTGAGCCAGATCGGACCAGATTTGCTCAACCTGAGTTCTTCGCCTTTTGACGCTGGCTGTGTGAATCCGCGAAGGATCGAAACACGACTAAATTACATTCTTCAGTTCGCCATCAAAGTTGAAGGCGCTGCGAGCTTGAGCCCAGAACGGGCTCGGACGAATAACTTCATCTATCGCGCTCAAGCGTCTTCGCGTTCTCACACGGCCAACACCCGTTGCCGACATCCGCCAATCTCGTCGATGCAGTCCCTGAGGAAGCGGATAGTTATCTCGGTTGAATGCGTCCGTCGGACTTATCGGCTACGATGAATCATAAGCCGCAGACCAATCGAAATCAGTTCCGGTACCTTCCTTTTACCCACCGTGCTGCTGCTGTTGGCAACGCTCCTGGTTCCGCGGGAGCGCGGGAACTCCTGAGGAGAATCTGCCGAGTGGCTATTCTGCATTTCTTCGCGGGCTCGGCGGCTCTTTTGGTCGCGGCCGCAATGCTGATCAATGCCGCGCACATCCGTTGGCACCCTTAAGAGAAGTGGACGGACGCCGCGGAACAAATCCGATCCAGGTTAAATAAAGCCGCGGTATTCAATAGGAGGGTTAGGAACGCCGATTGCGGTCTTTGATGCCGATCATGAAAAGTTCTAGTTCGATCATCACGAAAGCTGCTCCATTCACGAAGACGGTGAAGGGACCGAGCTCCGGGATATTGCCCAAGCCGAACACGAAGCTTGCCTATCGCTCGGCGAGGCTGCGCGAGAGTTCCTCGCTCGGCGCCGGAAAGGTCGACTTTCAGTCAGGGTCCGAGATAACGGCGGGTCGATCTTTGAGACCATCGTCCTGATCGACAGCAAATCACTGCCCTGAGAGGAGTGAAGGCGAGTAAACCCGGCCATTAGCCGAACAAGGCTGAGACCATCGTACTATCGGCGGCAGCCGGACGCGAAGCCGTGCTCCCTTCGACCGCTGCTTGTGACCCGCATCTCGCCGTGGTGTCTGCGCGGGCTCTGCAATGGGTGTCGCGCCTGCATTTGGTGGTGCGGATAGGGGCCGCTTTGACCCGAAGCGGTCGTTGCCTTGCTCCTGACTTGCATTGAGACGACACGCGTTCTCTACGTTGGGAGTTCAGGCTACGGCTTTAGATGCGTGCCTCGACCCATTGATGCAAATAGTCAGTAATATTCATTTCGAATATGGGGACACCGATAGGTGCAAGTGCAGCCAAAATCCTCCTCTTATGAGGTCGTGCAATGCGAGAACCCAGATATAATTCGGACACAAGTCTTTCGCCGGCTATTTCAAGACGGCCGCGCGGACCCAACAACCGCCATTCGCGCTCGTATGCCAATTGAAGTTTTTGTGAGAGAAAATCTTTCGTCGCGCATTGGCAGTAAATCAATTTGTCACGGTTCGAGTCAGCCCCCCAATTCAGGTAGTTTGATGCGGCACGAGGCGGCATTCTAAATCTCCCCATCGGAAATGGGAGAGTCCTGCAATGACCGGCGGAAGCATCGCCTCGCGAACCGCGCCGGCGAGTGACACGCTTGCAAAGCCTGTTCGCCCGTCGGAGCGACTCGACGCGATTGACGCCCTGCGGGGCTTGGCCCTGCTCGGCGTGCTGGCCATGAACATCGTGACCATATTTCGGGTCTCCATCTTCGCGTCGTTCTTGCCGAACGCGGAGCCGGCGGGGCCGCTCGACCGGGCGGTGGCGGCCGTGCTGACGGTCGCCGTCGACTCCAAGGCGATTGCGCTGTTGTCGCTGCTGTTCGGCGTCGGCCTCGCCATCCAATTCGAGCGGCTTGCCGGCAATCCACGGCGCATGATCTTGCTCGCGCGCAGGCTGGTGGTGTTGCTGGGGATTGGCTTCGTGCATCTCCATCTGATCTGGAGCGGCGACATTCTCGTCCATTATGCGCTGGCGGGCTTCGTGGTGCTGCCCTTCCTTGGCGGCGCGCGGTGGCTCATGGCGGGTGGAGCCCTGCTGCTCCTGGGGCTCTACGTGACCATGCCGGTGCTACCGCCGATCGTGCCGCTGCCGGATGCGGCCGGGATGGCCGCTCTTGCCGCGGACGCAACGCGTGCCTACGGCACGGGCGGATTTTTCGATGTGCTCGCGTTCCGGATCCGCGAGGTGACGGTGATTCTTCCGCTGCAGGTCATGGCCTTGCCGCGCACTGTCGCGCTGTTCCTGGTCGGCGCCTTCGCGTGGCGCAGCGGGGTTTTGCGTTGGGCTTCGGCGAGCCGGCGACTGCTGTTCGTCGTCGCAACCTTTGGCATTCTTCTCGGCGCCGGATTGAGTCTCGCGGCAGCAGGACAGGAGCTCTTCGATTGGCCGTCGCTCGGGCGCGCGCATTTTTCGGTAGAACAGCTGGGGGCGGTCGTGTTGGCCCTGGGTTATGCGGCCGCAGTCATCGCCGCTGTGAACCTCTGGGGCGGGTGGAGGATGCTGGGCTGGGCCGCGCCGCTTGGCCGCATGGCGCTCACCAACTATCTCGCGCAATCTGTGATCTGCGGCTGGATCTTCTACGGCTATGGTCTAGGCCAATTTGGCCGCCTCGACGTGGCCGCGACACTGGCGATCGGCATTTTCGTGTATGTCGCGCAGGTGGTGTTCAGCGCGTGGTGGCTGGGCCGCTATCGGTTCGGTCCTGTCGAGTGGCTCTGGCGCTCTTGCATGTATGGGGTACCGCAGCCTATGCGGGCAAAGGTCAATCTACCCATCCTGCGCGCGACCACACCGGATTGATGCGGCCCCCAGATACCAAAGCTCGTTCTGCTTCAAGCGGAAGCCGCGCCAGCGCGTGAGGCTAGTTTTGGCCCCAAGCTGAGCAAGAAACGAGGCGTCGCGATATCGGCTGTCGACGGGAAACCGGACATTGCACCATGGTTCCGGTGACGAATCTCGGCCGGCGAGATCGCGCCGGCTCCTCTCCTGCTCTTTAGGCGCTTTGCCGCCTCTCCAGCGTCCTCGAAGCGATCGGACCGGACGAGAATGGCGCGGGGACGAGCAACGGGGTGCAAGTCTCAATACGACAGAACGCAAATTCCCGGGATTTCGAGGCCTGAGAGTGTCGCCTCGAATTGCTGAAGTACGTCGCACCCACGTTCCTAAACGCACACGCTGCCGAGGCCCGGCAACTCGTTTTGATCTTGATGGCTTGCCCCTCGCCCTACGCATGGCTGGGCCATTGGTGGAAGAGGAGATCCGCCTTAACTGGAGCGGGGTACAAGATCTATTGTCCGAACTCACGGACACAACAAGGCTGCTTTCGGAGCTTGCTCCAGAAGACCGTTATGATTCGAACACCGGCACGTTTCCCACGGTCTCCCTATTGGAGAGCGGAGCACGGAGCGTCCCGATGCTGAAACGCGGCGGCGATTTGCGAGCCTGGAAGGCTAACTTGTGCGACGAGCCAACAGCAACGTCGCTCCCAGGCCGCACATGACAGCACCCGACGCCTGTCGCGTTTTGACAATGAACGACGGTCGCTTTGCAAATCCAGCTCTCGCTTTCGCGGCCCAATAGGTGACAATTAGATCTACGCCCGTATTAAGTGCGACGGAGATGAGGCCCAAAGTGATGAATTGAGTGGCAACGTTCGCCGATGGGTCGACGAACTGCGGGATGAATGCGAGAAAGAAAGCGGCTGTCTTGGGGTTGAGCGCCTCAACGACGATGCCCTCACGGAAGGCTCGACGCGCTCCGGTTGTGTGGACGTCGGTCGGTTCGACGATACGCGCTTCGCGCCATGTTTTGATTCCCAGCCAGACGAGATACAGGCCTCCCGCGATCTTCAGCAAAGTGAAAGCCTCCGCGCTCGCCATGACGAGGGCGGAGAGGCCGACCGCGCCAGCCAGTACGTGCACAAGCCCACCGAGACCCAGACCGACGCTGGACGCCAAACCTTCGCCCCTGCCGCCGGCAAGTGTTCGCGCGACGATATAGAAAATACCCGGTCCTGGCGTGATCGCCACAAGCAGCGCCGCTGCCAAGAATAGGAGGAAAGTCTGGTATCCGAACATGGCTGCCTCTTGTTTCGGTCCGGAGCACCCCGCCTCAGGCCTGGGTGGGACAAAGAAGGCCCACGTCTAAATTCCTGGGCCTCCTTGCTCCTGCAAGCCCGGCGGGCTCTTGGATGCGGTTAGCCTGTCGTGCGCTAGCTCTCAACTTGACTACAGATACACACGTCCACATCCACGCGCAACCGATTGCCGAAGCCGCCGTTGTTGCTCTTGCGTCGTCATCTGCTGCCGCTGGTTCGCGGAATTTTGGTGTTGATTTGATATGGCACGACCTCTTTCGATTGTACTGACGTCAAGCGGGTGTCCAATCGGCGGTAGCGCCTAGTGATGACAAATCGAGCGTTCGCAGGCTCTCCGGCGTGGCGGCCAACTGGACCAGGATGCGAAAACGATCGGTGCACGTTCCAGACGGCGCAGGGGCCTCCGAAACGGCGAACCGAAAGCGCGTGGCGCTGCTACGGTTCAGCACATTTCCGGCGATGTCGGTCTTAAAAAAAATACAACGGAAATTCCCGGAGAGTTCCGACGTTGAAGTGTGCTCAAGCGGTGGAAGACCTGTTCGTTCCGAAGCGTCGTTGAAGTCGTTCGAGTCGTACCGCGCCCAGCGCGCGGTGGTGAAGAAGGCTTCGTACGGCATGAGCAGTGCGCCGGCGTAGCAGTTGGCGAGAGCGAACGTGCTAGCGGTGCGGCTTCCTCGTTGCTTAAGCGTGCCTGTCTGATCTGCCGCTCGATGCTCTCTCGCCGTTCCAGGAGGCCGATGACGTGAGCGATCCAGAACAGCCGGTTTCTACCCGGGCATCTCCGGATAGAAAAACTGTCTTGGCGTTGTTATCAACGCGCCAGATCATGCCCTTGTCAAGATCCTCTGGAGCTTGCGCCTTGCGGATCCCATACGCGTCGCGCAGAAACTTGATGAAGTCTCCACTGTGGTTCTCGGGATGGAAGTTTCGTCTCTCAGCGAGTCTTTGGGCAGCATGATCAAGCGCATCGAAATAATTCGCTTCCATCCAACCCAATTCCGGACCTCATCATAGGGAAGCGGCTCGCGGCACCCGAAGCATTCTGTGCCACGCGCGTTTGCTCGCGAGACGCAACTCATCGTCAGCCGCGATATAATTCGATCAAATACCGAGCAGACGGCTGAGCCGCATTAGTAGCTTGCGCGTGATCGGCCTTTGATCTCCTTCCATTTGGCTCAGATAGCCAGCCGAAATTCCAAGAGCGTCCGCGAGTTCGGCTTGGGTGTCCCGCGTAGTTCACGCCGCCGCGGCGGTCGGTCGCCAGCAAAGATCTTCTGAATTCTGGTCACTTTACAGACTTTACACGGTGTGCCGCAGAGTCGACTGGCACTGACTGCGCCCGGCTTCGCGTTGCATGCCCGAGACAAGGTCATGATTGCGCATGAATCATCCCCTATGCAGCATCGGTCTGTTAGGTTTTGAGATCTCAAAATGAGCTTGAGCACCCGCATGTCCTTTCGCGGAACTGATGGGCGTTTCAGGCCTTCAGGGTGATTCAGGTCGGAGGCGCTACGTGAGCTATTTCACAATGCCGGCAACGTGCCGCCAACATGATCGAAAACGCTTGGGCGAAGACCGGGACTTGAGAGACAAAGCGGGTTTTAGCGCAATTGCAGCGCCTGAGGTGGGAGAGGCTGAGCGCCGGACGGCAAGCATATCTGGACGGCGTTCGCGACGAACTCTAAGCGCGCGGTGAGCTTGTCAGATTGCTTAAGACATAAGGTCTGTTGACCTGTATTTGGTCCGGTCAGTTTCGGCCGCCACTTGCGCTGGGGGCGCACCAACCAGCTCCTCGTAGAGGCTGGGATCGGTCGCGCCCTCGGTATTAACTAAGAATACCCGTGCATCTTGTCCAAGGCCAATCCTGCCACGCAATGTGCGGTCAGAAGCAACCCTCAGCAACCCTGCAAGACCAACACCGCCACTTTCTCCTGCAACAATAGCGGGGTCTCCATCTCTGGGGTTTGCAAGGCGCTTCATAACATTTATTGCGTCCTCCTCGTCGACAGTCATGAAGGCGTCCGCTGCACGCGACAGGATGCGCCAAGCGACGAGCGAAGGTTCATAGCACTCGAGCATCGCCATCACCGTCGGCCGCTCATGAGGCACCTTGACCAGACGGCCAGCTCGAGCGCTCTCGAAGAGGCACGCTGCACGCGAGGGATCGACAACCGTAAAGAACGGACGGTTGTTGCCGAATAGAACCGAAAGATGTCCCGCTACCGCTGCGGCGATTCCGCCAACCCCGGCCTGGACGAAGACATGGGTCGGGATTTTGGCGAGCTGTCGCAGTGCTTCACTCAAGAGTGCGGTATATCCCTGCATTACAAATCCGGGGATACGCTCATAGCCCTGCCAGGACGTATCAGAGACCGTGATCCAACCCTTTTCTGCGCCAACTCGGGATGCTTCTACGACCGAGTCGTCATAGTTGCCGTTGACCCGGATCATCTGCGCACCAAAACGGGCGATTGCGTCGATACGTTCATCGCTGACCCCGGAGTGAACGAATATGGCACATTTCGCGCCAACGAGTCGGGCGCCTTGCGCGACGGACCTGCCATGATTTCCATCGGTGGCGCAGGATACCGTCATCTCCCGAGCCACGGCCATCACGTCAGGTGTCTGAAGCTCAGAGACGTCAACAGCTCGGCCGAGCCGCCGAGTTGCTTCCTCCAAGACCAGCCGGATCACGGCATAGGATCCACCCAAGGCTTTGAAACTGCCAAGCCCGAGCCGATGGCCCTCGTCTTTTATGTGGATCGAGGCCACGCCGATCTCACGAGCAAGGCCCGGCAGAGAGACGAGTGGAGTCTCTTTGTGGCCAGCGCGATGGCGTAGAAACCGCTCCACTTCGCGAGCGGCTTCGACGCTCAATATTTCTGCATCCGATGAAGCCAGGGAGGTGCCGTGTTCATTGTGCTGATTGAGAAGCAACATGGTTCGACTTTCTTGCTTGCTCGCACCATATCTGCCTTCAGGTCGTCCACTCGGAAATGCCGATGCCCGGCAGCATGATGCGCTGCTGCTACCGGGTCTGGCCGTAGTGCCGATACTCGCACTAGCCCTGGAGAGCTTCGACGTACGGGCTCAGCAGGTCAACTGTCTCCTGCAGCTCCGCGGCTTCCTGTGCTCGCAAGTGCAGGCGGCCAAGTGCAGTAAATCGATTTGCAAACAAGCTCTACATGTTCTCGGCGTCCAGTTCGGCGAGGTCGGAAAGAGCCTTGCTGCGTTTCTTGTCCCGCACGCGTTTATAGGCAAACAGGTCTTCTGCCCTGATCCTGCGATGACGGCCCACCATTCTGTAATTCATGTCACCTCGTTCCAGAAGTGAGATCAGGAACGGACGCGAAACATTCAGGTTATCCGCTGCCTGCTGCGTCGTCAGCATCTCATGCACGGGCACAAGCGACACCGCATCGCCACGCACGATTTGCCGCAACAATTCCATCAGCAGGCACGATAGGCTTGGGGGGCAGGGTGATCTCAGTAGGCTTCTTGTGCTCGTCCTGGAGCAAACGCAGCTTTACGCCGCCATGAGCATGGGACCCCAGCATCTGACGAAGCTGGTTGGCGGCCACCTTCTCGCTGGCGGAGGCAGCCGGTCAACCCCTAGCTCCTGGGCATAGGCTGGCACGGTGATTCTCGATGGGCGGTATGAAAGCACCATTCGAACCAGACGCAATAAGCGCATAAACGAAAGAAATCTCTGTCTCCCAAGGGGCCGACGGGTTGCTGTTTCAACACCTGGCCTGAACTTTCGATTGAACTGTTGAAACTATTGATATTTAAGGATAAATACAGTTTCAACAGTGGGGTCTAAAATTAGTTAGGGTCGTCGAAACCACGGATTTTCAAGAGCTTAACAATGACCAGCGCCGAGAGGTGATCAATAGTCAGCAACGGTTCCAGGCCCTACGGGACGCAAAGGAGGCCTACAATGCTCATCGGGGTTCCCTGACTTGGGCGGAGTCGAAAGGCCGCCAGTACCTCGTCCGCAGCTACTACAACAACGCAGGCGTCCGGAAGCAGGCCTCGCTGGGCGCGCGTTCCCCCGAAACTGAAAAGATGAAGGCGGACTTCGAAGCGAAACGTGCTGCTGCAGAAGACAGGGTGAAGAATTTGCGCGATACCCTGGAACGGCAAGCCGCGGTCAATCGTGCGCTCGGCTTGGGCCGCGTGCCGTTGCTGGGAGCGCGGATCATGCGCGCGCTCGACGGCTTCGGAATTCTGGGTTCCGGCATTCGGATTCTTGGGACGAACGCGATCTACGGTTACGAGGCCTCTTCCGGCGTCAGACTCGATCCAGGCTTGGCTACGACGGAAGACCTCGATCTGCTGTTCGACGCACGCGGCGGCCTTACGTTCGTCGCGGACGACGACGTCTCTGAATCATCGCTCATGAAGATACTCAAGCGAGTGGATACCAGCTTCGAACGTGCCAAGCAGACGTTCCGTGCCGTAAACCGGGATGGCTATCTCGTCGATGTGATCAAGCCAATGCGGAGCCCACCTTGGAAGAAGGCTCCAGACAAGATCGGCCTAGACCCGGAAGATCTAGCCGCTGTGCAGATCGAAGGCCTCGATTGGCTGCAGAATGCCCCCGCGTTCGAGGCGGTGGCCATCGACGAAAAAGGCGAACCGGTGCGTATCGTGGCTCCCGACCCGCGGGTTTGGGCCGCCCGTAAACTATGGCTGTCCCGTCGGCCGGACAGGGAGGCGCTAAAACGCCAACGAGATGCAGCGCAGGCTGGAGCCGTAGGCGCTCTGGTGGCGAACTATCTCACTCACCTCCCGTTCGACGCAGAGCAATTGAGGATGCTTCCGAAAGAGGTGCTCGACAGCGCGGCGCCTCTGTTCGCCAAGAAAGATAATTTTGCGCGAGCCTAGCAGCCAGTTCGGCAGCAATGGTACCGGTATATCCCGCCCATCATCAGCAGCACCATGATGCTCAGCATGCTGCTGCTCATTGCATGCCCGTGATGATGATGCCGGCAGATTTTTGGTGGGCAGGCCCCGGAAGTGGGCCGCATCCGATCTGCGAACGTACGAGCGAGCTTCAAGCACGTGGGACCGGCCGGTGCGGGCACAAGATAGATCTGCGCATCCGCTGCGTTGAGGTGGCGGAAAGTTAAACGAAGACGAAATGCAGCGCGGCAGTTCTTGGGTTGCCGTTCGGGTCAACCTCTGCCATATGATAACCGTTCCGGCCGGGCCTATAGCATCGGTTCGAACTGGCAGTGCACGAGCATCTCGGAGACCGACGCATTGTTCGGCATCATGAGCGCAGTTTCCACCAAGCGTGCGATGTCGCCCGGCTGGCTCATCTCGTGGCGCGGGATCTCGTCGTCGTTCAGCGTCATGTCCGTCGCAACGTAACCCGGGCAGACGACCGTCGCCCGAATTCCCGCCGCGCGTCCTTCGCGGCGAATGCCGTGGGTGAGTGCAACGACGGCGAACTTGGTCATCGCGTAACCAACGTTGCTTCCGACGCGCTTGCCAGCTAGCGATCCCAGATTGACGACCCGGCCATGACCGCACACGGCCAGATGGGGGAGGGTGGCTCTCACGAGGCGCAAGGGACCCTTGACGTTCACGCGCCACATCTCATCCAGCTCGTTCTCGCCCTCATCAGAGACACGGACCTTCGGATTGATGCCGGCCGCGTTGACCATAGCATCGACGCCGCCCCACCGCGCGACCGTTGCGTTGACCCAGGAGATCGGGCTCTTGACGTCTTCGGCGTCATAGTAGTGCGTCATGAGCCTCTCGCTCTCGACGAGGCGGCTCGGATCGCGAAGCCCCGCCGATACGCGAAAGCCCGACTCTAGCAGCCGGTCGACGACGGCGCGTCCGATGCCGCGCGAAGCCCCGGAGACCATGACGATCCGATTGCCGACTTCCAACACTAGTCCGTCTCCCATGGGTGAGCGAAGCGCATCGCAAAATGTAGGCGGATGCGCGCGGTGACGAGTAAGAGAAATTCACTCTGCCTGCATCGGTTGTGCTTATGGCTCGCACGCCGGACGACTTTCGGCTGGGGGATATTGGATGTCCTTATGAGGGCAGAACAAATCCGCTGTATGCGGGTGCCAATCCCTGCACGTAGCTTTCCGCCGCTCTGGCTGACGGCAAGCGAGCCTTGCGAATGGGATTTTCGGACTACCGAACGGCGTTGGTGACGGGCGCGTCCTCCGGTATCGGGGCTGCAACGGTTCGTCGCCTCCGCGCCGAGGGGCTTGAGGTTCACGCACTGGCGCGCGACGTTCGCAGGCTGGCCAGCCTATCAGCTGAGACCGGATGTCACGCAAGCGCGGTTGACGTGAACGATCTCGACGCTTTGAAGCGCCTTGCGAGTTCGGCTGAATTCGATGTTCTCGTGAACAATGCCGGCCAGTCGCGGCGCGGCACCATCTTGGATACCGCGCCTGACGATGTCGACACGCTGGTCGACGTCAATCTGCGCGCGGTTTTGCACCTGACGCGGCTGATCGCACCCAGTATGGCGCGGCGCAACCGCGGCCACGTTGTCAATGTCTCGTCGATCGCCGGCCACTATGCATTCGGCGAGAACGCCACGACATTCAACTCATCTGTGGCCTATCACGCGACGAAGGCCGGCGTTCATTCGCTGTCGCAGCAATTGCGCGTCGATCTCTACGGCACCAGCGTTCGTGTTACCGAAGTCTCACCCGGGCGTGTGGCGACGAGCATCTTCCAGAACCAGAACGCTGCCGACAATCCGGATGCCCGCTTCGTCGGGGCGTTCGAAACACTTCAATCCGAAGACATCGCCGATGCCATTGCGTTCGCGGTCGGATCGCCGGCGCGGATGAACGTCGCGACGATCGAGGTCGTACCCACGTTCCAGGTCGTCGGCGAATTGCGATTTGCGAGCCGATCCGAGGCCGCACGTTTGAAAGAGATGAGAAGTGGAGCAGACAATGCCTGAACTCGCAACCCGCCTCAAGACTGTGAAGGTGTCGGCCTCGGCGGCGATGACGGACAAGGCGCGCGAGCTCCGGGACGCCGGCGTCAAGATCGTTGGTCTGTCATCCGGCGAGCCCGATTTTCCGACGCCGCCGCACGCGATCGAGGCCGCACATCGGGCCGCCCTCGCAGGCGATACCAAGTATCCGGCGCAGCCGGGAACCGTCGCGCTGCGTACCGCGGTCCAGCGCAAGTTCAAACGCGAGAACAATCTCGACTACGGCCTCGACGAGATCCTGATCGCCAATGGCGGCAAGCAGATCATCTTCAACGCGCTGTTTGCGACCTGCAATCCCGGCGACGAGGTCGTCATTCCCGCACCGGGCTGGATCACCTATGCCGACATCGTTCTCCTTGCGGAGGGGACGCCCATCGCGGTGCCTTGCCCGGAGAACAACCAGTTCAAGCTCCGCCCCGCGGATCTGGAGACAGCCATCACGCCTAAAACGAAGTGGTTGATCCTGAATTTTCCCAACAACCCGACCGGGGCTGCCTGCACGCGCCAAGAGATGCGCGCGATCGCCGACGTCATGCTGAAGCACCCCGATGTCTGGATTCTCACCGACGACATCTATGAGCATCTCACCTATGATGGTTTCGAGTTCTGCACCATCGCAGAGGTCGAGCCGAAGCTGAAGAATCGCGTCGTGACAGTGAACGGCGCGTCCAAGGCCTACGCCATGACCGGCTGGCGGGTCGGCTATTGTGGCGGTCCCAAGGACCTGATTGAGGCGATGAACAACGTCCACGGTCAGGCGACCGGTGGAATCTGCACGGTGAGCCAGGCGGCGGCCGTCGCGGTCCTGGACGGACCGCAGGACTACCTGAAGGAGCGCGCTGACATCTATCGCGACCGGCGCGATCTGGTGGTCAAGCTGCTCAATCAGATTTCGGGTATCACCTGCCACAAGCCGCAAGGCGCCTTCTACGTGTTTCCGAACATCGCGGGCTGCATCGGCAAGACCACGAAGGCCGGCCGACGGCTGGATACCGATGCCGACTTCATTGCGGCTCTGCTGGAAGAACATCATGTCGCGGCTGTCCCGGGCAGCGCCTATGGCATGAGCCCGTACTTCCGGATTTCGTACGCGACCGATACCGAATCACTCAAGGAGGGCTGCCGACGCATCGCCAGTTTTTGCGAAGGCCTGCGCTGACCGCGCATCGGGATGGCGGCTCGCCTGGTGCAGTGCGAAAGATGCATCACGCGGCATTCATCGGCCAAGATCGGAGCAGTATGCCGAACCAATTGTCATAATCCATCCTGATGCCCCTAAACGAAGATGTTCTTGGTCCTGTAGGATGCCGACGCATAAGCTTTGTGCAGCAGAGGGGTATGCCTTGGTATCGCGCAGTCGAGGACGGCCAGCGATGACCACCAGCAACGATGCGGTGGCAGTCTTAGGTGTTCAAGCTCCACCGGCAACCCGGCGGGCATCGCGGTGGCGTCTCGCTCTCCCGGTCGGGCTTCTCGCCATCCCGATGCTGGCGTTCCTCACGTACTTCTTCTTCTATCCGGCGCTAGGGCTGCTGCTCTCAAGCATTCAGACCCAGGACAGCCGCGGTATCATTGGCCGTCCGTTCACGCTCGCGCACTACGCCCGTCTGGTCAACGTCGAGCTCTACGCGCGCGTCCTCTGGACGACGCTGCGTATCAGCATCATCACCTCGTTGCTTGCGACGGTGCTCGCCTATCCCGTCGCCCTCGTGATGGTCAAGAGCCGTCCGATGGTCACCCGCATCATCACCCTGATCGTCATCGCGCCCCTGATCGTCAGCGTCGTCGTGCGCGGATACGGCTGGCAATTGGTGCTTCAGAACGGTCCGAAGGGCATGTTGAACTGGATCCTGATGACGCTGCACGTCGTCGACGCACCGATATCGGTCCTCTACACCGAGGCCGCCGTCGTCATCGGATCCCTGCACGTGTTCTTCCCGATGATGGTTCTGCCGCTGGCCTCGGCGCTCGGCAAGATCGATCCCAACCTCGAAGATGCTGCCCGGATGCTGGGCGCGCCATGGTGGAAGGTGTTCCTCCGCGTGACGCTGCCGCTGAGCATGCCCGGTTTCGTCGCGGGCTTTACCCTGGTCTTTTCACTCACCGCCGGCTCCTTCGTCATTCCGGCGATCCTGGGCGGCGCCTCGGCGGTCATGCTCGGCAATCTGATCGAGCAGCAGATCTTCGTCGTTTACGACTGGCCGTTCGGGGCTGCGATCGCCGTCGTTCTCGTCGGCCTGGTCCTCGCGGTGAACGGCGTCTCGATGTGGCTTCTGGAAGGCCGGCGTCTCAGGAGGGCCGAGTGATGGACGAGCGGTTTTCCGGCTTCGGCGCCTTTATTCTCTACACCATCACCGCCGGCATGATGCTGTTCATCCTGGCGCCGCTGCTCCTCGTCATGGCGGTGTCAGTCTCTGATTCCTATTTCGTGACGTTCCCGCCGCAGGGCTTCACGCTGAAATGGTATGCCAAGGTTCTCCAGGACCGCGACTTCCTCGAGGCGATGAGGCTGAGCATCCTCCTTGCGCTCGGCACGACCGCGGGCTCGCTGCTGCTGGGCGTGCCGGCGTCCTTCGCGCTGGTGCGCGGCAAGTTCTTTGGTCTGGCCGCGATCAAGGGGTTCTTGCTGTCGCCGCTGATCTTCCCGGCCTTGGTCACCGGCCTGGCGCTGCTTCAGGTCCTCACCAGGCTCGGCTCGCAGGATGCGCGCCTCAACCTCCTGATCGGCCATGTGGTCGTGACGTCGCCCTATGTCATCCGTACCGTGGTCACCAGCCTCCAGCTCGTGGATGAGAACCTGGAGGACGCCGCGCGCACCCTCGGCGCGAACCGGCTGACCACCTTCTGGCGCGTGACGCTGCCGCAGATCGCCTCGGGCGTCGCCGCCGGCGGGCTGTTCGCCTTCATGGTGTCCTTCGACAATTACCCGGTCACGATGTGGCTGGCGAACTCCGAATACTCGCCCGTGCCGCTCGTCCTGATGCGGCAACTGGTCAACGTCTTTGACCCTTCCGTGCCGGCGATGTCGACGATCATCATCCTGATGGCGATCGTCGGCGTGCTGCTGCTGGAGAAACTGGTCGGCCTTCGCCGCGCGCTGGCTGCCTGATGTGCATTGGTTAGATGGAGATTGGACCCATGAAGCTGACACGTAGGACTCTCATTAAGGCCGGTGCATCCGCGGTTGCTTTCCCGACGATCATCAGCCGGTCGTGGGCGCAGGACGCCAAGCAACTGCACGTCGGCGTCTACAACTCCGCGCTGGGCAAGCTTATCCAGAAGGAGGTCATTCCCAAGTTCGAGGCCGAGTTCAAGTGCCGCGTCTTCACGATCGAAGGCGCGACGCTCTCCAACATCGCCGCTCTGCGCGCGACCCGCGACACGCCGCGCTTCAGCATGATGATGATGGACGATGTCGGCATCCCCCAGGCCAAGCAGGAAGGGTTGATCGACAAGCTCGACGCCGGGAAAATTCCCAACGTCGAGAAGGTTTATAAGCGGTACCTGTTCGAGGATGGCTACGGCGTCGGATTCTCGATCTCGAGCGCGGCCATGTTCATCAATCCGCAGGTGACGAAGCCGCTCGAGAGCTATGAGCAGATCTTCGACGCGAAATACCGCAAGCAGATCCTCTTGAACACGCCCAAGAACACCCAGAGCGTCTTGATGCTCATCGTGGCCACGGCGCTCACGACCGGCAAGCCGCTGCAGGAGGCGCAATATCTGGTCGATAGCGGCTGGGACAAGCTCGCCGCTCTCAAGCCCAATGTCCTGACGATCTACGACAGCGAGGCACAGGTGCTCCAGGTGGCCCAGGGCCAGGCGACGATCGGCGGCATCGAATACTCGAAGGCGATCTATCCGCACACGGCGAGGGGCATGCCGATTGACATGACCTTCCCGAAGGAAGGCGCCTTCACCGGCATCAACAGCATGACTCTGGTCAAGAATGCGCCTGAGCCCGAGCTCGCCTGTGCCCTGATCAACCGCATTCTGGAGCCCTCGGTCGCCAAGATGCTGTCCGAGCAGACGCTCAGCGCGCCCTCGGTCGGCGGCATCGACTTCAAGCCGGAGACGGCCAAGTTCCTGGCCTATCCCGACACCAAGGCGACCGATCTCGGACTGTTCACGCCGGATTGGAAGTTCATCGTTCCCCGCCGCGGCCCGTGGCTGGAGCGCTATAATCAGGTGTTTACGAGCTAGGACAGGTGCCATGAGGTCTTCCGAAGTCAGGCTTGACCGCCTCAGCAAGGAATATAACCGCACCGTTGCGGTCGACGACGTCTCGCTCATGATCGAGCCCGGCCATATGGTCGCGCTGCTCGGTCCGAGCGGGTGCGGCAAGACGACCTGCCTCCGCATGATCGCGGGGCTGATCCGCCCGACATCCGGCGACGTCTTCGTGAATGACAAGAGGATGACGGATGTTCCCGTGCATCGACGCAACGTCGGGATGCTGTTCCAGAACTACGCGCTGTTTCCTCATCTGACCGTCGAGGAGAACATCGCCTTCGGCCTCGAGATGCGCGGCATATCCAAGGCCGATGCCGCAAGGAAGGTGGGCGAGGCGCTCAGCCTCGTGCAGCTCTCCAGCTTCGGCAAGCGCTATCCGGCGCAGCTCTCCGGCGGCCAGCAGCAGCGCGTCGCATTGGGGCGGGCCCTCGTGATCGAGCCGGCCATGCTGCTGCTCGACGAGCCGCTCGGGGCGCTCGACAAGGGGCTTCGCGAGAGCATGCAGGTCGAGCTGCGCGCGCTTCAGCGCAGGCTCGGCCTGACCACAATCATGGTGACCCACGACCAGGACGAGGCCCTGACGATGGCCGACAAGATCGTGGTCATGCGCGACGGCAAGCTCGAGCAGGTCGGTTCGGCGACGGAAATCTACCAGCGTCCGGCCTCGAAATTCGTCGCGCAGTTCATCGGCGCGTCAAATCTGTTTCAGGGGCCCGTCGAGCAGCGCAACGGAAGCGGAGCGGTCATTCGTGTCTCGCCCGAACTCAGCCTTCAGGTTGATCAGATCCCGTCGTCGGCCAGCGACGTGATGGTTTCGATCAGGCCCGAGGCGATCGTGGTCGAGCGTGTTGGCCAGAGCCCGGCAGCGCAGAGTGCCAACAGCGTGACGGCGCGCGTCGACCAGGCCATCTATCGGGGATTCGTCAGTCATTACTATCTCAAGACACCGAGTGGCGGCCAGATCATTGTGTTCGAGCAGAACCAGTCGCAGCAGGCCGGGCTCCGATACGCGGTGGGCGAGGAAGTCGTGGCGCGGTGGGAGTCGCCGAGCAATCACGTCATTGCGCGTCACTGAAACCGGAGGCGAGTGCAGCGTCTTGCGGGCAATCGACATCCCTTATACCCGCAGACGAACATCGTCTTGGATCGGCTTGCGCTGCTTGGCTAGATCTAAAGCATGATCCGGAAAAGTGCGAAGCGGTTTTCCGAAAAGATCATGCGTAACAACAACCTGGAGCGCGATGGCGATTCATCCAAATCTCATCGCGCTTTAGGGGTGGCAGCGCCACGGGCGTTCGACCAGCGAGGCCCTTTTGTCGATTAATCAGCCCAACGCTCCTTTTGTCGGCACGATCGAGAAAAGCCCGAAGATCAGCCTGATCGGCACGCTTGCGATGCTGGTCGAGGCACCGGGTGATTTCGACCTGGTGCAGCAGGGCCGCATCTGGGCCCTTGCGGATGCGGTTTCCACCTGGCCCAACGTCCAGGAGGCTGTCATTGGCGTCACCAATGTGATGCTCGTATTCGAGCAGCCGCCGGCGGATATCGGCATGCTCAGTGCTTCGATCGTCGAGCTGTGGCATCGTGTGCCCGGCCGCAAGGCCGACGGGAAGCTCATCGAGATTCCCGTGGTCTATGGCGGCGAGCTCGGCTTCGATTTGCCGGCAGTCGCAAGCCGCGCCGGACTGCCGGAGCGCGACGTCATCAGGATTCACAGCGAAGGCGAATACACCGTCTGTGCGGTCGCGAGCTCGCCGGGGTTCGGCTATCTTCACGGCCTCGATCCGCGCATCACCATGCCGCGCAAATCCGTGCCGTCGCTCAACATGCGCGCAGGCTCGGTGACCATCGGTGGGATGCAGACGGGCGTCGCGGTGCTGACAAGTCCGAATGGATGGAATGCCATCGGTTGGGCCTCGATCGTGATGTTCGATCCGAATTCCGAGCAGCCCTCGCTCATGCTTCCGGGCGACCGTGTCAAATTCAGGATCGATCGGATCGAGCTGTGATCGAGATCCTGGCCAGCCCCGCCTTCAACACGATCCAGGACCTGGGCCGTCACGGCGCGCGCCGTTTCGGCGTGAGCACCTCGGGCGCCATGGATCCCGTCGCGCTCGCCGCCGGCAATGCGCTGCTCGGCAACGACGACAATGCGGCCGGCATCGAGATCCAGACCTTTCCGTTCCGCCTGCGCTTTTCGGCCGAGACGGCATTTGCGCTCACCGGCGCGGATCACGACGCGACACTGGCGGGATTGCCCGTTCGGCCGTGGTGGTGCACGCGCGCGAAGGCGGGCGACGTTCTCGCGATCACCGCGCCGCGGCGTGGTGCGCGGGTCTACACGACGTTCGGCGGCGGTGTCGATGTTCCGCGCGTGCTGGGTTCGCGCAGTACGCATGTACGCGGCGGCTTCGGCGGGCTCGAGGGCCGTACCTTGCAGGCGGGCGACGTCGTGCCGATCGGGAGTTCGTCGCACAGCGGCGAGGGCCGCTTCGACTTCGGCGTCGCGCCGCCGGATGTCGCGATCGAAGGCGCCGCTCCAGCGGATGATCGCGTGCTGCGGATACGCGTGATGCGGGCAGGCGAGTACGACCTGTTTTCCGAGGCGATGCAGGCGACGTTCTGGTCGACGCGATGGAAGATCAGCGCTCAGAGCGATCGAGGCGGCTACCGCCTCGCCGGCGGCAAGCTGACATTGGA
Organism: Bradyrhizobium sp. USDA3516; assembly: GCF_057651995.1. NCBI lineage: Bacteria > Pseudomonadati > Pseudomonadota > Alphaproteobacteria > Hyphomicrobiales > Nitrobacteraceae > Bradyrhizobium > Bradyrhizobium sp. USDA3516. Next base: position 24,152 of record NZ_JBYGYN010000010.1, on the reverse strand, counting down.
CGCGCCGGTCGAGATGCGCTCACACGGTGTGGTGGCCGGCGTCGTGCAGGTGCCGCCGGCCGGCGAGCCGATCATCCAGATGAGCGATGCCAATACGGCCGGTGGCTATCCTAAGATGGCGGCCGTGATCCAGGCCGACCTCTGGCGCCTCGGCCAGGCGGCACCGGGATCGGTCATCGCCTTCAGTGAGGTGAGCTATCAGGACGCGGTCGCGGCCATGGCTCCCGTCAACGACTATCTCGCGAAGCTACGCGCGACCGCGGATCTCTATCGAGCGCTTTGAGTGGACGTCAACAATAACAAGAGCAGGGTACGAACATGAAAATCGGCATCAATTCGGACATGGGCGAAGGTTTTGGCAACTATCGCATCTGCGACGACGAGGCGCTGATGGGTATAATCTCGTCGGCCAACGTCGCGTGCGGTTTCCACGCCGGCGATCCCATCATCATGGATCGCATGGTTCGCCTGGCAAAGCAGAAGGGGGTCGAGGTCGGCGCCCATCCCGGCCTGCCTGACTTGCTCGGATTTGGCCGCCGCGTGATCCAGATGGATGCCGCCGAGCTCGAGAAGCACATGGTCTATCAGATCGGCGCCTTGCAGGCGATCGCGGCCAATGCGGGCCATCGCGTGACCCATGTCAGCTTCCACGCCGCGATGGGCAACATGGTCAATGCCGACCCTGACATGGCCGATGTCGTTGCCCGTGCGATTGCGACCATCAATCGCGATTTCATCGTGTTCTCGCAGCCTGACGCCGAGATCGTGCGCGCCGCGCGCAAGGTGGGCCTGCGCATCCTCACTCTGTTCCTGGCTGATCGCGCCTATGACGAGCACGGCCACCTGGTGTCCCGCAAGCTTCCGAACTCGGTCATCACCTCGACCGAGGCGGTGGCCGAGCGGGTCAAGCGCTTCCTCGACAGCGGCACCGTGGGGACCATAGAGGGCAAGTCGATCAAGGTCGAGGCGCGCTCGATCCTGATCCACAGCGACACGCCCGGATCGGTCAACCTTGCCGGCACGGTGCGCCGCGTGATCGAGCAGGGCGGCGGCGAAGTCACGCCGGCAACCGTGCTGCTCAACTGAGCGGGCGGATGCGCACAATCGGTGTGCCGTAGCCGACCGTTGCACCGGTCTGCGCGATCACGGCATCGACGGTGCCGGCGGCCGGCGCCACGATAGGCGCATACAAGAGCCCGATCTTGACGAGGCCGACGATCGCGCCGGCCTCGATGCGCTGGCCCTGTGCGACGAACGGCTTGTCCCGCCAGGGATGAGCCGCAAGGAAATGCCCTGCGACGTCGGCTTTGGCGATGACGGAATGGTCGGCGGCGGAGGCGGCAAGCGTCGGCGATACGGCCATTCGCGGTCCCGTGTCGACGACGAGCTTCAGGGACTGGCCGGGCTCCTCGATCTCGATCGTGTCGACCCCGGACCTTTCGAGGATCTGCGCCAGACGCGCGATGTCGGTCAGCTCGATCCGCATGTTCGGGTCTCCTCGACAAGGCGCACATTGGTCCTGAGCCGATCGAGATAGGTCGACATCTCGGCTTCGGCTGCCAGCGCATCGGCGTAAGCAGCTTGCTCGAACCGCATACTGCTGCCGAGCCGGGCCTGCCCGACGCGCCACAGATCGGCGCCGATCACGGTTGCGATCTTCGGGTAGCCGCCGGACGTCTGCGCGTCGCGCATCTGGATGATCGGCTGTCCGTTCGGCGGAATCTGGATGACGCCGGGGACGATTCCGTGCGAGCGCTTCTCGATCGGTGCCTTCGGCTTCACGGCGGGGCCTTGCAGGCGGTAGCCGTAACGGTTGCTCTGCGGCGTGATCTTCCAGCTGCTGGACCAGAACAGCGCCTGCGTGGCGGCGTCGAACCCGTGATACTCGCCGGCAATCACGACCCTGACGATGGTCTCATCCGCGGCGGTGTTCGGCCGCGCCAGCGTGATCTCGGCCGGCTCGACCCCGAGCTCGTCGATGGTAGCGGTGGATGCCGCAGAGGGCAGGATGTCGCCCACCTGGAGCGGCCGTCCGTGCCAACCGCCGAACTCGCCGCGAAACTGGGTGCTGCGCGAGCCCAGCACCATGGGCACGTCGATGCCGCCGCCGATGGTCAGATAGAGCCGTGCGCCGCGGGGCATCGCCTTGATTGTCAGAATATCTCCGGCACGGGCGTGCGACCGCCACCATGGCGGGATCACGCGTCCTGCGATCTCGGCCTCGACACCGGCGCCCGTGAGAGCAAAGGCCATGTCCCGGCCGAAACGAAGCTTGAACGGCAGCATCGGAATTTCGATGCCGGCGGCGTTCTCGTCGTTGTCGAGAAGGATGTTGCCGGCACGCAGGGCGACATCGTCCATCGCACCCGACGTGCCGACCCCGAAGCGATACTGGTCGAAGCGGCCAAGATCCTGGACGCTGGCTGGCCCTGTGACTGACAGGATCTCGATCACCGGATCACCCGTTCGATCTCGAACCGGATCGTATCACCCGGCGCGAGCGCAGCCGGCGTCGGCCAGGACGGATCGAAGAAGGTCCAGCTCGTATGCCCGATGGCGTGCCAGCCGCTGGGGCCGGGCGATGCGGAGACACCGGTCTGCGATCCGCCGATCGACACCGAGCCGCCCGCGGAGCGTTGCAGCGGCGTCTGCCGCCGCGGCATGGTGATGCGCGGGTCCATGCCGCCGAGATAGCAATAGCCGGGATGGCTGCCGAGCGCGAACACCGTGTAGAGCGGGGCGGCATGGATCGAGACCACGTCGTCGACAGACAGGCCGCAATTATCGGCGACGGACTGAAGCTGCGATCCGATCTCGCCGCCATAGGTGACAGGCAGCCTGATCTCGCGGCCGCCGATCGCGAGGCCTTCCGCCGCGTCCCAGCCGTCGTTGAGCGCGGCGACCAGGGTGTCGAGCTCGCGCGGAGGCGTCTCGAAAGTCAGCATCATGTTGGTGATGCCAGGAATGGCCTCGCGGATTCCGGGCCATTTCGATGCAGTGGCCGCCAGCGCCCAGATGCGCCGCTGGTGCGGCAGGTCGAACGCGCCGGGTGCCTCGAATAGGAGCGCCGATGTCCCGAGCAGGCTGATCCGCGGCCGGTCGGACGCCGTCATTGCGCGGCCACCTTCGCATTCATCCAGTGCTCGAGATGGTGGATGTCGTAGCCGCCCCGGCAGAAGGTCGGATCGGTGAGGATCGCCTGGTGGAGCGGCACATTGGTTCGGATGCCTTCGGCGCGCAGCTCGGACAAGGCGACGCGCGCACGCGCCATAGCTTCGTCGCGGGTGCCGCCGTGGGCAATCAGCTTGCCGATCAGTGAGTCGTAGTGCCGTGGAACGGTGGCGCCGGCGGTGATATGCGAATCGACGCGGATGCCGATGCCGCCGGGAACATCCCAGCGCGTTATCGTGCCCGGCGAGGGCGCGAAGGTCATGGGGTCTTCGGCATTGATGCGGAATTCAATGGCATGGCCGATACGTGCGATGTCGCCTTGCACGATGCCCAACGGCTCGCCTTGCGCGATCTGGATCTGCGCCTTGACGATGTCGATGCCCGTCGTCATCTCGGTGACGGGATGCTCCACCTGGACGCGCGTGTTCATCTCGATGAAGAAGAACTGTCCGTCCTCGTAAAGGAATTCGAAGGTGCCGGCACCGCGATAGCCAATCCCCCGGCAGGCCTCGACGCAGCTCGCGCCTACCTGCTCGATCAGCGCGCGGTCGATACCTGGCGCGGGAGCTTCCTCGACTACTTTTTGGTTCCTGCGCTGGAGCGAGCAGTCGCGGTCGCCGAGCCAGAGATGGTTGTCATGTTGATCGCACAGCACCTGGATCTCGATATGGCGCGGCTTTTCAAGGAATTTCTCGATATAGACCGCAGCGTTTTTGAAGGCCTTGCTGGCTTCCGCGCGGGTCAGCGCCAACGCCTCGTCCAGCGCGGCCTCGCTGCGCACGATCCGCATGCCGCGTCCGCCGCCGCCGCCGGCGGCCTTGATGATGACGGGGTATCCGATGTCGCGCGCGATCGCGCGCACCTCGGCCGGATCATCCGGTAGGGCGCTGTCCGGCCCGGGCACGCAAGGCACGCCCGCCAGCCGCATCGCGCGCTTGGCCGCGACCTTGTCGCCCATGATCCGGATACAATCGGCCGGCGGACCGATGAAGGTGAGGCCGGCGCGCACGACCCGATCGGCGAACTCTGCACTCTCCGAGAGGAAGCCGTAACCCGGGTGAATGGCCTGCGCGCCGCTGACCTCTGCTGCGAGCAGGATCGCCGCAACGTTGAGATAGGTGTTGCTCGCCGGTGCGGGCCCGATGCAAAGTGCCTCATCGGCGAGCGCGACATAGCGCGCGCCGCGATCAGCTTCAGAGTGAATGACGACCGTCTTGAGACCCATCGCCCGACAGGCGCGTTGGATGCGAAACGCGATCTCGCCGCGATTGGCGATCAGGACCTTGTCGAACATCAGGATGAATCCGCAGGACCGATCCGGAACAGGGCTTGCCCCGCTGCGATCTCCTCACCGTTCTCCGCGAGGACCGCAAGCACGACGCCGGGCGCCTCGGCGGCGATATCGATGAAGGTCTTCATCGCTTCGATGATGCAGATCTTCTGCCCAGCCTCGATCCGCGCGCCGACCTCGACCAGCGGCGGCTCGTCCGGCGCCGCAGCCCGGAAGAAGATGCCATGCATCGGTGCTGGCACGACGATGTCGGCGTTGGCCTCGGGAGCTGGGCTTTCCCTGTGATGGAGAGCAGGGGCCTCAACCTCGACCCCGTTTGCAGGCTGCGCCGGGGCCGCAGGAGCTCCTGCAGACGCTCGCTTGAGGATGCGGATGCGGGTGCCGTCCTGCGTGAGGTCCAGCTCCGCGATGGAGGAGCGCGTAACGAGGTCGACGAGTTGTTCGATTTTGGCGAGGTCCACAGTCACGTTCCGCGTTGACGGCCTGTTGGGTTCGGAGCGTTCATGCCTCACTCCGCAGGCGGCCGGCTCTTCTGTGCAAAATTGAGGCCGCCGACAACCTGCTGGGTCGGTAGGACTTCCATGAAGGCGACGTTCATGCGCGCCGGCGATCCAACCGCGAACGCGATCGAATTGGCGATGTCCTCGGGCTGCAGCGAATCATAGTCGTCGAAGAAGCGGCGCTTGGCTTCGGCGAGATCACCCAGCAGCCGGCCGAACACCTCAGTCTCGACCCGGGCCGGCGATATCTCGGTGACGCGAACCCTGGTGCCGTAGAGATCGACGCGCAGTTGCTGCGACAGTGAGTGAATGCCAGCCTTCGTGGCGTGATACACGGTGTTGCCGCCACCAAACGCGTAGTGGCCGGCTATCGAGGAGATGTTGACGACATGGCCGCGGTCGCGGTGCGCCATGCCCGGCACGACCAGCCGCGTCAGATGCAGGACCGCCCGCAGATTGACATCGATCAGGGCGTCGACGTCCTCGGGTGTGGTGTCCAGGATATTGCCGCGCCGGGACTGGCCGGCGTTGTTGACCAGGACGTCGAACTCGGCCGACTTTGCCAATGTGGCAAGCGCGTCGAGGTCGCTGATGTCGACGACGCAGGGGCGGCATCCGGTCTCAGCGGACAGGGCGCTCAGGCGAGTGGCGTCGCGGGCCACGGCGTAGACTTCGAGCCCCTCCGCGCTCAGGCGGCGAACCGTCGCAGCCCCTATTCCGGAGGATGCGCCCGTGACCAGGGCCGTCCGATAGTCTGAAAATCCCATCCGCGAGGGGCTCCTCTGCTACCGTCCGACCCGCTGATGGCGTCGGCTGCAGCGCGGCCGCGGACGAGTTCAGCACTAGCTATAGGCCCCTCAGGTTCCCAGTGGTAAGAATAATTCCTTCTGATCCCATAGCTTCAGCCTATTGCTGCATTGCTCCCCGACTGGATATCCGGAGACGCCGTATTGGATACGAAACGTTTGGAGGCCTTCATCAAGGTTGTGGATCTCGGCAGCATGACGAGCGCGGCGAAGGTGCTAAATGTCGCCCAGCCGGCCCTGAGTCAGCACATTGCGAGCCTGGAGGCGGATTTCAAGTGCAAGCTGCTCGACCGCAGCGCCCGCGGGGTCAAGCCAACCGAGGCCGGACGAATCCTGTACCGCTACGCCAAATCGATCCAGCGGCAGATCGAAGAAGCCAGGCGCACCATTCTGGATAACAAGCCGGAGCTGACCGGTAACGTCACGATCGGTCTGGCCCCGCTCAGCTCAGCGGCATTGCTGGCGACCCCGCTGCTTACGCAGATACGCGAACGCTATCCCGGCATCGTGCCGCACATCTACGACAGCTCCGGGGTCATGCTCAGCGAGATGATGCTGAAGGGGAGCATGGATATGGCCGTCCTCTACGGCGAACGCCCGGTGACCGGTCTCGATTACAAGCCGCTGATGCGCGAGTACTTCTATCTGGTCGCGCCACGCAGCATGTATTCGGAGAAGACGCCTTCGGAGGACGTTTCGGCGGCGGAGGTCGCGCAATTCGACCTGCTTCTGCCATACCGGGAATCCTTCCTGCGGCAGACAGTGGAGCGGGTCTGTGCCGAGGTCGGGCTCCGCCCGCGCATCGTCGCCGAGATCCATTCCCAATCGACCCTTTCTTCCGCGATTGCCGCCGGAGTGGGGGCGGCAGTGCTGCCCATGCCGATCGCACAGGAGTTGCCGAACCTCGACGAACTCTGCATCCGGCGGATCAACACGCCGTCGGCCTCGCAGCAGATGTCGCTCTGCATCTCCGACAGCGCCCCGCTCTCCGACGCCGCATTCGCCGTCTACAAGATCCTGCTCGAGATCATCGTCAAGACCTGGGGGCCGTTCGATGCCCAGCCCGGCTCGGCTGCCATTGCCACGGGTGGCCCGACGTCGCCTCTGGACGGGCCGAAGCACGAGCCATAACGAAACACGATGCGGCAATCCCAAATTCTGAATTTGCCGCCTCAAGGCCGTTGGTTATGGAGGTGTAACGGAGATCGCGCTCGTAAGGAGGTTTTCATGGTGCATGTGATCAGGACATTCAATCGGCCTGCCGCCGAGCTTGTCGAGCGCATCAAGAAGTTTCCTCCGTCCACCCTGCACGAGGCTCAGGGGCGATCGGGCGCGCTGACCTCCCGCATCAAGCCGATCTATTCCGGCATGCGCGCCTGCGGACCGGCGCTGACGGTGAGCTGCCACCCCGGCGACAACATGATGCTGATCACAGCGATCTCGCTGGCCGAGCCAGGCGACGTGCTCGTGGTCAGCGCGGGCGATCATCCCGAGCAGGGTGGCTTCGGCGAGGTGCTGGCGACGGCCTGCGTCGCCAAGGGCATCGTCGGCCTGGTCACGGATGCCGGCGTTCGCGACGGCCTTGCGGTACGTGACACCGGCTTCAACGTCTTCTCCTACGGCCTCTGCATGAAGGGCACCGTCAAGGAGACCCTCGGCACCATCAATCAGCCGATCGTCATCGGCGGCATCGCCGTCCGCCCCGGCGACATCGTCAACGCCGATGATGACGGCGTCGTGATCGTGCCGAAGGAGAACATCGCCGATGTCTGCGTCAAGTCGGCGGCGCGCGAGGACAAGGAAGCCGGCGTGATGAAGGCCCTCAAGGCCGGTGGCGATATCCTCGAGCTCTCTGGCATCGGAAAGGTGCTCGAATCCAAGGGCTGCACCTTCGCCTGAGCGCGCAAGCGCCGCAGCACGCAGTTATGGGAAATCAGGTGTCAGCCATTCTCGGCTCGGGCGAGCATCGCTATCGCGTCATCGACAATTGGGCGAAGCTGCCGGGCGGCTGGCAGCTCACCGATGTCGCCTCTGTCGCGGTTGACAGCAAGGATCGCATCTACGTCTTCAACCGCGGTGCCCATCCGATGGTGGTGTTCGACCGCGACGGCAATTTCCTGCGCGGCTGGGGCGAGGGGCTTTTCTCCCGCGCCCACGGCCTGCATATCGATGCCGACGACAACCTCTATTGCACCGACGAAGCGACCACACCGTGCGCAAATGCAACACCGATGGCAAGGTGTTGCTGACGATCGGCATCCCAGCAAAGCCGGCGCCGTTCATGAGTGGCGAGCCCCTCCATCGCTGCACCCACACCGCGCTGTCGCCGAAGGGCGAGATCTACGTCTCCGACGGCTACGGCAACGCCCGCATCCACAAATTCACGCCTGACGGCAAGCTGATCAAGAGCTGGGGCGCGCCCGGCACCGATCCCGGCCAGTTCAACATCGTGCACAATATCGTCGCTGATACCGATGGCTGGGTCTATGTCGCCGATCGCGAGAACCATCGCGTGCAGGTGTTCGACGGCAACGGAAAATACGAGGCGCAGTGGAATAACCTCCACCGGCCGTGCGCGCTGTGCCGCTGCGGCGGCGCTAAGAACCCGACCTTCGTCATCGGCGAACTCGGTCCCGCCATGCCGGTCAACCGCAAAGTGCCCAATCTCGGCCCGCGGCTGTCGATCGTGGACGCCAAGGGCAAGCGCATCGCGCGGCTCGGCGGCGAGGATGGCCCCGATCTTGCGAGCGGCAAGTTCCTCGCGCCGCATGGGATCGCGCTAGACTCCAGAGGCGACATGTACGTTGGCGAGGTCGGCGTCACCTACTGGAAGACGAACTTCCCTGACGAGGAGATGCCGGCCGTGGTCCGCAGTTCGCGTTGCCTGCAGAAGCTGGAGAAGGTGGCCGACGTTCCGCGCTAGACCGTTTCACAATCCCGTATAGCGCGCTGAATTTCAACGAGCCTCAGATCGATCGTTGCTCCACTTGGGTAACGGTTCGGACCATATCCTGCCTCCTGCCGGAAATCGTGCCACGACTCGCGCGCCGGTACGCACCTCTGCCGAGCCAACCCTGCAATTCGTAATCTTGAGCAATCGATGCGGAACTCGCGATCAGAATGAACGAATCCGACCCGCTGACTTTCGTCGATACTGGTTCGGCCTTCATGGCGGTTCAACAGAACGAGGCCGTCGGAATACCATTACCAAGCTCGTGAACCAGTCCAAGGAGGCCGGGCAGCCGCTAAAGATGATCGAGGAGCCCATGGTGCTGCAGCCGATCGGCGTTGGCATGAAGAAGGACGAGCCGGCGCTGCTCGCGAAGATCAACGAGACCCTACTCGCGATGGACCAGGCGGGCGAGATCAACCAACTCTGGGACAAGTGGCTCGGTTCGAGCACCGAGTTTAAGAACACGCACCGATAAGGTCGCACCGCTCAGCCGGTTGAAGTTCACGCCGCTCCCATGACTAAGTTGGCGCCATTCACATCCATTGGAGCAAGCTCTATGCTTAGCCCGCTGGCTGCTCTTTCGCCGCGCGTGTGTACTATCGAACGTGGTGCGAAGAACTTCAGCGGGGGGGAATGGCATTTTCGCTATCGAGTTGCGCCATGAGCCAATCTGCAAAGGCTCGTACCGCCGATCTCTGTCGGCTGGCCCGCGGGTAGATCAGGCGATGGCCGACGTAGCGGATATCGTTGGCGCGTCCTGCCAGTGGCGCAACCAATCGCCCGCTCGCCAGTTCGCGTTCGGCCAGAAGCGTTGATTCCAACGCTACTCCCAACCCTTCCGCGGCTGTCGCGATCGCGAGAAAGCTACGATCGAATCTCATGCCGTGGAGCGCAGGGGCCTCCAATCCGTTCGCCGTGAACCATTGGTGCCACTGAACCTGCTTCACGTCGGAACGGATCAGCGTCTGATCGAGGAGATCGGCAGGCTTCCTGATCGATTTTGCGAGGGCAGGCGAGCAGAGAGGGGTGACCGTCTCCTCCGGGAGAGGAAGAACCTCAACCCCCTCCGCGCGCGGCGGACCGTAAACAATGTCGATATCAAAATCATCATTGCTGAAGCGCGCGTACTCCGTGTTTGCAGCCAGTCGAACCTCGAGCTTCGGATAAGCGGCGAGAAACTGCGCAAGCCGTGGTGCAAGCCACTGCGCGGCAAAACTGGGTGCCGAATGGACGCGCACCAATTGTGGTCCGCGCGCGGCAACTTCCTCGAGACCACGGCGGAGCTGATCGAAGGCCGCTCCCGTGTGTCGCATCAGATTTTCGCCGGCCGGCGTGAGCCGCACCGATCGCGCACTGCGCTCGAACAGAGCGGTGCGAAGCGTGTCCTCCAGCTTGCGGATGGCATGGCTGACGGCACTCGGCGTTAGGTGAAGCTCATTCGCCGCATCGCGAAACGATCCCGTGCGGGCGGCGGCCTCAAAGGCGCGAATTGCCGATATCGGGACGTTCGACAGCATCCCATAAGTGAACCAGATTCATCGATCCGTGACAACTGTGCGTTTGTCTGTTGGGCGTCCGCGGTTCATTCCTAACCTTGCCAAGGAAAAACAATTTGCGGGAGGAACTGATGCTGCTCAGCGGCAAGACAGCGATCATCTCGGGTGCGGCCTCGCCGCGCGGCATCGGGCTGGCCACGGCACGGCGGTTTGCCGCCGAAGGCGCTCGGGTCGCCATTCTCGACATTGACGCGAGTGCGGCGGCGGACGCCGCGGCATCGCTTGGCAAGTCCCACATTGGCCTGCAATGCGACGTCGCCAACAAATCATCCTGCGAGCAGGCCGTCGCTCGCGTGATCGAATCCTTCGCAAGCATCGACATTCTCATCAACAACGCCGGCATCACCCAACCGGTCAGGTTCCTCGATATCTCGCCGGCTGATTGGGATCGCATTCAGGACGTCAATTTGAAGGGCATTCTGTTCCTTTCCCAGGCCGTGATCCCGCATATGCGCGCACGGAAGTCCGGATCGATCGCCTGCATGTCCTCGGTCTCTGCCCAGCGCGGCGGCGGAATTTTTGGCGGCCCGCACTATTCGGCCGCGAAGGCTGGTGTGCTTGGTCTCGCCAAGGCGATGGCCCGTGAATTCGGCCCGGACGGCATCCGCGTCAATTGCGTGACGCCCGGCCTGATCGGCACCGATATCACGGCGGGCAAGCTGACCGACGAGATGACGACGAAGATCCTGGAAGGCATTCCGCTCAATCGCCTCGGCACGGCAGATGACGTCGCCGGCATTTACACTTTCCTGGCCTCGGATCTCTCCGCCTACGTGACCGGTGCCGTGATCGACGTCAACGGCGGCATGCTCATCCACTGAGCGCAAGACAAGGTCCAGATCGATGGAAACGCTGACCAACACGCCCAAGCTTGCGGACCGCGCCTATAACATTCGCCGCAATGCGCTGCGCATGGGCGAGGTCCAGGGTCAGGGCTATATCGCCCAGGCGTTGGACATCTCGGACGTCCTCGCCGTGGCCTATTTTCATGCAATGCGCTACCGCCCGGAAGATCCGTCATGGGAGGAGCGCGACCGCTTCCTGCTCTCCAATGGCCACTATGCCATCGCGCTCTACGCGGCTTTGATCGAGGCGGGGATCGTCCCCGAGGAAGAACTCGAAACCTATGGCAGCGACGAGAGCCGCTTACCGATGTCGGGGATGGCCTCCTATACGCCGGGAATGGAAATGTCGGGCGGCTCGCTCGGGCTTGGGCTCAGCATCGCCGTCGGCATGGGCCTCGGGCTCAAGCGCAAGAAATCCGACGCGCGGGTGTACACGTTGTTCTCGGATGGCGAGCTCGACGAGGGCTCGGTCTGGGAGGCCATCCAGTCGGCGGGCCATTACAAGCTCGACAATCTGATCGGCATCGTCGACGTTAACAATCAGCAGGCGGACGGTCCTTCGACGCAGGTCATGGCGTTCGAACCGCTGGTCGAGAAGCTTCAGGCCTTTGGCTGGTTTGTGCAGCGCATCGACGGCAACGATCTCGACGTCGTGGTTGCCGCGTTCGATGTCGCCAAGTCTCATCCCGAGCCAAAACCCCGGATGATCGTCGCCGATACGCTGATGGGCAAGGGCGTTCCCTTCCTGGAGCAGCGCGAGAAGAACCATTTCATCCGCGTCGAGCAGCACGAATGGCAGCTTGCGCTGGCAGCGCTGGAAGCCGGGAGGCAGGCATGAAGACCGTCAGATCAGCACCCCCGCCCGGCAAACCGCGCCTGACCACCTCGGCCATGATCGCCTCGATCGCGGCTGAAGGGCAAAAGACGAAACCGGCGCCGTTTGGACACGCGCTCGTCGATCTCGCGCGCAGCCGTCCCGATGTGGTCGGCATGACGGCCGATCTCGGCAAATACACCGACCTGCACATCTTTGCGAAGGAATTCCCGGACCGCTATTACCAGATGGGCATGGCCGAGCAGCTTCTGTTCGGCGCGGCCTCAGGCCTTGCCGCCGAAGGCTTTATGCCATTCGCAACCACCTACGCTGTGTTCGCTTCGCGCCGTGCCTACGACTTCATCCATCAGACAATCGCGGAGGAAGACCGCAACGTGAAGATCGTCTGCGCATTGCCCGGTCTGACCTCGGGCTATGGCCCGAGCCATCAGGCCGCAGAGGACATCGCCCTGTTTCGCGCCATGCCGAACATGACGGTCATCGACCCCTGCGATGCGCATGAAATCGAGCAGGTGGTGCCCGCCGTTGCGGCGCATCACGGACCGGTCTACATGCGCCTGCTGCGGGGCCAGGTGCCGGTCGTGCTGGACGAATACGACTACAAGTTCGAGCTCGGCAAGGCCAAGCTGATCCGTGACGGAAAGGACGTCCTGATCATCTCATCGGGCATCATGACCATGCGTGCGCTCGAGGCGGTGCAAACTCTGACGAACGACCGCGTCGATGCCGCGGTGCTCCACGTTCCGACCATCAAGCCGCTCGACGCCGAGACGATCCTGCGTGAAGCCGGCAAATCAGGCCGCCTGGTCGTCGTTGCCGAAAACCACACGACGATCGGCGGGCTTGGCGAGGCGATTGCCGCACTCCTGATGCGTTCCGGCGTTCATCCGCCGTTCCGCCAGATTGCGTTGCCTGACGAATTTCTTGACGCCGGCGCACTTCCGACGCTGCACGACCGCTACGGCATTTCCACCGCCGAGGTCGCAAGGCAGATCAAGCAGTGGCTTTAGCGCACCGGCACTAAGCGCCAGCCAGGCCAAATACGAGTGAAGTGTTCCGCCCGCTGCATATTGCGGGGGGCGAGCGATGGCTGTTGCCCGAATGGGGCCGGCGAAGAGCCCGGAGAGCTGAAAACAGCGCAGGCTCATGCAGCCGGCACAACGTCAATACAGGACCAGGAGGAAAACATGACTGTCTCGAAACCCGGACGCATCAGCCGCCGTTCGCTATTAATCGCGGCGAGCGCGGCACCTCTCTGCGGGATTCTGACCCGTCCGGCGTCTGCCGCCGAGTTCGTCTACAAGTTCGCAACCGGACAGGACCCGACCCATCCGGTGAACATCCGCGCGCAAGAGGCGATCGACCGCATTCGCGAAGCGACCAGCGGACGGCTGGAGATCAGGCTGTTCCCGGCCAATCAGCTCGGCTCCGACACCGAGCTCCTGACCCAGGTGCGCAGCGGCGGCGTTGAGTTCTTCAACCAATCGTCTTCGATCCTTGCCACGCTGGTGCCGAGCTCCGGCATCGTGAACACCGGCTTCGCATTCACCGACTACGACAGCGTATGGAAGGCGATGGATGGCGACCTAGGCAGCTACATCCGGGCGCAGATCGCCAAGACGCCGATCATGGCGGTGTCGAAGGCCTGGGACAACGGCTTCCGCCAGGTGACCTCGTCTGGCCGCGAGATCCGCACCCCGGATGATCTGAAGAATTTCCAGATCCGGGTTCCGCCCGCGCCGCTGCTGACCTCGCTCTTCAAGGCGCTCGGCGCCGGGCCGACGCCGATCAACTTCAACGAGGTTTATTCCGCGCTGCAGACCAAGGTCGTCGACGGCCAGGAGAATCCGTTGCCTATCATCGCGACCGCTCGCCTCAATGAGGTGCAGAGCACGTGCAGCCTAACGGGGCACGTCTGGGACGGCTACTGGATCCTCGGCAACAAGCGCGCCTTCGAGCGCCTGCCCAAGGACGTGCAGGAGATCGTGACGCGCGAGCTCGACCGCTCCGCCGGCGATCAGCGCGCCGACATCGCGAAGCTCAGCCAGTCGCTTCGCGCCGATCTCTCGGCCAAGGGCCTCAAATTCATCGACGTCGATCGTGCCGCCTTCCGGCAGGCCCTGTCCAAGACCAGCTTCTACGCGGACTGGAAGGGCAAGTTCGGCGAGGAAGCATGGTCGCAGCTCGAAAAAGCCGCGGGCCAGCTATCATGACCAGCGTGAGCCATAAGCCCCACGTCGAGGCCGGTGTGGCGGCCAGCGCCCAGCACGCAGGCCGGCGCAGTTGGGTGATAACGGCGAACACGGTGCTTGGTCACGTCGTGGCGGTCCCGGCAGCACTGCTCGTTCTGGCGGAGATTGCGGTGCTGTCTTCCGGCATCGTCGGTCGATACGTGTTCCGCTCGCCGATTGTCTGGTCTGACGAACTTGCCGGAATTCTCTTCCTCTGGCTGGCAATGCTCGGCTCCGTGATCGCATTCCAGCGCGGCGAGCACATGCGGATGACTGCGATCGTCGGTATTCTCAGTGCTCCGATTCGGGCGTTTCTGGATGTCGTCGCTGCCGCCGCGTCGCTCGCGTTTCTCGGGCTCGTGGTCTGGCCGGCCTATGAATTCGCCGCAGACGAGGTATTCGTCACGACGCCCGCACTCGAGATCGTCAACACCTGGCGTGCGGCTGCGTTGCCGATCGGAATGGGATTGATGCTGATTGCAGCGATGCTCCGGCTGATCCGCATCGCGAGCCCGCGCAGCCTGCTGGCGGCCCTGGCGATCGTCGCAGGTATCATCGGAACGTTTGTTCTGCTCGCGCCCGTCTTGAAGCCGCTCGGCAACCTAAATCTCCTGATCTTCTTCGTTTTCGCCGTCGGCGCCATGGTATTTGCTGCCGTGCCCATCGCGTTTGCATTCGGTCTCGCCACGGTCGGCTATCTCGCACTGACAACGAGCACGCCCGACGTAGTGATGATCGGACGAATGGACGAGGGCATGAGCCATCTGATCCTGCTCGCCGTGCCTCTCTTCGTCTTCCTCGGCCTTCTGATCGAGATGACCGGGATGGCGCGCGCCATGGTGAGCTTCCTGGCGAGCCTGCTGGGCCACGTGCGCGGCGGATTGCACTACGTGCTGGTCGGAGCGATGTATCTGGTCTCGGGCATTTCCGGCTCCAAGGCAGCGGACATGGCTGCGGTGGCTCCGGTCCTGTTTCCCGAGATGCGGCAGCGAGGGGCCAAACCGGGCGACCTCGTTGCGCTTCTGGCGGCAACCGGCGCGCAGACCGAAACGATCCCGCCCTCGCTGGTCCTGATCACGATCGGCTCGGTGACCGGCGTGTCGATCTCGGCGCTCTTCACCGGCGGGCTGCTTCCGGGTGTGGTGCTCGCGGTCATGCTCGCTGCCGTAGTCTGGTGGCAATACCGCCGCGAAGACCTGTCTCGCGTCAAACGGGCTACCGGCCGGCAAATCGGCCGCGCCTTCGTGGTTGCGATACCCGCCATCGCGCTGCCATTCGTGATCCGGACTGCCGTCGTCGAAGGGGTTGCGACGGCAACGGAAGTCTCGACGATCGGCATCCTGTACTCGGTCTGCGCGGGTCTGTTCATCTACCGCCAGTTCGACTGGCGTCGCATCTATCCGATGCTGGTCGAGACAGCCTCCCTATCCGGGGCGATTCTGCTTATCATCGGCGCGGCGACGGGCATGGCCTGGGCGCTGACCCAGTCGGGATTTTCTGCTTCTCTCGCCAAGTTCATGACCAGCCTGCCGGGCGGGGTACCGGTCTTCCTAGCGGTGACAATCGTGACTTTCGTGATCCTCGGCAGTGTGCTGGAAGGGATTCCCGCGATCGTCCTGTTCGGTCCGCTGCTGTTCCCGATCGCGCGGCAGGTTGGGGTCAACGATGTCCACTACGCGATGGTGGTCGTTCTCGCCATGGGCATCGGCCTGTTCGCGCCGCCGTTCGGCGTCGGCTATTACGCGGCCTGCGCCATCAGCCGCATAAATCCGGACGAGGGCATGAAGCCGATCGTGGGCTATATGATCGCGCTCCTGATCGGCACGCTGATCGTTGCCGCCGTGCCCTGGCTCTCGATCGGCTTCCTTTGATAACGTGAGGCGCTCTCGCGGGAAACAACGCGCGGCCATCTCATCAGGCGAATTTCGGCAGATGCAGCGGCAGGCCCTCACAAGGCATGTCGATCTCCTCGACTTGGCCCTTGCCGACCTCAGTGACGCGTAGCTTCCTGCCTTCGAGCGCAAAGGCACAATTAGTCGGTTGGGGTCCGTCCAGGACCAGCCGATCGGCGACCTCACCCCGCCGGTCTAGCACCGTAACGTTCTTCTGATTGTAGACCGTGCAATAGAGCCGGCCGTCCGTTCCGAAGGCCATCCCGTCCGGCCCTTTGAAGTCCGGATTGGAATCCGGCTGCAGCACGTTTCCGAAGACGACGCGTTTCGGCACTGTCTCGCCAAGCACGTCATATCGGTAGATCTCGCCGGTGAATGATGCGTTGGCGTAGAGGTGGCTGTCCGGGCCGAAGGCAATACCGTTGGTGAAGCGGATCTTGCGATCGAGCACGCGGAGCACCTTCATGGCTGCCGGATCGATCTCATACACACGGCCGTCCCAGTCGAGATCCATATAACCGTCGACGAAGGCCTGGCCGTTGATGAAATCCTCGGCGGCCATTCCGGAGTCGGTCATGTACAGCAGTCCGTTCGGGCCGAAGCAGAGGTCGTTCGGAAACAGAAAGCGATCCGCGCCTTCGCCCTGCATGCGTCGGATCTCGTTTCCGCTTTCGTCGATGCAGATCAGCGCCTGCAAACCAGCTTCCGCGATCCAGATCCGGCCGTGGCCATCGGTCGTCAGTCCATTCGGACGGCCACCCGTCGTCCGGATCACGCGGCGATTGCCGCGAGGATCGAGCCGCGTCACGCAAAGGGTCGACGCGGACATCTCCGTGACATACATCGAGCCGTCGGGCAGGCACACCGGACCCTCCGGCGCGCCAATTCCGCTTGAAAACAGTCTCGACGCCATTCATCCCTCCCGTTTTCGAATGTTGCTCTCGCTTATGCGATGACCAGGCCGCTGGCCGGATCAATCAGCACCACGCGATTGAGGTCGATGGCGAGATCGATTAGCTCGCCATAGCTGCTGACGTCATGGGCCTGCAGTTCGGCAACGGCATCTACGCCACCGATCTTGATGGTGGTGAAGGTGCGTGTCCCCGTCGGCTGAATGAGATCGGCAGTGGCCGAATAGGAGACCACGCCGTCGCGCAACGGCCCGCTGGCCCGACTGAAGTGCTGGGGCCGAATGCCGACGAGAATCTCTCGTCCATCCATACTGGCCAGCGGCCTCGTCTTCGCGCTCGGAAGCGTCAGTCCACCGCCGGACTGAAACACCACTGCTGCGTCGGGACCGTTTGTCTTAAGGGTTGCCGGGATGAGGTTGATCGACGGGGAGCCGAGAAAGCCGGCGACGAACCCCGTACGGGGCCGCTCGAATAGGTCCAGCGGAGCACCCTGTTGCTCGATGTTTCCGTCACGCAGCAGCACGATGCGGTCGGCCAGTGTCATCGCCTCGACCTGATCATGGGTGACGTAGATCATGGTCGTCGTGATCTCGTGATGCAGGCGCTTGATCTCGGTGCGCATCTCGTCACGCAACTGAGCGTCGAGGTTCGAGAGCGGCTCGTCGAACAGGAACAGGTCGGCCTTGCGGACGATGGCGCGGCCGATGGCGACGCGCTGACGCTGTCCACCGGACAGCTGCCTCGGATAGCGCTGCAGGAAATTGCCGATGCCGAGCATCTCGGCGGCTTCACTGACCCGCTTCCTGATCTCGATCTCGGGAGTCTTGCGGGCGCGCAGACCGAAGGCGATGTTCTCGCTGACGGTCAGATAAGGGTAGAGCGCATAGTTCTGAAACACCATCGCGATATTGCGCTCGCGCGGACGCAGATCGTTGACCACCGCGCCCCCGATGGTGATCGTTCCCCCATCCGGATCTTCGAGACCGGCGATGGTTCGCAAGAGAGTGCTCTTGCCGCAGCCGGACGGCCCCACGAGAACCGCGAATTCGCCATCGGCGATGGTGAGATCCACCCCCCGGACCGCATGCACGTTGCCGTAATATTTGTGTACTCCGGACAGCTTGACGTCAGCCACTCCGCTCTCCCTAACCCTTGACTGCGCCCAGCGAGATGCCGCGCACGAGATAGCGCTGCATCACCGAGACCGCGACGAAGATCGGCAACGTCCCCAGGACCGACATCGCCGCGATCTTTGCCCAGAAATTCGATTGGCCGCCGAAATAGTGCGTCAGCATGACCGGAAACGTGATGACCTCGGTGCGCGTGAGCACGAGTGCGAACAGAAAGTCGTTCCAGGCGAAAACGAAGGTGAAGACCGACGTCGCCATGAGGCCGGGGCGAACCATCGGGAAAACGACTTTCCAGATCACCTCCCATCGATTGAGGCCATCGACCAGCGCGCTTTCCTCGAGCTCCAGCGGAACGTCGACGATGTAGCCGCGCATCATCCAGATCACGTAGGGGAGATTGAATGCGGTGTAGAGGAGGATCAGCCCGAAATAGCCGTCGACGAGGCCGAAATAGACGTAGATCAGGAAAATCGGGAAGACGACTGCGATCGGCGGGATCATGCGCTGGGAGATAATCCACATCGCCAGGTTCTCGCCGCCGGTGCCGAACCGGGCGAGACTGTAGGCGCAGAGCGTCCCGAGAACGATTGCGATGCCGGAGCTGACGCCGGCGACAATCAGACTGTTCAGGATCGCCAGGACGTCGCCATCTCTAAACAGGACGTAATAGTTCGAGAACTGGATCTGCCCGGGAATCCACAAGGGCGGAACATGATAGATCTCGTCCGGTGTCTTGAACGAAATCATGAACAGCCAGTAGACCGGAAACAGGAACAGCAAGGTCACGATGCCGGCGCCGAGATAGCGGACAGCGAGAATGCGGGCTTTTCTGGCCGGAAGCCTGCCGATCCTCATCGCGCAAGCTCCATGCGCTTGAGGACCAGGGTCGTGATCAGCGTCAGTAGCGCAATCACCAAGAAGGAGATCGCGGCTGTGTAACTGGTCTCGAATTGCGAGAAACCCTGCACATAGGTGTAGAGCGAGATGGTCTCGGTCATCGAGCCCGGCCCGCCTTCGGTTAGGGCCCAAATGATGTCGAACATGCGAACGAGATCGAGGCCGCGGATAAGGCAGGCCACGGCGATCACGGGCGCGATCGCCGGCAGAACGATTGCGCGAAGCACGCGCAGATACGACGCTCCATCGATCTCCGCGGCTTCGAGCTGCGACTGGTCAACATTCGACAGCGCAGCAAGCAGCAGCAGGAACATGAATGGCGACCACTGCCAAACTTCGCAGATGATGATCGCCGGATAGACGTAGGCGGGATTGACGGTCCATAGGATCCGCACTGGCTCGCCGGCGAAGAAACTCAGAATCTGGCCAATCGGGCCGAAGCGTACGTCGAACATCAGGCGCCACGTCGCGCCCGCGACGATAGGAGAGATAACCGTCGGAAGCACCAGCAGTGCGACGAAGATCTGTCGGCCCGGCATGCGATCGATGAAGAGCTGCGCCATCAGGAACCCGATCAGCAGCTCCAGGGGGAGGGCGATCGCGGTGATGATGGCGGTGTGGCCGAGCGAAGCCCAGAGGCGGGCATCCCTGAACAGCTCCGCATAGTTCAAAAAGCCAACAAAGGAGGTGTCGTTCTCGGTCATCGTGATGCGCTGAAAGCTCACGATCAGCGAGTAGATCAGAGGGAACAGGCCGACCAGGAGGAGAATCAGAATGGCCGGGGCGACGATGAGATAGGGCAGGCGGTCCTCGAGCATGCGCCCGAAGCGGCTGGGGCGGCGCTGCTCGGCGCCATTGAGGCTCACAGAAACTGTCATCATCAGTCCGGAAAACGGCACCGCACGGGAGGGCGACGCCTCCCGTGCGATATCCAGCCAATTATTGCGGGTAGGCGCCGGGCTTTGCGGCCCAGACCTTGTAGACGGCTTTCTGGTTCTCGATGCCGACCTTCTCGGTGATCGCGTCGAATTGTTGCGCCATGCGACCGAGAATGGCCTTGGGATCTTCGCCGGCCCAGAGGCTCGAGATCGCCTTGGTCATCGCCTCGTCGTACTTGTCCTGTTGCAGTAGCGAGAGATCGAGCAGGCCCTTCTCACCGGATGACTTGATCGTATCGAGATAGGCTGGAGCATCGGGCCACAGCGCACGATATTTCTCGCTGGCGTAGTGCGACAGGCGGAACGGATCGCGCAGCGTATAGGGGAGCTGGACCCGCTCGAGGCTTGTCTTCTTGCTGTTCAGCCACTGAATGAAGAGATACGCTGCCTCCTTGTTCTTGCTGGTGGCCGAGACCGACAGGTCGAAGCCGACCCCGAGCTCGGGACGGCCGAGAGGCGTGAGCGCGTAGCCGACCTTGCCGGCGACCTGCGATTTCGGTACCCACTTCAGTGCTTCCTCGCCCGAGCCATAGCCCGCGGCCCAGCGGCCGTAGGGCGGCCAGGAGATCGTCATCGCGGTCGTGCCCTGAAGGAACGCGGCGAGGTTGTCCACGAAATTCCACTGCTCCACGCCCGGCGGCATAAACTTGTTCTCCGCCAGCATCTGCTTGAACACCTTGAGACCGACCTCGCCATTCACCGTCGCCTTCATGGTGTCGGCATTGAAGAACTTGCCGCCCTCCATGCGGAAGCGTTCCTGGAACATGTATTGCGGATAGGGCGCGGTGCGGAAGAATCCGGCGCCGTAGACCTTCGGCGCCATCTTGTCGGTGATGAACTGGCCGATCTCGTCGAACTGTTTCCAGTCCTTTGGCGGGGCCAGCTCGTAGCCGAACTTGGCCTTGAACGCGTCCTTCATCTTCGGATCGTCGAAGATGTCCTTCCGGTAGTAGAGCAGCATCACGTCGCCATCGTCCGGGAAGCCGTAGATCTTCCCGTCATACTGCATCTGGTTGTCGCGATAGGCGGCCGCGATGTCCTGCAACTCGTCGCGGTAGCCAAACTTGTCGACATACTTGTCGAGAGGCTCGAGCGCGCCTGCACGCGCAAGGTCGGGCATCCAGGACGGAATGACGTTCAGCGCGTCATAGGCTCCGGCGCCTGATTTGAAATCCTGCATGATCTTGGTGAACATCTGATCGGTGGGCACTTCGACCACCTTCACCTTGATGCCGGTGAGCTTCTCCCATTGCGGGCCCGAATAGTTCAGCGGGTCGAGCGACTGCAGGCCGGCCTCCCAGACGATACTGATGGTCGTGCCAGCATACTTCTTCGCTGCTTCCACCGCTGTGTCGGCGGCATCCTTGTCGGCAGCCGGCGCTGGACCTGCAGCCAGCGCTAGCACTGCGGCCGCGGCGAAAAACGTCCTGAACTTCATCCCTTCCTCCTCCTCCTGGGCGTCCGGAGTCCGGGAGAGCCGGCTTCGGAGCGCTTCTCACGTGATCCCCGCCTGGTTAGCCAGCCGCAGGCGAACGGACCCTGTCGGCGGCGACCTGGCCGAAAGAAACAAATTCATCTATGTCGAGGATTTGCAGCGCAGGCGCATCGCAGGTCCGGGCTTGTCGCCCGCAACCTGAATGGACGCCAGTTGGCGTTGTAGAAGCACGCATCCTCCCCAAAACGCTCGAGAGCGTTGACTTTGGGGCTAGTCTGCGTCGAGGCGGAACTTTCCGACAAATGAGAACTTTGCAAGCATCGGTGAACCGCAGTCACCTATCTGCTGGCGGCTCCAAGAAGTACAACGGTCGATTATGCAGTTGCCCGGATCGGGCTGGAGAACAAGCTTGCTGGACGATCCAAACCGTAATGTTCGCGCAGGGTGGTGCCGGCGTAATCGTGGCGGAACAGGCCGCGCTTGCGCAGGACCGGCACGACCTGCTCGGCGAACAGGTCGAAGCCACCTGGCAGCCATGGCGGCATGACGTTGAAGCCGTCAGCAGCACCATTCTCAAACCAGGTCTGGATGTGATCGGCGATCTTTTCCGGTGGGCCGGCGATCACGCAATGGCCGCGCGCGCCGGCGAGCCGCTGTACGAGTTGACGGATCGTCGGTTTCTCGCGATCGACAATGTCGACCACGAGCTTGAACCGGCTGGCAACGCCATGCGCGCCGTCGGTGTCGATTAGATGGCGCGGGAAGGGACCGTCAAGATCGAAGCCGGTGAGGTCGAGCCCGGTCATCTGGCGGAGCTGGGTCAGTGAGAACTCCGGCTGGATCAGGGCGTTGAACTCCTCCTGGAGCCGGTCCGCTTCAACTTGCGTGCTCGCGATGAACGGGGAAATGCCGGGCAGAATCTTGATTTGGTCGGAGCTACGGTCGAAAGCAAGCGCCTGGCGCTTGATGTCGGCATAGAACTCCTGCGCGCTTGCCAAGGTCTGATGCGCGGTGAAGATGGCTTCGGCAAAGCGGGCGGCAAAGGCACGCCCATCCTCGGACGAGCCGGCCTGGACATAGACCGGGCGGCCCTGCGGTGTCCGCGACACGTTGAGCGGACCGCGCACACGAAAGTGCTTTCCAATGTGGTCGATGGTGTGGATCTTGTTCGTGTCGGCGAAGATGCCCGACACGGGATCGTTGACCAGCGCGTCGTCTTCCCAACTGTCCCATAGCCTCGTGATGACATCGAGATATTCCCGCGCCCGCTCGTAACGCTCGTGATGCGGAGGATGCTCGGGCAGCCCGAAATTCTGCGCCGCCTGGGGCGAGCTCGTCGTCACGATGTTCCAGCCTGCGCGGCCGCTGCTAATATGATCGAGCGAGGCGAACAGCCGAGCGAGATTGTATGGTTCCGTGTAGGTCGTCGACGCGGTCGCGATCAGGCCGATGCGCTTTGTCGCGGACGCGATTGCGGTGAGCAGCGTGATCGGCTCAAGGCGGAAGCGCTGTGCGTAGCGGACATTGTCAGCTAGCACGGGACCATCGGCGAAGAACACGGCGTCGAATTTGTGTGCTTCGGCGCGTTGCGCCAGCTCCTGATAGTAGGTGACGTCGAGGATGCGGTCCGTTGTCGAGAGCTTGTGGCGCCAGGCCGCCTCGTGATGGCCGTCCGGGTAGATGAAGAAGTTCAGGGAAAGTTGCCGCTGGCGCATCGCGTGACTCGCAAATGTTTGGTCATTGTGGGGGGGCGGTTGGCGATCGAGACGTGGCTCGACTGTATGTCGGGCATCGCGAAGCTGTCGATGAAATGAATTTGCGTTGTTGCAGGGGATGCGAGCATGAAACTCGTGAGCGCATCATCTAACAGAGACGAGTGCGTTTGTTGTCAGCAACGATCGCGGTGTTTCAGGCCGCTTCGAGCGCCGATTGACTCGATTTGACCTGCCTTCTGGCGCGCAAGGCCATCAGATAATCCGTGACCATTGCAAATGTTTCCGTGGCCGATTGACCGACGAAGCGATCGTCGCGCGCTACGGAAAACAAAGCTGGTTTCGTTTCATTGACTGGATCGCGATCGCTTTTACGATCTGCGAGGTACAAGCGAGGTCGTTTACTATGCGGCAATCCGATCTACTCGTCGTTTGTGACGCTGCCCGGTTGAGCTCGGCTCGGAGCGCGTGCGGTGCCACCGCTATGGCGGAAAGCTGTACCGCCGGGATCCGTGCACGGCTGAAAGCCTAGCACCCGCAGGGGCACACGGGTCCCCGACGACCAACCCATGAAAATCCATCAGTTCCAGCCGCCGGCGCGATCGGCGCACGGCGGAGCCTTGCCCAGACAATCACAGGAAACCATGATCATGAGCAATCGAAATACCATCGACAACGTCATTCCGCGCGCCGATATCGTCAAACGCGCGGCGAGACTTGGTGCCGAGATCCGGAACGTCAAGCTGTCCGGCGATCTGTCCGATGATATCATTTCCGCCATCAACCAGGTGCTGCTCGAGCACAAAGTGATCTTCTTGCGCGACCAGGGCCATCTCGACGATGCCGAGCAGGAGTGCTTTGCCGTCCGCCTCGGAACGCTCGTGCCGCACCCCACGGTCGGTGCGATCAAGGGCACATCGTCGATCCTCGAACTGGACTCCGATCGCGGTGGCGGCAGAGCAGACCAGTGGCACACGGATGTCACCTTCGTGGACGCCTACCCGAAGATCTCCGTGCTGCGCGGCGTGGTGATCCCACCCTATGGCGGC
>NZ_JBYGYN010000009.1:192837-387952 GCF_057651995.1 Bradyrhizobium sp. USDA3516 | reverse complement strand
AAGGCAAGCGGGCAAGTTTTGCTCGCCTCCATCGCGTTCAATATGAGGCGGTGGGCCACGATCACCGCCTGAACTGCCCGCCGAGGGTGGCAATTACAAGCTCGGACCGCAATCCACGCGACTGCGGCCCTCTCTCCTGACGTCTTCCGCCTCAAAAAGCAGTAGCGCAACAGGCCCCTTGTGGGAGAAGGTGGCGCGAAGCGTCGGATGAGGGGTTTTCTCGGCGAGCAATTATGCACCTGATAGAGGCCTGTCTCCGCAGAGACAGACCCCTCACCCGTCTCGCCGCTGCGCGCCGAGCCACCCTCTCCCACAAGGGGAGAGGGAAAGAGCGCCCGCCTCAATCCACCATATCCGCAACCGTCTTGCCGCACGCCGTGGTGTCGGCATTGCCGCCGAGATCCTTGGTGCGCAGCGTCCGTTCGGCCAGCGTGCGCTCGATCGCCTCGACGATCGACTTGCCGGCTTCCTTTTCGCCGAGATGCTCGAGCATCATCGCGCCGGACCAGATCATGCCGATCGGGTTGGCGATGCCCTGGCCTGCGATGTCGGGCGCCGAGCCGTGCACCGGCTCGAACACGGATGGGAAATCGCCCTCGGGATTGATGTTGCCGGACGGAGCGATGCCGATGGTGCCGGTGCAGGCCGGGCCGAGGTCGGAGAGGATGTCGCCGAACAGGTTGGAGCCGACCACGACATCGAACCAGTCCGGATGCAGCACGAAGTTCGCGGTGAGAATGTCGATGTGGTACTTGTCCCACTTCACGCTGGGATACTTCTTGGCCATCGCCTCCACGCGCTCGTCCCAATAGGGCATGGTGATCGAGATGCCGTTGGACTTGGTCGCCGAAGTCAGGTGCTTCTTGGGCCGCGACTGCGCGAGCTCGAAGGCGAATTTCAGGATGCGGTCGACGCCGATACGGGTCATCACCGTCTGCTGCGTCACGAACTCGCGGTCCGTGTCCGGGAACATGCGGCCGCCCACCGAGGAATATTCGCCTTCGGTGTTCTCGCGCACCACCCAGAAATCGATGTCGCCGGGCTTGCGTCCCGCCAGCGGCGACGGCACGCCGGGCATCAGCCGCACCGGGCGCAGGTTCACGTATTGATCGAACTCGCGGCGGAACTTGATCAACGAGCCCCACAGCGAGACGTGGTCCGGAATCTTGGCCGGCCAGCCGACCGCACCGAAATAGATCGCATCGTGCTTGCCGATCTTCTCTTTCCAGTCGTCAGGCATCATCTGCCCGTGCTTCTCGTAATAGTCGTAAGACGAGAAGTCGAAATGGTCGAAATGCAGCGAGACGTTGTGCTTCTTCGCCGCCGCCTCCAAGACGCGCAGCCCCTCCGGCATCACCTCCTTGCCGATGCCGTCGCCGGGAATGACCGCGATCCGGTATTGTTTCTTGCTCATCGAGAACGTCCTTGGTTGGTCCGGCAGTCGCCGCCTTCTGACTGCACTGCAATGGACCAAACGCGGCGGCAGTGCAACGCTGCACTGCAATGTTGACCATGGCGCGGGCGAGCGCCTACTGATTTGATCCTGTTCCCACGAACGAGTACCCCCATGGATCTGCATCTGCGTGGCAAGCGCGTCCTGATCACCGGCGCGTCCAAGGGCATTGGCGCAGCCGCCGCCGAGGCGTTCGCCGAAGAAGGCGCGCATCTCCTGCTCGCGGCGCGTAGCGGCGATCAGCTCAAGGCGCTGGCCGACCGCTTGCGCTCCGCGCACCAGATCGACGCCGCAACGAGCATCGTCGATCTGCGCAAGGAGGCGGACGTAGCCCGGTTGGCGAAGGAAGCCGCCGACATCGACGTGCTCGTCAACAATGCCGGCGACATCCCCGGCGGCTCGATCGACAAGATCGACGAGGCGGCCTGGCGGCACGCCTGGGAATTGAAGGTGTTCGGCTATATCAACCTGACGCGCTACATCTACGCCCAGATGAAAGCCAGGGGTGGCGGCGTGATCGTCAACGACATCGGCGCGGCCGGTGAAAAGTTCGATGCCAATTACATCTGCGGCAGTGCCGGCAATGCCGCGCTGATGGCGTTCACACGTGCGCTCGGCGGCAAGAGCCTCGCCGACAACATCCGCGTAGTCGGCATCAATCCTGGCCCCGTCGGCACCGACCGCCACGTCACCCTGCTGAAGACGCGGGCCAAGCACCAATTCGGCGACGAGAGCCGCTACAAGGAATTCCAGAAGAGCCTGCCGCTCGGCCGTCCTGCGCATGCGCGCGAGATCGGCGACCTCATGGCGTTCCTGGCCTCGGATCGGGCCGGCTATACATCGGGCGTGATCTACACGGTCGACGGCGGCATCAGCGCCGGGTGGGGTTAGTTATTCGTCATTGCGAGCGCGGCGAAGCAATCCAGGAATGCCTCTGCAGCAATCAGTCTGGATTGCTTCGTCGCTTCGCTCCTCGCAATGACGAGCCTCGAATAAGCACAGGAGTAAACCAATTGTCCCAGGATCTGATCCGCGAAACCGCCTGCACCGTCGTCGACAAGCTGCGCTCCGGCGACGTCTCGCCGCTCGAGCTCCTGGACGTGCTGGAGAAGCGCATCAAGGAGGTCGACGGCAAGGTCAACGCGCTGCCGACGCTGTGCTTCGATCGCGCGCGGGAGAGCGCGAAGACGCTGATGCAGAAGCCGGCCGGCGCGCGCGGGCTGCTCGCCGGACTGCCGGTGCCGATCAAGGATCTGACCGACGTCGCGGGCGTGTTGAACACGCAGGGCTCGCCGATCTTCAAGGACAACATCCCCGCGAAG
Source organism: Bradyrhizobium sp. USDA3516 (assembly GCF_057651995.1). Taxonomy (NCBI): domain Bacteria; kingdom Pseudomonadati; phylum Pseudomonadota; class Alphaproteobacteria; order Hyphomicrobiales; family Nitrobacteraceae; genus Bradyrhizobium; species Bradyrhizobium sp. USDA3516. The sequence goes on along the minus strand of NZ_JBYGYN010000009.1, from coordinate 385,177 downwards.
TCCGACCTCATGGTCGAGAACCTCGAGGCCAACGGCGCGGTCGTCTACGCCAAGTCGAACACGCCGGAATTCGGGGCCGGCGCCAACACTTTCAACGAGGTGTTCGGCGCGACGCTCAATCCCTGGGACACGACGAAATCGGCCGCGGGCTCCTCCGGCGGCGCGGCGGTGGCGCTGGCGACCGGCATGGCCTGGCTCGCCCAGGGCTCCGACATGGGCGGATCGTTGCGCAGCCCCGCGGCCTTCTGCGGCGTCGTCGGCATGCGGCCGAGCATCGGCCGCGTCGCGCATACCCCCAAGTCCGGCATCGATCGCAATCTCGGCGTGGTCGGCCCGATGGCGCGCAACGTCGAGGATCTCGCGCTGCTGCTGGATGCCATGAGCGGCGACTATGCCGACGATCCGCTGTCGCTGCCGGCTCCCGCAACCTCATTCCTGTCGGCGGCCCAGGCGGGCAAGCGGCCGAGGCGCATCGCCTATTCGCCCGATCTCGGCATCACCCCGGTCGATCCCGAAGTGAAGGCGATCACCCGCAAGGCCGCCGAACGTTTCGCCGAGGCCGGCGCCATCGTCGAGGAGGCGCATCCGGATTGGCGCGAGGCGCATGAATGCTTCCACGTGCTGCGCGCCTTCGATTTCGCGATCACCAAGGCCAATCTGCTGCGCACCAAGCGCGACCTGCTCAAGCCCGAGGTGATCTGGAACATCGAAGAAGGCCTCAAGCTCACGGTCGAGCAGCTCGCGCGCGCCGAGGCGCAGCGCGTCGGCATGACGGCGCGGGCGATCGAGTTCTTCAAGAGCTACGATCTGTTGCTGACGCCGACCACGATCGTTCCGCCCTTCCCGATCGAGCATCGCTATGTCGCCGAATGCGCCGGCAAGAGGTTCGACAATTACGTCGAGTGGCTCGGCATCGTCTACGCCATCACGCTGGCCTGCTGCCCGTCTCTCTCCCTGCCCTGCGGCTTCACCGCCTCGGGCCTGCCGGTCGGCGTGCAGGTGGTCGGCCCGCCGCGCGCCGACGCGCAGGTGATCGCCGGCGCGAAGGTGCTGGAGGACATGCTCGGCCTGCGCGGCACGACGCCGATCGATCCGAAGGTGAAGGACTAGCCTCACTCTCGTGCCCCGGACGCTGCGCAGCGCTTCTTCAGCATTGCGCTAGCGCTTGCCCTGGTCCGGTATACGAGATCTCACCTCCCGCTGGTCGCCTCCAGGCTGGGACGGTTGCTCGGTTCGCTATTTGGCGATCGGGCACGAGCCGGGATCATTGCAGCGAGGAGGCGTCGATCGCGTGGTGCCGGTCGCCTCCTCGGAGCTCGGGCCCACCGCCCCGTTCAGAATGACCGAGACACGCCATCGATATGTTGTTTGCGGCGTCAGACCGGAATCCCCAAAGCTCGCGCCTGTCACGTCGCCAACCGCTTGGAACGCACCATCGAGTCCCGCACGCGAAACCCGGTAGATTGTTCCGTCGTCTCCTGGAGACCAGGCGAGGAGAGCGCCGCTATCCGACGTATCGATTGCCGTGAGCGAGTGCGGTGCCGATAGCGAGGGCGCGGTCGCGCCGGCAGGCACCGCGGCAGCGGCCGTGAGCGCATCCAGCATCGCCTTGATCGCCTTGATTTGCGATCCGGACTTCGTCACGTAGCTATCCTGATGGTTGACGTAACTCCACCAATCCCAACAGGCCTGCGGATTGCTTGGCCAGTATGGGCTGGTCTTGGTCTGCGGATAGAGAATGATCATGCGGTTCGTGTCCGCCCACTCATTGTACCCGGCCTCATCCACGAATTTGCGTCCGATATCGGCGACGTCCTGCTTGCATCCGTGGAGCGCGACGTGGACGCGACACGGACTGCCCTGCTCGCAATCCCTGGGTACGAACACATAGCCGGTATCGCCCATGCTCAACGCGTCGGGCAGATGCGGCGTGGTATAGATCGATTGATCAAAGCTCTTCACTGAACCTGCGTGCTGCGCGGCATTGGGCGGATTCAGACGGCCGTAAATATGCTGCAGGATGACGCCGGCCTGGTCATAGCCGCATTGGTCGATATAGGGCGCCGTGTTGGCCTTGCAGTCGTTGAGCCCGGGTGCGTCCTGTTTCGCCACGACGAACGAGTGGCCCGCGCCGAGCGTGGCCTGATAGAACAAGTTGCCGCGATTGGCATCCCCCAGATAATGGCGATAGAAAGCGGCGGCCGCATCGGTCGCGGCCTTGTCGACGATCGCGTCATTGTAGCCGTGAAAGAGATAGATCTTCTGCCTGCCGACATTGCTGAGAGGGTCGATCTCGCCCGCTGCGGCCTTCGCGTCGGCCTTTGCCGTGAAATCCTTCGGATCCAGATCCGACGCCGGCCCTTTCATGCATGCACCCGTGGCCCGCCGGATCGGCCCCCAGTACCAGGTGACGGCGTCGAACGCGTCCGCCTTTGCGAACCAGTAAGGGCCGCCCGCGACCACACCGACGCCCTTGATCACCGACGACCATGCCGTGCCGAACTGAACGGCCATGAACGCGCCCGACGAAATTCCCGAAATCGAACTCTCACCGATCGGCGCGCGATAGCGCCGTAGTCCCTCGGCGGCACACGATGACACGCCGAGAGTGCTTGTGAAGATCAGGATGCAGATCTGGGCGACGATAAACTGCCGCAAAACGGCCACGCGCATGACAGCCTCGCCAAATCGACCGCAGGGGCAACCTCTGGTATTAGAGCTCAAAATCGGCAATCGGGGCAAGCGCAAACAAGCGGCACCAAACGAGAAACCGTCACTTCGGCGTTGTCTGCGCCTCCAGGCTGCGACTGTAGCGCGACATCGCGAAGCAGAAGACGAAGTAGATCGCGGCCACGAAGATGTAGACCTCGACCGAAAACTGTTGCCAGGCGGGATCGATGATCGCGGTCTTCGCCGTCGTCAGCAGGTCGAAGATACCGATGATCAGCACCAGACTGGTGTCCTTGAAGAAGGCGATGAAGGTGTTGACCAGCGGTGGGATGACGTGGCGGATCGCCTGCGGCAGGACGATCATCCGGTGCTTGCGCCAGTAGGACAGACCGAGCGCGTCGGCGGCTTCATATTGCCCGCGCGGCACCGCCTGAAGCCCGCCGCGGATCACTTCGGCGAGGTAGGCGCCGGCGAACAGGATGATCGCGATCTGCGCGCGCAGCAGCTTGTCGATGTTGAATCCGGCCGGCATGAACAGCGGAAACATCACGCTCGCCATGAACAGCAGGCTCACCAGCGGCACGCCACGGATCAGCTCGACATAGAGCACGCTGAGCGAGCGGATCGCCGGCAGCTTCGAGCGCCGGCCGAGCGCAACCAGGATGCCGAGCGGAAAGCCGACGGCGAGACCGAACGTCGCCAGGATCAGCGTCACGGGCAAGCCGCCCCAGCGATCCTGCGAGACGAAGGGCAGGCCGAGCACGCCGCCCCACATCAGCACGCTGATCAGCGCCAGTGCACCGATCCAGAGATAGACCAGCTCGCGCCGCCACAGCGCGCGGCGGGTCGAGAGGTAGTACAGCGCGATGAACAGCACGACCGACAGTGCCGGCCGCCACTGCTCGTCGAACGGATAGGTGCCGAACAGGATGAAGCGATACTTTTCGGGGACGATGGCCCAGCAGGCGCCGAGGCCACGCGCGGCGCGACAGGCGCTGGAATCGCCCGTGGGCGTCAGCCAGACCGCGTTGGCGATGCCCCATTGCACGAAGCTGAAAATGCCCTTGGCGAGCAGCACCAGCAGCAGGACGCTGATGATCCCATTCGAGATCGAGGAGAACAGGTTCTTGCGCAGCCAGTGCAGCACCGGATTGCCAGGCTGCGGACGATGGGCGGTGCGGGGTGCTTCGGGGATGTCCGCGATCGCGGTCATGATCAGCGCTCCACGAGCGCGATGCGCGCATTGTACCAGTTCATGAAGAAGCTGATCGAAAGGCTGATGGTGAGGAACACCGCCATGATCAGCGCGATGGCTTCGATAGCCTGTCCGGTCTGATTCAGCGTGGTGTTGGCGACCGAGACCACGTCCTGGTAGCCGATCGCCACCGCGAGCGAGGAGTTCTTGGTCAAGTTGAGATACTGGCTCGTCATCGGCGGCACGATGACGCGCAGCGCCTGCGGCAGGATGATCTGCCGCAGCATGAAGCTGCGGCGCAGGCCGAGTGCGTTGGCGGCATCCCATTGCCCGCGTGGTACCGACTGGATGCCGCTGCGCACGATCTCGGCGATGAAGGCGGAGGTGTAGGTCACCAGTGCGATCAGCAGCGCGAAATATTCCGGCGCGAGCGTCAGCCCGCCGACGAAATTGAAGCCGCGCAGCTGCGGCCACTCGACCGTCCAGGACACGCCGAGCACCAGCGAGACCGCCGCCGGCACCGCGACGATGAGGCCGAGCGCAGACGGCCAGGCCGGCCGCGGCTTGCCGTCGCGCATCTGCTGTGCGACCAGCCAGCGCAGGAAGAGGAAGAACACCGCACAGCCCAGCACCGCGGTGCCGAGCACGGCAAGCTGCGGCGGCCCGAACGGAATCGCGGGCAGGATCAGGCCACGATTGGACAGGAACACGCCCTCGACCGGCCGCCACGCGGCGCGCGCGGCCGGCAGCGCCTGCATCAGCACGTACCAGAACAGCAGCTGGAGCAGCAGCGGGATGTCGCGGAGCGTTTCGACATAGACCGCGGCAAGCCGTGATAGCAACCAATTGGCCGACAGCCTGGAGATGCCGATCAGGGTGCCCAGGATCGTTGCGAGCACGATGCCGATCACGGCGACGCGCAAGGTGTTGACGATGCCGACGACGAAGGCCCAGAGGTAGGTATCCCCCGGATTGTAGGCGAGCAGGCTGTCGGCAATCGGCATACCGGCCTCGCGGCCGAGAAAGGCGAAGCCGGTGGTGATGCGACGAGCCGACAGATTGGTGACGGTGTTGGACCAGAGGAAGGCGATCACGCCGACCACCATGCCGACCACCAGGACCTGCCAGATCAGGCCCTTCAATTGGTTGCGACCGAGCAGGAAGCGGCGGCGCGGCGGCGGCCTCGGATGATCGGCGGTCACGGCACAAGAATCCTTCGTCAAATGCAACGATTTCCGGCCTCGCACGTCAATTGTTGCACCAAACTTTATTTCATGCAACAAATGTTTCATGGTCGTATCAGCGAAATCCTCGCCCCTGGGCGAACTGCGCATCGCATTGCCGTCGCTCCCCCTGCGCTTGCAGGAGGTCGGCCGTTTCGTCGCCGCCAACGACTACGACGCCACCACGCGCTCGATGCGCGATCTCGCGGCGGAAGCCGGCGCCGATCCCGCCGCGTTCACGCGGCTTGCGAAAGCGATCGGCTATTCCGGATGGGACGAGCTGCGCGCGGCGCTGACCGAAGCGCGGCGGCCGTCCCAGACCGCGCCCTTCTCCGGTCGCACAAGAGGCCGCCGTCACGGGCCGAATGCCGATGTCACGCTCGTCATGGACAAGCTCGAGGCCGAGGCCGCCGGCCTTCCGCGTATCCCGGCCCAGCCGATTGCGGATGCGGCGCGCGCGCTGCATGAGGCCAAGCGGATCTGGATCGCGGGCTATCGCAGCTGCCGCAGCGTCGCGGAGCTCCTGAACTACGAGCTGCGCTTGTTCCGGCCCGAACAGGTGCAGCTCGTCGGCACGTCCGGGCCGGACGACCTCGATCTCGGCGCGTTCCGTCCCGGCGAAGCCGTCATCGTCATCGGCTTTCTGCCTTACACCCATGCAAGCGTCCGCGTCGCGCAGACCGCGCATCGCAGCGGCGCGACGCTGATCGCGATTGCGGACAGCCTGTCGGCACCGATGGCCGAAGGTGCCGACCATGTGTTGTTGTTCGAGGCCGCGTCCTCGCCCGGCTTTTTCCCCAGTCTCACCGGCGCGATCGCGATCGCGCAGTCGCTCGCGGCGGTCACGTTCTCGCTCGGCGGCGCCGCCGCGAAGAAGCGTCTGGAAAATACCGAGGCGCGGCTCGCTGCCGCCTCCACCTACGTTTCGGAGAAAGGTTGACTCATGAGCCCTCGCACCAGCCGCGTGCTGCATCGCTCGCTGCGCGAAATCCCGCCCAAGGCAATCGGCGGCGAAGGCGTTTATCTCTTCGCCGAGGACGGGCGTCGCATCATCGATGCCTCCGGCGGGGCGGCGGTCTCCTGCCTCGGCCACCAGCATCCGCGCGTGATCGCGGCGATGGCCAAGCAGGCGTCCACCCTCGCCTATGCGCATACGGCTTTCTTCTCCTCCGAGCCGGCGGAAGCACTTGCTGAAACACTGGTCGGACACGAGCCCGGCGGGCTCGCCTACGCCTATTTCGTCAGCGGCGGATCGGAGGCGATCGAGGCTAGCATCAAGCTGGCGCGGCAATATTTCATCGAGCGCGGCGAGCCGCAGCGGCAGCACTTCATCGCGCGGCGGCAGAGCTATCACGGCAACACGCTCGGCGCGCTCGCCGCCGGCGGCAATGCCTGGCGTCGCGCGCCCTATGCGCCGTTGCTCTCCACCGCTTTCAGCCACGTCACGCCGGCCTTCGCCTATCGCGAGAAGCGCGAAGGCGAGTCGGATGCACAGTTCGTCGCGCGCCTCGCCGCCGAGCTCGAAGCCGAGTTCCAGCGACTCGGCCCCGACACCGTCGCCGCGTTCCTCGCCGAGCCCGTCGTCGGCGCCACCGCCGGCGCCGTGACCGCCCCGGACGGCTACTTCAAAGCGGTGCGCGAGATCTGCGACCGTCACGGCGCGCTGCTCATTCTCGACGAGGTCATGTGCGGCATGGGCCGCACCGGCACGATGCATGCGTGGGAGCAGGAAGGTGTCGCCCCCGACATCCAGGCGATCGCAAAGGGACTCGGCGGCGGCTATCAGCCGATCGGTGCGATGCTGGCAAGCGGCAAGATCATCGACACCGTCCGCTCGGGCTCGGGCGCGTTTCAGCACGGCCACACTTATCTGGCACACCCCCTCGCCTGCGCCGCGGCGCTCGCGGTGCAGGACGTGATCCGCGAGGACGGCCTGCTCGACCAGGTCAAGGAGCGCGGCAGGCAGCTCGAGCAGCGCCTGACGGAACGTTTCGGCAATCACCGCCATGTCGGCGACATCAGGGGCCGCGGCCTGTTCTGGGCGATCGAGCTCGTCGCCGATCGCGCCAGCCGCGCCTCGTTCGATCCGGCGCTCAAGCTGCACCAGAAGATCAAGGCGGAAGCCTTTGCCGGCGGGCTCGGCTGCTATCCCAGCGGCGGCACCGTCGACGGCGTGCGCGGCGACCATTTGCTGCTGGCACCGCCCTATGTCGCCTCGGCGGACGAAATCGACCTGATCGTCGACAAGCTGGGCACGGCCGTCGACAACGTGTTGCGTAGTGTCAATCACTGAGGGGAGAGTAGTATGAGGAAAGTGGTGATCGCAGCGGGCCTGCTCGCGGCATCGACGGTGATCGCAGCGGCGGCGACGCTCGATACGGTGAAGAGCCGCGGCACGCTGGTGTGCGGCGTCAGTGCCGGTTTTGCCGGCTTCTCGGCGCCGGACTCGCAAGGCAATTACAAGGGCCTCGACGTCGATTATTGCCGCGCGCTGGCGGCCGGCGTGCTCGGCGATCCCACCAAGGTGCGCTACGTCTCGCTGACGGCGCAGAACCGTTTCACGGCGCTGCAATCGGGCGAGATCGACGTGCTCTACCGCAACTCGACGCAGACCTATTTGCGCGGCGTGACGCTGGGTCTGCGGCAGGGCCCGATCAACTTCTACGACGGCCAGGGTTTTGTCGTGAAGAAAGACCTCGGCGTCAAGGAGTTGAAGGACCTCAAGGGCGCCACCGTCTGCGTCGCGCAAGGCACCACGCACGAGGTCACGCTCGGCGATTACGGCCGCGCCAACGGCATCGACTGGAAGCCTCTGGTGTTCGACCGCGTCGACACCATGTACCAGACCTTCTTCGGCGGCCGCTGCGATGCGATGACCCAGGACGCTTCGGCCCTCGCCGGCGCGGTGACCACGGCCGCGCCGAACGCGGCCGACTACATCGTGCTGCCGCAGACCATCAGCAAGGAGCCGCTCGGACCCTTCACCCGCAACGGCGACGAGGTTTGGAGCGACATCATCACGTGGCTGCATTACGGCCTGATCGAGGCCGAGGAACTCGGCGTCACGCAAGCCAATGTCGAGGAGATGACGAAGTCGCAGACGCCTGCGATCCAGCGGCTGCTGGGAGCCAGCGGCGACCTCGGCTCGCGGCTCGGGCTCGACAACAAATGGCTGGTCAAGGCGATCAAGGCCGGCGGCAATTACGGCGAGATCTTCGAGCGCAATGTCGGCAAGGCCAGCCCGCTCAAGCTCGATCGCGGCATCAACGGTCTATGGAGCAAGGGTGGCTTGATGTACGCCATTCCGTTCAAGTAAAGCAGTTCACCTCTCCCCGCTTGCGGGGAGAGGTCAGATTGCGCAGCAATCCGGGTGAGGGGGAGTTTCCGGCGCGTCAACTCTCACCTTTTGCCGAAAGATCCCCTCACCCCGACCCTCTCCCCGTAAGAACGGGGAGAGGGAGAAGAAGCATCGAGCCACCATGCGCATCGCCCTTATCCACGCCCTCAAGCATTCCATCGCCCCGATCGAGGCGGCGTTTGCGCAGGCCTGGCCCGAGGCGCGGCTGATGAACCTGCTCGACGACAGTCTCTCGGCGGATCTCGCCCGCGAAGGGCAACTCGACGGTGCCATGACGGAACGATTCCTCGCGCTCGGCGACTACGCAGCGGCGACGGGAGCGGATGGAATCCTGTTCACCTGCTCCGCCTTCGGCCCGTGCATCGAGGCCGTCGCGCGCGCGCATGCGCCGATGCCGGTGCTCAAGCCGAACGAGGCTATGATCGAGAGAGCGGTGACCATGGGCCGGCGCATCGGCCTGCTCTCGACCTTTCCGCCGACGCTGGCGTCGATGCCGCCCGAGTTTCCCGCCTCCGTCGAGGTGGTGCCGAAGCTTGCCGACGGCGCGCTGGCCGCGCTCGACCGCGGCGACCGCGCCACGCATGACCGGCTGATCGCTGAAGCTTCGCGAAGCTTGCGCGATTGCGACGTCGTCGCGCTGGCGCAGTTCAGCATCGCCGCGACGGCGCCGCTGGTCGCCGAGGCCACCGGCCGCCCCGTCGTAACCACGCCGGACAGTGCGGTCGAGAAGCTGATGAGGTTGTTGAAGAAGGCCTAAGCGCCGGCCTTGGTCCGACGCCGCGCATCCTTGATCGCGACCGCCAGCGCAGCCTTGGTCTCGTTGACGAAATCCTCGACCAGCTCCTCGCGCGTGGCATGCGCCGCCTCGCCGGTGAACAGGCCCTGCTCGGCCAGCATCACCACGCCGTGCAGTGCCGCCCAGATCTTGAGCGCCTGCCGTTCGCGCAAATAGCCTACCGCGGGTGCTTCCAAAGCTTCGATCACGAGCGCAAAGGTCTCCCGCGTCGCCGCATGCAGCTCGCTGCCCTTGGCCGCGCAGGACACCGTGCGCGAGGCGAACATCAGGCGGTAGATGCCATTCCGGCGCAGACCGAAATCGAGCGTCGCCTGTGCGAGGCGCGAGAGTTTCGATTGCTGCGACGGCTTTGCCATCGCATCACGCAAGAGCGCCGAGAGCTGCCGGAATGCTTGCGCGGTGACGGCGGCGAGCAGCGCCTCGCGGTCGGCAAAATGCCGGTATGGCGCCGGCTGCGAGACCCCGAGCTTCTTGGCAAGCGCCTTGATGCTGATGGCCTCCGCGCCGCCCCGCTCTGCCTCTTGCAGCGCGGCCTCGATCAACGCATCGCGGAGATCGCCATGGTGGTAGGTCTTCTCGGGCTTGCGGGCTGGTCGGGAACGCATCGGGCGAAGCCTATAAGTTTGCGCTTGACAGGGGAAGCCCGCCGCGAATGTAATAGCATATAACTTAAAGAAGAACCGAGATGAGGAAACGCGCCGCCTTCGGGCCTCGCGCGCACGCGACCAAGGAAGCCTATAATGGCAGAGCGACTGAAGGTTCACGTCGATCCCGACAAATGCCAGGGCCACGCCCGCTGCAAGGCGCTCGCGCCGGAGCTGTTCGAGCTCGACGAATATGGCAACGCCCACGCAGCCGGCGACGGCACCGTCCCGCCGGGACTCGAGGACAAGGCCTGGCTTGCGAAATCCAACTGCCCGGAAATCGCGATCGATGTGATCGAGGAATAGCGCGGCCGCGGCCGCCCTGCGTGCGTTCAGCGAATACCAGCCAAGGGATTGCCTGCCATGTCCGACGTCGCCCAGCCCGTCGCCCATCCGCCCGTCACCGACTGGATCCATGATTTCGACCACACCGATCCGCAATGGACCGAGGATCCGTTCCCGATCTGGGACGAGCTGCGCACCGTAAGCCCAGTGGTGCACACCAAGCGCTTCCTCGGCTGCTATTTGCCGACGACCTATGAGGCCGTGCGCGAGATCGCCAACGACACCGAGCACTTCTCCTCCCGCCGCATCATCGTCCGCGATGTGCGTCCCGAGATCACCAGGAACGCGGCGCCGCCGATCACCTCCGATCCGCCCGAGCATAAGCCGGCCAAGCAATTGCTGCTGCCGCCTTTTACGCCGGACGCGATGAAGAAGCTCGAGCCGCGGGTCCGCGCCATCTGCAACGAGCTGATCGACGGCTTCATCTCCGATGGAAAGGTCGACGCTGCCGCGCGCTACAGCAAGTACATTCCGGTTCAGGCCATCGCACATATGCTCGGCATCCCCGAGAGCGACAGCGACCTTTTCATCAATTGGATCCACATGATCCTCGAGCTCGGCATCAAGGACGAGAGCAAGCTGCTCCAGGCCGTGCAGGAGATGACGGCCTATTTCGGCGGCCATATCGAAGCGCGCAAGAGCAAGCGCACCGACGACCTGATCTCCTACCTGATGAACGCCAGGGACAGGAACGGCAATCCGCTCGAGGACACCCACGTGCTGGGCTCGCTGCGCCTGCTGCTGATCGCCGGCATCGACACCACCTGGAGCGCGATCGGCTCCTCACTCTGGCATCTTGCGAAGACGCCGGCCGACCGCGAGCGGCTGATCGCCGAGCCCGAGCTGATTCCGACAGCCGTGGAGGAGCTGCTGCGCGCCTATTCGCCGGTGACGATGGCGCGAGAGGTAGTCAAGGAGACCACGGTTTCGGGGTGTCCGGTCAAGCCGGGCAACATGGTGCTGCTGTCATTCCCTGCAGCCAACCGCGACCCCAAGATGTTTCCGGACGCTGACAAAGTCGTGATCGACCGGCGCGAGAATCGTCACGCGGCCTTCGGCCTCGGCATCCACCGCTGCGTCGGTTCCAACCTCGCGCGCATGGAAATGCAGGTGGCGCTGGAGGAATGGCTGAAGCGGATTCCCGACTTCCGGCTCGATCCGGCAGGCACGGTGACCTGGTCGCAAGGAACGGTGCGCGGCCCCCGCCAGTTGCCATTTTTGCTCGGAAAGGCGATGTAGGCCTTCCCAAAGGAAGCGGACAGGCCTTTCATGGCGTGCGCGACGCCAAGCACGCCTCCGCCATGCATCGCCACGAGCCCAGGCCATGACCGACGAGACGCCATCCGACAGCAAGCTGACGCGCACCAAGGAGAAATGGGCGCGCGAGGGCCGCTTTCTCACCGGCAGGATCACGCGGCCGGAGGATCAAAGGCTTCCACCCGGGCAGCACCTCACCAAGGACTGGCCGGTGCTCGATCTCGGGGTCACGCCGCCGGTCTCGCGCGAGCGCTGGCGGCTCGACGTCTATGGCGCGGTCGAGACCCCCGTGTTCTGGACCTTTGCCGAATTCGCCGCACAGAAGCAGTCCCGGTTCACCTCGGACATCCATTGCGTCACGACCTGGTCGCGCTATGACAACGAATGGGAAGGGCTCGCCACGCGTGAGTTATTGGCGGCCTGCCAGCCACGCGAGGATGCCCGCTTCGTGGTGCTGCATTCATATGACGGTTACACCACCAACCTCGCGCTGGAGGATTTTGCCGCCGAGGACGCGCTGCTCGCCCACAGCTGGTCCGGCCAGCCGCTGACGGAGGAGCATGGCGGCCCGGTGCGGCTGGTCGTGCCGCACCTCTATTTCTGGAAGAGCGCGAAATGGCTCCAGGCCATCGAATTCCTGACCGAGGACGCGCCAGGCTTCTGGGAAGTCCGCGGCTATCATAACCGCGGCGATCCCTGGGCCGAGCAGCGCTATTCGGGCGATTAGGTACGAGCAAGACGGGGGAGCCCATGCCGACGGAACGCTTCCAATTCACCGGCGAAGGCGGCCACCAGCTCGCTGCCGCGCTGGAGCTGCCTGAGGGCGAGCCCGCGGCCTATGCACTGTTCGCGCACTGCTTCACCTGCGGCAAGGATACGCTGGCGGCCAAGCGCATCTCGGTCGCGCTCGCCGCCAAGGGCATCGCGGTGCTGCGCTTCGACTTCACCGGGCTCGGCTCCAGCGGCGGCGACTTCGCCAATTCGACGTTCTCCTCCAACGTCGCCGATCTCGTCCGCGCCGCCGATCATTTGCGCGAGACCCGCAAGGCACCCTCGATCCTGATCGGCCACAGCCTCGGTGGCGCCGCTGTTCTCGCCGCCGCCGGACAGATTCCCGAGGCAAGGGCGGTCGCCACCATCGCAGCGCCCTCGGATCCCGGCCACGTCACCGGCCTGTTCAGGGAGCATCTCGACAACATCCGCGCGCAGGGCGAGGTCGAAGTCTCGCTCGCGGGACGCCCGTTCCGGATCAAGCGCGAATTCCTCGACGACATCGCCGAGCACGCGCTGATGAAGGACGTCGGCGGCCTGCACAAGGCGCTGCTGGTGATGCATTCGCCCGTGGACGATACCGTCGGCATCGACAACGCGACGAAGCTCTTCGTCGCGGCAAGACACCCCAAGAGCTTCGTCTCGCTCGACCATGCCGATCATCTACTGACCAAGCCTGCCGACGCGCTCTACGCCGCCGACGTGATCGTGGCCTGGGCCAGCCGTTATGTCGATGCAGCGACGCCCGCGAAGGCGGTGGACCTACCGGAGGAGCCGCGCAAGGTCGTGGTTCAGGAGACCCGCGAGAGCAAGTTCAACCAGACCATCATCGTCGGCCCGCATCATCTGGTGGCGGACGAGCCCATTGCGGCCGGCGGCGCGGATGCCGGGCCCGGCCCGTACGATCTCCTGCTCGCCGGTCTCGGGGCCTGCACCTCCATGACCATGCGCCTCTATGCCGACCGCAAGTCGCTGCCGCTCGACCGCGTCACGGTCACGCTGAAGCATTCCAAGATCTACGCCAAGGATTGTGCGGAGTGCGAGACGCGCGAGGGCATGCTCGACCAGATCGAGCGCGACATCGCCATCGACGGCACGCTCGATGCCGAGCAGCGCAGGAAGCTGATGGAAATCGCCGACAAATGCCCGGTGCACCGGACGCTGACATCGGAGATCCGCATCGTGACGAGGGCCGTGGAGTAACGATGCCCTACTAGAAGCAGGATGCCATCGTCCGCACCGCTGCGCTGATCTCGCTCTCGCGCCACGCCGCAAAGCCGAGCAGCAGGCCGTGATCGCGCGGCTTGCCTAGCGCTAGGCTGGACAAGGCGCGCGTTTCGACGCCCGCCTCGACCAGCCGCTTCACCGCCGCCCGATCAGTGCGGCCGCGCTCGAGGCGGGCGACGAGCTGGATACCGCCGGGGGGCACCTCGATGGAGAGCGCGCCACCAAGATGCCGCTCCAGCTCCGCGACGAGGTGATCGCGGCGCGCGTGGTAGAGCCGGCGCAGCCGGCGCAGATGTGCGAGGAAGTGTCCATCGGTGATGAATTCGGCCAGCGCGTCCTGGACGTGGCTGGCGCCGATCAGCCCCATGTGCTGCTGCGCGATCTCCAGCGTGCCCATCAGCGCCTTCGGCGCGACGAGATAGCCGAGCCGGATGTCCGACCTCATCGCCTTCGAGAACGTGCCGACATAGAACACGCGGCCATAGGCATCTAATCCCTGTAGGGCCGGCACCGGCCGGCTATCATAGTGGAATTCGCCGTCGTAATCGTCTTCGACGATCCAGGTCTTGCCGGGCCGGCTCGCGCCCAGAAAGCCGGTGCGACGCTCCAGCGACATCAATCGGCCGGTCGGGTGCTGATGCGACGGCGTCATGAAGATCAGTCTTGGAGCGGGGAGGCCCGGCGTCCGCTGCATGCCCTGTTCGTCCAGCCTGATCCCGGTCAGGCGCGCGCCGGATGCGCGGAAAGCCGCCGTCGCGCCGGGATAGCCGGGGTCTTCGACCCAGACGGTGTCGCCTGGCGAAATGAGTGTTGCAGCAATCAAGGTCAGCGCCGCCTGCGCGCTCGGCAGGATCATGATCTGATCCGCCGTGGCGCGCACGCCCCTGCTGCTCGCCAGATAATGCGCGAGCGCTTCGCGCAGGCCTAGCCGGTTGATGGGGCCGAGTTCGCGCCTGCCTGCATGCACGGCACTGCGGCGCAGGCAGCGCGCCCAGACCTCGTTCGGAAATTCCCTGAAGTCGCCCACCCCGGGGCGCAGCGGCTTGAGTTGCCCCCGATAGGACATCGGCCAATCGGCCCGCTGGAGCTTCGTGGCCCAGGGTGAGAGCCGCGGCCTGCCGGCGCGTTCGCCCGGCGCCATGGCGCCCCGTTCGATGCGTTCGTGCCCATGGGTCGTGACCACGGGACGGCGACCATGTGACGCCGCGAGATATCCCTCGGCCGCGAGCTGCTCGAACGCGTTTGTGACGGTGTTGCGCGACACGCCGAGATCGCTGGCAAGCCGCCGGCTCGACGGCAGCACGCTGCCTTTGCCGAGGCGGCCGGTCGCGATCAGATTCCGGAGCTGTCTCGTCAGCTGCGCAACGAGCCCCTCACCGTCAGTCCGCTTCAGTTCGATCAGGGAAGAGACCATCGTGTCGGATACTGGCACCCTGTTCTTCTCCCATCTGGCCCTTTCTGAGAGACCAGTCTGGATGCTAACCAACGGCTTGCATCGCTTCAAGGACTTGCGGCATGAATACCCTGCCACCGCGTCTGGCCGTCGGTCTGTTCCTCATCGTCGTGCTGGCCTGGGGCGTCAACTGGTCGGTGACCAAGCAGCTCGTGCAGTTCGTCCCGCCGCTTTGGGTCGCGGCGATCCGGAGTTGGATCGCGTTGGCCGGCTTGTTCGCGATCCTCGCACCGAGCAACCATCTGGTGATTCCTGAGCGGCGCGACATTCCCGTGATCCTGAGCGTGGCGCTTCTGCACATGACGCTGTTCTCGATCCTGGTTGCGGCCGGCCTTCGCTTCCTGCCCGCGAGCAAGGGCGTCGTGCTCGGCTACACTACACCGCTGTGGGTTGCACTCGCCGCGCCGCTGCTTGGAAAGGACGCGCTGACCGCGCCAAAGCTCGCGGGCGCTCTGCTCGGCCTGATCGGCCTTGTCGTCATCCTGAATCCGTCCTCGGTCGACTGGAGCAACACCAACGTCCTGCTCGGCGCTGGCATGGTCATCCTGGCTGCGATCTGCTGGGCTGCGAACATCATCTATATGCGGGCGCATCGCTGGATCGGATCTCCGCTCCAGCTCTTGTTCTGGCAGGTGCTCCTGGCAACGATCGTGCTCTCGGTCGGTGCAACCGTCGTGGACGGCCTTCCGCATGTGACGTGGTCGTGGACGCCCGTACTGCTGTTTCTCTATTCGGGGCTGATCGGAACGGTGCTGGCCTATTGGGCAATGTCGGTGGTCAACAAGAGCATCTCGGCCCTGACGACGTCGCTTGGCACCACGGGGACACCGCTCGTCGGCATCGCCAGCGCCGCGATCCTGCTGGGAGAACCCATCGACATCAGCCTTGCGATCGCGGCCGCTCTGATCGTCACCGGCATCGGCCTTGCGACGCTCGGCGACCGGATGCTGCGCGGTCAGGCCACCGCGAGAGGCTGAACGCCGCCGATCCCCATCAGCGCGGCACCGGTCCCGGAGCGCAGCATGTGGCGCGGCGACGAATAGCCTTCGATCAGAAGCCCGCGCATGCTGCTCATCAGGCAGAAGCCGCTGGGCAGGACGACGGCGCCGTAGACGAGGCCGATGCCGAGGCCTGACAGGATGACGAGTTGCGTGGATTCCATCGGCTCTCAGAAGTCTCGACGCACTCGGTCATTGCGAGCTTCATGGCCGCAGGACGACCCTATCCCGCGACGAGCCGGCGACCGCAACATACGCTTCCTTCGCGCGTTCCAGAGGATAGATCGCATTTGGCCTGATCGGAAACGGCTTCAGATGGCCGCTCGCAAAACCAGGGCCAAGGTCGCGCAGCACCGCGCCCGTCGCGGCCGACGAGAGACCCAGGGTGTCGATGCCGACATAGGTGTGCTGGCCGCGATAGAATTCGAGGATGTTGAACTGCACGATGCGGTCGATCGCGGCGATCAGGATCTGGCGGCCGCGAAGCGCGAGCGATTTGTGCGCGGCTTGGAAATAGGGATCGCCGACCGTATTGAAGACGATGTCGGCGCCCTTGCCGCCGGTCAGTTCGCGCACGCGCGCGGCAACGTCGATGGCGGAGGCGTCGATCACCTCGATGGGCGCGTTGGTGTGGCCTTCATAGGCTTCAGCCCTGCGCACCACGCCGATCACGCGCGCGCCCTGCCAGGTCGCGATCTGCACCGCGGCCTGGCCGACCTTGCCGTTGACGCCGAGCACCAGAACGGTCTCGCCGCTCTTCGGCACGCCGGCGCGACGAAAGCCTTCCATCGCGGTGACGAAGGGCACGCCGATGCCGGCAGCCTCCTCCCAGGACAGCGTCCTGGGCTTCTCCACGACCGCATCGGCTTCGACCACGAGATGGCTCGCATGGGTGCCGTCGCGACGGATGCCGAGGTCGCCGGACGAGCCGAACACTTCGCGTCCCATTGTGCCCGCAGGCCCGTCGATCACCACGCCGGCATAGTCGCGGCCGGGGGTCCGGGGGAACACCGCATAGGGCATCAGCCCGGTCGCAGCCTTGACGTCGGAAGGATTGACCGCGGCAGCCTTTACCTCGATCAGGAGATCGTTCGGCCCGCACGCAAGCATCCGCCCCTCAACTGTCGGTGCAAGCGCAGCTGCCTTTTCAGCTTTGGCGTTGAGGCGCACACAGCGCGCTTCGGCAGTTTTGGCTTCGGCTGACATGAAAAGACCCGCGATTTCTCGCGGGCCTTGTCGCCTCTGGAGCCGGTCGAGTCAATCCGTCCAGTCAATCCTTCAGGTCAGTCCTTGGGCCGCTTGTCGTAGAGCCGCTTGGCCTTGCCGAGCGAGCGTTCCAGCGTCGCGGGCGCAACCACCTTCACCCTCGAGCTGACGCCGATCGTGTTCTTGATGTGGGTGGAAATCCGATCCGCGTGATCGACGAGGCCGCTTCCGTCCCAGCTCTCGGGCCGCGCCTCGGCAATGATGGTGAGCTCGTCCATGCGGCCTTCGCGGGTGAGCTCAAGGATGAAGTGCCCGCCGCACCAGTCGGTCGCGAGCAGCACCTCCTCGATCTGGGTCGGGAACAGGTTGACGCCGCGCAGGATGATCATGTCGTCCGAGCGGCCCGTCACCTTCTCCATCCGCCGCATGCCCGGCCGTGCCGTGCCCGGCAGTAGCCGCGTCAGGTCGCGGGTGCGATAGCGGATCACCGGAAAGGCTTCCTTGGTGAGCGAGGTGAAGACCAGTTCACCCTTCTCGCCATCCGGCAGCACCGCGCCGGTCTCGGGATCGATCACTTCGGGATAGAAGTGGTCCTCCCAGATGTGCAGACCGTCCTTGGTCTCGATGCACTCCTGCGCGACGCCCGGGCCGATCACCTCGGACAGGCCATAGATGTCGGTCGCGTCCATGTCGAAGGCGTCCTCGATCTCGGCGCGCATCGCGTTGGTCCAGGGTTCGGCGCCGAAGATGCCGATCTTGAGCGAGCACTGGCGCGGATCCAGCTTCTGGCGCTTGAACTCGTCGAGGATCGCCAGCATGTAGCTCGGCGTCACCGTGATGATATCGGGCCGGAAATCGTTGATCAGCTGCACCTGCCGCTCGGTCATGCCGCCGGAGATCGGCACCACGGTGCAGCCGAGCTTCTCGGCGCCGTAATGCACGCCGAGACCGCCGGTGAAGAGGCCATAGCCGTAGGCATTGTGGATGATCATGCCGGTGCGGCCGCCGGCGGCACGGATCGAGCGCGCCATCACCTCGGACCAGGTGTCGATATCTCGCTGCGTATAGCCGACCACGATCGGCTTGCCGGTCGTGCCCGATGAGGCATGCACACGCACCAGCTTTTCGCGCGGCACGGCGAACATGTTGAAGGGATAGTTGTCGCGCAGGTCCGTCTTCACCGTGAACGGGAATTTGGCGAGATCGGAGAGATCGCGAAAGTCGGACGGATGAACGCCCGCCTTGTCGAACGCCTTGCGGTAATGCGCGACGTTGTCGTAGGCGTGCTTCAGCGACCAGGCCAGGCGCTGCTTCTGCAGCACCATGATCTCATCGCGCGAGGCGCGCTCATGCGCATCCATCTCCGCGTTATAGGCGTTGCCACCTTCCTTGAGCTTCGTCAGAGCCATCCTCGTTTCCCCACATTGTTTTATTCTTTTTCTTGGTCTTATTGATCCTGCGTCGGCAGCCATCTGCCGGGAATGACGCGCGAATGTCCGCGGAATTCCGCAATGACGACCTCGTCCGCCGTGACACGCACGTCGTAAATGCCGGAGCGACCGCCGCGGGTGATCTCCCGCGCCTTGGCGATGAGGCGATCGCCAAGCTTGCCGGGCTTGATGAAGGTGATCTGGCCCTGCGCCGCCACGGCGCGCTCATTGTGCGAGTTGCAGGCGAACGCGAAGGCCGAATCGGCGAGCGTGAAGATGAAGCCGCCATGGGCGATGCGCTGGCCGTTCACCATGTCCGGCCGCACCGTCATGGCGAGCGTCGCAAAGCCCGGACCGATCTCGACGATCTCCATGCCGAGGCCTTTGGAGGCATCGTCCTCGGCCCACATCGCGTCGGCGCAGGCGCGGGCGATATCCTCAGGCGACAGGGTGGTTTTGACGTTCACGCGCTTCTCCCGGCCGGACGTTTGCTCATGATGTTCTGCTGGTTGAGCAAGACTGTCAAATAATGCGACGCATTTGCGTTGCGGAGCCGCAGAACGCCTGATCAGACATGATCATAATCGACCACGGCCCGCTCCGTGGACGGCTTGGCCTGGCAGGTGAGAACAAAGCCGGCCTGGAGCTCCCACGGTTCCAGCGAATAGTTGACATCCATCCGCGCCTCGCCCTCGACCAGTTTGGCGCGGCAGGTCGAGCACATGCCGCCCTTGCAGGCGAAGGGCAGATCGACGCCGGCGCGGAGCGCGGCATCGAGGATGGCCTCGTCCTCGGCGACGGGCACGTCACGGCGCTTGCCGTCGATGATCAGCGAAGCGATCGCCTTGGGCGGCGCGTCGGGCGCAACCGCTTGCTTCGGCCGGGGCTTGCCGCCGAATTCGGAGACGAAGCGCTCGACATGGACGCGCTCGTCCGCGATGCCGAGATCGCGGCAGGTCGCCTCGATCTCCTCGCTCATGCCGAGAGGACCGCAGATGTAGACATGATCGACGCTGGCCGCCGGCACCAGCGCGCGCAACAGCACCCTCACCTTGTCGCCGTCGAGCCGGCCATGCAGGATCGGGATGTCCTGCTCCTCGCCGGAGAGCACATAAAAAATCGAGAGGCGATCGATGAAGCGGTCCTTCAGCTCCTCGAGCGCTTCGAGGAACATGATGCTGTCGGTGGTGCGGTTGCCGTAGAACAGGAAGAAGCGACTTCCCGGCTCGCGCGCGAGCACGCCCTTCACGATCGACAGGATCGGCGTGATGCCGGAGCCGGCGGCGAAGCCGACATGGACGCGCGCACGATCTGCCGGCGGGACCACGCCGAAACGGCCGGTCGGCGTCATCACGTCGAGCTCGTCGCCGCATTTGAGATCCTCGGCGGCCCAGCTCGAAAATGCGCCGCCGTCGATCTTCTTCACGGCGATACGGATCTCGCCGTCATCGGGGCCGGAGCAAATCGAATAAGAGCGGCGCACCTCCTCGCCGTCGAGCGTGGTGCGCAGCGTCAGGTACTGGCCGGGCGTGAAAGCGTAGTCGCCGGCGAGTTCGCCCGGGATTGCGAAGGTCATCGAAACGGCGTCGGACGCCTCGCGGCGAAGGTCGCTGACGGCGAGACGGTGAAAGCGCGGTGCGGCTGCGGACATCACGGGCACCCTCGATCGGTCTCTTCGTCGTCATTGCGAGCGAAACGAAGCAATCCAGAGTCTTTCCGCGGAAGCAGTCTGGATTGCTTCGTCGCAAGAGCTCCTCGCAATGACGATGTTGCTGGCATCATGCGTCTCTCAATGACACTTGAAGTAATCGAAGGGTTCGCGGCAGGCCTTACAGCGCCAGAGCGCCTTGCAGGAGGTCGAGCCGAATTCGGATAGCAGCTCGGTCTTGTCCGAGCCGCATTGCGGGCACGCCACCGTCTGATCGCCGAACAACGCACGGCGCGAGTTTGAAGCTTGCGGCGGCGCGATGCCGTAGGCGCGCAGCTTCTTGCGTCCGTCCTCGGTCAACCAGTCCGTGGTCCAGGCCGGCGACAGCACGGTCCGTACCTTTGCATGCTGAAAACCGGCGCGCTCCAGCGCGATCTCGATTTCGAGCGCGATCATGTTCATGGCCGGGCAGCCCGAATAGGTCGGTGTGATCGCGACCTCGACATGATCGCCGTCGAGAACGACGTCGCGCAGCACGCCGAGATCGGCAATGCTCAGCACCGGAATTTCCGGATCGACCACGCTTGCGGCGGCGTCCCAGGCGCGCTGGCGCAGCGCAGCGTCGTCATTGGTCACCGTCACCATGTCAGCCCCGGAAAAGTCCGCTGCATCGATTGCAGCTCCGACAGGAGGTGGCCGAGATGCTCGCTGTGACGACCGGAGCGGCCGCCCTGCTGCATCCACTCGTTCTGCGGCAGCGCGAGCGTTGCTTCACTCGTGACATCCGAGAGCGTCGCCAGCCAGCGCCCACGCAAGCTTGCGGGATCGACGGCAATGCCGGCATGGATCAGCGCGCGTTCGCCGTCGTCGACGGCAAACATCTCGCCGGTAAAGGCCCAGAGATGATCGATCGCTCCTTGCGCGCGCGCGTGGCTCTCCTCAGTGCCGTCACCGAGCCGGATAATCCATTCCGAGGCATGGCGCAGATGGTAGGCGCTCTCCTTCTCCGATTTCGCAGCAATCGCCGCCAGCGTCGCATCGCGCGAATTCATCATCGCACGCCAATAGAGATCGGCGAAGGCGGAATAGAAGAATTGCCGCGCCAGGGTCTGGGCAAAATCGCCGTTGGGCTGCTCGACTAGGAGAAGATTGCGGTACTGCCGCACGTCGCGCAAGTAAGCGAGCTTGTCCTCGTCGTTGTCCCTGCCTTCGACCTTGGCGGCAAAGGTGTAGAGCTCCCGCGCCTGGCCGATCAGGTCGAGCGCGATGTTGGAGAGCGCCATGTCCTCCTCCAGCATCGGCGCATGCCCGCACCATTCCGACAGCCTGTGACCGAGGATCAGCGCATCGTCGGCGCGGCGCAGCGCGTAGAGCACCAGCGGGGTTTCGGAGACCTGGATGTTGGCGACCGCCATTACATGTGCCCCACTTCTTCGGGCACCTCGTAAAAGGTCGGGTGCCGGTAGATCTTGGATTCCGCTGGCTCGAACATCATGCCCTTCTCGGCCGGATCGCTCGCGGTGATCGCACTGGAGGGCACGACCCAGATCGACAGGCCCTCGCCGCGCCGGGTGTAGATGTCACGGGCGGCCTGCAGCGCCATGGTCGCATCGCTCGCATGCAGCGAGCCGACATGCTTGTGCGCGAGCCCGTTGCGGCTGCGAATGAAGACTTCCCACAGCGGCGTGTTCGGCGTGGCCATATCGATCTCCTATTCGGCAGCCTGGGCGGTCTGACGACGGGCGCGCTTGGCGGCATAGGCGGCTGCCGCCTCGCGCACCCAGGCGCCCTCCTCATGCGCCTTGCGGCGCGCGGCCATGCGGTCGCGGTTGCAGGGGCCGTTGCCGGCGAGCACCTGCTTGAACTCGGTCCAGTCGATCTCACTGTAGCGCCAGTGCCCGTCGGCGTCCTGAATCATGCCGGCATCGGGAATGGTGAGGCCGAGATATTGCGCCTGCGGCACGGTGGCATCGACGAATTTCTGGCGCAGCTCGTCATTGGAGAAGCGCTTGATCTTCCATTTCGTCGAGGTGTCGCTGTGCTGGCTCGTCGCGTCCGGCGGGCCGAACATCATCAGCACCGGCCACCACCAGCGGTTCAGCGCGTCCTGCGCCATCGCCTTCTGCTCCTCCGAGCCGCGGCACAGCGTCACCATGATCTCGTAGCCCTGCCGCTGGTGGAAGGACTCCTCCTTGCAGACGCGAATCATCGCGCGCGCATAGGGCCCGTAGGAGCAGCGGCACAGCGGGATCTGATTCATGATCGCAGCGCCGTCGACCAGCCAGCCGATCGTGCCGATGTCGGCCCAGGTCAGGGTCGGATAGTTGAAGATCGAGGAATACTTGGCCTTGCCGGCGAGCATGGCGTCGACCAGCTCCTCGCGCGAGGAGCCGAGCGTCTCGGCGGCGGCGTAGAGATAGAGCCCGTGGCCGCATTCATCCTGGACCTTGGCGAGCAGCGCGGCCTTGCGGCGCAAGGTCGGCGCGCGCGTGATCCAGTTGCCTTCGGGCAGCATGCCGACGATTTCCGAATGGGCGTGCTGGGAGATCTGGCGGGTGAGCGTCTTGCGATAGGCCGCCGGCATCCAGTCGTTCGGCTCGATGCGCTCTTCGGCATCGATGCGGGCCTGGAATTGCGCAGCTTTGCCTGCGTCCTCGAGATCGCGATCAGCGGTCTCGGCCGTGTTCAGCGCCTGGGTGTACATGCGCATCCTCCCGTTTATTGGGAGGGAATATATAACAAGATTTACATCATGCAAGATATTTCTGTAACATAATGGTCAGACGCCGAACCTTCGCTCCAGCAGCTTTCGCGCGGGCGGCAACGGCCCTTTTTCATTGGTTCCATGGCCGTCGAGCCATTGTTCGGACGGAGCAAGCAGCGCGCGATAGATCTCGCCGCAGAGTTCGCGGGCGGCCCTGCCCGGCCAATCCGGCGGCAGCAGGCTCTCGGGCAGCAGCGGATCGCGCAGCACGACGCGGCGGTAATGATGGATCAAGAGGATCCGCGCGGTGAAGGCGTCGGCCTCGGACAGATCCGTGCCGCGCGCGATCGCAGCGCGCAGCGGCTCGAACGTCTTCATGAATTTCAGATAGGCATCGGCGGTCCGATCGAGCGGCCAGCTCGCGCTGAGCAGACGGCGGCCGCTGTCGTCTTCCGCCGAGACTTCGAGGCGGATCGCGCCCGCCGCCTCATGCGGCACCGGCACGCCCGATGGCGCGACCCACACGCCCGGCAGCGGGCTACCGAAGCCGGCGTTGCGCAGCGCCTCGCGCGAAGCGTCGCGATCCCCGCCATTGCCGATCAGCAGCAGCTCGAAGCGTCCGGTCCAGTCGGACGGCGGCGGATCGTAGATGTGGCGCGTCGCTGCCTCGAAGGTCTGGCGGCCCTTGTCGGCCAGGCGATAGAAACTGTTGCGGCCGACCTTCTCGCGCGTCAGCCAGCCGTCGGCAGCAAGCCGCGACATCGCGGTGCGCACCACGCCGCTGTCGATGTCGAGGCTTTCGAAGAATTCCAGAAGCGTGCCGAGCCACACCACACCGCCGCGCGGCACGATGGCATCGCCGAACACGGTGATGACGATGGAGCCGGTGCGCGAGGGCTCGCGCTTGAGCTGGTCGATGATGCGGGAGAGCGGATGCGCCATGCGGCAGGCTTAGCGCGTTTGATGCGGGCGCGACAATGGAGGGGACGACGCTCTTACTCTTACTCTCCCTCTCCCCGTTCTTACGGGGAAAGGGTCGAGGTGAGGAGCTGCCTCAGCAAACTCGATGACAGTCGGAATCGCGGAGATCCCCTCACCCGGAATTTGCTGTCGCAAATTCCGGCCTCTCCCCGCAGGCGGGGAGAGGCAAGACATCACCGATGCGGATCGGGATACACCACGCTGCGCCAGCCGCTGCGATCGAACGGGCGCCATTGGCCTTCCTTCTGTGCGAGGCGATCGGCCACGGCATAGACGGCGGCCGGATGATGGCCCATGCCGCAATGGCTGCTTTCGACCTCGATGCTCTCGGTCTGTGCGCCCGACTTCTCCATGCAGCCTTGCCAGGCACAGACGCCGTCGGTGCGGCTGAAGATGGCGGTGGTCGGCACCGGCGGCGGCACGGCGAGCTCGCCGCCAAAACGCGGATCGACCTCGTCGGCCTTGCGTCCGCTCGCCCATTCGTAGACACGCCAGGCATTGGTCGAGCGCGGATCGCCCGCGAAGGGACTGCCGAGCGTGATCACCTGCCGCACGCGCTCCGGCATCATCTTGGCAAGCTGGCGCGCATAGATGCCGCCGAGGCTCCAACCGACCAGGCTGATCTTGCGGCCGTGGGTGTCGTTGAGCTCGCGGATCAGATTGAGCATCGCATCCTGCACGCCGGGACGCAGGCCATAGTTGCGGCCCAGGCGCCAACCTGCCACCGCATAGCCCTTGCTGCTCAGAAACGTTCGTAGCGCGCCTGTGGAGGTGTCGGAAGCCACGAGGCCCGGCAGCACCAGCACCGGATGCCCATCGCCGCGCGGCGCAAGGCTGAGCAGTGGCAGCGCGCCGAGGAACGCGCCGAACTCGTGGATCGCGCGCCCCTCGAGAAACATCAAGGTGCGGGACGGCGGGCGCAGCATCTGGGCAGTTGCGGTCATCAATGTTTCCCTGAAAAACGGCGCCGGCTGGGATGCCGGCAAATGGAGATGAATTCCAACGCGCCGGCTTCTCGATCGTTCCGCAGCGCAACATGAATCAGCTAGGCGGCCGGTTCCCGACATTCAAGCGGGAGAGACGCGAGGCGACAATAGGCCCGCGCGTTAATGCTAACGGCCGTGACGCAAAAGTCACAACCATCGGAGCAGGGATTCTACGGTGTAGAGCGCGAGCCCGGCGAGCCCGCCGATCAACGAGCCGTTGAAGCGGATGTATTGCAGGTCGCGGCCGATGTTGATCTCGATCAGCGAAATCAGTTGCGTCATATTCCACGCCTTGACCTGATCGGAGATGAAGGTCGAGACGCCGCTCTTCTGGTCCGCGACGAAGCTGCGCAGCACGGTCACGAGACCCTTGTTGATCTCGCCGCGCAGCTCGGCATCGCTGGCGAGCGCCTCGCCGGCCGAGACGAACATCCCGGCGAGATGATGCTGCAGCACCTGCGTCTCGCCGCTCGCGCTGCGCTCGATGAAGGAGCGCGTATTGGCCCAGACGGTGCGGGCGAGATCGGCAAGCTCCGGCCGCGCCAGGAGGTCGCGTTTCAGGCCGTCGATGCGGTCGATATAGGCCTGATCGGTGCCGAGCCTGTCGACGAAGCTCAGCACCATGCGGTCGAACTCGCCGCGGAACGGATGCTTGGGATCGCTGCGCACTTCGTTGAAGAAGGCGGTGGCGGAGGCCACGATCTTGTTCACCAGAAACTTGTCGGCGCGATAGAGCTTGAGCAGGGTCGGCAATTCCGCGCGCACCTTCTCGCGGATCATCGCCATCGTCTCCGTCTGGTTCAAGGTCTCGTGCATCACGCGCAGGAGATCGTCGAACAGGATCTGATGCCGTCCCTCCGCGACGAAGCCGCGCAGCGTGCCGGCCGCGAGCGGCGCGAGGTCGATCGTCTGGAGCTGCGAGGACATGCGGCGGATGATGAAGGTCATCAGGCCGGAGCTTTCGGTCGCGGACACGGCCTCCGGCAACAGACGCAGCGCGAAGCGCGCGAGGTCGTCGCTACGCTTGCGGTCGCGCAGCCAGTCGGCGACGAAGGAGCCGAAATCGATCTCCTTCAGCTTGGCCTCGACCGGACCCGCCTCGAGGAAATGCACCTGGATGAACTCGCCGAGCTTGTCGGCGATGCGGGCCTGGTTGCTCTGGATGATCGCGGTATGCGGGATCGGCAGGCCGAGCGGCCGCTTGAACAGCGCAACCACGGCATACCAGTCGGCGAGGCCGCCGATGGTCGCGGCCTCGGCGAAGGCGGCAATGAAGCCGAACACCGGATGCACGGGCAGCAGCCATTTCGCGACCACGAACAGCGCCAGCGTCGAGGCCAGCACCAAAGTCGCCAGCGCCTTGACGCGGCGCAGCTCGGCCGCGCGTTCGGCATCGCCGGGAGTGTCGAAGGAGAAGGTGACAGATGAGTCCATGACTTCATCACAGTACTCGTCATTGCGAGCGAAGCGAAGCAATCCAGTCTGCCCCCGCGGTAAGACTCTGGATTGCTTCGCTTCGCTCGCAATGACGGCGGCGCAAAAACAAAGGCCCGCCGAAGCGGGCCTCAAATTCAGTTTGTACTCAGGCGCCAGATCAGGCGGTCTTGCTGTAGACCTTGGCGAAATTGTCCTGAGCGGACTTCGCACCGTTGGCGGCGAGCTTGCCGAGATAGTCGGCGGTCGCCTTGGCGCGCGAGACGAACACTTCGCCGCGGGAGCGGAGCAGGCTCGACTGGATCTCGACGGCTTCGCTGACCGACTTGGCGGACGCGAGCTTGTCGATGCCCGAGAAGAACGCCTCGGCATCCTCGTAGATCGCCTGCTGGATGTTGCGGCTGATCTTGCCGGCCTCGGTGATGGACTCGGTCACCGCGTTCTCGACGGCGGCGGTCACGCGCTCGGAGCCAGCGAACACCTCGGCAGCACGGTCCTTGGCAGTGTTGGCAGTCTTCTTGACGAATTCGCGGGCGGCCTCGGGAACTTCCAGGTTCTGGATGTTCTTGAAAGCGTCTTTGAAGCCCTCGAAAGCGGTGTTGGTTTCAGTGGTCATGGGGTTCTCTCCATCCTCAATGGTTTGAGCTATGGGCTCACCCCGTCCTCGATGGCCCGGGGCACGTCTTATATGGCATAGTTAATTGTGCGATGCAATATTCTTATTGCGGTGCGGTATCACGAAATCGTGAGCATGGTTAAAGCTAGGCAGACTGCTGCCCTTTTGGGCCCTGCCTACTGTGCATGGGGTTGAATTCCATTTTTTTTGAAATGGAAGGGGCGCCTCTAATGCTGGACGGCGCTTTTTAGTGCTGGACGGCGCTTTCTAGTGCTGGACGGCGCCTGGCAGGCCGTAGGCCTCCATCTGAGCCTGGACCTGCGCGATGTTATGGCCGAGCACGACGATGTCGTGGGTCTTGCCGTCGACGTCCCGGACATGGTCCCGCAGCAGGGCCTCGGCCTTGAAGCCGAGGCTCTCGAACAGGGCGATCGCCGCCTGCTGATCCACCGTCATCTGGACCGAGAGCTTTTCCAGGCCCGCGCCGAGCGCGAGGGCAAAGGTCTCCTGCGACAGCGCCTTGCCCACACCCTTGCCGCGGACCTCCGGCGAAACCACCATGCGGATCTCACCGACATGGGGCGACCAGGAATGGGGATCGCGCACCAGCGTGCCGCAACCAACGACCCTGCCCTCTCTGGCCGCAAGCAGGCTGGTGATCGCTCCGCGCTCGATCTCCTTGACCCAGGCCGACAGGACCTTGGGCTCGCTGATGTTGCGCGGCAGGAACAACAAATCGTGGGTCGGCAGGCCCTTGCCGAAGGCCAGCACGGCGGCCTCGTCGGCGGGCGACATCAGGCGGATCTCGATAGCGCCGGCGTCGGTTGTGACGTGGCGCGGGTAGGAACGCTGCTCGCTCATATCGATCTCTTTCCCAGCCAGGAATCCAGTTTCGGCCACAGCCGCTTCACCGCGTTGGCGCCGGCGACCAGCGAGACGTGACCGCCCTTCAGGATCACCTCTTCCTTGTCGGTCGAGCCGACCTTGGCGATCAGGTGCCTGGCGGCCTCATAGGGCACGATGTGATCGTGCTCGGCGACGGCATGCAGGATCGGCACCGTGATGTTCTCGAGCTTGGCCGCACGGCCGCCGACCGACATGGTGTCGTTGAACAGCTTGTTGTCCCACATCAGGTCCTTGGTGATGGTGCGGAAATATTCGCCAGCGAGCGGCAGCGTGTCGGTCGCCCAGCGGTCGAACATGCGGTACGACTTCACGAACTCGTCGTTCCAGATATTCTCCCAGAGCTGGATCTGGCTCACCGTGCGCGAGGCCGGGCGCAGCATCTCGAATGAGGACAGGATCATCTCCGGCGGCACGTTGCCGACGCTGTCGACGAGGTGGTCGACGTCGAAATAGCGGCGGTCGGAGAAGTTCGAGAACAGTTTCATCTCGCGGAAATCGATCGGCGTCGTGAAGCAGATCAGGTTCTTCATCGGCCCGTCCTTGTGGATCGAGCCGTACAGCAGCGATAGCACGCCGCCAAAGCAATAGCCGATGACGGAGACGTCCTGCTCGCCGGAATCGGCCTGCACGCGGCGGACGCAATCCGGGATGAAGTCGAGGACGTAGTCCTCCATGCGCAGGCCCTTCTCCTCCGGGCGCGGCGCGCTCCAGTCCAGCATGTAGACGTCGTAGCCGCGTTTCAGCAGGAACTCGATGAAGCTCTGGCCGGACACGAGATCGAGGATGTAGCCGCGGTTGGTGGTCGCCATCACGATCAGCACCGGCACGCGGTAGATCTCGTCCGACATCGGCCGGTAGTGATAGAGGCTCATGGTGCCGCGCGCGTGCAGCACGTCCTTTGGCGTCGAGCCGAGCGAGGGGCCCGAGGTCGAGAAATATTCGACGCCCTTGATGCTGCGCTGAATCGCGCGCTGCACCTCGGACTGGATGCGCTCCGGGATCGACGCAAGATCAAGTCCCGCCGGCGCGTTCATTTTGGGTCTCCGCCTTCGGACGGCGGACGTTTGGTACGCGGCGGCCGCGGCGCGGCGCCGGGTTGCTGTGCGCCCGAATTGGCCGACATCTGGCTCAGCATCGACTTGATCTCGCCGAGCTGGCCTTCGATCGACTGGAGCCGTTCCGCGATGCCGGTGATCTGCTCGCGGCTCGGCAGGTTCATTGAGAGCAGGTATCTCTCCATGAGATCGCCGAATTGCTTCTGAGCACCTGCAGCAACGCCGCCTGCGCGGTTCATGGCCTGCGAGAATTCGGGCGTCTCCATCGCCTTGGTCGCGAAGGAGTTGAAACCCTTCTCCATTTCGCCGACCATCTTCTGCCACAAGGCGACCGGATCGGTGATCTTGTCGGTCATCAGCGTCCTCCCAATGCGGAGGGCTTTGCACCCTTCTTGTCCCGCCATACCACACCGTTGCGCGGTGCCGGTCAACCGGCAAGCAGCCGGCGCAGCGTCGGACACGCCGCTTCTTCGCGGAACGAAACCGTGCGATACAGCATCGGTCAGCAGGAGGGACCCGTGACCGCCCATCAGCCGCCCCAGACCGTCCGCGCCAACGGCATCGACATCTGCTACGAGATCTTCGGCAACGACAATGCCGAGCCGCTTCTGCTGATCATGGGCCTCGGCGCACAGATGATCCATTGGGACGATGCGTTCTGCGAGCAGCTCGCCGCACGCGGCTTCCGGGTGATCCGCTTCGACAATCGCGACATCGGCAAGTCCAGCCATCTCACCGGCGGCAAGCGGCTGACGCCGTTCGAGCTGCTGAAGCTGCGCTTCTTGCGGATCCCCGTGGCCGCCACCTACAAGTTGATCGACATGGCCAAGGATACGGTCGGGCTGATGGATGCGCTCGGAATCAAGTCGGCGCATCTCGTCGGGGCGTCCATGGGCGGCATGATCGCGCAGGAGGTGACGTTGTCGTTTCCGCACCGCGTGCGCTCGCTGACCTCGATCATGTCGACGACGGGCAATCCGCGCATACCGCCCCCGACGCGCGAGGCCGCCGCGGTGCTGATGGCGCCGCCGCCGCGCAGCAAGGAGGAGTTCATCGTCCGCTACGGCCAGACCTGGAAGGTGCTGCGCGCCGGGCACTTCCCGGAAGAGGAAGCGCTCGACCCCGGCCGCGCCGAGCGGGTGTTCGCGCGCGGGCTCAATCCAGCCGGCGTTGGCCGCCAGCTCCGCGCCGTGCTTGCCTCCGGCAGCCGCAAGGAGCGGCTGCACGCCGTGAAGGTTCCGACACTCGTGATCCACGGTACCGTGGATCCGCTGGTCCGCCCCGAAGGCGGCAAGGATACGGCCACGTCGATCCCGAACGCAAAGCTGCTGATGATCGAGGGCATGGGCCACGCGCTGCCGATGCGCTTCTGGCCGGAGATCATCGACGCGATCGAGAAGCACGCGCATGGCGCGGCGGCGCAGGCGGCCTAGGCCGGCAGGTCTCCTCTCGGTGACCATGTGAGCTGCCGGTGCCTGTCTTAACGGGGGCTCCGATGAAGGCTATACAAGCCGTCTCAGACGCCAAACAGAGGCTGCGGCCTCTCGGAGCTCACATGCATTTCATCATCCGATCCGCGGTAATGGCCGCTTCCATCCTCATGTTGTCTCTCGGTGGCGGCGCCGCGATGGCTGCCAGCGCGCAGGAAGAAGCCAACCGCCAAACCGTGCTGGCGTTCTATGAGAAGGGCCTCAACCAGAAGGACGCCGACGCCGCCCTCGCCTATGTCGGCAACCGTTACGTCCAGCACAATCCAACCGCTCCCGATGGCCCCGACGGTTTCCGGAAGTTCGTCGGCTTCCTGCGCGAGAAGTTTCCGAACTCGCGCAGCGAGATCAAGCGCAGCTTCGCGGAGGGCGACTTCGTCATCCTGCACGTTCATTCGGTTCGCGAGCCCGGCACCAGGGGCCGCGCGATCGTGGACATCTTCAAGCTGGAGAACGGCAAGATCGTCGAGCATTGGGACGTCATTCAGGAGATTCCTGAAAACCCCGCGAACGGGAATACGATGTTCTGACATCGCTGCTGCGTCGGGTGGGCAAAGGCGCGCTCTTCGCGCGCCGTGCCCACCATGTCTCCACATCGACGATAGGAATCGTGGGCACGCTTCGCTTTGCCCACCCTACGGCTTCCGCGCGATCCAGATCACGTGGCGCGCGCCGCCGCCTCTTCCGGTGGCGCGAATGTTGACTTCGTTGACGTCGAAGCCCGCGCGCTTGAGACGCCCTGTGAACGGCGGATTGGGTCCCGACGACCAGACGGCCAGCACGCCTCCCGGCCGCAGCGCCGTCTTCGCCGACGAGAGCCCGCTCGCATCGTAGAGCGCGTCATTGCCCTTGCGGGTCAGTCCCTCCGGCCCATTGTCTACATCGAGCAGAATGGCGTCGAAGGCCGAACGCTTCGCCCGGATGATCTCGCCGACATCGATCTCGCGAATGCTCACCCTGGCATCATCGAGGCTGTTGCCGAAGACCTCGGCCATCGGGCCGCGCGCCCAGGCGACGACCGACGGGACCAATTCGGCGACCACGATCTTCGCCTGGGCACCGAGCACCGCCAGCGCCGCGCGGAGCGTAAAACCCATGCCGAGTCCGCCGATGAGAACGACGGGCTTTGCGACTTTCTCGATCTGCTTCGCCGCAAGCGTGGCAAGGGCGGCCTCGGACCCCGACAGGCGGCTGTTCATCAGCTCGTTGCTGCCGAGCTTGATCGAGAACTCCTTGCCCCGCCGCATCAGGCGGAGCTCCTCGTCGGAACCGGGGATCTTGGCGGTGTCGATCTTTTCCCAGGGAATCATGGCAGTGCTTTAGCACGAACCGACGGGCAATCACCCGCCCGCCCAGACGTCCAGCACATAGCGGTTGCTCGCGCCCATCTCCTCGATCCAGCGTGCGCCTGCCGCGGCATCGCTGCCGCTCTTCTCGCGATGGATCGCGACGAGCGCAGCCTTCACGTCCGGCTCCATCTTCGCGCCATCGCCGCACACATAGACGATCGCGCCCTGCTCGATCAACGGCCAGACTTTGTCCTTCTGCGCCGCAAGCATGTGCTGCACATAGGTCTTCGGCCCGTCGCTCCGCGAGAACGCCGTGAACAGCTCGGTGATGCCGCTCGACGCCAGCGCCTTCAGCTCCTCCGCGTAGAGAAAATCCTGGTCGGGATGACGGCAGCCGAAGAACAGCATGGATGGACCGAGGGTGGCCCCTTTCGCCTTGCGCGCGGCGCGCTCCTGGAGGAAGCCGCGGAACGGCGCAAGTCCCGTACCCGGACCGATCATGATGATCGGAACGGACGGATCATCGGGCAGGCGGAAGCCCGCCTTGGTCTCGCGCACGGTGGCATAGATCGTATCGCCCGCCCGCCGGTTGGCGAGATAGTTCGAGCAGATGCCCTTGTAGGTGCCGCGGCCGGAGGCCGCCGGACCTTCGACCACGCCGACCGTGATGCTGCAACGCGCCGGGTCAACCGACGGCGAGGACGAGATCGAGTAATAGCGCGGCGCCAGCAGCGAGAGCATCTCGAGATAGACGTGGAACGGTAGTTCGCAAGCCGGATATTCGAGCAGGAGGTCGAACACCGATTTGCGCTTGGCCAGGATCTCGGTGCGGTACCGCTCGAGCGGTTCCGTCTCCTCGCCGACGAAGGCCAGCAGCTTCGGCTTGGTGACGGGGCAGCGGGTGTGCTCGGCCATGATCTGGATCTGCTTGCGGGTCGCGACCTGCTGCAGCTCGACGAACTCGCTGAGCAGACGGCCGACCGACACGGCCGCGCCGACAGGCAATTGCGCGCGCCGGCCTTCGGCCACCTGAAGCCTGATCTGATCGGCGGGCAGGAAGCCGAAGCGGCGGGCAACCGAATCAACCAGCGTAGGATCGTTGCGCGGAACGACGCTGAGGTGATCGCCGACGCGGTAGCCGAGGTTGGCCGGCAGCTGCACCTCGATGTGGCGCGTCGAGCGCTCGGAAGGATTCGCGCCGGACTTGTTCTGGAGCTCGTCATTGACCAGCACCTTCATCGCCACTGCACCGCCCTGGGCGACGATGGTGTTGACGGCGGTCACTGCGACCGGCTCGATCGCATAGAGCGGATCGTCCTCGGCGGTGCGGGTGAAATTCCAGTCGATGCCGAACTCCTTGGTCGCAACTTGCGCGGCGGCGGGGAACCATTTCTGGAACTGGCCGTCGAGATCGCTGCGCGCATCGCCCTCGCCGCGCGGATAGACCGCGCGCGCGCCATGCTTCGACAATTGCTCGTCGATGAAGCGCGGCACCGATTGATAGGTCGCGGCCCAGTCGCTGTTGCCGCAACCGAACACGGCGTAGCGCACACCGGCGAAAGCATCCTTCGGCAGATCCTCACCGAGCCATTTGACGAACTGCGTCGCATTGTCCGGCGGCGCGCCGTTATAGGAGGCGCAGATGATCAGCACCCCGCCCTGCTGCGGCAGCTTGCCGACGTAATCGTCGAGCGGGCCGAGATGCACGGCAAAGCCGTTGATCTCGGCAAGATCGGCCATGCGCGTTGCGAGCTCCTCGGCGGTACCGAGATTGGAGCCGTAGAGCACCAGCATCGGCGTGTTGTGCCCGGGCCGCGTGGTGGGCTGACGCTGCGCTTTGGGCGCCGAGGACGCAGCCGCAACGGGCCCGCCATAGGCGCCGCGCTCGCGGTCGGCGCGCGGCCGCACCTTGATCTTGAAGCCCTCCGGTTTGATCGTCAGCGTCTCCTTCAGATGCATCTGGTAGCGCTGGTGGTCGATCAGCTTGAAGCGCTGCAGGATCATGCCGAGCGCAAGCGCTGCCTCGTGCATGGCGAAGCCGCGGCCGATGCAGGCGCGCTGGCCGTTGCCGAACGGCTTCCAGGCATTGATCGGCCGCTTTGCCTCCGCCTCGCGGCTGAAATTTTCGGGATCGAATGCATCAGGGTTGGGGCCCCACACGCTGGGATCGCGATGCAGCGCCGTCACCAGGATGGTCACGAACGTTCCCTTCCTGAGCTTGTACTTGCCGCCGCCGATGGTCTCGTCGTTCAGCGGCGAGATGCCGTAGGCCGGCGCCGGCGGCCACAGCCGCAGCGACTCTTTCAGGATCTGCGTGATGTAGGTGAGCTGCGTCACCTGCTGATAGGTCGGCTTCGCTTTGACGTCGGGGCCGAAGACGCGGTCGACCTCGTCATAGGCCTTCTTGAGAATCTCCGGGTGCTTGAGCAGCGCATAGAGCGTGTAGGACAAGAGGCCGCTGGTGGTCTCGTGCCCCGCGATCAGGAAGGTGTTGATCTGGTAGCGGATATTGACGTCGTCGAGCTGCTCGCCGGTGGAACGGTCGATGCCGGTCATCATCGCGGCGAGCATGTCCTTCTTGTCGTCGCTGCCTTCCCCGCTCTTGCGCCGTTCGGCGATGATCTCGTCGACCATCTTGTTCATGAAAGCGACGTCTTCGGCCAGCGTCTTGCGGCGCTTCTGCATCCAGAGCTGCTCGAACGGCAGGCCGCGCGTCATCATGATGGTTTCGAGCGAGCGCACCAGCGACTCGACGAAGGGATGGTAGTCGCGCCGGTAGAACGAGTTGAAGCGGTAGTCGAAGCCGCACAGGCCGATCGTATCCAGCGTCAGCGCGGTCATGTCGTGAACGACGTCGATCTCGTCGTCGGCGTTGAGACGCTCCCATTTCTGCACGAGCTGCTCGGCGATGTCGACCATGCTTGGGTGATAGGACTGCATGGCGCGGTTGCCGAAGGGCTGCAGCAGGATGTTGTGCGCCTTGCTCCAGTTCGGCTCGCGGGTGTCGGCAGTGAACAGGCCGTCACCGCCGACCGCACGCACGCGCCGCAGCGCGCCGCGTACCGTCTTGTCGAACCGCTTCTCGTCCGAGAGCTCGTCGACGAGACCGTGGCCGGAGACGACGACGATCGGCGAGCCCATCATGTCGAGCCAGAAGATCGGACCGAGCTCCTTGGCAAGCCGCGTCAGGTGCTGCACGGGAGCGGCCGCATCCAGCGACAGCATGTTGCCGACCACCGGCTTGGTCGGCGGCTGCGGAATCGGGTCCAGACGGTTCTTGGATGACATCGAAATGTAGTCCCCCTGCCTCAATGTCGTCATTGCGAGCGAAGCGAAGCAATCCAGAAATATATCCGCGGAGGCAGTCTGGATTGCTTCGTCGCCTCGCTCCTCGCATGACGCGTCCACAATGACGAGCGCTAGCCAAACCGCCTTCTGCGCCATTCGATCAGCTTGGCGCTGACCTCCTCCGGCTTCTCCTGCTGCGTCCAATGGCCGCTGTCCTTCACCAGATGCTTTTCCAAATCATCGATCAGCTTCTCCATGCCGTCGGCCGCCGAGGGCGGCAGCACGGCATCGTTCTCGGCCATGATCATCAAGGAGGGCACGTGGATGTGGTGGTCCAGCCCCTTCGACCGCTCCCAGTTGCGGGTGAAGTTGCGGTACCAGTTGATGCCGCCGGTGAAGCCTGTCTTCGTGAAGGTGTCGACGAACACCTTCTTCTCGTCAGCCGACAGGATCGGCGTGCGCGGATCGACCTTGGCATCGTACGCCGCGATCATCTGCGGGAAGGCCAGATTGGTCTTCGACGAGGCGCCGACGCCCGCGATCGGCGGCTCGTCCGGTTTCGCTGCCGGCTTTGCCAGCGGCTTGCGCATGAAGGCATCGAAGGTCTGCTCGACACGGCTGCCGAAGATCTTGTCCGGTCCTCGCGCGGGGTCCTGGAACTGGACGATGTACATCTGGTCGCCGTAGCGCTGGCGAAACAGCGCGATCGGATCGACCGGCATGCGGTCCCAATGCGGCGTGTTGACGCCGACGACGCCGGCGACGCGCGTGGGGTGCCGCAGCGGCATCTGCCAGACGACGAAGCCGCCCCAGTCGTGGCCGACGAAGATTGCCTTGTCGATCCCGAGATGGTCGAGCAGACCGACGAGATCGCCGGTCAAGTGCTCCATGTCATAGGCGTCGACCGGCTCGGGCCGGTCGGTCGCGCCATAGCCGCGCTGGTCGGGCGCGATCACGCGGATGCCGGCCTCGCTCAGCGCCTTGATCTGGTGACGCCAGGAGAAAGCGAGCTCGGGCCAGCCGTGGCACAGCACCACCGGCGGCTTGTCATCGGCCGGGCCCGCCTCGTAGAAGCCCATGCGGATTCCGTTCGTCGTCGCGAACTTGAGCGGCGGCATTTCGATCATTGCAAATTCCTTACTCTGCCGCGCCCTTGATGTCAGCGGCCGGCGGCGTGTAGGCCGCCTCCAGCGCAGCGAACTCCGCCGGCAGCATGTCGCACATCACCTGCACATGCGGGATGATGTTGGCGCCGACGATGAAGCCGAAATCGAGCTGGTCGCGATAGCTCTGCACGGTGATGTTGAGCGCCTGCCCGTGGGTCGAGATCGACACCGGGAAGATGTGCAACAGCTCGGCACCGGCGGCATAGAGCGTCTGCCGCGGCCCCGGCACGTTGGACACGGTGATGTTGGCCGCGGGCGGCAGCACGTCGGACAGGTTCGAGCGGCTGTAGAGCAGCGCCAGGATCTGCACCATGATCGGCGCGCCCAGCATCGAGATGTTGGAGACCTGCGGCATCAAGGCCCGCAAGGGATGCGACATCTCCTTGGACTTGGTCGATTGCGCGATGATCGCTTCCAGCCGCGCTTTGGGATCCTCGATGTTGGTGGCGATCGAGCAGATCATGCCGAACACCTGGTTGTTGGCCTCGGTGTTGCCCTCCTCGCGCAGCGAGATCGGCACCGCTGCGGTCAGGGATTTCGTAGGCAGCGTGCCATATTGCAGCAGATAGCGGCGGACGACGCCGGAGGCGAGCGCCAGCACCACGTCGTTGAGCTTGCCGCCGGCCTGCTTGGCCAGCGCCTTGGCCCGCGACAGCGGGATCGACACGCCGGCAAAGCTCCGCTCCGAGGAGATCGTCTTGTTGAGCATGGTCGGCGGCGACACCATGCTGGCAAGGCTTTCGCGCGACTTGGGATCGGCAATCTTGCCGAGCACGTCGGAGACGCTCTTGAGCACGGTCGGGATGTTGCCGGCGAAGCGCACCGCGCTCTCGATCTGGTACATCGCGTTGTCGAACAGGATCGAGCCGATGTCGCTCTTGCCGGTGCGGGGCAGCTGCAGGTTCTTCGCCGCTTGCGAAGCCTCCAGCGGCTGGCTGAACAGCTGCTGATAGGAATCGAGCAGGTTGGCGGCGATGTCGCGCGGCTCCTGTCCGGGTTTGCTGCCCGCCGTCGGCGGCTCGACCTTCCGCGGGATCGGCGAGATGTCGTAGATCATGTTGGTCAGCGCCGCCCCGGCGCCGCCATCGATCGCGGCATGGTGCATCTTGGAATAGAGCCCGACCTCGTTGTCCTTCATGCCCTCGAACACGTAGAACTCCCAGAGCGGGCGGGCACGGTTGAGCAGCTTGGCATGCATCCAGCCGACGATGCGCTCGAGCGTGGCGCGGTCGCGCGGCTGCGGCAGGCTGGCGCGGAAGATGTGGCGGTCGATGTCGAACTGGTCGTCCTCGACCCAGGAGGGATGATCGATGTCGAGCGGCGCCTTCTCCAGCCGCGCCTTGAGAATCGGCGCGATGTGCAGACGCGAGACGATCATCGCCTTGAAGTCTTCGAAGAAATCGCCCTTGTAGTCGTCAGGCAGGCGGAAGATCGCCATGCTGCCGACATGCATCGGCATTTCCGGTGTTTCCAGATAGAGAAACGACGCGTCAAGCGACGACAGCTTCTTACCGTCAGCCATGGTTCCCTCCCGAATATTCGACGGGCGCCTTGGCGGCGCTTCTCGTCAGGCCGATACTGCCCGGTCCGGCGGGGCATATGCAATGGCAAACGGCCCCGCCCGGTCAAATGGCCGGAAGTCTCCCTCCGGTTGCGCCAGGCGGTCCGCCACGGCCCACAGCACCGCCGGGTTCACGCCGAGACCGATATGGCTCGCCAGATGCACCTCGATGTTCTCGGCACGGTCGGAGGGGCGCAGCAGACAGGTCCGCCAGTTCACGATGCCGTCGGCGCGCGAATAGATCGACGTTGCCGGCATCGGCAGATCGCCAGCAATCGCCTCGCGCGCCTCCGCAAAATCCTCAACCCGCTCGCCAGACAGCGTCTCGTAAAGCCGCGTCGCGTTGGTCGCCCGCACATCGTTGGCGAAAGGGCTGCCGAGCGTGACGACGTAGCGGACCTTGTCCGGTGCCCAAAGCGCGAGATCGCGGGCATAGACGCCGCCGAGACTCCACCCGACCAGGCTGACCTTGCGTCCCGTGGCGGCATGGATTTCGGCCAAGCGACTGCGCAGCGAATCCCGCATGCGCCCGAGCCCGCCGAGATTGCGGCCCATCCGCCAGGCATGCGCCGCATAACCGAGCTCGCTGAGATAGCGCCGTATCGGCACCATCGAGAGGTCGCTGGCGAGAAAGCCCGGCAGCGCCAGCACCGGATGGCCGTCGCCCCGCGGCGCCCGCATCAGCAGCGGCGACAGCAACAGGCTCGCATTCAACTCGAACAGCCCGCGGGCTTCGGCGAGCAGCAGGCCGAGACCCGGCGGACGAAGCCGGCCTTCTTGCAGCCTCCCGTCCGGCTGGGGCGACACTATTTTTTCTTGTCGCCGCTGCGCGGGCCGCCGAGACCGGCCATCGCGACGAACATGTCCTGAAACCGCTCGGCGATCTTGGGATCGAAGGTGAACCAGCTCTGGATCAGCGATTCCGGCGAGACCTTCTCGATGTTGCTGAGAACCTGCTGCTGCAGCTTGTCCATCACGGCCGTCTGCATCGGCCCCACGTCAGGCAGACCGAAGAACTGGCGGGCTTCGAGGGGGGTGCAGTCGATTTCGATGTTAACCTTCATGTCCCCTCCGGATGAGATTCGAGCGGCCTGTCGGAGTATCGCCGCGAGAAGGTCTGCAACGCAAGCGACCTGAGGGGAAGCCGTCAGGAACGGCTTCCCCAATCGACGGGTATGGTCAATCAAATTGTCTGGCCCGCGACCCGGCGCAGAGGCTCGCCGGCCGGCCCCGGTCGCCGGGCAGCATTGCTGCACAGCGGCGCAACTTGGCGCGTTCCTTGCTGGAATGACGCTTGCACGGGTCGAGAACTCTGGGCAACATGGATCAGTCAGCCCCGCCGAACAATCAAAAATCACCGGCGCGGCAGTGTGGAGAGGGTCAAGAATGTCAGTCGGTCAAAGTCTGTTTGCGGCGACGCTCGCCGGTACGCTTGCGTTGGCGGTCTCGCCGGCGTCGAGCCAGACGCTACGCTATGCCAACCAGGGTGACCTGAAGTCGCTCGATCCCTATACCCTGAACGAGAGCACCACCCACGCTCACCTCGGCCACGTCTATCAGGGCCTCACCGCGCGCGACAAGGACCTCAAGATCATTCCGGCGCTGGCGGAAAGCTGGGAAACCCCGGAGCCGACGCGCTGGCGCTTCCATTTGCGCAAGGGCGTGAAATTCCACAACGGCAACCCCTTCACCGCCGACGACGTGGTGTTCTCGGCCGATCGCGTCCGCAAGAAGGGGTCGAACATGCAGACCCGCCTTGCGCCGGACGTGAAGGTGG
Organism: Bradyrhizobium sp. USDA3516; assembly: GCF_057651995.1. Taxonomy (NCBI): domain Bacteria; kingdom Pseudomonadati; phylum Pseudomonadota; class Alphaproteobacteria; order Hyphomicrobiales; family Nitrobacteraceae; genus Bradyrhizobium; species Bradyrhizobium sp. USDA3516. The sequence goes on along the minus strand of NZ_JBYGYN010000009.1, from coordinate 345,706 downwards.
TCAAGGTCGACGACTACACTGTCGATTTCGTCCTGCCCTCGCCCAATCCCATCCTGCATAACGCGTGGGATGTCTGGTACATCATGAACAAGAAATGGGCCGAGGAGAACAACGTCGTCGATCCGACGCCGGTGGCGGCGACCACGCCGAGCTATGCCTCGCTCAACGAGAACGGCACCGGTCCCTTCATCATCGAAAGCCACCAGCCCGGCGTGAAGACGGTGTTCAAGGCCAATCCCAATTACTGGGGCAAGGTCGAAGGCAATCTGAAGGAGATCGTCTTCACCCCGATCGCCTCCGACGCCACCCGCGTCGCCGCGCTGCTCTCGGGCGAAGTCGACGTCATCGAGCCGGTTCCGATCCAGGACATCTCCCGCGTCGATTCCAGCCCGAACGCCCAGGTGCTGAAGGGACCGGAGCTGCGCACCATCTTCCTCGGCTTCGACCAGATGCGCGATGAGCTGCTCTACTCCAACATCAAGGGCAAGAACCCCTTCAAGGACGCTCGCGTCCGCGAGGCCTTCTACAAGGCAATCGACATCGAGCTGATCAAGACGCGCGTGATGCGCGGGCTGTCGACGCCGTCGGCGCTGATGATCGCGCCGGAACTGTTCGTGCTGTCCAAGGAGTTCACGCGGCCGAAATTCGACCCTGACGGCGCCAAGAAGCTCCTGACCGAAGCCGGTTACCCCGACGGCTTCGAGGTCACCATGGACTGCCCGAACGATCGCTACGTCAACGATGCCGCGATCTGCCAGGCCGTGGTCGGCATGCTCGCCCGCATCGGCGTCAAGATCAATCTGCTGGCGCAGCCGAAGGCGCAGTACTTCGCCAAGGTGCTGAAGCAGGGCGGCTACCAGACCTCGTTCTACCTGCTGGGCTGGACCCCGAGCACGATGGACTCCCACAACGTGCTCTACGACATCATGGGCTGCCGCGACGATGCGAAATCCTCGCGCGGCGAGGCCAATCTCGGCGGTTACTGCAACAAGGAGTTCGACGCCATCACCGACAAGGTGCTGGTCGAAACCGACACCGCCAAGCGCAATCAGCTGATCAAGCAAGCCTACGAAATCGGCATGAAGGACTGGGCCTACATCCCGCTGCACCAGCAGGCGCTGGCCTGGGGCGTATCGAAGAAGGTGAACCTGCCGCAGCGCGCCGACAATCTCGTCATGTTCCACTGGGCAACCAAGAAGGAATAGCGTCGGTTGAACACGAGGTCCCGGCGGCATCCGCCTTCCGGGACCTATTCTTTTCCGGCCGACAAGAACGTCGGCCGCACGCTCATCCAAGGACAGTGGAAGGCATGCTCGCTTTCACGCTTCGCCGCGCCGTTCAGGCCATCGGCGTCATGTTCGCCGTCGGCATCATCGCGTTCTCGATGTTCCGCTTCGCCGGCGACCCCGTCAACCAGATCGTCTCGATCGACACCTCGGCCGCCGAACGCGCGATCGTGCGCAAGTCGCTCGGCCTCGACGATCCCGTGCCGGTGCAGTTCGTGCGCTATTTCGCCGATGCGGCGCAGTTCAAGTTCGGCGTCTCCTACCAGTTTCGCCAGCCGGTCGCGACGCTGTTGATGGAGCGCATGCCCGCGACGCTGGAACTTGCGATCTGTGCGACCGTGTTTGCAATGGTCTTCGGCATCCTGATGGGCGTCTATTCGGCGCTCAAGCGCGATACCGTGCTGGCCAAATTATTCCAGGCGGTCTCGCTGATCGGCATCTCGCTGCCGACCTTCCTGATCGGCATTCTCCTGATCTATCTGTTCGCAGTGACTTTGGGCTGGTTGCCCTCGTTCGGCCGCGGCGAGGTGGTCAAGCTCGGCTGGTGGACGACGGGCCTGCTCACCATGTCGGGACTGAAGGCGCTGATCATGCCGTCGATCACGCTCGGCCTGTTCCAGATGACGCTGATCATGCGGCTGGTCCGCGCGGAGATGCTGGAAGTGCTGCGGACCGATTATATCCGCTTCGCCCGCGCCAGGGGGCTGACCACGCGTGCGATCCATTTCGGCCACGCGCTGAAGAACACGCTGATTCCGGTGATCACCGTAGCAGGGCTCCAGTTTGGCTCGGTTATTGCATTTTCGATCATCACCGAAACCGTGTTCCAATGGCCGGGCATGGGGCTTCTGTTCGTCCAGGCCGTGCAAAACGTCGACATTCCGATCATGGCCGCCTACCTGCTGATGGTTTCGCTGATCTTCGTCACCATCAATCTGGTGGTCGACATCCTCTACACGGTGGTCGATCCGCGCCTGCGCTCGACCGTCGGTCGCGCCGCATAGGGCAGCCAGCATGTCCGACGCAGTCGTCTCCAATTCCGACAAGCAAAGCGCGCAGCCGGTGCAGGCCGCCCATGGCTGGTTCAGCCGCACGCTCGACAGCGACCTGTTCTACTCGTTCCGCCGCTCCAAGCTCACCATGGTGGCTGCGGCCATCACGGTCCTGTTCTTCCTGCTTGCGATCTTTGCATCCGTGCTCGCGGTGCAGAACCCGTTCGATCCGGCACAGCTGCAATTGATGAATTCGCGGATTTCACCGCTGTGGACCGCGGACGGTCAGAGCCCGTTCCTGCTCGGCACCGACGAGCAGGGCCGCGACGTGTTCTCCGCGATTCTCTACGGCATGCGCATCTCGCTCGCCGTGGGCGTCGCCGGCGTGATCTTCGCCGGCGCGCTCGGCATCGCGCTCGGCCTGATCGCCGGCTATTTCGGCGGCGCCGTCGACGGGGTGATCATGCGGATCGCCGACGTGCAACTCACCTTCCCGGCCATCCTGATCGCGCTCCTGGTCAACGGCATCGCGAAATCGATCCTCGGCAACCGACTGGACGCCACCAGCATGCTGGTGGTGCTGGTGATCTCGATCGGCCTGAGCTTCTGGGTGGGCTATGCCCGGACCGTGCGCAGCTCGGTGATGGTCGAGAAGAACAAGGACTACGTGGCCGCCGCGCAACTGATCGGCCTGCCCGCGCCTACGATCATGCTGAGGCACGTGCTGCCGAACACGATGGGCCCGATCCTGGTCATCGCCACCATCAACCTCGCGCTCGCCATCATCACGGAAGCGACGCTGTCCTTCCTCGGCGTCGGCCTGCCCGACACCATGCCCTCGCTCGGCACGCTGATCCGCATCGGAAACAATTACCTGTTCGCCGGCGAATGGTGGATCGTCGCCTTCCCGGGGCTCGCGCTCGCGGCGCTGATCCTGTCGATCAATCTGCTCGGCGACTGGCTGCGCGACGCGCTCAATCCGAAGCTTCGATGAATACGCCTCGTCCATGACCGAACCCGTCCTTTCCGTGCGCGATCTTCACGTGGAGTTCGCCTCCCGCCGCGGCACGCTGCGCGCCATCGACGGCGTCTCCTTCGACATCGCCAAGGGCGAGGTGCTCGGCGTCGTCGGCGAGTCCGGAGCCGGCAAGTCCGTCACCGGCCTCGCGGTGATCGGCCTGATCGATCCGCCCGGCCGCATTGCCGGCGGTGAGATTCATCTCGCGGGCCTGCGCATCGACAATCTGCCGCCGGAGGAGTTGCGCCGTATCCGGGGCAAGCGCATCGGCATGATCTTCCAGGATCCGCTGACATCGCTCAATCCGCTGTACAAGGTCGGCGACCAGATCGTGGAGACGATCCGCACCCACCTCAATCTGTCGGAGTCCGCCGCCCGCCGCCGCGCCATCGATCTGCTCGCCGAGGTCGGCATTCCCGCGCCGGAAAAGCGCATCGACGGCTATCCCCACGAGTTTTCCGGTGGCATGCGCCAGCGCGTGGTGATTGCGCTCGCGATCTGCGCCGAGCCGGAGCTGATCATCGCGGACGAGCCGACCACCGCGCTCGACGTCTCCGTGCAGGCCCAGATCATCTCGTTGATCAAGCGCCTCGGCCGCGATCACGGCACCGCCGTGATGCTGGTGACCCACGACATGGGCGTGATCGCCGAAACCTCGGACCGCGTCGCCGTGATGTATGCCGGCCGTGTCGCCGAGATCGGCCCGGTGCAGGACGTCGTGAAGAATCCGCTGCATCCTTATGCCAAGGGCCTGATGGGCGCGATCCCGACGCTTGCGGGCGAGGACAAGCGCCTGGTGCAGATCCCGGGCTCGATGCCGCGCCTGTCTGCGATCCCGCGCGGCTGCTCGTTCAATCCGCGCTGCGCCTTCGCCTTCGATCGTTGCCGGGTCGAGCGGCCGGAGCCGCTGCCGCGCGGCGCGCAATCCGTCGCTTGCCACCTCTATGACGACGTGCCGGCGGAGAGCGTGGCATGAGCGCCCCCTTCGTCCAGGCCACAAACCTGCGCCGCGTCTTCGACGTCTCGAAACCCTGGCTCAACCGCGTGCTCGAAGGCGGACATCTCGAATATCTCAAGGCGGTCGATCACGTCACCTTCGACATCAGGAAGGGCGAGACGTTTGCCCTGGTCGGCGAGTCCGGCTCCGGCAAGACCACGGTGGCACGCATGGTCGTCGGCCTGCTGCCGCCAAGCGCAGGCGACGTGCTGATCGACGGCGTATCCATGACCGACCCGCGGCAGGCGCCAGCGCGGCGGAAACTGCGCCGGCGCATCCAGATGATCTTCCAGGATCCCTATGCGAGCCTGAACCCTCGCTTCCGCGTCGATGCCATCATCTCCGAGCCGATCCGTGCCTTCGACCTGATCCAGGGCGAGCGCGACATCCAGGCTCGCGTCGGCGAGCTGCTCAGCCTCGTCGGCCTGCATCCGGACGACCGGCTGAAATATCCGCACGAATTCTCCGGCGGCCAACGCCAGCGCATCGCGATCGCGCGCGCGCTCGCCTCCGATGCCGAATTCATCGTCTGCGACGAGCCGACCTCGGCGCTCGACGTCTCCGTGCAGGCGCAGATCCTGAACCTGATGCGCGACCTCCAGGACAAGTTCGGCCTGACCTACATGTTCATCAGCCACAACCTCGCCGTGGTGCGCCACATGGCGAGCCGCGTCGGCGTGATGTATCTCGGCCGTATCGTCGAGATCGCGGACGGACGCGAGCTGTTCGCCAATCCGCGCATGCCCTACACCAAGATGCTGCTGGGCGCCGTGCCTGACCTTGCCATGAGCGGCCGCCAGCGCATTCCGGTCAAGGGCGAGATCCCGAACCCGATCAACCCGCCCTCCGGCTGCGCCTTCAATCCGCGCTGCCCGCTGGCGTTCGATCTCTGCCGCAAGGAGACGCCGGAATTGGTCGACGGCGTCGCCTGCCATGCGGTCAACACCGCGCCGGTCCCGGCGTGACGCGCGCGTGCCATGCAGCCTGCGCATTTGGCGGCGGCGTGACGCTGTGATCAATTGCGCGCGCCGGAAATAAGGTGGTGAAGTCCGATGGGCAGTAATATCAATCCCGATCCGTTCACGACGAGGCCCGAGATCGAGGGCACGTTCGGGGTGGTCGCCACGACGCACTGGATCGCGACCGCCGTCGGCATGGCCGTCCTGGAAAAGGGCGGCAATGCCTTCGATGCCGGCGTCGCCACCGCCTTCACGCTCCAGGTGGTCGAGCCGCATCTGAACGGTCCCGGCGGCGATGTCCCGATCATCGTTCATGACGTCAAGCGCGGCCGCACCGAGGTGATCTGCGGCCAGGGCCCGGCGCCGGCGCGGGCCACCATCGCGCATTATAGAAGCGAAGGCCTCGACATGGTGCCGGGCACGGGCCTGCTCGCCGCCTGCGTTCCCGGCACTTTCGAATCCTGGATGATGCTGCTGCGCGACTACGGCACGATGCGCGTGCGCGACGTGCTGGAGCCGGCGATCTCCTACGCCCGCGACGGTTATCCCCTGGTCGAGCGCGCCTGCGCCACGATCCAGACCGTCGAACAGCTATTCCGCAAGCACTGGCCGACCTCGGCCGCGGTGTACCTGCCGAACGGCGAGGTGCCCAGACCGGGCACGCTGTTCACCAACAAGATGCTGGCTGCGACCTACGCCCGGATCCTGAGCGAGGCGGAAAGCGGCGGCGGTGGCCGCGATGCCGAGATCGAGCGCGCACGCAAAGCGTGGTCGCAAGGCTTCGTCGCGGAAGCCATCGACAAGTTCTGCCGGACGGAGGAGGTGATGGACGTCAGCGGCTCGCCGCATCGCGGCGTGCTCTCGGCCGACGACATGGCGCGCTGGCAGCCGACCGTCGAGGCTCCGCTCACCTATGATTACGGTCGCTACACCGTCTGCAAGGCCGGCGTCTGGAGCCAGGGTCCGGTCACCCTGCAACAGCTCGCGCTGCTGAAGGGCTTTGCGCTCGACGGGCTCGACCCGACCGGGCCCGAGTTCATCCATCTCCAGATCGAATGCGCCAAGCTCGCCTTCGCCGACCGCGAAAAATTCTACGGCGATCCCAAGTTCAACGAGATCCCGATCGAAACGCTGCTGTCGGATACCTACAACGACGAGCGCCGCAAGCTCGTCACCGACAAGGCTTCGCTCGATTTCGTTCCTGGCTCGGTCGAAGGCTTCGGCGGCGTCGTCAAGCTGCGTCGCGCCGAGGGCCAGCGCGAGGCGGTCGGCGCGCTCGGCGCTGGCGAACCGACCGTGGGACGCTTCGGCGAGGTGCGTGGCGACACCGTGCATTTCGACATCATCGACAGGGACGGCAACATGGTGTCGTCGACGCCGTCGGGCGGCTGGCTGCAATCCTCACCGATCATTCCCGAGCTCGGCTTTTGCCTCGGCAGCCGCGCTCAGATGTTCTGGCTGGAGGAAGGTCATCCCGCCGCGCTCGCCCCGGGCAAGCGGCCGCGCACCACCCTCTCTCCGACCATGGCGCTGCGCGATGGCGAGCCCTACCTCGCCTGGGGCTCGCCCGGCGGCGATCAGCAGGACCAGTGGATCACGCAATTCTTCCTGCGCCACGTCCATTGCAACCTCAATCTCCAGGAAGCGATCGACGCGCCGGCCTGGCATTCCGAGCATTTCCCGATCTCGTTCTGGCCTCGCACCGCGCGTCCCGGGGTCCTCGTGGTCGAGAACCGCGTGCCGAAAGCGACCATCGAGAACCTGCGCGAGCGCGGACATATCGTCGAGGTCGGCCCCGACTGGTCCGAAGGCCGCCTCACGGCGGCCTCACGCGTGGGTCCGCGCCGGCGCGCCGCCGCCAATCCGCGCGGCATGCAGGGCTACGCGGCGGGACGCTGAAGGCAGCATATGACCTGGTCGATCATCGCGCGCGATCCTGCCACCGGCCAGCTCGGCATTGCGGTTGCGACCCGCTTCTTCGCGGTCGGCGCGCGCGTGCCCTACATCGCCGCCGGCCTCGGCGCCATCGCGACGCAGGCCTTCGTCAATCCCTATTACGGCATCGACGGCGTCAAGCTGTTGCGTGAGGGCCTCAACGCCCACGACGTGCTCGCCACGCTGCTGGCGGCCGATGACGGCCGCGAGAGCCGACAGGTCCATATCATGGATGCCAGCGGCGCAATCGCCGCGCATACCGGGCGCGACTGCGTCGATTGGTGCGGTCACGTTGCCGGCAGCGGCTTCTCGATCGCCGGCAACATGCTCGCCGGGGCCGACGTCCTCGACGAGACAGCAAAGACCTTTATCGCGAGCGACAGCCTGCCCTTCCCGCGCCGTCTGCTCGCGGCGATGCGCGCCGGCGAAGCCGCCGGCGGCGACAAGCGCGGCAAGCAATCGGCCGCGCTCGTGATCCACGGCGAGGAGGAATGGCCGGCCCTCGACATTCGCGCCGACGATCATCCCGATCCGCTCGGTGAGCTCGAACGGCTCGAGCGCGTCAGCCACGAGCTCTGGGTGCACTTCCGCGCCTCCATGCCGACGCGGCAGAACCCGGCCGGCAACACCGATCGCAGCGTCATCGACGCCAGCATCGAAGCGGCGCGCGCGAGACGATCATGAGCGCCAGCCCTCTCATCGAGATCAAGGACCTGCGTATCCGCTTTCATGGCGACGACGGCCGCATCACCCACGCGGTCGACAGCGTCGATCTCAGCGTCGCCAATGGCGCGACGCTTGGCCTCGTCGGCGAATCCGGCTGCGGCAAGAGCGTGACGTCGCTGGCGATCATGGGCCTGCTGCCGAAGCAGAGCGCGGAAATCACTGGCGCGATCCGCTTCGACGGTTTCGACCTGCTGACCACGCCGGACCAGACGCTGCGCGATCTGCGCGGCAACCGGCTGGCGATGATCTTCCAGGAGCCGATGACCTCGCTCAATCCGAGCTTCACGATCGGCGACCAGATCGTCGAGACGATCCTGCGTCACCGCGGCGGCTCGCGGAAGGGCGCGCGCGAGCGCGCGATCGAGCTGTTGCGCCGGGTCCATATCCCTTCGCCCGAGCGTCGCATCGACGACTACCCGCACAAGCTCTCCGGCGGCATGCGCCAGCGCGTGATGATCGCGATGGCACTCGCCTGCGACCCGCGGCTGCTGATCGCGGACGAGCCGACCACCGCACTCGACGTGACCCTGCAGGCCCAGATCCTTGAGCTGATGCGCGAGCTGAAGGCCGCGAGCGGCGCCGCGATCATCCTGATCACCCACGATCTCGGCGTCGTCGCCGAGGTCTGCGACGAGGTCGCGGTGATGTATGCCGGCGAGATCGTCGAGCGCGCGCCGGTCGATGAATTGTTCTCCGCGCCGCAGCATCCCTACACGGTCGGCCTGCTCGGCTCGATCCCGCGGCTCGACCACCGCGCCGAGCAGCTTGCGACGATCGAAGGCATGGTGCCGAACATGGCACAGCCGCCCGCCGGTTGCCGCTTCGCCCCGCGTTGTCCCTTCGTGCTCGACGCCTGCACCAGGGCGCCGCCGCCGCTGGTCGAAGTCAGTGTCGGCCATCTCTCGCGGTGCATCCGCGCGCCGCTAGAACTCCTGGTGTCGTGATGGCGCTGCTCGAGGTCAACGGCCTGGTCAAGCATTTCGTCGCGCAGCGTTCGCTGCTCGGCCGCGCGCTGGCGCACGTCAAGGCGGTCGATGGCGTGTCCTTCTCGCTTGCGGCCGGCAAGACGCTGGCGCTGGTCGGCGAATCCGGTTGCGGCAAGTCCACCGTCAGCCGCCTGGTGCTGCGGCTGATCGAGCCGGATGCCGGCACGATCCGCTTCGACGGCCGCGACCTGCTCGCGCTCGACGCCGGGGCCCTGCGCGCCTTCCGCCGCGAGGCGCAGATCATCTTCCAGGATCCCTACGCCTCGCTCAATCCACGCATGACGGTCGGCCAGATCCTGACCGAGCCGCTGGCGCTGCACGATCTAGTGCCGCCGGCGCGGCGGGCCGAGCGCGTCGCCGAACTGCTGCGGCTGGTCGGGCTGGAGGCGCGCCTCGCCCGCCGCTATCCGCATGAATTCTCCGGCGGCCAGCGCCAGCGCATCGCCATCGCCCGCGCGCTCGCGGTCGAGCCGAAGCTCATCATCTGCGATGAGCCGGTCTCGGCGCTCGACGTCTCGATCCGCTCGCAGATCCTCAATCTCCTGCGCGAGCTGCAGGACCGGCTCGGGCTCGCCTACATTTTCGTCTCGCACGACCTCGCCGTGGTCAAGCACATCGCCGACCACGTCGCGGTGATGAATCTCGGCCAGATCGTCGAGACCGCGGAAGCCGACGCGCTGTTCGCCGCGCCGCGCCATCCCTATAGCCGGGCGCTGCTGTCTGCGATCCCGCTGCCGCAGCCGAAGGCGAAACGAACGACGGTGCTGCTGGAGGGTGAAATCCCGAGCGCGCTCAATCCGCCCAGCGGCTGCCGCTTTCACACCCGCTGCCCGTTCGTGATCGAGCGCTGCCGCAATGAGGCGCCTGCGCTCCTGGCCGATCGCACGGGCCACGCCACTGCCTGTCACCGCACCGCGGAACTGCCGTCTGCCGACGCCATTCTGCCCACCGCCGGCGGGTTTTCGCCGGCGCTTGCAAAACTGGTCGCCGCCTTCAGCGAAAAGACGGAAGGCAGCAGCTCCGCCGGGGTTGGTATACAGTGCGCCGCGCCCGCAACGAAATAGCCGAAGCAATGGGGATTGACCGATGAAGATGTTTCGCTTGGCCGCAACAGCCGCCGCTGTGCTGATGTCGATCGGGGCCGCACAGGCCCAGACCACGCTGCGCATCGGCCTCGCCGAGGACCCCGATATCCTCGACCCCACGATGGCGCGTACCTATGTCGGCCGCATCGTGTTCTCCTCCTTCTGCGACAAGCTGTTCGACATCGACGACAAGCTCAACATCGTGCCGCAGCTCGCGCTCTCGAGCGAAACCGCCGACGACGGCAAGGCGCTGGTCATCAAGCTGCGGCCCGGCGTGAAATTCCACGACGGTGAGCCGTTCGATGCCGAGGCCGCAAAATTCTCGCTGGAGCGGCATCTGACGTTCACCGGCTCGTTCCGCAAGCCGGAGCTCGCCTCGGTCGATCACGTCGAAATCGTCGATCCCCTCACGATCAAGCTGGTGTTGAAGTCGCCGTTCTCGCCCCTGCTCGCTCAGCTCACCGACCGCGCCGGAATGATGATGTCGCCGAAGGCGGCCAAGGAGGCCGGCGACAAGTTCGGCCTGCGCCCGGTCTGCGCCGGCCCCTACAAGTTCGTCGAGCGCGTGCAGCAGGACCGCATTGTGTTCGAGAAATTCACCGACTACTGGAACAAGGAGAACGTCTTCATCGACAAGATCGTGTTCCAGCCGATCGTGGATGCCACCGTGCGGCTCGCAAACCTGAAATCCGGTGGCCTCGATCTGATCGAGCGCGTGCTCGCCACCGATCTCAAGGAGGTGCGCGCCGATTCGCGGCTGAAGGTCGCGACCGCCATCGAGCTCGGCTATCAGGGCATCACGCTCAACATCGGCAAGGACAAGGCCAAGGGCCCGCTCAGCCAATCCGCCAAGGTGCGGCAGGCACTCGACTGGTCGATCGATCGCGAGGCAATCAACCAGGTGGTGTTCAACGGCGAATTCAAGCCGGGCAACCAATGGGTCAATCCCGATCACCCCTATTATCAGGGCGCATTTCCGATCCACGGCCGCGACATCGTCAAAGCCAAGGCCCTCCTGAAGGAAGCCGGCGTCACTGGGCCAGTCAGCGTTGACTTCCTGGTACCAAAGGGTGCCGAAACCGAAGCGGTGGCTCAAGTGGTGCAATCCATGGCGAGTGAGGCGGGCTTCGATATGAAGATCCGCGTCACCGAGTTTGCGACGTCGCTGAAGCAGGCCGAGTCCGGCGAATACCAGGCCTTCATGCTGGCATGGAGCGGACGCATCGATCCCGATGGCAATTCCTACGTGTTCCTGCGCAAGGATGCGCCGCAGAACTACAGCGCCTGGGCTAATGCCGACGCGGACAAGGCGCTCGACGATGCCCGCCGTACGTCGGACATGGCTCAGCGCAAGGCCGCCTACGAGAGACTTGCGAAGCTGGAGCTGGAAGATCACGCCATCCTCTACCTCTATCACCGCCGCATCATCATCGCGCACACGACCAAGCTCGAAGGCTACAGGCAGATGCCCGACGGCCTCGTTCGCGTTGTCGGCCTCAAGCTGAAGTGACGCTGCGAGGATGCTGAACTTCCTCGCCCGCCGCCTTGCGCAGATCGTGCCGACGCTGTTCTTCGTCTCGGTGCTGATCTTCTCGCTGCAGCAATTGCTGCCGGGTGACCCCGCGCTGGTGATGGCGGGCGAAGAGCGCGATCCCGCCGTGATCGAGCAGATCCGCCGCCAGTACCGGCTCGATCAGCCCGTCCCGGTGCAGTACGCCTACTGGATCAAGGGCGTGCTCTCGGGCGATTTCGGCGAGTCGCTGCGCAACAAGATGCCGGTGCGCGAGTTGATCGCGCAGAAGCTGCCGGTGACGCTGCAGCTCGGCTCGATGGCGATCGTGATCGCGCTGCTGATCGGCATTCCCGCAGGCATCGTCGCGGCCGTGAAGAAAGGTTCGGCCTGGGACTACGGCGCGAACCTGTTTGCGCTGTGGGGCATCTCGACGCCGAACTTTTGGCTCGGGATCATGCTGATCTTCCTGTTCTCGATCGAGCTTGGATGGCTCCCGGCTTCCGGCTACGTGCCGCTCACCGAGAACTGGCGCGCGAGCTTGGCCGTCACCATCATGCCGGCCTTCGTTCTCGGCAATGCGATCGCCGCGATCCTCATGCGGCATACGCGCAGCGCCATGCTTCAGGTCCTCGAAAGCGACTACGTGCGCACCGCGCGCGCCAAAGGACTGTTGGAGCGCTCCGTCATCCTCAAGCACGCCATGCGCAATGCGCTGACGCCCGTCATCACACTCGGCGCGCTCGAGCTCGGCACGCTGCTCTCCGGCGCGGTTCTGACCGAGCAGATCTTCTCCATTCCCGGCTTCGGCAAGCTGATCGTGGATGCCGTATTCAACCGCGATTATGCCGTGGTGCAGGGCGTCGTCCTGGTGACCGCCACGGTCTACATCACGCTGAATCTGGTGGCCGACATCGCCTATATCCTGGTCAATCCGCGGCTTCGGGGCTGATCCATGACCGACGCCGCGCTCCCGCGCCCCCTCATGAAAGCCGACCAGCTGGATAGCCCGGCCCGCCGCGCGCTTCGGCGGCTGTTCAAGCGCAAGGCGGCGGTGTTCGGGCTCGTCGTGCTCACGACATTCATCGTCCTTGCCCTGCTCGCCCCGCTCATCCTGCCCTATGATCCCATCGCGACGAGCTGGAGCCTGGTGCGCAAGCCGCCGAGCCCGTCCCACTGGTTCGGCACCGACGAACTCGGCCGCGACATCCTCAGCCGCGTCGTCTACGGCGCGCGCGCCTCGCTGCTCGCAGGCCTGATCTCGGTTGCGATCGCGCTCGGCATCGGTGTGCCGCTCGGTCTCCTTGCCGGCTACCGCGGCGGCTTCACCGACGCGCTGATCAGCCGCATCACCGATGCGATGCTGGCCTGCCCGTTCCTGATCCTGGCAATCGCGCTCGCCGCATTCCTCGGCCCGAGCCTCGGCAATGCCATGATTGCGATCGGCATCTCGGCAGCGCCGATCTTCATCCGCCTGACCCGCGGCCAGGTGCTCGTCGTCAAGGCCGAAGACTATGTCGAGGCCGCGCGCGCGCTCGGCAATCCGCCGTGGCGGATCGCGCTCTCGCACATCCTGCCGAACATCCTGCCGGCGCTGCTGGTGCAGGCGACGCTCTCGATCGCTGCGGCGATCATCGCCGAGGCCGCCCTCTCCTTCCTCGGTCTCGGCCAGCAGCCTCCGGCGCCGTCCTGGGGCAGCATGCTCAACGCGGCACAGCGCTTCCTGACCCAGGCGCCCTGGATGGCAATCTGGCCGGGCCTTGCGATCTTCCTCGTCGTGCTGTCGCTGAACCTGCTCGGCGACGGCCTGCGCGATGCGCTCGACCCGAGGCAGAGGTAGAAGCAACAACGCTAGCCGATGGTGCTGTTCGTTCACCTCTCCCGTAGGGAGAGGTGAAGAGCGAGCTCCGTCACCGGCTCAGATCACCACTTCCCGCAGCACGCGGCGGCAATCCATCTCGAATTCCAGATCGACCACCGGCGGACGGGCGAAATGCCAGGTCAGCCCGGAGCGGAGCGCGCCGCGGCGCACCAGCTCGTCCACCAGCGCGTGGTGAAAGTCGTGCACGGAATAGGCCTGCACGCCGGTCGTATCCTTCCAGCCGAAGCCGAAGGCCGCCATCCGGTTTTCCATCTGCGACGTGGTGGTGAAGCGCACCTTCTCGCGCAGCCCCTCCGGGCTGAGGTCGCGGTAGCGCACCGTGCGCTCGACATAGGTGCCGCTGCCCTCGCGCGCCTCGGCGCCGCCGGCGATGACGAAGCTCGGCAAACTCGACCGCGTCGGACGCGTGAAGGAAAACGCATAGAACGACGGTTCGGACGGCGGATCGATCTCCGGACAGACATTGCTGCGCGCCACCGGATTGGTGGTGCCGTCGAAGATACCCCATTCGGACAGCGTCTTCACATAGTGCAGGTTGAACGCGCGAAAGCCTTCCTCGCTGAAGGCCGCGGGCGAGCGCAGCTCGCAGGCGCAGAACGCCGTCAGCGGGCGCCCCGCCTCCTGGATGAACTTTGCCGCCAGCGCAAACCCTTCCGCGAGCGGCACCAGGCGGTCGAACCGGACCCGCTCGATCTCGTAGCCCTCATCCGCGGCGGCACCGGCGGAATATTGGAATACGGACGGAATGAAACGATAGTTGCCGGCCGAGAATTCGCGCGTCATGACGGACTCCTATTCCAGTTGCATGCGAGTGCCTTTGGCGCCGTTGAGCAGGCGCTTCAGGTGAAATCCGGCCAGCGGATCGTCGGCGTGCATGCCGACCAGCGCGGCGAAGGCCGGCATGGCGGCGGCATCGCCGGCCTCCATCTTGGCAAAGGCTTCGGCATATTGCGCCGTCGCCGGCGCTTCGAACCTCGCCTGCGGCAGCGGCTCGAACGCGCGCAGCGGCTCGCTGCGTCCGCGCAGCATCAGGTCGCCCACGGGGCGGCCGCAAAAGTTTTCGGCTCCCTTCGCAACGCTGGCGCTGACGCAAATGCGCGTTCCCAGGTGCTTGTTCGCCGCCTCCAGCCGGGCCGCAATATTGATGGTGTCGCCATAGGCGGTGTAGTCGAAGAAGCGGTTGCCGCCGAAATTGCCGACCAGCGCCGGACCGGCATGGGCACCGATGCGGGTGGCTCCGAAATTCACGCCTCTTGCCTTCCAGCGCGCCGAGAAGTCCTCTGCCCAGGCGTCGAGAGCATGGGCACAGGCGACCGCACGCGTTGCATAGTCCGGCTGGTCGCCGGGGGCGTTGAACAGCACCTGGATCGCATCGCCGATGATCTTGGCCACCGTCCCCTCATGGGCGAAGACGATCTCGGTCATGCCGCCGACATATTCGTTGAGGAGCTCGCCCAGCGTCTGCGGAGGCGCGGTCTCGACCAGCGAGGTGAAGCCGGTGATATCGGTGAAAAGGGTGGCGACATCACGCCACTGCACCTCCATGCCGTCGCCATCGACGTCCCCGGCCAGCCGCCTTGCGATCTCAGGCGAGAAGAAGCGCGACAGCGAGGCGTGGGCGCGCTCGGCCTCCATCTGGCGTCGCCGCACTTCGCGCAGCATCTCCACGTGGCGGACGGTCTTCTCGATCGTGGTTTCCAGGTCGGCGAAGTCGATCGGCTTGGTCAGGAAGTCGAACGCACCACGGTTCATGGCGGTGCGGATGTTGCTCATGTCGCCGTAGGCCGAGACGATGATGGTCGACTTCTTCTCCTCGGCTTCCTGGAGCTTTGCGAGCAGCGACAGGCCGTCCATACGCGGCATGTTGATGTCGGAGACCACCATGTCGACATGCGGATTTTGCTCCAGTGCTTCCAGCGCCTCCAGGCCGTCGCGCGCGAAGATCAGCGCAAGCTGCCCATCGCGGATCCGCCTGCGGAATTTCTGCAGGATCAGCGCCTCGAGATCCGGCTCGTCGTCGACGAAGAGGATGGTCGCAGTCATGCGGCTTGCTCGAGCCTCGTGTCGATCTCCCGGCGCAGCAGCGCAAAGTCGATCGGCTTGGTGAGGAGCCCGACGGCGCCCCGTTCGATCGCCTTGCGGCGCGTCTCGGCATCGCCATAGGCCGTGATCATGATGACGGGAACGTCCGGATGGGCCGCACGCACCTTCGGCAGCATGTCGAGACCGCTCATCCCGGGCATGTTGATGTCGGACAGGATCAGGATCAGCGAGGGATCACGTACCTCGGCGGCGCGCTCGAGCGCCTCGGGCGCCGAAAGTGCAAACTCCATCTGAAACCGGCCGGCGCGCAGGTCGCGCCGGAACTGCTGCCGAAACAGTGCCTCGACGTCGGGCTCGTCATCGACGACCAGGATGTAAACGTTCAAGACTTTCCTCCGGAAGTGTCGCCCACTGCCATCGTCCGCGGCAGCGTGATGATGAATTCGGTGAATACACCTTGTGTGGTGTTCACGTCGATCGTGCCGCCGTGCTGTTTCACCACGATGTCGTGGCTCATGGAAAGACCTAAACCCGTGCCCTCGCCGGCCGGCTTGGTGGTGAAGAAGGGATTGAACATCTTTTCCTTCACCCCGGCTGGAATCCCGGTGCCGTTGTCGCGGATCCGGATCTGGACCCTGTCTCCGAGATTCTCCGTTGCCGCGCGCAAAGTGGGCTCGAACGCGTCGCCCTCGTTCTCCTTGCGCTTGGCCGCGGCATAAAAACCGTTCGAGATCATGTTCAGAAAGACGCGCGTGATCTCCTGTGGATAGACCTCGATCATACCGGCATCCGGGTCGAAATCGCGCTGAAGCGTGACGTTGAAGGCAGGCCTTTCGGCGCGCGCGCCGTGATAGGCGAGATTGAGGCTCTCCTCGACCACCGCATTGATGTCGACGGCGCGATGCTCGCCGGAACCCTGACGCGAATGCAGCAGCATGTTCCTGACGATGGAATCGGCGCGCTTGCCGTGCTGCACCACCTTGTCGAGATTGGCCCTGAGCATACCGGTCAGCTCGTCGACCTCCTCCTTCGTCTTGCCGTCGAGCGCGGCCGATTGCAGGATCTCGTTGAGCTCGTCGATCAGCTCGGTCGAGACCGCGGAAAAATTGTTGACGAAGTTGAGCGGGTTCTTGATCTCATGGGCGATGCCGGCGGTGAGCTGTCCGAGGGAAGCGAGCTTCTCGGTCTGAACCAGGCGGCCCTGCGCGGTGCGCAGCTCATCGAGCGACTGCGACAGCTCTCTTGTGCGCTCCTGGACCTCCTCAAACAATCGGACATTCTCGATCGCGATCAGGGCCTGATCGGCAAAGGTGGTGGCGAGTTCGATTTGCTTCTCGCTAAATGGACGCACCACGTGTCGCGTCAAGACGAATACCCCGATCGGGACCCCCTCCCGAAGCAAAGGCACACCAAGCATTGTACGCACGTTGGATCGCCTGCGAGCGGACGAGGGTGCAAATTCCGGATCGACCCGCACATCCGGGACATGGACTGTCTTTCGATCGAGCAGCGTGCGTCCAACCACGCTTCCCCGCTCGGGCACGGAGGCGAAAGTCCGCAGCTTGTTCTCCTGTTCCGGGTCAAGCCCGCAGCTTGCGGCCAAATAGAAGACTCCACCACGAGGGCGAAAGATCGTCCCTTCATCCGCGTCACACAGGCGAGCCGCTGACCCGACGAGCGTGTTGAGCACGGCTTGCAGGTCGAACGCCGAGCGGCTGATGACCTTCAGCACGTCGGCGGTCGCAGTCTGCTGCTGCAAGGCCTCGCTCAATTCCGCCGTGCGCCGTTCGACCTTGTTCTCGAGGTCAGCGTAGGATTCCTGCAAGCGCGCGCCCATCTCGTTGAACTGATCGGCGAGGCCTTCGAGCTCGTCGCCGGTCTTGATCGAGATGCGCTGGGAGAAGTCGCCGCCGCCCATCCGCTCCGCGCCGCTGCGCAGTGCCTGGATCGGCCCGACCATGCGGCGCGCCAGGAAAACGCCGGCGAGAACCGCGAAAATCGACGCCACGAGCAGCACGATCGCGAGCCGCTGCAACGAGGCGTAGAGCGAAGCATAGGCCTCTTCGACGGGAAGCTCCACGAACATGGTCCAGCCCAGCGGCGGGATCGGGGCCGAGGCTGTCAGAACCGTCTGCCCCTGGATGTTGGTCGCCTGTTGCAACGAGTCCGGCATGGTGCCGCCACCAGCCCGGGCACCCCGGACCTGCGCGAGGCCGGACATGTCGGTGTTGCGCAGCACGAGACTGATGTCGGGGTGCGCGATCAAGCGGCCCTCCGGGCCGACCACGTAGGCGTTGCCGTGCTCGCCGACCTTGATCTGGGACACGACGTCCCAGATCAGCTTGAGATTGACCTCGGCGATGCTGACGCCGGCATCCTTGCGTGCGCCCGCAAGCGCCAGCGTCATATAGGGCTCGGACTCCCGGCGGAAATAGACCGGCCCGTAATAGACCTTGCGGGCGACCGCCTCGGTGAACTTCGGATCGCTCGACAGGTCGATCCCGCTGTCGAGCGCGTCCATCGCCAGCCGCGAGACCCGCAGCCGCTCCTTGCCGGTCGAATCCACCTGGGCCAGCTCGGTGATCGCCGGGACCTGGCGCAACAGGCGCAGCGCGTCGAACCGGCGCTGCTCGATCGAACCACCGGACCAGGGCAGTTGCGTGGTCCAGCCGAGCTGGCTCTCGATCTCCTTGACGAACTGGCCGATCTTGGCCGCGGCCGCCTCGGCCTGCTCGTGCTGGACTCTGATCAGCGAAGCCTTGTGCTCGCGATAATAGAAGAAGACCTCGAACAGGCCATTGGCGAGCAGCGCAATGGCGACGACGGCCACGAACAGCGCGACGTATTTGGCGAAGAGCCGCGTCCGGATTCCGCGCCCCGCCGTGTCGCCGGAGGCGGCCTCACCCGGGGCCGCGCTCGGCAGTGTCCCGGCTCGAGGTGTATCGGGGTGGAGGGACAGGCTCATCCCAAGGAACCTAGCAAGAAGACCGGACCTTGTCTCTCGCAAGCGCGGCAAGGGGCTCGCCCGAGGCCCAACAAAAAGGGCGGCAGCGGATCTCCGCTGCCGCCCTCGCGGGACTAGCCTGCCGGCGGCCTCAGGTCGGCCGCAGCACCTTGGAATCGAGGTCCAGTTCGTCGATCTGCTTGTTCCGCTCGGAATCGGCCGCCGCACGATGGTCGGTCGCCAACACCACATAGACTGCCGGCAGCACGAACAGCGTGAACAGCGTGCCGATCGACATGCCGGCGACGACCACGAGGCCGATCGAGAAGCGGCTGGCCGCGCCCGCGCCGGTCGCGGTCAGGAGCGGGATCAGGCCGGTCACCATCGCGGCCGTGGTCATCAGGATCGGCCGCAGGCGGATGCGGGCCGACATCTCGATGGCCGAGCGGCGGTCGAGCCGTTCCTTCACCTGGAGCTCGTTGGCGAACTCCACCATCAGGATGCCGTGCTTGGTGATCAGGCCGACCAGGGTGAGCAGACCGACCTGGGTGTAGATATTCATCGTCGCCACGCCGAAGAACAGCGGGATCAGCGCACCGACGATCGCCATCGGCACCGAGATCATGATGACCAGCGGGTCGCGCAAGCTCTCGAACTGCGCCGCCAGCACCAGGAAGATGATGATCAGCGCGAAGCCGAAGGTGATGGCAAGCTGGTTGCCTTCCTGCACGTATTGCCGGCTGTCAGCCAGATAGTCGTGGCTGAAGCCCTGCGGCAGCTTCTTGGCCTCGCCTTCGAGGAAGTCCACCGCAGCGCCGACCGTCACGCCCGGCATCGGCACGGCCGAGAACGTCGCCGAATTGAGCTGGTTGAAGTGGGTCAGCGCGTTCGGGTCGGTCTTGGTCGTGATCGAGACCACCGTCGACAGCGGCAGCTGCTGGCCGGAATTCGTGGTCACGTAATAGCCGCCGAGGGATTCCGGCGACAGCCGATCGACGCGCGGCACCTGCGGAATGACCTGATATGAGCGACCCTCGAGATTGAAGCGGTTGATGTAGTTGCCGCCGAGCAGGACTGCGAGCGTAGAGCCGAGGTTCTGCATGTTGACGCCGAGGTCCTGCGCCTTGGTGCGGTCGATCGTGACCTCGACGTTCGGCTGGTTATAGGCCAGGTCGCTGTCGGAGACGATGAACATGCCGCTCTTGCGCGCGGCGTCCTTCAGCTTCTCCATCTGCTCATAGACGGTCTGGAAGCCGGCGGTGGAGTTGATCACCATCTGGATCGGCAGGCCACCCGGTCCGCCCGGCAGCGGCGGCAGGTTGAACGCGAAGGCCTGCACGCCCTCGATCTTGGAGAGCTCGGCCTGCACCAGCGGCTTCAGCTGGATCGCCGAGCGCTTGCGCTCGTCCCACGGCTTGAGCAGCATGCCGGCGATACCGCCTTGCGGCCCGTTGATGCCATTCAGCACAAAGCGCAGATCGGTCTCGGGGAACTTCGCGAATTCCTTGTCGAGCTTCTCGCCATAGAAATCGAGATAGTCGATGTTGGCGTATTTCGGTGCCTTGGTCACCGCGAACACGATGCCCTGATCTTCCTCGGGCGCAAGCTCCTTCGAAGTATGCATGTAGAGGAAGCCGACGAGGCCGAGGATCGTGATCGCGAACAGGCCGGTGATGGCCTTGTAGTCCAGCGAGCGATCGAGCCTGCGCCCGTACCAGCGCGTCATCGCGCCGAACACCCGGTTCACGAGCTTGGCGAAGCGGCCTTCTTCGGCGTTCTTCAGCAGTACCGAGCACATCATCGGCGACAGCGTCAGCGCGATCACGCCCGACACGATCACCGAGCCTGCAAGCGTGAAGGCGAATTCGCGGAAAAGCGAGCCGGTGAGGCCGCCGAGGAAGCCGATCGGCGCATACACCGCAGCCAACGTGATGGTCATTGAGACGACCGGGCCGACGATTTCGCGCGCACCCTGCAGCGAGGCCTGGACCGGCGTCTTGCCCTCCTCCAGGTGGCGGTGGATGTTCTCCACCACGACGATGGCATCGTCGACGACGAGGCCGATCGCCAGCACCATCGCGAGCAGGGTCAGGAGATTGAAGCTGAACCCCAGCGCCAGCATCAAGGTGCAGACGCCGATCATCGACAGTGGAATGGTGACGACGGGAATGATGACCGACCGCAGCGAGGCCAGGAACAGGAAGATCACCACGATCACGATGATCACGGCTTCGCCCAGCGTCTTCTCCACCTCCTCGATCGAGGATTCGATGAACTTGGTCGAGTCGTAGGCGACCTTCATCTTCATCGACGGCGGAAGGCTGCGCTCGAGTTCGGGGAATAGCGCGCGCACGCCCTTGACCAGCGTCAGCGGGTTGCCTTGCGGCGTCGCGTTCACGCCGATGAAGATCGCGTGCTCGCCGTTGAAGGCGACGCTGGCGTTCGTGCTCTGGGCCGCAAGCTCGACCGTGGCGATGTCCTCCATCCGCACGAAGCCGCCGTCCTTGGCCTTGACGATCATCTTCTTGAACTGATCGACGTTGGTCAGACCCGTGTTGGTCGAGACGTTCGAGACGATCAGATAACCCTTGGTCTGGCCCGCGGCGGACTGGAAGTTGTTGGCCTGGATCGCCGCCGCAACGTCCGCCGGCGATACGTTGCGGCCCGCCATCTTCACAGGATCGAGCCACAGCCGCATCGCAAAGGTCTGGCCGCCCAGAATGTCGGCCGAGGCCACGCCATCGACGGTCGACAGCACCGGCTGCACCACGCGCGTCAGATAGTCGGAGATGGCCGAGCCCGACAGCTCCTCCGAGGAGAAGCCGAGATACATCACGGCCGTGGTCTGGCCCGTGGTCTTGGTGACGATCGGGTCGTTGGATTCCTTCGGGATCAGGTACTTCACCGAGTTGGTCTTCGCCAGCACCTCGGTGAGCGCCTGGTTCGGATCGAAATTCAGCTTGATGTAGACCTGGATCGTCGAGGTGCCGAGCACCGAGGACGAGGTGATGTAGTCGACGCCCTCGGCGGAGGCGACCGCCTGCTCGATCGGCGTGGTGATGAAGCCCTGGATCAGATCTGCGGACGCGCCGGGATAGACGGTCGTGATGTTGATGACCGTGTTCGACAGCTTCGGATATTGCCGGATCGGCAGCACCATCGCCGCGCGCAGGCCGATCAGCAGGATCAGCAGGCTGACGACGACCGACAGGACCGGTCGTTTGATGAAAATGTCGGTAAAGGCCATCGCGGGCGATCTCGATTTCTTTTGTCTCAAGATGCGTGATCCGGCCAAGAGCCGGGTCACGCGAGGATGTTGTCAGTAGCGCGGCGGCTGCGCCGGGATCTGCGGGGCCGGGTCGGTCGAGATCGATACCGGCGCACCCGATTGCAGCTTGAGCTGGCCGACAGCGACGACCTTGTCGCCTGGCTTCAAGCCCTTGACGATTTCGACACGCCCCTCGACGCGAGTGCCGGTCTGCACGAAGGTGCGCACCGCCGACAGGCTGGTCTTGCCGTCCTCTTCCTTCTTTTCGGTGATCACGAACACGGAGTCGCCGTACAGCGTGTAATCGACCGCCGTTTCAGGCACCGTGATCACGGCCGGCTTTTCCGGCAGCACCACCGTCGTGGTCACGAACATGCCGGGCTTGAGGATCTTCTCCGGATTGGCGATCGTCGCCTGCACGCGGATGTTGCGGGTGTCGGTGGCGATCTGCGGCTCGATCGTGGTGATCTTGCCCTCGAAGGTGCGGCCGGGATAGGCATCGACCTTCAGCCGGACGGTCTGGCCGACCTTGAGGCTGCCGGAATCCTTTTCCGTCACCGTGAAGTTGGCCCACAGCTCCGACAGATCGGTCAGCGACACGATCGCGGTGCCGGCCGTAAGATACTGACCGACCTCGACCTTGCGCATGCCGAGATCTCCGGCGAACGGCGCACGCACCAGCTTCTGCGAGATCAACGCTTCCGTCTTGGCGATGCCCGCCTGCGCCTGGTCGTAGGCAGCCTGCGCGGTATCGACGGTCGCCTGCGGACCGAACTGGCGCGAGGCCAGCTGCTTGGCGCGTTCAAGCGACAGCTGCGCGACGGTCGCCTGCGCCTTGTAATTGGCGAGGTCGCCCTGCTCGGGCGCGTCGAACAGCTGCACCAGCGGCGTGCCGGCCTCGACGCGCGTGCCCGGCTCGAACTTGATCGCGGTGACGCGGCCATTGACGTCGGCGCTGACGTCGACCTGGTGCACGGCAACGAGGCTGCCGACCGCGGTGAGCAGGTTCGGCACCACCTCGGACTTCGCCTCGGCTGCGCTGACCGGGGTCGGCGGCGGCTTGTTGTTGGCGAAGAACTGCTTGATCATCTGGCCGCGGAAAGAATTGAACCAGACCAGCCCGCCGACGAGCACGGCCAGGAGCGTGCCGACGATGATGAACCAGCGCACCGGCCGGACCGGACGCTTGGGAGCCTTGTTGTCGATCGGTTGCCCCGAAATCTTGTTTTCGGCCACGATGTTCATGTCATGCACTTTCTGCAATCGCCGCCTGGTTCGTTTCCGCGGCCTGATTGCGGCCCAGATGCGAATCAATTGCGGCGTCGTTAAGTCCGATACCCCTCAGGAGAAACTCACAGAGCTGCCGCTCCAGGTCGGTCGCCCCGCCGTAGGCAAGACAGGGCGTGGCCGGCAGCCTGGTCAGCGCCGCGGTCATCACCGCATGATGCGCGAACCAGAACAGGTTGAGCGGATCGCCAGTGCAGGGCTGCGCGTCACCGCTCTCAACCGCGCGCTCGAGCGAGGCGACGAAGACAGCGCCGATCAGCGTCTCGATCTTGGCATAGAGCAAGCGGGCGAATTCGCCGTCATCCAAATGGCTCGTAGCCATCAGCCGCAGGCGCTGGGCCTCTTCCTGATCGGGACCGTCGGCGATCTGAAGGAAATGTTCGACCATGCCGCGGATCAGCTCGACCAGGGTGGCTGTCGAAGGCTGCCGCTCCATGAGCTCCATGAACGCCGGGTCCGCCTCGCATTCGTCGCTGAGGATCTCGGCGTAGAGGGCCGCCTTGGACGGGAAATGCTTGAACAGCAGCGCCTCGGAAATGGCAGCTGCGGCCGCCACGCTCTTGGTCGTGGTGCCGTTATAGCCGTGTCGGGCAAAGCAGCGCTTTGCGGCACCGAGGATCAATTGACGCCTCAGGTCGCTCGTCATACGCAATGAGCTCATGCTGGGTGAGTAAGCACTCACCCACGCAGGAGTCAAGCACTATGTTGCATCGCAACCTGCATGCGACGTAGAATCAATGGAAATTGATTGAGCCTGCACGGCCCGCGTGCAGGCGTTCGGCAAGGGACCGACGGACCGCCTAGATCGGCTGGAAGCCGAGGTCAGCTCGGATCCGGTTGACGATGTAGGTCCCGTCCCGCGTCGGCAGAATCCGCTCCAGGCTGGCGCTGTCGATCTTCACGTTGGCAAAGCGCGGCCCGGCGGAGACGTTATGGACGGCTTGGGCGAAGGCCTCGACCTCGGCCATCGTCGTGGCAGCCCGGCTGTCGTTAATGCCGCAAGCCTTGGCGATGCCGACGAGGTCGGCGGCGGTGGAGGTGTGGCTGATCTGGCCGCCGGTCTCGCCATAGGCCTCGTTGTCGAGCACGGCGATCGAGAGGTTGGCCGGCTTCTGCAGGCCGATGGTGGCGAGGCTGCCTATGCCCATCAGCATCTCGCCGTCGCCGGTGATGACCAATACCGGCAGCTTCGGCTGCGCCAGCGCCAGACCCAGCCCGATCATCGCGGCGCCGCCCATGCCGCCCCAGAGGTAGAAGTTGCGGGCGTGGTCGCCGGCGGCGCACATGTCGTTGGTGGACGCGCCAAGGCCGCCGATCGCGACGACGTCCTTGCGGTTCGCAAGCAGCGTGGAGACCACCTGACGGCGGTCGAGGAGATTGGCCTTGCTCATTTGGTGAAAACCTTCGCGCCGATCAGGCGCTGGGAGAGAAGAACGGCGGTCGGCGTCAGCGCGTTGTAGGCCTGGGCTGCGGCGGCCTCCAGCACCGCCGGCACCTCGGCTGCGTGCGAGGCGCGCAGCACCTTCACGCCGGAGAGCTCGAACACGCCTTGCGTGGTCGAGCCCATCGGCACCTGCCACGGATTGAACTCGCCCCACTCGCCGCGCATGGTCACGAGCGTGAGGAACGGAAAGCGCAGGATCGGGATCAGCGACAGCATGTTGATGCAATTGCCGACGCCGCTCGACTGCATCAGCAGCACGCCGCGCTGTCCGCCCGCCCAGGCGCCGGCGAGCAGCGCCACGCCCTCCTCCTCCGTCGTCAGCGCAATGCCGCGCATGGTGGAGGAGGCCAGCACGCGCTGGATCAGCTTGGAATGACCGGCGTCCGGCACGTAAGGCACCTGCCGGACGTCGAAGCGCTGCAAGGTCGTAAAGATATCGTCGGGCCAGTTCGGCGCCGTGTCGGCGTCAGCGCGTGCGTGCATTTTCCTGTCCGGTCGGCTAGCAAGGTAAAAAGACTGTAGACGCATGCATACGCCGACCAGAACAACAAAAACGGCATATCGGCTTTAACCGGCGAGTATAACGGGATGAACGCAGATGCGAAGGCGCTGGCGGCAAGCTTCGACCTCGAGAAGCTGACGCCGGAGTTCTACGACGACCCCTATCCGACCTACCGTGCACTGCGGGAGAACGAGCCGGTCAAGCGCCTACGCAGCGGCACCGCGTTCCTGACCCGCTACGACGATCTCGTCACCACCTACAAGAACACGAAGTCGTTCAGCTCAGACAAGAAGCGCGAGTTCGCGCCGAAATACGGCGACACCCCGCTCTACGAGCATCACACCACCAGCCTCGTCTTCAACGACCCGCCGTCGCACACCCGCGTGCGCCGCCTGATCATGGGTGCGCTGTCGCCGCGCGCGATCGCGAGCATGGAGGGGGACCTCATCAAGCTGGTCGACGGCCTGCTCGATGCCATCGAAACCAAGGGCGCTTGCGAACTGATCGAGGATTTTGCCGCTTCGATTCCCATCGAGGTGATCGGCAATCTGCTCGACGTGCCTCACGAGGAGCGCGGGCCGCTGCGCGACTGGTCGCTGGCGATCCTGGGTGCTCTCGAACCGGTGGTATCGACGGAGGCTGCTGCGCGCGGCAACAAGGCGGTGACGGACTTCCTGGTCTATCTGGAGACTCTGGTCGCGCGCCGGCGCGCAAAGCCGGGCAATCCCGAGCGCGACGTGCTGACGCGTTTGATCCAGGGGGAAGAGAACGGCGAGCGGCTGACGGAGAAGGAACTGCTGCACAATTGCATCTTCCTGCTCAATGCCGGCCACGAGACCACCACCAACCTGATCGGCAACGGCCTCGTGGCGCTCGACCGGCATCCCGATCAGAAACAGCGCCTGATCGAGAACCCGGACCTGATCAAGACCGCGGTCGAGGAGGTGCTGCGCTACGAGAGCTCGAACCAGCTCGGCAACCGCATGACTACCGAGAAGGTCGAGCTCGGCGGCGTCATGCTCGAGGCGGGCACGTCGGTGACGCTGTGCATCGGGGCTGCCAATCGCGACCCCGCGCAGTTTCCCGACCCCGAACGTTTCGATATCACGCGCACGCCGAACCGGCACCTCGCCTTCGCCACCGGCGCGCATCAATGCGCAGGCATGGCCCTGGCGCGGCTGGAAGGGGCGATTGCGATCTCGCGCTTCCTGGCGCGCTTTCCGAACTATGCCGTGAGCGGGACGCCGGTGCGCGGCGGACGGGTCCGGTTCCGAGGGTTCTTGAGCGTGCCCTGCGCGCTTGGCTGAGGGCTCGATAACAAAACTGCGAAAACAACCCCATGCACAGTAGAGCCTGGGTCGCGGAACGGTGCCCTGTGGCCCGGCAGAACCACCTGACATTTCAGGCCTATCAGGCCGCGCCGCGCAATCGGGCGCATCGAGGCTTCCGAGCTGGCAGACCGGTACCCACATTCTTTTGAGCGCGACCGCCGATGCCGTCGGTTGGCGCCGCGCGCAGCAATGGAGTGACGGCAGATGAGCGCGTCGGTCATTGATTTCATCGCAACAGAGGCACGCTTTGGCGCCCGTAATTACGAGCCGATCGGCGTCGTCCTCTCGCGCGGCGAAGGTGTCTGGGTCTGGGATACCGAAGGCAACCGGTACCTCGATTGCCTGTCCGCCTATTCGGCGGTCAGCCAGGGCCACTGCCACCCCAAGATCCTGGCGGCGATGGTCGAACAGGCGCACAGGCTGACGCTCACCTCGCGCGCCTTCCACAACGACCAGCTCGCCTTGTTCTACGAGGAGATCGCCGCGCTCACCGGTTCCCACAAGGTGCTGCCGATGAACAGCGGCGCCGAGGCGGTCGAAAGCGCGATCAAGTCGGTGCGCAAATGGGGCTACGAGGTGAAAGGCGTGCCGGACGGTGCGGCCGAGATCATCGTCTGTGCCAACAATTTCCACGGACGCACGCTGGGCGTCGTCGGTTTTTCAACCGATCCCGAGACCCGCGGACACTTTGGGCCGTTCGCGCCAGGCTTCAAGGTCATCCCGTTCGGCGACGCCCCGGCGCTTGAGGAAGCAATCACCCCAAATACGGTCGCCTTTCTGGTCGAGCCGATCCAGGGCGAAGCCGGTGTCGTCATTCCTCCGGCCGGCTATTTCACTGAAATCCGCGAGCTCTGCACCGCCAACAACGTGATGCTGGTGCTCGACGAGATCCAGACCGGGCTCGGCCGCACCGGTA
The DNA here is from genome assembly GCF_057651995.1 of Bradyrhizobium sp. USDA3516. NCBI lineage: Bacteria > Pseudomonadati > Pseudomonadota > Alphaproteobacteria > Hyphomicrobiales > Nitrobacteraceae > Bradyrhizobium > Bradyrhizobium sp. USDA3516. The sequence goes on along the minus strand of NZ_JBYGYN010000009.1, from coordinate 318,595 downwards.
AGCTGCTCGCCGAACAGCACGAGGGAATTGAGGCGGACGTGACGCTGCTCGGCAAAGCCTTGTCCGGCGGCTTCTATCCGGTCTCGGCCGTGCTCTCGAACAACGACGTGCTCGGGACCTTGAGGCCGGGGCAGCATGGCTCGACCTTCGGCGGCAACCCGCTTGCCTGCGCCGTGGCCCGCGCGGCGATGCGCGTGCTGGTCGAGGAAGGCATGATCGAGAACGCGGCGAGGCAAGGCGAACGCTTTCTGAGCGGCTTGAAGGACATTCGCGCCAATACGATCCGCGAGGTGCGCGGGCGCGGCCTGATGCTGGCGGTCGAGCTGCATCCCGCGGCTGGGCGGGCACGCCGCTATTGCGAGGCGCTCCAGGGCAAGGGCATCCTCGCCAAGGATACCCATGAGCATACCATCCGCATCGCCCCGCCGCTCGTGATCACAAGCGACCAGGTCGACTGGGCGCTGGAGCGGTTCGCCGCGATCCTGACGCAGGATTTCTCTTGAGACTGCCTGCGTCGGAAGATCGCAATGCCGGCCGCGGCCAAGGACGAACGATTCCACGGTCTCTGCGTTGAAAGTCGTGGGCAGTTACGAGTTGGGAGCGAAGATCATGCTTCCGCGTGGCGTTTGCCTGACGGCTGTTTTGGTTGGCGTCTCGATGCTGACGACGAGCGCGCCGGCCCAGGGACCCCTCGGACACGGACGGGGTGGAGGACCACCAGGACCAGGCGCAGCGCCGCCATCAGCACCACCGGCCGTGGCCCGCCCAGCAGCACCGCCAGCCATGGCGCGTCCGGCGGCTCCGCCAGCCATGGCGCGTCCCGCCGCGCCGCCAGCGATGCCGCAGCGACCGGCGATGGCGCCACGCCCGGCGCCGCACATCGCATCACCGCCACCGCGCCCGACCCCACAATTCAGTGCCCCGCGAGCCGCCCCGCAGGTGGCGGCGCCACGGCGCGAATTCCATCGCCCGCCGGAAGCGCCGCAACGTCCAGCCATGGCGCCGCGGCCGACGCCGCAGATCGCCGCCCCATCGCGCCCAAGTGCGCACCCGGCCGTGAGCGAGCGATCGGCATCGCCGCGCCAGATGCTTTCGCGCCAATCCGCGGAACGCCAAGACCGCATCGACCGCTTGCAGCAGCGCGTGCAGCAATTGCAATCGCAGAAGCCGGAAGACGCAAGGGCACAGCAACAGCAGCAACGGCTGCTGCAGTCACAGAGCCGTCTTCTTGAGCGCGAGCAACGAGTCCAACAGCGCTCGCAGCACGTCGAGCAGCGGCAGCGCGAGATGCTGTCGCGCCAGACGGCGGAGCGCCAGGCCCGCATCGAACGCCTGCAGCAGCGGGTGCAGCAATTGCAGTCGCAAAAGCCGGAAGGCGTGCAAGCGCAACGCGCGCAGGAGCGGATGCTCCAGGCGCAGAACCGCTTGCTTGGCCGCGAGCAGCGCGCGCAGCAAATTGACCTGGCGCGCCAGCAGCGGCTTGGATTGCAGGCTCCGTCGGAGCGTGCTCCGGCACTTGCAGCCGCCGCGCAGGCCGCCGAGCGCGGACGGTTTGCGGCGCGCTTCCGCGAGCAGTCCGCTGCGCAGACCCAAGCTGCTATCCTCACGCGCCAGAGCGGCTGGGCTCCCCGACAGGCCTGGCGTCACCGTCATCCCGCGGTGTTCGTGGCTTGGCTTGGGCCCGTGTTCTGGCCTTACGCCTATTCCGACATCTTCAACTACACGTTCTGGTCCTATGCCTACGAGCCCGGATATTGGGCCTACGCCTATGATGACTTCGTCGACACCGTGTTCTGGGGCGGTGACGGCCCTTACTCCGCTTATGCCAGCACCAGCCCGTATGACACCCCGCAAGCCGGCGGCAACTACCGCGCGCGCCAGCGTGCCAGCGTGAGCCCGCAGACGCTTCAGCAATTGTGTGCCACGCCGGACAAGGGCGTGACCGCCTGGCCGCTTGCCGATATCGCACGGGCGGTGCGGCCGACGCCGGAGCAACGCGCATTGTTGGATGAGCTGAAGGCGGCGGCGGCCAACGCCGCCGGCCTGCACGGAGACTTATGCACTGACTCCCCCCGGCCGCTTGCGCGCGATGATGAACCGCATCAGCGCGACGCTTGAAGCCGTCAAGATCGTTCGTCCGGCACTGGAGAATTTCTACAACTCGCTCAGTGACGAGCAGCAGGCCCGCTTCAACGCGCTTGGCCCCAATGTCGGCGAGCGCTCGCCGCAGCAGCAGGCAAGTAGCGAGGGCTGTGGCGATCCGAAGTCTGGGCTGACGCAGTTGCCGATCCAGAGGATCGAAGCCGTGCTCCACCCGGCCGGCAAGCAGAAGGAGGCGCTCGACCGCCTCAGTGAAGCGACGGCGAAGGGCGTTGACGGCCTCCAGGCAGCCTGTCCGAACGATGAGCCGCTGACGCCTATTGGACGGCTTGAGACGATGCAGCACCGGCTCGAAGCCATGTTGACGGCCGCCAAGCTGGTCGAACCCGCGCTAGACGAATTTTATGCCACGCTGAGCAGCGAGCAGAAGGCGCGCTTCAACAGGCTGCAACAGGTCGCAGGCCCGTGAGGACGTGAGGCGGGAGTCTACACCACGGTCCTATGCCGCGCGATGCAGGTGCGCAGCACCTCGTCCATCGGCTTGCTCCACCAATCGTTGGAGAAGATCTCGATCTCGGAATAGCCGGCAAAGCCCTGCGCTTCGACGGCCGCACGCGCTGATTTGATGTCGATGACACCGTCGCCCATCATGCCGCGGTCGTTGAGGATGTCCCTGGTCGGCACCAGCCAGTCGCAGACGTGGAAGGCGAGCAGGCGGTCCCGGCCGGCACGGGCGATCTGGCCCATCAGCTCCGGGTCCCACCAGATGTGATAGACGTCGAGCGCGACGCCGAGCATGCCGGTGCGGCCGGGATCGAGCCGGTCGCAAATGTCGAGCGCCTGCTTGGTCGTGTTCACGCAGGCGCGGTCGGCCGCATAGGCCGGATGCAATGGCTCGATCGCCAGCGGCAGCTTGGCTTGCCTCGCGTAGTCGAGCATGTCGGCGAGCGCTTCCTCGACCTGCCCGCGCGCTGCCACAAGATCCTTCGACGCCTCGCTGCCCGGCCGCGAATATTGCGGCAGGCCGCCGACGACGAGCACGATGCAGGGCGCGCCCAGCGCCTTGGCTTCATCGACGCAGCGGCGGTTGTCGTCGCGCACCTCGCCCCGGCGCGGGGCATCCGAGGTGAACATGCCGCCGCGGCAATAGCCTGAGAGCTCGAGGCCGACCTGGCGCACCGCGCGTGCGGCGCGGTCGAGCCCAACGGCGGCGACCTGGTCGCGCCAGGGATCGATGGCGCGGATGCCGTGCTTCGCGCAGGCCTCGACGATCTCGACGAGGTCACCCTGCTTGCGGACGGTCGCCGTGTTCAGCGACAGCCAGCGGTGGTCGGACGAAAAATCGCGCATCAGGATTCAAGTCCATGCGAGGCCAGCACGGTTTTCATCCGCTGCGTCGCGAGTTCGGGGTTTGCGAGCAGGCCGGCCTGGTCGGCGAGACGGAACAGCTCGGCGAGATGCAGCATCGAGCGCGCGCTCTCCTGACCCCCGACCATGGTGAAGTGATCCTGGTGGCCGTTGAGATAGGCCATGAACACGACGCCGGTCTTGTAGAACCGCGTCGGCGCCTTGAAGATGTGGCGCGACAGCGGCACCGTCGGGCCCAGCACGTCGTGGAAGCCCGCCTCGTCGCCTGCCGCGAGCCGCGACAGCGCGTAGGACGCCGCCGGCGCGATGGCATCGAAGATGCCGAGCAGCGCGTGCGAAAAGCCTTCGCTGTCGCCGGCGATCAGCTCCGCGTAGTTGAAATCGTCGCCGGTATACATCTTGATGCGCTTGTCGAGGCGGCGGCGCATGTCGATCTCGCGCTGCTTGTCCAGCAGCGATACCTTGACGCCGTCGACCTTGCCGGCATTGCCATTGATGATGGCGACGGCCGTATCCATCGCCTTGTCGAGATCCCTCGTGCCCCAATAGCCTGTCAGCGCCGGGTCGAACATGTCGCCGAGCCAGTGGATGATGACGGGTTCACGGACCTGCGACAGCACACGATTGTAGACCTTGGCGTAATCGTCGGCGTTGCGGCCGAGTTTTGCCAGGGCGCGCGAGGCCATCAGGATGATGCGACCGCCGACCTTCTCGACCGCCGAGACCTGCTCCTCATAGGCACGGATCACGTCTTCGAGGCTTCTGGCGTCCTCGACCGCGAGATGATCGGTGCCTGCACCGGAGAACACCAGCGCGTTACGGCGCTTGGCGGCGGCGACCGAGCGCGTGATCAGCTCCAGCGAGGTCGGCCAGTCCAGCCCCATGCCGCGCTGCGCGGTGTCCATGGCTTCGGCAACGCCGAGGCCAAGATCCCAGACGTGCTCGCGGAAGGCGATGGTCTTGTCCCAGTCGACGGCGGCCGACAGCCAGGGATCGTTGTCGGCGAAGGGATCGGCGACCGTGTGCACGGCCGAGAACGCGATGCGGTTCAAGGGACCTTCGAGCTTTGCGGGGAACGTGCGCGAGGCAGCTAACCGGTAGGTCTCGATCGAGCGATCGGCCTTCGGCAGCTTGAGCGATAGCGACGACATCGGCAGGACAGGCTTGTTCATGATTTCAGACCTTTCCCCGTCATTGCGAGCGAGGCGAAGCAATCCCGACTACCTCCGCGGCAACAGTCTGGATTGCTTCGTCGCTTCGCTCCTCGCAATGACGGCTCAACTGACATTTGGACTCTCTCGATCTCAGACCTTGATCGGGGCGACGTCGATCCAGCGCCGCTCCTTCCAGCTCTTCAGCGCGCATTCGGCGAGCTGCACGCCCTTGGCGCCTTCAAGCAGGGTAAACTTGTAGGGAGCATCCTCGTAGACGTGGCGGATGAACATCTCCCACTGCTCCTTAAAGCCGTTGTCGTAGGTGACGTTGTCGGGCAGCTTCTGCCAGTCGCCGTAGAAATCGTGCAGCCGCTTCTCGTCGGGATTCCACACCGGCCGAGGCGTCGCCTGCCGCGCCTGGATCATGCAGTCGGAGAGCCCCGCGACCGCCGAGCCGAGCGTGCCGTCGACCTGGAAGGTGACGAGGTCGTCGCGATAGACGCGCGTCACCCAGGACATGTTGATGTGGGCGATGACGCCGCCTTCGAGCTGGAACGTCGCATAGGCGGAATCGTCTGCCGTCGCCTTGTATTTCTTGCCCTGCTCGTCATAGCGCTCGGCAATGTCGGTGTTGCCGATGCAGCTGACGCTCTGGACGTTGCCGAAGAGGTTGTCGAGCACGTAGCGCCAGTGGCAGACCATGTCGAGGATGATGCCGCCGCCATCCTCGCTGCGGTAGTTCCAGGACGGCCGCTGCGCCTCCTGCCAGCCGCCTTCGAACACCCAATAGCCGAACTCGCCGCGCACCGAGAGAATGCGGCCGAAAAAGCCGGAATCGCGCAGGAAGGCGATCTTCTTCAATCCCGGCAGGAACAGCTTGTCCTGCACCGTGCCGTGCTTGACGCCCTTGGCATTGGCAAGCTTCACGACCTCGATGGCTTCCTCGAAATTGGTCGCGATCGGCTTCTCGCAATAGACGTGCTTGCCGGCGTTGATGGCCTGAGTCAGCAGGCCAGGGCGCGCCTGCGTGGTTGCGGCGTCGAAGAACATGGTGTCGGTCTTGTCGGCGAGCGCGGCATCGAGATCGGTGGTCCAGCGCGTGATGTTGTAGCGCTTGGCCAGCGCCTCGACCTTTTCGGCATTTCGGCCGACCAGGATCGGATCCGGCATGACGCGGTCGCCGTTCTTCAGGCGCACGCCGCCCTGGTCGCGGATGGCGACGATCGAGCGGATCAGATGCTGGTTGAGCCCCATGCGGCCGGTGACGCCGTTCATGATGAGGCCGAGGCGTTGGGTGGTCATGCCGGATACTCCTGAAGTGATTTCGGCCGTTCGAGCGGACGAAGCGACGACCAGTCCGGATGGACCGACGTCGCAAAGCCCGCTGTGTTGAGCGACCCCGTCAGGAGATCGCCGTTGTGAATGTTGAGGCGGATGCCCTGCCCGGCATCGACATAGAGATCGGGATGCGCGGCCGCGAAGGCCTGCGCTTCTGCGAGAGGCGTGTCGCCAAAACCGTCGACATAGTGGTGGCCATTACGCTCGGCGTGGGTGACGCCGATGAAGGCACCGAGCGCGAGATCCTGCTGCACAGCAAGGCCGGCTTGGCAGGTCAGGTCCTCGCCGGTGACGAAGAAGGTCTCGCCTTCCGCGCTCCATTTCGCCGCGCGCGTGGCATTGACGATGGACTTGTAGAGGCCTTTACAGGATTTCGAGGAGATGCCGCGATAGCCGAGCGCCCGCGCGGCCGGGAACGCGTCGTAGGAATCGTCGGCTTCGTCGATGATGAAGCCGCGCGCGGCCAGCGCGCCGAGCGGCGATTGCCGTGTGATGTCGCGCGGCATTGGCTGCTCGACATACAGCAGGCGCGCGGCGATCGGGCGCAGCGCGGCGTCACGATCGAGCCTGTCCATCAGCGCCTGCAACGCGGCGAGGTCCGCATATTGCTCGTTGGCATCGAGCGTCACCTTGGTGTCGCGTCCGAGCGTGTCGAGCTCCTTGCCAATCCGCGCCAGTCGCGCCGCATCGCTCGCCGGATCGCCGGACAGCTTGAGCTTGAAGTACCACGAGCCGGCATTCTGGCGCGGATCGGCAACGCCACCCTCACCTTCGACGACATCATCAAGGCCAACCGTATGCCTGATCGCAACACGCTGCAGCGGCACCCGGCCGGCGAGAAACGTCCTGATGTCTTTCTCGCTCAAATCAGGAGAACGCCGCGCGTCGATACCGGCGATGTTCGCGGCCATTCCGTCAGAGAAACTGGTCTCGACGGCGCGCAGCAGCGCATCGAGGATCGCCTTGTCGATTTCCGCGGCGCCATAAGCGGCGGCGAGCGGCGGAATGTTCTCTTTTGCACAAGCAGCGACTTGGTCGCCAATACAAGCTGCATGCAGATCGAACGCCGTCTGGAAGCCGCTCCGCGACAGATAGAGCCCACGTGCGATCTCCAGCGAGCGTCGCAGACCGTCCACTGTCTGCGCCGGCGACAGCTCCGGCCGCTTGTCGAACCACTTTGGCACCAGCAGCTCGGCACTGGCGCCGACGGCGGCCCCCCTGCCCTCCACCTCGATCTCGGCCCGCACGAACAGCTGCGGCGTCGCGTTGATCGTAACAGCGCCGAAGCGGAACGGCCGCGCGAAATGCACGGGACGTTCGAAGAAGGCGATGTCTCGCAGCTTCAGGCGGGGGGACATGGTGTTGCAACGACGCAAATTGGATTTGATGCGACCGGCATGGCCGCGGGCGACTCGCCTCTCCCGCTTGCGGGAGAGGCCGACGCGCGACGCGTGGCGGGTGAGGGTTCTATCCTCTTGGGGAGTCTTTCCAGCAGAGACACCCTCTCCCCAACCCTCCCCCGCAGGCGGGGGAGGGAGCGCACCGTTCGTGTCGCTGTCATGGGGACTTCCATCGCGCTAATCCAAGGCCCCCTGCGAGAAGAAATGCCTGCGGATGCGCTGCACGAGCTCGGTGAACACCGGGTCGGCCATCGCGTCGAGCGAGCGCGGGCGCGGCAGCGGCACGTCGTAGATCGCGGCGATCGCGCCGGGGCGCTCGGTCATGACCAGCACGCGATCGGCGAGGAACACGGCCTCGGGTATCGAATGCGTGATCAAGAGCACCGTCTTCCTGGTCTCGCGCTGGATCCGCATCAGTTCGACGTTCATGCGCTCGCGCGTCAGCGCATCGAGCGCGCCGAACGGCTCGTCCATCAGCATGATCCTGGGGTCGTGCACCAGCGCGCGGCAGATCGAGGCGCGCTGCTGCATGCCGCCGGAGAGCTGCCAAGGCAGCTTCTTCTCGAAACCCTCGAGGCCGACCAGCTTCAGCAGCTGTTTGGCGCGGTCGAGATATTCCTGCCGCGGCAGGCGCTTCATGTCGATCGGCAGCATCACGTTGCCCAGAATGTTGCGCCAGGGCAGCAGCAGCGCGTTCTGGAAGACGATGCCGACATTACCGTGCGGCGTCGTCACCTTCTGGCCCTCGACCAGGATCTCGCCCGTGGTCGGCGCCAGCAGGCCCGAGATCAATTTGAGCAGCGTGGACTTGCCGCAGCCGCTTGGTCCGACCACGACGAAGAACTCGCCGTCGTTGATGTGGAAGTCGAGCGGCCGCAACGACGGCACGTCGCCGTCGCGCGTCCGGTAGGTCTTCGACACGCCCGACAATTTGATGCCCGACCCGTCGCCCGCCCGGTCTGACACCAGGCGGAGGTGAGCGGAAGGCTGGTCCGCTTGATTGGCCTTTTTCGGTATCATTCAGTCATATCCCATCGAACGCCGCTGGTCAGCCCCGTCATTGCGAGGAGCGAAGCGACGAAGCAATCCAGAGTCCTTCGCAGAGACAGTCTGGATTGCTTCGCTTCGCTCGCAATGACGAAGGCGGTCACGAGCCGCTCTTCGGCAGGTAATCGCTGGTGTAGAAAGCCTTCGGGTTCTCCTTGGCCTTGGCATCGAGGCCGCCATATTCGACCAGCAGGTTGACGGTCTCGGTCATGTTCTGGTCGGTGACCTGGAAGGGACGCTTGCCCTTGGTCTCTGCGGTCCGGTAGAGCGGGATGGTCAGCTCAAAACCCTGCGTCAGCGTGTCGATCTTGCCGCCCTTGGGGTTGGCATCGAGGATCGATTGCGCCGCCGCCTTGGGCTCCTTCTCGGCGGCCTCGACTGCTTTCGTCGTCGCCGACATGAAGCGGCGAACGAGATCGGCATTGGCCTTCACATAGTCGGTGTTGGCGATGATGCCCGACGACACCATGTTGATGCCGTAGTCCGCGAACTTGATCGGGTAGACCTCCTTGCCGGTCGCGTCCTTGATCTTCATCGACTGGTCCATGACGTAGCCGAGCAACAGATCGGCCTGGCCGTTGATGACGGCGTTGAGCTTGGTCTGGCCGTCGCCCGCGACGGTCTTGAAGTCGCTCTCCTTCAGGCCGGTCTTCTTCAGGAACAACGGCCAGATCTGCGTCATCGAGTCGGCCGGCGTGATCGCCACCGTCTTGCCCTTGATCTCCTCGGGCTTCCTGATGTTCTTGTCGGCGAAGCCCATGGCGGACATCGGCGAGGTCTGAAGCAGCACGCCGGTCGCAACCACGGGCGCGCCCTTGATCGCGGCGCGCATCATGGTGGGGACGTCGACGTAGCCGAAATCGGCGGTCTTGGCGGCAACCGCTTGCGTGGTTGCTGCCGAGCCGCGGCCTTCCTGGATCTCGAGCTCGATGCCTTCGGCTGCGTAGATGCCCTTGGCCTTGCCGTAATAGAACGGCGCGTGCTCGCCATAGACGTACCAGTTCAGCATCAGCACGACCTTGTCGGCTGCCTGCGCCGGCACGGCTGCGAACGCCATCAGTGCCACGGATGCAGCTCCAATCCACTTCCTCATCGTCACTCTCCCTTGCCGTTGGTTGCGTCGGCCGTTGGCGGCCGCTCGTTGCTTGAGTCAGGATGCAAAGATCACGTCCTCGCGCTGGCTGACATGCCAGGGAATGACCAGCTTCTCGATCCGGTCGACGATCCAGAACAGGACCACGCCGAGCAGCGCCAGGATCACCAGCGCCGCGAACATCGTCGGCAGGTCGAAGGTGCCGATCGAGCGCTGCATCACGTAGCCGATGCCGGAATTGGAGCCGACGAATTCTCCGACCACCGCGCCGACAACGGCGAGCGTCACCGACACTTTGAGGCCGGAGAAGATCGCCGGCAACGCATGCGGCAGGTTCACCGCGCGGAACACCTGCAGGCGGCTGCCCTGCATGGCGCGGGCGAGATCGACCATGTCGGGGTCCACCGACTTGAAGCCCTGCACCGCGGAGACCACGACCGGGAAGAAGCCGAGCAGGAACGCCGAGATCACCTTCGGAATGATGCCGAAGCCGAACCAGACCACGAACAGCGGCGCGATCGCGATCTTCGGCACCGATTGCGAGAACACCAGCAGCGGATAGACGTAGCTCTCCACCGTCTTCGAGCCCGCGATCAGCATCGCGACGGGAATGCCGAACAGCGCCGACAGCAGGAAGCCGCAGACGGTGGCATAGGTGGTCGGCCAGGACTGGCGCAGCAGCTCCGGCCATTCGGTGCGCAGCACGGCGACGACATCCAGCGGCGACGGGATCTGGTAGGCGGGAATCCTGAACAGCCGGATCGCAAGATCCCAGGCGACGACGATGAAGACCAGGAACAAGAACGGCCGAACCCAGGCCGCATTCAGCAGCTTGGAAACAGCGTTTTGCGGCTTGGGCTCGGCCAATTTTCACTCCCGGCAGTCTTCTTCGTTATGCGGAGAAATTAACCCGTTGGATAAATACTGTCCAGCGCTTTCCCTGTGACGTTTTGTGCCGGGGTTCCGGGAGATTTGGGGACGGGACTGTCGCCTCGTGTCCCGGACGCGCTGCAGCGCGAAGCGTTGCTGCGCAGAGCCGGGACCCAAGCTCGTCGTGGCCGGCGGTCGCATGGGCCCCGGCTCTGCAGCGCACCGCGAAGACGCGCTGCGCTGCGTCCGGGGCACGAGAGCGGAGTGAGGTGCACGCCCGACTCCACGTCGTCATTGCGAGCGCAGCGAAGCAATCCAGAATCTTTCCGCGGAGACAGTCTGGATTGCTTCGCTGCGCTCGCAATGACGGAGCAAGGCGCCCCATCATGGCTACGGGCTACACCGTCTGCACGACCGCGGCGCGTGACTTCGGCGGCTTCGCGACCTCGAACAGTGCGGCGGACTTGCCCGTCAATGCCGCCAGAACGAGCCCGGACATGTGCGCGAGCCGCTCGTCCTTGGCCTTCTTGTCCAGGAGATCACGGCCGAAGATCACGCTGAGCGTTGCCGAGTTGGAGAGATAGAAGAAGCTCAGCGCCGCGATCGAGATGTAGAGCTGCACCGGATCGACCGCGACCTGGAAATCGCCGCTGTCGACGCCGCGGCGCACCACGGTGCGGATCATCTCGACGAAGGGCGAGTGCATCGACTTGACCTTGGTCGATTTCTTCAGGTGCTTGGCGCGCGCGAGGTTCTCGGTCTGCAGCAGCGACAGGAATTCGGGATTGCGCAGGAAGTAGTTCCAGGTGAACCCGATCAGGCGGCGGATCGCCTCGGGCGGATCGAGGTGCTCGAGGTCGAGGCCCCGCTCCTCGCTGCGGATCTTGTCATAGGCGCCTTCGAGCACGGCGAGATAGAGCTCGTCCTTGTTGCCGACGTGGTAGTAGAGCATGCGCTTGTTGGCGCCGGCCTTGGCCGCGATGCGGTCGACGCGCGCGCCGGCAAGACCGTGGGCGGAAAACTCCTGCTTGGCGGCTTCGAGAATGCGCAGCCGCATCCCCTCGGGGTCACGCTGCCATTTCAGAGTTCGTTTTGCTGTCGCCAAACCGGGTGCTCGCTGGGTGGTCTGAGGTCAGCGTGTAACACGCGGGGGAGCGTTTGAGAACGTTTCGTCATCCCGGGGCGCGCCCTCTTGGACGCGAGCCCGGAATCCATTGGGCGGCAGAGTCGGTGGCGGAATGGATTCCGGGTTCGATGCTACGCATCGCCCCGGAATGACAGAATCAATCCGCCGGCTTCGGCGAGCGCTCCAGCAGCACGGTCTGAATCCCGCAGGTCCCATTGCGCACGGTCATGATGCGCGTGCCCGGCTTGCGGCCGGTGCGCACCTCGCTGACGTCGAGTCCGCTCGCGATCAGGCGGGCCCGGGTGGCGTCGATGTCGGCGACGCGCCAGCTGAGCCCCCAGAGCCGGTCATGCGCGGCATCGCCGCCGGCGACGGGGCGGCGCACCACCTCGACGATGAGGTCGCCGCAGCGGAAGAACATCAGCTGGCCCCAGTCCTGGTGCGAGCGGTCCAGCGCGAGATCAAGGCCGAGCCGGGCGCCGTAGAGCGCGGCGGCGCGCTCGGAATCCTCGGTGGTGACCACGACGTGGTCGAGGCCGTCGACCGGCGCGATGTCGGTCACGGCCGATTTCGGCCGCTCGTCGGCCAGCTCCAGGAAGAACATGCGCACGCCACGCGTCAGCTCAGTGGCGGCCCGCGTGCGCTTCCAATGCAGCACGGCGTCGGTGACGGCGTCGCTGCTTTCGACCTCGGCGACCGGGTCGGGCCGCAGGGCCACCCGCTCCAGCCGGCGGTGCATCTTGCCAATGTCGGCGACACGAAAGCACAGGCTGGCGAGCACGCCCTCCTGGTCGCCGAGCAGTGCGCGCATGCGGTCGGCGGTGACGCTGAAGCCGTGAGGGGCCATCAGCTCGATGGTCATGTTGTCGAGGGTGAACAGCACCCGGTCGGCGCCCTCGCCCGAGTTCTGCCAGGCCGGCGCGCGGGCGAGCAGCGTCTGATAGGCCGCCTTGGCCGCACCGATATCGCCCACCAGAACGACGAAGTGATCGAGGCCGGTGATCATTTTGCACCCTTCTTGTGGACCGGGAACCCCGGGCGCGAAAGACGGCGTTTGTCCGGGCTTGGCATGGGCCAGCGATGGTCGTATTCCGGCACCATGCTGACCTCAAGCGCTTCGGGCGGCAGTTTTGCGAATAATTTCAGCGTCCCCCCGGAGCGGAACCGGTGCTAGAGTAATTCCGCCGGCCGGGACCACAAGCGCATCACGGACAAGCAATGCAGGCTCTCTTCATCGGACAGACCTATATCGACGTCGTCTTCATCACCGACCACATGCCGACCGGCGACGAGAAGCACGTGGCGCGTGACTACGCCGTCTCCTTCGGCGGCAATGCGGTGACGGCGGCGTTCTGCTGCGCCAAGCTCGGCATCGTGCCGGACCTGATCGCGACCGCAGCCAATGACTGGCTGGGGCGCATGTTCCAGGACATGTGCGCGAAGTACGGCATCTCGCTGCATGGGCGCAAGGTCAACCAGTCCTCGCTCTCCTTCATCATGCCCAAGGACGGCAAGCGCGCCATCGTCCGCTGCCGCGACGACGAGCACATCCACCCCTTTCCGATGCTCAATCTCGGCGGCTGCCGCGCGCTGCATGTCGACGGCCACCAGCCGGATGCCGCCATCCACTACGCCAAGGTCTGCCGCGAGGCCGGCATCCTGACCTCGCTCGACGGCGGCGGCCTGCGCACCAACACCCATGAGCTGCTCGAATTCATCGACGTCGCCATCGTCGCCGAGCGCCTGTGCGAGCAGATGGACCTGACGCCGGAGAAGATGCTCGACTACCTCAAGGGCCGCGGCTGCAAGATCGGCGGCGTCACCATGGGCGAGAAGGGCCTGTTCTGGTACGACGAAACCGGGACGGTGCAGGTGATGCCGGCGATGCCGATTCCGCGCGAGCGCGTGATCGACACCAACGGCGCCGGCGACGTCTTCCACGGCGCCTATGTCTATTCCTACCTCGCCCATCCCGGCAAAAGCTGGCGCGAGCATTTTGATTTCGCGCGCGCCGCCTCGACCTTCAAGATCCAGCGCCTCGGCAACGAGGCCGGCTTGCCGACACTGGTCGATATTGCGAAGGTTCGCCACGAGTTCGAGGTCAGGGTCTAGCAAAAGATGGGGCGCGTCTTCGTCGCCGGCAGCATCAACATGGATGTGGTGGCGACGGCCGATCGCCATCCACGCATCGGCGAGACCGTCGCCGGCCGCCAGGTGCTGTATTTCCCGGGCGGCAAGGGCGCGAACCAGGCGGTCGCGGCCTCGCGCCTCGGCGCCGGCACCACGCTGATCGGACGGCTGGGCCGGGATTCGTTCGGCGCTGAGCTGAAGGCCTTTCTCGGCGCGCAGGGCATCGACCTCGGCTATGTCGTGGAGACGGCCGAGGCGCACACCGGAACGGCCATCATCACGGTAGCCAACGCCGACAACACCATCGTCGTCGTGCCCGGGGCGAACGGGCTGGTCGGCGCCGATGACGTCAGCGTCGTGCCGCTGCTCAAGGGTGACGTCGCCGTCAGCCAGTTCGAAATTCCGCTGCCGACCATCGCCGCGTTCTTCCGCCGCGCCCGCGCGGCGGGGGCGGTGACCGTGCTGAACCCGGCGCCGGCGCAGAAGATGCCGGATGAGCTGCTGGCGCTGGTCGACATCCTCGTGCTGAACGAGACCGAGCTCGGCTTTCTCGCAGGCAGCGAGCTGTCCGAGCGCGACGCGGCCGCGCGCATCATCGATGTCGCGCGAAAACTTCAGGCCCGCCAGGATCAGACCATCTGCGTCACGCTCGGCAAGCGCGGCGTGCTCGCGCTCGCCGGGCGCGAGCAGATCTCGGTGGCCGGCCGTGTGGTGAAGGCGGTCGACACCACAGGCGCCGGCGACTGCTTCGTCGGCGCGCTCGCCGCGCAGCTGGCTGATGATGCGCCCTTGCGCGAGGCGCTGACGTTCGCCAACGCCGCCGCCTCGATCAGCGTGCAGCGCATGGGCGCCGGGCCGTCGATGCCGACGGCGGCGGAAGTGGCGGCGGCGTTGTAGACGCCTATGCCAGCGCGCTCTTGAGGTCGAAGCTCTCGTCCGCGGCCTGCTCCGGCGTGATGGAGCGGTCCATGGCCTGCAATCTCCGGCCGAACATGTGATCGCCGGCGCGGTTGATTGATTCGATGCCGAGCAGTCTGTCACCGTGATAGCAGAACGCCGAGAACGCCTTCTTGGCTGGATCGCCGCGCAGCACGACGCGGTCGTAGCCGGTCGTCAGCCCCGCGATCTGGAGCTTGTCATCGCCCTGATCGCTCCAGAACCAGGGATGGCTGTCGTACGGCTTCCTGTCGCCGGTCAGGCGCGCTACGAGGCAGCGGGCCTGATCGGTGGCGTTCTGCACCGATTCCAGCCGCAGCGATCCGCCGAAGCGCGGGCTTGCGAACAGCGCGCAATCGCCGATCGCGGAGATGCTGGGATCAGCCGTCGACAGATATTCATCGACGATGATGCCGGCGGCGACCGGCAGCCCTGCCTCGGCCGCGAGTTCGATGTTCGGCAGCACGCCGACGCCGACCACGACGAAGTCGGCCGGCAGATGCCGCCCGTCGCTCAAGGACACGCCGGTGACCTTGCCGCCCTCGGCTTCGATCGAGGTCGCCTGCACGCCGAGATGGATACGGATGCCGGCCTCGCGGTGGCGGTCCTGGAAATATTCGGAGACCTCCGCCGTCACCGCCCGCGCCATCACGCGCGGGGCGAGCTCGAGCACGTCGACCTCGAGGCCCTTGATGCGGGCGGTCGCGGCGAATTCGAGGCCGATGAAGCCGGCGCCGATGATCACGGCGCGCGTCTTCGACGGCATGATCGCGCGCAGTGCCTCGCTGTCGTCGAGAATGCGCAGATATTTCACGTCCGCCAGATTGGCATTGGGCAGATCGAGCAGGCGATTGCGCGCGCCGGTCGCCAGCACGAGATGCCCGTAATCGAGCGTCGCGCCGGAGGCGAGATGCACCTTGCGCGCGGCGCGGTCGATCGAGGCGGCGCGGCCCGCGATCAGCTCGATGGTCTGGTCCTGGTAAAACTTCTCAGGCCGGAACATCAGGCTCTCCGGACCCGCGGAGCCCTTGATGTAGGCCTTGGACAGCGGCGGCCGCTGATAGGGCAGATGCGGCTCGTCGTTGATCAGGCAGATGCGCTCGGCAAAGCCGGCCTGGCGCAGCGATGCCGCAACCTGGTAGCCGCCATGGCCGGCACCGACGATGATCACCGGGCCGGTCATCGGACAGCCCATTTCCGGAAGACACGAGCGTGACCCATGCCGTCTCCTCTCTCGCTGATTTTGCTTGCTGGCCTTGCGAGGAGCCGGCGCTCGTGTCCGTCCCTTGGCGAAAGCGGCTCCATTTGAGCCTATCGTTCCGCCCGGCGCAAGAGCGGCGGTTCGGGGATTGTCACCCCTGCCCTTCTGCGATCTAGTTCGAGCCTCGACCTCCTGCCGGAGAATTTAAGATGACCGCTCCCGTCTCAAAGCCCGACGATCCCGCCCTGCTCAAGGTCGACGGCCCGATCGCGACCATCACGCTGAACCGCCCTGCCGCGTTTAACGCGATCGACCTTGCAATTGCCCAGAAGCTTGAGCAGCTCGCAACCTATCTCGAAGGCGCCGACGACATCCGCGTCGTCGTGCTCGAGGGCGAAGGCCGCGCGTTCTGCGCCGGCGGCGAT
Organism: Bradyrhizobium sp. USDA3516; assembly: GCF_057651995.1. Lineage (NCBI taxonomy): Bacteria > Pseudomonadati > Pseudomonadota > Alphaproteobacteria > Hyphomicrobiales > Nitrobacteraceae > Bradyrhizobium > Bradyrhizobium sp. USDA3516. The sequence goes on along the minus strand of NZ_JBYGYN010000009.1, from coordinate 302,407 downwards.
CTGCAGACGATCGGGGCCGCCGCCGAAGCCGGCACGGTGACGCCCGTGGTCGGCGAGCTATTGAAGCACTATCACGCCTTCATCGAGATCATCAGGCGCATGCCGAAGATCTCGCTGTCGAGCGTGCACGGCTCGGCGGCCGGCGCCGGCATGGGCCTCGCCTTCGTCACCGATCTCTGCATCGCCGCTGACGATGCCAAATTCACGCCGGCCTATGCCAAGATCGGGGTGTCGCCGGACGGCGGCTCGACGGTCGGCATCGTCGGCACGGTCGGCTCGCGCCGCGCGCTGCAGATCTTCCTCGCCGAGGACAATTTTACCGCGCAGCAGGCCTATGAATGGGGCCTGGTCGCGAAGGTCGCTCCTGCCGCCGAGTTGAAGACCGCAACGCGAAAACTCGCCGAGCGCCTGGCGCAGAACCCGCCGGCGTCGATTGCCGGCACCAAGCAGCTGGTCTATCAGGCTGCGACCACGCCGGTGAAGCAGCAGCTCGATGCCGAGGAGCACAAGATCATCATGGCGATGAACACGGAGGCGTTCCGCACCGCCGTGAAGAAGTTCACGAGCAAGAGCAAGTAGCGAGACGGTGGCTCAGCCCTTCGCGGGGCCTGTCCTCTGCATGAAGTCGAAATCGCAGCCCTCGTCGGCCTGCAGGATGGTCTCGTTGAACAGCCAGGCGTAGCCGCGCCGCGCCTCCTCTGGCGCGGCCACCGGCGGCAACGCGGCGCGGCGCCGCTCCAGCTCGGCGGCATCGACCAGGAGCTCGATGCTGCGCTTGGCCACGTCGAGGCGGATCATGTCGCCGTTCTCAACCAGCGCCAGCGGTCCGCCGACGGCGGATTCCGGGGTGATGTGCAGCACGATGGTGCCGAATGCGGTGCCGCTCATGCGCGCATCCGAGATGCGCACCATGTCCTTGGTGCCGCCGCGCGCGAGCTTCTTCGGGATCGGCAGGTAGCCTGCTTCCGGCATGCCCGGCGCGCCCTTCGGGCCGGCGTTGCGCAGCACCAGCACGTCGTCGGCGGTGACGTCGAGATCGGGATCGTCGACCCGTAAGGTCATGTCCTCGACCGATTCGAACACGACGGCGCGCCCGGTGTGCTGCAGCAGCTTCGGGCTCGCGGCCGATTGCTTGATGACCGCGCCGCGCGGGGCGAGATTGCCGTGCAGGATGGCGAGGCCGCCTTCCTTCTTGATCGGATTGTCGCGCGGGCGGATCGCATCCTGGCCCGGCACATCCTCCGCATTCGCCGCGATCTCGCGCAGCGTCTGGCCGCTGATGGTCCGGGCATCGAGATCGATGAGATCGCCGAGCTGCGCCAGCAGCTTCGGCACGCCGCCGGCGTGGTGGAAGTGCTCCATATAGTGCTCGCCGGACGGCTTGAGATCGACCAGCACCGGCACCCCGCGGCCGATCTGGTCGAACGCTGCGAGATCGAGCCGGTGCGGCGAGCGATGCGCCATCGCTGTCAGATGGATCAGGCCGTTGGTCGAGCCGCCGATCGCCTGGAGCACGACCTGCGCGTTCTTGAACGAGGCCGGCGTCAACACCTCGCTCGGCTTCGGACCCTTGGCCTTGGCCATCTCCGCGGCCACCTTGCCGCTGGCTTCGGCTAGGCGGAAGCGCTCGGCATGCGGCGCCGGAATCGTCGCGCTCATCGGCAGCGACAGGCCCATCGCCTCGATCATGCAGGCCATGGTCGACGCCGTGCCCATCACCATGCAGGTGCCGACCGACGGCGCCAGGCGCCCGTTCACCGCTTCGATCTCGGCATCGTCCATGTCGCCGGCGCGATATTTCGCCCAGAGACGGCGGCAATCGGTGCAGGCGCCCAGCACCTCGCCCTTGTGATGACCGACCACCATGGGGCCGACGGGAATCACCACGGTCGGCAGATCTGCGCTGATCGCGGCCATCACCTGCGCCGGCAGCGTCTTGTCGCAGCCGCCGATCACGATCACCGCATCCATCGGCTGGGCGCGGATCATCTCCTCGGTGTCCATCGCCATCAAATTGCGCAGGTACATCGAGGTCGGATGCGCGAAGCTCTCCGCGATCGAGATGGTCGGGAACACGAACGGCATCGCGCCCGACAGCATCACGCCGCGCTTGGCGGCCTCGATGATGTCAGGGACGTTGCCGTGGCAGGGATTGTAGTCGCTATAGGTGTTGGTGATGCCGACGATCGGGCGCTCCAGCGCGTCGTCGGAATAGCCCATGGCCTTGATGAACGCCTTGCGCAGGAACAGCGAGAAGCCGGCATCGCCATAGCTCGTCAGACCCTTGCGCAAGCCACTCGTCATCAGGTCGCTCCGTCCAGTTTTGCCATGGTGGTACCGTCTCGCCCCGTATTGTCAACAAGACGCGCAAATGGATCCGGCGGAGCTCATCCCTCCCCCCAGGACCATCGTCTGGTAGATAGTTTTCGATCACACAACCGATTAACGACTTGTTAGATGACTCTAGCGCAAATGGTCCTCGAAAAAATAACAACCATACCGGGTTCCCTTGCCCGGAGAAATCCCATGAATGTACCTGGTGTTCTTATCGCAGCGGCTTTCGGCGCAGCATTTTTTGCAGCGGAGTATGTGTGGTACTACCAGCCCGATCTGATCAATCCTGACGTCCTGATCAGCGCGCTCTCCACTGAACACATGAAAGCGCGCGAAGCCGTTCGACATGCGCTGATCGATCCAGGGACGGCCACATTCGGCGCGTTGCGTTCAGTCGAAGCCGGCGCGGCGAGGTATGTTTGCGGCGGCGTCAAGGCACGGGACAAGTCCGGCCAGTTCATCGACGCCCCTTTCGTCTACACTGTGGCCATTGATTTTGCCCGCATCGATGATGACGGACGCATCACGCGTCAGCGTTCGGGATACAGGCCCTGCCCCACCGAGGACGACAAGGTCGCGCAACAGCGTCCGGCTCTGTCGCCCGGCGCGTCGGCGGTCGTCAAGACCGTTCAGAAGGTTGCCCCCGACGTGCAGACGTCGATTGCGCCCGTCCTGACAGCGCCTGCGCCCTCCGCGGGCGGATCGTCGTCTGGTGGGACAATGGAGCAGCAGATCCGCGAGTTGGCCGGCCGAACCGTTCCGCCGGATGCCGTACCTGGACAGGCAAATCCGCCCGCGCAGCGCGAGGCCGCCAAGGAAGGCGACTGGCGAGCCGATCGGCCTCCCACCGCCTGGCCCACATTCCCTCCGGACCACGTATTGGCGAAGCCAACCCGGAAGCGAACCCCGTCGGAAGCACTGGCCCTGGCAAAAGAGGTCGAGGAGCGCTGGAAGCAGGCGGAGTCATCGGGCGATAGCTCCATGCGTCCTTCAGCGGACGAGATCAACGAGGCCTGCCGCGCGCTGCTCACCATCGATTCGAAAGCCGCCCAATATCCAGACGCGTGGGCAGCCTTTGCACGATTGCAGAAGATAAGCCGGGACATCGCCAGAAGTTGATTTCGATAGCTTGACCGGCCCAGCGGAGGTCCCGTCGCAGCCTCTTGCCGGCAGCCCGATCAATGCCTCCGGCCCGCACGCCCCGCTCCCGGCCAGCGGGACTCCGCCTGAGCTCAGTTCCAGCCGCCACACTTGACCGCAACTAAGAATGAGTCGCAACAATTGCCGGCGATCTCCTACGCAGTGCAGCCCGACCTGTTGCGCGTCAACCTGCATTTCTGATGTCGGCGCACTCAGAGGAATCGGCGGGGCTGCGGCCGTACGCCGAGGATTGTTCAGTAACGTCTCAACAGCCCGCGATCCACGCTCGCCTCACCATAGTCGGCACAAGCCCTGTTCGGGTTTCTGATCAAATCCGTGCGGACGCGTCTGAACGTTCTGCTCGCCGCGTCCGACACCTCGGGACGGAATTTGCGGGGATCGTAGTTGTCGCCATCGCGAGCCTTGATGGCCGCAGCATAGGCGTCGATCATCGCCATCGCTGCATCGGGACTGCCGAGCAGTCGGGCGCCGAGCTGAACGCTGCCGCTGCCATCGACCTCGTAACCGTCGCATCGCTGTTCGAGCACCACGGATGCGGTGACGAGTTGATCGAGGAACGTTGCTTCGGCGTCGCTGAGGGGTGCGGCTTTCGACGGCCCCGGCACGATCGTCGCGAGCATTGCGAAGACTGACAATTTGAATTTCATTGTCGTGGCTCTCGATTTGCGATCACACAAATCGAGACGGCGATGCCGGCAGTGAGTTGATCTAGATCAATAGCGGTCGCCGCGTGTCACATGCTTGCTGTCGAGCATCAGTCCCTCGAGGCGTCATTGCGAGGAGCCCTTGCGAGGAAGCAAACCAGACTGCGTCCGCGGAGGGAATCTGGATTGCTTCCCTGCGCTCGCAATGACGTGGTGAGTGAATGCGGATCCAACTGCCTCCGTTCCCGCGGAGACTCCTCCTCACCCAACCCTCTCCCCGCAAGCGGGGCAAGGGAGTGGACCTGCGTCACGGCGAGGGCGCAGGCTGCATCACCAGAGCTACCGCTTATTCCAGTCGATCACACGACCCGGATCAGCGTCGAACTCCATGCTGCAGAACGTGCCGCCCTGGAAGTAATCGCCGACCGGATCCGGCTTCAGCTTGGCCTGCTCGGCCATGGCGTGCTCGCGGAAATCTTCGGCGCGGCCGGTCGGGCGATAGCCGAATTCGTAGGCGCGGTGGTTGTCCCACCAGGCGCGCTCGTTGAAGGAGGCGCCGTAGAAGATCTCGAAATGGATGTCGGGATGCTCGAGACCGATGCGGCAGAGCTGCACGAGATCGTCGGGCTTCAGCCAGATCGAGAGCCGGCGCTTGTCCAGCGGCATGTCGCCGAAATTGCCGATGCGCAGGCACGTCACCTTCATCCCATGCTTGTCGGCATAGAGCGCGCCGACGGCCTCGCCGAACACCTTGCTGACGCCATAGCGGCTGTCAGGCCGCGGGGTGACGTCGGTGCCGATCTTGTGGTGGCGCGGATAGAAGCCGACGGCATGGTTCGACGAGGCGAACACCACGCGCTTGACGCCCTTGCGGTAGGCCGCCTCGAACAGGTTGTAGCCGCCGATGATGTTGGCCTGGAGGATCTGATCCCAGGTGCCTTCGACCGAATAGCCGCCGAAATGCAGGATGCCGTCGACGCCCTCGCAGATCGCCTCGCATTGCGCGAGATCGGCGAGGTCCGCGGCCTTGAATTTTTCATCGGGGCCGAGATCAGCCGGCGGCTTGATGTCGGAGAGCAGGAGATCCGGGTAGATCGGCGGCAGCAGTTTCCGCAGGCTCGTGCCAATTCCGCCCGAAGCTCCCGTCATCAAGATACGCGGCATGTCTTTCCTCACCTCTGGTGACCGATTTGCGGTCACCTGTCTCTAATGATAGCAGGATTGTCCAGAGGGAACGAAACGAGAGAACCGGCATGAATGAGGCATCGTCCCACACGGAGGAACGGCCAAGCTGGCGGCCGGCGACCTATTACCCCGATCCCGCGATTAGGGCATTCGATCCTCGCTTCGAAAAATACTGGCTGAAGCTTTCGGCGGTGGAGCGGCTGGCGACCGGCCTTCGCTGGGCCGAGGGGCCGGTGTGGTTCGGCGACGGGCGTTATCTCCTGTGCAGCGACATTCCGAACCAGCGCATCCTCAAATGGGAGGAAGAGACCGGTGCGGTCAGCGTGTTCCGCAAGCCCTCGAATTTTGCCAATGGCAACACGCGTGACCGGCAGGGCCGGCTCATCACCTGCGAGCACGGCGGCCGGCGCGTGGTGCGCACCGAGTATGACGGCAGCATCACCGTGCTGATGGATCAGTTCAACGGCAAGCGGTTGAACTCGCCGAACGATGTCGTTGTTAAATCGGACGGCTCGATCTGGTTCACCGATCCGACCTTCGGCCTGCTCGGCAATTACGAGGGCTACAAGGCTGAGCCCGAGATCGAGCCCAACGTCTATCGGCTCGATCCCGCGACCGGCAAGGCGACGATCGTTGCCGAGGGCGTGCTCGGGCCGAACGGGCTGTGCTTCTCGCCGGACGAGAAGATTCTGTATGTCGTGGAATCGCGCGGCGTGCCGAACCGAAAAATCCTCGCCTATGACGTTTCGCCCGAGGGCACCACGATCGCAAACAAGCGTGTCCATATCGATGCAGGTCCGGGCACGCCCGACGGCATGCGCTGCGACATCGACGGCAATCTCTGGTGCGGCTGGGGCATGGGCGATCCCGAGCTCGACGGCGTGGTGGTGTTCGCACCCGACGGCGTCATGATCGGCCGCATCGCCCTGCCCGAGCGCTGCGCCAATGTCTGCTTCGGCGGCGTCAAGCGCAACCGCCTGTTCATGGCCGCGAGCCAGTCGATCTATGCGCTGTATGTAAACACGCAGGGGGCGGTGGGGGGATAGGCTCCACAGCGCGCCCAACCACCGACCGCCTCTACCCCTTCTTCTCCTGTGTCGCCGCAGTTTGCTTGACGAGCGCCTCTTCGAACGCCTTCTCCAGCGATGCCGCATAGGCCTTGAACTCGCCGGGATCGACGAACGGATTGGGTCCGCCGCCGGCGAGCTTGGCGCGCTTGTCTGCCATCTTGTACATCTCGGGATGAGGAGCCAGCAGGATGTCGACCTTCATGTCCTTGGCGCGTGCAAAGGTCTTGCGATAGTCGTCGACGATACCGGAATAGGTCGGGTTGCCGACGAGCCGGTTCAGCGCGACCGTGCCGCTGCAGAAGATAAGCACCGAGCGTGTTGCATCGCCATCCTTCACCGAGAATGCCCAGCTGGTGCAGCCCGGCGAATGGCCGGGCGTCTCGCGCGCCGTTAGCGTAACGCTGCCAACCGCAACGGTGTCGCCCTCACGCACCGTTCGATCCACTTTCACCGGTGGAAAGTCGAGCGCCTTCTCCTCCTGCGCACCCGGATAATAGCCGCCCTGGAGCAACGGCTTGTCGGCCTCGCCCGCAACCATCTGCGCGCCGCTCGCCTGCTTCAACTCGGCAAAGCCGCCGGTGTGGTCGATATGGGCGTGGGTGTTGATGAGATACTTGATGTCGCTGATCTTGAAGCCGAGCTTCTCGATGCTCGTCCTGATCTGCGACGTCGATTCCGGCATCACGGTATCGACCAGAATATGCCCCTGGGGCGATGTGATCAGGTAGGACGCGAGTCCGTTGGTGCCGACATAGTAGACGTTGTCGATGATCTTGAACGGCTCGGTCGGCTCGTTCCATTTCGCCCTGAGCGTGTTGAGCAGATCCTTCACCGTCTGGGCCTGCGCTGCGCCTGACAGCGGCAGCAGCGCAACGAATGCAATGATCAGTCTTCTCACGTTCCGTCCCTTTGCTTTTCTTGATTCGACGGGCTGTTGTCGTAGTGAAGCGGCCGGTCTGAGCAAAAGAATGCCGGCTTCCCTGGAAGCCGGCATTCCCTGTAGTGCAAGCGCCGTATGAACTACGCCGCGTTGAAGCCGGCGACCGCCTTCACTTCGAGGAAGTCCTCGAGGCCGAACTTGCCCCATTCGCGGCCGTTGCCGGACTGCTTGTAGCCGCCGAACGGCGCGGTGCGGTCGTTGGGCACGCCCTGCAGGTTGACGTTGCCGGCGCGAATCTGGCGGCCGACGCGCTTGGCGTCCTCGACCGAGGGACCATAGACATAGCCCGCGAGACCATAGGGCGTGTCGTTGGCGATCTTGACCGCGTCGGCTTCGTCCTTGGCGCCGATGATGGTCAGCACCGGCCCGAAGATCTCCTCGCGCGCGATCGTCATGTCAGGGGTGACGTCGGCGAAGATGGTCGGGCGGACATAGAAGCCCTTGTTGACGCCTTCGGGCAGGCCCGGGCCGCCGGCGACGAGCGTTGCGCCCTCGTCGATGCCCTTCTTGATCAGGCCCTGGATCTTGTCCCACTGGCCGCGATTGACCACCGGGCCGATGGTGGTGCCTTCGGCGCGGGGATCACCGGCCTTGGTCTTGTCGGCGACGGCCTTCGCGATCGCGGCGACTTCCTTCATCCTCGACAGCGGCACGATCATGCGCGAGGGCGCGTTGCAGGACTGGCCGGAATTGTTGAACATGTGCATCACGCCGCCGGTCACCGCCTTGGTGAGGTCGGCGCCTTCCAGGATGACGTTCGGCGACTTGCCGCCGAGCTCCTGGCTGACGCGCTTGACGGTGGGCGCTGCGCGCTTCGCAACGTCGATGCCGGCGCGGGTCGAGCCGGTGAAGGAGATCATGTCGATATCAGGGTGCTCGCTCATGGCGGCGCCGACCTCGGGGCCGAGGCCGTTGACGAGGTTGAACACGCCCTTGGGCACGCCGGCTTCATGGAGGATTTCCGCGAAGATCAGCGCCGAGGTCGGCGTGAACTCGCTGGGCTTCAGGATCATGGTACAGCCGGCGGCGAGCGCGGGCGCGACCTTGCAGGCGATCTGGTTCAGCGGCCAGTTCCAGGGCGTGATCATGCCGACCACGCCGATCGGCTCGCGCAGCACCATGGCGGTCCCGACCGGCTCCTCGAAATGGTAGTTCTTGAGCACGTCGAGCGTGGTCATGAGATGGCCGAGGCCGGCGCCGGCCTGCAGCTTCTCCGCCATCGGCAGCGGCGCGCCCATCTCGTCGGAAACGGCGGCGCCGATCTCCTTGAGGCGGCCCTTGTAGACCTCGATGATCTTGCTGAGCAGCGCGACGCGCTCCTCGCGGCTGGTCTGGGAGAATGTTGCGAAGGCGCGCTTGGCGGCGGCGACCGCCTTGTCGACATCAGCCTTGGAGCCGAGCGCAACCTCGTACATCGCCTCTTCCGTCGCCGGATTGATCACGGCGGTGGATTTCTTGACGGCGGGATCGACCCAGGCGCCGTCGATGTAGAATTGCATGCGATTGACCATCGTTAACCTCTTCTTGGGGGCTTGGAGGGGGCGTTTCGGCAGGTATCCTTGCACGAAAGCGCCGGCAATTGAACCCGCCATATGCGGGGCCAGCGTTGCGGCGGACGGAGGTTATATGAGCCGATGGCGGGAACGTGGCAAGGTGGCCCCGCTGTCATTCCGGGGCGCGGCAAAGCCGCGAGCCCGGAATCCATTTCACCACCTGCCCTGACGCCCGATGGATTCTCAGGTGCGCAATTGCGCACCATAGCTCGCGCTCCGCGCGCCCCGGAATGACGACGTAACTACACCGCCATCTTCCGATGCAGCACCGGCGCGCCGGTGGTGAGGCTTTCGGCCGCATCGATGATCGCGTTCGCATCGATGCCGTAGTGCCGATAAAGGTCGGCAATGCTGCCGGTCTGGCCGAACTGCTCGACGCCGAGCGCCTCGACACGGTGGCCGCGGACGCTGCCGAGCCAGCCGAGCGCGGACGGATGGCCGTCGATCACGGTCACGATGCCACAATCGCGCGGCAGCGGCGCGAGCAGCTTTTCGATGTGGCTGAGATGCTGCACGCCGCGGCGGTCGCGCCGCAATTTCCGCGCGGCGGTCCACCCCGCATGGAGGCGATCGGCCGAGGTGATCGCGAGCAGGCCGACGTCGCGGCGGCTCTCGCCGATGAAGCCGGTCGCCTCGATCGCCTCGGGCGCGACCGCGCCGGTATAGGCGATCACGACCTCGGCATTCGGACCCGGCTTGCGCAGCCAATAGGCGCCGTCGGTGATGCCCTGCCTCAGCTCCGGTGTCATGATCCGCTGCGCCTGCTCGATCGCGCGGGTCGAGAGCCGCAAATAGACCGAGCCGCCTTCGCCCGGATCGCGCTGCATGTGCTCGAAGCCGAAAGCCATGATCACGGCGAGCTCGTCGACGAAGGCCGGCTCGAACGAGGCGAGTCCGTCCTGCGCCATGCCGATCAAGGGCGTTGCGATCGACTGATGCGCGCCGCCTTCGGGTGCGAGCGTGAGGCCGGACGGCGTCGCCGCCACCATGAAGCGCGCGTCCTGGTAGCAGGCGTAGTTCAGCGCATCGAGGCCGCGCTCGATGAAGGGATCGTAGAGCGTGCCGACCGGCAACAGCCGCTCGCCGTTGATCTGGTGCGACAGGCCGAGCGCCGAGAGCATGATGAACAGGTTCATCTCGGCGATGCCGAGCTCCAGATGCTGGCCCTTTGGCGAAGCGTCCCAATTGTAGGTCGAAGGAATTTTCTCGCTGCGGAACAAGTCCGCCTTCTCGGCGCGCGCGAACAGGCCGCGGCGGTTGACCCAGGGGCCGAGATTGGTGGAGACGGTGACGTCGGGCGATGTCGTCACGATACGCCTGGCGAGCTCGCTGTCGCTCCGCGCGATCTCGTTCAGCACGAGGCCAAAGCCCTGCTGGGTCGACATCTGCGGCGACGGCTTGAAGGCGAGCTGCTGCGGCACCTCGACGACGGGCGCCGTGAGCCGGCGACCATCCTGGTTGAACGGCACCCGCGCGAGGAAGGCTTCGAGCTCGGCCGCATCCTGCGGCAGCCCTTCGAACTTGTCCCATTCGTGTCCGGGCCGGATGTTCTGGCTGTCGCGATATTTCTCCATCTGCGCAACAGTCATCAGGCCGGCGTGGTTGTCCTTGTGGCCCTGAAACGGCAGGCCGACGCCCTTGATGGTGTAGGCGATGAAGCAGACGGGGCGGTCGTGGTCGATGGAATCGAACGCCTCCAGCACGCTCGCCATGTCGTGGCCGCCGAGATTCGACATCAGCGCCAGCAGCTCCTCGTCGCTGCGCTTGTCGATCAGCTTTGTGATCGGGCCCTGGTCGCCGATCTCGTCATGGAGGTGCTTGCGGAAGGCCGCGCCGCCCTGAAAGCACAGCGCCGCATAGAGTGCGTTCGGGCAATTGTCGATCCAGCGCTTCAGCGCCTCGCCGCCGGGCTCCGCGAAGGCCTCGCGCATCAGTCGGCCGTATTTCACGATGACGACGTCCCAGCCGAAATTGCGGAACATGGTCTCGAACTTTTCCCACAGACCTTCGCGCACGACGGCATCGAGCGACTGGCGGTTATAGTCGACCACCCACCAGGTGTTGCGCAGGCCGTGCTTCCAGCCCTCCGCGAGCGCCTCGAAAATGTTGCCCTCGTCCATCTCGGCATCGCCGACCAGGGCAATCATCCGCCCCTCGCGGCGATCCTTCATCCAGCCGTGTGCCTTGACGTAGTCCTGCACCAGCGAAGAGAACAGCGTCTGCGCGACGCCGAGGCCGACCGAGCCGGTGGAGAAATCGACGTCGTCGACGTCCTTGGTGCGCGAGGGATAGGACTGCGCGCCCTTGAAGCCGCGAAAATTCTCCAGCTTCTCGCGGCTCTGGCGGCCGAACAGATACTGGATGGCGTGGAACACCGGGCTCGCATGCGGCTTCACCGCGACGCGGTCCTCAGGCCGCAGCACGTGGAAGTACAGCGCCGACATGATGGTGGCGAGCGAGGCGGATGAGGCCTGGTGGCCGCCGACCTTGAGGCCATCCGCATTGGGACGGATGTGATTGGCGTGGTGGATGGTCCAGGACGACAGCCACAGCGCCTTGCGGCTGAGAGCGGTCAGGATGTCGAGACGGGCGGGATCGACGGGCATGGCAATGCTCCGGGAAATATGCCCGATCATACGCTTGCGCTCAGCATCAAACTTCTCAATTTTTCGCGCCCTACCCGCCGATATTGGGATATTTTACCAACGTTGTCGACCAAACGTAGGTTTCATCCCAATGCCCGAACTCGACGCCATCGACCGCAAGATCCTCAGCCACCTTCAGAACGACAGCCGCCTGACCATGCAGGAGCTCGCCGACAAGGTCGGGCTTTCGGTCTCGCCCTGCCATCGCCGGGTCAAGCTCCTGGAGGAGCGCGGCGTCATCTCGCGCTATGTCGCGACCGTCGACCAGAAGGCGCTGGGACTGCATGTCAGCGTGTTCATCTCGATCAAGCTGGCCCGGCAGAAGGAGGAGGACCTCAACCGCTTCGCCCGCGCCATCTCGAAATGGGACGAGGTGCTGGAATGCTATCTGATGACCGGAAATCGCGACTACCTGCTCCGCGTCGTCGCCGCCGACCTCGCCTCCTACGAGACGTTCCTGAAGACCAAGCTGACCCGGCTCGACGGCATCGCCTCGATCGAATCGAGCTTTGCGCTCAGCCAGGTGAAGTACTCGATCGCGCTGCCGGTGTGACCTGGCTCCGAGGGGTTGCCGGGTTGTCACATGGGCGCAACAAAGCCCGCCGATGGTCGTTGGTAACCGGCATCCTAGCGGAGAGAAGGACACCCATGACCGACCGCACCTCCCAAACCGCCAAGCGCGAGCGCATCATCCAGGAAATGGCCGACGACCTCGACGAGGAACTGGAGATGGAGCTGGATGATGCCCGTCTCGACGAGCTCCTCGACGAGACCGGAACGCTGAAACCGGCGGTCGATCGCAGGCTCTATTTCCGGGAACTGCTTCGTCTCCAGGGCGAGCTGATCAAGCTCCAGGACTGGGTGCAGAGCGAGAGGAAGAAGGTCGTGGTCCTGTTCGAGGGCCGCGACGCCGCCGGCAAGGGCGGCGTGATCAAGCGCATCACGCAGCGGCTCAATCCGCGTATCTGCCGCGTCGCGGCGCTTCCGGCGCCGAACGAGCGCGAGCGCACGCAATGGTATTTCCAGCGCTACGTCGCGCACCTGCCGGCCGGCGGCGAGATCGTGCTGTTCGATCGCAGCTGGTACAACCGCGCCGGCGTCGAGCGCGTGATGGGCTTCTGCTCGGAAGACGAATATCAGGAATTCTTCAAGACGGTGCCGGAGTTCGAGCGCATGCTGATCCGCTCCGGCATCATCCTGGTCAAATACTGGTTCTCGATCACCGACGACGAGCAGCAGTTCCGCTTCACCATGCGCATCAAGGATCCCCTGAAGCAGTGGAAGCTGAGCCCGATGGACGTCGAGTCCCGCAGCCGCTGGGAGGCGTATACCAAGGCCAAGGAGACGATGCTCGAGCATACGCACCTGCCGGATAGCCCCTGGTGGATCGTCGATGCCGTGGACAAGAAGCGCGCCCGGCTCAATTGCATCGCGCATCTCCTGACGCAGATCCCTTACCAGGAGGTCGTGCGGGCTCCTGTGACGCTACCGCCGCGCGTGCGCAACCCCGATTATCAGCGCGGTCCGGTCCCTCCGGAGATGTACGTGCCTGCGAAGTATTGAGGGAGGCCTCGTAGGGTGGGCAATGCGTAGCGTGCCCACCACCTGCGTTTGAGTCGGGCAAGATGGTGGGCACGGCGCTTTGCGCCTTTGCCCACCCTACGAGATCGTCAGCTACGAGACCATCACCGCCATGGCTGCACGATGATCTTGGTGTGCGCCTCCGGGTTGGCGAGATCGGCGAACGCCTTTGCGACGCCGTCGATGCCGACCTCGGCGGTCACCATCGCCGCCGCGTCTACCTGCCCTTCCGCTATCAGACGTAGCGAGCCTGCGAACTCCTCCGGCGTATAGCCGAGCACGTATTGAACGTTGAGTTCCTTCATGATGCCCAGCATCGGCTCGTTTCTGTCGCTCTCCATGCAGACGCCGACCACGACGATCCTGGCGTCACGCGGGGCGCCCTCGAACACCTGCTGCAGCAGGCCGGGCACGCCGACGCATTCGAAGATGATGGCAGGTTTCAGGGCCGGCAGCATGGCCTGGAGCGGCGGCCGCGCGGCCTTCTCCGCGTCCGACATCTGCGCGTGCTCCGCCCACGTCGCATAGGGTTGCGACACCTTGGGATCGACGACGATGTCCGCGCCAAGCTTGGCGGCAAGCGCGCGGCGCGCCGGCGAATAGTCGGCAGCGATGATCGGATGCAGTCCCTTGATCCTCAGCGCCGCAATCACCGCAAGCCCAACGGGCCCGCAGCCGATCACCAGCGGCACCTCGCCGCCACGGATATTGGCTTTCGCCACCGCGTGGACGCCGACCGCGAGCGGCTCGGTCAGCGCAGCATGCTCCGGCGCGAGGCCATTGGGGACTTCGAGCAGCAGCGCTTCGCTCAGCAGCATCGCCTCGGCATAGCCGCCGACATTGTCGTTGGAATAGCCGATCCCTTCGATGCCCTGCGGCGTCACCAGCGCCGGCAGCGAGCAGACACGACTGCCCGGCTTGACCCTTCGTTCGGTGCCCGGACCAAAATCGACGATCTCGCAGCAGAACTCGTGGCCGAACACGACGTCGCGGCTGAGGTCCATCGGCTTGCGTCCGGTCTTCCGCGCCATCTCCACCATGCGATGGGCGTGCTGGCGCGCGTGCAGGTCGGAGCCGCAAATGCCGCAGGCGAGCGTCTTGACCAGCACCTGGCCGGGGCCCGGCGTCGGCTCGGCCATCCGGCCTACGACAATCTCACCGTTCCTGAAGATCGCGGCGCGCATCCGGCTCCTCCCCTGATCGTTGGAGCCATTGATAGCACGAGGCGGAAGTTGCGAACTTGCGTCAGGCGTTCGGCGAGCGCTCTTCCAGCACGAGGAGCTGGGCGCGGCGGACGCGCTCGCGATGGGCGATGTAGAGGCCGCTGGCGACGATGAAGGCTGCACCGACGACGGTCCAGACGCTCGGGACCTCGCCGAAGATGAAGAAGCCGAGGATGCTGACCCACAACAATTGCGAGTAGGAGAACGGCGCCAGCACCGAGGCATCGCCGTAGCGATAGGCGAGCACGACGATCCACTGGCCCGCGGTCGAAGCGACGCCGATGAAGATGCCGAGCGCGATCGCAGTCCAGGACGGCGTCACCCAGACGAACGGCACGATCGCGGTGAGAATGACAAGGCCGGTGAGCGAGGAATAGGCCATGGTGGTGACGACGGCTTCGCGTCCGCTCATCATGCGCGTCAGGATCAGCGTGCCGGCCCAGCACGCCGCCGAGATCAAGGGAAAGAAGGCGGCGGGGTGAAACGCGCTGGTGCCCGGACGCAGGATGATCAGCACGCCGATCAAGCCGAGTGCGGTGGCGAGCCAGCGGCGCATGCCGACCTTCTCGCCGAGGAACACGATCGAGAGCGCCGTGACGAACAGCGGCGCGACGAAACCGGTGGCGGAGGCTTCCGCGATCGGCAGGAAGCCGAGGCCCGTGATGAAGAACAGCGAGGAGCCGAGCAGGGCCGCCCCGCGCATCACGTGCAGGCCGG
The DNA here is from genome assembly GCF_057651995.1 of Bradyrhizobium sp. USDA3516. NCBI lineage: Bacteria > Pseudomonadati > Pseudomonadota > Alphaproteobacteria > Hyphomicrobiales > Nitrobacteraceae > Bradyrhizobium > Bradyrhizobium sp. USDA3516. The sequence goes on along the minus strand of NZ_JBYGYN010000009.1, from coordinate 287,354 downwards.
GACGCTTGGTCCGCATCGCATAGAACGGCGAGGCCGGCAGCATCACCGGCGTGAACAGCAGTGTGAAGGTGAGGAAGCGGATCCAGGTGATCTCGATCGCGGGCAGGCTGGTCGAAAGATATTTCGCAGTGACGTCGGAGCAGCCGAGAAACACCGTCGAGAGCAGGATCAGCGCGATGCCCTTGAAGGGATGATCGACGCGCGCAGGGGCGCGGCGAGCCTCCTGCTTCTTCTCCGGCACAGGCATGGGAATACTGTCGAGCCTTGCGGCTGCGGCGGGCGGCGGTGTCACGGCTGGAACCCGGGCAAAATGCGAATCGAGAACAGCCGTAAAAAACGACAAATGCCCCGCGTTCACAACTTCCGAAAACAGGATGCCGATATGCGCAAGCCGCCGCGCGCGTCAATGCTCCGTTAATATTGCCATTTGTGCACTACAGCATGGGCAGGCCGCGCGGCTTCGGCCCGCGCGGAAATACCGCGTCGAGCGCGGCAACCTCGTCTTTCGTCAGCACGAGATCGCCCGACGCCGCATTCTCGCCGGCATGTTCCGCGGACGAGGCCTTCGGAATCGCGAACACCGTAGTCGCACGGGTGAGGAAGCTCAGCGCGACCTGACGCGGCGTCGCACGATGCGCTTCCGCGATGCGCGCCAGCACGGCACCGCCCTTGCTGCTGCTTGCGGGGAAGTCGTCGTGGCCGAACGGCGAGTAGGCCACGACGGCAACATTGTGCCGTTCGCACCACGGGATCACCGCATGCTCGATCGCGCGCTCCTTCAGATGATAGAGCACCTGGTTGCAGGCGATCCGCCCCTCGCCAGAGACTTCGACAATCTCGTCGAGATCGTCGGCATCGAAATTGGAGACGCCCCAGGATTTGATCTTGCCTGATTGCACCAACTCTTCAAACGCAGCGACGGTGTCCTCCAGCGGATAGGAGCCGCGCCAGTGCAGGAGATAACAGTCGAGCCGGTCGGTCTTCAGTCGCTTCAGCGAGCGCTCGCAGGCGGTGATGGTGCCGCGGCGCGAGGCATTGCTCGGCAGCACTTTCGAAACGAGGAACACCTCGTCGCGCCGGCCTGCGATCGCATCCGCAATGACGAGCTCGGCATCGCCATACATCTCGGCGGTGTCGATGTGGGTCATGCCGAGATCGAGCCCGCGCTGCAGCGCCGCGATCGCGCGCTTGCGGTCGCCATGGTCGAGATACCAGGTGCCCTGCCCGATCACGGAGACGTTGGCGCCGGTCTTGCCGAAGGTTTTTGTGTTCATGTCTATCTCCGATCTCCGCTGTTTCCCAACCCTCTCCCCGTTCGTACGGGGAGAGGGTTGGGGTGAGGGGCTGCTTCCGCAAACTCGATAGCAAAGAGACTCGCGGAGAGTCCCCCTCACCCGCCGCGCTTTGCGCGTCGGCCTCTCCCCGCAAGCGGGGAGAGGCGAAGAGTCAGCGCTACAATGCGCCGATATCCGCCACCAGCACGCTGCCGGTCCCAGACTCCGTGATATAGAGCCGATCCCTGTTTTCGCCACCGATCGCGACATTGGTGCAGTTCGGTCCCGCGCAGGACTTGATCCGCGCGATCAGTTCGCCGTTCGGCGCGAACACGAAGACGTGGCCGAGCGAGGGATGGCCGACGAAAAGGCGGCCCTTGGCATCCATGGTCAAACCGTCAGGGCCGCTGGTGCCGAACAGCGAGCAGAAGCGGCCGACCTTGGACACGCTGCCGTCCTTCATGAATGGCAGCCGCCACACCGCGTTGTCCCGCGTCATCGCGACGAACAGCACGGTTTCGGTTGGGTCGAGCACCAGCCCATTCGGGCTGATGCCGGTGTCGAGCAGACAATCGAGCCGGCCATTCGATCCCAGCCGATAAACCCGCCCGCTCGGATCGTGCAGCCCGGTCTGGCCCTGATCGGTGAAATAGATATCGCCGTTGGAGGCGAGATGCAGATCGTTGCAGCCGCGGAACGATTCCGAATTGCGCGCGGTCAGGATGGGCTTGATCCGCCCGACCTTCGCATCGAGCTCCATGATGCCATGCCTGTAGTCGGCGACCAGGATGCGTCCGTCGGCTGCGATCTTCAGCCCGTTCGGCCAGCCCTCATAGTCGATCACGAGCGACCATTCGCCGTCCGGCGCGATACGAAAGATGCGGCCGAATGGAATGTCGACGATGTAGAGATGGCCATCCTTGTCGAAGGACGGCCCCTCGATGAAGCTCTCGGTCGGTATGTTCGGCCGGTTGGCATCGGCCCAATCGGTTCGCACGCCCTTGCGGCGAAACTTTTCGGGCATGGCGGTGAACAGCCTGGTCTCGATCAGGCGCGGCGGCGTTTCCAGGTACATCATTGTTGTTGGGTTTGTTGACGGGAAGCGCGGCAGCATAGGGCACAATCGAAGGCGCGTCGATTGGCGCGGGATGAATGGCTGCGTCCACGGCGTCATTGCGAGCGCAGCGAAGCAATCCAGAATCCCTCGGCGGAAAGACTCTGGATTGCTTCGCTGCGCTCGCAATGACGGTGGAGAACGCCCTCCCTACCCCGCCGCGCTTGCGACCTTGGCCTGCTGTGCAGGAACTTCCGTCGTGGCGATCAGGCGTTTCAGCTCGGGGATGCAGGAGCCGCAATTGGTGCCGGCCTTGAGCTTGGCGCCGATGTCGGCGGCGGTGCGCGCGCCGCCGGCGATGCTGTCGCAGATGGTGCCGCGGCCGACGCCGAAGCAGGCGCAGACGATGGGGCCGGTCGAGGCTGCGCCTTCGCAGCACCTGCCCGACAGCAGGATGCGGCGCTGCTCGTCGCTGACCTGATCGGCCGCGAACAGGCTTTTCACCACCTCCCAGTCGCCGGCATCGTGCGCGGGGCCGACGAACAGGCAGGTCTCGATGCGTTCGCCTGCGAACGAAGCCGCGCGAAAAACCCCGCCGCCGAAATCGCGATATTCGGCAACATCCTCGCCGGCGATGCTCTCGAGCCAGGCGGGCCAGCGGGCGAGATCGGCATTGTCGGCGAACAGATAGCCGAAGCCGCCGCTGACGGTCACGCGCGTCCACAACAGGTTTTGCGGCAGATCGAGCGGCTTGCGCGACAATGCAAAACCGCGGAAGACGAATTCGTAAGGCGCGATCGCGGCCGGCGTCGCCTTGGCTTCCGGCTGTCCCGAGAACGGATCGGTGAAGGACTGCACAAGCGCGCCGACGCGGCCGTGCGAGGCGTTCATCGCGCTCCAGTGGATCGGCACGAACAGCGTACCGCGCTGCTGCCGATCGCTGACAACGACCTTCAGGATGCACTGGCCATAATCGGTGCTGATGCGGGCATAGCCGTCATGGGCGATGCCGTACTTGCCGGCGTCGTCGGGATGAATCTCGACGAACGGCTCGGGCAGATGCGCGCCGAGGCGCTGGCTGAGGCCGGTGCGCGTCATGGTGTGCCATTGGTCGCGGATGCGCCCGGTGTTGAGCCTCAAGGGACGCGACGGGCCGGTCTCGCCGCGCAACGCCGGCACCTCCGGCGCGACGAAGCGGCCCCTGCCGTCATTGGTGAAGAAGCCACCTTGCGCGAAGAAGCGCTCGCCAGGCAGCCCGCCTTCGCGCACCGGCCATTGCACCGGCTTCAAACCATCGAAGGCCTCGTCCGACAGCGAGGTCAGCGCGCCGATGTCGAAATCGCGGCTGCCATTGTTCTCGAAGGCCGAGAGCGCGGCATGCTCGCGGAAGATATCGGCGGCCGATTTGTAATTGAAGCTGTCGCCGAAGCCGAGACGCTTTGCAGTTTCGCTCAGGATCCACCAGTCGGGACGCGCTTCGCCCGGCGCCGGCAGGAACGCGCGCTGGCGCGAGATGCGCCGCTCCGAATTGGTCACCGTGCCCGACTTCTCGCCCCAGGCCAGCGCCGGCAACAGCACGTGCGGGCCGGCCGCGACGGTGTCGTTGGAGAGCACGTTCTCGGACACCACGAACAACTCGAGCTTCTTCAGGGCATCGCGCACCATGTCGGCGTCCGGCAACGACACCGCCGGGTTGGTGCCCATCACCCAGAGCGCCTTGACCTCGCCGCGGTTGATGGCCTCGAACAGCTGCACCGCCTTCAGGCCTTCATGGGTTGCGATGCGCGGAGCCTTCCAGAACCGCCTGACGCGGTCGATGTCGGGCGGCGTGAAACCCATATGGGCGGCGAGCATGTTGGCGAGGCCGCCGACCTCGCGGCCGCCCATCGCGTTGGGCTGGCCGGTCAGCGAGAACGGCGAGGCGCCGGGTTTGCCGATGCGCCCCGTGGCGAGATGGCAGTTCAGGATGGCGTTGACCTTGTCGGTGCCCTGCGCCGACTGGTTGACCCCTTGGGAATAGAGCGTGACGACCTTCTCGGTGTCGCGGAACATCCGGAAGAAGGCGGCGACGTCCTGCTCGGAGAGACCCGTGGCGAGCGCGGTCGCAGTGACGCTGCCGGCGATGCTGCGCGCGCGCGCCAGCGCATCGTCGAAGCCGGACGTGTTCTGCGCGATATAATCCCGATCCAGCACGCCGTTGTCGGCGAGATGCACGAACAGGCCGGAGAACAGCGCGGTGTCGGTGCCGGGCCTGAGGCCGAGGAACAGATCGACGTCGCCGGCGGTGTCGGTGCGGCGCGGATCGATCACGATCATGCGGGCGCCGCGCTCCTGCCTGTTCTTCAGCATGCGCTGGAACAGCACCGGGTGGCACCAGGCCGCGTTCGAGCCGACGAAGACGAGCAGATCGGCCTGGTCGAGATCCTCGTAGCAGCCGGGCACGGTGTCGGCGCCGAAGGCGCGGCGATGGCCCGCGACCGAGGACGACATGCAGAGCCGCGAATTGGTGTCGACATTCGCCGTGCCGACGAAACCCTTCATCAGCTTGTTGGCGACGTAATAATCCTCGGTCAAGAGCTGGCCGGAGAGATAGAACGCGACCGCGTCGGCGCCATCGCGCGCCACGATGTGCTGCATGCGATGGGCGACATGATCGAGCGCATCGCTCCAGGCGACGCGCTCCAGCACGCCCTTGCAGCGGATCATGGGATAGAGGAGTCGCCCTTCCAGGCCGACGGTCTCGCCGAGCGCGGAGCCCTTTGAGCACAGCCGGCCGAAATTGGCGGGATGATCGGGGTCGCCCGCGATTGCTGCACCACCCTTGCCGTCTGGCGTTGCGAGCACGCCGCAGCCGACGCCGCAATAGGGGCAGGTCGTCTTGGTCGTGCGGAGATTTGGATCGATCGCCGTCATATCACGCCGCTTTCGAAGGCTGCGCCAGCGCGCGGCCGAACATCATGTCGGTACGGATCGCAGCGACCTTGTCGCGGTTGCGGATCAGCTCGAGGTACCAGAGCGCATCGATCGTATCGCCGATCAGCACGGCGCCGGTGAGCCGGCCGTCGGCGATGACGAGCTTCTTGTAGGTGCCGCGCCTGCGGTCCGACAGCACGAGGCTCTCGCTGCCCTCCCCGCCCATGAAGTCGCCGGCGGAGAACACGCTGACGCCGGAGACCTTCAGATTGGTCGAGACCACGCTGCCCTGATAGGCGGCGGGCCGGCCGGCCAGATGCCGCGCCAGCACCCGCGCCTGTTCATAGGCCGGCTCGACCAGGCCATAGCAGGTGCCGCGATGCTCGGCGCATTCGCCGAGTGCAAAGATGTCTGACGAAGAGGTCTGCATCACGTCGTTGACGACGACGCCGCGGTTGACCGCGATCCCCGCCTCTTTCGCCAGCGCGACGTTCGGCTTGATGCCCGCGGCGAAGATCACCGCATCGGCATCGATGCGGCTGCCGTCGGCGAGCTCGACGGCCTGGACATGGCCGTCGCCATGGATGCTGGCCGTCGCGGCATTGAGCATGACGCGGATGCCCTTGCGCTCGACCAGCGTCTTGAGCAGGTCGGCCGCGGGCCCATCGAGCTGACGCTCCATCAGCCGGTCCATCAGATGCAGCAACGTCACCGGCGCGCCGGCCTTGGCGAGACCGTAGGCCGCTTCGAGCCCGAGTAGGCCGCCGCCGACCACGACGACGCGCTTCCTGGCCGCGGCCAGCGTCAGCAAGAGGTCGACGTCGCGGGTGTCGCGAAACGTGTGCACGCCGGCAAGATCTGCGCCCGGCACGTTGAGCCGCAGTGGCGTCGATCCGGTGGCGAGCACGAGCTTGGAATATTCCATGCTCTCCTCGCCCGCGATCTTGAGCTCACGGCGGCCGACATCAATCTCGCTGACGCGATAGCCGTAGCGCACCGTGACGCCGCGGTCTCGCCACCAGCCGGCCGGCCGCAGCTCGATCTCGTGCGAGCCGGTCTCGCCGGCCAGCACGGATGAGAGCAGCACGCGATTGTAAGCGAGCCGCGGCTCTTCGCCGATCACGGCGACCGCATAGCGGCCGAGCGCGCTCTTGGCGAGCTCGTCGACCAGACGCGCGGCCGCCATACCATTGCCGACGATGACCAGCGGTTCACTCACAACGCATCTCCTATTCGGCGGCCTGCGCTTGCGCGCCGTAGGCCTCGGAAATCATGTAGCCGGACAGCACGCCATAGGCGTCGGTCCAGGCGGCGGCGAGTTCGGGCGTCCAGGCCTAGCCAAGGCCCTTTTCGAGGGTCCACAGCAAGGTGGCGCCGACCACGGGGTAGTGCTCGGCCTTGGCGCCATAGTCGACATGACGCTTGGCGAGTGCGGAGGCCGCGGGAAGAATCGATTCCAGGTTCGACAGGCCGCCGACAACGGCGGCGAGCATGCCCATCAGCTTCTTGCGCTGTTCGGTCATGTCCTCCGGAAACATCGCGCGCACGGACGGCGCCACCTCGAACAGGCGGTCGTAGAACAGCACCGCGGCGGCTTCCGAAATCGGAGCGACCTTGGCGAAGCTCTGCTGAACGAGGGTAATCTGCTCGGGCGTCATGATGTTCTCCTGTCTGTTTCGGTCTGCCTTCGTCCGCGCCATTGCGGACAAAGTTCATGGGTCAAACGTCATCAGAGAGATTTCTCCCCGCGTACGGGGAGAAGCGACATTCGTGCCAATTCTCCATCTCCTGAGCATGATCTTGTCGGAAAACCGCTTCACACTTCTCCGGATCATGCTCTACACACGCGCCTCGGCGAGGCTTGGCGCGCCTTCACGCTGCGGGCTGCGACGCAGGTAGAACCACCAGGTCAGAGCGAGGCAGGAGGCGTAGAAGCCGAGATAGACCGCGAGCGCGAGCTGCGGCCCGCCGGTCATGGCGATCGACTTGCCGAAGCCGCTCGGGATCAGATAGCCGCCGACGGCGCCGACCGCGCCGATGAAGCCGACCGCCGCGCCGCTCTCGATGCTCGCGGTCTTCAGGGCAGCGCTACGCGCCGCATCGCCCTTGCCGCGCACCTTGAACAGGTTCTCCTCGCGGAAGATCGAGGGAATCATGCGGTAGGTCGAGCCGTTGCCGATGCCGGTCGTCACGAACAGGATCAGGAACATCGACAGGAAGCCGACGAAATCCTTGTGCCCGACGAAGTAGAGCGCGCCGACCGTGGCGCCCGCCATCAGCATGAAGTTCCAGAACGTGATGATGGAGCCGCCGACCCGGTCCGCGAGCCAGCCGCCGAGCGGACGCGACAGCGAGCCGACCAGCGGGCCGAGAAAGGCGATCGAGATCGTCACGGTGGGGAACTGCGTCTTGAGCAGCAGCGGAAACGCCGCCGAATAGCCGATGAAGGACCCGAACGTGCCGATATAGAGATACGCCATGATCCAGGTGTGCTTGCGCTTGACGATCGCGAGCTGGTTCTTCACCGACGATTTCGCCGTGGTGAGGTTGTTCATGAAGAACACCGCACCGAACACCGCGATGCCGATCGGCAGCACCCACATCAGGCCGGCATTCTGCAGGAAGATGCCGTCGACGGGCGTTGCCTGGAACAGGTTGAAGACGGCGAGCGTCATCAAGAACGGAGTCAGGAGCTGCACGCTGGAGACGCCGATATTGCCACCGGCCGCGTTGAGGCCGAGCGCCCATCCCTTCATCCGGTCGGGGAAGAAGAACGAGATGTTGGTCATGCTGGAGGCGAAATTGCCGCCGCCCAGACCCGCGGTCGAGGCGACCAGCAGCATCAGCCAGAACGGCGTGTCGGGCTGGCTGACGAAATAGGCAAGCGACAGGGTCGGGATGAACAGGATCGCCGCGCTGAAGATGGTCCAGTTGCGGCCGCCGAACGTCGTCACGGCGAAGGTGTAGGGAAAGCGCATGAAGGCGCCGATCAGGCCCGGCACGGCGACGAGCTGGAACAGCTGGTCGGTGGTGTAGTGGAAGCCGGCCTGCGGCAGCTTGGTGGTGACGATGCTCCAGATCAGCCAGACCGAGAAGCCGATATGCTCGGCGACGATGGACCAGATCAGATTGCGCCGCGCGATCGACTTGCCGGTATTGTTCCAGAACGCCTCATCCTCGGGGCGCCAGTCTGAGATCCAGCTCGAATTCAGAGTCGGATTCTTCGTCATTGAGTATCCCTTCCAGGCTCACCGCTGCGTCGTTGCAGGCTCTGCCTCCAATCACGGAGGCGCGCTCCGAGGCTTCACCCCGGTGGCGAGTTCACGATGCTGATTGATGATGTTGAGGGACGTCGTCGTTGGCGTCGCGCAAAGACGTTTCAATTTCCGTGCCAGTTGCGCGCCCGAAGGAAACACAGGGATTTCAGGACGTTATTCGCATTGCCCGAATTCTTTGCAGGGCTTTTCCGCACGCTAAATTTGCGTTTCGCTCAATCCCTGTGCGACGCACAAGGATTGAGCTTGATGTCGATTAATTGAGCGCGGGGCATATCTCGCGTGAACGCGCCACTTACGCGGCTTCGACGAAGCGATGACGCTCGTAGAGGAATTCGAGCACGCGCTGGCGACACTTCAGATAGGTGGCGTTGGTCGCGAGGTCGAGCCGTTTGCGCGGCCGCGCCAGCGGCACCTCCAGCACTTCGCCGATGCGCGCGCTCGGCCCGTTGGTCATCATCACGATGCGGTCGGACAGCAGCACGGCCTCATCGACGTCGTGGGTGATCATCAGGATGGTGTTGCCGAGCTTCTGATGCAGCGCCATCACCGAGTCCTGCAAATGGGCGCGGGTCAGCGCGTCGAGCGCGCCGAACGGCTCGTCGAGCAGCAGCACCTTCGGCTCCATGGCCAGCGCCCGCGCGATGCCGACGCGCTGCTTCATGCCGCCGGAGATCTCCGAAGGACGCTTGTCCCTGGCATGGGCCATCTGCACGAGGTTGAGATTGTGCATCACCCAGGCGTCGCGCTCGGCGCGGGACTTGGTCTTGGCGAAGACCTTGTCGACGCCGAGCTTGACGTTCTCGTAGACGGTCAGCCACGGCAGCAGGCTGTGGTTCTGGAACACCACGGCGCGATCCGGTCCCGGCGAGTTCACCTCGCGGTTCTCCAGCAGCACGCCGCCCGTGGTGGCGACTGTCAGCCCTGCGATGATGTTGAGCAGGGTCGACTTGCCGCAGCCGGAATGGCCGATGATCGAGACGTATTCGCCCTTCTCGATCGTCAGGTTGATGTCCTTCAGCACCTCCGTGGTGGCGGTGCCGCGGGTGAAGACCTTGTCGATGTGGTCGAGCTTCAGGTAGGCGGTCATGTCCCCTCTCCTCAGTTCTGCGCGGTGCCGCGGGTGACGAACTTGCCGAGCCCCGCAATCAGGCGGTCCAGCACGAAGCCGATGATGCCGACATAGAACAGCGCCAGGATGATCTCGCTGATATGCGAGGAGTTCCAGGCGTCCCAGATGAAGAAGCCGATGCCGACGCCGCCGATCAGCATTTCGGCGGCGACGATCGCGAGCCACGACAGGCCGATGCCGATGCGCAGGCCCGTGAAGATGTAGGGCGCCGCCGCCGGGATCATGATCTTTGCGAAGAATTCCAGCGGATTGAGCTGCACCACCGCGGCGACGTTGCGATAGTCCTGCGGGATGTTGCGGATGCCGACCGCGGTGTTGATGATGATCGGCCAGATCGAGGTGATGAAGATGACGAAGATCGCGCTAGGCTGGCCGTCGCGGAAGGCCGCGAGCGAGAGCGGCAGCCAGGCCAGCGGCGGAATCGTGCGCAGCACCTGGAACAGCGGATCGAGCCCGCGCATCGCCCAGACCGACTGCCCGACCAGCACGCCGAGCGCGATGCCTGCGATCGCCGAGAGCGAGTAGCCGAAGGCGACGCGCTGGAGACTGGCGGACAGATGCCAGAACAGGCCTTTGTCGATGCCGCCACGGTCGAAGAACGGATCGAAGATCAACTCCTTGGTATCCGCAAACACTTTTGAGGGCGGCGGCAGCGCCGAGCCGGCTCTGCGGCAGACCAGCTCCCACACCAGCGTCAGCAGCGCGATCACGACCAGCGGCGGGATCACGCGCACGGCGGTCTCGCGTGCCATGCGTGCGTAAGCCTCATTACGCGGGGGACGCTTCGGCGTCAGCGTGACGACCGGCGCAATCGTTGCGGCAGGCGTCGCGGTCTCAACCTCGATCTTCGTGGCAGTCATGTTCATCGCTATCTCTCTCCGGCGTGGCAGGGACGATGCGGCCGCCCCCAAAGGCGGCCGCAGGGCTCCATCAGACTTCGACGCGCTTGATCGCGAGCGACTTCAGGTAGGCAGCCGGATTTTCCGGATCGAACACCTTGCCGTCGAAGAAGGTCTCCTTGCCGCGCGAGGTGGAGGTCGGGATGTCGGCAGCCGAAACTCCGAGAGTCTTGGCCGCGTCCTTCCAGAGGTCCTCGCGGTTGACCTTGGCGATCAGCGCCTTGGTGTCGAAGCCGGCTTCGTACTTGCCCCAGCGGATGTCCTCGGTGAGGAACCAGAGATCGTGGCTCTTGAACGGATAGGAGGCATGATCGCGCCAGTACTTCATGATGTGCGGCGAGTTCTCGACCACCTTGCCGGGGATGCCATAGTCGAACTTGCCGGCGGTGCGATCGAGCACGTCCTCGACCGGGCAGTTCATCCACTGCCGCTTGCCCATGATGGCAGCAAGCTCGGCCTTGTTCTCTGCCTTGTCGGCCCATTGCTGGGCTTCCATCACCGCCATCAGCAGCGCCTTGGCGGCCTTGGGATATTTGTCGACGAAGGCAGCGCGCATGCCGAAGGATTTTTCCGGATGCTTGTTCCAGAGCTCGCCGGTATTGACCGCGGTGTAGCCGATCTTCTGATGGATCAACTGCAGATTCCAGGGCTCGCCGACGCAGAAGCAGTCCATGGTGCCGACCTTCATGTTGGCCACCATCTGCGGCGGCGGCACCACGATGGTCTCGATGTCCTTGTCGGGATCGATGCCGCCGGCGGCGAGCCAATAGCGGATCCAGAGGTCATGCGTGCCCCCGGGGAAGGTCATGGCGGCTTTCACCGCCTTGCCGGATGCCTTCTTCTTCTCCAGCGCCACCTTGAACGGCGATGCGTCGACGCCGAGCTTGAGGTCGGCATATTCGTTGGCGACCGAGATGCACTGGCTGTCGAGATTGAGCCGCGCCAGGATGTACATCGGTGTCGGCTGGTTGTTCTGCGTCACCTTACCGGCCGAGATCAGATAGGGCATCGGGGTGAGAATATGAGCGCCGTCGATGCCATTGCCCTCGGAGCCGAGCACGAGGTTGTCGCGCGTGGTGCCCCAGGAGGCCTGCTTCTGCACGTCGACGTCAGGCATGCCGTACTTGGCGAACAGGCCCTTGTCCTTGGCGACGAACAGCGGACCGGCATCGGAGAGCGCGATGAAGCCGAGCTTGGCGCCCTTGACCTCGGGGCCTGCATCCTGCGCAAAGGCGCCGGCGGGGAAATTCAGTTTTGCTGCGGCAAGGAGGGCGGCGGTTGAGCCGGCGGCTTTCAACAATTGACGGCGGTTGAGGCCAGTCTCGGAGGGCCGGCGAATACGCTTGGTCATAGGTCGTGTCGTCCTTTTGCGTCGTTGCGGAATGATTGCGTCAGTGCGCACGAGCAGCCCGTCCGTCCGTAACGCCAGAAAATGGGCGCATGCGAACGCACGACGGGGGGACCCCCGTTTGGGTGCGTCAGCAATTCGGATGAGAAGTCTCGCGGGACGGCTTCAATGGCGTCGGCCTGGAACTATTCAAGCTTCATGCCAAGCCGACCGCCGTCGGAAATGATGGATAATCAGACACTTGGTAATTCCGTGCCCGACCAACGTTGCCCAGTTCCGCACGCGAAATTTGCGATTTGCTCAATCCTTGTGCGCCGCACAAACGTTGTGCAGTCGCTCAAGCAAGAGGCGGCGCAGGACCTGGAAATCATGACCCTACAGGTGATATCCGGCTGAATTTGCTTGGTTTTTCCAGCGACGTCTAACGGCACACAAATTGCTTCTAAGATCGCGTCAACGAAGACTGCGGCATCGCCGCATTGATGCAGCCTCTGTCGGCTGCATCCCGGAAGCTCACCTGCTTCGCGGCTCTCCCGGCTTCAGAGTCCTCGTGACGCGATTCCCAAAGCTTCCAGACTTTCCATAGCCCACGTGCGCGGCAGGCAGCCCGCACGGCCGATGACGTTCAGCGCGCTCTCGCCGGGAGCGCGTCGATCTCACTTACGAAGCAAAGGAACCATTGATGTCGTATCTCGCGCCTTCGGAATTCGTCACCAAAATGGTGGATGCAGGCGAGTCCAAGATCTTCATGTCCACCCGTGACACCATCATCCGCGCCTACATGGCCGGCGCGATCCTGGCCCTCGCAGCCTGGTTCGCCGTCACCATCACCGTGAACACCGGCCAGCCGCTTGTCGGCGCGCTCTTGTTCCCCGTCGGCTTCGTCATGCTTTATCTCCTGGGCTTCGACCTGCTGACCGGCGTGTTCGTGCTCTCGCCGCTCGCGCTGATCGACAAGCGCCCGGGCGTCACGCTCAATGGCGTGCTGCGCAATTGGGGCCTCGTCTTCGTCGGCAATTTCGCCGGCGCCTTCACCGTCGCCTTCATGATGGCCTTCGTCACCACCTTCGGCTTCACGCAGGCGCCCGACAAGGTCGGCGCCGCCATCGGCAATATCGGCGAGGGCCGAACCCTTGGCTATGCCGCGCACGGGGCAGCCGGCATGGCGACGCTGTTCCTGCGCGGCATGCTGTGCAACTGGATGGTCTCGACCGGCGTCGTCGGCGCCATGATCTCGACCTCGGTCCCCGGCAAGGTCATCGCGATGTGGATGCCGATCCTGGTGTTCTTCTACATGGTGTTCGAGCATTCCGTCGTGAACATGTTCCTGTTCCCCTCGGGCCTGCTGCTCGGCGCGAAGTTCTCGATCATGGATTATCTGATCTGGAACGAGATCCCGACTGTGCTCGGCAACCTCGTCGGCGGCCTCGCCTTCACCGGCATGACCCTCTATGCCACCCACGTCATGACCCTGCCGAAGCGCCAGGCGGAGAGGGCTGCAAAGCCCCGCGTCGCGGCGTGATCGAATAGGTCTCGACAGGGGAGTCTCGCCCAAGCACGGTGAGGCTCCCCTCTCCCGGTGATGACGATGCCCCGCGGACTCCAGATCTCGGTTGGCCAGCACTCGGACAGCGGTCGCAAGCCCGTCAACCAGGACTTTCACGGCGTCCTGATTCCGGAGGAGCCGCTGCTCAGCCTGAAGGGCATCGCGGCGGTTCTCGCCGATGGCATTTCCTCGAGCACGGTAAGCCAGATCGCCAGCGAGTCGGCGGTCAAGAGCTTCCTGATGGATTATTACTGCACGTCGGAATCGTGGACGGTGAAGACCTCCGCCCGCCGCGTGCTGGAGGCGACCAATTCCTGGCTGCATGCGCAGACACGCAAGAGCCAGTATGCCTATGACCGCGACAAAGGCTATGTCTGCACGCTCAGCGCCATGGTCATCAAGGCGGCGACCGCGCACATCTTCCATGTCGGCGACTGCCGGATCTACCGCCTCGCCGGTAAGGCGCTCGAGCAGCTGACCGACGATCACCGCATCATCGTCTCGTCCGAGCAGACCTATCTCGGCCGCGCGCTCGGCATCAATCCGCAGCTCGAGATCGACTATCAGACGGTCGATATCCAGGCCGGCGACACCTTCCTGCTGGCGACCGACGGTGCGTACGAGTTCGTCGATGCGCGTTTCGTTACCCGTGCAATCAACGAGCACGCAGCCGAGCTCGACGGCGCGGCGAAGGCGATCGTGGAGGAAGCCTATCGGCGCGGCAGCGACGACAACATCACCGTGCAGATCCTGCGCATCGACGCGGTGCCGGAGGAAACGGGCGTGTTCGACCGGACCGCGACGCTGCCGCTGCCGCCTCTGCTGGAGCCGCGCGCGATGTTCGACGGCTACCGGATCGTCCGGGAGATCCATGGCAGCAGCCGCAGCCACATCTATCTCGCGGTCGATGCGGAGACCGAGGAAACGGTCGCGCTCAAGATTCCCTCGATCGACCTGCGCGATAACCAGGCCTACCTGAAACGTTTCCTGATGGAAGAGTGGATCGCGCGACGGATCGACAGTCCGTACGTGCTCAAGCCGCGATCGCGATCGACGCGGCGCAACTACCTCTACGTCGCGACCGAGTTCGTCGAGGGGCGGACGTTGCGGCAATGGATGCTCGACAATCCGCGTCCCGATCTGGAGACGGTGCGCAGGATCATCGAGCAGATCGCCACCGGACTGCGCGCCTTCCATCGCATGGAGATGCTGCACCAGGATCTCAGACCCGACAACGTCCTGATCGACAAGACCGGCACCGCCAAGATCATCGACTTCGGATCGGTGAGGGTCGCAGGCGTCGCCGAAGCGGCGCCGAGATCGGCCGACGCGGAAATTCTCGGCACGGTCCAGTACACGGCGCCGGAATATTTTCTTGGGCAGGGCGGCTCGCCCCGGTCCGACATGTTCTCGCTGGCCGCCATCTGCTACCACATGCTGACCGGGCATCTGCCCTACGGCACCCAGCTTGCCAAAATCCGCGGACGATCGGACGCGTGGAAATTGCGATACCGCCCGGCGATCGATGCCGAGCGCGGCATCCCGGGCTGGATCGACGGCGCGCTCAGGAAAGCGCTGCATCCCGATCCCTATAAGCGCCACGAGGACATGTCCGAGTTCGTGTTCGAGCTCAGAAATCCCAATCCGGCTTATCTCGCCACCCGGACCACACCGCTGCTCGAGCGCAATCCACTGCTGTTCTGGAAGCTGACAACGGCAATGCTGGCCTGTGCCGTCATCGCGCTGCTCGCAGCGCTCCGGCTGCGATAGAAGAACGAAGTGGCCTCACGCCGGCTCCGCCGCCTTCGTCCCCAGCGGCTTCGGCGCCATGCCGCCGCCGGGCTTGAGGTGGAATTCGTAAGTCATCAGGTGCCACCGCCCGTTCGCCTTGGTGCCATCCGGCATTACTTGATCGTTGCGCGGCTCGACCTTGGCGATGAGATCGTCCTTGACGCCGAACACCACGTCGGAATCGAGATACTTGTCGCCGTCCATGAAGACGTGGGTGATCAGCGGCTCATAGCCCTTGGCGTTGACCAGGAAGTGCACGTGCGCCGGGCGCATCGGGTGGCGGCCGGTCTGCACGATCATCTCGCCGACCGGACCATCGGTTGGGATCGGATAGCTGCACGGCAGGATGGTGCGAAAGAAGAAGCGGCCGTCGGTGTCGGTGATGAAGCGCGCCCGCGCCGAGGCGCCGACCTCATCGTAGTTCGGCTTCTGGGAATCGTAGAAGCCGTCGTCATCGGCGTGCCAGACGTCGACGGGAACGCCGGCGAGCGGCTTGCCCTCGAGATCGGTGACGCGGCTTTGCACGAACATCCGCTCCCCGGTCTGGTTGTTCGGCGAGATGTCGGTGCCGTGCGCAGTCACCTTGTGCTCGCCGACATAGAACGGGCCGAGCACCGTGGTCTCCGTGGCGCCGTCACGATCCCTGTGATTGACGGCGTCGACCAGCATGGAAACGCCGAGCACGTCGGACAAGAGAATGAATTCCTGGCGGGTGTCGGTGCATTTCTGCCCGGTCCGGGTCAGGAAATCGATGGCGTATTCCCATTCCTCGAAGGTGAGACCGGTCTTGCTCACGTAATCGTGCAGCGACTTCACCAATTCCTGCAGCAGAAATTTCGCGCGCGGATTCGGCGTATGGTCGAAGCTCCTGACGACGGCTTCGGTGAGTTCGGTCTCGGTGAACTGAGTCATGGTGCGTTTGCCCTCGCGTTCTTCTCGTTGGCCCTGGCGGGCTCCTTGCGTTTCAAGGCCGAGTCTACACCACGAGGCCCAGCCTCGTTAAGCGCAACCGGCTTGGAATGCGGCCGCCATTTCGGTATCAACGACAAAACGCCCGGAGGAACTGATGCTCGCCCCCACCCCCGCCTCGCCCGAATCCGTCGGCATGTCCAAAGTCGCGCTCGACCGTGTCGATGCGCATCTGAAGCGCCGGTACATCGATGCCGGCCGTTTCCCGGGCACGCATCTTCTGGTCTACCGCCGCGGCAAGGTCGCGCACAGCTCGGTGCAGGGCTTTGCCGACGTCGAGCGCAAGGTGCCGGTGAAGGACGATACGATCTATCGCATCTATTCCATGACCAAGCCGCTCACCAGCGTCGCCTTCATGATGCTGGTCGAGGAAGGCCTCGTCGCGATCGACGAGCCCGTCGCCAAATACATTCCGGAGTGGAAGGACCTCGGGGTGTTCGTCGCCGGCACCTATCCGGCGTTCCTGACCCGGCCGCCGTCCCGGCCGATGCTGATCGTCGACCTCCTGCGCCACACATCCGGACTAACCTATGGCTTCCAGCAGCGCTCTAACGTCGATGCCGCCTATCGCACCGAAAAGATCGGCGAGGTCGAGAAGTCAGGCACGCTGCAGACCATGATCGAGGGCCTGGCCAAGATCCCGCTGGAATTCTCGCCGGGCGAATCCTGGAACTACTCCGTCTCAACCGACGTGATCGGCTACCTCGTCGGCAAGATCTCGGGGATGCCTTTCGAGCAGTTTCTCAAGCAGCGGATTCTCGATCCGCTCGGCATGACCGATACCGATTTCCACGTGCCGGCCTCGAAGGCGCATCGCTTCGCCGCCTGCTATTCCGCCGATCCCGGCGGCGGCATGACCTTCCATGCCGGCCAGCGCCGCGAGGGGCTGACGCTACAGGACGATCCGACCACGAGCTCGTTCCTGTCGCCGCCCTCGTTCATCTCCGGCGGCGGCGGGCTGTGCTCGACGGTCGCCGACTATCTGACCTTCTGCCGCGCGCTGCTCAATGGCGGCGAGCTCGGCGGCGTCAGGCTGATCGGGCCGAAGACGCTGGCGCTGATGACGACCAACCACATTCCGGGCGGCCGAGCGCTGCCGGAAGTCTCGCGCTCGCTGTTCTCGGAAGCGACCTATAACGGCATCGGCTTCGGTCTCGGCTTCGCCGTCACCATGCGCCCGGCCGAGACGCTGATCGCCGGCAGCCGTGGCGAATACAATTGGGGCGGCGCGGCCACGACCTCGTTCTGGATCGATCCGGCCGAGGAGCTGATCGCGATCTTCATGACGCAAGTGCTGCCGTCGAGCGCCTACCCGATCCGCCGCGAGCTGCGCAGCATGGTCTACGCCGCGATCACGGAAAGCAATCTTTAAGCGACGATCCCGCGGCCGCCGGCCGCGGGATCACGCCATCGCCCCTCACTTGAGCATTTCCGGCACGAGCAGGCGCGGCAGGAACAGCGACACGCTGGGCCAAATGATCAAGGCCGCCAGCACGAGCAGCATCGGGATCAGCATGATGACCGTGTCCTTCAGAGCATAGCGCAGCCGCACGCCCGCGATCGAACAGGCGATCATCAGACAGAGGCCGTAGGGTGGCGTCACCAGCCCGAAGGCCAGCGAAACGATGGAGATGATCGCGAACTGGACCGGATGCAGATCGACCGACTTGGCGAGCGGCTCCAGCACGGTGCCGACGATGATGATCGCCGGGATGGCGTCGAGGAAGCAGCCCACCACCAGAAAGCAGAAGGCGATGAAGAAGCCCGCCGTAACCGTGCCCATGCCCCAGGTCGAGACATTCGCCAGAAGTTCCTGCGGAATCCTGTAGTAGGCCAGCAACCAGCCGAACGCGCTCGCCGTGCCCACGCAGAACAAGGCAACTCCGGCGAGGCGCCCGGTGTCGAGCAAGGCCTTGTACAATTCCCGCAAGCCCGTCTCGCGGTAGAAGAACGCGGAGAGCACCACGGAATAAAGCACCGCGACGCAGGCGGACTCGGTCGCGGTGAACCAGCCGAGCAGAATGCCGCCGACAATGATGAACGGCGTCATCAGCGCAGGGATCGACCGCCAGATGGCGGATCCCATCTCGACCCAGGTCGATTTCGGATAGGTGGGATAGCCGCGGCGCACGGCATAGATGTGCACCGTCACCATCTGCGCGCCCGCGATCAAGAGGCCCGGCACGATGCCGGCCAGATACATCGCCGCGATCGAGGTCGAGATCAGCCCGCCCCAGACGATCATCAGGATCGACGGCGGAATGATGACGGCAAGCACCGCCGACACCGCGGTGATGGCGATGGAGAACGAGAGGTCGTAGCCCTCCTTGTTCTGGGCATCGATGAAGATCTTGGACTGGCTGGCGGCATCGGCCGTCGAGGAGCCGGAGATGCCGGCAAAGAACACCGACAGCACGACGTTGATCTGCGCCAGCGACCCCGGCCAGTGCCCGACCATCGAGCGCGACAGCGCCACCAGGCGATCGGTGATGCCGCCGATGCTCATCAGGTTCGCCGTCAAGAGGAAGAACGGCACCGCGAGCAGGATGAATGAATTGTAGGCGTTGAAGGTTTCCTGCGCGAGCGTCATCAGCGACAGGCGCGGCTCGATCAAAAGGATCGGCACGCAGGCAAGGCCGAGCGCGAAGGCGACCGGCACGCGCACGATCAGCAGGCCGATGAAGACCCCGAACAGCACCATGGCGGCCTGTCCGGCAGAAAGTACAGTGCCGCTCATCTCTGTGCCCCGACCAGAATGCGCATTTCATCAAGGATCTGTTCGCCGGCGAACACGATCCAGGTCACGCCGGCCACCGGCCAGGCGACGTGGATCAGCCAGAGCGGCAGATCGGCCAGCTCCGACGTTCTGTTCCAGGCGAAGCGTGTGAATTCGATTCCGGCCAACACGAACACGAGGGCCAGTGCCAGCACGCCGAGCCGCGCGAGGATCCGCACCGCGGCCTCCGACCGCCGCGACAGATCGGGCCACACGTCGACCTCGAAGTGCTGCGCCTCGCGGATGCCCACCATGGCGCCGATCATGATGGTCCAGACGAACATGAACCGCGCCATCTCCTCCGTCCAGATGTAGGAGGGAATGAACGGCGTGTAGCGTGAGATGATCTGAAGCGTGACCGGGATGACCAGGATGCCGACGCAGGCGGCCAGCAGGAATTCCAGCAATTTCGCATAGGCCGCGGTGACGCGACGCCACAGCGACGGCGTGGACGGGACGTGCATTTCGGACATTGGAGCTCCGTACGGCGCTCATCCGCCAGGTCCGGGCAGGAAGCGGGGCCTGCCCGGCATGCTGTCGGCGGACGGGGCGGCCTCAGACGACGTTGATCTTCTCGAAAATGCCCTCCGCGCCGATCTCCTTGGCGTAGGTGGCCATCACGGGGTCGGCGAGCTTCTTCATGGCGTCCCGGTCCTCGAAAGGAACGCGCTTGAGCTTGCCGGCCTTCTCCAGCGTGTCGAGCTTGACGACCTCCTCGCTCGACTCGAGCTGGCGGCCGTAATCGCCGGCCTCCTTGCCCGCCTTCATGATCGCGTCCTGCAGATCCTTCGGCAGGGTCTTCAACGTCTTCACCGAGAAGCAGATCGGCCGGATCGACACGGCGTGCTGGGTCAGGTTGAGATGCGGCGCCACTTCGTAGAACTTCATCGCCTCGACACCGGCCGCTTCGTTCTCGCCGGCCGATATCACCCCGTTCTGAATCGCATTGTAGACTTCGTTATAGGCGATCACGGTTGGGCTCATGCCGACGGCCGCAAAGGTCTTCGACCAGATCGGCGCGCCCTGCACGCGCACCTTGAGGCCTTTGAGATCGGCGAGGTTCTTGAGCGGCTTGTTGGCGAAGATGTTGCGGATGCCGCCGCCGGCATACCCGATCAGAACCACCTCGGCCTTGGCCGCGACCTCGTCGGCGATCGGCGTCAGGATATTGGCTTCGACCACCTTGTTCATGTGCTCGATGCCCTTGAACACGAAGGGCGCATCGATGAACGGGGCGGCCTTGGCGAAGGTCGACATGTGAGCCGGCGAGACGATGCCGTAATCGACTGCCTTTCCTTGCGACATGTACTCGAAATACTGCTTCTCGAGGCCGAGCGAGGAGTTCCTGTGCAGGGTGAAGTTGACGGGCTTGCCATAATACTTCTTCACCAGCTCTTCGAACCGCAGCAGGGCCCGGTTGAAGGCATGGTCGTCGTTGAATTGCACGGCACCGTTCAGCGTGATCGGGGCTTGCGCCCTCAGGATCGACGGCATGCCGACGGCAGCTGCCGCAGTGGTTGCACCGATACCTGCGAGAAATGACCTTCGCCTCATCGTCTCCCCTCCCTTTGATGCTCCGGCCCTGTCGCCGGGCCGTGAGCGCAGCCGTTATGCGGCTTGCGAGAGGTAAGCGTATGAAAAACCTCGCCGGGACGGAAGTCATTTCGCGTGCGCTGGAGGGCCTCTTCGTCGCGGAAGCGCTGCGGCACGAGCTATTGCACTGCAACTTGCGCTCCGGCCGACGGCTCTGACAGCCGGCGGCAGCCGTGCTGATGCTGATCGATCCCGGCTCACCCACCGCCGTGCAGGAAATCGATTGATCGGGACGGGAGAGCGGCCGTCTCGGCGGCGGCCGCCCCCGGCGATATGCTTTAGACCGTCGAGATGCCGTCGATCGGGCTGACATCCCCGACGAAACGCAGCAGGTCGGCCATCGTGAATTCGCCCGGCACTTGCGACGGCAGCGTCGGCTTCCAGGTCTTGCCCTTGAGCCAGAGATACGACTGGTGGTCGCCATGGACGAGGCCGACGAAGACCTCGGCAAGCAGTGTCGCGCCGACCGGCCCGAGCCTTTCGCCGCTGCCCCGCTGCTCCGCCTCCTTGAGGATGTAGTACCAGAGCGGGGTGTGCTGGTGCAGACCATGCTTTTTCGCGACGGCGCCGTCGCTCCCCTTCGAGATTTCTTCCGGCGTCAGCGGATTCTTGATCTTCATGGCCTTGGCGACGTCCTGCCCTGACGGCAATCCCAGCAACACGCCGCGCTTGAGGTTGCGGAACGGCAGGCTGCCGCCGTCACCAGGCAGGGTATGGAGTTGCGGAACGATGAACGGGTCGATCTTGCGGGAGGGATTGAACCCCACGCCCGCAGGATTGTTCGGCAACAGCTTATAGTAGCGCCGCCAGTCGATGATCCAGTTGCTCGAAAGCACCGGAAGCGGGAGCGGCGGCTGAATCGGGTTTGGTGCCAGATCGCCGATGATGCCGCCCGACAGCCCGGTGAACCTGAACAGCAGGTCCAGGGTCGCCGGCGCGAGGCCACCGGGCGTGAAGATCCGGTTGTGGCTATAGACCTGGCGTACCATGCTGTGGCCGAGACGATAGACGGCGCCCGAGAATTCGACGGGCATGTAGGGGATCTTCTTGAAGCGGTAGAAGCGCCGCCCCTGCTCGAGTATCTTGGCGACGATCCCCTTCTCGGTGATCCGCTCCACGAAATCGTGCAGGACCATCCATTGGTAGTGCCAGGTCACGATCCGGCGCGCTTCCTCGAAGATCTCGCCCGCCGGCTTGCCGGACGCCGCGAGCTGATCGCAGACCTTGTTGTGAAACTTCAGCATCGCAAGATGGGTTTGCGCGACGAGAAGGTTCTCGTCGTTGCGGTGATCGCCGATCAGGGCAAACCCCTCGGGATTGCGCGGCAGGTCGTTGCGATGATCGCCCGTGATGTCATCGACGTTGACGGTCTTGCCGATCAGCAGCTTGGGGCCCGGTGTCTTGCCGTTGTCGCTCGCCGAATTGCGCGCGTACAGATGACGGCTTCCGTCGGGACCGAGACCGTAGACGCTGTCGAGATCGAGGGCGGGCGTGCGAAAATTCGTGACCGCCATCGGATCGGCTTCCTTCTCGCCGAAGGAGGTCAGATCGAGCGTGATGTCATGATCGACGAATTGGCCGAGATAGGTGAAACCCGCCGGGACGTTGAGATTGTTTCCCGCGGCGTCGCCGGGGGCGGGATCCTTCATCGCGTCGGCGAGCTCGCGCAGCGGACCGTCGTCGACAGCCAGCGGCTCCAGGGTCGGAAACATCCGGCCAAACATGCCCGGATCATCGTGTCCGGAAAGCGTATCCAGAAATTGTCGCGTCGGTTGACGTCCGGCCTTGCCATGACCGGGATGAACATTCACGTCGGTTCCCATCGCTTGCTCCTGCTCAATATGCTGTAAGGGAGAGGGGCGCCGAAGATCTCGACTGGTTTGAAATTCTCGTTTCAGTATACGTTCAGAAGAATTGCCCCTCAGGGTGCAGTAGATTGAAATATTACTACAGATTGCATTCTATGGGCGGGTCCTACCGCGAGGCTTTTTGCCCCACCAGCCACACAGGCTTTTGATCGTCCGGAGTTCGAGCGGGAAAGACTAAGGCGCGATCGACGCGCCAGCTGAATCTCTCAGCGCGTCAGCGTTTGGCAGCGAACCGCGACCAGATCTCAGCGTCCGTGTAGAAGTCCACGCCGCCATCGAGATCTCTCACCAGCCACTCGCCGAGATAGACGATCTGTGTGCCGCTGCGCCGCTCGTGCCGAAGCTCGAATTTTCCGTCGGCATCCTTCTGCAGCGAGCAATTGGACTGAACCCAGCTCGGCCACTCCTGCAACGGCTGCCCCAAAAATTGCCAGGCAATCAAGGCCGCGTTGTCCGACAGGGGTTCTAAGCGCAGTGTCTTGGTCACGGGATCTCCACCATGCGAGTTGTCCGGGATGCAACGCCCCGGAACCGGAAAGGTTTGGAATCGTCGTTCCATGAAGCATGCCTGACGGGTTTCAATGGTTCCTCTACTTTTTCGTCCGTGAAAACCCGGTCCCCGCGCGCCCTAACCGATCGTCTGCAGCACCGGAAACGTCTCCAGCAGCCAGATGCTCACATTCGAGACCGCGCCGGTGAGAAAGCCGATGCCGGTGAGCACCATCAAGACGCCCATGGCGCGCTCGACGTTGACGAGGTGGCCCTTCATGCGCGCGAACAGCGCGGAGAACTGCTCGATCATCAGCGCGGCGATCAGGAATGGAATGCCGAGGCCCGCGGAATAGACCGCGAGCAGGCCGGCGCCCCTCGTCACCGTGGCTTCCGCCGCGGCGATCGAGAGGATCGCGGCGAGGATCGGGCCAATGCAGGGCGTCCAGCCGAAGGCGAATGCGAGGCCCATGATATAGGCGCCCCATAAGCCGACCGGCTTGGGGATCGGCAGCCGTCCTTCCCGCATCAGAAAGCCGATGCGCGTCAGGCCGAGGAAGTGCAGGCCCATGATCATGATGACGATGCCGGCGAGGATCGACAGCTCCGCCGACCAGGCACGGATCAGCCCGCCGATCAGCGAAGCGCTGGCGCCGAGCGCGACGAAGATGGTGGAGAAGCCGAGCACGAACAGAAGCGCCGACATCATGATCGCGCGCTTGGACGCCGCGGCCGGCTCGTCGCTCTCGACATGCTCGATCGTGGCGCCCGTGAGGTAGACCAGATAGGGTGGAACCAGAGGCAGGACGCAAGGCGAGAGGAAGCTGACGAGGCCGGCAATCAGTGCCGCCGGAATCGAAACATTTTGCATGATGCAATCGGAGCCATCTCAGGCCCCGTCAGGGCGCGCAGGGAACGCGCCCGGCCCGGAGCCGGAACCGGCTCTGGTGTAGCCCAAGCCGAAGAATGCGCAACAGAAGCGCACAAACCCAGGGCTCCTCCCGATGCCCTCCGTGATCACAGATGCGGCATCGGGACGCGCACAAACCTCGCCAAAAAGCGAGATTCGGCGGCGCGGCTACTTCACCACGCGGAGCAGCGGACGCCGGGGCTGGTCCTGCGTCTGCTTGGAAGGCGGTTGCGGCTCGCTGGCAGCGCTCCGCAGCATTTCGTCGCACAGCGCCTTGAGATCGGCACTGTCGATTCCTTTCAGCTTCATCCTGACGTCGAGGACGACGATGGAGAGCATCTCGGCCGACTCGCGGCTGTTGCACGCATTGAGAACCCTGCGGCACTCCTCAAGCGTTTCCAGCACCGACTGCAACTGTTCGTCTGAATGCGACACCGGCGTTCTTTCCGTTAGTTCGGCCTGCGAGACGTATCTGTCACGCCCCCTTCGGCCCCCATGGAAGCCCAAAGATAGCACGAGGCAACTGCGCCTTCGAACCTGAATTCAGTGTAGTTCTGCTGTGGAACCGGGTTTCCGTTCGCATCGGGTGCAAACGCCTGACGTGGCGCGATCGATCCGGCAACGTCGACGGCATCGACTCCCCGCGCAACACAATTCCTTGCGCTCAGCGCCGGCAATCCCGCAGCCATCTCACGGCTCGCAACGGAACTCACGCCATACCCCTCACTCGAGCCGACAGGCCCGAATTCCCAGCCCCTGGCAGCATCCAAATACCGCCCTCAGGTAGTAAGGATGACGTTCAAAACTCGCCGCTCCCCAACCCGTCGTGGTTGTGGTTTGCGCCAGATTCTGCCAGTTTAGCGTTCCAAAGGGAATTGTATGCACTCCTTGGCGGAAAGGGGCGTTCATCTAGCGGAACGCCCAAAAACAAATCTCAGCGGCCTCACTGATTGGGACGCCGCCCGTATATTCTTGGAAGTCGTCCGATGCGGAAGCTTTCGCTCGGCGGCCGAGCGCCTGTCGCTGTCGATCAACGCCGTGCGGCGACGGATCGACGATTTCGAACGCCAGACCGGCACCACGTTATTCACGCGCGACGTCCACGGCACCCATCTGACCGATGAGGGTGCCCTGGTAGTCTCCGCCGTCGAGCGCATGGAGGCGGCGACCTTCGACGTGCTGCGCGCCAGCGATTCGATGGCCAACGCGCTGTCGGGCGAAGTCCGCGTTGCCGTCACCGAGGGGCTCGGCACGTTCTGGCTTGCCCCCCGCCTGGTCGAATTCCAGCAGGCCTATCCGAAGATCCTGGTGGACCTGCATTGCGCGATGCGTTCGGCCGACGTCTCGCGCCACGAGGCCGACGTCGCCATTCATCTGTCCCGTCCTTCGGCGCTGGACATCAAGCTGGTGCGGCTCGGCCGCATGCATCTGATGTTCTGGGCCTCCGAGAAATACATCGCAAAGCATGGCGCGCCGCGCTCGGCGGCGGAATTGATCAAGCATCGTCTGGTGCTGCAATTCGCTGACCAGCTCGCCGCCAAGGAATCCTTCGAAAGCTTCTTCCCGGGCGTGTCCGAACGTGACCTTCTGGTCATGAAGACCAACGTCTCGAGCGCCAATTATTGGGCGGTCGCGAACGGCGCCGGCATCGGCGTCTTCCCGAGCTACGCCATTGCGCTCGGCGGGAAATTAATTCCACTGGAGGTCGAGCTGAACCGACCGCTGGATATCTGGCTGTCCTACCACCCCGGTAGCGGCCGTATCCCGCGCGTGCGGCACATGATTGACTGGCTGATCGAGGCTTTCAATCCGGCCCGCTTCCCGTGGTTTAAGGAAGAGTTCGTGCACCCGCATGAATTCAAGGACTCGTATATGGGCGAACCCCTGACCCAGCTCTTCGGGGGATTTTCAACCGAAGAACAAAGGTGAAAACAGAGATGAAAGCAGCGGCGAAAAGAATGAAGCAGCGCAGCGCGGGCAAGCCGGACATCGAGCTTGGCAAGCGTATCCGTCTGCGGCGCGTCGAGATGAAGATCTCGCAGGCCGAGCTCGGCGAGAAGCTCGGCGTCAGCTTCCAGCAGGTGCAGAAATACGAGAAGGGCGTCAATCGCGTCGGCGCGGCCCGGCTTCAGCAGATCGCCTCCGCCCTCGATGTGCCCGTGACGTTCTTCTACGACGGCGACAACAAGGCCCGCGAGGTCGAGAGCCTGCTCTTCCTCGATTCGGCTTTCAGCCTCCGCCTGCTGCGCGCCTACAGCAAGATCAAGGATCAGACGGTGCAGCGTCAGCTTGTCTCGCTGATGGAATCGATCGCGGCGAACGAGAGCTGAGGCCGGTCGACGGTCCAGCTTTCACGGCCGACGTTCAATCCGCCGCGTCACGGGGGCGCGGCCGGATTGAACGGGATCGGTTGAAAGATGTCTGCGCGCTCGCGCGCGGCCTGTCTCGGGGCGGCCTGGCCGCCCCTTTTTCTCGACGGTTTCTTGGCGGTCTTCCTTCGACGTTTCTGCCTCCGTCGAACGCCGCGCGCCATGCAATCGCGGCACGGGCGGATGCAGGCCGTCCTACCCTGCCCCGGTTGACCGCGGCGCCGCCTGCGCCGCACATTGCGCCTCGCCACCGAACAGCGAGCGCGCGATGTCCGACATTTTCAGCACGGCCGAAACACCTTACGCCGAGGGCAAGATCCTCGCGCACAGAGCTGGTGGCGTCGGCGTGATCACCTTCAACAATCCCGACAAGCGCAACGCGATGTCGCTGGAGATGTGGGAGGGATTTGGCGAGGCGCTGACGGCCTTGCGCGACGACGACACGGTCCGCGTCGTGATCCTGCGCGGCGCCGGCGGCAAGGCGTTCGTCTCGGGCGCCGACATCAGCCAGTTCGAGAAGGTCAGGCACAATGCGGCGGCGTCCGAGGAATACGCCAGGCGCAGCGCCGCTCAGCGCGCGCTGCTCGCCGATTATCCCAAGCCGACCATCGCCTGCATCGACGGCTATTGCCTCGGCGGCGGCATGCAGGTCGCGATGCTCGCCGACATCCGCCTCGCCTCGCAGGACAGCCAGTTCGGCATTCCCGCGGCCAAACTCGGCATCGCTTACGGATATGACGGCTTGAAGCACCTGGTGTCGCTGGTCGGGCCGTCCTGGGCGCGGCTCTTGATGTACACGGGCATGCGGATCGATTCCGCCGAGGCGCTGCGCGTCGGCCTCGTCGAGCGCGTGTTTCCGCAAGGCGAGCTCTGGGGCGAGACCATGGCGATTGCCGAGACGATCGCGCAGAACGCCCCGCTCGCGATCAAGGCCGCCAAGATCACCATCGCGCAGGTGCTGAAGGACGAGAGCCGGCGCGACATAGAGGCGATCAAGGCGATCGGCAATGCCTGCATGGACAGCGCGGATTTCCGCGAGGGCCGCCAGGCCTTCATGGAAAAGCGCAAGCCGCAGTTTAGGGGGAAGTAATTTCGTCGTGGAGAGAGGCGAGGAGCACAGCCGCTACAGCGCTCCCAGCACCGCCTTCGTGATATCAGCCGTACCATTGCCGCCGCCGAATTCCATCGGCTTGATGCCGCCGGCATAGACCTGGTCCACCGCACGCTCGATGATCGCGCCGGCTTCCGCAGCGCTCTCGACGCCGTGCTTGTCGGCGAGCCAATCCAGCATCATCGCGGCGGACAGGATCATGCCGGTGGGGTTGGCCTTGCCCTGCCCCATGATGTCGGGTGCCGTGCCGTGGCAGGGCTGGAACACTGCGTATTTGTCACCGATGTCGGCGGATGGCGCCATGCCGAGGCCGCCGATCAGGCTCGCGGTGATGTCGGAGACGATGTCGCCGAACATATTCTCCATCACCATCACGTCGAAATCCCAGGGACGCTTGACCAGCATCGCCGAGCAGGCATCGACATAGAGATGATCCGTCTTCACGTCCGGATGACGCTTGGCGGCCTCGTCAAAGATCCGGCGGAAGAAGGCGAACGCCTTGAACACATTTGCCTTGTCGACACAGGCAAGCGACCCCGGCTTGCCGCGCGCCTTGCGCCGCTCGGCGAGTCGAAACGAGAACTCGAACAGGCGCTCGGAAGTCTTGCGCGTGATCACCAGGGTCTCGCGCGCGTCCTCATGAGTGACGATGCCCTTGCCCATCGAGGCGAACAGGCCTTCGGTGGACTCGCGGATCACGACGAGATCGATGCCGCGCTGGTCCGCGCCGACGATCGGGCTCGGCACGCCCGGAATGAGCCGCGCCGGACGCACGCCGGCGTAGAGATCGAAGATGAAGCGCAGCTCGATCTGCGGCGCGATCTCGGTATTGTCGGGGTAGCGCACCGACGGCAGGCCGCAGGCCCCGAGCAGGATCGCGTCCGCCTCCTCGCAGAGCCTGACGGTGCTATCCGGCATCGACTTGCCGGTCGCGAGATAATGGTTGGCGCCGGCCGGCGCCTCGGTGAAGCGGAAGCCGAGGCCGGACTTCTCGCCGACCTTGCGCAGCACTTCCAGCGCCGGCGCCATGACTTCGGGGCCGATGCCGTCACCGGCGAGCACGGCAATGTGGAAGGCGTTGTTTGCGGACATTTGAGCCTCAAGAAAGGTGTCAACCAGGTCGTTATCGCGAGCGAAGCGAAGCAATCCAGAACTACATCCGCGGAGGCAGACTGGATTGCTTCGTCGCTTCGCTCCTCGCAATGACGAAGAGAGAGAGTCGAACTACGGCGTCAGCACCGTACGCCCGACCACCGCGCCCTGCTGCAATTGCAGCAGGGCGTCGTTGGCCTTGGCGAGCGGTTGTTGCGTCACCGGGATCGGCGGCACCTTCTTCGACCGCACGAGGTCGAGCAGTTCCTGCGTCTCGCGCAAATTGCCGACATAACTGCCCTGGATCGTCACCGCCTTGATCGGAATCAGCGGCAGCGCCCAGGTCGCGCCGCCGCCGAACAGGCCGACGATAACGAGCTTGCCGCCCTTGGTCAGGCAATCGAAGCCGAGCTGCGTCGTGGCGGCATTGCCGACGAGGTCGATCACGGCGCGGATCGGGCCTCCCGCCTTCTTGGCGAGTTGCTCCAGCGCGTCCGGCGCCTTGGGATCGACGGTCGCAAGCGCACCGGCCTTCTCTGCCGCCTCGCGCTTCCTTGCGTCGATATCGACCATGATCGCGCCCTTGCCGCCCATCGCCTTGAGCAGCGACAACGCCATCAGTCCGAGGCCGCCGGCGCCGAACATCACGATCGGCGTGTCGAAATGCTGCTCGACCTTCTTCAGCGCACTGTAGGTGGTGACGCCCGAGCAGGCATAGGGCGCCGTCGTCGCGGGATCGAGGCCTTTCAGATTGAGCAGGTAGCGCGGATGCGGCACCAGCATGTGATCGGAATAGCCGCCGTCGCAATAGACACCGAGCGAGCGCGGCGTCAGGCACATGTTCTCGTCGCCGCCAAGGCACGTGGCACATTTGCCGCAGCCGATCCAGGGATAGACGAGCCCGATATCGCCGGCCTTCAGGTCGCCCTGGTCGGTCGGCTTCACGTCGGGGCCGAAGGCGAGGACTTCGCCGACCGTCTCGTGGCCCATGGTCAGCGGCAGGTTGATGCCGCGGTCCTTCAACGAGAGCGGCTTGCGGCCATGACCGAGATCGTAGCCGCCTTCCCAGATGTGGAGGTCGCTGTGGCAGACGCCGGCGGCCTTCACCCTGATCAGCACCTGCGTGCCCGAGGGCTGCGGCGTCGCCTCGTCGACCTCCTGCAGCGGGGCCTTGAAATCGGCAACCTTGAAACTCTTCATCGGCGTCCTCCCGCATGCTTCTTGTTGTCGCGCCACCATGCCATGCTCGGCGCGACCAGACAAACCGGTCTTAGTTCAGGCCAGCGGATGGTGGCAAGCTGCGAACTGGCCGGGTGCGACCTGGCGCAACTCCGGTATCTCCGCGCTGCAACGCTGATCGGCGCGTGGGCAGCGGGTACGGAAGCGGCAGCCGGATGGCGGCGCAATCGGCGATGGCGGCTCGCCGGCCGCCACACTTTCGGCGGGACGCACGTCCGGATCCGGCACCGGGATCGCCTGCAACAGCAGCGCGGTGTAGGGATGCGCCGGCCGCGCGAACAATTGCTCGGAGGGGGCGACCTCGCAGAGCCGGCCGAGATACATCACCGCGACGCGGTCGCTGACCGCTTTGACCACTGCGAGGTCGTGCGCGATGAACAGCAGCGTCAGGCCGAAGCGCGCCTTCATCTCCTCCAGCAGGTTGAGGATCTGCGCGCGAATGGAGACGTCGAGGGCCGACACCGGCTCGTCGCAGACGATGAACTCCGGGTTGAGCACCAGCGAGCGCGCGATGCAGATGCGCTGGCACTGGCCGCCGGAGAATTCGTGCGGCAGGCGGCCCGTCACGAGATCGGGGTCGAGCCCGACCGCGGACAGCACCTCGTGAACCCTGCGCTTGCGCTCGGCGGCATCCTTGACGCCGGCGATGATCAGCGGCTCGGCGACGATGTCGCCGATGCGCCGGCGCGGATTGAGCGAGGCAATCGGATCCTGGAAGATCAGCTGCACGCGGCGGCGCATCCTGCGCAGCGCCTCACCCTCCATCGCGGTGAGGTTCTCGCCGTCGAACATCACGCGGCCGGACTTGGCGCGGCGCAGTTGCAGCACTGCGCGCCCGAGCGTCGACTTGCCGCAGCCGGATTCGCCGACCAGCCCAAGCGTCTCACCGCGCGCGACCTCGAGACTGACACCGGAGACGGCATGAACGATCTTGTTGCCGAGACCGTATTCGACGACGAGATTGTCGACGCTCAGAAGCGGCGCGGGGCGCACGGCAAGCTGCATCATGCCTCGATCCCCTCCGCCATCCGGATCGGATGGAAGCAGGCGTAGAGATGATCCGGCATCTCGGCGCTCGTCAGGACCGGCTTGGCCTCATGACAGCGCGAGGTGGCATAAGTGCAGCGCGGCGCGAAGGAGCAGCCCTTCAGCGGCCGCGTCGGATCGGGTGGACGGCCCGAGATCGCCGGCAGCGGCGTATGCGGGGCGGTGTCGAGCTTCGGGATCGCCGCCAGCAGCGCCTCGGTGTAGGGCATGTGCATGCGCTTGAACAACCCCGATGTCGGCGCGCGCTCCACCACCCGGCCGGCATACATCACCGCGACCTCGTCGGCGCGGCCTGCGACGACGCCGAGATCGTGGGTGATGATGATCATCGCCATGTGGCGGCGGCGCTGCTCGCGCGCGAGCAGATCGAGGATCTGCGCCTGGATGGTGACGTCGAGCGCGGTGGTCGGCTCGTCCGCGATCAGGAGCTTCGGCTCGCAGGACAGTGCGATCGCGATCGCGATGCGCTGGCGCATGCCGCCGGAGCATTGATGCGGATATTGCGCGAGCCGCTGCTCCGGCGCGGGAATGCCGACGGCGGCGAGCAGCTCGATGCTGCGGGCCCGCGCGGCGGGAGCGTCGAGCTCGAGATGCTCCTGGAGCGTCTCCATCAGCTGCGTGCCGATGGTGAGCACCGGGTTGAGCGAGGTCATGGGGTCCTGGAACACGACCGCGAGATCGCGTCCGCGCAGGCGCCGCAGGCGCTCGGAGTCGAGCCGCACCAGATCCTCGCCGTCGAACATCACCCGGCCGGTCAGCTTCGCCTTCTTCGGCAGCAGCTGCAGCACGGCGCGCGAGAGCATGGTCTTGCCGCAGCCGGATTCACCGACGATCCCGAGCGTGCGGCCGGCCTGCAGCGAAAGGTCGACGTGATCGACGGCACGCAGACTTCCGCGCGGGGTCGGCAGCTCGACCGCGACATCCTCGATGGTCAAGAGCGGCGCGCTCACAGCGCCCCCTGACGGGGGTCGGTGAGGGCCCGCAATGTGTCGCCGACGAGGTTGAACGCCAGCACGGTCGCAAACAGTGCAGCCGCCGGCAGAAAAGCGAGGCGCGGCGCGACGTCGAGACTGTCGCGCCCCTCCCCGATCATGCTGCCCCAGCTCGGCATCGGGGGCGGCACGCCGAGGCCGAGAAAGGACAGCGCGCCCTCGACCACGATGGTGACGGCGACGCCGAGCAGGAAGAAGGCGAGCAGCGGCAGGATGACGTTTGGCAGCAGCTCGCGCAGCAGGATGCGCGCATGGCTCGCCCCTAACGCCTCGGCCGCGATCACGAATTCGCGCCGCGCCAGCGTCAGCGTCGCCGCGCGCGCCACGCGCATGAAAGCGGGAATGCCGAGCACGCCGAGGACGATCGTGAGGTTGGGGACCGACTGGCCAAGATAAGCGACCACCGCGAGCGCGAAGATCAGCGGCGGAAAGGCGAGCAGCACGTCCATGCTGCCCACCACCAGCGTCTCGAACCGGCCGCGGAAATAGCCGGACAGCAGGCCGAGCGCGCCGCCGACGACGAGGCCGATCATGGGCGCGATCAGCCCGACCGTCAGCGACACCCGCGCACCGAAGATCAGCCGGGCGAGCTCGTCGCGGCCGAGCCCGTCGGTGCCGAGCCAGTGCTCGCCGGAGAAAGGAGCGCGCCGTTCCAGCATGTCCATGTCGACAGGATTCTGCAGCG
This sequence comes from Bradyrhizobium sp. USDA3516, assembly GCF_057651995.1. Lineage (NCBI taxonomy): Bacteria > Pseudomonadati > Pseudomonadota > Alphaproteobacteria > Hyphomicrobiales > Nitrobacteraceae > Bradyrhizobium > Bradyrhizobium sp. USDA3516. The sequence goes on along the minus strand of NZ_JBYGYN010000009.1, from coordinate 254,982 downwards.
GCAGTACCGGCGCCAGGATCGCGAGCGAAAGGATGATTGCGACCCAGGCGCTTGCAACCCAGAACAACAGGCCGAGCTTGCGCTTGCGGCCGACCGGCGCCGCCACCTCCTCGTCCTGGATCGACAGCTCAAGCGTGGCCATGGCGGATCCTCGGATCGAGCACGGCATAGAGCATGTCGACGATGAAGTTGACGATGACGAAGCCGCAGGCGACCAGCAGCACGACGCCCTGGAGGATGACGAGGTCGCGGGTGTAGATCGCCCCGACCAGCAGCCGGCCGATGCCCGGCAGCGCGAAGATCGATTCCACGATCAGCGTGCCGCCGAGCAAGCGGCCGATATTGATGCCCGTCACCGTCACCAGGGTCAGCGACGACGGCTTCAGCGCATGCACGAACAGGATGCGGGACGGCTTGAGGCCCTTTGCTTTGGCGAGCGCGATATAATCCTCCTGCAGGGTCGCGATCATGTCGGAGCGCAGCACGCGCATGATGCCCGGCCATTCCGCCAGCGCCAGCGTCAGCGCCGGCAGCACGAAGAAGCGCAAATTGGCCAGCGGTTCTTCGGTGAACGGCACATAGCCGGTCGCCGGCAGCCAGCGCAGCTCGACGGCGAACAGATAGATCAAGAGGATCGCCACCAGGAAGGACGGCATCGACAGCATCGCGAAAGCGCTGCCGGTCATGAAGCGGTCGAACGCGCCGCCGGCGCGCGCAGCACAGGCGATCGCAATGGGAACGCCGATCAGGAGCCCGATGAACTCTGCCATCAGCATCAGCTGCAGCGAGACCGGAATGCGCTCGGCGACCGCCTGCAGCACCGTCTGCCCGGTGCGAAACGAGCGGCCGAGATCGCCCTGCAACACGTGGCCGAGCCAGCTCAAATAGCGCCACCACAACGGCCGGTCGAGCCCCATGTCACGGCGCAGCGCCGCGACATTCTCCGGCGTTGCCTGGTCGCCGAGGATGACGAGCGCGAGATCGCCCGGCAGCAGCGAGGCGATCAGGAACGTCAGCAACGAGACGGCGAGCAGGACCGGCAGCATGGCAAGCAGCCGCCGCGCGACGAAGTTCAGCATCACGCGGTCATTCCAGCCAGGTGGTCGAGACGTCGATCACGCCGTTGTACATCTTCGGGAAGCCTTTCAGCCTGGCGCTCGACAGCGCGTAGTAAGTGTTCTGGAAGGTCCAGAACCAGATCGCCTCCTTGTTGATCAGGCGGCTGATGGCGCAGTAATCCTCGGTGCGCTGGCCGATGTCGGCGGTGACGCGCGCATGGTCCAGCAGCTTGTCGAGCTCGGGGTTCGAATATCCGGCGAGCGCCAGCGGGCTGCCGCTGCGGAAATTCGCGTACATCTGCGGATCGGGATCGGCGAGATCGACGATGCGCCACGGCGTCAGCTGGAACTGACGGGTGAAGGCGCGCGTCGGAATCGTGGCCTGGTCGACCTGCTCGATCTCCATGTTGGCGCCGACACGCTTCCAGAACTGCTGCAGCACCTGGCCGACCATGCGGCCGCGCGGCGTCGCCGTCACCAGCATCTTGAACTCGACCGGCTTGCCGTAATCCTTGATCAGCGCCTTGGCCTTCTCGACGTCGAACGGCAGCGCCCCGTCGTCCTTGCACTTGACCCAGGAGCCGTCGCCGTAAGGATTGCTCGCAGGCCGGCTGAGGCCGTTGCTGATCGCCTGCGACATCTTCGGGCGGTCGATCGCCATCACCAGCGCCTGCCGCACCCTGACGTCGTCGAACGGCGCCACCTTGGTGTTGAAGGCGTAGACCGCAGCGCCCGAGCCCTTGTAGGTGTGCACCGTGAGCTTGGGGTCTTTCTGCGCCTTCATGATGTTGTCGGCGTCGTTCTCGTCGTCCCAGATGATGTCGGCCTCGCCCGATTGCAGCGAAGCGAAGCGCGACTGCGCATCCGGCAGCGGCTTCAGGACGATGCGGTCGAGATAAGGACGGCCCTTGTCCCAATAGTTCGGGTTCTTCTCCAGCACCATGCGGTCGCCGGCGGTCCAGGATTTCAGGATGTAGGGGCCGGTGCCGACGGGATTGCGGTTGTAATCGTCGCCCTTGGTCTTCCAGGCGGTCGGCGAATGGATGACGTTGTTCTGGCTCTGGATGGTGATCGTCGCCGGCAGGTTCACACTGGGATCGGTGAGATTGTAGACGATCGTGTATTCGTCCGGCGCCAGCACCTCCTTGACGTTGGTGATGTAGAAGGCGCAGCGGCACTTGTTGGCGGGATCCTTCTGGCGATCGAAATTCTCCTTGAAGGCCTGTGCGTTGAACGGCGTGCCGTCGTGGAATTTCACGCCCTCTCGAAGCTTGAAGGTCCAGGTCTTGTAGTCCTCGGAGTGGGACCAGGACACCGCGAGCTTCGGCGCCGGCTCTCCCTTCTCATCAAGCGTCGTCAGTGTGTCGAAGATCGCGGCCGCGGCCGTATTGGTCGAGGTGTCGTAGACACCGACCTTGAGTGGATCGAAGCCCGGAATATCGAGCTCCTGTCCGACCGTGATGCTGCCGCCCGACTTCTGCGCCTGCACCGGCGTTGTCAGTGCAAATGCCGCAACGAGGAAAACAGGCACGCGCTTGCGCGCCAAGGCCGCCGCGTTCGTCATGGTTCCTCCCGGGATCCCTCGTCCGATGTTTCGGATCGTTGAATGACTCGGAGGCGAGCTTGGCGACAAATGCCCGGCTCGGCAAGAGGAACGAACGAGAGCTCGAACGCCGCATGCGGCGGCGATAAGACTTTAAGATGTCGCGACCGTTTTGCCTGGCGGAATTGCCGTACCGTCCGCAAGGCCGATCTCCTGGCGCAATGCGTCGGTGTGCTCGCCAAGCGCGGACACGGTCCTGGCCGGGGCCGTGTCAGCCCCCGACATCCGAAACGGCAGGTTGAGCACCCTAAACGAGCCGCCCTCGTCCCGCACCTCGGAGAGCGCACCGCGATGCGCGAGCTGCGGATCGGCCAGGGCCTCGGACACGCTGCGATAGGCCGAAGCCGGCACGCCGGCACCCTCGAGCACACGCAGGCACGCATCGGTCGAAAGCTGCCGCGACCAGATTTCGACGCCATCCATCAGCTCGGCCCAGTTCGCGCGCCGCGCGGCGTAGGTGGCGAAGCGTGGATCGGAGACCCAGTCCGGGCGGCCGATCACCCCCATCAGGGCCTGGAACGTCTTCTCGCTGGCGATCGTGATCATGACGTAGCCGCTTGCCGTCTCGGTCGGTCCGAACATCGGGCGCGGCGGGGGCGGCACCGCGAATTGCGAGCTCTGCAGCTCGGTCAGCGTCAGCGACAGCATGGTTTCCAGCATGGAGACGTCGATGTGCTGGCCGGCGCCCGTCACGGTGCGTTGATAGAGCGCGGACGCTATCGCGCCAAAACCATAGGTGCCGGTGACGACGTCGGCGTGGTAGATGCCGCAATAGTCGGGACGGTTGCGGCCGGGCTGGTAGGCGAGATGCGCCATGTCGTAGCCGGAGGCCGCGTGGATCACCGGGGCGTAGGCCGGCAGTTCGGCCGAAGGGCCGGTCTGGCCGTAGCCCGAGATCGAGCAATAGATCAGTCTCGGGTTGACCTGGCGCAGGCTGTCGTAGTCGAGCCGAAGGCGGCGCATCACGCCGGGACGGAAGTTCTCGACCAGAATGTCCGAGGTCGCGGCCAGCCGGCGCACCGCCTCCTTGCCGTCCTCGGACTTGAGATCGAGGACCACGCTCTTCTTGCCGACATTGAGCTGGCCGAACGCGGTGCTGCAGCCGTTGCGCAGCGGCGGCCGGGTCCGCATCGTCTCGCCGCCGTCGGACTCGATCTTGATGACCTCGGCACCCATGTCGGCGAGCATCCGTGTGCAATGGGGCCCGGCGATCGTGGTCGAAAAATCCAGCACCCGCAGGCCCGCGAAGGCCTTTGTCGTCGTCCGCTCATGCTTATCTGCTAGCTGCATGCCTGCCTGCGTCCTGGGATCTCTTGGGAACCATCGAAGTTCTTCGTTGTTGATGCGGCGACCCTAGAGGGCGGCGGCTGAGTAGGAAAGTGTTTACCGAGCAGACGTGCCGCGTGGGCGGGCTTTGGAATTCCAGGATAACTGGACCCGTTCTTGCATAGCAGCAAGCGGGATCGGAAGAGGGCGGCTGTTCTTGAGGGTCTTGTTCGTCACCACAGAGATGGACGACTTCGTCCGCGTCGGCGGACTGGGCGCCGTTTCCGCCGCCCTTCCCCGCGCACTTCGCTCCTTCGCCGATATCCGGATCATGCTGCCCGGCTATCGCGACATCATCGAGCAACTCACGCATATTCAGATCGTCGGCCGCTGTCCCGCATTCGCGGAGATGCCGGCCTGCTCGCTCGGCCGTGCGGCGACCAAGGACGGGCTGCCGGTCTATGTGCTGTTGTGCTCGCAGCTCTACGACCGGCCCGGCAACCCCTATGGCGACGAGCTTGGGCGGGATTGGCCCGACAACGACATCCGCTTCGCGCGCTTCGCCTCGGCGGCAGCTGAGCTCGCCATGGGCAAGCTGGACAAGAATTGGGCAGCAGACCTGATCCATGCCAACGACTGGCAGGCCTCGCTCGTGCCGGCCTATCTGGCCTGGCAGGGCGCCAAGCTGCCGTCCATTCTCACCATCCATAACCTCGCCTATCAGGGCCTCTTCCCGAAGGACTCGCTGCGGCGGATCGGCGCACCGGAGAGCTCCTTCCACATCGACGGCGTCGAGTTCTACGACCAGGTCTCCTTCCTCAAGGCGGGCCTCGTCTACGCCTCGCACCTCACCACGGTCAGCGGCACCTATGCGCGGGAGATCACCACGGCCGAGTTCGGCTGCGGCCTCGAGGGCCTGCTCCGCCTGCGCTCGGACGCCGCCGAACTCACCGGCATCCTCAACGGCATCGACGAGAGCTGGGACCCGCGCTCCTGCGCCCAGCTCGCCCAGCAATTCGGCGCCGGCGATTGGGTCGGCAAGAAGGCCAACGCGGACTACGTCCGCAAGCAGTTCGGGCTGGCGGTATCGCGCGGGCCGATGTTCGGCATCGTCGCGCGTCTCGTGCACCAGAAGGGCATCGACCTCGTTCTGTCGGCGGCGGACGAGATCGTCGACGCCGGCGGGCAGATCGTGGTCACCGGCTCCGGCGAGCCGGCGCTCGAGCAGGCCCTGATCGACGCGCACCGCCGCCGTCCCGACGCAATAGGAGTTGCGATCGGCTTCAACGACGCCCAGGCGCGGCGCATCTTCGCCGGCAGCGACTTCACCTTGATGCCGTCGCGGTTCGAGCCGTGCGGACTGAGCCAGATGTACGCCCAGCGCTTCGGCTCGCTGCCAATCGGGCACCAGACCGGCGGCCTCGCCGAGACCATCAGCGACGGCGAGACCGGCTTCCTGTTCTCCAGGCCGTCGCGCGAGTCGTTCCTCGGCGGTGTGCGGCGCGCCTTCTCGGCCTTCATGGCCCACGACCAGCTCGATACGATGCGCCGCAGCGCCATGGGGCGCTCGTTCTCCTGGAGCATCTCGGCCGGCAGCTACAGCGCGCTGTACCGCAAGCTGGCGTCGGTGTGAGCCGAGGCGTTTCCGCATACTCCGTCATTGCGAGGAGCGAAGCGACGAAGCAATCCAGAATCCCTCAGCGGCGGCAGTCTGGATTGCTTCGCTGCGCTCGCAGTGACGAGGAGGAGAAGGTTGCGCGCCCCACTCCCCTCTCGTGCCCCGGACGCAGCGCAGCGCGTCGCCTTGCGACGTGGTGCGCTGCTGAGCCGGGGCCCATAGTGCGCCGGGGCTCGCGGCCTCTGGGTCCCGGCTCTGCGCTGCAACGCCTATGCGTTGCAGCTTGTCCGGGACACGCGCTCAATGGCGCACATCCATCTGCGGCCGGCCGATCCAGGCGCGGTTGAGGCACCGTGTCATCCAGTCGGGCTGCGCTTCGCCCCGCAGCCGCGCATGCGCCTCCTGGTAGGGACCGACATAGCGCAGCCGATCAGGCAGTTTCGGGTAGGCGCGCCTGATCCATCGCAGCGCGTTGTCGGCGGATCGGGCGTCGAGCTCGAAGCCGAAGCCTGCGCGCAAGCGCTCCGGCAGCATGCTCGCGGTGAGCGCGCGATACCAGCGCGGCGGCCGCAACCACGGGCGCGCGCCCGTGAAGATCTGCGCCGCGATCTCGCGTGCCGCGCTGCTGACGGTCAGCGTCTCCGACTGCGCCATCGCCGCGGTGTAGGCGGCGAAGCCGGCCCAGTCCGCCGGCAGGTCATCCCCCGTCAGCCCGAACAGCGCGCCGAACGTCCGGCTCTCGGCCCAGTAACGCTCGCGCTCATCGGCCGAGAGCTTTGGCAGAACGAGGTCATGCGCCAGCAGCGCGGTCTCGACCAGCGTGGCGTGAACCCAGCGCAGCGCGGCAATGTCGTTGGCTGAGTAGTGCGAGCCGGCCGCGAACGGCCCCACGGTCTCGGGCATCTCGCCGACGATCATGCCGTGGCGCCGATGCAATTGCCGCGACGACGACAGCGCCCGGTCGAGCGAGCCGAACACCATCGCGAAGACGATGTCGAAGGTGCGATGGAAGCGGCCGACCGGATCGGCGAAGGTCCTGGAATGCTCGGCGATGGCGGCGGCGACCCAGGGATGGGCCAGTTGCAGGAGCAGCGCGCGGCCGGCGCCGAGAAAGATCACGGCCTCACGGTCGATCCGCCAGGTGACCGTGTCGGGGCCGAACACGCCCGCAACCGGCCCCGCCGCGTGAGCGCGGACCTGATCGAGAGCGGCTTCAAGATCGTTCTCCGATACCATGTCGAGGCCTTGGCGAGTGGCGGACGGCCGACGATCCGCAAGGCCTGTGGCGATTCGATGAAGAGCGACGAGGCGCCCTATTCCGCCGCCATCGGCATCTCGTCCATATGCTCGTGCAGCACGACGCCGGCGAGCGGATCGAATTCGCCGATCCAGGGCTTGCGCGCCAGCACCGATTTCGTATGCGCATAGCCGGCGTGCCAGCGCCGCGTGATCCCGGACGGACTGAAGTCGATATCCTTGGTGTGGGTCTCGTGCTCGAGCTGCGGCGCCAGCAGCCGCACCACATGCATGCGGGTCGGACAGCCGTAGCTCGTCAGCTCCCTCACCGCTGGATCGTTGCGCTCGCTCTCGGGCAGCCGCGCTGCGAGCTGGTTGATGACATGGCGCAGCCGATGGGCCTGCTGCTGTCGCACGATCTGGCTGGCGATGCGGCTGGAATATTGCACGTCCTTGTGCCGGTTCAGCACCTCCGCCATCGTGGTCGGCTCCGGCCCGACCGGATTCCACAGATGCACGGAGAAGATCAGCGAGTTCCTGCGTGGATTGTCGTCGAACACCGCTTCGGTCGGCGTGTTCGACAGGATGCCGCCGTCCCAATAGAGTTCGCCGTCGATGCGCACGGCGGGGAAAGCCGGCGGCAGCGCGCCCGAGGCCATCACGTGCTTCACCGTCAGCTCGCCGTCGCGGCTGTCGAAATAGCGCATTTGGCTGGTGCCGACATGCGCCGCACCGACCGTCAGGCGCGGCGCGCAGCGGTTGGCGAGATCGAAATCGACGAGCTCGCTCAGCGTCTTCTCCAGCGGCGCGGTCGAATAATAGCCGGCGTGATCGGCGCCCAGCGGATAGGAATCGCCGGCATGGGCCAGCGCATTGGGCCGGAAGAAGCCGGCAATGCCGTGGGTCACGGTGGACCAATAGGCCAGCTTTTCGTTGAAGCCGGGAAACGCGGCTCGCCAGTCCCAGACCGGCTGCTGCTCCATCCGTTTCCAGAACTCCCGCAAGCGCGCGAGGCGGTGCTCGGGCGCGTTGCCGGCGATGAGGCTCGCATTGATGGCGCCGATCGAGGTGCCGATGATCCAGTCCGGCTCGATGCCGGCTTCGTGCAAGGCCTGGTAGACCCCGGCCTGGTACGAACCCAGCGCGCCGCCGCCCTGAAGCACGAGAACGACCTGACCCGGCAGGTCGAACTTCCTGTGCTGCAAATTGTCCTGCGTGCCCATGTCTCGCTCCTGGTGAGCTTGCACCGTTCGAATATTCGACTTGCTGCGCCGGCCCATGTCAATGCGCGGTCCAACCGCCGTCGACCGGCAGCGCAACGCCGGTGATCGAAGTCGCCGCGTCCGTCGACAGAAACACCGCGAGCGCGCCGAGCTCTTCCACCGTGGCAAAGCGCTTGTTGGGCTGCTGCGCCAGCAGAACGTCGCGGATCACCTGATCGCGCGATATGCCGTGCGCCTTCGCCTGCCCGTCGATCTGTGCCTCGACAAGCGGGGTATAGACATAGCCGGGGCACACCGCGTTGCAGGTGATGCCTTCCTCCGCAGTTTCCAGCGCCGTCACTTTCGTCAAGCCGACGATGCCGTGCTTGGCCGCCACATAGGCCGCCTTGAACGGCGAGCCGACCAGGCCGTGCGCCGAGGCAATGTTGATGATCCTGCCGAAGCCGTTCTGCCGCATCGCCGGCAATGCGAGCCGCGTGGTGTGGAAGGCCGAGGACAGGTTGATCGCGAGGATCTGGTCCCACTTCTCGACCGGAAACTGGTCGAGTGGCGCGACATGCTGGACGCCCGCATTGTTCACGAGAATGTCCAGCCGGCCGGATTGGGCCACCGTCGCCGCGATCATCTCGGCGATCGATTTCGGCCTCGTCATGTCCGCCGGCGAATAGCTGGCCTTGACGCCGAACTCGGCGGCGATCTGCTCGCGCGTCCGGCCGATCTCGCTGGCGACACCGAGGCCGTTGAGCACGATGTCGGCGCCGGAGGCGGCCAGCGCCCGTGCGATGCCGAGACCGATGCCGCTGGTCGATCCAGTGACCAGCGCTACCTTGCCGGCCAGCACGCGTGACGAAGCGGACGTCTGCGTCTTGATGGGGATATTCATGATCCAGACCTCTTCTCGGCGACACCGCGCCAGGCTGGAGCGAAATGTGCGGGATCTCCGGGACTTGCGGAAATGCCGGCTGGCTTCCGAGTCCATACGTCCGCGCTATCGCAGGCGGGATGTCATTTCCTGCCCCGATCGGATAGATTTCCGGTCGATTTCGCTGGGAGCCGATCCATGGAAATGCACCAGGTCCGCTATTTCCTCGCGGTGGCGCAGCTCTTGAACTTCACGCGCGCGGCCGAGGAGTGCAACGTCACGCAGCCGTCGCTGACGCGCGCGATCAAGCAGCTCGAGGCCGAGCTTGGCGGCGATTTGTTCCGCCGCGAACGCCCCGCCGCACAATTGACCGAGCTCGGCCAGCGCATGCATCCGCTGCTGAAGCAGTGCTATGACGCGGCCATCGGCGCGCGCTCGCTCGCCTCCTCGTTCAGGAGCGGAGAGATCGGCGCGCTCCGCATTGCGCTGACGCATTCGATCGACCTCGCTTTGCTGATTCCGCATCTCAACGAGATCAGGCGGCAGTTCAACCGGCTCGAATTCCGCTTCCTGCGCGGCTCGGCTCGCGAGGTCGGCGAGTTCCTGAAGAAAGGCGAAGCCGAGCTCGGCATTGCGGCCGAGATCGACGAGGCCTGGGACCGGCTGGATGTCTGGCCGCTGTTCACCGAGAGCTTCGAGCTCGTCGTCGGCGATGGGCACCGGCTGGCCGGCCGCAGCTCGGTCGAACTGGACGATCTGCGATCGGAGCTGCTGCTGAGCCGAACCTTCTGCGAGCACGCGCGCCGCATCTCCGCGAGCCTGCGCGAGCACGGCATCGAGATCGAACAGGGTCATGAGGTCTCGAACGAGCGCGATTTGATCGAGCTGGTCGCGGCCGAGATGGGCGTCGCCATGGTGCCGCACACCTCGCCCGTGCCGGAGCGGCTGACCCGCGCCGCGGTCACCGGGCTGGACGCCCGCCGCACCGTCAATCTCTACGGGGTCGCCGGCCGGCAACGCACCGCGGTGGGCAACGCCGTGATGCGCATGCTGCGCGGCGCAGACTGGCGCGAGATCGCGGGATAGCAGAGCCAGCGCCTTCTCCGTGGTGAGATGCGCACTGCGAGCATCAGTGCACGCGGATAGACACTTCTCATCCGGCGCTTCGCGCCACCTTCTCCCCCAGGGGGAGAAGGGAAGAAAGCGCCGCTCAATTCTCCCGGCTCGCGCGCTCCAGCGCTTCGATCAGATCGTCGATCTCCATGCGCTTGCGGAAATCCGGGTCGACGAAACGAGCCTTCACGATGCCGTCGCGTCCGACCACGAACACGGCCGGGATCGGCAGCATCCAGCCGTCATTGCCGTGGAATTTCGCCATGTCCTGATAGGACAGCAATTGCTGGATCTCGGCGCCGAGCCAGATCGCGAGGTTGAGCGACAGCGCATAGCCGTTGTCGAGATCGGTCAGGATCGGGAACGGCGCGCCGGATTCGGCCTTGATCTGCCCGGTATATTCCTGCGTCTCCGGCATGATCGCGACGACCTGCGCCCCCATCGCCTTGATGCGGTCCAGCGCCTGGATCACCGCGCGCACGTTCAGTCGGCAGTAAGGGCACCAATGGCCTCGAAAGAACATGACTGCTACGGGGCCACGTGCGATCAGCGAAGGCAGTGTGACCAGATGCCCGTCCTCGTCCGGCAGGATGAAGGACGGCATCACCTCGCCCGGACGCGGTGCGCTTTCTCCACCCCCATTTTCGGTCAGCCTTGCCACAAGGCGGTCGACTGCCTCGCCGTAAGCCGGAAAGATCTCACGACCTGCATTCGCGTACGCTCGAAGCTGATCGTTCAGGGTGCCCTCCATGTCACGGCAGCGCTGGAAGGCAAGCTTGAGCCGCTCGGCATCGATTGGGGAAAGGGCTGTCATTTTCCGCTCCGGCATTGGTGAGGCCTATTATTTGGCATTTCAGCCGCCCCGCAAGGGCCGCCGGTGATCGAATGCTTGATCCGTCTCAAATGGAAATGCCGACCCACAATCGGTTTGATAGCTGCCGCCTATCGCATCCGCGATAGCCCGGAGCTATCGGCTCAAGAGCCAGACGGCATTTCATCTGCTTGAATCGAGCGTCCATCCTTCCCGCAGTCCAAAGCTACCACCGCCGGAGAAGAATGCCATGGGACGTCGCATCACCCTGCACGCTGCGAATCTTGCCACCTCTCTTCTACTTCTGTTCCTCGTGCTTTCGGCAGGACGTCGGTTGCCCGCGGCGATAGCGATAACGGGATCGTGCGCGTGAAGAGCGCCGTGCCGATGTCGGAAGCGATCAGCCGCATCAAGGCGGACCTTGCCGCCAAGGGCATCAAGTTCTTCCTGGAAGTCGATCAATCGAAGCTCGCCGCGGAAGCCGGGATCGCGCTCAGGCCTTCCACCTTGCTCATCTTCGGCAATCCGCCCCTCGGGACCCAGTTCATCACGGCAAACCCCGACGCTGGTCTCGACTGGCCGGTCCGCCTGCTGCTTACGCAGGATGACAATGGCGACGTCTGGGCCGTATGGACCGACTTCGACTGGATTGCGAGGCGCCACAACATCAGCAACCGCGAAGCACAATTCAAGATGGCAACGATGGTGGTTCGGTCCATCAGTTCCACCATCACGTCGAAGTAACGACTGGAGCGTCCCCCGGCCGGCCTGCGTCGATGGCGCGATCCGGCGCTCGGCTGCACTCTGCTACGGACCTGGAGGCACGACCGATGACCACCGAAACATTCGACGTCGTGATCCTGGGCGGCGGCAACGCCGGGATCGGCGTGACCGGACCGGTCCGCCGCGCTGGGCTCTCGGTCGCAATGATCGAGCCCCGCGATCTCGGTGGCACCTGCCCAAACCGCGGCTGCACGCCGAAAAAAATCCTGGTCGCGGCAAGCCAGTCGCTGCACGACATCGAGCGCGCGTCTGCTCATCATGTCACCGTCGGCAAACCCAGGCTTGACTGGGCGGCGCTGATGGAGCGCGAGAAGGCGATGATCAAGGATATTCCGAGCGATCTCGCACGCGCCATGGCGCGCCGGAACGTCGAGGTGATCAGGGGCAGGGGCGCCTTCGTCGCCCCTAACGCGATCGGCGTCGGGGATCGCCTACTCGAGGCCAAGCACGTCGTGATCGCCACGGGATCCAGGGCACGACCGCTGCCGATCCCGGGGGCGGAGCATATGATCACCTCGGACGATATACTGAGCGAGCGCCAGTTGCCGGCCTCCGTCATCTTCATTGGCGGCGGCGTCATCTCGCTGGAATTTGGTCACATTTATGCGCGGGCCGGCGCTGCCGTAGCGATCCTTGAAGTGCTTCCGCAGCTTCTTCCTTCAATGGACGTCGATGCCGTCGCGCAACTGAACATCGAAAGCGAACGCATCGGCATCGAGATCAGGACGGGCGTCGTCGTCCAGCGGATCGAGCCGACGGGCGGCCGGCTTCGGGTCGTCTTCATCCATGACGGCATCGAGCAGGCGCTTGAAGCGGATCGCGTCGTAAACGGTGCTGGTCGAGTGGCCGATGTCGAAGGGCTCGATCTGACCAGAGGTCGGGTCGAGCACGTCAACGGCCGGATCGTCGTCGACCGACATTTGCGCTCAGCTTCGAACCCCCGGGTCTACGTTTGCGGAGACGCGGTTCCGATCTCGCCGCAGCTGTCCCCTGTGGCGACCTATGAAGGCGACATGGTCGGCCGCAATATCGTCGATGGGCCGCGCCACGCGCCCGACTACGCTGGACTGGCGACAGCCGTCTACACAGTGCCGGCCCTCGCTGCCGTCGGGCTCACCGAAACGGCGGCGCGGCAAGCCGGTTTGCAGGTCGATGTTCACGTGAACGACATGCGCGAGTGGTTCTCGTCGCGATCATATGCAGAGACCGTTTCCTGGTCGAAAGTGATCGTCGATCAGGCAACGGACGGGATCCTCGGCGCGCACTTCGTCGGCCACGCTGGTCAGGAGCTGATCAACGTCTTTGGCCTCGCGATCAAATTCGGCATCACCGCAAGGCACCTGCGTGACACGGTCTACGCTTATCCGACGTTTTCGTCCGACATCAAGCACATGCTGGGACATGCATAGCGCGCCGCTATGGTGTCGAAAGATAGACGGCATTTCAGAGAGCATTCGATTTCGACGAAGCTTCCGTCATTGCCGGCGCCCAACGAGGTTACGGCCAACACAGGAGATCCTCATGCCAAAGACCTTCAAATTTTCGCATAGCATCTGGCCCGGACTTGCCCTTGTCGGCGCTCTCGGTCTCTCGGCACAGCCGGTCTTCGCCGGCGAATGTCCGGCCGGCAAGACCAAGCCGAACGCGCAGCAGATGGTCGACCACAAGGCCGTCGGCGTCACCGACGTGACGCTCGGCGCGATCGATCTCGGCAAGCAGCCCGCCCGCATCGAGGGCCGCGAGCTGCGCTTCCGCAAGCTGACCATCGCGCCCGGCGGCATCGTGCCCTGGCACAGCCATGACGACCGTCCTGCCCTGATCTTCGTGCAGCAGGGCGAGATCGTCGAATACGCCTCCAACTGCGTCGACCCGATCGTGCACAAGGCCGGCGACATCCGCCCCGAAGTCTACGGCACCTCGCATTGGTGGAAGAATCTCGGCAAGGAGACCGTCATTCTCTATGTCGGCGACGTCCGCAAGGATCCCAACGACAATCACATGTAACGAGCGCCGAGTGTGCTGTCGTTCCGGGGCGCGATGCGAACCCGGAATCTCGAGATTCCGGGTCTGGTGCTCCGGGCCGCTTCAAGGTCCCGTCCGCACCAGCCCGGAATGACAGAAGGGAATGCACGCCATGGCCGATCTTTCCACGCCCATCAAACCGGCCGCGATGACGATGGACGCGCACTCCCCGGGCCTCGCGTTTCGCTCGCTCGTGATCGGCCTCACCGCATTCCTGACCGTCGTCGACCTGTTCGCGACGCAGGCGATCCTGCCCTCGCTGACACGGCACTACGGCGTCACGCCCGCGGCGATGGGCTTTGCCGTCAACGCCAGCACCTTCGGCATGGCCGCGGCCAGCCTCGTTGTCGGCTTCTTCAGCCCGCGTATCGACCGGCGAACCGGCATCCTGCTGAGCCTGGCCCTGCTTGCGGTCCCCACCAGCCTGCTTGCCGTTGCGCCCAATCTTGCCGCCTTCACCGCCCTGCGCGTCGCGCAGGGCCTGTGCATGGCCTCCGCCTTCGCACTCACCCTCGCCTATCTCGGCGAGCAATGCAGCGCGATGGACGCCGGCGGCGCCTTTGCCGCCTACATCACCGGCAATGTCGCCAGCAACCTGGTCGGCCGGCTGATCTCGGCCGCATTGGCCGATGGCCTCGGCCTTGCCTGGAACTTCTATGTCTTTGCGGCGCTCAATCTTGCCGGCGCGGCGCTGGTCTATTTCACCGTGGGCCGCGTGCGGCCGATGCATGCGATGTTGCCGGCGGCTTCGCCGCTTGCCGCCACCATCGCGCATTGGCGCAATCCGCAGCTGCGCGCCGCTTACGGCATCGGCTTCTGCATCCTGTTCGCCTTCATCGGCACCTTCACCTACGTCAATTTCGTGCTGGTGCGGCCGCCGCTGTCGCTCGGCATGATGGATCTCGGCCTCGTCTATTTCGTCTTCCTGCCGTCGGTCGTCACGACGCTCTTCGCCGGCAAGGTGGCCGCGCGGCTGGGAACGCGGCCCACGATCTGGGGCGCGCTCGCCGTTGCCGCGCTCGGCCTGCCCTTGATGCTGGCGCCGCGTCTGTGGGAGGTGCTCACCGGCATGGTCCTGGTCGGCGTCGGCACATTCTTCGCGCAGGCCGTCGCGACGGGTTTCATCGGTCAGGCCGCAGCCGACAATCGCGGCATCGCCAGCGGGATCTATCTTGCGTGTTACTTCTGCGGCGGGCTGGTCGGCACGGCCGTGCTCGGCCGCCTGTTCGACGCTTTCGGCTGGCAGGCGTGCATATTTGGCGTGGGCGCGGCGCTCGCGGCCGCAGCCCTGCTCACCTTCGCCCTGAAACGCTAGCGCTTCGCCGGCGCTTCCTGCGGCGGCTCGTCATCGGCGATGGCGCGCCAGGCGGCGCCGTCGAGATCGTCGTACTGGCCGCTCCTGAGCGACCAGAGGAAAGCGACGAGGCCGGCACCTCCGAGCATCAGGGCCAGCGGGACCAGGATGACCAGGATCTCCATCACACGAGCTCCCGCGAGGCGCTGCGGGCGCGCAGCGAATTCAGCATCACCAGGATCGACGATCCGCTCATGGCGGCAGCGGCGATCAGGGGCGTCACGACGCCGCTGATCGCGACCGGCACCGCGAGCACATTGTAGCCGATCGCAAGCCAGAGGTTCTGCCGCATCAAATGCAGCGCCTTGCGCGAGGCGTCGATGGCGGCGACGACCGGAGCCAGCGGCCGGCCGAGGAAGACGAGATCGGCGGTGGCCTGGCTGAGATGCGCGGCCGAGATCGGCGACATCGAGACATGGGCCGCCGCGAGCGAGGGCGCATCGTTCATGCCGTCGCCGACCATCAGCACTTTCGCGCCGCGCCGTTTCAGTTCTTCGATCCGCGCGATCTTGTCCGCCGGGGTGACGCCGGCACGCCATTCGGGGATGTCGAGCGCATGAGCCGCGGCCTTCACCGCCGGCTCGCGATCGCCTGACAGGATCTCGATGCCGATGTCGCGCGCCTTCAACGCCGCAATCACCGCCTTGGCATCGGGTCGCAGGCCCTGGCGAACCGAGAGGATGAACCTGCCGCTGCCCCTGCTGAACGCGACGATGGAAGCTTCGGGATCGAGCATGGCGCTGCCGACCAGCGTCTCGGCACCGCAGAAGGAGGGACGGCCGAGGCGAAGCTCGACACCGTCGACGGTCGCGCGAACGCCCTGCCCGGCCTCCTCCACCGCACCGACGATCGGAGACTTTGCACCGGCAGCCTGCGCCACCGCGGCCGCGACCGGATGATGGCTCGACAGCGCGAGCCGGCCGGCGAGCTCGAAGGCATCGGCGGGGATGTCGGCAGCGTTCATCACTTCGAGCTCGGGCAGCGTCAGCGTGCCGGTCTTGTCGAAGATCACATGGTCGGCTTCGGCCAGCCGCTCGATCGCATCGCCCGCATTGAGCAGCACACCGGCCTTGAACATCGCACCCGAAGCCACCGTCTGCACCGTCGGGATTGCGAGCCCGAGCGCGCAGGGACAGGTGATGATCAGCACGGCGACGCCGGTCACGATCGCATCGTGCCAGCTCGCACCGGCGACGACCCAGCCGAGAATTGTCAGAAGCGCGGTCGCATGCACCACCGGCGCATAGAGCCGCGACGCCCTATCGGCAAGGCGCATGTAGCGCGAGCGCGCCTGGAGCGCGTTGTCGAGCAGCCGCGTGATCTCGGCGAGCAGCGTCGCCTCGGAGGCTGCCGAGACCCGCACCCGCAAGCTGCCGGAGATGTTCATCGATCCCGCATAGACCGGCGTGCCCAGCTCGGCCATGACATAGAGCGTCTCGCCGGTGATCAGGCTCTGGTCGATCTCGGAACGCCCTTCGATCACGGTGCCATCGACCGCACAGCGCTCGCCGGGCCGGAGCAGCACAATGTCGCCGGGATTGATCGCCGCCACCGGCACCTGCGAGATCTCGTCGGACCCGATGAACTTCGCCGCCGTCTCCGCCTTCAGCGCGGCGAGATTGCCGGCGACCGCGCGGGTCCGCCGCCGCATGTTCTGGTCGAGGAAGCGGCCGACCAGGAGGAAGGTCAGCAGCATGATCGCCGCGTCGAAATAGGCATGCTCGGCGTGGTGGATGGTCTCGACCACGGACATGCCGAGCGCCAGGATCACGCCGATCGAGATCGGCACGTCCATGTTGGTGGTCTTCGCCGACAACGCGCGCCAGGCCGAGCGGAAGAACGGCTGGCCGGCATAGGCTGCCGCCGGCAGCGCGATCAGCGCCGACAGCCAGTGGAAGAAATCGCGCTGCTCCGGCAGCATGTCCGAGACGTTGCCCGACCACACCGGGATCGACAGCATCATCACGTTCATGGTGGCGAAGGCCGCAACGCCGAGGCAGCGCAGCAGGAAGCGGGATTCGGCGACCTCCGCGAGCTCCGCGCTCTCGGTCTCGAACGGATAGGCCTTGTAGCCGAGCTCCTCGAGCCGATCGATGAAGCGGCCGGGATCGAGCGTGCCCGTCTTCCATTCCAGCGCGACGCGGCGGTCGGTGAGGTTGACGCGCGCCATCGTGACGTCGGGGATGGCCGACAGCCCGCGCTCGATCTTGGCCATGCAGCCGGCGCAGTGAACGCCCTCGACGGCGAGATCGATGTGCCGGAGGCCCTCGCCCGCATCGCGGACGTAATGAGAGAAATCGCGCGTGACCTGCATGACGAAATCCTTCAGTTCAGGATCACGCGGTTGCGCGACATGAACACGCGCGTCCCCCGCGCCTCGCCCTCGATCACGAGGTCCCATTGGCCCGGCGCGACGGACGCGGTATTGCCGCGATAGAGGCCGATGCCGGCTTCGGTGAGCTCGACCGCGAGGTCGGCGCGCTTGTCGGTCGGCCGCTCCAGCCGGCCGCCGAACTTCAGCCCGGAGATCGGCTGGCCGCCGGCATCGCGGGCTTCGACCTGGACCGAGGCGCCGCCGTCGCTCCGGCGCTCGATATGGGCATTGACCTTCCATTTGCGCGCGGCCTGGTCCTGCGCCGCCGAGATCTCGCGCTCGTAGACGAGGCCCGCGGCATAGGGGCTGTCGACGTCGGTGCCGGGCAGCGTCGCGATCGCGAGCTTCATCATGGTCGCGTTGACGCCGATCACGAGACCGAAGAACGCGACCAGCATCAGGAAGACTTTGGTTCCGGTCAGCGGCTTGGGTGACATGACGGTCTCCTGGATTTACGGCGCGACGAAATTGTCGGTCGCGGTCGCGGCGACGCCGAGCCCGATGTCCATGACGTGGAAGCGGACCGGTATGGACTTCTCCGGATTGCTTTCGGCCGGCGCGGTGACCAGCAGCCGCAGCTCGCTGGTCGCATCGCGCGGGATCACGATGATCGGCCGGTCCGGCGTCACCGAATCGACGCCGACGACGTGCATCGTGGGGTTCACGGGCCCCTCGACGTCGATGGCGATGGCGCGGTCGTAGCCGCTCTTGTTCAGGAGCCGCACCGTATAGGCGTTGCGGATCGAGCCGTCGCTGAGCTTGACCGCGACCGGATTGCGGTCGTGCAGCACGTTGACGTCGAGCAGGCTGCGGGTCGCCAGCGTGTAGATCATGATGCCGCCGACCGCGGCGATGATCGCGCTGTAGGCGATGGTGCGGGCGCGGACGATCCGGTAGATCGGCGCCTTGCCTTCCTGGCGGCGGTGGATGTTGATGTCGTTGTCGTAGCCGATCAGCCGCTTCGGCCGGCCGATCTTCGTCATCACGTTGTCGCAGGCGTCGATGCAGAGCCCGCACTGGATGCATTCCATCTGCGGTCCGTTGCGGATGTCGATGCCGGTCGGGCAGACCGCCACGCACTGGTAGCAGTCGACGCAATCACCGACCTGCTGGCCGAGGGCGCGCAGCTCGGCGGCCTTCTTCACCGACGTGCGCTTCTCGCCGCGGTCATAGCGATAGGTGACGTTGAGCGCCCATTCGTCGGTGAGCGCGGCCTGGATGCGCGGCCACGGGCACATATAGGTACAGACCTGCTCGCGCATGAAGCCGGCGAGCAGATAGGTCGTCGCGGTAAGGATGCCGATCCAGATATAGGCGATCATCGGCGCCTGGAAGGTGACGAGCTCCTTCACCAGGGTCGGCGCGTCGTTGAAGTAGAGCACCCAGGCGCCGCCGGTCCACCAGGCGATCATGAGCCAGATCGAATGCTTGAGCACGATCTCGGAGATGCGCTCGAGCTTCATCGGATCGGCGGATGCATCCTTCTTCATGCGCTCGCGCCGGTCGCCCTCGATCAGGCGTTCGACCGCGTAGAACAGGTCGGTCCACACCGTCTGCGGACACAAATAGCCGCACCAGATCCGGCCGCCGATGGAGTTCATCAGGAACAGCGCCACCGCGGCGACGATCAACAGGCCGGTGAAGTAATAGACCTCTTGCGGCCACAGCTCGATGAAGAAGAAATAGAAGCGACTGTTGGGAAGATCGATCAGCACCGCCTGGCTCGGCGCGCCGAGGCCGCGATTCCAGCGCACGAAGGGCAGGAAATAGTAGACGCCGAGGCAGAATGCCATCAGGCCCCATTTGATCCGGCGGAACGTGCCCGAGACGCTCTGGGGATAGACCTTCTTGCGGGCCGCATAGAGCGGCCCTACGTCGTCCGCGGGCTTCAGTTCGTTCGGATTGACGGTCTTGTTCATCGCCTCGAGCTTCTTCAAAGGTGCGATTGAACCTAGATCCGGCACCGCCGCGCGGGGTTGATCCAACGCAAACGGGGGCGCTTTTCTTCGCCCCCGCCGCAAGTCGTCGGTCGCCGATCGGCCTATTTGCCGCCGCCGAGCGAGTGCACGTAGACCGCCATCGCCTTGATGGTGGCGGGATCGAGCCGGCCTTCCCAGGCCGGCATCACGCCGGCGCGGCCTTGGGCGATGGTCTCGATCAGGCTGGCCTCGTCGGAACCGTAGAGCCAGATCTTGTCGGTCAGGTTGGGTGCGCCCATCTCCTGGTTGCCCTTGCCGGCATCGCCGTGGCAGGCGGCGCAATTCTCCGCGAAGATCTTCTGGCCCTTGGCGGCGTCGTAGCCGTTGCGGGTGGACAGGCCCGCCAGCGACCGCACGTAATTGGCGACCGTGACGATCTCGTCGCTCTTCAGCACGCCGTCCTTGCCGAAGGCGAGCATCTGACCCTCATGGGTCTTGGCATGGCCCGACCGCACGCCGAACTGGATGGTCTGCATGATCTGGTCGAGCGAGCCGCCCCACAGCCATTCGTCGTCGTTCAGGTTGGGATAGCCCTTGGACCCCGTCGCACCCGTGCCGTGGCACGGCGCGCAATTGTCGCCGAACACGGTCTTGCCCTTGGCGCGCGCAAGCGCCAGCAGAGCCGGATCCTTCTCGATGTCGACGAGCGAGGCCGTACCCAGCGCCGCCATCTTGTCACCCCGGATCTTCTCGAGGTTGGCGAGCTCGACGGCGACGTCGGCGCGCGAGGAGTAGCCGAACAGGCCGGTGGTGTTGCTTTGGATCAGCGGCCAGGCCGGATAGACGATCCAGTAGCCGATCGACCAGACGATGGTGAGATAGAAGGTGATCACCCACCATCGCGGCAGCGGCGTGTTGAGCTCCTTGATGCCGTCCCACTCGTGCCCGGTCGTGGACTTGCCGGAGACAGAATCGATGTCGCTAGAATGATCGGTCATGGTTTCTCACTCCTCCCGCAAGGGCAGGTGCGCTGCCTTGTCGAACGCAGCCTTGTTACGGGGCCAAAATGCGTAGGCGATGATCGCGAGAAAGATCGCGACGAACACCGGTGTCCAGATCGTGGTCACGAGATCGGACGCAAGATTATGGACGGTCAGGATGGCTTTCATCGTTCATGCCTTCTCAGCGAAGATTGGCTTTCTCGTTGTAGATCTTGAAGTCGACCAGGGTGCCCAGCATCTGCAGGTACGCAACCAGCGCGTCCATCTCGGTCGGCGTCCCGGTCTTGCCGTCGAAATTGCGTACGACGGCCTTGGCGTAGCGCTTGGTGAAGGCGTCGGTGCCGGCATTGTCCGGATCGGCCTGGGCCTTCAGGTCGGCGGCGGCGTTGGCGAGCTGCTCGTCGCTATAGGGCACCCCGACGGTCTTCAGCGCGCGCATGTCGCCGGCGATCGCATCCGGGTCGACCTCGGCCTTGCTGAGGAACGGATAGCCGGGCATCACCGACTGCGGCACGATCGCGCGCGGGTTGGTCAGATGGGTGACGTGCCAGTCGTCGGAATATTTGGCGCCGACGCGGGCGAGATCAGGTCCGGTGCGCTTGGAGCCCCACTGGAACGGGTGATCGTACATGCTCTCGGCGGCGAGCGAGAAGTGGCCGTAGCGCTCGACCTCGTCGCGCAGGGGGCGGACCATCTGCGAGTGGCAGAGATAGCAGCCCTCGCGGACGTAGACGTTGCGTCCGGCGAGCTCGAGCGGCGTGTAGGGCCTCACCCCGTCGACCTTCTCGATCGTGCTCTTGAGGTAGAACAGCGGGGTGATCTCGACGAGACCACCGACCGCGATCACCAGCAGGATGCCGACGATCAGGATGATCGAGTTCTTTTCGAAGACTTGGTGGCGTGTCCAGAACGACATTGCTTGAGCTCCTCATTCCGCCGGCTGAAGAGCGACGGGCATCTGGACTTCCTGTTCGCCGACGCGAACCGTCATCCAGAGATTGTAGGCCATGATCAGCGAGCCGATCAGGAACAGGCCGCCGCCTGCGGCGCGGATGATGTAGAAGGGATGCATCGCCTCGACGGTCTCGATGAAGGAATATTCGAGGAAGCCGAGCGAGGTGTAGGCGCGCCACATCAGGCCCTGCAGGATGCCGGACACCCACATCGCCGAGATGTAGAGAACGATGCCGAGGGTGGCGATCCAGAAGTGCCAGTTGACGAGCTTGAGGCTGTAGAGGCCTTTGCGATTCCAGGCCCACGGCACCAGGCAGTACAGCGCGCCGAAGGAGACGAAGCCGACCCAGCCGAGCGCACCGGAATGCACGTGGCCGATGGTCCAGTCGGTGTAGTGGCTGAGCGAGTTGACCACCTTGATCGACATCATCGGGCCTTCGAAGGTCGACATGCCGTAGAAGGCGACGGAGACCACGAGCATGCGCAGCACGGGATCGGTACGCAGCTTGTCCCAGGCGCCCGACAGCGTCATCAGGCCGTTGATCATGCCGCCCCAGGAGGGCATCCACAGCATGATCGAGAAGGTCATGCCGAGCGTCTGCGTCCAGTCCGGCAGCGCCGTGTAGTGCAGATGGTGCGGGCCGGCCCAGATATAGAGGAAGATCAGCGCCCAGAAGTGGATGATCGAGAGCCGATAGGAATAGATCGGCCGCTCGGCGCGCTTCGGGATGAAGTAGTACATGATCGCGAGGAAGCCGGCCGTCAGGAAGAAGCCGACCGCGTTGTGGCCGTACCACCACTGGAACATGGCGTCCTGGATGCCGCCCCAGGCGACGTAGGACTTGGAGCCGAACACGGAGACGGGCAGCGCCGGGTTGTTGCCGAGATGAAGCACCGCGATCGTCACGATGAAGGCGAGATAGAACCAGTTCGCGACGAAGATGTGCGGTTCCTTGCGCTTGATGACGGTGACGAGGAAGACCAGCAGATAGACCACCCAGACGATGGTCAGCCAGAGGTCCGAGTACCATTCGGGCTCGGCGTATTCCTTCCCCTGCGTGACGCCGAGCAGATAGCCGGTGCCCGCGATCAGGATGAAGAAGTTGTAGCCGAGCACGACGAACCACGGCGCGAGATCGCCGGCAAGGCGCGCGCGGCAGGACTTCTGCACCACGTAGAACGAGGTCGCGATCAGCACGTTGCCGCCGAAGGCGAAGATCACGGCGGAGGTGTGCAGCGGCCGCAGGCGGCCGAAGCTGGTCCATGGCAGATCGAAATTCAGCGCGGGCCAGGCCAGCTGCGAGGCGATGATGAGGCCGACGAGGAATCCGGCAATGCCCCAGAACATCGCCATGAAGGAGGCGAACTTGATCGGCCCCATGTTGTAGTTCGGGCGGCCGTTGATTTCCTGCGGCGGCAACGCCGCCGGCCGCTCGAAGTAGCGGTTGACGATGAAGAACACCGCGGCCAGGCTCGCCGCCGCGCTGAGCGCGGCGTGGAATGCGAAGGGCGCATCGAGCGCCTTGGCCGAGGCGATCACGCAGAGGAAAGCGGTGACTGCGAATACGACAGCCAGGCCGCTTTCACCGATGGTCATGGATTTTGAGATGGAGGGCTGGCTCATGCGGATTCTCTCTGAAAGAACACGCTGCCAGAAACCACATTCACCCTCGCGGGGAATTGATTGAAATCAAGCTGGATGGATTTCTGTTAATGTGAGCCGATGCAGTGCCAGTTGAAGCGCCCTCTCCCCTTGTGGGAGAGGGCAGCGAGGACAGTTCAGCAAACTCACTTGGGTGAGGGGTTGGGTCCGCACGAAAAGTTTTTCCGTTGAAACAGACCCCTCATCCGGCGCTTCGCGCCACCTTCTCCCACAAGGGGAGAAGGAAGTAACCACCTCCGTGAAATCACGGAGGTTGGAACCCAAGCATCCAGACGTCACTCGCGCGCCGTCGCCTTGAGCGCCGCGATGACGTCCTCGCGCGCGATGATGCCGACCAGCTTCTGCGTGCCGTCGAGCACGATGATGCTCCTGATGCGGTGCTCGACCATGATCTGGAGCACGCGTGTCAGCCGCGTGTCGGGGCTGACATAGATGAACTCGGGCGTCATGACGTCGCCGATCTTGCGGCTCATCAGGTCGTCGTAGCGCGGCAACATCTGGCTAGGCGTGAAGGCGAAGCACTTCAGGATGTCGAACTTGGTGACGATGCCGACCACCTGCCCGTCGTCTTCGACCGGGTAGGAATTGAAATCGTCGGTCTCGAACATCTCGCTGAGCTGGAACAGGTCGAGGCCGCGCTGCACCGTCTTGACGTTGCGCGTCATGTAGCGGTCGACGGTCTGTTCGAGAAATTGATACACGGCGCGTCCTCCCTCGATTCCTCAACTGACCGGCCGCATGTCAGTGCGACAGCAGCACGCTGCGGACGGTCTGCGTCACCAGATATTGGGTGACGCCGCCGAGGATCAGTTCGCGAAATCTCGAATGACCATAGGCGCCCGCGACGATCAGGCCCGCGCCGGTGTCGGCGGCGACCTTCTCCAACTGCGCAGCAGGGGTTTCGTTTCCTGCGGCCTCGAGGACCCGCGCGGTCGCGGTGATGCCGTGACGGCCGAGCCAGGCGGCAACGTCGCTGACACCGGCCATCACGGCCGAACGGTCGTCGCCCCGCTCCGGGATTTCCACGATGGTGACGTCCTTGGCCTTGTGCAGCATCGGCAGCGCGCCGGCCACTGCCCGCCGCGCCTCCGGCGAGTCCTTCCACGCCACCAGCACGTTGCGCAGGTCGAGCCAGTTGGCCCGGTCGGGAACGACGAGCAGCGGGCGGCCGGCCTGCATCACCAGGTCCTTGGGACTCGCCAGCGAGAAAGCGTCGGAGAAGGCCGGGCTCTGCCCACCGCTGACGACGATGTCGGCGCAACGTGCCTGCGCCGTGACGAAGCGGGCCGGATAATCCATGGCACTGCGCCACTCCGCATGCCCGCCGCGATTTTTCACGGCCGCGCGGAATTGCGCTTCGAGGCCGGCGAGCCGCCGCTTGACCGAAGCTTCGCCCTCGTCGATCAGCGCTTGCGCCTCTGCACCGTCGGTGAAGTAGAGCGGCGGGGCGAACTGCGCCGCAGCGACCCCGACGATGGCCGCATCGAATCGTTCGGCAAGCTCGCCCGCGACCTGAAGACGGGCTTCGTTGGGCTGATCGAGCGCCAGGCTGACCATGACGGTCGCGTATGTCATCAGGGATCTCCAGCATTACAGAAATTTTTTCGAATCTTAGACCTGTTGCCGCGCAACAGGCTGAGATAGATCAAATCCAACACCCCTGGTGGCCCGCTCTCCCTGCGATGGGGAATCCGCCAGTGGATTCAACGTCCGCGCTTGCCTCCGGCCAAGCCTTGGGCGACATTGCCGGAGCGGTAAAGGCATCCTGCTGACCCGCCGAGAAGAGGAGCAGAGCTTGGCGCCGACCCGCGTGATCCATCCGGCCGACGACGGTCGGGGCGAGCCCTTCCGAGCTCGCATCGAGGGATTCGGGGTCGGGACCTGGGACCTCGACCTGCAGACCCGCGAGCTCGAATGGTCGGACACGGCGAGGCGGCTGTTTGGACTGAAGCCGGACCAGGTCGTCAGCTACGATCTTTTTCTTTCCCTGTTGGAGCCAGGCGATCGGGACCACCTGCTGAAGGCGATCGGGCGCACATCGGAAGGCGGCGGGGGCCTTGACCTGTCCTTCAAGATCGGCGGTGCATCCGGAAACGGCCAATGGATCCGCGCCAGGGCCGGCGTGATCCGGGACGATGCGGGCACGCCGCGTCACCTCAGCGGGATATTCCTCGACATCAACGAGGAGAAACAGCTCGAGGAAGCCCTGCGGTCTCAGGAGAATCATCTTCGTTCGATTCTCGAGACTGTGCCCGATGCCATGATCGTCATCGATTCACGCGGCATCATGCAGCTCTTCAGCACCGCTGCGGAGCGGCTGTTCGGCTACAGCAAGCAGGAAGCCATCGGGCGGAACGTGAGCATTCTCATGCCGGAGCCCGATCAGTCGCGTCACGACGGCTATCTCACGCGCTACCTCAGGACCAATGACCCGCACATCATCGGCATCGGCCGGATCGTGACGGGAAAACGCCGCGACGGCACGACGTTCCCGATGCACCTGTCCGTCGGCAAGACGCAACGCGCGGGCGAGCCTCATTTCACCGGCTTCGTGCGCGACCTCACCGAGCATCAGAAGACCCAGGCGCGGCTCCAGGAGCTGCAAGCCGAGCTCGTGCACGTGTCGCGGTTGACCGCGATGGGCGAGATGGCTTCCGCGCTCGCCCACGAGCTCAACCAGCCGCTGGCGGCGATCAGCAATTACATGAAGGGATCGCGGCGCCTCCTCGCCGGCAGCACCGATCCCAACTTGCCGAAGGTCGAGAGCGCGCTGGACCGGGCGGCGGAGCAGGCCCTGCGCGCCGGCCAGATCATCCGCCGCCTGCGCGACTTCGTCTCCCGCGGCGAATCGGAGAAGCGGGTCGAGAGCCTGTCCAAGCTGATCGAGGAAGCGGGCGCGCTCGGGCTCGCCGGCGCGCGCGAGCAGAACGTGCAGCTCCGCTTCAGCCTCGATCCCGACGCCGACCTCGTTCTCGCCGACCGGGTGCAGATTCAGCAGGTGCTGGTCAACCTGTTCCGAAACGCGCTCGAGGCGATGTCGCAGTCGCAGCGGCGCGAGCTGGTCGTCGCCAACACCCGTGTCGGCGACGGCATGATCGAGGTGGAGGTCTCCGACACCGGCATCGGCTTCCGCGAAGACGTCATTCCAAACCTGTTTCAGACCTTCTTCACCACCAAAGACACCGGCATGGGCGTGGGACTCTCCATCAGCCGCTCGATCATCGAGGCCCATGGCGGCCGCATGTGGGCCGAGAGCAATGCAGCGGGCGGAGCGACGTTCCGCTTCACCCTGCCGGCAACCGACGAGAGCTGATTCATGACGACCAATGGAAAAGTTTACGTCATCGACGACGACGCGGCGATGCGGGACTCGCTGAACTTCCTGCTGGATTCCGCCGGCTTCGCCGTCACCCTGTTCGACGACGCGCTCGCCTTTCTCGAAGCCCTGCCCGGCCTCGATTTCGGCTGCGTCGTCTCCGACGTGCGCATGCCCGGCCTCGACGGCATCGAGCTCTTGAAGCGGATGAAGGCGCAGCAAAGCCGGTTCCCGATCGTGATCATGACCGGTCATGGCGACGTGCCGCTGGCGGTCGAGGCGATGAAGCTCGGGGCCGTCGATTTCCTGGAGAAGCCGTTCGACGACGACCGGCTCACCGCCATGATCGAGTCGGCACTCCGCCAGGCCGAGCCCGCCGCCAAGAACGAGGCCGTCGCACAGGACATCGCTGCTCGCGTCGCGTCCTTGAGCCCGCGGGAGCGCCAGGTCATGGAGGGGCTGGTCGCGGGCCTTTCCAACAAGCTGATCGCCCGCGAATACGACATCAGCCCGCGGACCATCGAGGTCTACCGTGCCAACGTCATGACCAAGATGCAGGCGAGCAGCCTTTCGGAGCTGGTTCGCCTCGCGATGCGCGCCGGCATGCTCAACGATTGAGGCAGGTCAAGGCGGCTTCACGGCGCCGTGCTAGCCAGACAGCATGGTTGAGGTCAGCCCACATCATGCGCGGCCGTCGTCCTACCCACAGCCCACCGTCTTTGTGGTCGACGATGATGCCGCAGTCCTCGGATCCCTGCGCTTCCTGCTGGAGACCGACGGCTTCGCCGTGCGGACCTTCCGGAGCGGCACGGCGCTGCTCAATCTCGGCGCCGCGCCCGGGCCGGACTGCTACGTCATCGACTACAAGATGCCCGACATCAACGGCATCGACCTGACCGGCCGGCTGCGCAAATCCCACCGCGACGCCCCCGTGATCCTGATCACCGGCTACCCCGACGAGAACATCTCGGCCCGCGCCGCGACGGCTGGCATCAAGGACGTGGTTTTGAAGCCGCTTCTGGACGAAAACCTCGTCAAATGCATCCGCCACGCGATCGAGGACCGCCCCTGCGCCTGACCTACGGGATTCTACGTAAGGCACCCTCCTTAAGATATCTCGCGAAATTTTCGAAGCACCCGATACCGCGTAGGAAAGCGTCATCACAACGGAGATGGCGCAGATGCTGACCCAGACGCTCAACACCCAGGCGATCAACACCCAAATCGGTGGCAAGATTGCCCCTGCCCACCCCGTTACCGACCAGTTCGGCGCGATCGCGGGCCGTGTCGGTGTGGTCGCCACCGAGTTCTCCTACGGCAAGGACGAGGAGATCTACGGCGAGGACGAGACGGCCGAATATGTCTATCAGGTCATCACCGGCGCGGTGCGCAGCTACAAGCTTCTCTCCGACGGCCGCCGCCAGATCGGCGCCTTCCATCTTCCGGGCGACGTGTTCGGCCTCGAATCCGGTCCCACTCACCGCCTCGCCGCTGAAGCCATCATCGACACCACCGTTCGCCTCGTGAAGCGCGCCAGCCTCGAAAAGGCCGCCGGCACCGACGTTCAGGTCGCCCGCAAGCTCTGGGCCATGACCGCCGGCGAGCTGCGCCATGCCGAGGACCACATGCTGCTGCTGGGCCGCAAGACTGCGATGGAGCGCGTTGCGACCTTCCTGCTCGAAATGGACCGCCGCCTCGCCGTCGCCGGCATGATGGCGTTGCCGATGTGCCGCCGCGACATCGGCGACTATCTCGGCCTCACCTTGGAGACCGTGTCGCGCGCGCTGTCGCAACTGCACGCTCAGGGCATTCTCGGTTTCTCCGGTGCCCGCCAGATCGTGCTGCGCAACCGCCAGCGCCTGCACAATCTCGACGCTTGATCCTCAACCTTCTTCCCCACCCACTTTGGGCCGGCTGAATTCGTTCAGCCGGCCAATTCTTTGGTGGCGGTCAGACCCGTGCGCCGCGTCTCCGGCATCACAAAGAGGATCAGCAGGAGTCCCATCGCGGCAACGCCGGACAGCCCGATGAATGCGGTGGCATTGCCGAACTTGTCACTGACGTAGCCGCCGAGCACCGTGCTCAGCGACGCGCCGATGCCTGTGGCGGTGCCGACGATCCCCTGCGCCAGGTTGAAATGCCCGCTGCCGAAGGCGACATCGGCGACGATCAGCGGGATCATCACCGCGAAGACAGCTGCGGTGATGCCGTCAAACACCTGCACCAGCACCAAGAGATACGGATCGCGCACGGTCGCAAACAACAGGCCGCGTATAGCCAATGCGCCAAATCCGATCAGCAGCAGCGGCCGCCGGCCCCAGGCTTGCGCCTTGCGCCCGACCGTCGGCGACAGCAGCGCCACGATCGCTTGCGGAACGACGATGCAGAAGGCCACGAGCACGGTCGCCCATTGGCTCGACCGCGCCGTCACCGCGCTCGCCATCAGCGGCATCATCGCGGCATTCGCGAGCTGCAGCAGCAGCACGCTGAGCGCGAACACGATGAGCGGGCGCTGCCGGATCAGGTGCCAGATATTGGGATCGCCGCGGTCGGCGGCTTCAGGCGGCATCTCGCCGTGACAGCGCCTGATATCGATCTCGTTCTCGCGGATGCGCGACAGCGCGATCAGGGTCGGGATCACCAGCAGGAAGGTGACCAGGAAGACCGAGTGGCTCGACAGCAGATAGCCCGCGGTGCCCATCACCGCCGCCGCGACGCCGTTGCCGAGCGAGGCGAAGCGCGCGTTGCGGCCGAGCCGTTCGCCGATCGCGAGCGGGCCGACGAGGCCGAGGCTGATCGCGGCGATCGCGGGCCCGAGCACGCAGCTCGCCATCGCATGCAGCGTGGCGGCGGTGACCACGACGGGGAAGATCGGCATTACCGCATAGGCCAGCGCGCAGGCGCCGATGGTCGCGATCGCGAGGGCGGCGACGAGGCGCTCCGATTTCGCGGCATCGATGATCGCGCCGCCCGGCATCTGGCCGATCAGGGCGACGATGCCGCCGATCGACAGCACGAGCCCGATCTCGACCTGGGTCCATTTCTGCGTCGTTAGATAGACGGCGATGAAGGGACCGAATCCGGTCTGCACGTCGGCGAGGAAGAAGATGAACCAGTCGAGGCCGCGCAGGCTCTGGCGCGACGGCGCCGGAATGCCCCCAGCCGCCGGCTCCGCGACGTTGTCCTGCTCGACGACGCCGCCGCGATCTGCATGGTTCGGCTTCCTCGACAACAGCACGGGCGGTCAGCCCTCCCTGCACCTCACTGGATCGCCTGCAGCGGCTGAAGGCTGCCGGACGCGCCGAGCACGACGATCGGCGTGTCCTCCTTGTATTCCGGTGCGGCCGCGACCTGCGCCTTGGTCAATTCCAGCGTGATGCTGTCCTTCTTGTTGGCGATCTTGCCGAAGCGCAGCGCGTTCCAATCCACGACTATCTTGCGGCTGCCGACGCCGAGGAAGCCGCCGAAATCGATCGCCGCAGCGCGGACATGGCCGGTGCGATCGACGATGACGTCGACGATGCGCCCCATGTCCTCGCCGGCGGCGCTGCGAACGTCGCGGCCGAGAACGCCGTGGGCCTCGCTCGCGCCGATGATGGTCACCGAGGGCGGCGGCGCGGCGTCCTTGGGCGTGACGGGCACTGCGGATGCCGGCGATTGCACATTTGCCGGTGCCTTTGCTTCGCTCGAGGATGCAGGCGGCTCCTCGGCCGCGCGCGATACGGCGGCCGTCAAGCCCGCGACGATCGCCACGCCCAGGACCCACCTTCCGATCGCACGCATGAACTCCTCCTCGCCTCTAGCGCGCCAGCACGATCGAGACCTGGATCTGACCGCGCGTGCGCAACACTTCCAGCGCCACGTCGTCGCCGTGACGGCTGACGCGAAGATCGACGCTGGATTCGCCGAGGCGCAGATCGCGCAGGATCACCTCGTTGAGGAACGCCGGCAGATGCGGGTTGCGCAGGCGAATCTCGCCGCGCGCGACGTCGAATTCGAGGCCGAGCGCCGCTTCCAGCAGCGTGAACGGCGTCGCGCTGGCCCAGGCCTGCGGCGCGCAGGCGACCGGGTAGAGCGTCGGCCCGCGCCGCTTCTCGCGCCGGAAGCCGCAGAACAATTCGGGCAACCGGCGCAGATCCATGTAGGTCGCGGCGTCGAACAACCCCTTGAAGACATGCGCCACCGAATGCTTGAGGCCGTAGCGCGCCAGCCCCAGCGCGATCAGCGCATTGTCGTGCGGCCAGATCGATCCGTCATGATAGGACATCGGGTTGTAACGCACCTCGCCTTGCGCGACGGTGCGGATGCCCCAGCCCGAGAAGAAATGCGGCCGCATCAGATCGGCGGCGACGAGACGCGCGCGGTCCTCCCGGACCATGCCGCTGAACAGGATCTGTCCGGCGTTCGAGGTCCTGACCTTGCAGGGCCGCTTCTTGCCGTCGAGCGCGAGCGCATAGGTGCCGAGCTCCTCGCACCAGAACGCCTGCTCGAAGCGCTCGGCCAGC
Organism: Bradyrhizobium sp. USDA3516; assembly: GCF_057651995.1. Taxonomy (NCBI): domain Bacteria; kingdom Pseudomonadati; phylum Pseudomonadota; class Alphaproteobacteria; order Hyphomicrobiales; family Nitrobacteraceae; genus Bradyrhizobium; species Bradyrhizobium sp. USDA3516. The sequence continues at coordinate 224,301 of NZ_JBYGYN010000009.1, read as the reverse complement.
GCCCTGGCTTCAGCCTCGAGCTTGCGCACGCGGTCCGGCTTGCCGAGCCGCAGCGCGCAGCGTGCGGCGAGCTGCTTGGCGGCAAAGACGTAGCCTTGCACCTCCGCGAGCGCGATATTGCCCTCGGCAAGCCGGCCGTCGGCATGGAAGATCGCGTCATAGGAATCCTTCCAGCCCTGGTTCGCCAGCCCCTTCTCGGTCGCGCGCTGGTATTCGACGAAGCCGTCCTGATCGGGATCGCCGGGACCGTCGATCCAGGCCAGCCCCGCCTCGATCGCGGGCCACAGCTCGATCAACGTGGCCTCGTCGCCGGTGCGCTCGAAATAGCTGCCTGCGAGCAGCACGAACAGCGCGGTCGAATCGACGCTGCCGTAATAATGCGCGAACGGAACCTCTCCGAGCGCAGCCATCTCGCCGCCGCGCATCTCGTGCAGGATCTTGCCGGGCGCGGCGTCGGCGAGCGGATCGACCGCTGCGGCCTGGAAATGCGCGAGCCGACGCAGGACGCCCTTGGCAATGCGCGGATCGACCCAGAGCATCTGCAGCGCGGTGATGAGGCCGTCGCGCCCGAACGTCGTCGAGTACCAGGGAATGCCGGCATAGGGATAGCGTCCCTGCGGCGTCTCGGTCATCAGCATGTTGAGGTCGGCCATCGCCTGGCACAGCACCTCGTTGAAGATGTTGTTGGAGGTCTCGATGCTGGCGGCCCCGGCCGTCTGGTGCCGCATCTCGCGGCGGTGCGCCAGCAGGCCCGGGAAGAACCGCACCGGCTTTTCCGTCACCGGCCGGTTGCAGGACACGGCGACGAACAGCGATTTGGCCTGGTGCGGCTCCAGGTCAAGCTCCCAGGTTGCGGCATCGACCGAGAGCCGCGTCGGGCGCGGATCGAAATGCAGCCCGGTGGTCCGCTCGGCGTCGTCGAGACCGCGATATTCGAACAGGACGTCGGTCGGTCCGAGCAGCCGGCTCGTTCCGATCCCGCGGCGCGGTCGCCGCTCGCCGCGGACCTCGAACAGATCGGCGAAGTCGTTGCCGAACAGCAGCGTCAGGTTGAAGCTGGTGCGCCGGTCGCCGTGGTTCTGCACGCCGATGCGCTGGTAGGCGGTGCCACGCCACAGGAAGATCGTGCGCACGACGTGCAACAGGTCCTTCTGCAGGACGAGGTTGCCCTGCCGGTAGATGTCCGGATTGGTGAGGTCGACGGTCAACGCCGAATTGTCGTCGCGCAGATTCGATCCGAGCAGGAGCGGCTGGAGATCGTCGAGCACGAGCTCGAGGCGCGCGAGGTAGCGCGTATCATGATGGAACAGCCCGTCCGGCCCGCCGGCCGACGCGCCGATGTCGCCGTGGCTGTCGAGCACGATGAAGGTATCGTCGTGCTTGAGCGAACGCCGCGGCCGGGCCGAGGGCCCGGTCATCGGAATGTAGAAGGGCTGTTCCGCGACCTGTTCCGGGGTCCGCGTCACGGAGACGAACTTGGTTACGGCTTCGGCCGACATGAGCTGCTCCCCTGCGCTGGTTTCGAAACGCGACCGACTCGACAACGCGACTGTTGGTTCACGCGGCGGCTTGCGCGAGCCGGCTCATTTCCTGCGTGACCAGCTCACGATACGGCCCGTGGCCCTGCATCAGACGCTCGGGCGAGCCGTCCTCGATGATCTTACCATTTCTCAACACCACGACGCGGTCGAAATTGCGCAGCGTCGCGAGGCGATGGGCGATCGCGATCACGGTGCGGCCGCGCATCAGGCGCGACAGCGCCTCGCGGATCGCCTCCTCGGATTCGCTGTCGAGCGCGGCGGTCGCCTCGTCCAGCAGCAGGATCGGCGCGTCCTTCAGGAAGGCGCGCGCGATGGCGATGCGCTGGCGCTGGCCGCCCGACATCTTGACGCCGCGGTCGCCGACCATGGTGTCGAGCCCCTCCGGCAGGCTCTCGACGAAGTCGCAGCGCGCCGCGATCGCCGCGCGCAGCACCTCGTCGTCGGTCGCGCTCGGCCGGCCGTAGCGGATGTTCTCGCGAATGGAGCGATGAAACAGGGAAATGTCCTGCGGCACGACGGAAATCGCCTCGCGCAGGCTCAACTGCGTCACCTTCGAGATGTCCTGGCCGTCGATGGTGATGCTGCCCTCGTCGACGTCGTAGAAACGCTGCAGCAGCGTGAACAGCGTCGACTTGCCGCCGCCGGACTGGCCGACCAGTCCGACGCGCTGGCCGGGCTGCAGGCGCAGGCTGAAGCGCTCGAAGATCTTGTCGCCGCCGGGATAGCCGAAGGTGACGTTGTTGTACGCGATGGCCGCGCCGCTCTTGACCAGGGGCTCGGCCTCGGGGTGGTCGCGGAGCTCGTGCGGCACCAGCAGCGTGGCGATCGCCTCGGTCAGACGCGCGACGTGCTGGGTGACGTCGACCAGCGCCACCGCGAGATCGCGCGTGGCGCTCAGGATGGAGATGCCGAGCGTACAGACCAGCACGACGTCGCCCGTCGTCGCTTCGCCCTTCTGCCAGAGCGAGATCGCCCAGGCCATCAGGGCAATGGTCAGAAGCACGGTGATGACGGCATGCAACAGCCGCAGCTTCTCCAGGTAACGCAGGCTGCGGCTTCGCGCGGTCAGCTCCTGGTTGACCGTCGCGTCGAACCGCTCATGCTCGTGGCTGATGCCGCAGAAGGCGCGCACCAGCGGCATGTTGCTGATGACGTCGATCATCTCGCCGTCGACCAATGCGGCCTTGTCGGCGAAATCGTCGTGCAGCGGCTTGCCGGCCGCGGCCAGACGAAACATCGCAACCACCATGCCGCCCGCGATCGCGATCAGGCCGAGCGCCATATAGGGGCTGACGGTTCCAATCAGGATGATCGCCGCAATTGTGGCAATGCAGGGCGGCAACACATTCCAGACGAACATGTTCTCGACGGTGAACACCGCGTTGGAGGTCGCGGTGATGCGGCTCGTCAGCATGCCGGGCATCCGGTCCGAGAAGTAGCTCGGCGCGTGTCCGGTCAGATGACGAAAGATGTCGCGCCGTAAATCGCCCGTGACCCGGACGAAGGTGAAGCTCGCCGTCCAGCTCGCGATCCGCCACAGGAAGTTGTCGGCGGCAATCAGTGACATGAGCAGAATGAATGCCAGCCATACGCCGCCGCCATACGAGGGACCGGCAGACAAGGCGTCGACCAGGGCCTTGACGCCATACTGGGTGCCTACGGAGCAGGCAACGGCCCCCACGACCGCGATCAGGATCACCAAATGCGACGCGAGACGACGCCGGAGATAGCGCAAGACAAAGGCAAATGGCCTGCGCGCGTATCCAGAAAGCTGATCCATATGGCTATCGCCCCGTTATGCTGTTTTTCGTTTCGTTACTGGTCGAGTGAACATCGACCGCTTCGCCTCGGTTCCCGGGCAACTCCATCACGACATGCGGATGCGGACGATCTGCGAAGATGTGGTGGCAGCATCGCGACGCTTCCCCGACTGTCGAATATGTAACGTTTGCGGGAAGGAACTTCGCAGGTGCGGGAACGTTCCCTCGTCTGGCATTGCCGGTGCCGTAAAGGCGGGGGTTTCACATTCATGATCGCAGAGGAGATGGTGAGATGCGCATCGCGCAGGTAGCTCCGTTGACGGAGGCTGTTCCACCCAAGCTGTATGGCGGCACCGAGCGGGTGGTGCATTGGTTGACGGAAGAGCTGGTGGCCCTGGGCCACGACGTGACGCTTTTCGCCAGTGGCGACTCGCAGACATCGGCCAAGCTCGATGCATTATGGCCGCGGGCGCTTCGGCTCGACGGTTCCGTGCGCGATCCCAACGCGCTGCACATGGTGCTGCTGGAGCGGGTGCGGCAGAAATGTGACGACGAGGAGTTCGACTTCCTCCACTTCCATCTCGACTATTATCCCTGGTCGTTGTTCCACCGCCAGCCGACCCCGTTCGTGACCACGCTGCACGGCCGGCTCGATCTGCCGGAGCATCAGCCGGTCTTCAACACCTTCGCCAAGATGCCCGTCATCTCGATCTCCAATGCGCAGCGGCGTCCGGTGCCGCAGGCGAACTGGGTGACGACGATCCACCATGGCCTGCCGGAGAATCTGCTGACGCCGAAGCCGGCGAAACAGGAATACCTCGCCGTGCTCGGCCGCATCGCGCCCGAGAAGGGCGTCGACCGCGCCATCAAGATCGCGACCCATTGCGGCATTCCGCTCAAGATCGCGGCCAAGGTCGACCGTGCCGACCAGGATTATTACGACGAGCTGATCCGGCCGATGATCGAGAACAACCCATTGGTGGAGTTCATCGGCGAGATCAGCGATCACGAGAAATCGGATTTCCTCAGCGGCGCGCTCGGCCTCTTGCTGCCGATCGACTGGCCGGAGCCGTTCGGCCTCGTCATGATCGAGGCCATGGCGTGCGGAACGCCGGTCGTCGCCTTCAACCGCGGCTCGGTGCCGGAGATCATCGACGAGGGCCTCACCGGCTTCATCGTCGAGGACGTCATCAGCGCCGCGGGCGTGGTGAGCCGGCTTCCGCAACTCGACCGCACCGCGATCCGCAAGCAGTTCGAGACCCGCTTCACCGCGCGCCGCATGGCCCTGGACTACCTCGCCGCTTATCGCAGCCTGACCGAGGCGCAAGCACCGCGGATCAAGCTGGTGAGCAGCGCGGAGTAGGAAGGCAACTTAAGCGCAAGCGTCATGGCCGGGCTGGTACCGGCCATGGTTTGTGTATGCGTCCGGCCCTGTCAATTCGTCATTGCGAGCGCAGCGAAGCAATCCAGGATCTTTCCGCGGAGGGACTTTTGGATTGCTTCGCTGCGCTCGCAATGACGGGAACTTTGGGACAGCGCGCCCCTATCCCACCCTCGCCCCCACAAGGGGGAGAGGTACACGCTCGCCCCGCTACATCCCGAGCAGCCGCGGCAGCCACAGCGACAGGCCGGGCCAATAGGTCACCACCACGAGGAAGCCCAGCATCGTCAGCAGCCACGGCCACACCGCGACCGTGAGCTCGGTGATCCCCATCTTGGCGATGCCGGAGGCGACGTAGAGGTTGAGGCCGACCGGCGGATGGCACAGCCCGACCTCCATGTTGACCGTCATCAGGATGCCGAAATGAATCGGGTCGATGCCGAGCTTGACCGCGACCGGAAACAGGATCGGCGCCATGATCAGGATGATCGAGGACGGCTCCATCACGTTGCCGGCCAGCAGCAGCAGGATGTTGACGAGCAGCAGGAAGCCGATCCAGCCCAGGCCCTGGTCGATCATCCATTGCGCCAGCGCCTGCGGCACGTTCTCGTAGGTCATCAGGAACGAGAACAGCACGGCGTTGGTGATGATGTAGAGCAGCATCGCCGAGAGGTTGGCAGATGACAGCAGCACGCGCGGCACGTCGCGCAGCTTCAGGTCCTTGTAGATGAACACCGCGACGATGAAGGCGTAGACTGCGCTGACGGCGGCGGCTTCCGTCGGCGTGAACAGGCCGCTGTAGATGCCGCCGATCACGATCACGATCAGGAGGATGCCCCAGATCGACTTGCGGAACGCATCGAGACGCTCCATGAAGGTCGCCTTCGGCATCCGCGGATAATCGTTGCGCCAGGCGCGGTAGAACGTCGTGGCGCCGAGCAGCGAGGCCAGCGCCAGCCCCGGCACGATGCCGGCGATGAACAGCTTGCCGACGGAGCTGTTGGTCGAGACGGCGTAGAGCACCATCGGGATCGACGGCGGAATGAGAATGCCGAGCGAGCCCGACGTCGTGATCACGCCCGCCCCGAAGCGCTTCGGAAAGCCTTGCGCGACCATCGCGGGCAGGATCACCGAGCCGATCGCCACCACGGTCGCCGGCGAGGAGCCGGAGATTGCGGCGAACAGCGCGCAGGCGACCACGCCCGACAGCGCAAGGCCGCCGTACCAATGGCCGACCAGCGAGGTTGCGAAGGCGATCATCCGCCGCGCCACGCCGCCATGGGTCAGGAAGTTGCCGGCGAGGATGAAGAACGGGATCGCCATGATCTCGAAATTCTCGATGCCGGTAAAGAGCTTCAGCGCCACCGATTCGGTCCGCACGTCGGTCAGCGTGAACATGAAGCTGAGCACGGTGAGACCGAGCGCGATCGAGATCGGCATGCCCGTGAGCATCAAGGAGAGCAGCAGCGCGAACACGATGAAGACGCGCAGGCCCTGCGGCAGGGTGATGACATGAGCCGCATGAGCGACGCACAAGGCGACGATCAGGACCGGCAGCAGCATCAGGATCCAGCCGAGCGGGCTGCGCTCGTCCCGGATGACCTGGCTGCGCGTCACCGGAGCCGGATGCACCGGATCCGCCTCGACGCCCTCGACGCCCGCCATGTCGTGATGCGGCAGTTCGCCGGTGCGATGGAACGACCAGGCAACCTGGAGGAAGCGAAAGCACATCAGCCCCGAACCGACCGGGATGGTGAGATAGACCATCCACATCGGCGCTTCGAGGTCGTTGGATTGCTGGCCGCTGTGCCACATGTGGCTGACGAAGGCGGCGCCGAAATAGCCGATGATGGCGGTGAACAGAGCACCGCACAGCAGACCGAAAGTGATGACGCGCCGGCGCGATCCGCCGGGAAGCCGGTTGACGAGCACGTCGACGCCGACATGGATGCCGGTCCGCACGCCGTAGGCGGCGCCGAACTTCGCCATCCAGATGAACATGTAGATGCAGAGCTCCTGCGCCCAGGACAAATCGAGCGCGGCAAGCCAGGCGAACGTCGCGCGCGCGGGCACGGCGAGGAAGGCCAGGTTGCGGGCTTCCGCCCATTTGGCCAGGTCGATCGACAGCCCGGCGCCGTAACGGTGCAGCACCGCGACGAAGATGAGCGACGTCGCAGCCGCGATCATCGTCGCGATCAGCCATTCCTCGAGATGATCGAGAAAACGATTCAGCACACGCAGCAACTTGTGTCCCCCCGATTGGATCGTTCAAGCGCAACGGCCGGGAGCGCGATCACCCCCGACCGTTGCTGATGTTCTTGTTGGGCCGCAGCCGTCAGTTCGTCGCGATCTTATTCCCCGCGCGCTGCCAAGCTAACTTGGCGAGTGCCGTCTGTGCAACCGGCGTCCAGGCCTGTCCCGATGGAACGGCGCTCATGCCGCATTGCGGCAGACCGTCAGCCGTGGCGCTGCGCGACGATGAAAAGGCGCCGAAAGGGGAATAGCGTCTGGCCCGTGGCATTCTTCGGATACTCCACTGCGACGCGCGCTCCATAAGCGGCCTCGAAGGCGGCCTTCTCCTCGCCCTGCAACACGTCGAGATAGCGCGTCAACCAGGTGCCCTTGGTCCATTCCTTCACGGGATTGTCGCCTTCGAGCACCTGCAGATATTCGGTCTCCCAGATGTCGATGTTGGCCGACAGCGGCGCAAGTAGGTCGTGATAGAAGGCCGGCGCTTCCACCGGCGGCGGGCTGACGAGATGCTCCAGCTTGGAGCGCCATGGGCCATCGAGCGCGGTCTCGCCGATCAGCACATGCGACGGCGCGAGGAAATTGCGCGGCATCTGCACCGCGAGCATGCCTCCCGGCGTCACCTTCTCCATCAGCGACGGAAACAGTGCCGCATGATTGGGCAGCCAGTGCAGTGCGGCATTGGAATAGATCAGGTCGTAATGCCCGTCGGGACGCCAGTGACCGAGATCCTCATGTGACCATTCCACGTCAGGCGCGGCCTTGCGCCCCGCCGCGACCATCTCCGCCGAGCCCTCGATGCCGGTCACGGGTGCCGCCGGCCAGCGCTCCCTGATCAATTTGGTGACGTTGCCGGCGCCGGCGCCGAGATCGGCGATCGCGCGCGGGGCAAAATCCGGAATCCGCATCAACAGGTCGACGGCGGGCCGGAGCCGATGGCCGGAGAACTTCAGATATTGCTGCGGATCCCAGACCATGCTTCGAGCCCTTCTCTTTCTTCGCCCGGACTCTTGGTTACCACTGCTCGTTCCGATCGGGCAATCGCAAGACCACGGCACAGGTAGCGACATGTTCTGCTCGCTGTGCATCCGGCCCCGTTGCCGCCAACCTCACGGCTTGACGTAGCTCCAGCCCTGTTCCTGCAGCTCCATGACGCGGACGACACCCGATTTGACAACCGTCGCCTGCGGAATCAGATTGATGTCCTTGTTCTCCACCTTCCGCATATTGTCCTGGGTGTTGCCGCAGGCTTTGAAGGAGATTTCGGGATTGCTCATCGCGAGCACCTCGATGCGTGGCTTTACCGGCGAGGTGTCGTCGCGGAGCATGTGAAGCCCGGGACCAAAGGTGACAATCTCGATCGACACCGGCTCACCGAGGTCGCGGTAATACTGCGCGACGTTGGTGGCATTGTTGAGGGTGAGGTTCATCATCGCAGGTTCGTTGGCGTTGACCTGAAGGATCAGTCGGTGCGGCTGCTTCGCAGTCCCGGCTTTTGTCGCCTGGGCCACCCCCGTGTCGTTCGCAGCCGTCTGCTTGGTCGCGTGACCCTGCCCCGGTTTGATCGCCTGCTTCTGTCTGACGGAATGCTTCGGATAGCTCGCCTGGCTCTTCGCGGTTGACTGCGGAATCAGCAGGTTGTCCTGCTGCGCCTGCGCGCTCGGTTCGACCAGAAGCAGCATCGCAAAGCCGCTGATGACTGCCGTCGCCAACTTCGAATTGATCATCTCGTGTCTCCCTTTCCTGACCATCACCTTCCTGGTCTGGCGACGCTATGTGGCCATTTGCATGCAGCCGCCATTCTCTTACGCACCTTCTCGAATCCGCCGAGCAGGAACTGTCCGTCTTGCACCTGACCGGTGCGGGCGAAAAGGCGCACGACGATGTGACCGTCCTCGGGTAGCGCGTTCAGCAACTTTACGACGTCGCCCCCGAAAGCAACGCCGGAGCCGAATGACGGCGATGCTGCCGCGAGTTGCATCGGCGTGTCCGCATTCAGCCGAAAGGAGATGACGTATTCGTTGGCGCTCCGTGACAGCGCCGGTCCGGCGACCGTGACTTCGGTGCGGCCTTTGCGGCAGTGGATTGCGAGCTGCATCGCGGCTCCATCGGAGCCGCTGACAGACGATGTGGTGGCGGTGACGATCGGCGAATAGTCGACCGGCGAGGTGGTCTCGCTGATCAGCCAGCCATCGTCAGACGCCCGCCGCCCGGGCGGCGGAATCTTACGCGACAGATCCTGCAGACATTCCAGCCGGCCCTGTCCTTCCATTGTTGAACAAGCACGAAGTGTTTCGATGGCATCGTTCGTGTTTTGCGCGTAAGCGATTCCGCAGGCAACGTTGAAGGCGATGGCGAGCGGAGCAACGGCAGCATTCATGGCTTCGCCTGGGCGCTGCGCGCCTGGCGATCCAGCCATTCCTGCGCTGCCTGGAAGCGGGTTAGCCCCGGGATGGTCGCGGCGAGATTGATCGATCGCCATTTCGGATCAAAACCTGGTGCCTGCAGGCGGTCGATGCGCGAGAACAGGTAATCAACGAGGCGCGCCACACGTTGATAGCGATTGGAGCCTGGCCGCCAGTTGAACGCAACGAGCGCTGTCGGCACCGCGATGGTCGAGATCCGATCGCCCTGCTTGATCAGATTGGGATACTCGGCCGCGTCCAACGTCGCGGGTAGATAATAGTCCTCGAATCTCCGGTCGTAATGGACCGGGAGAAACTTGAATCCCGCTTCCCAACGACCGCGTACGAAGGCGTCGACGGGCTTCGACGTGATGAACACCACGGCCGACATCTCACCCTTGCGCATCTGTTCCAGGGCAAGCTGATGCGGAATGAACGTCTTGTCGACGTCGATGCCGAGGCGGCTGAAGATCAGCGGTCCGGAATAGGCGGCTGCGGTGCCCTGGGTATTGAAGTTCACTTTCTTGCCGACAAGGTCCTGCAGGCTCGTGATCTCCGGCCGCACGAAGATGTGCAATTCGGACGGGAACAGATTGAGCAAGTAGGTGATGCGGCTTTGGATCTGGGGAACCTGAAGCTTGTACTCGTCGAGGGCGTCGGAATTGATGATTGCGGTATCGACACCACGCAGGTAGAGCAGCGCGTTCAGATTGTCGGTGGCGCCCCGGGTGACGATCGGCAAGAGGTGCAGCTCTGCTCCGTCGTCGACGACACGGGCCATTTCTGCCGCGAGGCGAATCGGCGCGCCCTCGAGCAGGCCGCCGGCGAGCCCGACGGTCCAGGCGTTCATCCGGTCCTTTTCTCTCTCCTGAGGGAGCGGCCCTCGGCTTATTTGCACATCCGCCTTGGCGGATCTTGCGGTTTGCGCTTCCACGCAAGCCGGTTGAAGTAGCACGGCAATCGGCACCAGCGCGGCGAGCAGGAGCGACGAGAGCGACCTTGGCAGCTTGTTCATGTCGTTCCTTTCCGGATGACCCATTGCAACCACTCGTCCCGGCATGAATTGCAAAGCCCACGCTCAGTGATGCAATGCATCCAGTCGTTCCTTGGCTCCGCGAACGCCACTCCTCTGTGCCTTCGCGTAGAGCTCTCGCGCTTTGGCCGCCTCGCCGCGCGTTCCATAGGCACCCCAAGCGGCCAGAACCGCCGGATCATATGTCTCCGCGAGCATGAAGGTCGCCTGCGCAATGTTCTTCTCGGCAGCCAGCTCGAGCACGATCCGCGCTGCACCGATATTGCCCTGATCGAGCAAGGCTCTGGCACGCGGGATCAATCGGGCCTCCACCTCGTCCTGACCTGGCCTCGTCGGCGGCTCCGCTGCGGTCACGTTTTGCGCCGTCGACAAGATCGGACCGTCGTTTCTTTGCGCCGCCGGGGCGCGCTGACCGGTAAGGCGCGATACCGAGGCGATCTCTCCCTCCCTGGCTTCAGTCCTGCTCCGCTCCCGTTCCAGCGACTGTCGCAGTTCGGCGATCTCCCGGTTCGCTGCCTGTTTCTGCTGCGAGGCTGCATCGTTCGCCTCGCGCAGATGCCCGTTCAGGGATTCGATGTCGCCGCGCGTTTGCGCAAGCTTGCTCTCCAGCGCGGCAGCGTGAGCCTGGGCCTCTTCGAGGGCACGGCGTTGTTGCTCAGCGTTCGCCGTTGCCGCCCGCGCGGCGTCCTCCTGTTGTGCGAGGGCTGCGTTCTTTTCGCGTTCCTGCTGCAAGGATTGCCGCAATTCCGCGATCTCGCGCCCCGCCGCCTCCCCTTGCTCCGCCGCCGCATTGTCGGCCGTGGCCGATCCGCGAGACATGCCGGCAAGCTCGCTCGCGAGGGCCGCGGCGCGTGACTGCGCCTCGTAACGTTCTTGCTCGGCGCTTGCCGCCATCGCCTGCGCGGCGCTCACTCGCTTGGCCAGCACGGCGCTCTTTTCCCGCTCCTGCTGCAGGGACTGCCGCAGTTCAGCGACCTCCCACGCGGCCGCATCCCTCTGCTGCGTGGCCGTCTTGTCCGCCTCGCGCGCCTGCGCGATATGGGCCTCGATTTCGCGGCGGGCTCCGGCAAGTTCGTCCGCGAACGCGGCGCTGCGGGCCTGCTCGTGTTGAAGAGACTGCCGCAGCTCTTCCGCGGCAATTTCCGCTGCGTGCGTGCGCTGGACCGCCTCTTCAAGCTCCCTGCGCGCGCTGGCCAGTTCACCGGAGAGCGCGTCACTGCGCGGAGCGTCGGCGTCGGGCCGTTGTCGAGGTCCCGCCGGACTTGCCGAGACCGCCTGCATCAGGGACTCGGACGTTTCGCTCTGAAGGCGTGCTAGCGATCCGGTCCCGATGTCAGACCGCTGGTCGAGGCCGGCGGCGGCGCTCCCTCCGTCGATGCGCATCCTCTCCAGAGTCGTTTGTGCCTTGAACGGGCCGAACTCACCGAGCAGGCCCACCCCAATGAAGATGAGGGGCACCAGAACGACAGCCGCAAGGAGCGAACTGCCCGATGTTGCCTCCTCGGGATCGACATCCTCGGTCTCACCACACCCATCGGTCGGTGAAGAGCAGATCAGCGAGCCGTCCTTTGCTACCCATCTGCCCGCCTCGGGCGGCCCGTGACCGAGCTCCCCCGCCCCATCTTCTATCCGGGTGGTTTCTCTGTTCCTGGGTGCAGTATCGATTGATCGGCGCATGCATCACGCCTCTCTCAAGAGCAACTCCAATGGAGCGATCGCCCAGCCTGTTTGCATGGTCGGCATCCGATCAGAACACGCGTCGATAAGGATGTTGCGGCGAGCGGCGCGTCCAAATTAAATAGAATAATTAACTCAAAATGCATATAATTTTGAGTATGTTAAAAAGTCAAATTAAATATGCTCGCCACATGCCGTTACACAGCTCATACAACGCATGGAATATAGGGCTGGCGCCCCGAATCTGCGTATCTGACCATGTTCTCGTCGCGTCTAGGCATGGAGGAGCGACCATGCGCATTGCATTGCCGTATTTGGGAATTGGCGTCTGTTTGTCTGTTGCTACTTGGTTGGCCGTGGGGCTTGTGCTCTAGCGGCGGTTTTCCGAACGAGTTCGGAATCGACTTGGGGCGGTCGCCGAAATTACCGGTCCGACGGCGGTTCGACCTTTTGCTTGTCCGACCGCTTCGGCCTCGTCTCCTCCCGCGCGTATCGGCCCAGTTCGCACCTTGTGAATGAACCTGTGCTATGGTCATAAGACCTATAGGTTTGAGCCATACTGTTTTGTCGCCCAAGTCGGTCATTTCTCAACAGCCACAGTTTAGGGCGCGTCATGAGTACTCTTGGTCAGTGCGACCGTATTGCAATTCTGCGTCAACGTGTTTGGTCTCTCAGCTCTCAACTGGCAGAGCTTCAGGACCTTCGTATCCGCCTGGAAAAGGCTGAGGAAAGACGAATCCGCAGACGTTCAAAAGTCACTGGTACCTCGGCGACGCGGCGCCGGTCTTGACAGTAGGAGCGTCGACAGCCCAAGCACGTTGACGTCCTGCCAGTGTTTTGCCCGACGGGTCAACTTGATCGCGGCCGCAAAAGCCGTCGCGACACAAGGTTGCACCCGTTGTCGTCGTTCGCCGCACCGGCGATCACGCCCGGACAAAAGCGTGGTCCGCGTGGCGTCCGGCGGTGAGGCGCTGACATTCGCCGGCGATGCCGTGTTTGCCGTCGGGTTCGACCAACCCGAATGGCACAACGGCTTCGAGCACGACCCAGAGGAGCCGGCGCGCGTTCGCATCCGGCTGTTGCGGGAGATCGCGCAGAGCGGCGAGCTGCTGGTGGCCACGCACATGCCGTTCTCCCATCGGTCGGTCACGTCGCGGCCGCCGGCGATGCCTTCCGCTGGGTCCCGGTGTTCTGGGACTACTGACCGGCAAGAACCGGCTGAACTGGAGCGCGCTTCGACGGATGATCGAGCGCCCTTCGATTCGGGTTCGGCATCTCGCCGCGGCCGGTCCTCATCACCTGGCAAAAGGAAGCCGGCGTGTTCGAGGGCGTAACCGGAAAAGACATGTGTCCGAGCTCTCGCCTTCGTCACGTCTACCGCCTGGGAACGACCGAAGGCTTTAGCAGTGGCACCAGCAGCTTCGTGCTCGTCCGCGTGGATGTCACGGCGCGCGGTTGTGGGGGTGACCAGCCGTGGTCGACGGTGTGGCAAGCACCGAACTGGCCGGAGTCGACGATCGTGCGGTGAGGACGAGGTCAAGGGTCGTAACATCGGATCATGACGAGCCGGGCAGCGCGACAACCAGCGCAGGCCGTACCTGCGACCATTTTCGGCGAGCATGGCGGCCAAGCGCCAGCCGCCGGCAACAAGCGAGTCATTGCTGAACCGCGGGCGTGCACTTCGTCCCGGCTTGGGGGAACATGGGCCCAATCCAGTCGTTGCCTCCGCTCCATCGGAGGAAAGTTCATGCCCAAGACATCGCTCGCCGCAATCTCAAAGGAAATGGCCGGCATCGACATCGCCATTCTCTCGACGCACACCGAGAACGGCGAGATTGCCAACCGTCCCATGAGCAACAACGGCGACGTCGCCTACGACGGCACCTCGTACTACTTCACCTACGAACAGGCGCGGACGGTATCGGACATCCAACGAAATCCCAAGGTAGCGCTCGGATTCTCCTCGGAAGCTGGCCTTTTCTCCAAAGGAATTTATGTCGCCGTTGAAGGGACTGCCGAACTGATCCGGGACAAGGCCGCCTTCCAGCAGCACTGGACCAGCGATCTCGACAAGTGGTTCGATCAGGGCATCGATACGCCAGGCATCGTTCTGATCAAGGTGAGAGCCAAACGCGTGACCTATTGGAAGGGCCGCGAAGAAGGCGAGATAGGGCTCTGACAGCCCGTGGCTTGCGGCGCCTGTTCGATTGGTTCTTCCGTAACCGCGAAACCGGCGCGATCACCATCGCTCAGTGGCCCAATCTCGTTCTTTGGATCGTGATCGTCGCGGCAGTTCTGGGTTGGATCTGGCCGTCCGCAGGCAAGGCCAGCCTGGCTTTGACGATTGTCGTCAAAGGCGGGCTCGTCATCTGGGGCGCCGACGAGATCATCCGCGGCGTGAACCCCTGGCGGCGCTGTCTGGGCGCCGCCGTCATCGTCTATCAGCTCACGACATTTCTGCCATAGCGTCGTGCACCGGATCGCGCACGACAGTCGCCGTCGGATTTGAATGGAGGCGGATCACCGCTCCCGGCTTGCTGTTCCCCGAGCATCGCGCCGCCACGCACCCGGGCTGACGCCGACGATCGCTGAGAAGACTCGCGTGAAGTGGCTCTGGTTGGCAAAGCCGGCCGAAATGGCAACCTCGGACAATGGTTGACCGTGCTCACGCATCAGACGCTTGGCCGTTCTCACGCGGTGATGAAGAAGCCAGCGATAAGGCGGCAGTCCGGTCGCAGCGCGAAATGCGCGAGAGAAATGGCTGACGGAAAGGCCAAGCTCCGCCGCGATGGCCTGCAACGGCAGCTTGCCGCCGAGATCCGATTCAAGCTTGTCGCATGCGCGCGCGAGCTGCCATGGAGCAAGCGCACCGCGGCTGGCCTCGGTCTTGCGGCGAAAGCCGCCATAGGTCTCGGCGACATGAGCGGTGAGAGCCAGCATCATGTGATCGATGAAGAGCTGGTTGGGCTCATCCGGTCGGCGCAATCCATCGCGCAAGGATGCGCCGATGTGATGGACGATGGCATCATCGTGCCCGATAGGTCTGCAGTCGAGCGCATCGATGCGCCGCGCCCCCGACTGATCGGCGAGACCATCGAACGCCGAACGCGGCACGTAGAAATGCAGAGAGTGAAAGGGCTTGTCGATCACGTAGCGAGGGTCGGCCTTCAGATCGTACAGATAAGTCGTCCCGGCGCGTACATCCGCCTTCGTGAGGTGACGACCCTGCTCCCAGATCTCGCACTCCGGGTAGTCGCGCAATTTCAGGCTGACGAGGTAGGCGTCTTCCGCAGCAAACGAACCGGACAGGCCGGGCACGGGATTGTCGTGGCGCGTTTCCGTGACTGCGATCTCGGCGTTGCGCAGCGACCGGGTCATCAGCGTCGGCGGCACGTCTTCGAGACGGAGGAATGCTCCGAGCCGCTCACCGTAGGCGCCTGTCCTGCTCATCCCATGTCTCTTCCGTGACCTCGAGCAGGCCCACAGCGACCTGCTCATTCACGGTCATATATCGGTATTTTTCCACCGCTGTCCACGACCGCCGACGTCGCGCCCCGGAAGGCACCGCCTTTCTCCATCGCTCTCTGGTCGACCCTTCCTCTGAAATTCGTCAGCTATTTCAGAACGATGGGTTTGAGCCCTGACGGCGTGCGGCGGCTTCGAGCCGCGATCCGGATCACGACTTTTCACGAACGCACGCAAGCCCCGCGCCCGAAGCAGGATCAGGCAATGCACGGCAGCATCAGGAAAGACACCGGTCTGCGCGCCGCCTAGAACGCGTCACTCAACGGCATCGAACCTGGATGGATCGCACTTCGGACCCGGCCCAGCCTTCGAGCAAAGATCACCAAACTGGCCGTTAGGCCCCGCTCTGCGGCGGCGATGATCAATTGGTCGCGCGTCAGCGACGCGGCCTCACACGAGCGAAGCCATGAGCAAAGTCGTCTTGCATCAATCTGCGAACGCAACCCGCGGCATGTCTCAAGTGCATCGCGAACTGCCAGGCGATCGGCCTGCTGCCGATGTGGAGATGGCGCGCGTTCTCGGAACGATGCCTTTCCGCATGGCGCTGGACTCCTCCGGCGCCGGGATCGCTCACTGGAAGCACGAGCCGTTGCATGACGTCGTCGCGCCGATGAGCCACCACGTCATCATGGCTTACAACGGCACGGTGCAGCGCATGGAGCGACGCTCCGGGCGATCCGTGGCAATCGGGACGTTTCGCCCGGGCGTCGTGATCATTATTCCGGAGGGATCGACCTCCCGATGGGACATTCCAAAACCCGTCGACGTCGTTCAGCTCTACCTTCCGCAAACAACGCTGCAGCGCGTTGCGGATGAAGCCGATGCTGGCGCGCCTTCCGAACTGCTGGAGCGAACCGCGCACCCCGATCCGGTGACGTCCCGGCTGCTGCTGAGCGCCGGCGACGTGCTGGAAGGAAACGAGGCGCTGGATACTCTTTTCAGGCAACAACTCATGGACCTGCTGGCGACGCGTCTTCTGGCTGCGCACACCGGCTCGCCGGGCACGATCGCTCCGGCCAGGGGCGGGTTGGCGCCGAAGACTTTGCTTCGGGCGATCGAGCGGTTGCGCTCCGACAGCGATTCCGACGTCTCGCTCGCAGCGCTTGCCGCCGAAGCCGGCTTATCGCGCTTTCACTTCTGCCGCGCCTTCAAGGACAGTACCGGGCTTTCTCCGCATGCCTGGCTGCGCCAGCACCGGCTCGAGCAAGCCATGAACATGCTGCGCGACACCGACGAGTCCGTCGTCTCGATCGCCGCCGCCCTCGGCTACTCCTCGCAGACCGCCTTTGCCGCGGCGTTTCGAAAGCTGACCGGGGAATCACCGAGCGATTGGCGGCGGCGCGGTCGATAGCAGCAATCGCGATGCAATCGCGGCAATCGCGCTGGGGCACGAGCAAATCCAGTTCGCTAGATATTCATCGTGCCCCCACACCTGCAAGGGAAGCAGCCAATGCCCTTCATCACGACCGTCAGTCGACTCGCGAGCACCTCGCGACGAAACATCCTGGCGACGACGCTTCTGTACAGCGCGTCATTGACCCTTCGCTCCACCTCGGCAATAGGCCGCGACGCCAAGAGCGACGCCCTCTCGATCGGCAAGGACGACCGTGCGACCTTCGTCACCACCAGCGACGGTGTCCAGATCTTCTACAAGGACTGGGGACCGAAGTCGGCGCAGCCGATCGTCTTCCATCACGGCTGGCCGCTCAGCGCCGACGACTGGGACGCCCAGATGCTGTTCTTCCTCGGCAAGGGCTTTCGCGTGATCGCGCACGATCGCCGCGGCCATGGCCGCTCGAGCCAGGTCAGCGACGGCCACGACATGGATCATTATGCCGCCGACGTCGCCGCACTCGCCGAGCACCTCGACCTTCGCAACGCCGTTCACGTCGGCCACTCCACGGGAGGCGGCGAGGCGACGCGATACGTGGCGCGCCATGGCCGGGGTCGCGTCGCCAAGCTCGTGCTGATCGGCGCCGTGCCGCCCCTGATGCTGAAGACCGAGTCCAATCCCGGCGGACTGCCCATTGATGTGTTCGACGGCTTGCGCCGGCGGCTCGCCGCCAACAGGTCGCAATTCTATTTCGAATTCGCAAGCGGTCCCTTCTACGGCTACAACCGTCCGGGCGCCGAGGCCTCACAGGCCGCCATCTGGAATTGGTGGCGTCAAGGCATGACGGGCGGCAGCAAGGCCCACTACGACGGCATCAAAGCCTTCTCCGAAACCGACTTCAGCGAAGACCTGAAGAGCATTGCGGTGCCGACGCTCGTACTGCACGGCGGCGACGACCAGATCGTCCCGGTTGCCGACTCGGCAGTGCTGTCGGCCCGGCTCTTGAAGCACAGCACGCTCAAGATCTACGACCTGCTGCCGCACGGCCTGTGCACGACGCATCCCGACATCGTCAATGCCGACATGCTCCGGTTCTTGACGACGTAGCCCCAGCCTCATCGCAATCGCATCAATCAAGGATCTGTCAACATGCGCATCATCATCATTGGCGCCGGCTTCGCCGGCATGTATGCCGCCCTTTCAGCTGCCCGCCTGCGCGACATCCGGGGCGCTTCGCCCGACAAGCTCGAGATCGCGCTCGTCGCACCCGAACCGACGCTCGTGGTTCGCCCGCGACTCTACGAACCAAAGCCCGAGACCCTTACCGCACCGCTGCAGGACGTCTTCAAGGCAATTGACGTCGTCTATGTCCGTGGCCATGCCGAGGCAATCGATACCAAGTCCAAGGTGGTCGAGATCGCTGCCGCGCAAGGCACGCGGACGAAGCTGTCCTACGACCGGCTGGTGGTCGCCACCGGCAGCCGGTTGTTCCGGCCGAGCGTTCCTGGCCTCGCCGAGCATGGCTTTAGCGTCGACCAGCTCGATGATGCCATCGCGCTCGATCGTCACCTGCACGGGCTGTCGAGCCGGCCGACCTCGAAGGCACGCAATACCGTCGTCGTCGCCGGCGGCGGATTCACCGGCATCGAGGCGGCGACCGAGCTGCCGTCACGCCTGCGCGAGATTCTGGGCAAGAACGCCCAGGTGCGCGTGGTGATTGTCGACCGCAACGAGGCGATCGCCCCGGAAATGGGCGCGGGCCCCCGCCCTATCATCGAGGAGGCGCTGCGCAAGCTCGGCATCGAGATCAGGCTCGGTGTCGGCGTGGCCTCGATCGACAAGTCCAGCGTCGCGCTTTCAAACGGCGATCTGATCGAATGCGAGACGGTGATCTGGGCCGCCGGCATGCGCGCGGCTCCGTTGACGGCGCAGATCCCTGCCGAACGCGACCAGTTTGGCCGGCTGCTCGTCGACCGAGATCTTCGCGTCCCATCGGCGAGCGGCGTCTTCGCCACCGGCGATGCCGCACGGGCCGCGTGTGACGATGTCGGCAATTACGCGCTGATGTCGTGTCAGCACGCGACCCGGATGGGCGCCTTCGCCGGCAACAACGCCGCCGCCGAGCTGCTGGGCGTTCCGACCAGACCCTATCACCAGAAAGCCTATGTCACCTGCCTCGACCTCGGCGAAGCCGGCGCGCTGTTCACCCGCGGCTGGGAGCGCACGGTCGAGATGGTCGGCGACGCCGCCAAGAAGACTAAGCAGGAGATCAACACGGTCTGGATCTATCCACCCAAGGCCGAGCGTGCCGCAGCGCTCGCCTCCGCCGATCCCGAGCGCGTCACCGCACTCTAGCAAGCAACCCCAACCTCGAAAAGGAGACCAACATGAATCTGCACAACGCCTCCATCGCCGCGAAACCCGAAGAGCTCGTGCCGTCGCGCTACGCGGTGCGCATTGGCGACATTGACGTGCTGGTGGTCAGCGACGGCGTGCTGCCGCTCCCGACCACCATGCTGGCGCACAACGCCGACCCCGCCGTACGGGCCAACTGGTTGAGCGAGATGTTCCTGCCTCAGGATGCGTTCGACTGGGCCCTGAATGCTGTGATGGTTCGCAGCGGCGCCCAGACTATCCTCATCGACGCCGGACTTGGGTCCGATCCCGATCTGCATCTGCCGCGGGCCGGACAGCTGATCAAGCGCCTGGAGGCCGCCGGGATCGACCTCTCGTCCGTGACCGATCTCGTGTTGACCCACATGCACATGGATCACGTCGGTGGCTTGCTGGTCGACGGCGTGAAGGAGCGGCTGCGCAAGGACCTGCGGATCCACGTGGCCGCTGCCGAGGTCAAGTTCTGGGAGTCGCCCGATTTCACCCATACCAACATGCCGCAGGGATTTCCCGATGCGCTTCGGGCGACTGCCAAGCAATTCGTGAAGATGTACGGCAGCCAGATCCGGCCGTTCGAGGAGCAGCACGAGGTTGCACCCGGTGTCGTCGTCCGCCGCACCGGCGGTCACACGCCCGGACATAGCGTGGTCCGCGTGGCGTCCGGCGGCGAAGCGCTGACCTTTGCCGGCGATGCCGTGTTTGCGGTCGGGTTCGACCAACCCGAATGGCACAACGGTTTCGAGCACGACCCTGAGGAGGCGGCGCGCGTTCGTATCCGGCTCTTGCGGGAGCTCGCGCAGAGCGGCGAGCTGTTGGTGGCCACGCACATGCCGTTCCCATCGGTCGGTCATGTCGCGGCCGCCGGCGATGCCTTCCGCTGGGTACCGGTGTTCTGGGACTACTGACCGCCGGAACGACCCTTTCCGGCCCAGCCGTTCCCGCCGACGGGCATCCCAACTTCACCCCTGGCCCGCCGGCGGGACCACGTACAGCGTCAGCGCGAACACCGCATAGATGAAGATCATCAGCGCACCGACGAACCAGGCCGAGCGCCCGCTGGCGGTGATGAAGGCCGACGTCACCGTCGCGATCATCATCATGGTGACGGCCCCCGGCCAGAACTGCAGGTCCATCGGCTTCGGCCCCACGACATAGCTGAGCAGCACCAAAGCGGGTGCGACGAACAGCGCGATCTGCGAGGCGCTGCCGAGCGCGATGCTGACGGCCATGTCGAGCCGGTCCTTGCGCGCCGCGGCGAAGGCCACCGCGAATTCGGCGGCGGCGCCGACCAGCGAGACGACGATGAAGCCGACGAAGGCCGGGCTCATTCCGAAGGTTTCCGCCGCCTTCTGCACCGACTCCACGAAGATCTCGCTGACCAGCGCGACCAGCACGGTGACGACCAGCAACGTGGCGACGGCTGTTCCGATCGGCCAGTGCGCCTCCTCGTCGTCGCCATGACCGGCGCTTGCGAACAATTCCTTGTGCGTTCGAAGCGAGAACAACAGGCCGAGCCCGTAAGCTGTGATGAGCAGGACCGAAATGCCGAGGCTGAGCTTGTCGAGGATGTGCCCGCCCTGCGGCAGGTGGTCGAGATCGGCGACCGCCGACGGCGCCAGCAGGGCGACGGTCGCCATCAGCAGCAGGCCGGACGAAAGCCGCGCGCCGGCGCGGTTGTACTCCTGCACGTGATAGCGCAGGCCGCCGAGCAGCAGGCAGGCGCCCAGCATGAACACCGCGTTGGTGACGATCGCACCCGCGATCGAGGCCTTCACCAGCATGTACTGGCCGGCGCGCAGTGCCGTGACGGCAATGATCAGCTCGGTCAGATTGCCGAGGGTAGCATTGAGCAAGCCGCCCACGGCATCGCCGGTCTTGGCGGCGACCGCCTCGGTGGCGTGGCTGAGCAGCGCCGCCAGCGGCACGATGGCCAGCACCGCGAGCACGAACAGCAGCGTGTGGGAATGCGGCGCCACGGCCTCGGCCACCAGCACGATGGGCACGAAGGCCAGCATCCAGAGCAAAGGGGTATTGCGGATGTCCCTGAGCAGAGTCTGCATGTGGCCGCCCTTCCAACGATGCGCTGATGGAAAGGTCGGGCGGCCGCACAGGTCGAGTGTTGATCTGTCTCAACGTCGGCGTAGTGGAGACGGCGCGCGCAAGGGCGCATGCGGCCTGCTGCCGGCCGATCGCTGGCACGTTGGAATCCTGCCAGTGTTTTGCCCGACGTGTCAATTTGATTGCGACCGCGCCCGACGTTGCGACCCGGTGGGAAAATGCCTTATCGATCAAAGGGCCTCCTACTGTGCATGGGGTTGTTTTTCGAATTTTGTTTTGGCCTCGCCCTGCACTCGCGGCGCCGCCGCATCGCCTGACCTTCGCGCATACACAGCATGCAAGCTTGCGCCTGTGGAAGCCGGTGCCGCCGTAGTACATGCCGAACGTCCCGCCGCCGGAGCAGCGCGCCAACGAAAATGACGATCACGTTACCTACCGCCGCGCGCGAGCCCGCTCATCCCACCGCCGACGGCCTTCCGCCGACGCAGCGGCGCTGGGCGGTCGCGGCGATCTTCACCGCGCTCGCAATGGCCTCGCTCGACACCGCGATCGCCAACATCGCCCTGCCCGCCATCGCCGCCGACCTCCACGTCACGCCGGAGCAGTCGGTCTGGGTCGTCAACGTCTACCAGATCGCGCTGGTGGCGACGCTCTTGCCGCTCGGGGCGCTCGGCGAGATCGTCGGGCACCAGCGCATCTATCTCGGCGGCCTGATCCTGTTCACCATCGCCTCGCTGTTCTGCGCGGTGGCATGGTCGCTGGACAGCCTATTGCTGGCGCGGACCCTGCAAGGGTTGGGAGCGAGCGGCATCATGAGCGTCAACACGGCGCTGGTGCGCTTCGTCTATCCCGGCCGCATGCTCGGCCGCGGTTTCGGTCACAACGCGCTGGTGGTCGCGACCGCCTTCACCTTCGGGCCCTCGATCGCCTCCGCCATCCTCGCGCTCGGACCGTGGCCTTGGCTGTTCGCCGTCAACATCCCGTTCGGCCTCCTCGCCATCGGCATCGGCTTTGCGATGCTGCCGAAGACCCCGCGCGCCGAGCACGGCTTCGACTTGCTCGGCGCGATCCTGGCCACCGCCTGCCTCGGCCTGTTCATTACCGGCATCGGCAGCGCCGCGCACAATCTGTCGCCCGTCGTGGTCGGCATCGAGTTGGTCACCGCCCTCGTGCTTGGCGTGGTCCTGACCCGCCGCCACGCCGACCATCCCGCACCGATGCTGCCGATCGACCTGTTCGCCAGGCCGATGTTCGCGCTGTCGGCGGCAACCGCCGTGTGCGCCTTCGCCGTGCAGGGCCTCGCCTTCGTCTCGCTGCCGTTCTATTTCGAGGACGTGCTTGGCCGCTCGCAGGTCGAGACCGGCTTCTTCATGACGCCCTGGCCGCTGGTGGTCGGCATCATGGCGCCGATCGCCGGCCGCCTCTCCGACCGCCATGCCGTCGGCCTGCTCGGCGGCATCGGGCTCGTCCTGCTCGGTCTCGGCATGGCGCTGCTGGCGACATTGCCGGCCAATCCCGCCATTGCCGACATCATCTGGCGGATGGTGATCTGCGGCATGGGGTTCGGCTTCTTCCAGGCGCCGAACATGAAGGCGGTGATGGCAAGCGCGCCGCCGCACCGCAGCGGCAGCGCCTCCGGCATCGTCGCCACCGCGCGCCTGACCGGCCAGACCACCGGCGCGGCGCTCGCCGCCGCCTGCTTCGCAACTGCCGGCCATAACGGCGCGACGCTGGCGCTGGCGCTCGGCGCGGGCTTTGCCGCGCTCGGCAGCGTGATGAGCTTCCTGCGGCTCGCGGTGAAGTAAGCCGTCAGGCCGCCGTCACGCCGACGGCCACCGGAGCGACGGTCTCGTTGTCCAGCGCGGCAAGGCGCTGGTCGATCGCCGCGATGACCTTGCGCGAGTACGGGCCGAGATGGGCATAGGCGGCGATCATCTGCACGGCGATGCGCGCCGACGACGTGTCGCGCTTGGCGCAGCTCATGAAGGTCTGCCAGAGCGGCCCCCGCGCCTCGGGAAGGGCGGACACCACCTTGTGCACGGTCTCCATGGCCCCGAGCTTGGAGCGGATATCGCCTTCGGCAAGCTCGGAACGCTGCCTGGACCGGTCGAGCAGGGTCATCAGGCGATCGACGCGCGCCGCATAGGCGGCCGGGCTGTAGATGTGCTCCAGCACCCGCTTGTAGTCCGTCAGGATGTCGCGCAACGGGCGGACCGGATCGAAGTTGATGCCCGCCGTGCATTGGTCGGCGCCGATGGTCGGCGCCACGTCGTGGCCCGTATGCAGCCGGCCTTCGCGCTCCAGCCGGCGCGTGAGCTGCGTGTTCGGCAAGGCATAGAGCAGGCCGACCATGGCCACGGGAATTGCCGCCTCCTCGATGAAGTCGATCATCGAGTCCGCCATCGAGACCTTCTCGTTGTCGAAGCCGACGATGAAGCCCGCGGTGACAAGCATGCCGGCGGCGTAGATCTTGTGGATGCTCTCGGCGATGTTGCGCCGCGTGTTCTGCTTCTTGCGCATCGCGACCAGCGTCTCGGGATCCGGGCTTTCGATGCCGACGAAGATGCCGAAGAAGTTCGCCGCCCCCATCAGCTCCAGGAGCTCCGGATCGTCGGCGAGGTTGACCGAGGCTTCCGTTGAGAATTCGAAGGGATAGCCGTGCGTGCGCTGCCATTCGGCGAGCTTCGGCAGGAATTGCCGCAGCGACTTCTTGTTGCCGATGAAATTGTCGTCGACGAAGTCGAGATGGCCGCGATAGCCCATCTTGTAGAGCGTCTCGAGCTCGACGAACATCTGCTCGATCGTCTTGGTCCGCGGCACGCGGCCATAGAGCTCGATGATGTCGCAGAACTCGCAGGTGAAGGGACACCCGCGCGAATATTGCACACCGAGATAGAGATAGTCCTCGAACTTGAGCAGATCGAAGCGCGGCACCGGCGTCTTGGTGACGTCGGCCTGGAACTTCGGCGCGGTGAAGACGCCGGACCGCGCGCCGCTCTCCCAGGCCGCGATGAATTCGTGCATGACGCTCTCGGCCTCGCCGAGCACCCGGAAATCGGCCCGCTCATAGATGTGGGGGCTCGAGGTGGGGTCGGGACCGCCGACCACGACCGGCTTGCCGGCGGCGCGGCAGAGCTCGATCAGACGCAAGGTGTCGGCCTGCTGGGGCAACATTCCGCCGGTGAAGACGACGTCGGCCCAGGCGAGATCCTCCTCGCCGAAGGGTGCCGTGTTGCAATCGATCAGCCGGACGGTCCAGCTCTCGGGCAGCATCGCGGCGACGGTGATCAGGCCCAGGGGGGCGGCCGGGCGCTTGACGCCCATCACTTTGCAGGATTCGCCGAAGGTCCAGAAGGACTCTGCCGAGAACAGCGGGTAGAGCATCAGCACGTTGCAGGGACTCGGCACGTTCATGGAACTCCTTTTGCGTCGGCGCAGTGTACCAAAGCGCCCGCGACTTGCACCCCGGCAATAGGGACAAACTGTCGCCGCTGGGCACGGGGACCTGGAACCGGCATTCACAGCCGGACGTCGCCTCAAGCCGCGGATTGGCGCCCCCGGAACAAGGCATCAACCCGAATCGATGGCGAAGGGATGAGCCAAAACGGCGTCCCGGTCCATAGTCCTGAGCGGCACGGCCGTCCCAGAGCGCCAGGGCCATGCGTCCCGGCCACCCCTCGGACTGTTGATTTGAACCTCGGACTGTTGATTTGAACCGTTCCAGTTTGCCGGACACATTGCGCCCCTGAGTTCAATCGGTGGATTGGGCCAATCAGGGGACTTGCGATGGCAAACCTAACAATCAACGGAAAAACCTTCACGCTCGACGTCGAACCGGATACGCCGCTGCTCTGGGCGATCCGCGAGAATGCCGGCCTGACCGGCACCAAATACGGTTGCGGCATTGCACAATGCGGTGCCTGCACGGTTCACCTCGACGGCGTCGCGATGCGCTCCTGCGGGATCTCGGTCAGCGAGGCCGAGGGCAAGCAGATCACCACCATCGAGGGGCTCGCCTCGGGCGACACGCTGCACAAGGTGCAGGAGGCCTGGATCGCCCAGGACGTGCCGCAATGCGGCTATTGCCAGAGCGGCATGATCATGGCGGTGGCCGCGCTCTTGAACGAGAAGCCGAAGCCGACCGACGCCGACATCGACGAGGCCATCACCAATATCTGTCGCTGCGGCACCTTCCAGCAGGTGCGCGAGGCGATCCACACGATCGCGAGCGCATAAGGAAATCCCCACATGAACAAGCATATCTCGCCGCGGCTCAATCGCCGCGCCTTCGTCATCGGCACTGCTGCGGTCGGTGCCGGCCTCGCCATCGGCCTCGACCTGCCCTTTGGCGGCCCCGCCGTAGTCCGCGCCGCCGACGGCTCGCCCGAGATCGGCGCCTGGGTCGTGGTCAGGCCCGACGACACCGTGGTGATCCGCATCGCCCGCTCGGAGATGGGCCAGGGCTCGCTGACCGGCCTCGCCCAGCTCGTTGCCGAGGAGCTCGAATGCGACTGGACCAAGGTCACGACCGAATATCCGACCCCCGGCCAGAGCGTCGCTCGCAAGCGCGTCTGGGGCGATTTCTCCACCGGCGGCAGCCGCGGCATCCGCTCCTCGCAGGATTATGTCCGCAAGGGCGGCGCCACCGCGCGCGTGATGCTGATCCAGGCCGCAGCCGACGCATGGAAAGTGCCGGCCTCCGAATGCAGGGCCGAGAACAGCGTCATCACCCATACGCCGTCGGGCCGGACCACGACCTACGGCAAGGTCGCCGAGGCTGCGGCGAAGCTGACGCCGCCGGCCGACGTCAAGCTGAAGGATCCGAAGGACTGGAAGCTGATCGGCAAGGGCGTCAATCGGCTCGACACCGCCGACAAGACCACCGGCGCGATGATCTACGGCGTCGACGTCAAGCTGCCGGGCATGCTGAACGCCGCGATCAAGGACTGCCCGGTGTTCGGCGGCAAGCTGAAGAGCTTTGACGAAGCCAAGATCGCCAACATGAAAGGCGTCAAAAAGGTCGTCCGGGTCGGCGATACCGCGGTCGCAGTCGTCGCCGACACCTGGTGGCACGCCAAGACCGCGCTGGAGGCGCTGCCGATCGTCTGGGACGAAGGTGACAACGCGAAAGTCTCCAGCGAGTCGATTGCGAAATGGCTGGCCGAGGGCCTCGACAATGCGCAGCCGGCCTATGTCGGCAACAGGAATGGCGACGCGAAGGCCGCGATTGCCGGCGCCGCCAAGAAGGTCGAGGCCGTCTACTCCTATCCCTACCAGAACCACGCCACGATGGAGCCGATGAACGCCACCGCGCTCTACACGGCCGACAAATGCGAGGTCTGGTGCGGCACGCAGAATGGTGAGGCCGCGTTTGCAGCGGTGCTGGAAGCCTCCGGCCTGCCGGCCGAGAAGTGCGACGTGCACAAGGTGATGTTAGGCGGCGGCTTCGGCCGGCGCGGCCAGACCGACTATGTCCGCCAGGCGGTCATGATTGCCAAGCAGATGCCGGGCACGCCGATCAAGCTGCTGTGGTCGCGCGAAGAGGACATGGCGCACGGCAGGTATCACCCGATCACCCAGTGCAAGATGACCGGCGCGTTCGATGCCAACAACAACCTGATCGCGCTGCACTACCGCCTGTCCGGGCAATCGATCCTGTTCTCGCTCCGCCCCGAAGCGTTGCAGAACGGGATGGATCCCGCGGCATTCCAGGGCGTCGCCCAATCCGGCGAAGCCGCCTTCGGCTATTCGGTGCCCAACCTTCTGGTCGAGCACGCGATGCGCAACCCGCACGTCCCGCCCGGCTTCTGGCGCGGCGTCAACGTCAATCACAACGCGATCTACATGGAATGCTTCATGGACGAGCTTGCCCATGCCGCAGGCCAGGACCCGCTCGAATTCCGCCGCAAGCTGATGGGCAACCATCCCAAGCACCTCGCGGTGCTCAATGCGGTTGCCGAGAAGATCGGTTGGAACACGCCGGCGCCGCAAGGCGTCTATCGCGGCATCGCGCAGGTCATGGGCTATGGCAGCTATGTCGCCGGCGCCGCCGAGATCTCGGTGACAGAGGGCAGCAAGATCAAGGTACATCGCATCGTCGCCTCCACGGATCCCGGCTACGTCGTCAATCCGGCGCAGGTGGAACGGCAGGTCGCCGGCTCCTTCGTCTATGGCCTCTCAGCGCTGTTCTATGGCGGCTGCACGGTGAAGGACGGCAAGATCGAGCAGACCAACTTCGACACCTACAATTCGATGCGAATCAACGAGATGCCGAAGGTGGAGACCGTGATGGTGCCGAGCGGCGGGTTCTGGGGCGGCGTCGGCGAGCCGACCATCGGCGTCGCGGCGCCGGCGGTGCTGAACGCGTATTTCGCCGCGACCGGCAAGCGCATCCGCCATGTGCCGCTGCGCGACCAGAACATCACCTTCGCCTAAAGCATGATCCGGAGAAGCGTGGAGCGGTTGTCCCAGAAGATCATGCTCAAACGACAAATCACGGCGGCCATGTCGGCCGCCGCGGCATTTTCCGGACAGGTCTCATGAATGCGCCGGTGACGCGGCGAATTGCCGTTCTCGGCATCGCCATCGCGGCCACATCGCTCGCCGCCCCTTCGATCCTGCGCGCGCAATCGGCGGGCCGCATCGTCGTGGTCGGCGGCGGCTTTGGCGGCGCCGCTTGCGCCCGCGCGCTCAAGCGCGCCGATGCAAAATTGCAGGTCACCCTGATCGAGCCGAACAGGACCTACATCTCCTGCCCCTTCAGCAACGAGGTGATCGCGGGCCTGCGCCAGATCGAGGCGCAGCATTTCGGCTATGACAAGCTTGCCGCCGGAGGCATCAGCATCGTCATCCAGGCTGCGACGGGCATCGACACGCAAACGCGTCGTGTGACGACGGGCGATGGCACCACGTTCGGCTATGACCGCCTCGTGCTTTCGCCCGGCATCGACTTCCACCTCGAGGCCCTGCCCGGCTACGACGGTGCCGCGCCCGAGACGATGCCGCACGGCTGGAAGGCCGGCGCGCAAACGCTTTTGCTGCGCCGGCAATTGGAAGCGATGGCGGATGGCGGCACGGTCGCCATCGCGATTCCGGCCAATCCTTCCCGCTGCCCGCCTGCGCCTTACGAGCGCGCCAGCCTGATCGCGCATTACCTGAAGTCGAGAAAGCCGCGCTCGAAGGTGCTGGTCCTCGACGCCAAGGACGCGTTCTCGCAGCAGCGCCTGTTCGAGAAGGCGTGGAAGGAGCTCTATGGCGACATGATCGAGCGCGTCGCACTGTCGCAAGGCGGCCGCGTCACCTCGGTCGATTCGACGACGCGAACCATCGTCACGGAGTTTGGCAACTACACCCCTGATGTCGCCAACGTCATCCCGCCACAGCGCGCGGGGCGCATCGCCGCCATCGCGGGAGTTGCGGATGCGACGGGCTGGTGCCCGATCGATCCCGTCACGTTCGAGTCCAAACTCGTCCCGAACGTCCACGTCGTCGGCGACGCCTGTCTCGGCGGCGGCATTCCCAAATCGGCATCGGCTGCGAGCGCGCAAGGCAGGGCCTGCGCAGGCGCGATCGTAAATCTCCTTGCCGGCCGCGCGCCGGACACGCCACGCCTGACAGGCGTCTGTTACAACATCGTCGCGCCCGGCTATGGCTTCTCGCTGGCCGGCAATTACGAGCCCAGGGGCGACATCTTCGCCGAGGTCGAGGGCGTTATCACCAGCCCGGTCGACGCGCCGCGCGAGCTACGGGCGCGCGAGGCGACTGAAGCAGAACGTTGGTTTCACACCATCACGGCGGACACCTTTGGCTAGGGCAATGATGGGGCGAGCCTGTCGCGACGACTACAGTGCGCTCCCTCCCCCGCTTGCGGGGAAGGGTTGGGGAGAGGGTGTCTCCGCTTGCGACACTGCCCAAGGGGAGACAGCCCTCACCCTCGCCTTCGGCTCGACCTCTCCCGCAAGCGGGAGAGGTAAGTGGAACTCGTGGCAGCGCCGTGCACGTCCTTCGATATCTGCGATTGCCGCATTCATCGCGGCGAGCCTAACCCTCTCCTCGCAGACCCAAGCGAGCGAACTCCTGTCCTACACAATCGTCGGCGACGGCATTCCAGTCTCGCTCACAGGCTCATCCGGCGATGCCGCGCGTGGGCGCGCGCTGGTGCTCGCACGCACGACGACCTGTATCCTCTGCCATTCCGGCCCATTTCCGGAAACGCGGTTCCAGGGCGACCTCGCGCCTGATCTTGTCGGTACCGGGAACCGGTGGTCCGTGAGCCAGTTGCGGCTTCGACTGGTCGATGCCTCGCGCTTCAATCCGGAGACCATCATGCCGTCCTATTATCGCAACGATGGCCTCGTCCGCGTCGGGCGCAGCTTCGCCGGCAAGCCGATCCTGTCGGCTGCGGAGATCGAGGACATCGTGGCTTTTCTTGCAACGCTTCGGGACTAGCTTCATGCCGACCACGCGACGACAATTCCTGAACCTTGCCGGAGGCGTGACAGTCGCCGGCACGGTCCCGATCGTGACGCTGCGGCCGCTTCAAGCAACGCCGGCGATGCTCAACGCTGCGATCCGTAACCTCGTCGGCGAAGCCCAGCTTCGCAGCGGCAGGATCAGGCTCGACATTCCGCCGCTGGTCGAGAACGGCAACACGGTGCCGCTGACGGTCAGCGTTGCGAGCCCGATGACGGCGGACGACCACGTCAAGAGCATCCACGTCTTCAACGAGAAGAACCCGCAGCCGAACATCGGCAATTTCTATCTTAATCCTTCCGCTGGTCGAGCCCAGGTCTCGACCCGGATCAGGCTCGCCGACACCCAGAAGGTGGTCGCGATCGCGCACCTGTCCGACGACACGTTCTGGCAGGTTGCCGCCGATGTCGTCGTGACGCTGGCGGCCTGCACCGAGGAGATGAACTGATGGCCGCCCTCATCAACGTTCCCTCAAAAGCCAAACGCGGCGAGATCATCGAGATCCGCACGCTGACCTCGCACATCATGGAAACGGGTTTCCGCCACACCGCGGACGGCAAGCTCGTGCCACGCGACATCATCACGAGCTTCGTCTGCCGCTACAACGGCACCGAGATCTTTCGCGCCGATCTGTTTCCGGCGATCGCCGCGAACCCATATTTGTCGTTCTTCACGGTGGCCAAGGAGAGCGGCAGGTTCGAGTTCGAGTGGATCGGCGACAACGGCTATTCGTCCACCGCATCGGCATCGATCACCGTCGGATGATCGCCTGGCGTGCGATAGCGGCGGCGATATGGCTCGTCACGGGTCCCGCCTTGCTCGCCGGAGAGATCCCGTCCGATGCGCGCCGCTCCGGCTATGCCTTCATGGGCCCGGACACCCGGGCGATGCAGGATGACGACACCGCCAATCCCGGCATGCTGTTCGTGCTCGACGGCGAGCAGCTGTGGAACAAAAAGACCGGCAGCGCCGACAGGGCATGCGCCGCTTGTCATGGCGATGCGCGCGCCAGCATGAAGGGCGTCGCGGCGCGTTATCCCGCCTTCGACAAGGCGCTCGCGCGCCCCGTCACGCTCGACCAGCGCATCAATCTCTGCCGCGCCAATCACCAGCAGGCGACGCCGCTACCTTACGAGAGCCGCGACCTGCTCGCATTGTCCGCCTTCGTCGGCCACCAGTCACGCAGCATTCCGATCACCGCCGGCGACGATCCGCAGCTCAAGCCGTTTGTCGACCAGGGCCGCGACCTCTTCATGCAGCGCGAAGGCCAGCTCAACCTTGCCTGCACCAACTGCCATGACGACAATTTCGACAAGCGCCTCGCGGGCGCTCCCATCACGCAGGGACAGCCGACCGGCTATCCGCTGTATCGACTGGAATGGCAGACGCTGGGGTCGCTGGAGCGGCGGCTGCGCAGCTGCCTGAGCGGCGTCCGCGCCCAGGCCTATGATTACGGCTCCCCCGAGCTGGTCGCGCTCGAGCTCTATCTGATGTCGCGGGCGCGTGGCCTGCCGATGGAAACGCCGGCGGTACGCCCCTGAAACAGAAGCGGGGGGGGGGGGGGGCGAGCGAAGCCCCGCAACGAAAAAACAACACACCCCCCCACCCCGGAGAAAACCCCCCCCACACCAGAAC
>NZ_JBYGYN010000009.1:0-192827 GCF_057651995.1 Bradyrhizobium sp. USDA3516 | reverse complement strand
TGCGATATCGATGGGGGTTGGGGGGAGCGTTGCCGACAGAGAAAAACCCCGGAGACACCCCCCAAAAAAAAACCCGCCCGGCCCCCCCCCCCCCCGCTTCCTCGAAGTGAAAGCCCGGCCTACTCCGCCGGTGCGGCCGACATCTCCGGATGCGCGGCATAGTGCTCGCTGGCGCCGAGCTTGCTGGCGGCGAACAGGCCGGCCGCCATCACGGCGTAGGCCAGCGCGACCGCGGGGGTCACGCCAAAGCCGCCGCCGATGCCGACGGCTTCGCCGTGCATGAAGCCGAAATAGGTCAGGATGGCCCCGACCAGCGCAAAGGCGGAGGCCTTCTCGAAATCGCGCTCGATGATGAAGACACCGATGGCGCCGAGGATGAGGCCGCCGAGGATGGAGCCGCCGCCCATCACCTCGAGGCCGTGATAGAACACGCCTTGCTGCGGCAGCGCGGCAATCGCAGCCGTTTTGACTGCGTCGGCCTTGTCCGCCGCCATCCCGCCGACGGTTGTTGCCGCAGTCATGGTCGAGGCCAGCATCGTATCGATCTGAAGCTTGGCCCAGGCGGCAAGGTGCGGGGTCAGCGCCAGCACGATCGCGGGCGCATGCTTGACCGGCGTGGTCTGGAACGCCTGCGCGCCGATCAGCATGCCGATGTAGAGCAGGATCGGCGAGATTGCGACGACGGGCACCAGCGCCAGCAGCACCGAGATGATGCCGAACCAGGACAGCACCACCACCATGATGCCGGTCGCAGCGGAATAACCGATCCGGCCGCCCATCGCCTTCCAGCCGGGATGACCGATATAGACGGCGTTGATGAAGGGATTGCCCATCAGGCAGCCGATCAGGCTGACGACGCCGTCGGCGGTGAGCACCTGCGTGGTCGGATAGTCGTCGCCGGCCGCTTCCGCGCTCTCGACATTGTCCATGGCCTCGACGAGGTCGTAGATCCCGAACGGAATGGCGGTGACCAGGATGATGCCGAGGAATTCAAAGCCGGAGAAGACGTAGCCGAACGCCGGGATCGGCACCGAGAAGCCGAAATTGGCAAAGGCCGCGCCGACACCCGCGATGCTCAACCCGCCGAGGCCGAGCCCGAACAGGTTCGAGCCCCAGGCGATGATCATGCCGGCCGCGATGGCGACAAGGCCCGCGGGAATGCCGCGCCAATATTTCACGCCGCCGAACCAGCTCACCAGGATGATGGCGAAGCAGACGAGACCGATCTGCGGCGTCATGTACATCTCTAACGCTGGCCGCATCGAGATGAAGGTGACGGAGACGCCCGCGAGCGTGCCGAGCAGCGCCGCGCGCGGCGTGATCTTGCGGATGAACGGCGCGATGAAGCCGCCGATCATCAGGATGAAGCTCTGGAAGAACACCCAGACGAGACCCGCCGACCAGCCCTTGAGCGGATCGCCGGTCTTGAGCGTGATCGGCAGCATGATCACGAAGGTGACGATGAACATGTGCGGCACGCTGACGCCCGACGGCAGCGCGCAGACATCGTTGCGGCCGGTCTTCTGGGCGAGGCGGTAGGCGAGATAGGCGTAATAGAAGGTGGAGAGACACATCATCAGCCCCAGCGCGGGCAGGATGCGGCCGAACACGAGGCTATCGGGCATCTTCAGCACGAAGCGCAACAGGCCCGTGAGCACCAGCATGTTGACGAGGATGTTGGTGCCGAAGCCGAACAACGCGTTCCAGTCCCCCGACGTCCATAGCGCCGGCTTGAAGTCCGACTTGTTCAGATCAGAACCGCCGGCCGCCCCCGTCAATGTGCTCATGACAATACCCCTATGTGGTCGAAACCTTCATTGCCTCCAGAACTGCGGCTGAATCCGCGACCCAGCCGAAGATGCCGCCCTGGGCCTTGATCATCTTCAGGCCCATCTCGTGAAACTCGGGGAAGTAGGACGCGCAGCCGTCGGCGATGACGACGCAGCGATAGCCGCGGTCATTGGCCTCGCGCACGGTGGTGTTGACGCACACTTCGGTGGTGACGCCGCACACCAGCAAATTCTCGATGCCGTATTTCTCCAGGACCTCGCCGAGCTCGGTCGCGTAGAACGCCCCCTTGCCGGGCTTGTCGATCACGATTTCGCTGTCGAGCGGATAGAGCTCGGGAATGATGTCGTGGCCGGCTTCGCCGCGAATGAGGATGCGGCCCATCGGACCGGGATCGCCGATGCGAAGGCTCGGCGCGCCGCGCTCGACCTTGGCCGGCGGCGCGTCGGAGAGATCGGGCAGGTGCCCCTCGCGCGTGTGAATAACCAGCATGCCGGTGTCGCGCGCCGCCGTCAGCACCGCGCCGATCGGCTTCACCGCGCGCGCGAGCTGGCTGACGTCGTTGCCCAGCGTCTCGCCGAAGCCGCCGGGCTCCATGAAATCCCGCTGCATATCGATGATGAGAAGCGCGGTAGCGGGCCAGTCGAGCGTGATCGGCTCGGGCTCGGCGCTGACGACGCCTCTTGTCGGCTTGGCTGAGTTCAACATGACGGCCCCGCGAGAACTCTCCTGACCGGGAGTTCTGCAAGCGCCGTGCCATTGTGTACAATTGCGATGGCGCGCGGACGGCGAGGGAATTTGTAGCGTGCTCAGAACGTTAAGCCGGCGATCGGCGTCTGCTCATTCGCTGTGCGACGGCTTCGCGGCGGGCATTTGCCCAAGGGATGAGCGGCCTCCGCCGTCATTCCGGGGCGCGCGCAGCGCGAACCCGGAATCCATCGGGCAGCTATCCGTGAAGCGAAATGGATTCCGGGTTCGACGCTTCGCGTCGCCCCGGAATGACGACAGAGACTACCGCCCGGCCCCATACAGCTGGCGATGCTCTTCCTCATACGCCGCGTAGGACTCCTTCAGCGTTGCCGCGTTGAGCAGCATGGTTGCGACCATCGTGCCCGCTTTGTCGAACACACGCGTCTTGACCCAGGCGCTTTCGGTGCGGCGGCTGCCCGAGAGCGCGACCACTTCGCGCTCGATCTCGTAGTCCTCACCCTCGAACAGCGGACCCTTCACCAGGCGGATCTCCTGGTCTGCGAACAGGCCGACGGCCGGGCCCTTGGCCGGCAGCGGATCGTCCTTGGAGCGGTACTGGAACAGCACGCTCAGCATCTCCATCGGGATGATGGGTTTACCCCACGGATTGTCCACGCCCGAATAGTACGGCGAGCTCTCGGTGATGACGGCGAGCTTCTGCCTCAGCGAGAACGGATAGAGGTCGCCCATGTTCTGGTCGAACGCCATGCGCACCGATTGCCGCTTGCCGGTTTGCGCCACCTTCACATCGCGCAAGATCACGGGATCGGTGAGCGGCTTGAGCTCGCCGAGACGGGCCTCGAGCGCCGTCGCAACCGGCGAATCGCCGACGGATGCGGTGCCGCGCAGCACCTCGGTACCGTCGCGCTTGACCATCTGGATCTGGCACTGGCGCGTGCCGGGCAATGGCTTCGTCAGGATCGCCTGCACCTCTTCGCCCTCGTAGCAGACGCTGCGGTAATGCGCGGAAAGACAGCCTGTCTCGAAGAAGGCGCGCTCCCACAGCCGCTCGCAAAGCGGAGCAAACTGGCTGAAATGCGTCGGCCCCTCGATGGTGCCGCCCTTGAAGCCGAGCTTCTGCGCGGTGGCGTCGTCATGGATCGAGGCGTGCGCGTCGTAGGTCTGCGCCTGCAGCATCTGGCGTGGGCGGCGCCACGGTCCGATCAGGGCCTCGGCCGTCTCCGTGATCTCGGTCTCGAACGCCTTCATGTTTTCCTCCGCGTGCAAGCCATGACTAGCAGGAGCGCCACGGATGCGGCTAGCCGTATTGACTTCGCCGACCCATCCTTTTGACTGTCACAATTCGCGTCGCGCAGCCGCACTCCCTCCCGCAGCGCAAACCTCCCGCCGAACGAAAGACGAGGACTTCCGAATGACGCTGTTGCAGGTCGAGCTGGACGACAAATACCGGCTCGAATCGAAGCGGATCTTCCTGTCCGGCACCCAGGCCCTGGTCCGCCTGCCCATGTTGCAGCGCGAACGCGATCGGCTCCAGGGGCTCAACACCGGCGGCTTCATCTCCGGCTATCGCGGCTCTCCGCTCGGCATGTACGACCACGCGTTGTGGCGGGCGAAGTCGCACCTTCAGCAGCACGACATCGCTTTCGTCCCCGGCTTGAACGAGGACCTCGCCGCAACCGCGGTCTGGGGCAGCCAGCAAGTCGGCCTGTTTCCCGGCGCCAAGGTCGATGGCGTGTTCGGCATCTGGTACGGCAAGGGCCCGGGCGTCGATCGCTCCGTCGATGCGCTCAAGCATGCCAATGCCGCCGGCACCTCGCTTCATGGCGGCGTTCTGGCGCTCGCCGGCGACGACCATGGCTGCCAGTCCTCGACGCTGGCGCATCAGAGCGAGCAGGTGTTCGCGGCGGCGCTGATTCCCGTGATCAACCCCGCAACGCTGCAGGACTATCTCGACCTCGGCCTCTACGGCTTTGCCTTATCACGCTTCTCCGGCTGCTGGGTCGGCTTCAAGGCGATCAGCGAAACCGTCGAGAGTTCGGCCTCGATCGACAGCGATCCCGAGCGTATCCAGATCAAGCTCCCCGACGATTTCGAGATGCCGCCCGGCGGCCTCAACATCCGCTGGCCGGATCCGCCACTCGACGCCGAGAGGCGCCTGTTCGGGCCGAAGATGGCGGCGGTGCAGGCCTTCGCCCGCGCCAACCAGCTCGACCGCATCGTGCTCGATTCCAAGCCGGCGCGGCTCGGCATCGTCGCCACCGGCAAGGCCTATCTCGACCTCCGCCAGGCGCTCGCCGACTTAGGCATCACCGACAAGGATGCGCAGGACCTCGGCCTTCGCATCTACAAGGTCGCGCTGACCTGGCCGCTGGAGGAGAGCGGCGCGAGGCGTTTCGCCGAAGGCCTTCAGGACGTGCTGGTGGTCGAGGAGAAGCGCGGCTTCATCGAAGACCAGCTGATGCGCATCCTCTACAACGTCGATGCATCCCGGCGTCCGACCGTCACGGGCAAGCGCGACGAGCGCGGCGCACCGCTGTTGCCGAGCGAGGGTGAGCTGACGCCGACCATCGTCGCCGGCGCGCTGGTGGCGCGCCTGCGCAAGCTCGGCCATCACAGTCCCGTGCTGGAGCAGCGCCTCGCCCGGCTCGAGGCCTTCGACAACCCGGTCACGACGAGCACGCCGATCAAGCTCGCGCGCACGCCGTTCTTTTGCTCGGGCTGCCCGCACAACACCTCGACGCGCGTGCCCGAGGGCAGCCGCGCCATGGCCGGCATCGGCTGTCACGGCATGGCCCTGAGCATGCCGACCCGCCGCACGGATTTGATCTCGCATATGGGCGCCGAGGGCGTGAACTGGATCGGCCAGTCGCCCTTCACCACCGAAACGCACATCTTCCAGAATCTCGGCGACGGCACCTACACCCATTCCGGGCTGCTCGCCCTTCGCGCGGCTTCGGCCGCCGGCATCAACATCACCTACAAGATCCTCTACAACGACGCCGTCGCGATGACCGGCGGCCAGCCGGCCGAAGGCGCCTTCAACGTCGCGCAGATCGCCCATCAGGTCTGGGCCGAGGGCGTCAAGCGGCTTGCGATCGTGTCCGACGATCCCAGCAAGTATCCGCAAGGCAATTACTTCCCGCAAGGAGCGACCATCCACCACCGCCGCGAACTCGATGCCGTGCAGCGCGAGCTGCGCGACATCAAGGGCCTCACGGTCATCATCTACGACCAGACCTGCGCCGCCGAGAAGCGCCGCCGCCGCAAGCGCGGGCTCTATCCCGATCCGGCCAAGCGCGCCTTCATCAACGAGCTGGTCTGCGAAGGCTGCGGCGACTGCTCGCAGGCCTCGAACTGCGTCTCGGTGCAGCCGCTGGAGACCGAATTCGGCCGCAAGCGCCAGATCGACCAGTCGAACTGCAACAAGGACTTTTCCTGCGTCGAGGGTTTTTGCCCGAGTTTTGTGACTGTGCATGGTGGCAGCCTGAAACGCATGAAGACATCTGCGGTCGATTCCGGGCAGCTGTTCGCCGATTTGCCGCTCCCGCCCGCGCGTGAACTGGACGGGCCCTACAATATCCTCGTCACCGGCATCGGGGGCACCGGCGTCATCACCATCGGCGCCCTGCTCGGCATGGCCGCCCATGTCGACGGCCGCGGCTGCTCGGCGCTCGACTTCACCGGCCTGTCGCAGAAGAACGGCGCGGTGATGAGCCATGTGCGCATCGCACGGAGGCCGGAGGACATCTCCGCGGTCCGCATCACCACCGGTGGCGCCGACGTCATCCTCGGCTGCGATATGATCGTCTCGGCAGGGTCGACGGCGCTGAGCCGCGCCGAGCGCGGCGTGACCAAGGCCTATATCAACGCCGATCTGCAGCCGACCGCGAGCTTCGTGCAAAACCCCGATCTCGATTTCGAGATGGGCGCGATGCAGACGGTGCTGCGCGACGCCATCGGCGACAACAACCTCGACATCATCGACGCGACCGGCATTGCCGCGGCGCTGATGGGCGATTCCATCGCGACCAACCCCTTCATGCTCGGCTTTGCCTTCCAGAAGGGCGCGATCCCGCTGTCGTTGGAGGCGCTGCTCCGTGCCATCGAGATCAACGGCGCCGCCATCGAGATG
Source organism: Bradyrhizobium sp. USDA3516 (assembly GCF_057651995.1). NCBI lineage: Bacteria > Pseudomonadati > Pseudomonadota > Alphaproteobacteria > Hyphomicrobiales > Nitrobacteraceae > Bradyrhizobium > Bradyrhizobium sp. USDA3516. Next base: position 186,196 of record NZ_JBYGYN010000009.1, on the reverse strand, counting down.
AACAAGCTCGCCTTCACCTGGGGCCGGCTCGCTGCTCACGACATGTCGCGCGTGCGCAGCGTGCTCCAGTTCAAGGCGAGAGCGTCCGCCCCAGTGAAATCGCTCGACGACATCATCGCGACGCGCGCGGAGTTCTTGACCGGCTATCAGAACAAAGCCTATGCCGACCGCTACCTTGCAGCAATTGCCAAGGTGCGCAAAGCGGAGAGCGCGGCTTCGGCCGGATCAACCGAGCTCACCAAAGCGGTCGCAAAGAACCTGTTCAAGCTGATGTCCTACAAGGACGAATACGAGGTCGCCCGGCTCTACACCGACGGCAGTTTTGCCGAGAGAGTGTCCGAAAAATTCGATGGTGACTTCACGCTGAAGTACCATCTGGCGCCGCCGATCTTCGCCAAGCGCGACAAGGCGACCGGACATCTGCAGAAGCAGGAGTTCGGCAGCTGGATGATCCACGCTTTCCGCCTGCTCGCCAGGCTGAAATTCCTGCGTGGCACCGCGTTCGATCCGTTCGGCCGCACCGAGGAGCGCCGGACCGAACGGAAACTGATCGCGGATTATCTGGCGATGATCGATCAGCGGCTTGTTAAGCTGAAGGCAGAGCAGATCCCGCTGCTGACGCGCCTCGCGCGCGTGCCGGAAACCATCCGCGGCTTCGGCCACGTCAAGGAAGCGAACATCAAGCTGGCGGCGGCCGAGACGGCGCGACTGGAAGCGGAGCTGGAGAACAGCCGCTTCGCCGCGGCGGCGGAGTAGAGGGGGAAAGCCCCAGCTCTCTCCCCGTCATTTCGAGGAGCCGTTGCGACGAAGCAATCCAGAGTCGAGACAGTCTGGATTGCTTCGCTTCGCTCGCAATGACGAGATCGTCGACACGCGCTCGCCACACATTCTGCATCATCGCTTGACTTGCCGATTCAGTACAGTTCAGCGCGCCGGCTTGCGCTCGATCGGGCCGATATCGATCGCCCGCAGGCGGCCGAGGCGCAGCACGTCCATGGCGAGCCGCCGCCCGATCCGGTCGCGGTCGAGCACGCGGATCAGATCGTCGACCCCGTTGATCTCGACGCCGTCGAGCCTGATGACGACGTCGCCTGGCAACAGGCCTGCCTTCGCCGCCGGTCCATCCGGCTCGATCTGCATCAGAAGCGCGCCCATCTTGTTCTCGACCCCGGCCAGCACCGCGTGCCGCCGCGGGACCGGCGCGGTCTGCCCGGCGACACCGATATAGGCGCGGCGGACATAGCCGTGGCGGATGATCTCCGACAGCACGAATTGCGCGGTGTTGCTGGCGACTGCAAAACAGATTCCTTGCGCGCCGTTGATGATGGCGGTGTTGATGCCGATCACCTCGGCATGCGACGACACCAGCGGACCGCCGGAATTGCCGGGATTGAGCGCGGCATCGGTCTGGATCACGTCCTCGATGGTGCGCCCGCTCACCGAGCGGATCGAGCGGCCGAGCGCCGAGACTACGCCGGCCGTCACGGTCGATTCGAAGCCGAGCGGATTGCCGATCGCGATCACGAGCTGGCCGCGCCGCAACGTCTTGGAATTGCCGAGCGCGGCATAGGGCAAGTGCCGCACGCCATTGGCGCGCAGCAACGCTAGATCCGTGTCGGGATCGACGCCGAGCACCTGGGCATCGCCGACATGGCCCTCGACGTCGCGCAGCCGGATCTCCTTCGACGTGCCGACCACATGGCTGTTGGTGAGCACGAGTCCATCCGGCGAGATCACGATGCCGGAGCCGAGCCCGCCGCGCTCGCGGCCGTTCGGCACCTTGGGGCCGGTCTCGACGCGCACGACCGCAGGGCCGACGCGATCGGTGACGTCGATCACGGCATTGGAATAGGCGTCCAGCAACGCCCGGTCATCGACCGGGGCGGCCGCATTCGTTCGCGATGACGGGGTGTCATCGGCGATATCTGAGGTGAAGTCCAACATGGCAAGAGTCCTTGGAGGCTCACACAGATGGTGGCCTGATCCCTGCCGCGCAAGGTTCGCGTGTGGGGCGCAGGGCTGGCCTGCCCAGATGGCTAGGGCGCCCGCCTCAGCGAGCCGCCTCTCGCCTTGACCGGATCGAGCAGCGACCAGTCCCCTTCCGGAAGTACATGGCCCTTGGGGAAAGGCGCGCGCAGCTCGAGCCCCAGCGAGCCCAGCACGCGGTCATCGCGGTAATAGCATTGCAGCACGACACGGACGAGGGTTGCGGCGGCGGCACCGCCGGAGGCGCGGAACTGCTGGGCAACGCCGTCACGTGCGGCGGGCTCGAGATCGGCCAACGGCATGCCGGCAAGGCGCGCCAAATGATCCAGCGCCGCCACGACCAGTTTGGTGTCGCGGCCCAGCGTTGCGAGGATGTCGGCCTGGATGATGTCGTCATCGGCGCCCGGAACGCGATATTCCTCGCTTCGCGGAATGATCATCGCGGCGATGGTGCGGAGGTCATCGCGCTGCCGCGGCGTGAGGGCGAGTTGATCAGACATGGCGTGCTCTTCCAACACTCGTGCGGCGATGAAGGTCTGCTCCCTCCCCCGCTTGCGGGGGAGGGTTGGGGAGAGGGTGTCTCCACGGAGGGATTCCCCCAGAGGAGGGAGCCCTCACCCGGCGCTTCGCGCCGACCTCTTCCGCAAGCGGGAGAGGTGCACTGAGGTTGCCGCTCTCTTCGATCCGCATCATGGTCAATCGAACAGATTGGCGAGGCGCTGCTTCATCTGGTCGGCGATGTAGAGCGCGAGGGCCTGGATGGTGGAGGTCGGGTTCACGCCGCCCGAGGTGACGAAGATGCTGCCGTCGACGATGAAGAGGTTCTTCACGTCGTGCGAGCGGCCCCATTCGTTGACGACGGAGCGCTCGGGATCGGTGCCCATCCGCGCGGTGCCGAGCAGGTGCCAGCCGCCCCAGGGGATCGGCGAGTTGACGCAGATGTCGCTCGCGCCGGCCGTTTCGAGAAACTCGCGGCCGCGCGCCAGCGCATGCTCCATCATCTTCCGGCTGTTCTCGCTGATGGTGTAGTCGACCTTCGGTGCGGGAATGCCGTGACTGTCCTTCAGCACCGGATCGAGCGTGACGCGATTGTGCTCCTCCGGCAGATCCTCGCAGATAGCGGAGAATCCCAGCCGGTGGCCGTTGAGCTTGCGGAAGACGCGGTGATGATCCTCGCCCCAGGGCAAGATGCCCTTCTGCTCGCTGACCACGGCCTCGAATACCGGCCCGGCCCCGCGCACGAACTGCACGCCATAGCCGCGCACGAAACCGCGCGACAGGTCGGTGTCGTACCATTGCTTGCTCCACAGGCAGGTCGGCGGCGCGCGGTTGGAGTCGGTCGGCTCCTTCACATAGCCGTAGATCTGCGCATAGGGATGGAACATCAAATTCTTGCCGACGAGACCCGACGAATTGGCGAGACCGTTGGGGAAGCGGCCGGACGCCGAGTTGAGCAGCAGCCGCGGCGTGCCGACGCCGTTGCAGGCGATGATGACGACATGCGCGGGCTGAAACTCCTCGATGCCGTCCTTGTCGTAATAGACCACGCCAGAAGCCATGCCGTTCTCGTCGGTGGTGATCTCGCGCACCCGGCAATGCGTGCGCAGCTCGACGCCGGCGCGGATCGCATGCGGCCAATAGGTGATGTCGGTGGAGGATTTTGCGCCTTGCGCGCAGGCCGGCGTGCAATGGCCGAGATTGATGCAGCGCGCCCGGCCCTCATAGTCCATCGTCGCGACCGTGGTGTCCGACGGCCACCAGTGCCAGCCGAGCTTGTTCATGGCCTTGCCGATGATGGCGCCGGACAGGCCCATCGGCTGCTGCGGCATCGGCGGATGCGTCAGCGGCGACAGGGGATCGCCTGACAGGCCCGACGTGCCCATCATGCGGTCGTTCTCTTCGAAGAACGGAGTCAATGCGTCGTAATCGATCGGCCAGTCGTCGGCGACGCCGTCGAGCGTCTTCACCTTGAAATCGGAGGGATGCAGCCGCGGCCAGTGCGCGGTGTACATCACCGTCGAGCCGCCGACCGCGTTGTAGTTCACGACCTTGATCGGAGAGTTGTCGTCGTTGATCGGGTAGTCCTCGGGTCGGCCGCGAACGTTGGGGCTCGACGACCATTCGCCGTAGAACTTGGCCTCCCAGTCGCGGCCCGTGCTGGGATATTCCGCCGGGTTCATCCAGCCGCCCTGCTCCAGGCAGAGGATGTGCATCTTGGTCTCGGCCAGCGACCACGCCACCGCCGCGCCCGAAGCGCCGGCGCCGATGATCAGGACGTCCACGGGGTCTTTCATCGAAACCTTGTCCTCCCCCTCGCCGCTTACCGGGCGATTCGGCCTTGCGCGCTTCGCGGGGCCGGCGAACGATACGGGCAGAGCGACGGCGGAGTAAAGCCGCGGGGCCGGAATGTCGCACTTCGCAAGGCGCAGACCATTGGTCTTGCCACATCCGGATGCTAGGAACGGGGCGCACGAGCCATCGATAGCGAGACCGTATGTCCTTCCAGAAATTCTTTGCCGCCGCCCGCGCTTTTGCGCTCGTTTCGTTTCTCGCCTTGTCCGGATTTCTGGCCTCGTCCGGACCGGTTTCCGCGCTGACCGGCGCCGCGACGGCCCGTGACGGCAACTCGGTCCAGCTCGGCGACGTCACCTACCGGCTCGACGGCGTCGACGCGCCGGAGCTCGACCAGGTCTGCATCGACGATCACGCCGATCCCTGGACCTGCGGCATCGAGGCCCGCGACCAGCTGGCGAAGCTGATCAACAAGCGCACGGTGCGATGTAACGATGTCGGACCCGAGAAGAGCTTTGGCAAGCGGCACCGCGCCATCTGCACGGCCGAAGGCGACAAGGCCAGCTTGAACGAGCAGCTGATCAAGCTCGGCTTTGCCCTCGCACGCGAGCCGATCAAGGCCAACGTCAAGCCCGCAGCCAACGAGGCCAAGGCGACCGCGGCCGGGATCTGGAAGGGCTGCTTTGTTGCGCCGCAAGATTTCCGCAGCGGCAAGAAGGACGGCGCACTCTTGGGCGCCGCCTGCCGGCCCGACCGCGACAAGGAGATCCGCGCCATCCTGTTTCCGGAGGAGCTGACCATGCCCCCCAGCTGCAGCATCAAGGGCAAGCTCGCGGTGCGCGCCCGCGTCACCGGCAATATCGGCATCTACCATCTGCGCGGATGCCCGAGCTATCCCGCCACCACGACACCGGACCGCTGGTTCTGCTCGGAGGACGATGCCCAGGCGGCCGGCTTCCGCAAGGCCTACAACTGCCGCCGGCCAAGGTGAGCAAGTTCCCTCACGCACCCGTGAGTAGTAGTCCGAGACCGTATTGATCCGGAATTGAACCCCTTTGCGACTTGTTGCACTTATGAAGGTACGCAAGCGCTTCGCGCGAGCGTTTCCTTGGCAACAATCCGGCTCCGGCCGATTGTCTTTGCTTGGGCGTTTCCTCCCTAGACTTGGGCCGCTTGTCACAAACAAGTGGCCCTTTCTTTTGGACGGTCCGTCACTGCATCCGCATGATGTGGTCCATGGGCGGCATGTTGGCATTCAGATTCGCCATGATCCAGACGCTGCCCCCGATCACGAGGAAAACGACGAAAAGGCCGAAGGCGAGCGCCAGCACGTTGTTGGTGTTGTCAGGTCCGGTGGTGATGTGCAGGAAGAACACCAAGTGCACGCCCATCTGCGCGATCGCCAGCACGATCAGCGCGACGGGGATCGACGGTTGCCAGACCAGGTCCGTGCCGGCGATAAAGAACGACGTCGCCGTGAGCAGCAGCGCCAGGACGAGGCCGACAACGTAACCGAGGATGCGGGTGCCGACGCTGTGTTGTTCTTCCTCGCCCGGCGCGAGGTCGTGTTTGACGGTTCCATGCGTCTGCTCACTCATGGCGCACTCCCGAGCAGGTAAACGACTGAGAACACGGCGACCCAGATGATGTCGAGCGCGTGCCAGAACAGCGCAAAGCACGTCATCCGGCGCAAAATGTCGGCACGAAAGCCTTTGGCGAACACCTGGGCCATCATGGTGAGCAGCCACAGCACGCCGGCCGAGACGTGAAGCCCATGGCAGCCGACCAGCGAGAAGAACGCGGTCAGAAACGCACTTCGCGACGGGCCATAGCCGCGCGCGATGAGGTCGGCAAATTCGCGGAACTCGAGGACCAGGAATATCAGCCCGAGCACGCAGGTCGCGGTCATGCTGAGATAGAACCAGAACCGGTTGCGCACGTCGGCGGCGATGCTGGCCATGCCGCAGGTGAAGCTCGAGAGCAGTAGGCAGACGGTCTCGATCGCGACGTATCTCGGCTCGAAGATCTCCGCGCCCTTCGGGCCGCCGGCGGTCTGGCCCGACAGCACCGCATAGGCCGCGAAGAAGCAGGAGAACATCACGATGTCGGAGAGCAGGAAGATCCAGAAGCCGTAGGCGGTCACGATCCGCTTCGGCGCGGGGCCGGGATGCTCGACGACGAGGCCGATGTGATGGGGATCGGCGTGCGCGCGGCCTGCAGTCGCGGTCATCGCCATCAGACCGCTCCCGCCATGCTGACGAGGTTGCGCCGTTCCTCGATGTTGCTGCGATCGATGCGGGCGACCTCCTCGGCGGGGATGACGTATTCGTCATGGTCGCGCCAGGCGAACACGACGAAGGTTGCCCAAGCGCCCAAGCCTCCCACGATCACCATCCACCAGATGTGCCAGATCAGCGCGAATCCCATGATGGTGGCGAAGAAGGCACAGACGAACCCGGTCGGGGAATTCCGGGGCATCTCGATGTCCTGATATTCCGGCGCCTCATGCGCGAGCGACTGCTGCTTCGCGCGCGCCTTCATGTCCCAATAGGCGTCCTCGCCGCGCACATCGGGGTTGAACGCGAAGTTGAACACCGGGGGCGGCGACGAGGTCGCCCATTCCAGCGAGCGCCCGTCCCAGGGATCGCCGGTGCGGTCCCGCAGCGCCTCGCGATTGCGGATGCTGACCACGAGCTGCACGATCTGGCAGATCACGCCCATGGTCAGCACGGCCATGCCGAATGCAGCGACGATCATCCAGGGCCGCCAGGCCGCGACGTCATAGTGCTGCATGCGCCGCGTCATGCCGAGCATGCCGGCAATGTACAGCGGCATGAAGGTGACGTAGAAGCCCGTGAGAGTGAACCAGAACGCCGCCTTGCCCCAGCGCTCGTCGAGACGAAAGCCGAACGCCTTCGGAAACCAATATTCGAGGCCGGCGAAAGCGCCGAACAGCACGCCGCCGATGATGACGTTGTGGAAGTGCGCCACCAGGAACATGCTGTTATGGAGGATGAAATCGGCCGGCGGCACCGCGAGCAGGACGCCGGTCAACCCGCCGATGATGAAGGTCACCATGAAGCCGACCGACCACAGCATCGGCGTCGCAAAACGGATGCGGCCGCCATACATCGTGAACAGCCAATTGTAGATCTTCACGCCGGTCGGTACCGCGATGATCATGCTGGCGATGCCGAAGATGGCGTTGACGTCGGGCCCCGCCCCCATCGTGAAGAAATGGTGCAGCCAGACCATGAAGGAGATCACGCAGATCGCCATGGTCGCGAGCACCATGGAGCGGTAGCCGAACAGAGCCTTGCCGGAGAAGGTCGAGACCACCTCGGAGAAGATGCCGAAGGCGGGCAGCACCAGGATGTAGACCTCGGGATGACCCCAGGCCCAGATCAGGTTCATGAACATCATGACGTTGCCGCCAGCCTCGTTGGTGAAGAAGTGGAAGCCGAGGTAGCGGTCGAGCAGCAGCATTGCGAGCGTCGCGGTGAGGATCGGGAACGCCGCGACGATGAGGAGGTTCGAGGCCAGCGTGGTCCAGCAGAACATCGGCATGCGCAGGTAGTTCATCCCCTTCGTGCGCAGCTTCAGCACGGTGGTGACGAGATTGATGCCGGCCACCAGCGTGCCGATCCCGGAGATCTGCAGCGACCAGGCGTAATAGTCGACGCCGACGCCGGGCGAGTAGGACAATTCCGACAGCGGCGGAAAGGCGAGCCAGCCGGTGCGCGCGAATTCGCCGACGACGAGCGAGATATTGACCAGGAGCGCGCCGGTCGCCGTCAGCCAGAAGCCGACCGAATTGAGCGTCGGGAAGGCGACGTCGCGCACGCCGAGCTGGAGCGGTACGACGAGGTTCATCAGCCCGATCACGAACGGCATCGCCACGAAGAAGATCATGATGGTGCCGTGCGCGGAGAAGATCTGGTTGTAGTGCTCCGGCGGCAGATAGCCCTGCGACTGATATGCCACGGCCTGCTGGATCCGCATCATGATGGCGTCGCTGCCGCCGCGCAGCAACATCACCGAGGCGAGCAGGATGTACATGACGCCGATGCGCTTGTGATCGACGCTGGTGATCCATTCGCGCCAGAGATAGGGCAGATGTCCCTTCACCACGACCCAGCCCAGCACGCCGAGGATCGCGGCCAGCACCACCGCGCCGGCGACGAGCGGAATCGGCTGGTCGAGCGGGATGGCCGACCAATCGAGCTTACCGAGCATGATGGCCTCCACTGTGCGACCGGCCCGCTTCGGACACGCGCTCCGGCCCTGGCCCGGGCGGAATGTGCTGGGTCGCGATCAGATCGAACAGGCGCGGATCGTCGAGGCGGTAGACGGGCCTGCCCTTCTCGATGCCCTGCTGCATCAGCTTCTTGTAGCTGTCCTCGTTCAGCACCGCGTCGGTCTTCGCCGTATTCGCCACCCAGTCCGGGAAGGCGAGCGGCGAGATCACGTTGACGTCGAACATCATGTCCGGAAAGCCGTCGCCGGAGAAATGCGCGGACAGGCCCTGAAGCTTGCCTTCGTTGTCGGCGCGCAGGTTCAGCTTCGTCACCATGCCGTTCATGGTGTAGATCATGCTGCCGAGCTGCGGGATGAAGAACGTGTTCATCACGCTCGACGACGTCAGCTGGAAATTCAGCTCGGCGCCCGCCGGCACCGTCAGCGTGTTGACGGTGGCGATGCGTTGATCCGGATAGATGAAGAGCCATTTCCAGTCGAGCGAGACGGCCTGGATCCGCACCGGGCTGCCGGTGCCCGGCACGGGCGCGGCGGGATCGAGCTGGTGCGAGCCGATCCAGGCGACGCCGCCGAGCAGGATCACGGTGAGCGCCGGAATAGACCACACCACCATCTCGACGCGACCGGAATAGACGAAGTCCGGCTGGTAGCGCGCCCTCGGGTTCGAGGCGCGAAACCAGAACGCGAAAGCCAGAATCGCGAAAATGGTCGGCACCACGATCACCAGCATGATGAAGACGGAATCGATCAGGATGGTGCTGTTGGCAGCAGCCACAGGCCCTTGCGGATCGAGCAGATTCATCGGCAAGCCACTGGTGGTTGGGAAGCCCCGGGACTGAGCCTAGCGCGGGAAAGGCTCGGCGACAAACGCAGCGACGTCGGATCGGTTCCTGGCGTGCTTCGGCCAGCCACGCGCCATGGACCGGCCGCCACATGCAATTCCGTGTGATGTCAATGACATGAACGCGGAAAGCGCGCTCTTCTCTCCCAGGAGCGCGATTGCTAATCTGCACGAAAATAATGACGAGAGGGGAGTGAACCGAGATGCGCTTGAAGGACAAGGTTGCGATCGTCGTCGGGGCCGGGCAAAGCCCCGGCGAAGGCATGGGCAACGGCCGCGCGACGGCGCTCACCTTCGCGCGCGAGGGCGCCAAGGTCCTGTGTGTCGACCACCATCTGGAATCGGCGCAGGAGACGGTCACGATGATCGCCGCGAAAGGCGGCAACGCTGCGGCCTTCAAGGCGGACGTGACCAAAGCTGCGGACATCAAGGCGATGGTTGCGGATGGGCAATCGCGCTGGGGACGTATCGACGTGCTGCACAACAATGTCGGCGTCAGCCTCGCCGGGGGCGATGCAGAGCTGCTGCAATTGACCGAGGAGGCGTTCGATCGCGTCGTCGCCATCAATCTGAAGAGCTGCATTCTCGCGGCGAAGGAAGTGATCCCGATCATGCGCGCGCAGAGAAGCGGCGCCATCATCAACATCTCGTCGATGGCGGCGATCACCACCTATCCTTATGTCGCCTACAAGGCGACGAAGTCGGCGATGATCGCCTTCACCGAACAGCTCGCCTACCAGAACGCCGAATACGGCATCCGCGCCAACGTCATCCTGCCCGGCCTGATGAACACGCCGATGGCCGTCGACACCCGCGCCCGCGAATGGCACAAGACCCGCGCCGAAGTCGAAGCCGAACGCGACAGCAAGGTGCCGCTGCGCAGGAAGATGGGCACGGGCTGGGACGTCGCCAACGCCGCGCTGTTCCTGGCGAGCGATGAGGCGAATTTCATCACGGGAGTGACGCTGCCGGTGGATGGTGGGGCAAGCGTGCGACGGGGATAGGTCGAGGCAGAGTGCGATCGTGCGCTTCCTTCTCCCCTTGTGGGAGAAGGTGGCGCGAAGCGCCGGATGAGGGGTTCTCTCCAATCGCACAACCGTTCGTGAGGATGGAACCCCTCACCCGTCTCGCCGCTTCGCCATAGCTGATGCAAAGCATCGACGTTCTTAAGGACGGCGGCCATAGGCCGCCTATGCCACCCTTCCCACAAGGGGCACGGGTGCAGCGTCACCGCGGCGCGGCTCAGCGGGAATATGTCACCCGCCAGATCGTGCCGTTGCCATCTTCCGAGATCAGCAGCGATCCATCTTTGGCCACGGCGACGCCCACGGGGCGCCCCCACACTTCCGTGTCGTTCACGACGAACCCCGTCACGAAATCCTCGTACTCGCCGGTCGGCTTGCCGTCCTTCATGCGGATGCGGATCACCTTGTAGCCGGTGCGCTTCGACCTGTTCCAGGAGCCGTGCTCGGCGGCGAAGGCGTCGCCCTGGTATTCGGGCGGAAACTGCGCGCCCTGGTAGAAGGTCATGCCGAGCGAGGCCGAGTGCGGCTGGATCAGCACGTCAGGCACCGTCACCTTGTCCTTGAGGTCCGGCCTCGCGCCGGCATGGCGCGGGTCTTCATTGTTGCCGATATAGAACCACGGCCAGCCGTAGAACGCGCCCTCCTTCACGCTGGTGACGTAGTCGGGCACGAGATCGTCGCCGAGGCCGTCGCGCTCGTTGGTCGAGCACCAGGGCAGACCGGTCTGCGGCTGGATCGCGAGGCCGACGCAGTTGCGGATGCCGGTGGCATAGATCTTTCGCTCCTTGCCGTCAGGATTGAAGGCCAGCACCGCGGCGCGCTCGAGCTCGCTGGCCCATGTGGCGCCAAGCGGCTGCGACTTCGACCATGCCTCCATCCCTCCGGGCGGCGTGCCCATGCCTTCGGCGACGTTGCTGAGCGAACCCACCGACACCAGCATACGCTTGCCACCGGGCATGAAGACGATATCGCGGGTGGAATGGCCCCCATCCGGCAGGCTTGCGACAACCGTCTCCGCCTTGCCGCGCGCCTTGAGATCGCCGGCCTGGTAGGGAAAGCGGACGACGCTGTCGGCATTGGCGACATAGACCCATTGCGGATTGTCGCCATTCGGAAAGAAGGCAATGCCGAACGGCTGCCGCAGGCCGCTGGCGAAGATCTCGTTGGTCGCGACCTTGCCGCCCTCGCCCGCGCGCAACACGCGAATGGTGCCGGCGCGTGTTTCCGCGACGAACACATCGCCATTCGGTGCCACGCGGATGATGCGCGGCGCGCGGAGGCCTTCGGCGAACAGCTCGATCTTGAAGCCGGGCGGGACCTGCAGCTCGGCTTCCGGCGGACGCGGCACCACGCGCGACGAGCTCGCAACCGACCGCGTCGCGCCGGGCCTGACCAGATCCTGCGGCCGGATCAGCCTGACCGTGCCGGGCTTGTCGGCACGCCAATCGCCATAGGCGTCCTTGCCCTGCAGCACCGGCTCGGCCTGTGCGCCGGCCGCAACTGCGACCAGCAGCGCTGCGAGCATCGCCACGATCCTTATCCTGTCACTCAATTCGTCGTCCTCCGCCTTGCGCGTGTCGTGCGTCAACGCCGATCACCTGCAAAAGGTCTCTCGGCGAGTTTGGCGCCTGCCGAATCCCACGTCAGCTCATGCCCGCACGATGTGCATCAGCCGCAGCCCATCATAGTGGAAAACGCGGTTGAACAGTGCGACACATTGTGAGGGCGGCGATCGCCGGTTACGATCATGGAGGCTGCGGCATCCAGGTCGGGCCCGATGGGGAGATCATGTGGGGATCCGTCATATCGGAATGGGCGAGCCTGCTGCTGCGCTGGCTGCACGTGGTGGCCGCGATTGCCTGGATCGGCAGTTCCTTCTATTTCATCGCCCTCGACCTCAGCCTGAAACCGAAGGCCGACCTGCCTGACGGCGTGCAGGGCGAGGCCTGGCAGGTCCATGGCGGCGGCTTCTATCGGATCATGAAATACCTGGTCGCGCCCAGCCAGATGCCGGACGAGCTGACCTGGTTCAAATGGGAGGCCTACACCACCTGGCTGTCCGGCTTCGCGCTGATGGTGGTGGTGTATTATCTCGAGGCCGACCTGTTCCTGGTCGACAAATCGATCCTCGACCTCACGCCGTTCCAGGCCGGGCTGTTCAGCTTCTGCAGTCTCGCGCTGGCGTGGCTGCTCTATGAAGCCGCCTGCCGAACCGGGCTCGCCCAGCGCGAGCTGCCCTTCGCCATCGGAGGCTATCTGTTCCTGGTCGCGCTCACTTACGCCTTCACCCATGTGCTAAGCGGACGCGGCGCCTTCAACCAGATCGGCGCGATCATCGGCACCATCATGGTGGCCAACGTCTTCACGCTGATCATCCCGAACCAGAAGAAGATCGTGGCCAGCCTGATCGCCGGACAGGCGCCTGACCCCAAGCTCGGCAAGGCCAGCAAGGAACGCTCGGTCCACAACAATTACCTGACGCTTCCCGTCGTCGTGCTGATGATCAGCAACCATTATCCCCTGCTCTACGCCACGCGCTTCAACTGGATCATCGTCGCGATCGTCCTCGCGCTCGGGCCGGTGATCCGCCACTTCTTCAACGAGCGTCATGCCGGGCGCAAATCGCCCTGGTGGGTGTGGGCCGTGGCCGCGGCCGGCGTGATTGCGATCCTCCTCCTCTCCGCCGCCGGTCCGCGCGAGGCGAAGACGGCCGCATTGTCGGCCCCGGTCACGGCCGCCAATGTCGAGGAGATCGTGATGTCCCGCTGCAGCATGTGCCATGCAGCCGAGCCGGTCTGGGCCGGCATCGTCACCGCGCCGAAGGGCATTGTGCTCGACACGCCCGAGCACATCCATCGCAACATCCGCCTGATCGGGCGGGTCGCGGCCTGGTCGAATGCGATGCCGCCGGGCAACATCACGGAAATGACCGGCGAGGAGCGCGCCGTCCTCGCGGCTTACATCGAGCAGGCGCGCTGACGCGCGTCGCACGAGAGGCATCGCGCGGAATTCCGCATCTGTCGCCGAATTGAAAATGACTTGATCGCCCATCCGGCGTAGACATGGCCGGCAGCCGCCGGCGCGGCGCAAAGTCAGCATGCAATCGGGGATTAGAACAGTGGCCCTCAAGAACGTCATCGGTATCGACCACGCCGTCGTCATGGTGAAGGACCTCGACAAGGCCGCCGAGAACTACAGGCAACTCGGCTTCACGCTCTCGCCGCGCGGCACCCACAGCCCGCATATGGGCACCGGCAACTACACCATCATGTTCGACCCCGATTACATGGAGCTGCTCGGCGTGCTCGTGGCGACCGAGCACAATGCACCGGCCCGCGCCTTCGTCGAGCGGCATGGCGAAGGCATCGAGCGCATCGCTTTCACCGCGGTCGATAGCGCCGCCGGCGCCGAGGAGATCCGTGCACGGGGCCTGGAGCCGATCGGCCCGACCGATTTCGAACGCCCCGTGACGCTGCCAAACGGCACGGTCTCGGCGGCGAAATTCCGCACCTTCATGTGGCCGACGGCTGAAGCGCCGGGCGGCGTGCGCATCTTCGCCTGCCAGCACAAGACCCGCGAGACCGTGTGGATCCCCGAGCTGATGACCCACGCCAATGCGGCCAAGCGGATCAAGCAAACGCTGATCGCAACGCCGGAGCCCGCCAAGGAGGCCGCACATCTCGCCCGCCTGATCGACCGCGAGACGAGGACCGATTCGGACGGCGCGGTCATCGTGCCCTCCGGCGGCGATCGCGCCGACTTCGTCTATCTGACGCTGGACCAGCTCGCCAAGCGCTATCCCGGCGTGCCGCTGACGGGCCTCCCCGAACGCGGTGGCGCCGCGCTGGTCCTGGTCAGCGGCGATCTCGCGGCGACCGAGAAGGCGCTGGGGCCAGCCGCCGTGCGGAGCGGCGCTGCGATCTGCGTGCCGCCGGCCAAGGCCAACGGCACCCTGCTCGCCTTCATCGCCGGCTGATTTGAACCAATTCTTTAACGGGCGTTTACCCGGCGGCTGTAGGCTTCCCGGCCATCAAGCCACCGGGGCCAAACGCATGTTCAAAGAGGGATCGCCGATCGCCTATGACGCGCCGGCCGAGCTGAAGAAGTGGCCGTCGCTGAAGGGCGAGCGGCTGAAGGATCGGGGTCCGCCCTATCTCGTCTACAACGGCACGCTCGCCGAATGCGTTCGCGAGCTCATGGGCAAGCCGATCAAGGGCATCTCGCTCTACGACATCATGACGAGGCCGCAGGCCGCCTTCGACCAGACCGTGCTGTCGCCCGGCGACGCCGCGGAGATCGCGATGCGCAAGGATTTCCCGAAAGACTAGTTCGCTGCGCGCTTCGCAGCAGACGTAGCCTGCCGCCGCGAGGAGGATTCCGTCGGCGCATCGAGGAAGACGACCGGCGTGCCGCGCTTCACGCTCTCGCCGAGCGTACGCGCGTCCCAATTGGTCAGGCGAACGCAGCCGTGCGACGCCGACTTGCTGACCTTGTCGGGCTCGGCCGTGCCGTGGATGCCGTAGCCCTGCGCCGACAGGCCGATCCAGTATGCGCCCACCGGATTGTTCGGTCCCGGCTCGACCTCGAACGGTCTCTTGGACTTGACGCTCTTGAACTTGTACTCGGGATTGTAGCGGTAGGTCGGCAGTTCGTGACTGCTGGTGACCTTCAGCGTTCCCGTTGGCGTCGGGCGATCCGGACTGCCGACTGACGCCGGATAGAACGCCAGCAGAGCACCGCCCGCGTCGAACGCTTTCAATATCCCGTTCGTCTTGTCGACCTCGAGCCGGGCGATGCGCTGCAGCTCGCGCCGTGCCGGAACGTTGCTGACGACGATCGTCTCTCCCGCCTTGTCGAACGCCTTGCCCGGATTGAGCGCCCTGAGCAGATCCGCGCTCATGTGGAATTTCTCGGCAAGTCCTTCGAGAGGGCTGGTGTAGCTCAGCGCCTTCAGCGATTTCATGTCCTCGAGCTTGCGCGGCAACTCCTTCAGGAAAGGCCCTTTCACATCGGCATCGGTGATCTTGTAGTCGATGAGAACGGGCCCCTCGCTCGCTGCGGTCAGCTTGTCCCAGAGCTCCTGCGCCAGAACCTTGTCGGATGCGATGCCGTTCTGCTCCGCGAAGGCCTTGAGCGCCTTCTGCGCGTTCTCGCCGAACTTGCCGTCAATCTCGCCGGGCGAGAATTGCGCGCGATCGAGCAGCACCTGAAGCTTCACCACGGCTGCATTCAGCTTGTCAGTGGCAGGCGGCTTCGCAGGACGCGCAGCCGTGTTCACCGCAGCCGGATCGAGATTGCCTGCGATCGCCGGGCCGGCGAGCCACAGCGCAATCACAGCACCAAGCATCCGTCGCATCGTCATCGCGCATCCACTCGCAAACAGCCCGCAAAACCGCGGAAGGTTTCTGTTCGGGAACACCGTACTAACACCGAAGGAACCCGAGAGATCGCAGCTTTGCCGCAATCGGACGGTTAAGAACTTCTATCGCCGGCGCATCGCTGGCCGTTCATCCACACAGTTCGAGGTTGTCCCAGCAAATGCGATTTGTCGTCGCGGCTTGCGCCGCGTTTCTGCTTCTGATGTGCGATCTCGATCCGTCGGCATCCCGCCAAGCATCACGTTTCGACACCACTGTTCTCAAGAACAATCATGCCTCGTCACTTGTTCCGGTGGTCGAGCTCTTCGTCGCCAGCGTGCAGGCGATCGAGCTTGCCAACGCGCACGCGGCTTACGAGCAGGTGATCGAGCCACCGCGCGCGGTCGACCCAGTGGTGCAGGCGGAGCCATCGCCGACCGAACGGTTCTGTCACGCGCTGCGCCAGGCCGCCGAATCCAGCGGCATTCCGGTGCCGTTCTTCGCGCGCCTGATCTGGCAGGAGAGCCGCTTCAAGTCCGACGAGGTCAGCCATGCCGGCGCGCAGGGCGTCGCGCAGTTCATGCCCGGGACGGCCGCCGAGGTCGGGCTCGACGATCCCTTCGATCCGATGAAGGCGCTGCCGGCGTCGGCAAAATTCCTGCGCAAGCTGCGCGACGATTTCGGCAATCTCGGCCTTGCTGCCGCGGCCTACAATGCCGGTCCCGGCCGCATCCAGAAATGGCTCGGCAGGCAGGGCGAGCTGCCGCGCGAGACGCGCGACTATGTCCGGATCATCACCGGCACCAAGGCCGAAGACTGGACGGAACGGTCGGAGGCGCTCGCGATCCGCATCGACCTGCCGCGCGAAGCGCCATGCGAAGGCATCGGCAGTCTTTCGAAGGCCAAGGACGTCGCCTGGGTTCCGGTGAACCTGACGCCTTCGGTTGCGAACATCATTCGCAAGGCCGAGCAAGTCGCGGCGCGCGTGACGACGAAGGGCGCGCGCAAGCGGCTCGCCACCCTGCTGCGGAAGAATGCCGCAGGTCCCGGCAAGGCCCGCAGCATGATCGCGGCACGCGCGGCCGGAAAGAGCGCGAAGGCGCGCGCCGTTCGCATCGCATCGCGCGAACGGACGTCAGGCTAACGATCGGAGCCGCTCGCTTGCGCGGCCCCGATCTCAATCGACCTAGTCGATCTCCTCGATCACCCGCCGCTCGCGCGGTTCGATGACATAGGTCCGGGTGTCGCGGTGGATGTAGCGATATTCGCGCAAGCCCGGCGCATCGCGATAGACCGTGGTCGGGAATTCCTCGACCTCGACGGTCTCCGGGATCCGATCGCCGACGCGCATCTCCGTGCGTGCGGTGCTGCCGGTGGTCCGCGCCTCGCTGCGTCCTTCGGTGCGGGTCTTCGCATGCTTGCGGATCACCTCGCGATCGCGATCCGAGAACTTGCTGGCGCTGCGCTCGCGCGTGGTCGTCGTCGTTGTCGCCGTGGACTGGCCTGAATACGGCAGCACCGTCACGATCTTGTAGGTCGCCGGATCGACCACGACGATCTGATCTTTCACGAGCGTAAAGCTGTAGCCGCGATATTGCGGCACGATCTCGACGACGTCGGGCGGCAGCGTCGAGAGGTGCACGTCGCGCGGCACCACCGTGCCGACGTTCAGCGAGAAATTGACGTTGGTCAGCGGCCGCACGTTGAGGTGCGAGATCGACGCGCTGATCTTGGTCTCCTGCTGCTTGTTGAGGTTGACGTCGGTCTGGGCGGCCGCCTGGTTGCTCGCCGGCGCAGTCGGCGCCTGCTGGGCCTGGTTGGTTCCAGATGCGGCAGGTGCCTGCTGGGCCTGATTGCTGTTGGGCGGCGGCGGGTTGGACCGATCCTGCGCCTGGTTGGTGTTCGCGGGCGGCGGGTTGGCGCTCTGCTGCGTTGCCGGCTGGTTGCCGGCTGTATTGGAAGTTGCCGTGCCGCTCTGCGATGGCGCGGTCGTGTTGTTGGCGGTGCCGGAGCCGGACGATGGTGGATTGGTCTGCGTGGTCTGGGCC
This sequence comes from Bradyrhizobium sp. USDA3516, assembly GCF_057651995.1. Classification (NCBI taxonomy): domain Bacteria; kingdom Pseudomonadati; phylum Pseudomonadota; class Alphaproteobacteria; order Hyphomicrobiales; family Nitrobacteraceae; genus Bradyrhizobium; species Bradyrhizobium sp. USDA3516. Next base: position 168,390 of record NZ_JBYGYN010000009.1, on the reverse strand, counting down.
GCCGTTCCCGACGGCGGGGATTGCTGCGGTTGCGATGTGGTCTGCTGCTTGTCGGTCGCGCTCGACGGCGAGGTGGTGGATGGCGCGGTCGAATTCGACTGCGACTGCGGCGTCTGTTGAGACGGCGTGGTCGTGCCAGGCGATTGCGCAAACGCGGCGCTCGCCAGCACCACACCCAATGCGGTGGTTGCCAACAGGCGGGTCATGGTTCACTCCCTTTCATCAGAAACTGGGCTACCAACCTGCGTTAGAACGGGCGGTTCCAGTTTTTCCCGAGAGAAGGCCGCACGGAACCCGCCATGCCATCGAAGAGTGCCGGGATCATTGCCTACCGCAAGCGTGGGAACATCGAGGTGCTCCTCGTGCATCCCGGAGGGCCGTTCTGGCGCAACAAGGATCTCGGCGCATGGTCGATCCCGAAAGGCGAATACGCGGATGGAGACGACGCAGAGATCGCCGCACGACGGGAGTTCGCCGAGGAGCTGGGACAGGAGCTGTCCATGCCGCTGACCCCGCTAGGCCAGGTCAGGCAGCGCGGAGGCAAGCTCGTCACCGCCTTCGCGGCCGAGCTCGATCTCGACGTGCGCAGCATTCGCAGCAACAATTTCGAGATGGAATGGCCGCCGCGCAGCGGCAAGCGGCAGGCCTTTCCGGAAGTCGACAGCGCCGAGTGGTTCACGCTCGACGCGGCGCAGGACAAGATCAATGCAGGACAGCGTCCGCTGCTCGACCGGCTTACGCTGCTGATCGGCGAATAGCGCGTCGCTCCTATTCCGCCTTGATGTTCGCGGCCGCGACCACCTCGGCGAGCTCCCTGGTCTCCCTGGCGATCTTCGCGGCGTAATCGGCCGGGCTGAGCACGCTGACGACGCCCTGCGAGCCGAGCTTTTCCTCGATAGCGGGATCCTTGACGGCGGCGACGATCTCCCGGTGCAACGTCTCCAGGATCGGCGCCGGCGTTGCCTTCGGCATGAAGAAGCCGACCCAGAACGAGATGTCGAAGCCGGGATAGCCGGCTTCCGCGACGGTCGGCACGTCGGGCAGCGCCGGCAGCCGCCCGGCGGAGGACACCGCGAGCGCGCGCAGCTTGCCGGCCTTGACCAGCGGCACGGCGGAGAGCGGATCGAACACCGCCAGCACCTCCTGCGCGAGGATGCCGACCTCGGCGGCCGAGCCGCCGCGATAGGGCACGTGGATCAGCTTGATGCCGGCCTTCTGGCTGAGCAGCTCCATGGCGAGATGGGCGAGGTTGCCGTTCCCGCCGGAGCCATAGGCGAGCGCGCCGGGCGCGGCCTTCGCCGCAGCGACGAGATCGGCCACCGACTTGACGTTCGCCGTCTTGGGATTCTCGGGATTGACGACGAGGACGAGCGGCGCCGACACCACCGTGGTGAGCGGCGCAAAATCCTTCTCGGGGTCGTAGCGGATATCCCTGAACAGCGTCTTGTTCAGTGTGATCGTGGAGGAGTTGCAGGCGAGCATGGTGTAGCCGTCGGCATCAGCGCGCGCGACGCCTTCGGCGGCGATCATGCCGTTGGCGCCGGCGCGGTTCTCGACCACGAAGGGCTGGCCGAGCTTGTTGCCGAGCCGGTCGCCGATGATGCGCGCGACGACGTCGACCGGGCCGCCGGCGCTGAACCCGACCATGATCTTGACCGGCCGCGACGGATATTTCTGCGCAACGGCCTCTGTCGCCAGCGCCAAAGCGCATAGACCTGCGATGACTGCCAGTGCGCGAGCCGTTCGTTGCATTCGTTCTCTCCCAGACCTCTTGGCACCGCTTGTACATGCTTGTTGGTGCGGCGCCGTCAAAGATCATGATGAGCGGCCGTGCCGGATTTCGCAATCGCGTTTGGGCGCCGGCATTCCGCTGCACGGCACGTGCGTGCCGCTTCCGAAACAAAAGTGTGAAAACAACCCCATGCACAGTAGACGGCCCCTGTCAGAACAAGGACTTGCGGGCGGCGGACGAATTCTTTCGGATTATCGAAATAAATTCTGGCGCGTCGGGCAAAACAGTGGCATACTGGCATCATCGCAACAGTCGCGAGCGTCACGGTCTGCCAGACCGGCCCCGTGCCGACGCGCTTGCGCCTAACCCCTTCATCGACATTCCGAAACCCGCATTCGGGCGCAGCAGCGAACGGCCGTTCGCGCCTGCGCCGCCAATAGGACACATGCCCATGACGACAGCTCTCTCGCGTCCCATCCCCTCGCCGCTCGCGGCATCCGATCGCAGCGCCCCCGCCGTGACCCCGCGTGTCAAACTTTACAAGCGTCGCATCGCGATCCGCCATCCCGACCCGCACGCCGGCGAGCAGCTGCTGGCCGAGGCGCTCGGCGCCGCCGACCGTGACGCGATGCACGGCATCTTGCGGCAATTGGTCAAGGCCAGCGTGGTCGGCCAGAAGCCGGACGAGGCCAATCTCGCCTTCATGATCTCGACGATCAAGAGCATCGCGCCGAAGGATTCCGTCGAGGCCATGCTGGTGTCGCAGATGGTGTCGGTGCACATGGCGGCGATGCGCTGCGCCTGCCGTCTCGCCTGCACCGACGATCTCGCGCAGCAGGAGGGCATCGCCCGCGCCTTGACTCGGCTCTCCCGCACTTTCGCCGCCCAGGTCGAAGCGCTCAATCGCCACCGCACCAGCGACGAGCGCGCGATCACGGTGCAGAATTTGTCGGTGCAGGACGGCGGACGGGCGATCGTGGGCAACGTCACACAGCATGCGCATCTGATCGGTGCCGATCCGGACGCCGTTTCCCGCGCAACCGGCGAGGCCGAATGGGCCGACGCAAGGCGGGGCGCCGGCGCATGAGTGCCGGTCATGTCCGCAACACGCGCGCGATGATGGCAAGCCCGCGCTGCGGCGCCCGCACGCGCGGCGGCTTTGCCTGCTCGGCGCCCGCGGTCCGCGGCAAGCTCCGCTGCCGCATGCACGGCGGCGCGCCGAGATCGGGCGCTCCAAAGGGCAACCGGAATGCATATCGACATGGAATGTGCACGCCGGATGGTCGCGCCGAACGACACCAGATGAAAGCCTTGCTGGAGGACGCTTGGAAGCTTCTGAATGAGCTGAAGTAGATTGCGGCGCGACCTCCGGCGCCGGTCGTGGCAGGGGGGAATGGAAGCGCGTCATTTCCGGCGCGAGACCTCGCCTAGAAGACGAAGACTCTGATGGATCTAGGGCGTACTCATAAAGCGCAGACGTCTGCTGTTGGGAGCCCAAGCAGAAATATTCTGCTCAATCAGAGTATTGCCGGTTTTGACCCCGGAGCGGACATCGACCTGAGCGGGATGTCTACATCGAACGACAAACACTGCACCCTCGGCTAAATTATCATCCCTTACCGGCACTTCAGATCGTGATATTGAGACCACGGGCGCCGTGAGGCGGCCGTTGAAAGGAAAAGCTATGTATAGTCCCTCTCAACAACTCATTCACCTGGGCCTTGGCTTCATGGTCTCCCAAGCCTTGCGCGTTGCGACAGATCTCAACGTTGCGGATCGCTTGGTCGCCGGAGAGCGGAGCGTCGACGATCTGGCGGAGGAAACGCATTGTCACTGCGATGCGCTCTATAGGATTATGCGGCTTCTCGCCGCCGAGGGGGTCTTTAGCGAAACCTCGGCCCGCCGTTTCCAACTCACCGAATTGGGCGCAGCCTTGCTTTCCGACGCGCCCTCAAGTCCCCGCGACCTGATCCGAATGATGAACAGGGAGCCCTATCTCGCCTTCGCTCAGCTCACTCATTCAGTGCGAACGGGTTTGCCGACGTTCGAAACCGTATTTGGAAAGCCCAGGTTCGATTGGCTGGCGGACCATCCGGACGCGGCTTCGCTATTCCAGCAGGCGATGATCGCGCTTAGCCAAGGCGCCAATGAAGCTGTAGCAGAGGCGTGTGATTTTGGTGCGTTTTCCCAGATTGTCGATGTCGGCGGCGGCCATGGACAGCTGCTTTCGGAGATCCTAAAGAGGCACCCTCACCTTTCCGGCATACTGTTTGACCTACCGGCCGGGGTTGAGGCAGCGCGGGCTGATGCGGCAAGGTTCCCGCCACAGACCTCGTTCGTGGCCGGCAATTTCTTCAACGCCGTTCCAGCCGGTGCGGACGTCTATATCATGAAAAAGGTCATTCACGATTGGAATGACGAGCAAGCGGTACGCATCCTGCGCAATTGCCGAGAGGTAATGAAACCCCACGGACGAGTGTTGATTGCGGAGACTATTATTCCCCCAGGAAACGAACGAAATACGATCAAGCTAATCGATGCGAACATGCTTGTCGTTACGGGGGGCGTCGAGCGAACCGAGAGCGAATTTGCCGCTTTGCTTGCCGCCGCAGGTCTGCGGCTTGAGCGGGTCATTTCGACCGCCCGGGCGATCTCAGTTCTTGAGGCAAGCCGAGCCTGAAGTCTTTGAAAAAGCATCGGGTCAAACAGGCGCAACGAACCTTTAGACCGTCGAAACCTCTGCACGAGAACATTGCCGTTGCCACCGCATGTCATGGCGCTTCCTGGTGAGCAGGATACCACGTGTTCGCGTCATAACCTCCTGGCGCGCGTTCTGATTCACCTGGGACTGGATAAGCCGGTCAATCGAGCGGTTGGCGACGCCGGCCGGCCCTCAACGCCATGCTGCTTGCCGCCCGCCCCGTTGATCATGTAACCCACCCAAAACCCTTCTCGGGACGGGACGCTCATGACCAATGCCGCCAATGAGGCGGGCACCGCCACCCGCGCGCTGATCTTCGCGCTCGTGGCGCTCGCCTGCGGCCACATGCTGTCGACCTTGCTGCGCACCATTCCGGCGGTGAGCCTCGACCTGATGGCGGCGGATTTCCGCATCGAGCCGCAGGCGCTGGCGAGCCTCACCTCGGTCTATCATTTCGCCTTTGCGGCCTCGCAGATTCCGGTCGGCGCGGCGATGGACCGCTTCGGCGTGCGGCCGGTGTCGCTCGCCCTGCTGGCGGGAACCGTGTTCGGCGCGGTGGCGTCCGGCTTTGCGACCGGGCCTGAGAGCTTCGCCGTCGGGCAGCTGCTGCTGGGCGTTGCGACCTCGGGCATGCTGATGTGCCCGATGACGCTTGCAGCCAAGCAATTGTCGGCGGCGCGGTTCGGATTGTGGTCGGGCGCCATCCTGTCGATCGGCAATATCGGCATGCTGCTCTCGGCGAGCCCGCTCGCTTTCGTGATCGACGCTTACGGCTGGCGCGCCGGGTTCTGGATCTCCGCGATCGGCGGCGTCCTGGTCGCGCTCGCGGTCTTCGCGCTGGTGCCGCACCAGCCGGCCGAGCACAAGGACGAGTCCTCGCCGCTGTCGCAGATGATCGATGTGGTCAGGCTCGGCCTGTCGCGGCCGCTGCGCGGCGTGATCGCGCTGGCGATGGTGTCGCTGGCGAGCACGCTGGTGCTGCGCGGCCTCTGGGGCGGGCCCTGGCTGATGGAGATCAAGGGACTGACGCGGGTCGAGGCCGGCAACCAGCTCGGCGCGTTCACGCTGGCGATGATCGCAGGCCCGCTGCTGGTCGGCATGATCGACCGCAGGCTCGGCCGCCGCCGCGAGCTGGTTGCCGGCACGCACGCAGTCGCCGCGCTGCTGCTCGCGCTGATGGCGCTGGGAGCGCCGCACTTCGCCGTTGCATGGCTGTTCGGCGTGACCGTCATGCCGCCGTCCTACGATCTGGCATTGTTCGTGCTGATCGGGCTCTTCACCTCCGCCCAGCCGCTGCTGTTCGGCATGTCCAGGCAACTCGTCGATGCGCAGGTCGCCGGCAAGGCGCTTGCGGCCGTCAATCTCGCTTTCTTTCTCGGCACCGCGCTGATGCAATCCGTCACCGGCGCGGTGGCCGCGCTCGCAGGCCTGCCGGCTGTGCTGCTGTTCATGGCGGCGGCGCTGGCGCTCGGCGTCGTGATCTTTTTGACTTACACAAGCGCGAGTTCGTAGGATGGGTAGAGCGCAGCGAAACCCATCGTTCTCGCCGAGAAGTGATGGGTTTCGCTGCGCTCTACCCATCCTACGCGTTCGCGTACCGCCGCCATCCGCATCAAAGGGAATTCCAGTCCATGCCTGTCGACACCAAAGCCGCCACCGACCGTCTCATGCGCTTCCTCGCTGTCGAGGGCGTCACCGGACAGGAGGCGGCGATCGGGCGGGAGCTCATGGCCGCGCTGAAGGAGAGCGGCGTGCCGGCCAGGGCGATCCGGCTCGACGATGCCAACACGCGCATTCCGGTGCCGACCGAGACCGGCAACCTCATCGTCGACCTGCCCGGCCGCGGCGCGCTGCACAACCAGCCGCGCATCATGTTCATGACCCACATGGACACGGTGCCGCTATGCGCCGGCGCCAAGCCGAAGCTGTCCGGGCGCAAGATCGTCAACGACGCCAGGACCGCCCTCGGCGGCGACAATCGCTGCGGCTGCGGCGTGCTGGTGACGCTGGCCGCCGAGCTCGCCAAGCAGAAGCTCGATCATCCGCCGATCACGCTGCTGTTCTGCGTGCGCGAGGAGAGCGGGCTGTACGGCGCGCGGCACGTCAAGCTCGACGAGCTCGGCAAGCCGGTGATGGCGTTCAACTATGACGGCGGCTCGGCCTCCAACGTCGTGATCGGGGCGGTCGGCGCCGATCGCTGGACCGTCGAGATCTTCGGCCGCGCCTCGCATGCCGGCGTCGCCCCCGAGCGCGGCATCTCCTCGACCATGATCATGGCGCTGGCGCTTGCCGACGTGAAGGCCGGCGGCTGGTTCGGCAAGGTGGTGAAGGGCAAGAAGCAAGGCACCAGCAATGTCGGCCCGGTCACCGGCGGCGAAGGCCGCCCCGCGGGCGATGCCACCAACGTCGTCACCGACTACGTCAATGTGCGCGGCGAGAGCCGCAGCCATGACGGAAAATTCTTCAAGGAGATCACCAAGGCCTACAAGGCCGCGTTCGAGAAGGCGGCCAAGAAGGTCACCAACGCGCAAGGCAAGTCCGGCAAGGTCAAGTTCAAGGCCGAGACCGATTATTATCCGTTCCGTATGAAGGACAGCCAGCCGGTCATCAAGCGTGCGGTTGAAGCCGTGTCCGCGGTGGGCGGCACGCCCAACGTCCGCACCGCCAATGGCGGGCTCGACGCCAACTGGATGGTCCGCCACGGCATTCCGACCGTCACCTTCGGGGCCGGCCAGAACGAGGCGCACACGGTCGACGAGTGGATCAATCTCGACGAATACGACCGCGCCTGTGCGCTGGCGGTGCAACTGGCGACGATGCGGTGATTGATGCGGAGGGCAACGCTCAGCCATGCGGAAGAAAGCGGCGAAAGGTGTTGGCTCAATTCCCAGCGCCAGCGGCGGCATAGCGCGGCTCGCCTGCGACCGGCTGCGGAGGCAAGGCAGAGATCCGAGGCCCATTCTCGAAGGCGCGGGATTGACGATCCAGGATATCGCGGATCCAAAATATCGGCTTAGCGCCGGCGCCCAGATCAAGCTGTTGGAGCTCGCCGCGAGGGAGCTGCAGGACGATCATTTCGGCTTCGGACTTGCGCGAGACTTCGAGCTGGGAGAGATCGGCCTTCTCTACTACGTCATGGCTTCATCCGAGCGGCTCCGCGACGCCTTCGAAAACGCCGAGCGCTATTGCGCGATCAACAATGAAGGAGTTCGGCTGCGAGTTTCCGCCAGCCCCGCGCTGTCGATCAGACTCGAATACCTGAATCTTGACCGCCAATCCGATCGTCACCACGCGGAATTCTGGGTAGCCACCCTGGTGCGCATCGCGCGGGGGCTTACCGCCGGCAGAAGCTCAGCAAAGCAGATAAGATTGCGGCATCACAGACCACATGTTCCTGCCGCTGCCCGAGTGCAATTGGGATGCGCGATCGACTATTCCGCTGATTGCGACGAAGTCTTGTTTGCCGCGTCCGGCGCTGATCTGCCGATCGTCAGCGCGGATACCCATCTGAACAAAATACTGCTCGACTACGCCAATGACGCCTTGGGCCGGCGCAGCCTCCAGCGCGTCAGTCTCCGCTCGCGCGTCGAAGATCATCTCATCCAACTGCTTCCGGCCGGCAAAGCCAACGTGACCGAGGTTTCCCGCCGTGCAGGAATGAGCCGCAGGACGCTGGCGAGGATGCTGTCGGACGAGGGCGTAACGTTCTCGGCAGTCCTCGCTGAGTTGCGGCAGGCCCTTGCCCGGCGCTATCTACGAGATGAACGTCTGCCAATCTCGGAAGTTGCCTGGCTGTTGGGCTATCGGGAGCTCAGCTCGTTCACGCACGCGTTTGTCGGCTGGAGCGGCATGACACCGCGAGAATTCCGGAGGTCGAACACGTCCGGCTAACCGTTCAGTGGCGCGAAATCCCAAGCGATGGGCTCGAATCGACAAGAACTGCGCAGCTGGCCAGTCTAAAGCATCCGTCGCCATCAACAAGGCAGCGGCGGACTCCACCGTTTTCATGATCGACATTCTCGCCAAAGGGGCACCGCGCTGTACGCGTTGCGGCTCCGACAGTCTCCGACTGATCGCGCGCTATCGCGATCCGCGTACAGACCACGTCATCCGCTTGTTCAAATGCCAATGCGGCGGCATTGTTCGTGACGAGCAGCGGCCGACATGAACGCCCTGGACTTCTGGTTCGCAATCTCGCTGGCATGGATCGTGGTTCTGATCACCGCGCTTGTTTGGATTGCCCTGGCCGTTTGAGACAGCGACCGCTCGAGATGTTTCGATGAAGGATTTTTTCGCATGCCTGGAAAAGCTTCGCGCGGACGCCGCGGAAGCCGCGTTGATACGCGACCTTACCACGCAGAAGCACAAGAAGGAGATGTTCGAGCGGCTGCATCTGCATTTCAGCCGCCTCGCGGACGAGGTCGAGCAGGCGATCAAGCAAGCGAGAACGTCGTGAAACCTCCTAGGCCGGCGCAGTTCCCTCGCGGAAGCAACAACGACTGAAAGATCGAGCGGTTGCCTCTCGAGCGTGGTCGGCCTAGCCTGCAAGGAAAGCAGGGAGGCCACATGCCGCGCATCGCCAATATCGAGACCGGGCTCTACCGGATCCCCCTTCCCGTCGCGCTGTCGGACTCCACGCATGGCGACATGACGGCGTTCGAGCTGATCACCTGCCGCATCCGCGATGGCGACGGCGCCGAAGGCGTCGGCTACACCTATACGGTCGGGCGCAATGGCGGGGCTGTGGCCGACATTCTCAAGCGCGAGATCCCGCCGCTGGTCGAAGGGCGCGAGGCCGACGACACCGAGGCGGTCTGGCATCATGTCTGGTGGGGGCTGCATTATGGCGGCCGCGGCGGGCCCGCGGTGCTGGCGCTCTCGGCGCTCGACATCGCGCTGTGGGACCTCAAGGCGCGGCGCGCGAAATTGCCGCTGTATCGCCTGCTCGGCGGCTTCGATGCGCACGTGCCGTGCTATGCCGGCGGCATCGATCTCGATCTGTCGGTCGATGCACTGCTGAAGCAGACCGATGGCAATCTCGCCAAGGGTTTTCGCGCCATCAAGATGAAGGTCGGCCGGCCCGACCTCAAGTCCGACGTCGCGCGGGTCTCGGCGATGCGGCAGCATCTCGGCGACGGCTTTCCGCTGATGGCGGATGCCAACATGAAATGGTCGGTCGAGGAGGCGATCCGCGCCGCGCGTGCTTTCGTTCCTTTCGACCTCACCTGGCTGGAAGAGCCGATCATCCCCGACGACGTCGCCGGCCATGCGCGCATCATGCAGGCCGGCGGCGTGGCGATCGCGGCCGGCGAGAACCTGCGCTCGCTGTGGGAGTTCAAGAACTACATCGCATCGGGCGCCGTGTCCTATCCCGAGCCCGACGTGACTAATTGCGGCGGCGTCAGCGCGTTCATGAAGATCGCGCGGCTGGCGGAAGCGTTCAACCTGCCGGTCACCAGTCATGGCGCGCATGACATCACCGTGCACCTGCTCGCGGCGTGCCCGAACCGCTCCTATCTGGAGGCGCACGGATTCGGGCTCGACAAGTACATCGAGCATCCGCTGGTGCTGAAGGACGGGCTGGCGCTGGCGCCTGACAGGCCCGGTCATGGGATCGGGTTCGATTGGAAGGGGCTGGCGAAGCTGGCGGCTTAGGGCACCGTCATGCCCGGGCTTGTCCCGCCTGCGCGGCCGAAGCCGCTACGGCGCGGCGAAGGCCCGGGCATCCACGTTCTTTTCAACTGCGAAGCAAGACGTGGATGGCCGGGTCAAGCCCGGCCATGACGACTTGGCTGCACACGGGCCATTCGCTGGGCCCAGATGCGCAGTGCGAAAATTTCGGTATGGTGGCGGCTCGCAACCATTCAAAAGAAACTCGCCTTGTCCCCCGAACTGCACCAGAAACTGACCGCGTGGCGCCGGCATCTGCATGCGCATCCCGAACTGTCGCTCCAGGAGAAAGCCACCGCCGCCTTCGTGCAGGACAAGCTCACCGAGCTCGGCATTCCCTTCGAGGCCGGCATCGGCGGACACGGCATCGTCGCGACCTTGACACGCGGCCACGCGCAAAGGCGGGTCGGCCTGCGCGCCGACATGGACGCGCTGCCGATCACCGAGGACACCGGCCTGCCCTATGCTTCCAAGACATCGGGCGTGATGCATGCGTGCGGCCATGACGGCCATACCGCTGCTCTGCTGGGCGCGGCAGTGCTGCTCGCCGCCGATACCGATTGGAGCGGCACGGTCGATTTCATCTTCCAGCCGGCCGAGGAAGGCTTTGGCGGCTCGCGCGCGATGGTCGCGGCCGGGCTGTTCGACCGTTTTCCGATGGAGCGGATCTTCGGCTTCCACAACTGGCCCGGCCTTGCCGCCCGCACCATCGCCGTGCACGACGGCGTCGTCATGGCATCCGGCGGGCGCATCACCATCACGATCGACGGCCACGCCGGGCACGCCGGCATGCCGCATCTGACGCGCGATCCCGTGGTGGCGGCCGGGCATCTGATCGTCGCGCTGCAATCGGTCACCTCGCGCGCCGTCGATCCGCTCGACACCGCCGTGCTGTCGCTGTGCACGATCGAAGGCGGCACCGCGCCGAACCAGATCGCCGGACGCGTCACCATCCGCGGCACGCTGCGCTACCACCGCGAGGCGGTCAAGGACGTCATCCTCGACGGCATCGAGCGCAGCTGCGCCGGGATCGCGACCAGCTTCGGCGTCAAGGTCACGCCGGAGATCGTCTGGGGTGTCGGCGTCGTGGTCAACACGCCTGACGAGGCCGACCTCGCCCGCATCGCCGCGGAGAAGGTGCAGGCCGAGGTGCGGCGCGATCTCGCGCCCAGCATGGCCGGCGAGGATTTCGCCCATTACCTGCAGCAGCGGCCCGGCGCCTTCGTCTGGATCGGCAATGGCGAGTTGCGCGACGGCGCCGAGCTGCACGGCCCGCGCTACGATTTCAACGACGCGATCCTGCCCGTGGCATCAAGCTGGATGGCGGAAGTGGCCAAGGCGGCGCTGGCGTCGAACTAGCTCAGGAGATCTCGCGCGGCAGCTTCCAATCCGGCCGTGGAGCGAATGTCTCGTCCACGCGCTCGACGTGATAGCCGGCCGGCAGAATGTGGCCGCCCTCCTCGTCGGCGACCGGGACATCGGTCACGAGGCCCTCGATCAAGGCGGCTTCCCACACCTCTTTCTCGGTCGGAAAGGGATTGCCGATCTGCTTGTTGCCTTCGAACAGCGCGTACATCGGTTCCGGTCCTCGCGTTGATGCTCACGAGAAACGTATCGGCCGCACGGACGTTCCCTCCGGCAAATGGCAACGGATGGTACGTGAGACATGGCGCGCGTTCTGATCGGAACTTCGGGTTGGCACTACGCTTCCTGGCGCGGCCCGTTCTTCCCCGAGGGCGTGACGCTGAAGCAGCAGCTCAGCTACTACGCCGGACAGTTCGACACCACGGAGCTGAACGGGGTGTTCTACCGCACGCCGACGCCGGAAGCGGTGACGGGATGGCGCGAGCAGACCGGGCGCGATTTCGTGTTCGCCTGGAAGGCGTCGAAATTCATCACGCACTGGAAGCGCCTGTCGGACCGCTCCGTCAACAGCCTCGAGCTGCTGGAGGACCGCATCTCCAGGCTCGGCGGCAAGGCCGGCCCGATCCTGTTCCAGCTGCCCCCGCAATTCGAGGCCAATGCGGACCGGCTCGCCTCGTTCTTCAAGCTGCTGTCGCGGAAGCGGCGCTACAGTTTCGAATTCCGCCATCCGAGCTGGTATCAGCCGCGCATCCTGCGGATGCTGGCGGACGAGAACATCTCGCTGTGCCTGTCCGACCATCACGATGCACCTAGCCCGTGGAAGCGCACGGCGGATTTCGTCTATGTGCGCGGACACGGGCCAAGCGGCCGCTATCACGGGCACTATACCAAGGCCACGCTGGCGCAATGGGCGGGGCGCATCAAGTCGTGGAAGCGGCAGGGCTGCGACGTCTACGTCTATTTCGACAACGATCAGAAGAGCGCCGCACCCGCCGACGCCCAGGCTTTGAAGCAAATGCTGTGACGCCTGAAGCGCGATGAAATGAGGCTTGATCGCGCAACGATGGAGGTGCGCTCCCTCTCCCGCTTGCGGGAGAGGGTTGGGGAGAGGGTGCTTCCGCAATGGGACAATCCCCAAGAGGAGAAAGCCCTCACCCGCGCCTGCGGCGCGACCTCTCCCGCAAGCGGGAGAGGTTGCACCGAGCCCGTGGCAATCGATTCCACTAAAGCCATTCCGCTAGATGACGCCGCCCTGCCGAAGCGCCGCGATCTCGGCTTCGTCATAGCCGAGGTCGGCGAGGACGCGGTCGGTATGCTCGCCGAGCGTCGGCGGACGGTGCGCGATCTCGCCCGGCGTTTCCGACAGGCGCACCGCGGCGCGGGCAACCGGGGCCTGTTTCGGCAGGCCGGGATAGTCGACGTCCTGCATGAAGCCGGCGGCGCGGATGTGCGGATGATCCAGCGCCTGCTGCGGCGAGAGCACGGGGCCGGTCGGGATCATCGCCTGGCCCAGCGTGTCGACGGCCTCCTGCGTGGTGCGCTCGGCGCACCAGCGCGCCATCCGCTCGCTGATGATGGGTCCGTTGTTGCCGCGGCTGATGTCGTCGGCAAAGCGCGGATCGTTCAGCCACACCTCCTCCTCGCCCATCAGCCGCGCCCAGCGCTTGAACAGCGGGTGTCCGGTGACCTGACACAACACCCAGCCATCCTTGGTGCGGTAGATGTCGGCGGGCGCCGCGGTCTGGCCGAGATTGCCCGTCGGCACGCGGTTGACGGCGATGACGGCCTGCTCGATCAGTGTGGCATTGGTGAAGGACAGAGCGGTTGCGAGCAGCGCGCCCTCGACGATCTGGCCGCGCCCGGATTTGCCGCGCTCGATCAGCGCGGCGAGCGTGCCGAACGCGCAGTGCAGCGCGGTGCCGAAATCGACCCAGTTCACCGCGGCGCGGTACGGCGGATCGCCGCTGCCCGTCATGTACACCGAGCCCGACATCACCTGGCCGACGCCGTCGAAGCCGACGCGGTCGGACCAGGGGCCCGGCCCGCCGAATGCGGTCGCCGTGGTCAGAATGATGTCGGGCTTGATCGCCTTCAGCGAATCATAGTCGAGCTTCATCGCGCGCAGGGTCTGCGGCGGCAGATTGGCGACCACGACGTCCGCGGTCGCGATCAGGCGGCGCATCACCTCCTGGCCTTCCGCCTTCATCGGATCGAGCGTGATGCCCTTCTTGTTGCGATTGATCTGGAGGAACAGCGCGCCCTCGCCGCCTTCACCCACCGGTGCCACGAACCGATCCTCGCTGCCGTCGCGCCTCTCGACGCGGATGACCTCGGCCCCGAACTCGGCCAGCAAGGTCGCGCAATAGGGCCCGGCGATATAGCGCCCGAAATCGAGCACGCGCACGCCCTGCAAGACTCCTCCCATGGGGTTCCTTCCTTTGATGTTTCGTCCAAATTACAGCGGCCGGCCGGCTCCGCAAGGCACGAGATCCATGCTGGACCCAAGAATGTGAGCCGCGGACATTTCGACGAACGGAATGGGACGGGACACCCGCAGCGGCAGGGGCAATGGAGGCAACACCTCTTCTCCGCGAGTGACGCTCCGGCCTCTGCGACCAAACGTCGGAGCCGCAGCACGAGACTTGAAGTCGTCGCGGCCAATCCTAAGTTCGAATGCTGCCGGGCCCCGTGTCCGGCGAAACCAAACTCATGAAAAGGATCGAGAGGCCCGTTTGCGCGGGCAGATGTTCGAGGGAAGTCACATGAGAAAGCTTGCTCTTGCAATCGCCGCGGCAGCAACGCTCCTCATCGGAACGATTGCGCCGGCTTCGGCCCACTGGCGGGGCCATCATCACCATCATTGGGGTGGTCCAGGCATCGGTCCGGCCATCGCGCTCGGCATGTTCACCGGAGCGCTGGCCGCCGCGGCTGCACCGCCGGTCTATTATGCGCCGGTCTATGGTCCGCCGGGATATTACTACGGTCCCCGCTATTATCGGACCGTCCGGTATTATCCGGCGGCATATCCTTACTGGTATCCCTGGTGAGCTGATGCGAAGGCCCGGCCCCCAGCCGGGCCTTTTAGCTGCGTGCGACCCGATGCGCGCGACACAATCGGACCTGGATTCGCATGAACAAGAATACCCGTTTCAATCTCGGATACGCCATCGCGGCGATCTTCGCGGTCTTCCTGATTCAGTATCTGATCTCGGCGGCGAACCAGATCGCCGTGATCCCCTACAGCGAATATCAGCAATTGCTCCGCCAGGGCAAAGTCGAGACGGTCGGCATCTCCGACCGCACCTTGCAGGGCACGCTGAAGGAAGCGCTGCCCGGCGGCCAGAAGCAGTTCGTCACCACGCGCGTCGACCAGGACGTCGCCCAGGAGCTCGAGAAGCACAACGTCCGCTTCACGGGGCAGATCGAGAGCACGTTCCTGCGCGACCTCTTGTCATGGGTCATGCCGGTGCTGCTGTTCTTCGGCCTGTGGTGGTACATCGGCCAGCGCATGGCCCAAGGCGGCGGGATCGGTGGCGGGCTGATGGCCATCGGCAAGAGCAAGGCCAAGGTCTACGTCGAATCCAACACCGGCGTCACGTTTGCCGACGTCGCCGGCGTGGACGAGGCCAAGGACGAGCTCCGCGAGATCGTCGATTTCCTGAAGAACCCGACCGATTATGGTCGGCTCGGCGGCCGGATGCCGAAGGGCGTTCTGCTGGTGGGGCCGCCCGGCACGGGCAAGACCTTGCTCGCCAAGGCCGTGGCCGGCGAGGCCAGAGTGCCGTTCTTCTCGATCTCCGGCTCGGAGTTCGTCGAGATGTTCGTTGGCGTCGGCGCCGCGCGCGTGCGGGATCTGTTCCAGCAGGCGCACGACAAGGCGCCGGCCATCATCTTCATCGACGAGCTCGATGCGCTGGGCCGCGCCCGCGGCATCGGCCCCTTCGCCGGCGGCCATGACGAGAAGGAGCAGACGCTCAACCAGCTGCTGGTCGAGCTCGACGGCTTCGATTCGCGCTCGGGGCTCGTCATCCTCGCCGCCACCAACCGGCCCGAGATCCTCGATCCCGCCCTGCTCCGCGCCGGCCGCTTCGACCGCCAGGTGCTGGTCGACCGCCCCGACAAGAAGGGCCGCATCGAGATCCTCAACGTGCACATGAAGAAGGTGCGCCTCGCCGAGAACGTCGACGCAGACGCCGTCGCCGCGCTGACCCCGGGCTTCACCGGCGCGGATCTCGCCAACCTCGTCAACGAAGCCGCGCTGCTGGCGACGCGGCGCGCGGGCGAAGCGGTGACCATGAGCGATTTCAACAATGCGGTGGAGCGCATGGTCGCAGGCCTGGAGAAGCGCAACCGCCTGCTCAATCCCAGGGAACGCGAGATCGTCGCCTATCACGAGATGGGGCACGCCCTCGTCGCGCTGTCGCTGCCGGGGAGCGATCCCGTGCACAAGGTCTCGATCATCCCGCGCGGCGTCGGCGCGCTCGGCTACACCATCCAGCGGCCGATCGAGGATCGCTTCCTGATGACCAAGGAGGAGCTGGAGAACAAGATGGCGGTGCTGCTCGGCGGCCGCGCCGCGGAGCTGATCGTGTTCGGGCACTTGTCGACGGGTGCGGCGGACGATTTGCGCCGCGTCACCGACATCGCCCGCAGCATGGTGACGCGTTACGGCATGTCCGAGCGGCTGGGCAGTGTCGCCTATGAACGCGACCCCGGCAACTTCCTGGCCGGCCCGGATCGCGCCTATCCGACGCGCGAGCGCGACTATGCCGAAGAGACCGCGGCCGCGGTCGACCACGAGGTGAAGACCATCGTCGACCAGGTCTTCCAGCGCACCCAGGGCATCCTGACCACGCGGCGGCCGATCCTGGACCGCGCCGCAAAGAAGCTGCTCGAGAAGGAGACGCTGGAGCAGAGCGACATCGATGCGCTGATCCGGGAGATGCCCAAGGAAGGTCTGCGGGCGATCTAGGGCCCCCTCACGCAGCGCGCTTGCGCCTAATCTCGGCGGGAAACTCGATCATCCGCCTGTCCGGCGGCGAACCATTCGAGATCAGCGGCGCGGGCGCGCCTTCGCGCTTCGGCGCCTCGATCCCGATGCCGGGATCGGTGCTTCTGGCGTGCCATTCGATCAGGAGATGGCCGGCCACCAACATCAAGCCGGCGCAGAACAGCGCAAGAGCCGCGCTCACGAGATCACGATAGTCATCCATCCCACGAACCAAACATGCGTGCAGGCTCATCGGCGCCTGCGCGGACCAGATTGGAATGAAGGCTCCGCGTTTCAAGAGCCCGTCGAGCGCGGAGAGGGAGACGGCATTCGCCATTGCCGATTTCATTCACGTCACGCTGGAACATTCCGGCCATTTCAAAATTCTAGTGGCGCCCACCGGCCTGAGACGTCTGGGTGCCATGATCGGGCTCAGCGGATCAGGTTCGCGGTGGTCCAACCATCTTGCTCTAACGAGGATTTGGCCATGAAACGTGACTGCGCTCGGACCGCGCCGCTCTCGGCGCTTCACTCAGATTATCGCTTGGATCGGCAAGGCGCCCCTGATCGGGGCGAACGGTGCTCGTGAGGGAGGGCGCGATGTTGGTTGCCTCATCGCTTCCTGCTCTTCACTCGGAAGGCGGGCTATCCCGCTATCTCAAGGAGATCCATCGGTTTCCGCTGCTCGAGGCATCGGAGGAAGCCGAATATGCGAGGCGATTGCGCGATTGCGGCGATCGTGACGCCGCCTATCGGCTGGTGACGAGCCATTTGCGGCTCGCGGCCAAGATCGCGCTGCAATATCGCCGCTATGGCCTCGCCATCGCCGACCTCATCTCGGAGGCCAATGTCGGGCTGATGCTGGCCGTCAAGCGGTTCGATCCCGAGAAAGGCTTCCGGCTCGCGACCTATGCCTCCTGGTGGATCAAGGCCTCGGTTCAGGAATACATCCTGCGATCATGGTCGCTCGTCAAGCTGGGCACCACTGCTGCGCAGAAGAAGCTGTTCTTCAACCTGCGCAAGCTGAAGAACAAGCTTGGCGTCGCGGAGGATGGCGAGCTCCGGACGGATCAGCTGACATCTATCGCCCAACATCTCGACGTGAGGGAAGCCGACGTCGCCGAGATGAACGGCCGGCTGCGCGGCGACATCTCACTCAACGCGCCGATCAGCGTCGAGACGGAAGGCGACCAATGGCAGGACCGGCTGGAGGATCCCTCTCCCGATCCGGAGAGTCTGCTGCTGGACGCGGCCGACCGTGAACGCACCAAGGCTGCCCTCGCCGATGCACTCGCTGCGCTGACACCGCGGGAGCGCAGCATCGTCGAGGCGCGATATCTCGGAGAGCCGCAGCAGACGCTGGATGCGCTCGCCGGCAAGTTCGCCATCTCGCGCGAGCGCGTCCGGCAGATCGAGCAGCGCGCGCTGCAGCGGATCAAGGCGAAGATGTCCGCGCGTCTCGATGAGGCGCGTTTTGCGACGTCGCATTAGGCGAGCGAAGGAGGATGCTGATCGGCCAAGGCCGATCAGCATCCTCTGCAGATATCGGGGACGAGACGTTCGGGCGAAAACTCCCGGCTCCTGCGCTCGGTCTGGCCGGACTTCTCAGGATTGCTCCGAGACGCTCCGACGGAACTGGTCGCAAGCTGCCGGGCGGGCTCGGCCGAGCTCCGCATCTCCGCGCGAGGCGTGTCGGCCTCCTTGGCCTGGAGCCCATTGGCCATACCCAACATAGCGACGGCGAGGACAATGCCTCTCATCTGATGATCCTCCTTTCGCCTGAGCGATGAGTGGCTGAACGATGAGGAGCGGCCTCGCGGGCCGCTCCCCGCTTTCAGCTCATGGCGGGCTCGGACGTGCCCTGATCAGGCGGCGTGACATCGAGCGGGATGCCTGACGGTCCCAGCATGGGCGACAGCAGCGTGTCCACCTTCATGGTCGGGCTACCCCGGTCCCAGCTCGACCACGGCATCGTGTCGAGATGGGGGATCGGCGGCAAGGCGAGCCGTTCGAATGTGTCCGCCGTCCTGGCGGCAGGCCCCGGGCTTTCGGCGCCGAAGGCGGCGAAGGGCACCAGCGAGAGGCCGGCGCCAACGGCCAAGGCGGCGAGCCGCCGCAGCGTTTTCCGAGTGGTTTCCCCGCGAGCGGAGAAAGCACGATCCTTGATCATTTCATCCTCCTTTCGTTCGAGAGCACAATCATAAATCTAATGGCAAGCGAGCCCGGCCGTACGGCCGGGCTCGCTCGTCGTCAGAAGTCCATCGCCGGAGCGCTTGCCGCTTCCATCTTCTTCGGCTTGTCGGCCACCAACGCTTCAGTCGTGATGAGCAGCGAGGCCACCGAGGCCGCGTCCTGCAAGGCGGTGCGCACCACCTTGGCAGGATCGATCACGCCGGCCTGCACCATGTCCTGGTACTCGCCGGTCGCGGCATTGAAGCCCCAGGTGTAGGTCTGGTTCTCGAGCAGCTTGCCGACGACGACGGAGCCGTCCTCGCCGGCATTCTGCACGATCTGCCGCGCCGGGACCTGGATGGCGCGGCGCACGATGTCGACGCCGGCCTTCTGGTCGGCATTGGCGGTCTTGACGCCGTCGAGCGCCTTGAGCGCGCGCAGCAGCGCCACACCGCCGCCCGGCAGGATGCCTTCCTCGACCGCAGCCCGTGTCGCATGCAGAGCGTCGTCGACGCGATCCTTGCGCTCCTTGACCTCGACCTCGGTCGCGCCGCCGACGCGGATCACTGCGACGCCGCCGGCGAGCTTGGCGAGGCGCTCCTGCAGCTTCTCGCGGTCATAGTCGGAGGTGGTCTCCTCGATCTGCGCCCTGATCTGCTGGCTGCGCGCCTCGATATCCTTCCTGGCGCCGGCGCCGTCGACGATCGTGGTGTTCTCCTTCTCGATCACCACCTTCTTGGCGCGGCCCAGCATCTTCACCGTGACGTTCTCGAGCTTGATGCCGAGATCTTCGGAGATCACGGTGCCGCCGGTGAGGATCGCGACATCCTCCAGCATCGCCTTGCGGCGATCGCCGAAGCCCGGCGCCTTCACCGCGGCCACCTTCAGGCCGCCACGGAGCCGGTTGACGACCAGCGTCGCCAGCGCTTCGCCCTCGACCTCCTCCGCGATGATCAGGAGCGGCTTGCCTGACTGCACGACCTGCTCGAGCAGCGGCAGCATGGCCTGCAGGCCCGACAGCTTCTTCTCGTGGATCAGCACATAGGGATCCTCGAGCTCGACCCGCATCTTCTCGGCGTTGGTGACGAAATAGGGCGAGATATAGCCGCGGTCGAACTGCATGCCCTCGACCACTTCGAGCTCGGTGTGCAGGCTCTTGGCCTCCTCGACCGTGATCACGCCCTCGTTGCCGACCTTCTGCATCGCATCCGCCAGGAAGCGGCCGATCTCGGTGTCGCCGTTGGCGGAGATGGTGCCGACCTGGGCGATCTCGTCGTTGGAGGTGATCTTCTTGGCGTGCGACTTGAGGTCGGCGACGACCGCGTCCACGGCAAGGTCGATGCCGCGCTTGAGGTCCATCGGATTCATGCCGGCAGCGACGGACTTGGCGCCTTCCTTGACGATGGCCTGCGCCAGCACGGTCGCGGTGGTGGTGCCGTCGCCGGCGAGATCATTGGTCTTGGAGGCGACCTCGCGCACCATCTGGGCGCCCATGTTCTCGAACTTGTCCTCCAGCTCGATCTCCTTGGCGACGGTGACGCCGTCCTTGGTGATGCGGGGAGCGCCGAACGATTTCTCGATGACGACGTTGCGTCCCTTGGGACCGAGCGTGACCTTCACCGCATTCGCCAGTGTGTCGACACCCCGCAGCATCCGCTCGCGGGCCTCGGTCGAGAACTTCACGTCCTTGGCAGCCATGTTGCAAAACTCCTTTCCGTTCGATGATCGTCCGCGTTACGCCGCCTTCTTCAGCGTGCCGGCCTGCCCGGTGACGCCGAGAAGATCGCTTTCCTTCATGATCAGGAGCTCCTCGCCGTCGATCTTGACCTCGGTGCCCGACCACTTGCCGAACAGCACCCGGTCGCCGACCTTGACATCGAGCGGCACGAGCTGGCCCTGCTCGTTTCGCCCGCCCGGCCCCACGGCGATGACCTCGCCCTGCTGCGGCTTCTCTTTGGCGGTGTCGGGAATGATGATGCCCCCGGCGGTCTTCTCCTCGGCATCGATGCGGCGCACGAGCACGCGGTCGTGCAACGGGCGGAAATGCATGCACATCCTCCTTGCGTAGGTTCAGCGATGTCCAAAATCCGGGTCCGGAACCGGCCCCCGGGCGGCAAACCACCTAGGAACAGGCCGAATTCCGTTCAAGGGTCTCGGCGGGAAAAAATTGTCGCAGGGGCGCGCCCGCCCGGAGGGAGCGGCGCAGGGACCGGCGGAAGAATTCGACGGCCGGCAACTATGCGTTAAGATGCACGGGTTCGTCCCCGAGCGAGAAGTGCACAACCATGCCGCAACAATTCGACCGGTCCGCAGAAGATCTCGGCAACGCCATCCATTTCGAGCACGTCAACATCCAGGTCCCGGACCAGCGCCTCGCCACGCTGTTCTACGTCGCCGGGCTCGGGCTCACCCGCGATCCCTACCTGATGGTCTCGGACACCAACATGTGGATCAACGCCGGGCGGAGCCAGTTTCATCTGCCGAGCGGCCGGCCGCAGGTGCTGCGCGGACACATCGGCCTGGTCATCGAAGGCCGCGAGGCGCTGCTGGCGCGGCTTGCGTCGGTCGCGAAGAAGCTCGAGGGCACGGCGTTCGCATTCACGGAGCACAACGACCATGTCGAGGCGGTCTGCCCCTGGGGCAACCGCGTGCGCTGCTACGAGCCCGACGCCGCGCGGTTCGGCCGGATCGCGCTCGGCATTCCCTATGTCGAGTTCGACGTGCCGATGGGAACGGCGGCCGGCATCTGCGCCTTCTACCCTGAAGTCATGGGCATGCCGGCGAGCTTGCGGAACGGCGATGGCACCGTGGCCGCCGTGAAGACGGGCCGCAACCAGCATCTGCTGTTTCGCGAGACCGACCGGCCGCAGGCCGATTATGACGGCCATCACGTGCAGATGTACATCACCGATTTCTCCGGTCCCTACCGCAAGCTGCTCGCGCGCAAGCTGATCTCGCGCGAAGACAATCAATACCAGTACCGGTTCTGCGACATCGTCGATCTCGACAGCGGCAAGAAGCTGTTCACGGTCGAGCACGAGGTGCGCTCGGCGACCCATCCGATGTTCATGCGGCCGATGGTCAACCGCAATCCGGCGCTCAACAACCGCAACTACGCCTACGGCCACGACGAGTCGGCTTGGGCGATGGGGCCGGATCAGTACGAGGGGTGATCTAGGGCAGATTGTCCCGCAGGAAGATGTCGATGCGGATGCGTTCCTGGTCGGGGCTGATCGGCTCGCCCGAACAATGCGCGAGCAGGACCCGCGCCGCAGACCGCGCCTCGTGGCCGGCATCCTGGTTGATGACGGCGTCGAGCGTGCCGCGCACCAGGAACCGCCTGGTGTGCTCGGTCAGCTCATGGGTGATCCAGACCACCTCGCGCGCGCGGCCCGAAGCCTCGAGCGCATCGGCGATGCCGCGGTTGCCGGCGCCGCAGCAATAGATGCCGCGGAGGTCGGCATGGCGCGCCAGCAGCGCGGCCGTGAGCTCCCGCGTGCGGTCGCTGTCGTCGCGCCCCTCGATGACGGGTAGTGCGGAGAGGTTCGCATACTCGCTCGACAGGATCTGGTGGAAGCCGAACTGCCGTTCGGTGTGATCGCGCAGCGACAACGATCCCGCAATCACGGCGACGGTGCCCTCGCGCTCCGAGAGGAAGCGCCCCATCAGCGTGGCGGCGGTGCGGCCCGCGGCCGGATTGTCGATGCCGACATAATGCACCCGGGACGAGCTCGGCGCGTCCGACACCAGGGTGACCACGGCAACCCCGCGCGCGACGAGCTCGTCGATCGCGGCGCGAACCCGGGGATGATCGAGCGCGATGACGGCGACGCCCTGATAGGCCGGCGAGAGGTTCTCCAACGCACCCGCAAGGACGTCGGGGTCGAACACGTCGACATGGTGGATGTCGATGAAGCCGCGATGGCCGGCGAGCCAATCCGCGGTGCGCGCGACCTGCTCGGAAAGGTTGGTCATGAAGCTGTTGTTGCCGGTCGGCAGCACGAAGGCGAAGCGGAAGGTCTGCCCGCGGGCAAGCCGCGCCGCGGCAAGATCGGCGCGATAGCCGAGCTTTGCCACCGCAGCCTCGACCCGCGCGACGGTCTTGGCGCGGACACCCTCGCGCCGGTTGACGACGCGATCGACGGTGGCGAGCGACACGCCTGCCGCGCGCGCGACGTCCTCGAGCGTGGCCCGAAGCACCGGCTGGGTCGCGCCTTCAGTCATTCGCGCGCGGCCCACAGCATGCCGCGGGTCATCAAGGTCCGGATCTCCGGGACGTCGAGCTCGTAGGCGCGGTGGCCCAGCGAGGAATAGAACACCCTCCCCGCGCCATAGCGCTTCTTCCACACCACGGGCATCACCACGCCCTCGATCCAGGGCGCGTGCTCACCGCTGAAGGTCGTCGTTGCCAGGACCTCGATGGCGGGATCGACATGCATGTAATATTGCTCGGACCGGTGCTCGAAGCTCTTCAGACCCGTCATGATCGGATCGTCAGGCTTCGTCAAGTCCACCCTGTAGTCGATGATGTTGCCGGGATGGGCGACCCACTGCCCGCCGCACAGGAATTGGTAGTCGACCGATTCGCGGAAGGCATCGCACATGCCGCCGTGATGGCCGGCAAGCCCGACGCCGCTGCGCACCGCGTCGCAGAGGTTGAGCGCTTCCGCCTTCTCGATCTTCGACATCGTGTAGATCGGTATGATCAGCGACAGATCGTGGATCGCGGGATCGGCGAAGGCTGCCGTCGTGGTTTCGATCCGCACCTCGAAACCTTCCGCCTTCAGCCAGCCGCGGATCATCGACGCGCAGAGATCGGGATCGTGTCCCGGCCAGCCACCCCATACAATCATTGCCTTGCGCATGGTCACTCCCTCAATCGATCTGTCCGGTTTCGCGTCCCGCCGGCAGCATCGCCGGCCGCTCGACGCGGCTCTCGATCCTGACGCGGCGGCCCTCGTCGGCGGAGGTCTGGAACGCCTCCATCACCTCCAGCACATGGAAGGCG
Source organism: Bradyrhizobium sp. USDA3516 (assembly GCF_057651995.1). NCBI lineage: Bacteria > Pseudomonadati > Pseudomonadota > Alphaproteobacteria > Hyphomicrobiales > Nitrobacteraceae > Bradyrhizobium > Bradyrhizobium sp. USDA3516. The sequence continues at coordinate 144,752 of NZ_JBYGYN010000009.1, read as the reverse complement.
AGCGCGCCGCTGGCGCGATGCGGCCGGTCGTTCAGGATCGCGGACGCCATGTCGGCGACGCCGATGGAGCGGAACTCGCCCTCGACGTGACCGTGCGTCAGCGGCATCGGCTCCCATTCGCCGCCGGTCTTCGCCACCTGCACCTCGCCGCCGAAACGATTTGGGTCGGGCACCAGCATGCTGCCCTTGTCGCCGTAGATCTCGATCGGCGCATGCCGATGTTTCGGCACGTCGAAGCTCATCGTGATCGACACGACAGCGCCGCTCTCGAACTCCAGTGTTCCGGCGACATGCGTCGCGACCTCGACCGGAATCAGCGCGCCGTTCATCGGCTGGCTGGTGACGAGGCGCTCGGCCTTGGGGCGCGCGGTCGAGCCCATCACGCTGGCGACCGGACCGAGCAATTGCACGAGATCGGTGATGTAATACGGCCCCATGTCCAGCATCGGTCCGCCGCCGCGCAGGTAATAGAAGCCCGGCGCCGGATGCCAGCGCTCGTGGCCGGGGCAGCCGAAGAAGGCGCTGCCCGCGACGGGCGTGCCGATCGCGCCGTCGTCGATCAGCTTGCGCGCGGTCTGATGGCCGCCGCCGAGGAACGTATCGGGCGCGCAGCCGACGCGCAGGTTCTTCTGCGCGGCAAGCTCCATGACCTTGCGCGCCTCGGCGACATTGATGCCGAGCGGCTTCTCCGAATGGACGTGCTTGCCGGCGTTCAGCACCGCCAGGCTGACGTCGGTGTGGGCGAGCGGCACCGTGAGATTGACGACGATCTCGACATCGTCGCGCTTCAGCAATTGGTCGACCCGCATTCCCGGCAAGCCGAAGGCCGCGCCCTGGCGCTCGGCAACCTCGCTTCGCATGTCGGCGAGCGCCCTGACCTCCATGACGGGAAAGCGCTGGGCCGCCTTGAGGTAGGCGGTGCTGATCACACCGCAGCCGATGATTCCGATGCCGACTTTTCTCATTGTGGTCTCCTCAAGATACGGCTCATCCCTTGACCGCGCCTGCGGTGAGGCCGGCCACGATGTGCTTCTGCGCCAGCAGGAACAGGATGATCGTGGGCAGGATGGTGAGCGTGATGAAGGCCAGGATCAGGTGCCATTCGGACGAGTATTCGCCCTGGTAGACCATGATTCCGAGCGGCCAGGGGTACAGCGCATCGGTGTTCAGCATCACCAGCGGCAGCAGATAGGCATTCCAGCTGTTGACGAAGGTGATGGTGCCGACGGTCGCCAGGATCGGCCGCGACAGAGGCAGCGTCACATAGCGGAAGAACTTGATGTAGCTGCAGCCGTCGACCAGCGCGGCCTCGAGCAGTTCGTATGGAATGTCCTTGAAGAAGCGGCGTAGCAGCAGCACGCTCATGGCGAGGCTGAACGCCACCTGCGGCAGTGCGACGCCGAAATAGGTGTCGAGCAGGCCGAGATCCCGCACCTTGATGAACAGAGGCAGCACGGCGGTCGCGGCCGGAAACAGCAGGCCCAGCGTCAGATAGCTGAGCAGCATCGATGAGCCGAAGAACCTGACATGGGCGAAGGTGAACGCGGCCATCGACGCCGTGATCAGGGTCAGCGCCACCGCCAGTGTCGAGATAACAAGGGAGTTGCGCAGCAGCTGCCAGTAGCGCGCGGAGAACAGGATGTCGGCGTAGTTCTGCCACTCCCATCGTGCGGGCAGGCCGAATGGATTGACACGGAGCTCGCCGAGCGACTTGAAGCCGCCGAGCAGGGTCGCGAGCAGCGGCACCAGGACGAAGATCGCGACCAAGCCGAGGAACACCGCCTTGAACAGCACGGCGGGATCGAATGCGCCTCTGGCGCCGGCACTATTCATCGCGCATGAACCATCGCTTGTAGGTGAAGGCAAAGGTCACGCAGATCGCGAACAGGATGACGCCGATGGCGCTGCCATAGCCGACCCGCATGCGCGAGATGCCGTTGTTGTAGAGAAAGCTCACCAACGTGTTCGAGGAGTCGGCCGGTCCGCCGCGCGTCAGCGGCATGACGAGATCGAACAGCTGCAGCGAGCCGATGATGGCGAAGAACACCGACAGGCGGATCGTCGGGTAGAGCAAGGGGATCACGACGTGGCGCAGCGTCTGCGTCCGTGTCGCGCCGTCGATGCGGGCGGCCTCGACCAGGTTCTTGTCGAGGCTCTGGAGCGCCGCGATGAACAGCATCATGTGGAAGCCGAAATACTTCCAGACCACCACGATCAGCACCGCCAGCATCGCCGTGTCGGTCGAGGCGAGCAGATGCGGAGGCTCGGCGCCGAAGGTGCGCCAGATCGAGGCGACGAGGCCGTAATCGCCGTCATAGACGAAGCTGAAGATCAGCCCGGTCGCGATCTCGGCGAGGATGTAGGGCATGAAGAACAGCATGCGCAGCGCCACGGCGCCGCGAAACTTTTCGGCCAGCATGAGGGCCAGCGCGAGCGCAAGCGGCAGCTGGATCGCGAGCGAAACGGCGATGATCAGGGCGTTGTTCCGCAGCGCGAGCCAGAACGCCCGCGTCTCCAGCACGAAACGGTAATTGTCGAGGCCGATCCAGTTGGTCGGCCTGCCGAAGCCGTTCCAGTTGAAGGCGGAGTACCAGGCGGCCTCGCCGATCGGTAGCACCACGAACAGCGTGAACAGCAGCAGCGCGGGCGGCAGGAACAAGATCAGGACGGTGAAGCGGCCGTCCGAGGCCGGGCCGCGCAGCGTCTGGGGAGCCGCCTCGCCGGCAACGCCGATCGGCGAGGTGATCGCGATCCGCCGCGCCACAATCAGTTGCCCTGCTTGTAGGCCGCTTCGATCGCTTTCGCCGCGTCTTTCGGGCTCATGCTGCCGCCGGCGATCTCCGCCGTGACGTCGTTGACGACGCGGCCGACCGAGGGGCCGAGGCTCTGGTCATAGAAATTCTGGTGATAGTTCGACTTCGCCAGATTGGCCGCGATCTGCTTCATGAAGGCGCTGTTGAGGCCGGCCTCACCGCCCTTGACGACGGGAACGATGAAGTTGCCGGCGGCAAGCCGCGCCTGCACGTCCTTCGAGATAAAGAACTTGAGGAAGTCGGTGGCTTCCTTGGGCGCCCCCTTGGTGATCAGCCAGCCGGTGATGCCACCGAGCGTGTCTGACGGCTCACCCTTGCCGCCGGGTACGACCGGAAAATCGAACCAGCCAAGCTTGTCGTCGCTGAGACCGACCTTGTCGGCGGCAAGCGCGCGCTGGGTGTGATAGAAGGACGAGATGGCCAGGATCATCGCGGCCTTGCCGTCGCCGAAATAGCCGACGGCCTGCGGATTCTTGAAGCCGAGGAAGCCGTTCTGGAAGGGCTGGAGATCGACCAGCTGCTTGAACAGCTCACCGGATTTCTGGAAGGTCTCCCCGGCGAAGCCACCATTCTCACCCTTCAGCGCTGCATCGAAGGCCGGCTTGCCGCCGACGCGCACTGCGAGATGCGTCCAGTAGAAATGCAGCGGCCATTTGTCGGCACCGCCAACCACAATCGGCGTCACACCCGCGGCCTTCAGCGTTTTCACCGCGCCGAGCAGATCGTCCCACGTCTTGATCTTGCTTGCATCGACATTCCCCTTGGCCATCAAGTCCTTGTTGTAGAGGAAGCCGACCTGCGAGAGCGCGGTCGGCAGGCCATAGACCTTGCCGTTGCCGGTGAAAGCTGCGAGCGCTGCCGGTGCGATCGTGTCGCTGTAGCCGCCGCCCTTCACAGAATCGGTGATGTCCTCCAGGACGCCGGCCTCGATCTGGGTCTTCAGCACTCCGCCGGCCCAGCTATAGATGATGTGCGGCCGGTCCTTCGATTGCAGGATGGTCGGCAGCTTGGCCTTGTAGGCCTCGTTCTCGAGGAACTGCATCTCGACCTTCACACCGGGGTGCGACGCCTCATAGCTGCGTGCGACCTCCTCCCAGATCTTCACCTGGGCCGGGTTGACCTCGATGTGCAGCCATTTGACCGTGGTGTCGGCTGACGCGGAACTGGCCCAAAGCAGGCATGCGACAGCAGCGAGTCCCAGTTTCCCGAGCAATCTCATCACATCCTCCCGACGACTTTTATTCTTTGACGCAATCCTGCCCTCAATTTTTGAGGTACGCAACACAAAATCTGATCTATGCACCTCACCAACGGAATGGCTAAGGTTTGGAAAAGAGCCGGTTGCGGTGTGCCGCGCCGGCCGCAACAAACCGAGGTGCCCAATGGCTGCCATCTATTCCGACCTTGCCGGCAAGGTCGTGCTCGTCACCGGCGGCGCAGCCGGAATCGGCGCTGCGATCGTGCGGCGCTTTGCGGAGCAGAAATCCAAGGTGGTGTTCTTCGACATCAAGGTCGAGGAGGGACAGCGCCTGGCGCGTGAGCTGTCCGAGCAGGGCCTGGCCGCGCATTTCCAGCACGTCGATCTCACCGACATCCCTGCGCTGCGTGCCGGCGTCGTGGAGGCACGCCAGGCTCATGGCCCGATCAACATCCTGATCAACAACGCCGCGCATGACGAGCGGCACAACACCGAGGAGATGACCCCGGAATACTGGGACGACCGCATCGCGGTGAACCTGAAGCACCAGTTCTTCGCGTCGCAGGCCGTGTTGCCGGACATGAAGGCGGCCAATGCCGGCGCCATCGTCAATTTCGGCTCGGTGTCGTGGATCGCAGGACAAGGCGGCATGGCCGCCTACACCGCCAGCAAGTCGGGCGTGATCGGGCTGACGCGCTCGCTGGCGCGCGACTACGGTCCCTACAACATCCGCGTCAATGCGATCGCGCCGGGCTGGATCATGACCGAGCGGCAGCTCGAGAAATGGATGACGCCGGCCGGCGAGATCGAGCTGCAGCAGCGGCAATGCCTGAAGCGGCGGCTCATGCCGGACGAGGTTGCAAAGTTCACAATCTTCCTCGCCTCCGACGAGGCGTCCGCCTGCACGGCCCAGCACTACATCGTCGATGGCGGCTGGGTCTGAGATGGCTTGAGGATCAGTCGGATCAAGGACGCAAGGGATCAGGCCGGTCGCCGAGACCGGCTGGCGCCGTGGTCGCGCGAGGCCGACCGATGCCCTGGCTCAAGGTCTTGCCGCTGGCGACAGCCACGAAGTGCAGCGAGGCGCAAGCGGGACAACGGACCGGGACGTGCGTGTCCGCGGCGTCGGAGGCTGTGCCGGGAAGCCAGTGCTGCACGTTCATGCCCGTGCGGGGGCATTTGAAGATGACGTTGCGCTCCATGCTGGAGATATGCGCCCGGCGCGGCGAGCTGGAAATTGCGGGCCAGTACTTACGCAGATGTCCTGAACGGACCCACGCGGGAAGCGGTGAAGACTTCGCGCAGCGCTTGTGAGCGGGTGCCGATCGAAGCGTTCGGTCGCATGCCGCCGCCTCCTTTGAGCTGGATCAAGACATGGTTGTGACGCCGGCGCTAACGTTGTGTCGCCAGAGCATGGACGCCGATCAGGAGAACCGGCATGCTTGCCGACATTAACACCGAGGATCTCACAGAGGTCGTGCGCTACGCGCTGGAGACGACCCGCGCGACGACGGCCTGCCCGTTCCATTGCGACGTGATCGTCCGCATCGGCGATGACGCCGCCGAGAGTCACGCCTTCGAACGTGCCAAGCGAATCGTCAGATGCGACGGCGCGAAATGGGACAAGGAGGCTCTTAAGGCCGAGCTCGGCCGCCAACTCGGAGCAGCCGCAGACGGCCGTTGCCCGAAGTGCGATCCGACCGCCTCGTGCATCTAATAGAGTGCGAGGCGATTTGCAGGATTTGCGGCGGCGCCACGCGCCGGCGAGGAAGCCGGTGCAGATCGACGCCGCTCCGGCGACCCAACTTGTGTGAAGGCCGCAGATGGAATCTGCACCTGGCCTGAACGACGCGCGTCGTGCATCAGAGGTCAGAATTCCCGTGAAACTGACAAAGCCGATCGCCTCCATCATGCGCGGGAGATCCAAGACGGATACTCCGCCGCCGGACGGGGACGACGACCGTCAGCTGCCGCCATCGCCCGAGAGGCGACAGGTCGTCGACGAGTACGCCGACAACTTGCGGAAGATCATCCGAAGACTGCTTGGAAGGCTGAACTGACAGCGCTTGGGCGCATGATCGGGCGCCCGTGGTGCGGCCGCGCTTGGATAGACCGGCTCGCGATGGACTTCGCGGCCACCGTGTCACCTGCCGATGAGACCCGCTCCCATCACCGACAGGCGGACGGTGCACTCATACGATGCTATCCCTTCTTCTCGTCCAGCAGCTTGGACACGCGACGCAAGCCGAGCAGATAGCCCTGGGTGCCGAAGCCTGCGATGACTCCATCAGCCCGTTTGGAGACAAACGAGTGGTGGCGGAATTCCTCGCGCTTGTGCACGTTGGAAATGTGCACCTCGATCACCGAGCCCTCGAACGTATTCAAAGCATCCAGGATGGCGACCGACGTATGGGTGAAAGCCGCGGGATTCATCACGATGCCGACAGCCGTCTCGCGCGCCTCGTGGATCCAGTCGATCAACTCGTATTCTCTGTTGGACTGATGAAAGCGAATCTCCAGTCCAAGCTCGCTGGCCAGTGCCCGGCAATCCCGCTCTACGTCCGCAAGCGTCTCGTGACCGTAGATGTGGGGCTGACGTTTTCCGAGCAAGTTGAGATTTGGCCCGTTCAGGACGTAGACAAGACGGCTCATGGAAGTACTCCGTTCAGTGATGGGCGAGGATCTCGCCAAGGAACTGCCTGGTGCGGGCGTGCTGCGGATTGCTGAAGAAAGCGTCGGGAGCGCTTTCTTCGATGATCTGCCCATCAGCCATGAAGATGACGCGGTCGGCGACCTGGCGGGCAAAGCCCATCTCGTGGGTGACGCAAATCATGGTCATGCCATCGTTGGCGAGGCCTATCATCGTATCGAGCACCTCCTTGACCATCTCGGGATCGAGCGCCGAGGTCGGTTCGTCGAACAGCATCACCTTGGGCTGCATGCAGAGCGCACGCGCGATCGCGACACGCTGTTGCTGACCGCCGGAAAGCTGAGCCGGGTACTTCTCGGCCTGATCACCGATCCGCACACGCTCGAGGTATTTTCGCGCGGTCGCTTCCGCCTCGCTCTTGCTGGCGCGGCGCGCGCGAATTGGGGCGAGCGTACAGTTCTGCAACACCGTCATATGCGGGAAAAGGTTGAAGCTTTGAAAGACCATGCCGACGTCCTGACGCACGACATCGATCGCCTTGATGCTGTCGTCCAGCCGATGGCCGTTCACCACGATGCTGCCCTGCTGGATCGGCTCGAGGCGGTTGATACAGCGGATCAGCGTCGACTTGCCTGAACCGGACGGACCGCAGAGCACGATCTTCTCACCTTTGCGCACGGTGAGATCGACGTTGCGGAGGGCCTGGTAGCCGCCGTACCACTTCTGCACGCCCTTCATTTCGATCAGGATCTGGTCCTGCATGCTGGTCTCCGCCGTTGGGCGGCGGCCAACGCAGATCGCGTCGGCCGCTCGCAGTGGCTACTGGACGGTGAAGGGAACGCCGGGGACAGAATCGGGGAAGACGGGCACCGGGACCTTCATCCATTTGGCGTAAAAAGCGGCCAACTTTCCGTTCGACTTGATCTGGTCGATGAACTTGTTGGCCGTCTCGTTCCACTCCTTGTCGCCCAGGCGCGTGCAGGCTCCGTTGTAAAGGGCTGTGAAGTGAAGCTTGGGCTCGAACCCGAGCTCCGGCTTTGCGGCGTTGAGGCGCTGGGGATAAAACAAGTTCGCGCCGACCGCCTGGACCTGGCCGGAGAGCAGCGCCTGGATCGTAGCCGCGTCATCGTCGAACCTGCGGATCTCGGTCCCGGACGGGGCGTTGTTGGTCACCTGAGTATCCTGCGTGGAGGACCTGGGAACGCCGATGACGAATTTCTTCATGTCGGCATTGCTGTTGATCGCTGTCGCCTGGGCGGCGACAAGCGTGATCTCGTTGGCGACGTAGGGCTTGGAATACTGCACCGCCTTTGCGCGCTCGGGCAGCATGGCCATGGTCGCGAACAGAATGTCGACGCGGCCCGTGGTCAGCGCGGGAATACGATTGGCAACCGCCAGCGGGACGAACTCGGCCTTCACGCCGAGATATTCGGCGAAAGCGCGGCCCATGTCCGCATCGATGCCATCCTGCTTTCCCGAGCTATCGACATAGCCCCACGGTGGATTGTCGCCCTGGATGCCGATGACGACGACGCCCTTCTTCTTCACGTCTTCCAGCGTGCCCGCCTGCGACTTGTCTGCCATGGCGATTGCCCCGAGCGTCAGCAGCGCAATGCCGAGCTGGCGACGACTGAGTGAAAACAACATGAAATTCCTCCTCCTTGGTGATGGCTGTTTGTGATTGGATGGGTGCGCCGTTCCTACCTTTGGCTGGCCAGGGCGAGCCTGGCTTCCATCCGACTGCCCCACCACGAGAGTGGCCAGCAGAGGACGAAATACATTGCGCCGACCACGCCGAAGACGAGCAGCGGCTGGAAGGTCTGGTTCGACACGATCTGGCCGGCGCGAGCGAGCTCGATGAAGCCGACGATGGCGGCGAGCGACGTGCCCTTGATGAGCTGAACGAGATAGCCGATGGTTGCCGGCAGCGAGATGCGGATCGCCTGCGGCAGCACGATGTCGCGCATGCGCGACGAATAGTGCAATCCAAGCGCCATCGCCGCCTCGGTCTGGCCGCGCGGCACGGCCTGGATCGCTCCGCGCCAGATCTCGCCAAGGAAGGCGGAGGCGTTCACGGTGAAGCCGATCGCCACCGCGACGAATGCGTCGAGCTTCAGCCCGGTCAGCGCCAATCCGTAGTACACGACGAAAAGCTGCAGCAGCAGCGGAGTGCCCTGGAATATCCCGATGTAAATGCGGATGACCCATTCCACGCCCTTGTGACCACAGGTACGCAGCAACGCGACGGCCAGCCCCGCCGTGCAGCCGCCCACGAACGCGACCAGCGTCAGCAGTATCGTCCATTGCAGCCCACGCAGCAGGAAGCCGAACTCGGCAAGACCAAAATGCGGTGTCATGATCGCTCCCTCAGCGTGTCGGATATGAGAAGAAGCGGTGAGAGATGATCGCAAAGCCCAGCATCAACAGCCATGAGATCGCGAGGTAGAGGAAGGTGACGGAGAAATAGACCTCGAAGCTGCGGAACGTGTCGCTTTCGATGCGCTGCGCAACCGACGTCAATTCGTAGGCCGACACCGCCGAACAGATCGACGAGGTCAACGTCAGCATGATGAACTGCCCCGTGAGCGAGGGATAGATCGCACGAAGCGCGGGCTTGAGCACGATGAACCGGAACACCTGCCCTTTGTGCAGGCCAAGCGCGTAGCCGGCCTCAACCTGTCCCTTGTTTATGGATTGGACGCCACCGCGGATGATCTCGATGGCGTAGGCGCCGCCATTGACACCGAGCGCGATGATGGCGGTAGCGGTCGGGTTGAGCTTCAATCCGACGAGCGGCAGGGCGAAGAACAGGAAGAAGATCTGCACCAGGAAAGGGGTATTGCGCACGACCTCGACGAAGCCGATCACGAGAGCACGCAACCAGGCCGTTTTCGAATCGCGTGCCGCGACGCCGGCGACACCGATCATCATCGCGAGCGCCATGCCGGCAAGCGCCAGGCCCAACGTACCCACACACCCCCACAGCAGTGCGGGCATGGCATGCCAAACCACCGAGAAATCGAGCGTGTAGCCCATCTTGCGTTTCCTCTCGGGCGTTGTACGTGCCGCTCGCCCATCGGCCGGGTGTCACCCTCCCAGGGATGCAAAAGTGGCGAAGAAAACGTCCGGATCAGGCGAGATGCCCGTGAACAGGCGGAATGCTTCGGTGCCCTGGAAGATCGCCATGCCGCCACCATCGACGGTGCGGCAGCCGAGGGCACGCGCCGTGCGCAGCAATGCGGTTTCCAGCGGGAAGTAGACGATTTCGGCGACCCAGAGATCGGGGCGCAGCAGCGCCGCCGGCAGCGGTGTGCCCGCATATTTGTCCATCCCGATCGGCGTCGCGTTGACAATTCCGTCTGCCGCAGCAACGGCTGCTGCTACATCCTGGCCGGTCCTCAAGCGCCCTACTGCAAACCGGGAGGACAAGCTTTCCACCAAACCCTGCGCTTTGACCAAGTCGACGTCGATGATGGTCAGTTCCCGCACGCCGAGCTTCATCAGCGCGAAAGCGACCGCCGCGCCTGCGCCGCCGGCGCCGAATTGAACGACGCGACCGAGCGATGCACCTTGCATGTTGCGGCGAAAGTTCTCGGCGAAGCCGAACCAGTCGGTGTTGTGGCCGATCATTCGACCGTTGCTGATGACCACTGTGTTCACGGCACCAAGCGCCTCCGCGTCTGGCGAAAGTTCATCCAGGAGTGGAATGATCGCCTGCTTGCAGGGATGGGTCACGTTCAGCCCGTCAAAGCCCATCCGCCTCGCCGCCGCGAGCAATTCCGGCAATGCCTCCACGCCGAGCTTCAACTCGGCCAGATCGATCTTCTTGTAGAGATAGCGGATGCCGGCAGCGTCGGCGGCCGCTTCGTGCATGGGCGGGGTGCGGGACGCCGCGATGCCGCTGCCGATCAGGCCGACGAGAAAGCTGGATTTCGGAGGGATGCTCGGCATCGTCGTTCAGCTCAACGGCACGGTCAGTTCGGCGATGACCTGAGCCGTGCCCGGCCTGACGCCCCGCCACCAGGCGAAAGCTTCGGCCGCCTGCTCGACCAGCATGCCGACGCCATCGGCCAGCCTGGTGACACCTTCAGCACGGGCCGCCTGCAGAAAGGGAGTCAGTCCCTTGCCATAGGCGAGCTCGTAGGCCAGCTCCGCACCGCGGAAGACATTGCCTGGAAGTGGCGGCATCTCACCGCGCAGGCTGGCCGATGTCGCGTTGATCACGACGTCATAGCCTTCGGCAAGGTCGGCGAGTTCAGTGTAGCCGCTGACGATCAGGGGACCGCGGCCGGCAAACTCTTCGGCCAATGCCACCGCTTTCGACAGCGTTCGGTTGACCAGAACCAGCTCGGACGGCTCCTGGCGCAGGAACGGCAGCAGCGCCCCGCGCGCCGCTCCTCCGGCGCCGAGCATCAGGACGCGGCGGCCGGTCAGCTCAAGGCCGAGATTGACCGTGATGTCACGCACGAGGCCGATCCCGTCGAAATTCTCGCCGATGATCCGATCACCGACGAACTTCAGGCAGTTTGCGGCGCCAGCTCGCTCGGCGCTTTCCGAAAGCTCGTTGGCATATTCGAAGGCATCGAGCTTGAACGGAGCGGTGATGTTCAGCCCCTTGGCGCCCTCTGTCCGGAATTGATCAACCCGTTCGTTGAAGCCATCGAGTGGTGCCTCGATCGCCTCATAGACGAGATCCTGTCCCGTCATTCTGGCGAACGTGCCGTGGATGAGGGGTGACTTGCTGAAGCCGATCGGATTGCCAATCACCGCATAACGATCGCTCATGGCTCACTCCCGCACCGCGGCTTCGTTGTAGAGGACGCCGTCACGCACCATCGCTTCGACAACTTCGGCCGACAGTCCCAGCGACTCTGCAATGCGGCGGTTGTCCTGACCAAGCAGGGGTGCCGGAGTCCGCACCGTGGTGTCGCAACCGGAGAAGTGGAATGGCAGGTTCGGCAGCGTCACCTTGCCGAGCACGGGATGCTCCTGCTCGACCAGCATGCCACGCGCGTGGATCTGCGGATCCTTCACGACCTCTTCGATCGTCTGCACGGGAGCCGACGGCACACCTGCTTCGTCGAGTGCCGCGAGGCAGGCATCCCGGGACGGCTGCGACAGCGTCCAGTTGCGCACGATGTCCATCGCTTCGGCATAATGGGCGTTCCGCGCCGCAGGCGTGGTGAAGCGTTCGTCGGATGCCAAGCTGCTTCCCCCGATCAGACTCGCCAATCGCCGCCAAGCATCGTCGACTTGCGCAGCGATGACGAGATTGCCGTCCCTGGCCGGAAAGACGCCGTAGACGGTGGAATCCGGCTGTCCGCTGCCGGTCTGCTTCGGCAGATCAGTACCGCCGGAGAGGAAGTAACGCTGCACCGCATAGTCGTGCATCGAGACCATGCAGTCGTAGAGCGCGAGATCGATATGCTGGCCGCGCCCGGACGACGCGCGGCCGAGCAGCGCGGCATTGATGGCAGCCACGCCGTGAATACCGGTATACATATCGGCCAATGGCATCCGCAGCAGCGGCGGCGCTTCACCGGGATTGCCCAGTTGCGCCAGGGCGCCCGACATCGCCTCTGCGATCAGGCCGAAGCCCGGACGGTCGGCATAAGGACCGGTGTGGCCATAGGCGGAGACCGAGCAGTAGACCAAGGCGCGATTCCGCGCCGACAGCGCCTTGTAGCCGAGCCCGAGACGCTCGAGCGCGCCGGGGCGGTAGTTCTCGATGAAGACGTCGGCCGTGTCGATGAGCTTCATCATCATGTCGAGACCGCGCGTATCGCGCAGATCGATGCACAATCCCTGCTTGCCCATGTTCTGCTGCAGGAAGTAGCCGGATTGTCCGTCCTTGAAATAGCCATGGGCGCGGCCCGCATCGCCTGCCCTGGGACGCTCCACCTTGATGACTTCCGCCCCCATCGCAGCGAGGCAACGGCCCATGAACGGGCCTGCCAGAAAATGGCTGTAGTCGATGACGCGAATGCCTTTAAGCGGCAGATCTTGAAGCGACAGATCTTGGAGCGGCAGATCTTGGAGCGGCAGATCTTGCGCGGTCATGCCTGCTCTCCTGCGGCGCTGGTCTTAGGGCGCATCGGTATCATCAGCCGGTGCTCTCCGAGCTGCACCACTTCGCCGCGCTGATTGACCAGCTCCGAGGGCAACACAACGATGCCCCACCCTTCACGCTTCGTCGTGCGCATCGAGCCGACGCGGAACTTTACATGCACGGTATCGCCGAGCTTGATCGGCAGCTTGAAATCCCACGTCCAACCCAGCGACATTCCCGGAAGAAAGCGGTAGTCGGCACGGGTCTTCAGGCCGTCCGCCAGCGACAGACCAAACAGCCCATGCGCGACGCGCGTGCCGAATGGCGTGGTCCTGGCGTATTCCTCGTCGACATGAACAGGCGTGAAATCACCCGTCAATTCGGCATAGGCATTTACCATCGCTTCAGTGACCGTGACCGAAGGGGTGACGCATTCGTCACCGACCCTGGCATCGTCCCAATAGCGCTCGACCGTCATATCGCGTTGTCCTCAGGCTCGTGGATTGATCGCGAGGACCGCTTCCACGGCGCCCGCGCTGGCTTGCAAGATCTCGACGTTCAGGCCGCCCGGCAGCTCGAGCCAGTTCGGGCCGGCGGGCAATGCCTTGGCGCCCCAGGCGGCGGCACGGGCGAGCACACCGTCGTAATCGTCGACCATGATGCCGAGATGGGCGAGGCGCCCCTCCGGTCCGAGGAAATTCGGGTCTTCGATGAGCTGCACGCTTCCGAGCACCCAGACCTGACGCGGGCGCGCACCATCGGCGGGTTGCTCGTCGCGAATGGCAAGGCCAAGCACCTCACGAAAGAAGTCGACGTGACGATCGACGTCCGGCACGCGGATCGCGACATGTTCGACATAAGCGCGGGGCAACGACATCGTCTCAGGCCTTTCCCGGATAGTCGGTGCGGGCGTATTCAAGCCCTTTGACCAGCGCGACGAGGGTCGCGTTGACCGGTGTCGGCACGTTGAGCTTGGCGCCCCAACGCACGACGGAGCCGTGGATGTAATCGACCTCGGTCAGGTTGCCGGACTGCAAGCTCTGCAGCATCGAGGTCTTGAACTCGGGCGGCAATCCGGCAGACGCCATCGTCCAGGCACGCCGCGGTTCGGTAATCGAGATCTTGACGCCGGCAGCTTGCGCGACCGCGATGCTCTCGGAAATCGCGGCCAGCGCGCAATCTTCCAGCATCGGCAGCGAATAGAGGCCGCCATAGGTGAGACCGGTAACGGCGGTAATTCCACCTCCGGCGACGTTGATGAACAACTTGTCCCACATCGTGCCCAGGATGTTGTCGCTGAGCAGCGTGAGAATTCCGGCCCGATTGAAGCTCTCGGAAATTCGCCGTGCCCGTTCCGTCAAGCCTCCATCAAGTTCGCCGATGATGGTTTCCTTGCCGGCGACCCCGGAGCGAACGCGGCCGGGGCCGAGCAGCACGCCCCCAACGTAGGTCTTGCCTGCCATGACCCGGTCACGGCCGACTTCCTCCGACAGGATGTCCTCGTGACCAAGACCGTTTTGGAGCGACATCACGACCGTCTGCGGCCCGATGATCGGCGCTGCCGACCGGATCGCATCCCGCGTGTGGTAGGATTTGACGAGGACGACGACGAGATCCGCCACGATGCCGACCTCAGCCGCTGAGGTGCAGGCCGAGACCTTCACGACGGTCTCGGCTTCACCTTCGAGCATCCAGAGACCGCCGGCGTTGATCGCGTCGACATGAGCCTGAAACGGATCGATCAACCAAACCTCGGCGCCACCGCGCGCCAGCGCGCCACCGATGGTCGAGCCCAGGGCTCCCGCTCCGATAAAGCAGATCCTCATCCGAACGCTTCTCCCTCGCCCCTTCTGGGGCGTTCGAAGCGTGCTAGCAGGCCACCGAATATTTGGATATTCTATGGATCTTATATCCATTATTGCGGATCGCAATGAAGCATCGGGACATCTCCGAGACCAGCCTGCTGGAGCCGCGCCTGCTCCGGCTGTTCGACGCGTTGTTCACCACCGCTAGCGTCACCAAAGCAGCCGAGAAGCTCGGTCAAAGTCAGCCGACCATTTCGATCTGGCTGGCGCGCCTGCGAAAGGAACTGGACGATCCGCTCTTCATCCGGTCAGCGGAGGGAATGCTGCCGACACCGCGCGCGGAGGCTCTCATCGGCACGGCGAGACAAGCGCTGGAGATGCTGCGACGCCTGGCGGAGCTTCGCCCCGAGTTTGATCCAGCGACTGCAAAGCGCCGCTTCGTCATCTGCATGACGGATGCGAGCCACATCACCCTGCTTCCCGCCATACTCGCCCACGTTCGCCGCGCTGCGCCGGGCATCCGCATCGAGGCGGCGCAGATCGGCAGCGATACGCCACGCATGCTGCAGTCCGGCGAGGCCGATCTGGCGCTCGGTTACATCTCGGATCTCGATGCGGGACACTTCCAGCAGGCGCTGTTTCCGCAGGATTGGGTCTGCCTGGCCAACCCAAAGCATGCTCAGATCCGCGACCGCATCACCACAAAGGATTTCAGGCGCGAGGCGCACGTCCTCATTCGCTCCGGCACCGGACATCAATTGCTCGCGGACGCGCTGAAGGAGCAGCAGATCGTCCTCGACGTTGCGCTCGAGCTCCCCGGCTTTCTGGGGTTACCCGCAATCGTCGGGACGACCGACCTGATCGCCACCCTGCCAAGGCACATCGGCGAAACCTTGGCTCACTATTACGGGTTGCGCGTGCTCGATTGCCCACTGACGATCGCCGGCTTCACGGTCAAGCAATATTGGCACGCCCGTTTCCATCACGACCCGGCAAGCCAGTGGTTGCGTGATTTATGCGCGGAGCTTTTCCAACAGCAGGACGTGCGGGGCCTGCATCGTTCCGGTCGGCCAAGGAAACGAAGGCCACGCGATTTGCAGTCGTAGTAGTCCCGATAGCGGGCGACGATCGGCCGCAACCGCATCTCGACCGCTGCCTAACGAACGAACTCAACAGGTTAAACACTGGCTGGGGCGGGAGGGTACTCAGCCAGATTGTCGCCGCCCTCAGGCGAACGGCAAATCAGAAACCGGCGCCAAGCTCAATACGACTGCGATGGCCAATATCCGCATGTGACTCTCCAGTCCAAGGCTGACATCAACGACAGTTGATGTCCCGACCGCCGGGCAGGGGTCGATTTGAGTCAACACGCCGGGGGCAGAAGCTCACCCACCGCGGTCCTATACGGCAAGGCGACGAGGTGCGGGGCGTTCTTAAACTCCGATTCAGCTGGCGCGGAGCCATGATCGAGAACGGCGCACCTGGGTTCTCGATCCTGCGTGCGCAAGCTCTGGCGCGGATTACTCGAAAGCATGGGCATTGATGCGCCCGGAGCGGAATGATGGGAAACCTTGACGCAAATCAAAGGAGGATCGTCGCCGGGTCCCATCATCCGCCCACCGCCCTTCAGCCCACGTGGCCGACCGGGGAGTTTCGATCATGAAGGCAGTTTCCGTCGAAGAAGCCGTTGCGATGATTCCGGCGGGCGCCAGCGTCATGGTTGGCGGGTTCATGGGCGTTGGCACGCCGGAGCGGCTGCTCGACGAAGTCGTGCGCCAGCGCAAGGCAGGTCTGACCCTGATCTCGAATGACGCGGCCACGCCCGGCAAGGGCGTCGGCAAGCTGTTCGATCAGGCGCTGGTGTCGAAGCTGACAGCAACGCATATCGGTCTCAATCCCAAGGCGCAGCAGCAGATGCTGGCGAACCAGATCGCCGTCGATCTCGTGCCGCAAGGCACCTTCGTCGAGCGCATCCGCGCCGGCGGATGCGGCCTCGGCGGCGTGCTGACGCCGACCGGGGTCGGAACGCTGGTGGCCGAAGGCAAACACCAGATCGAAGTCGACGGCCGGCCATTCCTGCTGGAAACGGCGCTGCGCGCCCAGTTCGCCCTCGTCCATGCCTTCCTCGCCGACTATCTCGGCAACCTCGCCTACGCCCTCACCTCGCGCAATTTCAACCCGGTCATGGCGATGGCGGCCGACACCGTCATCGTGACGGCTGAGCATATCGTCCCCGTCGGCGTGATCGCGCCCGATCACGTCGTCACCCCCGCGCCGCTCGTCGACTATCTCATCACCAACGGGTGACGTCATGGATCCCCAGATCATCATCGCCCGGCGTGTCGCCAAGGAATTGAAGAGCGGCAACCTCGTCAATCTCGGTATCGGCATTCCGACACTGGTCGCCAATTACGTGCCGTCAGACCTGAAGGTCTTCTTCCAGTCCGAGAACGGACTGATCGGCACCGGCCCGATCCCCGAGCAGGGCATGGCGCATCCGACACTCACCGACGCCGGCGGACGCCCGATCAGCGCGCTGCCGGGCGCTTCCACCTTCGACAGCGCGATGTCGTTCGGACTAATCCGCGGCGGCCATGTCGATGTCACCGTGCTCGGTGGTCTCCAGGTCGATGCGCATGGCAATCTCGCGAACTGGATGATCCCGGGCAAGATGGTCCCGGGCATGGGCGGCGCAATGGACCTCGTCACCGGCGCCAAGCGCGTGATCGTCGCCATGCAGCACGCGGCCAAGGGCAAGTCCAAGATCGTGGCCAAATGCTCGCTGCCGCTGACCTCGGCGCGCCCCGTCAACCTCGTCGTGACAGACATGGCCGTGATCGGCTTTCCCGACGGCAAGGCGACGCTGCTGGAAACAGCGCCCGGCATCAGCGTCGGCGAGGTCCTGGCGCTGACGGAGGCCGAGCTCGCCATTCCCGACAATGTTCCGGAGATGAGGATCTAAACGGGTCAGCCCATGCGAATATTCAGTGACTTCAACGAGATCAAATCTGCAATCGGCACCGAGATCGGTGTCAGCGACTGGATCGAGATCACGCAGGACCGCATCAACCAGTTCGCCGAGGCGACCTGCGACGAGCAATGGATCCATGTCGACCAGGAGCGCGCCAGGCAGGAGATGCCGGGCGGCAAGACCATCGCCCATGGCTTGCTCTCGCTTGCCCTTGCGCCGCTGTTCATCCGCTCGGTCATCGGCCTGAAGGGTCTGCGCAACACGCTCAATTACGGTGCTGACCGGATCCGATATCTCGCGCCGGTGCCGGCGGGCTCGAAGCTGCGCGGCCGGGTCACGATCGCGGAAGCTGAGGACGTGCCGCCGGACGGGCTTCGCGTCAACTACCATCTCGTGATCGAGATCGAGGGCGGCAAGAAGCCGGCCTGCGTCGCCGAATTGATCGCTCTGCACTATCGCTGAATCAAGGAGTCGAAAAACAACCCCATGCACAGTAGACATGGAGCTGATTTGACTGAGGTTTCTTGTTCACTCCAGATTCGCTCCGGAGCCGTTGCGCCGTCGGGCAAAACACTGGCAATATGTCACCATCAGCCGTGAGGCGCCGGGCAGCTCAGCGCGGCGCCAACGCGCAGTCGATCGATGACGTGATAGCTGCCGTCGACGTCGAGGACACCGCCGGTCATCAGCCTGGCGCCGTTGACGGTGACGCGGCAAGTCCTCCGAACCAGGCGCCGAAATAGCCCGCATAAAGTGCCGGCGATTCGAGGTTCATCGAATGCCCGACGCCTGGCACGGTGACCAGCCGACAATCCGGCATCGCTTCGGCCATGGCGCGAAGATCTGCCGGCGCGATCCAGCCGTCCCGCTCGCCCCACAACACGAGGTGCGGATGCCGGATCTCCGGCATGCGCCGCTCCAGCTCGCCGCTCTCCTTCTCGTGCGTCAAGTTGACCGGCGTTCCAATCCAGATCCCCTCGGAGACGAGGAAGGTCTGCTCGATGATCCGGTCGAACAGCGCCTGGATCTCGCCCAGCCCCTCGCGAAAGCGCGGGACCATGTTCGGCCCCATGCTCTCCGGGACGAACAGGGAAGAAGCTGCTGTCGCCATCACGGACCGCGTCAGCTCCTTGCTCGCCATCATCGCCCTGAATAATCCGATCTGGTCGGCATTGAAGGCCATGCCAAGCGGCGTCACCGGATCGAGCGCGAACACACGGCCGAAGCGCTGCGGCCGCTCGAGCAGCATCCTGGCGGCGATGATTCCTCCGGTGGAATGTGTCGCGAGATGGCAATGACCAATCTCGAGCGCATCGAGCGCCGCCAACATGTCCTCGGCGTGCTGCAGCATGGAGTAGTTGGAATAATCGGCCGCCGGCTTCGGCCGGTCGCTATCGCCGCAGCCGCGCCAGTCGATTGCAACCACGCGCAGCCCGATTGGGAACAACGGCGCGGCGAGCTCGATCCAGTCCTTGCTGGCGAGATTACCGTGGATAAAGACGACAGTGACGTCGCCTCC
The DNA here is from genome assembly GCF_057651995.1 of Bradyrhizobium sp. USDA3516. Lineage (NCBI taxonomy): Bacteria > Pseudomonadati > Pseudomonadota > Alphaproteobacteria > Hyphomicrobiales > Nitrobacteraceae > Bradyrhizobium > Bradyrhizobium sp. USDA3516. The sequence goes on along the minus strand of NZ_JBYGYN010000009.1, from coordinate 125,747 downwards.
TCCCCACTCCCGCCAGCCGAGCTGGACTTCGCCGGCCTGCACCCTCAGCATCGCCGGACCCTACTTGTTGAGGCCGGCCGTCGGCGCCGCACCGGGCGGTGTCGGCGCGACCGGCAACGCCGAGACGACAGCACCCTTGATCATGCGATCGGTGCCGAGCGGCGATGACGTGTCGATCGCCCCCTTGGTCACGAAGTCCACGACGTCGGCAGGGTATTCCACTGGATTGTCGGTGTGGATGAAGTGCCCGGTCTCCGGATAGATCTTGAGCATCGGCCGGTTGCCGGCATTGGTCATACGCGTCATGAACGGCGTGATGACGTCGCGGCCGAGATCCGTCAGGCCGTTGAACGCGGGCGTCGGAATGAACGGCTCCTTGTCGCCGAATGCCAGGAAGATCGGCGCTTTGATCTGGGTGACCCGCTCAAAGAGGTTCTTCGGGTCATCCTGCTGAAGCTCTGCACCAATGGTGTAGATGTCGAAGATGAAGACGTTGCACCACTGATCGAGCTCCTTCGGGTTGCCCTTGGTGAGCCCGACACGCTGCTCGGTGTGGAAGCGGGCATATTCGCTGTCGCTGAAGAAGTAGCCGCTCTTCGCGGCCGACACCACGCCGGTGTCCGGGTCACGCTTCTTGAAATAGAAGAAGTCGCGGATGTTCTGCTCGTTGCGTGCCTTCTCCGCTGCGAGAATGCCGGTCTGGTCCCAGACCTGCCTCCACTTGTCGAAGTCCCGGCCAAGGGTCGGATCGAACAACGGCGCCTTCTTGTCCTTGGCGATCGTGATCTCCCGCGGATATTCCTCGAGGCCGGACGGCGCTTCCAAGGCGAGGCCCTGCACCGCATCCGGCCAGGTCAGGGCGTAGCCCACGACGAACTGGCCACCGAGCGAGTGGCCGAGATAGTAGGCCTTCTTGACGCCAAGTTGATTGACCACGAGGTCGTAGATCACCTCGCGCATGTCCTGCATGGTGCGCGCGGGGTTCTTGTCGAGATTCCCGGGCCCCGACATGCCGTAATGCGGAAGGTCCGGCACGATCACGCGCAGGCCGCTGCGCAGGGCGTACTGCATGACGTTGCCGTAATGGCCGCCAAACGCGCCCTTGCCGTGGATGATGACGAGCACCTTCGGATCCTTGTCGGTGCCGGCATACTCGTCCATGTAGCCGATCTCCCAGGAATTGCCGCTCTTGTCCTTGGCATTGCCGAATTTGACCGGATAGGGATAGGTCACATGGGCCTTCCAGAACGACTTCTTGGGATCGATGGTCTGGGCGACGTCGGGCACGCGATAATTCTTGTCGACGAATTTCTGGGCGCGATCGAGGGCCGCCACGTCATCCATGAACGCGACGAACTTCGGGTCGTTCTTGCGCTGGTTGATGATCGGGAACACGCCGTAATGCGCGACCGGGCTCTCCTGTGCGATGAGATCGGCGCCGGGCACGCGGTCGACAGCCTTCTGTGCCAGCTTGAAGTTCAGCCAGAGATCGTTGGTGATGTGCATCACCAGCGTCCGCGCCTGAATGCGACCGAGATAGGGATTGACGTTATGGGTCTCGCCGACGCGGTTGCGCCAGACGAGGTCGACGGCGTCGTAGAGCTTGGCGCGATTGGTGACGTTGAGGCCGGCCTTCTCGTTCGGCGGATCCCAATAGAAGATCTCGGGCTGTACCGCCGCCCAGTTCTGGGTCGTGCGGAACGCGAAGTCATAGCCGGTCATGCCAAGGATCGACCAGCCGAAGGCCACGCCCGGCACCGGATGCTTTTCCTTCGGGAGCTTGTAATAGTCGCCCTTGGTCGCCTGCCAGACCGGATCGCCCTGGATCGCAGCGGTCATCATCTGGAAGGTCCAGTTGCCGACAGGGTCGTCGCCATCCGACTGTGTCGTGCCGCCGATCGGCATCAGGGCACTGACATATTCCGGATGCATCACGCCCCAGACGTAGGTCTGCGTGCCGCCCATAGAGACGCCGGTCACCAGTGCAACGCGCGCGACCTTCAGCTCGTCACGCAGCAGGCGGTAGTTCGCCTGGACCATGTCGTAGTAGCTGTATTGCGGAAACTTGATGCCGAGACCATCGGACGGCTTGCTCGCGCCCCAGGTGCCGAGCGGATCGACCATGATGACATAGTATTGATCCGTGTCGATCGGCCGGCCCGGACCGATGATGGGAACGCCACCCGACAACGCCGCACCCTTGACCCACTGTTCGTACATGTCGGTGGAATCGCCGGAATAGTAGGAGTTGATCACGATGGCATTGGTGATCTCGCCGGCGGCGTTGCGCCTTGCGTTGCCGACAGCGATATAGGCGGTGCGCAGCTTGCCGCCCCCGAGCGATTCCAGCGTGACGCCGCCCTCACCGCCGTTCTCCCATTTCGAGGGGTCGGACAAGTCGTACTTGCCGCCAAGGCGGAAGTTGGCAATCTCGTAGGTCTTCTTCAGCCCATCATGCTGCACCTGCGACGAGCGGCGCGTGAAAGGCTGTGCGGTTGCGATCGCCGTTCCGAGCAGCAGCACGATCAGGCTCATGAAGCAGCGCTTCAAGGCAACTTGGCCGAACATGACGCAATCCTCCCTGCAAGATTTTCCCGAAACGCTAGGCATGGTGGCCAGGGGAGGTTTGATCTAACTCAATGGAATCCGTCCGCAGGGGATCGAGGATCGCGGGCATCAAGACACCGGCAGAACCCCTCGCGATGCCCTTCCTCAGCCACGGCTCATATCGGATCCGTTATGAGCTCGTCGGGCCGGCGGGCGCGCCGGCCTATGTCCTCGTGAACGGGCTGACGCAATATTCCGAATTGTGGGGCGCTTATCGCGAGGCCTTGTCGGCGCGCGGCTTTCGCGTTGCGACCTTCGACTTGCTTGGCCAGGGCGCCTCCGACAAGCCGAGGCTCTTCATCAGCCAGGACGACCAGGTCGCCGCCTTGCGTCTTCTGATCGACGAGCTGGGGGACGGTCCGGTCTTTCTGAGCGGGATCAGCTTTGGTGGCCTGATCGCGCTGCGATATGCGATCGAGCATGGCAAGCGACTGGCCGGGCTGGTACCGATGAGCTGCTTTGCGGAGCTGTCGCCGCAACTCTTGCTGCTGGGCAATGCGCTGCGAACCGGGCTGATCCTCGGCGGCACAAGTTACCTCCAGGACCTTCTGTTGCCCATGAACCTGTCGGACCAATGGCTGAAGCCGCTGCTGGACAAGCTCGACAGCGTGAAGCGGCAAGGGTGGCTGGTCAACGACGTCTACGCGCTGCAGAACCTGATGGAATCCTTCCTCGACTTCCAGCCGCTCACGCCGCGCCTGTCCGCGATCGCCGTTCCGACCATGATCCTGAACGGCGAGTTCGACTTTCTCACCCCGCGAGGTCTCCACGAAACATTGCGTGTCGGAATTCCCAACAGCTCCCTGGTGATCATTCCCAAGGCCTATCACGCCTTCACGCTGGAGAAGGGAACGCTGACGGCGGACCTGCTGGCGCGCTTTGCCGACGACGTGCTGGCTGGGCGATGGCAGGGACATCAATCGATCTGGGTGGCGCCGGAAGAGCCCGGCGGGGAGCTGACGCCGTTTCCCGACGGTTACGATCATCTGCGCGCCATCCCGGTCAAGAGAGCGACGTCATGAACGGCTTCCTCGGTCCGCTTGATCCTGACGGCCGCATTCCACCGCGCCAGCAGACGCGGGTCGCGGCGTTCCTGATCTCAGCCCATGGTGCCCTCGCGCGGCAATTTGCCCTCTCGTTGCCGGCGAGGTTCGAAGCGGCCTGGCAGACCGAGTTGAACGCGCAGTTCTATCGCGAGACGGAGATCGTCTCCCTGTTGATGCGCGCCACCGCCTGGGTCCCGGACGTTGCCCTCGGATACATGCTGATGATTTGGGAGACGGCTTGGCTTCCTGTGCCGCTTGCAGAGATCCGGGATCCTCAGCTTGCCCAGGCGGTCGATCTCGCAGCGCTTGCCCACGCCGTGCATGCCGGCATCCGGCCAGCTGCGCTGCTTCCGGTCGAAGCCAATGCGCAGGATCCTTTCGTTATGGCGCTTCGCCGCATCGAATTCGAGAGCGGTCGGCTGTTGCAGGCCCAGATTCTGTTTCTTAAGAGCGAGCCTCTTGCGCCGCACCTAACAGCGGTGAGTATGGCGCTCGAGCAGCGTCACGCCGGCGTCCGCAAGCTCTGGCACGAAACACTCGAGAGCATCGGCATCAGCGCACGGCCGGCATGACAGCGCGGATGCGGATCAATCGATGATGTGATAGCCGCCATCGATATAGAGCACACCGCCAGTGATCAACTTGGCGCCGTCGAGCGCCAGGAACGCGGTGGCATTGCCGACATCGTCGATGCTGACGAGACTGCGCGATGGCGCCTTGGATTGTGCCTTGTCCATCAGCTCGTCGAATTCCGGAATGCCTGACGCGGCGCGCGTGGCGAGAGGCCCCGGTGAGATCGCGTGGACCCGGATCCCCTTCGGCCCCAATTCGGCGGCAGCATAACGGACCGACGCCTCGAGGGCGGCTTTCGCGACGCCCATGATGTTGTAGTTTTCCACCACCATCTGGCTGCCGTAGTAGGTCATGGTGAACATCGTGCCGCCATTTTTCATCAGCGGTTCGGCAAGATGCGCCATCCGCAGGAACGACCAGCAGGAGACGTCCATGGTCTTCAGGAAGCCGTCGCGGCCGACATCGACGACGCGGCCGTGCAGCGCTTCCTTGGGCGAGAAGGCGATGGAATGAAGCAGGAAATCGAGCTGCCCCCACTCCGACTTGATTCGCTCGAACACCGCTTCGGTCTGACCCTCGACCATGACGTCGAGCGGCATGAAGATCGGCGCCTCGAGCGCCTGCGCCAGCGGCTCGACGTGCTTCTTGGCGCGGTCGTTCAGGTAGGTGACGGCGAGATCGGCGCCGAGTGCGCGAAACGCCCTGGCGCAACCCCAGGCGATCGACTGGTCGTTGGCGATGCCGACGACGAGACCCTTCTTCCCCTTCAGGGCGACCTTGCTGTCCGGAAATACTGGGATCATGACACCCTCTCTTGTCTCGGGTTGGGCGATTGGCCGTTCATCAACAGCGCCAGCGTGTGCTGCGCGATCATGAGCTCCTCGTCCGTCGGGACAACGTAGACCGGAACGAGACTCGTCTTTGCGGATATGAGCCGCGAATGGCGCGTGTTCTCGGCAGGGTCGAGCGAAACGCCGAGCCAGCCGAGCTGCTCCGCGACACGTGCACGGATGCCGCTCGAGTTCTCGCCGATGCCGGCGGTGAAGACGAAGGCATCGATCCCCTGCAACGCCGCCGCCAGCATGCCGGCGTTGAGGCCGATGCGATAGACGAAATAGTCCACAGCCAGCTTCGCTTGCGGATCAAGGCTCGCCTCCAGCTCGCGCATGTCGTTGCTGACCCCGGAAAGCCCCTTCAATCCGCAATCGCGATAGAGAAAATCCTGCACCTTCGATGCCGTCATGCCCTTCTCGGACAGCAGATACAGCACGACGCCCGGATCGAGCTGGCCTGGACGCGTGCCCATCGGCAACCCGTCGAGCGCGGTGAATCCCATCGTGCTCTCGACGCTCAGCCCATTCTTCATCGCGCACATCGACGCGCCGCTGCCGAGATGGGCGACAATCACCCGGCGCTTTGCGACGTCGGGCGCGATCTGCGGCAGGGTCCTGGAGATGTACTCATAGGAGAGCCCGTGAAAGCCGTAGCGCCGCACGCCTTCGGCGTGGAGCTGGTGGGGAATGGCGTAATGATCGGCGAGCGGACCGTGGGTCCGGTGAAACGCGGTGTCGAAGCATGCGACCTGGGGTATCGTCGGGAAATTGGCCAGGATCGAGCGGATCGGCGCCAGATTGTGCGGCTGATGCAGCGGCGCCAGCGTGACGAAGCGCTCCAGCCGCGCGACTACGCCATGATCGACGAGAATTGGCCGCTCATAATCCGGCCCGCCATGGACGACACGATGCCCGACCGCCAGCGGATGGATGCGCGCCTCGTTCCGCAGCCATTCCCCCGCGACCTGCATCGCCGCCGGCACATCCGGAATGGCTTCGATCGGATAGGCCCGGTCGGCCATGGGATCGTTGCCTGCCCTGCTCGCCCGCAAGCGCGGACGGCTGCCGATGCCGTCCACCTGCCCCTTGATCAGGCGGCGCAGAACGCCCTCACCCTCGACCGCAAAGACCTGAAACTTGACGCTCGAGGAGCCGGCGTTGACGACGAGGATGCTGTCCATGGCTGTCACGCCGCAACTGTCGGCGCCTTCTGGCGCCGCGCGTGAGCATAAAGTGCAGCAACCGCGCAGGAGGCCATCCGCGCTCGTGGGCTGTCCGCACGCGAGGTCAGGACCACAGGTACGCGCGCGCCGAGCACGATGCCGGCGCCGTCTGCCTTGGCGAAATAGGCGAGGTTCTTGGCCAGCATGTTGCCCGCTTCGAGGTCGGGCACGACCAGGATCTGAGCGCGGCCGGCCACCTCGGACTTGATGCCCTTGATCCGCGCCGATTCGAGGTCGATCGCATTGTCGAACGCCAGTGGCCCGTCGAGCACGCCGCCCGTGATCTGGCCGCGATCTGCCATCTTGCAGAGCGCCGCGGCCTCGATCGTGGACGGAATTTTCGACGTGACGGTTTCGACCGCGGAAAGAATAGCCACCCGCGGCGATTGGCCGAAGCCCGCCTGATTGTAGAGGTCGATCGCGTTCTGGATGATGTCCCGCTTGGCGTCCAGATCGGGGAAGATGTTGATCGCGGCGTCAGTGACGAAGATCGTCTCAGCATAGGCCGGCACGTCCATGACGAAGACATGGCTGATGCGCCGATCGGTCCGCAATCCCCCGACCTTGGCCGTGACGGCTCGCATCAGTTCGTCGGTGTGAAGGCTGCCCTTCATGAGCAATTCGCCCCGGCCGGCATGGATCAATTCGACCCCTTTCGCCGCGGCATCGTCGCTGTGCGCGGCGTCGACGATCTCGAAGCCGGAGATATCAAGTCCGAACCTGGTAGCGGTCCCCCTGATCTTCGCCTCCGGCCCGACCAGGAGCGGCCGGATGATGCCGGCGGAGGCGCTGTCGACGGCGCCTCGCAAGGATGTCTCATCGCAGGGATGCACGACGACGGTCGGCGTCGGCGGAATCGCCCTGGCCGCGGCGATCAGGCGATCATACTTGCTGGGAGACTGCGTGGCCCTCGCATCTGCTGACATGATGTCGCTCCCGATCCCTGCAACCCGCGTTACGACGCCTTCGCCTTCGGATCGAAAGGGGCGACGTTCGATGCCCTTTCGGAACCTTCCGCAGTATCGATGCCGAACAGGCGGGCGATCTGCCGCAGCCGGTTTGCGCGCTCGCCAGTGACGTCCGCACTGGCCGAGAGCACCTGTTCGATCGATTCAAATGCTGCGCGACGAACGTTCATGTCGTCGGGCAGCAATTTCGGGATTGCGGCGAGCGCCCCTTCCCGGTCGAGCAACAGCATGAAGAAGTGCTCGCGTACCAGCCTCTTGAATTCGGCAAGAGATACGCGTGGGCCGCCATGTTCCCGACGGATCTGGCGCAGAGCCTCGATGCTGCGTTCGTCCACCATTCCCCGCGCCGAGCCGACATAGAGCAAGGCGCGCAGCGCCGCTTCACGGAGACCGCCCTCACCGATCCGCGCCCTCAGCTCGGCGATGCGCTTCTCGAGCATGGCACGATGCTCGGCGGACATCTCACGCCGACGCGACGGCGTGGACGTCGGATCGATCCCGACCGCCGCCTGCAGTACCGGGGACCCATAGACGCTGAGGAACATCGCTTCGCTGAGCGCCTCCTGTGAATCGCGCCAGCTGTCGAGGGCATGAACGACCTGCTTGGAGATCTGCTCCTGGAACGCCAGGAACGGATTGTCCGTGGCGACCGGCTTGCGCTCCTCGGCGGCCTTCTCCGCCAATGACTTCACCGTCGCCATGTAGGGATTCTGGCTGCTGAACAGCTCGTATTGCAGCCGCAGCGGATGCATGTTGTGAGCCCATTCCGCCATCTGCGGCGTCACCATGCGCTTGAGCCACGGCTGCACGAATTTCTGGTAGGCCGCCAGGTTCATTTCCGAGATCCGCTTGGCCGTGGCAAAGCGCCGCTCGTCCTCAGGCGAATTGCCGCCCATGGCGCGGATGTCGTCGAGGGTGCGCGCCTCGCAGCGCATCACCCACTGGCCGACGACCAGATCCGAGCTCGCGGTCTCCTCGCCCTTGGCCTCGAATGTTGCTTCATAGAGCCCGGGCGGCAGAACGTCGATGAGGTCGATGTTGCTGGAGAATTCCGCGTGCTCCTTCTTGGCGACGCCGCCGGAGACGAAGATGCCGAGATGGCCGACGCTCTTGTGCACGGTGTAGACGATGGTCTGGCCATAGGCCCTGATCTCATCGACATCGGCGTAGCAATCGAGGATCCAATGCAACGCCTGCTGCGGTGGCGTGATGTTGTCGCCCTCCGAGCAGAACACCACGATCGGGGACCTGATGTTGCGAAGGTCGACCTTCCGTCCGTCGGACATTTCGATGTTGCCGGCGGCAAGATTGTTGCCGACGAACAGCTCATCGACGATGAATTGAATCTCCTCGGCGTTCAGGTTGACGTGGCCGCCCCACCAACGCTCGAATTCGAGGTAACGATCCGCTTCGGTGTCGACCTTGGAATAGACGTTGTACTGCTTGCTCCAGAGCGTATTCGAGGGGTTCTGGTTCTCGAAGTTCTGCACCAGCCATGCACCATCGAACTTGCCGGCGCCGAGATCGGAGGTCAGGGCCGTCAACCAGCTTCCCCCGAGCAGCCCACCCGAGTAGCGCATCGGATATTTTCCATGCACGCCGGCCCAATAGGCCAGCGGCGCGCCGGCGATGATCAGGGGGCCGAACAGCTCGGGGCGCAGCGAGGCCAGGATCATGACGGCCCATCCGGCCTGGCAGTTGCCGATCACGCAGGGCTTGCCGTCGGCATCCGGGTGAAGGCTCATGACCTTTTCGATGAAGACGGCTTCGGCATGCGCGATGCGCTCGATGGTCTGGCCGGGCATCGGGTTCGGCAGGAATCCGATGAAGTAGCAGGGATGGCCTGCCTTCATCGCCACCCCGATCTCGCTGTCCGCCTTGAAGCCGCCGATACCGGGGCCGTGGCCCGCACGCGGATCGACCACGACGAACGGCCGCCGGCTCATGTCGATCTCGACGTTGTCGGGCGGAACGATGCGCACCAGGGCGTAATTGACGGGTTCGGCCAGCTGGCGCCCGTCCATGATCAGTTCCGCCGCATATTGCAGGACGTGCGGGGCGGTTTGCGCGACGTGCTCCCTGTACTGGTCCCCGCGCCGGCGCATGATGTCCAGGAACAGGACACTGCGCTGTCCCGCATCGACGAGGTATTCGACTGCCGAGGCGACCAGGCCCGACATGGGACCGCCCGGAATTTGCACCTTGTCCATGGACATGTTCTCGACCTCTCCGTCGCCCTCGCCAATTGACGGCGCAGGGCGAGGACGAACGTTGATCTAGGTCAAGATGATCTGCACGCTTCGGAGGCGTTTATTCTGCATTATAAGGCATGAGATTGGACCAGCGACATCGGCATGTCACAAGCTGCAACCTACAGCGTGCAGACCGCCCTGAAGGACGGCACTCCGATCCAGATCCGCGCGCTTCGCGCCAGCGACGAGGCGGATATGCTTGCGGCCATCGCGCGTACCGGGCCGCAATCGCTGCAGAGCCGGTTCTTCGTTTTGAAACGGCATTTCTCGGAGAAAGAGCGCGCCTACTTCATGGAGGTGGATTTCGTCAACCACGTTGCGCTGGCCGCTCTCGTGGAAGAACAGGGTCGATACGCCATCATCGGCGGCGGCCGGTACGTCATCATCGAGCCCGGTCAGGCCGAGATGGCTTTCGTCGTGCTGGATGCCTGGCAAGGTCGCGGCGTGGGTTCGCTGTTGCTGAGGCATCTGACGGACATCGCGCGTGAGCAGGGCGTACGAGAGCTCACGGCCGAGGTTCTATCCGACAACGCGTCCATGCGCAGCGTGTTCGCGAAGGCGGGCTTCAAGCTTGCGCGGAGTGACGATCCAAGAACGGTGCGTCTGTCGCTCTCGCTTTGATCCGCGCGCCCGGCTTGAGCCTCACCTCACAGCAATCGTGATCCGGCTGATATTGGCCGCCAGCTCGAGCCCCGCCTTCGGGCCTTGCAGTACCATCGTGACGCCCTTGTCGTTGCGGAGGTGCACACCGTTGGCGCCGCCGACCAGCGCGAAGCCGCCGCCGACGGAACTGTAGGTGCCGGCGAAATCACCGACCTCCCGGATACCGGATGCCCAGCCGTCGAGACGGCCGACCGTCGCACCGACCGTGATGCCCAAGCTCACGCCGCTGACCGTGAAGGGATAGGTCTTGCCCCGGTACGTCAACACGCCGCTGCCGGCGCCGCCGCCGGCCAGGAGGCCTGCCTTGACGATCTTGACCCGGACGTGACCGGAGGCTTGCGCGAAGGACGGCGTCGCTGCCAGGGTCAGCCCGAACGCGAGCAGGAGCATCGCGATCAGGGGAAATGCGCGCCCGCGCACGCGGCGCTCAGGGTTTTGCGGCATCGACCTTCTTCCAGGTCTCGTCGGGATCGAACAACGTGGTGCGCTCGGCGACGAACGCGGTGCGCTTGCCGAGATCCTTCTGGTAGACGGTGCCGGCGTGATTGACGAGGAAGGTCATGATGCCCGAATTGCCGTATTCCGCCGGCCAGGCGATCAGGGCGAAGCCGCCGATCATCTTGCCCTTGACCACGTAGTTGAGCGCACCGCCGGGCGCATCCCGCCCTTGCCCTTTGAGAATGCGGAAGTAATAGCCGTGATAAGGTTCAGGTCCGACGTCGCCGCCGCGATAGCCCTCCTTCGAGGCTTCGGCCGCGAGCGCGCCGAGCGGGCTCGGATCGCTGTCGTCGCGCCAGAACAATCCGTCCTTCTTGCCGGGCGAGGAGACGATGCGCTGCGCGTAGACTCCGACGCCCTCACCGCGGTCCTTCTCGGCGTATTCGTTTTGCGCGTCGACGAAGGCGAGCGCGGTCTGGATCGCGTCGAGCTCGTTGCGGCCGATGCGACGGCGCAACACCTCGATGCGCCCCTCGTCGGTGTCGAACGCCCAGCCCGTCCTGGTGTTGACCAGCGGAATCGGGAACGGGAAGTCGTCCGGCCCGAGGATCAAGGTGGCCGTCTTGTTGCCCTCGGCCTTGATGCCGTGCTTGGCGTCGTACATCGCGGTGAAACGCGCCCGAATGTCGTTGTCGGCAACCTCGTCGCCGGACGACACGATGTCCTCCGCGTTCCTGCCCAGCACTTTCAGGATGTCTCTCGGGCCGCTCTTGACGGCTGCGGCAAGCGCAGAGGCGGCCTCTTCCGGTGTCTTGAAGGATTCCTGCGCGAGAGAGGCCGATCCGAGCAGCGCGAGCGCGAGGACGCCGGGCAGCAATGCACGGCCAAACGATCTCAGACCAGTCATGGCATCACCTCCGCAGGAAGCTTGACCTCCGCAGGAAGCTTGGCGCCGCCGGCGAGCCAATCGCGATAGGTGCGGAACGTCAGCCCGAGTTTTTCGTAGTGGACGCGCAGATAGCCGTCGCTGCCGCGGGTCACGGCATCGGGCACCACCTGCTCGACCTCCTGCGCCATGACGCCGACATAGGCCTTGTCGCTGCCGATATAGCTGAACCGGTAGTAGCCAAGGCCGTTCGAGAGATGACCGAGCAGGACGACATCATGCTTCAGCGCGAGGTCGGAACGCCGGCCACCGCCGCCACCGCCGCGGAAGCCGCCTCCTCCACCGCCGCGCATCGCCATTCCGCCACCGCCGCCGCGGCCGGCAAAGCTTGCTCCGCCGCCGCCGCGCGGCATGCTCGCCATGCTGGCGCGGCCGCGCGCGGATGCCGCGGCAGCCGAGCGGCCGGAGGAAACGTTCATGGCGCCGCCGCGATTGCCGCCGCCGCGATTGGCCGCACCGCCGCCGGCGCGGTTCGCAGCCTTGGCGCGATCGCCGCCGCCCTTGGTCGCACCCTTGGCACGATCACCGGCACCGGCACGATCGCCGCCGCCAGGCCGATCGCGCGTTCCCGCGCTGGGGCGATCGCCTGCGCCCGGACGGTCTCCACGATTGCCGGCGCGATCACCTGGACCGCCGCGGTCACCCGCACGATCTCCCGCGCGGTCCCCGGCACCCTGGTTGGGGCGCAGCACCTGGTTGCCGTCGCGGCCGCGGAAATCCATCCGGTCGGACACGCCGGCCTTCAGATTGTTGTTGCCGAAGCGCTGCTGAACATTGCTGTTGTTGTAGCGGACGCCACCGCGATGCGCCGGATTGTGCTGCCAGCCATTGCCGATATTGGTGGTGCGATGGTTGACATAGACGTTGCGATTGCCCCAGTTGCAGCCGCCGCCCCAGTAATTGCCCCAGCGTCCGATCGCCCAGGCGGTGCCGAACGCGATGCCCGCCGCGACCACGCCGGCGCCGATATAGGACGGGTAGCCCCAATAGTACGGCGGATACTCCGCATAGGGCCAGCTGCCATAGACCGTCGCCGGGTCGTAATACGGCACGTACATCGCGGCGGGATCGGCCTGCTGGATGACGACGACCTGCTTGCCTTCCTGAGATTGGACGCTGACCTTCTGCTGCTTGGTGGTGACGAGCTTCTTGTTGTCATAGGCCTTGTTGCGCAGACGCTGGATCGCGTCCATCACGTCGGGCTGCTGGGCGAGGAAGGCATCGCCCAGCTTCTTGGTCCAGTCGAGCTGATCGCTCATCATCGCGAGGACATCGGCGGTGCTGGCCAGCGCCTTGACGCTGTCGTCCCAGCCCTGCTTCTCTACCTCCGTCTTCAGCGCATCGCCCTTCAGGCTCTTGCGCTCCTTCAGCCAGCGGTCGGCCTGCACCACTTCCAGCGGATAGGTCGAGGCGGCCAGGACATTGGCGAGCAACTCGTCGGGATAAAGCGCGATCGGCGCGACGAGGGCCTCGAGCTGCTCGGGCTTCAAGAGCTCGGCCGCGGTCGCAGGCGGGCTCGCGGGCTGCGCCTGCGGCGCCGGGGCTGCGGGTGTCGTCGGAGTCTGCGCCGTTGCGGCGACCGAAGTCGCCATCAAGAGCGCCAGCGCCATCAGGATATTGCCGCAACGAAACATCACATCCTCCCTCGACTTCCAGTGCGGGAGGATCGAGCCGGGACGCAGGCATTTGTTGATCGAGATCAACGAAACGGGTCCGTAAAGGCTGCTGCAGCGCAAGGACGCACGAGCATTCGACCAGGATATTCGGTCGAAACAGCCCGCCCCTGAGAGACGCGGATCATCTCTCAGCGCGCGACCGGAAGCCGGATCGTGAACAATGCGCCGCCTGCAGGCTGGTTCGCCGCGACGATCGTGCCGTGATGGGCTTCGACGATGGTTCTGGCGATTGCCAAGCCCATGCCCATGCCTTGCGGTTTGGTGGTGAAGAACGGATCGAACAGGCTTGCGAGATCGGAGGCGGGTATTCCGGGCCCGGTGTCGGCGATCCTGATCTCGGCCTGACTACCGGTGCTGTGCGTCGACACGCTGACCTCCCGCTTTCCGGTGTCCGCATCGGAAATCGCATCCATCGCGTTGATGATCAGGTTGAGAACGACCTGCTGAAGCTGGACCGGATCGCCCTTGAAGTAAATGCCGGCCAGGGTCGGCACATAGCTCAACGTGATCCGGCGCCCGTGAGCCAGGGCCTTCACAAGATCGATTGCTTCGCGCACCGTATCGTTGAGCTCGATGTGCTTGACCTCGAACGGGGTCTTTTTCAAAACGCTGCGCAGCCTGCGGATCACCTCGCTCGCCCGCTGGTCGTCCCGCCTGATATCGGCGAGGATCTGCTGGATCTCGACCAGATCAGGCTTGGCAGCCCTCAGCATGAGCTCTGCCGTTTCCGCATTGGTCAGAATCGATCCGAGTGGCTGGTTCAATTCATGCGCGATCGAAGTCGTCAGCTCGCCAACGGCCGAGTAGCGGTTGACGTGGGCGAGTTCCGTCAGCCGCTGACGCGATTCGACTTCTGCGACGCGGCGGCGGCGGCGCTCGTGCAGGAGCCCGCTGATGAGTCCGGCCTGAACCAGGAACACGGCCGAGATCATCAGCATCTGCCAGCGATAGCGCTCCCAGATACTCGGCTCGCGAAACAGGATGGTGCTTCCCTTGGGCAGGCGGCTCTCGCCGATATCCCAGCGCTGCAACTCACGCCAATCGTAACGCGGCGCGGCGAAGGCGATCGGCTCATAATTGATGCTCGCTGGCTTCGCGCCGCCGAGAAGACCGATCGCGGCGCTGACGGTCCGCGATGTCGTCTCCCCGATCAAGTGCATCGGTCCGCCGACCGTGCCCTCGCCGAAGAACGGCTCCTGGTAGGAAAAGATCGGGGCGTTCGCGACGGCACGCAGGCTGCGTAGCGCCCAGTCGCTCTCATAGACGACCCCGGCCGCATCGACGGACATCAGCCCCCAGAACAGCGCGGTGTGGGGCGGCAGCTTTGACGAGCGCTTCAGGATCTCCTCGAAGGACAAATCCGAGTACCAGACCAGCTCGATCCGCTCGGCAAATGGTTTCAGCTCCCGCGTCAGCTCCTCCCGCCAAAACGTCTCGAGCGGCGAGGCGCCGACCACGATCGCAACCGATGTCGTATCGGGCAGAACCTGCAGAATGTTGTCGAAGGCCGCCACGAAATCGTTGCGGACGGCCACGACGATATCATTGTCGGCGAGATCGGTGCGATTAATCAGCCGATGCTCGACCACGGAGAGGATCAGCGGCGCATCGGGGAACAGCCTGGCGCGATATTTCTGCGCAAACCGGGCGGCAGGCGCGCCGATGCTCAAGACGATGTCGGGCGCCGCTCCTTGATACAGCGACTGCAGATACTCGACGAAGGGAGCCTCGGGACCAGGGTTGTTGAAGCGCGCGGTGAGCAGCGCGTGTTCCTGGATATCAAGCGGCCAGGGCGATTGCCGCTCGAGCTCGGCCTTGATGTCGCGCGCATACTCGCTCCAGGGCCGAAACTCGCGGCCGAAGGAATGCAGCAACAGCACGCGCTTGAGCTCGCCGCGCCGGCTCCGCTCGACCGCACCGGCTTGCCCGGCCGCCAGCCACTCGGCCACGAGCAGGCCGAGACAGAGGAGCGCGGCCGCGAGCCGTGCCTTCAGCCGGTCCATGGACGCGCCCCCGCTCATGCGGCACCTCGCAGCTTACGGCAGCTGCTTTCCCGGCAATTCTATCCGGAATCGCACCATACGGACAGCCCCGGGGCAAGCCTCAGCAACGCGTGACGACGCGGCCATATCGGCCTCCTCGGATGAGGGACATTCTCTTCTCTCGTTCAATGCCCGCCGCTCAGCACGAGCGTCTGGATCGGCAGCAACAGCGCCTGGATGCGCAGCAGCAGCGCATGGACGAGACCGACGCCGTCGACGACGTGGAGCGCGATCTTCCGGCTGGTCGATGTGCCCTTGGCCGAGATCTCCTCGTGGTTGCTGGTGTAGGCGTTGACGATGCAGCTCGAGCCAGGCGTCACGCCATCGAGACCGCCTTTGTAGAGCGGCTCCAGGAACACCAGGATCGTGCCGGGGCGGACGGCGTTCTGCGGGTCGATGAGCTGCTCGCCGGTGCGAAACTGTCCGGCCGCAATGTAATCCTGCACCGTCGTGATCACCATCGGAATGATCACCCAGGGCTTCGAGATGCAGGTTGCTTCCGCGACCATGCCCTCCTTCATGACTTGCGCCTCGATCTGGCCGAAACCGGCCTGGAGCGCCTTTCGGCCCGCCCCCTCCGGAACGAGAACACCGGCGGGGCGCATCAACTGGTTGACGACGTCGCCGGGCCGAACCAGAAACTGCTCGACGCGCCCGTCGACGCCGGCGCGTACCAGGGTCTTGTCGAGATCGACCTGGGCCTGATCGAGCGCGGCTTCGGCACTGGCCTTTTGCGCCGGCAGCAGAACCGAGACCTGCAAGAACGCCGATTGCCTCGCTGCCGTCGCAGCGTCGATACCGGACTGTCGCTGCTCGACCAGTACCTGGAGCTTGTCGATGTCGCGCTGCGGAACGATGCCGGGATTGCGGCGCTGCAGCTCGGTCTTGACCTCGAGCTCGTCCTTGGCCTGCTGGTAGTTGGCTTTCGCCTCGCCGACCTGCGCCTCGGCCTTGACCACATCGGCCTGCGCCGTCTGCATGGCGGCATCGACCTCTGCAACTTTTCGCCTGGCCGTCTCGAACGCGGCTTTTTGCTTCGAGCTGTCGAGCGTGAACAGCACGTCGCCCTTCTTTACGGGCGCACTGAAACCGACGTTGACGTCCGCGACCCGACCGGAGCCCTCGGGCAGGATCGGCACGGTGCGGAAGTACAGCGCAGCCGACGATGTCGCCGGGTGGAAGTAGAAGATCATCGTGATCAGCGACACCGTCAGCATCAGGCAGGCGGTGATGCCCCAGCGCAGCTCGTACCAGACCGAGAAGAAGGTGATTTCCTTGCCGAAGCGCTTGCCCTGAGCGTAGCGCCTGTAGAGATAGTCCGGCAGGATCGTGACGAGGGAGCAGATCAGCAGCTCAAGCATGACTGTGCTCCTTCTCCCTGGCGGGTCCCGGCTTGTCCGCGGGAGGTGGCGCGACGGCTGCCTCGGCCGGGACTTCCTCCGCATCGGAGACCGGCGTCGCGTCGGCGATCTTCTCGACGGACCCTGCGATGCTGCGCAGCGGGGTGCCGAAATCCGGCAGATCGATCATCGCGAGGAGCAGGCCTGCGATCCAGAAGATGTGCATGTGCGTGAACAGCGAGATCAGGCCGAGCACGGCGACTAACTCGAACTGCAGTTTGTGCGTTTTGTGCGCCATCCGCTCGGGCAGGCTGTGCAGTTTCCAGTAGAGCGTGCCGACCCAGAGCACGGTGCCGATCAGGAATACGCCCATCACCACCATCAGCGTGTCGGTCCCGCTGCCCGGTGCGAGATAGAACGGCAAATGGTGCGGTGCCATCGGATGCAGCTGCTCGCTCAAACGTCTCTCCCGGTCAAGCCGTACTGGGCAGCACTGTGTTCGGGAATGTTCGCGCTTGTTTGATTTGAGTCAAGGGAGCGCATTTGGGCCAACCTAGCGTCAGCCGCACGCTGATTGGACAACCATCAGGAGCCGCCTGCCATGCCCGGCCTAGACGATCTCATCCCCAGCGCCGACCAGATTCGTAAGGAAGCCGCCCTCAAGGAAGCCGAAAAGGCGGAGGAATATGTACGTCTTGCCGCCGCGGCCGAGGCCGAGAAGCGTGCCTTGATCGAGCGTTTGAGCAAGCCGTCGGGCAAGACCGAGGAGGAGAAGATCAAGCTCGCCTCGACCGTCATCCAGCGCGCAGTGCGCAACGGCCTCACGGAAGTGCTGGTCTATCGCTTTCCCAACTCGCTCTGCACGGACAAGGGCCGCGCCATCAACCAGATGGAAAAGGGCTGGGAGAACACCCTGACCGGAATCCCCAAGGAGATCTTCCAGCTCTGGACCGACTACCTGAAGCCGCGCGGCTACCGCATCTCCTATCAGATCATCGATTTCCCGGGCGGCGTGCCCGGCGACATCGGCGTGACCATATCCTGGGACGAGTAGGAAGGATCGGCATGGCCAAGGATGCAGCGGCCGAGCGGATGAAGCGGAAGGATTACGAGAAGGAGCTCGAGAAGCTCCAGGTCGAGCTCTGCCACCTGCAGGACTATGTGCGGGAAAACAAGCTCCGGGTCATCATCCTGTTCGAGGGCCGCGACGCCGCCGGCAAGGGCGGCACGATCAAGGCGATCACCGAGAAGGTCAGCCCCCGCGTGTTCCGGGTCGTCGCCCTCCCCGCGCCGTCCGATCGCGAGAAGACGCAGTTGTTCTTCCAGCGCTACATGGAGCGATTTCCGGCCGGCGGCGAGATCGTGATCTTCGACCGGAGCTGGTATAACCGCGCCGGCGTCGAATACGTCATGGGCTTCTGCACCCCCGCCGAGCACGAGCGCTTCCTCAACCTGTGCCCGCAGATGGAGAAATACGTCATCGATGGCGGCATCATCCTCGTCAAGATCTGGCTCGAGGTCGGCATGGACGAGCAGGAGCGCCGCTTCAAGGCCCGCATCGACGACCCGGTCCGGCAGTGGAAGCTCAGTCCGATGGACCTGGAATCCTTCCGGCGGTGGTACGATTATTCGCGGGCGCGCGACCTGATGCTGAAGAAGACCAGCACGAAGGAGGCGCCCTGGTCCATCGTCCGCTCCGACGACAAGCGAAGGGCACGGCTGAACTGCATCGCCCACCTTCTCGGCGCCATTCCCTACAAGCGCATCAAGAAGGACAAGATCAAGCTGCCGAAACGATCCGACAGGGGTCGCTACAACGACCAGGCTGGCCTGAAGGGCATGAATTTCGTCGCCGAACGATATTGAACGCGAGCGGGCTGCGGTGAGGCAGCCCGCCGCCTGCTCCGATCACTTCAGACGGATCGTGACCCCGCCAACCGCGGCCGACACTTCCGCGCCGACCCTGGGACCACTGAGCTGAAGGATGACGCCATTGGCGTTCTGCAACTGCACGGCACCGGCGCCTGCGGCAATGGCGCCGCCCGCTCCTCCCACCGCGTAGGAGCCTTCGATCGACGCCGGTCCCTTCAGATTGAGCGCCCGGCCGACGAACTTCGTCGTCGACGCTCCGATGGTGAGGCCAACGCTCATGCCGGACACCGTGAATGGATATTTCTTGCCCCGGTATTGCAGAACGCCCTCTCCGCCGCCGGCGCCGACGATGAAGCCACCCTTGGTGAAGACGACCGCGACCTGGCCGGTGTCGGCACGCGCGGACGTGCTGAAGCCGGCAACGGCGGCGAGCGAGGCGACCAGGACGGCGCCGAAGGTCAGTTTTCTCATGACGTCTTGTCCCCTTATTGAGCCAGGATCATTGCGAAGTAGCCGAAGATGGTGAGAAGGATGCCCGAGACGGCGTAGCCGACCGGGAATCCGATCCAGGGCACGGAGCTCTGGATCTCGACCGCGGCCTCACGGCACGGGCCGGAATGCGAGCGCGCGCCGGCCACGCCGCCCATCAGCACCGCCGGATTGATCTTGAAGACGTGGAATCCGATCGCCCAGACGATGAACGGCGGGATCGTGCACGCGATGAAGCCGACGATGAAGATCTTGAGAGCGAGCGCGCCGGTGAGCTGAGCCAACAGGCCTGCGCCGGCATTGACGCCGACGATCGCGACGAACACGACGAGGCCGAGATCCTCGAGCACGTTTCGCGCGGCATTCGGCGTGTTGCCGAAGAAGCGCAAACGGGACACGACCGAGGACACGATCACGCCCGACAACAGCAAGCCGCCCGCGTTGCCGAGGCCGACCTTGGCGCCGAAGGCGGGAAATTCGATCATGCCGATCAGGAAGCCGATGATCATGCCGACCGACAGGGTCAGCAGGTCGGTCGAGGTATTGGCGCGCGCGATGCGGCCCCACATTTCGCCGAGCTCGTTGACCGCCGACTTCAAGCCGACCACCGACACGATGTCCATGCGTTCCAGCTTGGTCTTGAGACCGGCCGGGATCTGCACGCCGCCACGCTCGACCTTGGTGACCTGAAGCTGGCCGGCGATGGCCGTGTCGCGGAAGGATTCGAAGGTACGCCCGACGACATCCTTGTTGAAGACGACGATTTCGGCCTGGTCCATGGGTATGCCGAGCGTCTTGGAATCGGCGACCTCCGGACCAATCAGGCCCATCTTCTCGGTGAGATGCTCGGTCGAGCCCCCGAGCGCGACGATATCGCCCTTTTGCAGCACGAGATCGGGATCAGCGCCCTGCGGCTCGCCATTGCGCCCCACGTTGACGATCCGGTATTCCGGATTGATCGCGCGGAATTTGGCAATGCTCATCCCCACCGTCGCTGGATTCTCCAGCCGGTAGGCCCGCAGACCGAACTGGCGGTATCCGGTGAGGCCGGCGCCTTCGAGATCCTTGACGCCGAACTCCTGCTCATACTTCTTCGCCGCGGCTTTGGCATCGACACCCCACCAGCGCGGCAGATATTTGCAGATCAGGATGATGCCGACGGTGCCCCAGATATAGGTGATCCCGTAGGACAGAGCGATCATGCCGGAGGCTTCCTCGGGCTTCATGCCCTCTGGCAGCTTCACGACACCTGACGTGACGGCCTGCTCGGCCGAACCGATCGCCGCCGACATGGTTTGCGATCCCGCCAGCATGCCGCCGGCCGCCCCCGGCGGAAGTGCGAACAGCTTTGCGCCGATCACCACCAGCGCAAGGCCGATCACGCTCGACACCACGGCGAGGAACAGGAACTTGATGCCGTCACCGCGCAGGCTGTTGACGAAGGACGGACCGACACGCAGGCCGACGCCGTACATGAAGAGATAGTAGAACAGGCTCTTGGCGAAGTTGTTCAGCTCGAGCTTCACGCCATAGCTGGATGCCCAGACCGAGATACCCGCGCCGACCACGATGGCGCCGGCGACCATGCCGAGGCCATAACCCTTGATGCTGGCCCGGCCGATATAGACGGCGAGACCGACCACGAAGAACAGCAGCAGATACGGGTACTGCCGCAAGAACTCGAAAAATGCCTGCATGTTCGTCCCCTCCCGACCTATGACGCGGCCTTGAGCTTCGGCTGCGCGCTGGGCCTTGGCCTGCCGAGCTTGGCCAAGGCTTCGGTCCGCACGAGCTTCAGCCCTTCCTTGGCGTCGTAGCCATGGATCTCCTTCACATCGAGCTTGCGCATGAAGTCGATGGTCTCCTGGGTGATGACCTGGCCGGGTACCATGATCGGAAAGCCCGGCGGATACGGGATCACGAAGTTTGCCGAGACGAGCTCGGGTCCGGCCTTCAGGCGCCGGTCGATCTCGGGGTCGTTGAGGCGGATGTGCTCGCAGCCGGCAACGTCATAGGCCGCGTAGAAGCCGGAGCGGATGTCGCCTTCATTGGTCTTGGTGCCGGCATCGCCGCGGAAGCTCGGATGGAAATGCGAGAAGTTCGGCAGGTCCGGCACGTCCTTCATCAGGCTCGTCACCCGTGCCTCGAAGGTCTTCCGCGCATTGGCGCCGCCTTGGGCGAGGCCGCGGTCGATCTCGCCCGCGATCTCGGCGAGCACGCGGACGAGATGCGCGACGTCGCTGCGGGTGTTGTTGATGTTGGACTGGACCAGGACCGAGTTGCGCGAGGTCTTGTTGACCTGGATGTTGTACTCGTTGGCGAGAATGCCCTTGAACTGCGTGCCGTCATAGCCGGCCATGCCGCACACCAGCGTCATGCGGGTCGGGTCGAGGCAGAATTCGTCCTCGTCCAGGCTCTTCAGCGTATTCGCCCAGTTGACGCCGGGGGCGAGGAAGTCGGTGAAGCCGCTCTGGCGGTATTGCGCCGGCACCATGGCGTCGGCACCGAGGATGCGGAAATATTTCGAGATCAGCGGATTGTTATTGACTGCCTGGCGGATCGCGAACGCAATCTCGATCGCATTGGCGACGAGGCCATAGCCCTCCAGCTCCATCTGTCGCCGCGAGATGTCGAGGCTCGCGATCAGTTGCTGGTTCGGACTTGTCGAGGCGTGGGTGAACACCGCCTCCTTGAACTGCTGCTCGACGGTGTGGAATTCGACGTCCTTGACCGAAAGCATCGAGCCCTGGCGGATTGCCGACATCGACTTGTGGGTCGAGTTGGTCTGGTAGACGCGCAGCCGGATCTGCCTGGGGTCCGGGATCAGCCGGGTCTTGAGCAGCACCTCGTCGGATGGGTTCTTGCCGAGCTCGGCCTGCTGCTTCTCATAGGCCTCGACCGACTTCGGGTTGCGCATCCACGCCTCGATCTCGTTGGCGGCGCCAAGTCCGGTGCGGCGGCGCAGGAACGGCGAGAACCGCGCGAAGCCGAACCAAGCTTCATCCCAGAGGAAGATCAGATCGGGCTTGATGGCGAGGCATTCCTCCATCACCCGCCTCGTGTTGTAGATGTGGCCGTCGAAGGTGCAGTTGGTCAGGTCGACCATCTTGACGCGGTCGAGCCGGCCGTCGGCCTTGGCGCCCAGCAGCGCCTGCTTGATTGTCTTCAGCGGCACCGCGCCGTACATCGAATATTCCGTCATCGGGAAGGCTTCGACATAGAGCGGCTGCGCGCCGGCCAGCACCATGCCGTAGTGGTGCGACTTGTGGCAATTGCGGTCGACGATCGCGATGTCGCCGGGCGCGAGCAGCGCCTGCACCGCCATCTTGTTCGACGTCGAGGTGCCGTTGGTGACGAAGAAGACTCGGTCGGCGCCCAGCGCCCTCGCCGCCTTCTCCTGCGCCTTCTTGATGTTGCCGGTCGGCTCCAGCATGCTGTCGAGACCGCCGGTGGTGGCGCTGCTCTCGGCCAGGAATAGGTTCGGGCCGTAGAACTCGCCCATGTCGCGGATCCAGTCGGACTTGAAGATCGACTTGCCGCGCGCGATCGGCAGTGCATGGAAGGTACCGATCGGACGCTGGGCGTATTTCTTGAGATTGTCGAAGAACGGCGTGTCGTAGCGATCCTGGATGCCTTCGAGGATCGACAGGTGCAGCTCCAGCAGCTCCTCGACGGAATAGAAGATGCGGCGGACGACGTCCGCCTCGGGATTGCCGGCCAATTCCTCCACGTCCCGATTCGAGATCATGTAAAGGTCGAGCTCGGGCCTGACGCGCTTGATGATTTGCGCGAGCCGCAGCGCCGAGGCGTCGGTTTCGTCGCCGAGACCGGCCCCGGCCATGATCGAGCGCAACACCGGCGCATCGTGGCGCGAACGCAGGCCAAAGCCCTCGTTGATGATGACGGCTCCAATGTTCGGATTGAGCATCGTCGCACAGAAGGCGTCCTCCAGGCTGCCGACGATGACAGGCTCATAGATGAAGGCATCGACCGGCCGCCTCAGCTTGCGCCATTCCGCCGCCAGCACCGGCCATTGGCTGGATGACACGCCTGTGACGATCAGGGTCTCGAAATACGGCCTGCGCGCGCCGTGCGCGCCAAAGGCAGGCGGCACCAATTCGGGCGCTTCGCCATTGCCGTCGTCCTTGGCGTTCCAGTCGCCTGCATGCTGGCGGAATGATCGTGTCGCCAGCGCCTGGGCAATTCGCGTCGCAAGGGCGAACGATGACGCACCGTCGCCGGCGGCTGCTGCTTCCCGCAGCACCGCCATCAATTGCATACCGGGATAGCCGTGAAATTCTTCGGTGATCGAAAGATCGGCCAGCGCCGCGTCATAGCCTGTGCGATTGCCCACACGCGACCAGGTCTTTGCTGCTTCCACAAGGTCGCGCCAGTCGTCTGCCCGCGCGCCCGGGCCGGAAAAGAACTGGTCGATACGCTTCTGTGCGGGCTTGGCGTCCTTGGACATCTGTCTCTCCCGGTCCTTTTATCGAAGGTGAGGCAGGATCGTGGGTTCGGCGCGAGTGGCTCCATTGATCCAAGTCAACGGTCGCGTGCATTCTGCGAGCCGATGCGATGCCGTTCGCAGCGCAACACGAGAACATCACGCCATCCGTTGTGCGATGCTCGCCTGATCATCGCCGAGCAGGCTGTCGAGCGACCGCAGCCACTGGCCGCTGTCGGTCTTGTCCGCGAGCCCTTCGGCGCGCAGGAGGTCGCGGAGCTGCGCGTGCGCGCCGACGATGCAGAAGGTCACCCCGCGTGACGCAAGTTCGTCGTGGAGATCATGCAACATGCGCGCGCCGGCCAGGTCGATATAGGGCGAGGCCGAGAGGTCGCAGGCGACCAGCCGGACGCCGGGCGACCTCCGAAGCGCAGTCAGGACGGTGTCCAGGATCGTCTCGGCATTGATGTAGAGCAGCGAGGCTTCGGGCCGAAAAGCGATGATCCCGACCAGCGGCTCGATGCCCTCATGTCTGGCGCTATCCGAATAGCGGCCGCTGCCGGGCAGGCGGCCGAGGAACGCGACATTCGGCTGCGAGGCCCGCGCCAGCAGCAGGAAGATCGAGGCGATCGACGCCAGCAGAACGCCCTGCAGGATGCCGAGCAACAGAACGGAGATCAGGGCGATCGCCGCCGCATAGAAGTCGATCCGGCTGACCTGCCACATCCGCAGCAGCGCCCGGACGTCGACCAGCCTGTAGACGGCGGCGATGACGATCGCCGCGAGCACCGCCTTGGGCAGGTTGGTCAGCAGCCCCGTGAAGAACAGCAGGCACAGCCCAAGCGCGACCGAGCAGATCACCAGCGCCAGCGGCGTCCGCGCGCCGGCATTGTCGTTGACGGCCGATTGCGACAGGCCGCCCGCGACGGGATAGCCACGCCCGAAGGCCGCGGCGAGGTTCGCCGCGCCCAATCCCAGGAACTCCTGGCGGACATCGAGCGGATAGCCGTGCTTGGCGGCAAAGCTTCGGGCCGCCGACACGCCTTCGATATAGGCCAGCAGCACGCAGCCTGCCGCGAGTGGGAAGAGATCATCGAACTCCAGAAGGCCAAAGGTCGGGATTGCCAGCTCTGGCAGCCCTTCCGGTATCTTCCCGGTGACGGGCACACCGAGGGCTGGCAAGCCGAGGAGCGTTGCCAATGCGATCGCGAGTGCCACGACGGTGATGCCGACGGGTTTTCCCGGCAAAAGCCGTTCGCCGAGCAGAAGCAACAGCAGCGCGACGGCGCCGATGCCAAGCACCAATAGATCGATGCCGCCGAGTTGCCCGGACAGCTTGATGGCGCGATCGAAGAAATTGTGCCCGCCGCCGGCGGTGCCGAGCAGGCTCGGCAGCTGGCTCATGATGATGGTGAGCCCAGCGCCTGCCTTGAAGCCGACCAGGATGCTGTCGCTGACGAGGCGGACCAGCACGCTGAGCTTGAACAGCCAGGCGATGAAGCACAGCACGGCCACCGCAAAGGCCGTAAGGCTTGCGATCTGCGCATAGCGGACCGCATCGCCCCCGGCGAGGGCGCCGACGGTCCCGGCGATCATCAGGGAGATCGCCGAGGTCGGGCCGATCGCGAGCTGGCGCGACGCTCCGAACAAGGCATAGCCGATGCCTCCGAGCATGTAGCCGTAGACACCGATCTGCGGCGGCAGACCGGCCAGCGCGGCATAGGCGAGCGAGACCGGGATGGCGTAAGCGGCGAGTGTGATGCCGGCGACCACGTCGGAGGAAAGCCACTCGCGCCGGTAGGCCGCAAGCCATTCGGCCGGTGGAAAGAATCGTGTCCAGGTCGGAGCGGTTGGCGCACTCATCTCCCCTCCTGCGAACGCAGCGCTTCGCGCAGCAGCACGATCAGCTGTCGCGAACATTCCATCGCGTCATAGCCGCCGCCACGTCGCCGCGAAGGCTTGATCTGGATCAAGCAACGTCCCGTCGGGGCCAAATCAAATCACGCCAAAGCGCCGGGGGAATGCCATGGAAACCGTCAGGTGGATCATCGCCACCGCACCGGAAATATTCCTGCTGCTCGCGATCGCGATCGGCACCCTCCTCGGCCGCATCAGAATCCGCGGCTTCTCGATCGGAACCACCGCCTGCATCCTGATCGTCGCCGTGCTGATCGGACAGCTCGGAAGTTTCACCTTCCCGCCGATCCTCAGGGCGATCCTGTTCAGCCTGTTCGTGTTCACGATCGGCTACCGTTCGGGACCGGAGTTCTTTGCCTCCCTGAGCGTGCGGACGTTGGCCCAGGTCGTGCTGGCGCTGGTGATCGGAGCCACGGGGCTCGTCCTGGTGCTCATCTTCGCGCGTGTCTTCACGTTGGACACGGGGACGGCGGCGGGACTGACCGCCGGCGCACTGACGCAATCCTCGGTGATCGGCACCGCATCCGGCGCGCTGGCGCAGCTCGGTCTGCCGGCCGAGTCGTTGAAGCAGCAGGAAGCCAACATCGCGGCGGGCTATGCGGTGACCTACGTGCTCGGCTACATCCTGACGCTGCTGTTCGTTCCCTTCGTGGCGCCACGGCTGATGCGGATCGACCTGAAAGCGGAGGCGAAAAAGCTCGAGGCGGAGCTCGCCGGCGGTGCACCGCCAAAGACGGAAAACCTGTCCTATCGCAAATTCCAGGCCCGCGCCTATCGCGTCTCGGCCGGCGCCGGTCACACCATCGGTGCGATCGAGGCCGAGATCGGCAGCCGCACGGTCGTGGAGCGGATCGTACGCGGCGGGGCCGACATCAAGCCGCATCAGGACACGGTGCTCGAGGCCGGCGACGATATCGTCATTGCCGGTCCGACCGCCGCGATCGTCGCGGCCAAGCCCATCCTCGGGGCCGAGATCGACGCGGGAGAGCTGCTGCGCAACCTGCCGGGCAACGTAATCGAGGTGCTCGTTGAAAACCGCAAGTTGCACGGCCGCTCAATTCGCGAGATCGTCGACCGGCTCGGAGCCGATGCGCGCGGCGTATTCCTGCGCGCGCTCACGCGCATGGGGCGGGAAGTGCCGCTCGGGGCCGATACGCGGGTCTATCTCGGCGACGTCATGACGCTGGTCGGCAGCAGCAGCAATATCGCGCGGGCAACGGCGCAAGTCGGACAGCCCCTGAATACCAGCGACCGCACGGACATCGCCTATCTTGCCGTCGGCATCGCAGCAGGTCTTCTGGCCGGACTTGCCAGCTTCAAACTCGGTACCGTTGCATTGACGCTGGGTGGTGGCGGCGGTGCGCTGATCGCCGGGCTCGTCTGCGGCTGGCTGCGGACGCGCCGGCCCGGTATCGGCGCAATGCCGCCGGCCGCGCAGCAGACCCTGAGCGACATTGGCCTCGGCGGCTTCATCGCGGCGATCGGACTCGGCAACGGGCTTGCGGCCTGGTCGGCGATCCAGGCGCATGGTCTGTTGCTGGTCGGCATGGGCATCGTGGTCACGCTCGTCCCGATGACGGTGGGAACGCTCGTTGCCTTCTATCTGCTGCGCATGAACCCCGTCGTGACCTGCGGTGCGCTCGCCGGCGCCATGACGGTCGATGCCGCCGTCACGGGCGCCTGCGACGTTGCCGAGAGCCAGACGCCAGTCCTCGGTGTTGCCGTGCCCTATGCTGTCGGCAATGTCGTTCTCACCGTGCTGGGCCCGATCGTCGTGGCCGCAACCTACGCAGGTTGAGGGAGACTCGGATGCGACTTGGACCTGCCTTGCTCCATTCTCTCGCGATCACCCTGCTCGCCCTTTTCGTGGCCGCATCGCCCACGCGCGCCGCAGAGGAGGTCCGCATCCAGGAGGAAATCTGGGCGCTGACCCTGCCGCTGCCGATGTTCGCCTATCTGGTGCGACCGGTCGGCGACGGTCCGTTTCCGCTCGCCATCATGAATCACGGCGTGTCGCTCGACGCGACCCAGCGCAGCCTGTTCCCGCTGGTCGAGTTTCGCGACGCCGCCAAATGGTTTGCGAGGCGCGGCTATCTCGTGGTGGCGCCGGTGGGCAGCGGTTATGGCGCACAGGCGATCGACATCCCTGAGCGCGGGCTGTTCGGCCCGTTCTTCTCGAAGATCGGCAAGTGCACCAATCCCAATTTCCGTGATGCGGGCCTCGCGGTCGCCCAGGTCGATCTCTGGATCATCGACTACTTGGCCGCCGAGAGGCGGATCATCCCCAAGGACGTGATCGTGGTCGGCCAGTCCGCCGGCGGCTGGGGCGCGATCGCCCTGTCGAGCGTGAACCCGCCGCAAGTGAAGGCGATCATTGTCTTTGCGGGGGGCCGCGGCGGACGCGTCGACGGCAAGCCGAACAACAATTGCGCCCCCGACCGCCTGGTCGAGGCCACGGCCGATTTCGGGCGCACATCGCGTGTGCCGATGCTGTGGATCTACACCGGCAACGACACGTATTTCGGGCCCGACCTGTCGAAGCGCATGCACGCGGCCTTCCTCGCCGCCGGCGGCCGGGCCGAGTATCACCTGATGCCGCCGTTCGGCAACGAGGGGCATTTCCTCCTCGGTTCCCCGGACGCGGTCCCGCTCTGGTCACCCTTGGTCTCCAAGTTTCTCGATGCGCAGAATTGAGGCCCCGATCTCGGAGTTGCAGCCATGGCCCGTCCTCTTGATCGTCTCTCTGGCCTCCTGATGGTTGCAGCAATTGGGGGTTCCACTATCTCGAGTGTCACTCCGCCCAAGGCGGCGCAATCCGAAAAGCCCCCCGAGGTCGCAACACGTGGCCAGCGCGAAGCCAACGACATCACCTATGGCAGCTGGCAAAAATTGTGCTTCAAGGCCGGCGGCGCGCCCACTCTCTGCCGCACCTCGATCACCGGCCGATTTCCGACCGGGCAGACGGCCGTACGCATCGATCTGATCGAGCGGAAGGACTCGCCCACAGCCCGCCTGCAGCTGTTCGTACCGGTCGGGATGTACCTGCAACAATCACCGAAATTGGCTGTGGACCACGGCGCCGCGTTTCGCATTCCCTATACCTGGTGTCTCACCAATCTCTGCGTCGCGGCGGACGTCGTGGCGCCAACAATCATCGCGGAGATGGAAAACGGTCAGACGCTGCTGCTCGAGCTCGTCGATTCCAATCTCCTCGCCGTGACGACCTCGATCCCGCTCGCGCAATTTGCTTCCGCCCACAAGGGCGCGCCGACCAGGACGCTCGAGCAATATGTCGACGAATGACGGTCGCTGCGGAGCTACAAGACGCGGGCGCGCTCGACCGACTCGATCAAGGACCGCGCCGCGAAGGGCTTGGTGAGATAGGCGATGCAGCCTGAGGCAATCGCCGCGGCGCGGTTTGCCGGGCTGTCATTGCCGGTGATATAGATCACCGGCGTTGCGATGCCCTTCTCGGCCAGGTGTCGCCGCACCTCGATGCCGGACCTTGCACCCAGATTGATGTCGAGGATGATGCAGATCGCGGTGTGGAACCGGCCATGATCGAGCAAGGCCCCTCCTGTGTCGAACAGGGTTGTGGCGAAGCCGTATCCTCGCAGCAGCCTGTCCATGCTGGTGCGCATGGACGGATCGTCATCGACGACGAAGACGGACTCGCGCAGGGGCAAGGCGATTGCCTTTCCGGAAGACGACAGTGGATATCGGATACGATAGCTCCGCGCTTTCGCGCGTGCGTATGTGCATTATTGCACATAGCTCGTCGCGCACTGTCAACACGCCCTGGCATTGTCCTTTGGGACAGGCACGTCAAGGGAACCGCGCCTCTTTCCGGAGCCCTCAGCGTTCGTCCGGATCGAGCATTCCGAGACGCTCTGCGATCGAAACCAGCTCCGCCAGGGAATGCACCTGCATCTTCTCCATCACTTGATGGCGATGCGCCTTCACCGTCCGCTCGGTGGTCCCCAGCTCGTGTGCGATCTGCTTGTTGATCCGTCCCCGCACGATCAGGTCAAACACCTGCCGCTCGCGCTGCGTCAGCGTGGCCAGATGGCCACGAAACGCATCCAGCCTGCTGGCTTGGGCGCGGGCCGTCCGCTGACTGGCCAGCGCCCGCTCGATTGCATCGAGCAGTTGCTCGGACGACACCGGCTTGGTCAGGAAGTCCTCCGCACCGGCCTTGATCGCACGCACAGTCGTCGGCGTGTCGGCATGACCGGTCAGGAAGATGATGGGCAGCATCGATCCGGCGGCAGCCAGCCGCGCTTGCAGGTCGGGACCGCTCAGGCCCGGGATCCGCACGTCGAGCAGGATGCATCCCGCCTGCCCGTCATCCGGCGCCGAGTCCAGGAGCTCCAGCGCTGAGGCGTAGGTCGCGACCTCGTATCCCGCGAGCTTCAGCCGGCGCTCGATCGCGGTCCGAAACGACTCATCGTCATCAACAACGTGAACAAGGCCCGGCAACTTCTACCTCTCGCCCAACTCAATGAGGCTCGACGTCCTTCTCGTTCTTCAAAGCGATTTCCATGTTTGATGATCGGAATATCTGCTTCGCAAGAATATCTGCTTCGCTGTCGCATCTTCCCTGTGCTGGGCTTCTCATCCAGCGCAGCAATCGCCAGTGCTGTCCCATGGTACAATGAACCTTGGGACAATGGATAAGAATATTTCCTTGGCCGAAAATCAACTTCGGCGGGAGTGGGATTGCGCGGCGCATTTCCGGCAAAGTATTTCGTCTGACAGACCAATTCGGCGGAAAGCTGAGGAGTTGGCCTATGTTCGTTCGCATCACGACGGATTCCACGCTTCGCCCCAATACTCTCCGCGACCTCGGCATGGCAGGTCATTCAAATGCACTGGTCAATTTAAGCGAATTTTCCTACCGAAAAGGCTCCGAGATCTACGGCGAGAAGGAGCCGGCCGAATATGTCTACCAGGTCAAGTCCGGCGCAGTGCGAAGCTACAAGCTGCTGTCGGACGGCCGCAGGCAGATCGGCGCATTTCACCTCGTCGGCGACATCTTTGGGCTCGAGAACGGCAGCGAGCATCGGTTCACGACGGAAGCCATCGTCGACACCACGGTACGGCTGATCAGACGCCAAAGCCTGGAAACCGTGGCCGAGAGCGATGCCCTGGTCGCGAGAAACCTGCTCAGCATGACCACGAGCAACCTCCAGCATGCGGAAGACCACATGCTGCTTCTCGGCCGCAAGACGTCCCTGGAGCGCGTCGCCGCGTTTCTGCTCGAGATGGACAAACGTCTGACCGCCGCCGGCGTTATGGCACTTCCGATGTCGCGACGCGACATTGCCGACTATCTTGGCCTGACGCTGGAGACCGTGTCGCGCGCTCTGTCGCGTCTGCATGAGCTTGGGGTTTTAGGCTTCATCGGCAACACCCAACGTCAGATCGTGCTGCTCGACCGGCACCAGCTCGCAAGCCTCGATCTGCAGTCCTGAGCCGGCGAAAGGCCGGTTCACAATCCGCAACGGCCGCGATCAATCGAGGCGACAGGATTAGGTGCGTGGCAGGTTCGTGCCGGGTTTTTCCGTGAGCCCGAGATGTTCGAGCGTCTTGAGCAGGACTTCGAACAGAATGGCGGCGGACCAGCCGAACAGAAGAACACCGTTCATCGCAGTGAGCGGGCCGATCAGCCGCCATTGGCGCACCGGCGTGATGTCGCCGTAGCCGAGCGTGGTGTAGTTGACGAAGGCAAAGTAGAGCATGTCCGTCTCGGCGGCGGCTGCCTGAATGATGTGATAAGTCGCCGCCCACACCAGAATTTCGAGCATGTGGGCGATCTTCAAGACGACGGCGATCGCGATCATGACGCTCATGAGGTGCAATCGCGGCCGCCTGGTATGGTGCGGGACGGCACTGCGGGCGATGGTGACGGCGACCACCGTCACGAGCGCGTGGATTCCGATATTGATCACGCTGACGAGCGTACCGACAAGGAATTGGAGCATCATCGGGATGAACCCAACCTCATTTCGACCTAGGTCAATCGTGCCTCGATGGTATCCTTTGCGACAACCCTCGCCTGATCGACAGGCGCTGAAGCAGCGCGGCCGATTCCCATCCATGCGGTCGCAAGCTCCCAGGCCACCGACAGGATGATCGGCCCAATGAACAGTCCGATGATCCCATGTGCGAGCGTACCGCCGATGACCCCGATCAGGATGACGAGCGTCGGCGTCGTCAGGCCCCGCCCCATGAGGAGCGGCTTGAGAACGTTGTCGAGCAGCCCGACGACGACCAGATAGACCGTCAATAGCAGGGCGACGGTCACGTCCTTGTCCATCCAGATCCAGACCAGCACGGGGAGAAGGACGAGGCCGGCGCCGATCTGGACGATCGACAGTAAGAGCACGACGACCGCGAGCAGTCCCGCGCTTGGGATCCCTGCGAGCTTGAAGCCGATGCCCGCCAGCAAGGCCTGAAGGATGGCGACGCCGATAATGCCCTGCGCGACGGCGCGTATGGTGGCACCAGCGAGCTCGAGGAAGTGCTCGCTCTGGCCGGGCACGACGCGCAAAAGGAAGCCGCGGAGCGCGGCGACGAGCTGCGCGCCGTGCGGAAGCAGAAACCCCGCAACGATCACCGACAGCAGGAATTGGAGCATTCCCATTCCGGTGTCACCAGCAAACGACAGCATCATGCCGGCGAGCGGTTTCAAGTACGGCGCCACCACGCGCGACGCCGCACGGATGTTCGTGTAGGCCTCGTTCCAGATCGCGTAGAGCTGAGGGCCGATCAACGGCCAGCTCCTGATCTGCTCCGGTGCGGCCTGGACCGCGAGATCGCCACTGCCGATCTGGCCCGCAAGGTCCCGGATGCCCTCGACTGCACTGAGGCCGAGCCAGGCGGCGGGACCGATGACGACGCCCAGCGTGATCAGCGTGAGAACGGCTGAGGCTGTCCGGGGCCGGCCACCGAGGCGTTGGGCGAGCCAGGCAAAGACGGGATGAAATGCCACCGCCAACACGGCGCTCCAACTCAGGATCGGCACGAACGGCCGGATCACGAGGAAGGTCCAGAAGATCAGCAGCCCGAGCAAGCCTACCCGGATGACGAGCTGGACAACATTCTCCGCGGAC
Source organism: Bradyrhizobium sp. USDA3516 (assembly GCF_057651995.1). NCBI lineage: Bacteria > Pseudomonadati > Pseudomonadota > Alphaproteobacteria > Hyphomicrobiales > Nitrobacteraceae > Bradyrhizobium > Bradyrhizobium sp. USDA3516. Next base: position 93,303 of record NZ_JBYGYN010000009.1, on the reverse strand, counting down.
AGAAGCTGACGAAGCGTTTTCAAGGCTCGTTGCCTCCAGGCGGACGGACTACTGCTCAGCAGCTAGTGGGGGCGGCCCACCGCGGAGGCTTGATCCAGATCAAGGCTTGGCGTTCGGCTGCTCAAAAGCCCGTTTGAAAAATCACCTGCTCAAACGGTTTTTCTCGCCAAGTCATGGTCGTCCACATCTGGTTTCGGCGGAGAGGAGATGCGCAGCAACGCCACGCATCTTCTGCCTTCGATGCTTGGGCTAACTCAGCGCCTGCATGTCGCCGCCGAGCGGAATTTGAGGCGCCAGTTTGTTCTCCGTGATCACCATGCTGTACTTGCGCGCCCACATCACCAACCAGCGTGCGATGGAGGTGCTGCGCGATCTCGGCCTCGAGGACAAGGCGGTGGGCGCAGGCGGTGCCGCAGCATGTGATGGCCAACAACGTGTTCTGCGAAAGCCTCGCCGGCGAGGAGTTCGGCCGGCTCTATTCCTGGGCTGGTCGTTCGGAGGCTCAGAAAAAACATGCTGGCGATCCTGGATTGGCAAGCGCGCGGGGCCGTCGGCGCCGCCAGTAATACACGGCATCACGGCGAAAGATGTGGACGGCCATTGCAAAACACACCCTGTGCAGCAGTAGCAGTATGTCGCAGAGCTGTGCAGCAGCTCCCCAGCCAGGCCGGTTTCGTGAGTGATTTCAGGCAGAGCGGGAGCTCTGGCTGGGGCGGGAGGGATCGAACCTCCGAATGGCGGAATCAAAATCCGCTGCCTTACCGCTTGGCTACGCCCCAACAGACGACGAACGGAACGGGTAAACCGGCACCCGCAGATTCCCGTCGGTCGCAGCCGGTCTATAGGGAGCGGCGCGGCATTTCAACCGCCTGGAGGGGCAAAAAGGGCCCGGCGGCCGACACTCTATACTGGGCCCCCAACAGCGCGCCCCGTTCCGGCCAGGCCATCGGCATCCCGGCAGTTGAGACCGCCCCCGTTTCATGGGAATACGGCGCCAAGATCTGTTCTCGGGGAGTGAGCCATGACCTACCGCGCGCCGATTTCTGACATGCTGCTGTCGCTCAACCATGGCGCGGGCCTCAAGGCCGCCGTGGAGGCCGGCCATTACGGCGATTTCGACGCCGATATTGCCGCGGCCGTGCTGGAGGAAGCCGGCAAGTTCGCAACGGATGTGCTGGCGCCGCTCAACAAGGTCGGCGACGAGCACGGCATCAAGCTCGAGGACGGCAAGGTCACGACCGCGCCCGGCTGGCCTGACGCCTACAAGCGCTGGACCGAGGGCGGCTGGAACGCGGTGTCCGGGCCTGAGGATTTCGGCGGCCAGGGCCTGCCGCTCGCGATCAATGCCGCCTGCACCGAGATCTGGAGCGCGGCCAACGTCGCCTTCGGCCTCTGCCCGCTGCTGACGGCCTCGGCGATCGAGGCGCTCGATGCCCATGGCAGCGACGAGCTGAAGACGATCTATCTCGAAAAGCTCGTCTCCGGCGAATGGACCGGCACGATGCAACTGACCGAGCCGCAGGCCGGCTCCGATGTCGGCGCGCTGCGCACCCGCGCCGAGAAGCAGGCCGACGGCACCTATCGCATCAAGGGGACGAAGATCTTCATCACCTACGGCGAGCACGACATGACCGACAACATCGTGCATTTCGTGCTGGCGCGCCTGCCCGATGCGCCCGCCGGCACCAAGGGGATTTCTCTCTTTCTTGTTCCCAAGTTCATGGTCAATGCGGACGGTTCGCTGGGAGAGCGCAACGACATCTATGCGAGCGGCGTCGAGCACAAGCTCGGCATGCATGCCTCGCCGACCTGCACGATGACGATGGGCGATCACGGCGGCGCGATCGGCTATTTGATCGGCGAAGAGAACCAGGGCATGCGCTGCATGTTCACGATGATGAACCAAGCCCGGCTCGGCGTCGGCCTGGAGGGTGTCGGCGTCGCCGACCGCGCCTACCAGCAGGCCCTGTCGTATGCGCAGGAGCGCCGCCAAGGCCGCGCGGTGGGCAAGATGGGTGACGGCTCTGATCCGATCTTCGTGCATCCCGACGTCAAGCGCATGTTGATGCGGATGCGGGCGCAGACCGCGGCCGCGCGCACCATCTGCTATGCGACGGCCGTCGCGATCGATGTCTCGACCCGCGCCAAGGATCCGAAGGTGCGCACTGAAGCAGCCGCGCGCGCGGCGCTGCTGACGCCGATGGCCAAGGCCTATTCCACCGATATCGGCAACGAGGTCGCCTATCTCGGCGTGCAGGTGCATGGCGGCATGGGCTTCATCGAGGAGACCGGCGCGGCCCAGCACTACCGCGATGCCCGCATCACCGCGATCTACGAGGGCACCAACGGCATCCAGGCGATCGATCTCGTCACCCGCAAGCTCGCGGCCAACGGCGGCGCGTCGGTGTGGGCGCTGCTCGACGAGCTCTCGGCGACCGTCAGCCAAGTGGAGGCCTCCAACGATCCCGCCTTCGGCACCACGGGCGCGAAATTGCGTGAAGCGCTCGACGCGTCGGCGCGCACCAGCAAATGGCTGCTCGAGCGCATTGCCTCCGCTCCGAACGAGGCGCTTGCAGGCGCGACGCCCTATCTGCAGCAATTCGGCGCGACGCTCGGCGGCTGCCTGCTCGCCTCCGAGGCGCTCGCCGCCAAGGCCGAAGGCCTCGGCGATGCGCCGCGCTACGTCGCGCTGGCGCGCTTCTTCGCCGAGAACATCGCGGTGCAGGCCGGCGCGCTCGAGCGCACGGTGACCGAGAGCGCGGAGTCGGTCGCAGCGGCGGATGCGGCGTTGCTGGGGTGAATGGCTGATCCGGACGAGGCGGCGGCGTTCGGTGGGATGAATGGATTCCGGGCTCGCGCTCCGCGCGCCCCGGAATGACGAAGAGAAACCTTCGTGAAATCTTCGCGCCGAACGAATAGTCTCATTCCATGCGACATCTGCTCCACCTGACCTGCTTCGCCCTCGCTCTCACCAGCATCCTCCCCGCTGCGGCCCAGAGCGCGGCCCCCGTCGAGTTGCGCGTTCTCGCCATCAACGATTTCCACGGCAATTTGCGGCCGCCGCCGGGCGGCATCCGCATCAATGACCCCGAGGACCAGTCCAGGAAGGTGACGGTGGCGGCCGGCGGCGCCGAGTACGTGGCGACGCTGGTGAAGCAGCTGCGCGAAGGACACAAGAACACCATCTTCGTCGCCGCGGGCGACCTGATCGGCGCGAGCCCGTTTCTCTCAGCAATGTTTCACGACGAGCCCTCGATCGAGGCGCTCTCGATGATGGGCCTTGCGATCAGCTCGGTCGGCAATCACGAATTCGACGAGGGCACGACCGAGCTCCTGCGCATGCAGAACGGTGGCTGCCATCCCGTCGACGGCTGCCAGGGACCGCATCCGTTCACGGGCGCCAAATTCCATTATCTCGCAGCCTCCACCGTCGAGACCGCGACCGGCAAGAGCGTGCTGCCGCCCTACGAGATCAGGGAGTTCGACGGCATCCCCGTCGGCTTCATCGGCCTGACCTTGAAGGAGACCGCCGGCATCGTCTCGCCTGCGGGCATCGCCGGGATCGAATTCCGCGACGAGGCCGAGACGGTGAACGAGCAGGTCGCCCAGCTGAAGGCGCGCGGCGTCGAAGCGATCGTGGTGCTGATCCACCAGGGCGGCGAACCCGCCGGCGACTACAACGAATGCCCTGCGATCACGGGGCCTATCGTCGACATCGTCAGGAAATTCGATCGTGCCGTCGACGTCGTCGTCAGCGGCCACACCCATCGCGCCTATATCTGCGATATCGACGGGCGCCTCGTCACCAGCGGCGACAAATACGGCACGCTCGTCACCGCGATCGACCTCAAGCTGGATCCCGCAACGCGCGACATCGTCAGCGCCAAGGCCGAGAACGTCATCGTCGCCAATGCTTCGCTGGCCAGGGATCCCGAGCAGACCGCATTGATCGAGGCCTACGACAAGCTCTCCGCGCCGATCGCCAACCGGCCCGCCGGCTCGGTCACCCAGACATTGTCGCGGGTGCCGAACGAGGCCGGCGAAAGCGCGCTCGGCGATATCATTGCCGACGCGCAATTGCTCGCAACCCGCGATGCCAAAGATGGCAGCGCTGTCATCGCGCTCACCAATCCCGGCGGCATCCGCACCGACATCGTTCCGAAGGAGAATGGCGCGATCACGTTCGGCGACGTCTTCGCCAGCCAGCCGTTCCGCAACCGTCTCGTCACCATGACGCTGACGGGCAGCCAGCTCAAGAACATGCTCGAGCAGCAATGGCTGGACCCGAAGCGGCCGCGGATTCTCCAGGTGTCGAACGGCTTCAGCTACACCTGGGATGCTTCAAAGCCGTTCGGCGAACGCGTCAGCCTCGAGAGGATGACGCTGGGCGGCAGGCCGATCGAGCCTGGAAGCGGCTACCGCGTCACGCTCAACGATTACCTCGCCGTCGGCGGAGACGGATTTACCGTCGCCAAGCAGGGCACAGCCTTGCAATATGGCGGCTACGATGCGGACGCGCTGTTCGCGTTCTTCCGGGCGCACGGGCCGGTCGGTCCGCTGCCGCCCAGGCGCATCCTGCGGGTGAATTGATCCGGATCAAACCGGCAGCCCTTTGCCATTCCCGGCCAAGCGCCTAGATTGGGTTTTGCATTGCGTTTTGGCGCCGGATGCGCCAACGACGGCAAAAGCCCGTTTTCCGTGAGGCCGACCTGATGAGCACGCTTCTCCTTTCCCACAAGGCCTGCCTCGACCATGTCACGCCGCCGGGACACCCTGAGAGGCCGGATCGTCTGCGCGCGGTCGAAGAAGCCTTGTCGCATGAGCGCTTCCAGTTCCTGGCGCGCGAGGAGGCGCCGGAGGGCGATCTCGATCTCGTCACGCTGTGCCACAACGAGCATTACGTCACCGAGCTGCGCCACATCGCTCCGACCAGCGGTCAGGTCTACATCGACGGCGACACCTCGATGTCCCCGGGCACGTGGGAGGCGGTGATGCGCGGCGTCGGCGGCGCGGTCGCGGCGACCGAAGCGGTGATGGCCGGCGAGCATCGCAACGCCTTCGTCGCGGTCCGCCCGCCCGGACATCACGCCGAGATCGGCAAGCCGATGGGCTTCTGCTTCTTCGACAACGTCGCGATCGCGGCGCGCCACGCCCAGCGCAAATACGGCATCAAGCGCGCGGCCATCGTCGACTTCGACGTGCATCACGGCAACGGCACGCAGGACATCTTCTGGTCGGACCCGACCGTGATGTACTGCTCGACGCACCAGATGCCGCTGTTTCCAGGCACCGGCGCCAGAAGCGAGCGCGGCGATCACGACACCATCGTCAACGCGCCGCTCGCCTCCGAGGACGGCGGCCCGGAATTCCGCTCCGCGTTCGAGAATCTGATCCTGCCGCAGCTGGAGAAATTCAGCCCCGAGCTCTTGATCATCTCGGCCGGCTTCGACGCGCATTACCGCGATCCGCTGGCTTCGCTGAACCTGCGCGCGGAGGACTATGCCTGGGTGACGCGCAAGCTGATGGATCTCGCCGACAAGACCGCCGGCGGCCGCGTTGTGTCGGTGCTCGAGGGCGGCTATGACCTGCAGGGACTGAAAGAATCTGTTACGGCGCATGTCGGCGCCCTGATGGGCGCTTGACCCACCCGCCACATTACGCCCGCAAAACTCTGCTTTCTCCACGGTGAAGTGAATCGGGCAATCGGAAACGGATATGGCCGAAAATACGCAAGTCGACGTCTCCAGGCTCACCTTCGAGCGCGCGATCGAGGAACTCGAAACGATCGTAAAGCGGCTCGAGGACGGCAAGGTGCCGCTCGAGGAATCCGTGACAATCTACGAGCGGGGTGAGGCCCTGAAGCGGCGCTGCGAGGAATTGCTGCGCCAGGCCGAGGCGCGCGTCGACAAGATCACCACCGATGCCAGCGGCCAGGCCACCGGCACTGCGCCACTCGACGTCCAGTAAAGAGTGCTCTCCCCCTCAGTCTTCTGACCCCGCTAGGCCGCAAGGCCGCACAAGAGATCTTCGCGGGGCGCGTGGCCGCCGGATCGATTCCGGTTCGCACGGCGCAGTTCCCGGCAGGCATCGCGGTTCCCTGGCAGTGGATCGGTACGTTCCCCCGCCCAAACTGGCGTTGAGGCCGAGAAAGGCCTCTGTTGAGGCGAACAGCCTGCCAAGGAACCGAGCAAGGCCGGAACCCACTGACCCCAGCCAAGGTTAACCACTCTGGCCCGCGAGTTGCACCTGCATACCCCTAATCGGCCCAGCGGGTTGGCTTTGGCCCAAGCTTTGGTGTAAAGCTGCGCGGAGTGTGGCTTTTTGCAAGCCTTGCGTGGGCACCGATTACCGACGGCAAGTGCTTCAAACTGCTAATAAATTGGCTTGGGACGGACGAAGCCGATCTAAGTGACAGGGATCACAGAGACTGAACCGGAGCACACTTAAGCTGACCTAAGCTTGAAGGCGGGGCCTTGCCCCGTGCAGGTGGCTCCGACGGTTATAGGATTCGCGCTGCGCCGATATTGTGCAAACCCATCGCGCACCGGAATGACCTTCCGGTGCTGACAAATTGGAAATCGCCGTGAACGCATACAGTAAGACGCCGCTTCTCGACACCATCCGGACACCGGAAGATCTGCGCAAGCTCAAGGTCGAGCAGATTCGCCAGGTTGCCGACGAGCTGCGGCAGGAGACCATCGATGCCGTCTCGGTGACCGGCGGTCACTTCGGCGCGGGCCTCGGCGTGGTCGAGCTCACCACCGCGATCCATTACGTCTTCGATACGCCGCGCGACCGGCTGATCTGGGACGTCGGCCACCAGGCCTATCCGCACAAGATCCTCACCGGCCGGCGCGACCGCATCCGCACGCTGCGCACCGGCGGCGGCCTGTCCGGCTTCACCAAGCGCAGCGAGAGCGATTACGATCCGTTCGGCGCGGCGCATTCCTCGACCTCGATCTCCGCCGGCCTCGGCATGGCCGTGGCGCGCGACCTCTCCGGCGGCAAGAACAACGTTATCGCCGTGATCGGTGACGGCGCGATGTCGGCCGGCATGGCCTATGAAGCCATGAACAATGCCGGTGCGATGAACTCGCGCCTGATCGTCATCCTCAACGACAACGACATGTCGATCGCGCCACCGGTCGGCGCCATGAGCGCCTATCTGTCGCGCCTCTACTCCGGCAAGACCTACCGCACGCTGCGCGATGCGGCCAAGCAGATCAACAAGCGCCTGCCCAAGATCCTCGCCAACCGCGCCAATCGCGTCGAGGAATATTCCCGCGGCTTCATGATGGACGGCGGCACGCTGTTCGAGGAGCTCGGCTTCTACTATGTCGGCCCGATCGACGGCCACAACCTCGACCATCTCCTGCCCGTGCTGAAGAACGTCCGCGACATGGAGACCGGCCCGATCCTGGTCCACGTCGTGACGCAGAAGGGCAAGGGCTACGGCCCGGCCGAAGCCTCCGCCGACAAGTACCACGCCGTCGTCAAGTTCGACGTCGCGACGGGCACGCAGGCCAAGGCCAAGCCGAATGCGCCGGCCTATCAGAACGTGTTCGGCCAGAGCCTCGTCAAGGAAGCGCAGAAGGACGACAAGATCGTCGCCATCACCGCGGCGATGCCGTCGGGCACCGGCGTCGACATCTTCAACAAGGCCTTCCCCGACCGCACCTTCGACGTCGGCATCGCCGAGCAGCACGCTGTGACCTTCGCCGCGGGCCTTGCGACCGAAGGCTACAAGCCGTTCTGCGCGATCTACTCGACCTTCCTGCAGCGCGGCTACGACCAGATCGTCCACGACGTCGCGATCCAGAGCCTGCCCGTCCGCTTCGCCATCGACCGCGCCGGCCTCGTCGGCGCCGACGGTGCCACCCATGCCGGCTCGTTCGACAACGCCTATCTCGGCTGCCTGCCCAACATGGTGATCATGGCAGCTAGCGATGAAGCCGAGCTCGTGCACATGGTGGCGACCCAGGTTGCGATCAACGACCGTCCGAGCTCGCTGCGCTATCCGCGCGGCGAAGGCCGCGGCATCGAGATGCCCGAAGTCGGCATTCCGCTCGAGATCGGCAAGGGCCGCGTGATCCGCCAGGGCAGCAAGATCGCCCTGCTCTCCTTCGGCACCCGCCTCGCCGAATGCGAGAAGGCCGCCGACGAGCTCGCCGCTCACGGCCTGTCGACCACGATCGCCGATGCGCGCTTCATGAAGCCGCTCGACACCGAGCTGGTGCTCAAGCTCGCGCGCGACCACGAGATCCTGATCACGATCGAGGAAGGCTCGATCGGCGGCTTCGGCTCGCATGTCGCGCAGTACCTGACCGACCAGGGCGTGCTCGATAGCGGCATGGTCAAGTTCCGCACGATGGTGCTACCCGACGTGTTCCAGGATCACGACACCCCGGCCGCGATGTACGCCCGCGCCGGCCTCGACGCCAAGGGCATCGTCGCCAAGGTGTTCGAGGCACTCGGCAAGGACGTCAAGGCCGAGACGGTCAAGCTGGCTTGATCTGGTTCACCTCTCCCGCATGCACGGGAGAGGTCGGATCGCGAAGCGATCCGGGTGAGGGCTTTCGCCTCTTGGGGGTTCTCGCTTGCGCAGACACCCTCTCCCCAACCCTCCCCCGCAAGCGGGGGAGGGAGCAGACTGCAGGCTGGTGCTTGCACCTCGACCAAATCTCCGGTTCCATTCCATGAACATCTATCTGGCAGGCCCCGACGTGTTCCTGCCGGATGCAACCGAGATCGGCCGGCGCAAGATCGACATCTGCGCCGCTCATGGCCTCACCGGGCTCTATCCCCTCGACAATGCCATCGACCTCACCGCGCGCGATGCCTCGCGGCAGATTTTCTGCGGCAACGAGGCGATGATGAACGCGGCCGATGCCATCATTGCGAACCTGACGCCGTTCCGCGGCGCCGGCGCGGATCCCGGCACCGTCTACGAGCTTGGCTACATGGCCGGCCGCGGCAAGTTCTGTCTCGCCTATTCCAACGACGGCGCCGCCTATGCCGACCGCGTCTCGCGCTTCATGGAGATCACCTCCGAAGAGGGACGGCTGGTCGATGCCCAGGGGCTGACGGTCGAAGATTTCGGCCTTGTCGACAACCTCATGATGATCCATGCGCTGGAGCTGCACGGCTGCCCGCTGGTGACACCAGCCGCGATGCCGATCGACGTCTGGCACGACCTCACAGCGTTCGAGACTTGCGTCCGGATGGCGGCCGCGCGATTGGTTGCTACATAAGCGCCGGTCCATCTTGAGAAAGCCGATGCCCCCTGCCCGCAAGCGCGCGGATGTATTGCTGGTCGAGCGCGGCCTGTTCGAGAGCCGGGCGCGGGCCCGCGCTGCGATCGAGGCCGGCCTCGTCACAGCCGACGACAAGCAGGTCGCAAAGCCCTCGGAGACGATCGCCGAGGATGCGGTAATCCAGGCCGAGCCCGCCCACCCCTACGTCTCCCGCGGCGGCGTCAAGCTCGCCGGTGCGCTGGAGCGGTACCGGATCGACATCGAGGACCATGTCTGCCTCGACGTCGGCGCCTCCACCGGCGGCTTCACCGAGGTGCTGCTGGCGAACGGCGCGAGCCTGGTGTTCGCCATCGATGTCGGCACCAGCCAGCTGCATCCCTCGCTGCGCGATCACCCCAGGATCGTGTCGATGGAGGCGACCGACATCCGCAGCTATGAGGGCAAGCGCCTGCCGGCGCGCCCCGATGTCGTCGTCATCGACGTCAGCTTCATCTCGCTGAAGTCGGTGCTGCCGGTGGCGCTGTCGCTGGCGGCCGCGCCGATGAGCCTGCTGGCGCTGATCAAGCCGCAATTCGAGGCGGACCGGAAACACAACAAGAAGGGCATCATCCGCGATGCCGCCGTGCACCGCGAGATCTGCGACGACATCGCGGCCTTTGCGGCATCGCTCGGCTGCACCGAGATCGACATATTCCCCTCGCCGATCACGGGCGGCGACGGCAACATCGAATTCTTCCTGGGCGCGCGTCGTGGTTGAGCGCATCAAGATCGATCATGTCGGCCATCGCGGCGACGGCGTCTGCCTTGCCGCCGGCGACGCAATCTACGTGCCTTACACGCTCGGCGGCGAAACCGTCGAGGTCGATCACGTCGCGGGCCATCATCCCGACCGCCGCAAGCTGCTGGCGGTGGAGGTCGCAAGCCCGGAACGCGTCGAGCCATTCTGTCCGCATTTCGGCGTGTGCGGCGGCTGCGCGATCCAGCATTGGGCGACCGAGCCGTATCGGGCCTGGAAGCGCAACATCGTGATCGAAACGCTGGCGCAGGCCGGCATCGATTGCGAGGTGGCGCCGCTGGTCGACGCCCACGGCGCCGGGCGCCGGCGCATCACGCTGCACGGCCGGTTCGGCACGCACGATATCCTCAAGGTCGGCTTCTCGGCTGCGAGCTCGCACGACGTCATCCCGATCCATCGTTGTCCGATCCTCGATCCCGCGCTCGAGGGCGCACTCGATGCCGCCTGGGCACTGGCCGAGCCGCTGACGTCCAGGATGCCGGTGACCAAGCCATTGGACATCCAGGTCACCGCGACCGCAGGCGGGCTCGATGTCGACGTGCGCGGCTCCGGCCCGCTGCCGACGGCGCTGGTCACCGCGCTGTCGCGCGTCGCCGAGCAGCACCGCCTGGCGCGGCTGACACGGCATGGCGAGCTGGTGCTGCAACGCCTGCCGCCGACGGTGAGGATGGGCCGCGCCGAAGTGACGCTGCCGCCGGGCTCGTTCCTGCAGGCGACGGTGGCGGGCGAGGAGACGCTCGCGGCCCTCGTCGCCGAGCGCATCGGCAAGGCCAAGGAGGTGCTCGACCTCTTCTGCGGCGTCGGCCCGTTTGCGCTGAGGCTCGCGGAGAAGGCGCGCGTCACCGCCTATGACAGCGACGCCGGCGCCATCGCGGCGCTGGCGAAAGCTGCGCGCGCACCTGGCCTGAAGCCGATCAAATGCGAGCCGCGCGATCTGTTCCGCCGCCCGCTGGTGCCGCAGGAGCTGCGCGACTTCGACGCCGTGGTATTCGATCCGCCGCGTCAGGGCGCGCAGGCGCAGGCGCTGAAGCTTGCGGCGAGCAAGGTGCCGGTCGTGATCGCCGTGTCCTGCAACGCCGCGACCTTCGCCCGCGACGCACGGCTCCTGATCGACGGCGGCTATCGGCTGGAGGCCGTAGTGCCGGTGGACCAGTTCCGCCACACGCCGCATGTCGAGCTGGTGGCGCGGTTCGTGCGGTAGGCTGCAAACTCGCCGCCGCCAGCCTTGATGCTGGTCAATCGCTCCGCCACCGGGCGGCGCTAACAATGCCCTGCGCAATCGAAGCGGGAGCGTCAGGCGTGGCTAACCGGCGAGAATTCATCATGGGCGCACTCGGGCTTTCTGCGGCGGCGATCGGCCATCCGTCTGCCGCGCTGGCGGCGACAACCTATGACGAAGCCGTCAGCTCGTCACGGGCTCCGCTGCGAGCAGGCCTAAGGGATCGCGAGCTCGTCCGGTTTGCGACGCTCGCGGCCAACAGCCACAACACCCAGCCATGGCTTTTCTCCGTCCGTGGCAATGTCATCACGATTGCGCCTGATGTCGCGCGGCGCTGTCCGGCCGTCGATCCCGACGATCATCATCTCTTCGTCAGTCTCGGCTGTGCCGCCGAAAACCTCATCCTCGCCGCGGCCACGCTGGGCTGGCGCGCCGATCCGGTCGTCGACGGCGATCGCATCGTGATCACGCTCGACGGGGCCGCTCCTGCCGCATCGACCCTCACTGAAGCAATTCCCGTCAGGCAATGCACCCGCGCGGCCTTCGCCGGCAAGCCTGCCGCGCCCGAGATCCTGCGCCAGCTCGAGAACGCCTGCCGCGAGCCCGGCGTCGCGGCGATCCTGATCACCGAGCGTGCCGGGATGGCTGAGGTCACCGATTATGTGCTCGAAGGCAACTCGGCGCAGATGCGCGACAAGGCCTTCATGCGCGAGCTCGCCAGTTGGATCCGCTTCAACGAGGCAGAGGCGGTCGCGACCATGGACGGATTGTTCGCGCCCGCATCGGGAAATCCCGCGTTGCCGTCCTGGATGGCACGGCCGCTTCTGAAGCTGTTCTTCACCGAGAGCGGAGAAAACAAGAAATACCGCGAGCAGCTCGACAGCTCCGCCGGTGTCGTCGTGCTTGCTGCCGATCGCAGCGACACCTCGCACTGGATCGCGGTCGGCCGCGCCTGCCAGCGCTTCGGCTTGCAGGCGACCGCGCTGGGACTGAAATATTCCTTCGTCAATCAGCCGGTCGAGGTCGCAGCACTGAGGCAGCAATTCGCGACCCGGCTCGGCCTCGGCGAACGGCGCCCCGACATCGTGATGCGCTTCGGCACCGGCCCAAGCCTGCCGAAATCGCTGCGGCGTCCACCGGAGCTGGTGATGCGACCGTAAACGCTGGCGCGTGATCCTTCCGGAAATCCGCTTCGCACTTTGCGCTAACGCGGCCCTTCGGGTCCGGATCAGGCTTTAGCGTCGTAGGCCGCTCAGCGCCGGCGATTCGCCGGGCAGCATGTTCGATCTGATATCGCTGTCCATGCGGCCCGAATCCTGCTGGGTGTAGCCGACGCCGAACGACAGGCTGAGATTTGAGGTCGGCTTGAATTCGACACCCGCAAACCCGCCATAGCCGGACCCGACGCCGGAGGTGAGCGGCGCCAGCGAGCTGCCGATGCCGTTGCCGTATTTCAGCGTGTCGAAGCCGGCAAAGAAGGTGACGGGCATGCCGCCGCCGGTCTTCATCTGATAGCCGAATTGGGTGCTGTCATAAGACAGCGCGCTGAAATTGCCGAGCGAGCCCGCCTGGTTGAAGCCGCTCAATCCGAGATCGCCGCGTTCGCGGCCGATGAAGAAGCCGTTCGCAGAGCTCGCACGCCAATCGGCCTCTCCGGCGTTGAAGCCCGCAAAGTTGCCATAGGTGTCGGAGCTCAGGCCGGCAGCGCCGCCAAGGCCGAAAGGCCCGCCGGGAATCCAGTATCGCAGCGGCGCCACTTGTGCATGAACCGGCGCTCCGCCGAGGCAGAGCACGGCGAGAGCTGCAAGAGCGTATGAGCGTGCAAGGTCGAACATTCCGGCTACCGTCTAAAACCCTGTAAAACTATACTCCTCGACCATCATCAATGCCAGCGGAGCGACTGCACGGCCCTCGCGGCCGCAGGTCTTTCGGGGAACCGCACCTGATGCCGCACGATCCGCTGCTCACCCGCCTGACATCCGTTCTTGCCGATGTACCCGGCGTTCAAGCTGTCGTGCTCGGCGGCTCGCGCGCGCGAGGCCGCGCGCACGCGGCCTCGGACCACGACATCGGTCTCTATTTCAAGTCAACGCTGGACACCGAACGGTTGCTGGCCGCCGCGCAGACGATCGCTGACGATCCCACCGCCACGACGGTGACGCCCGTCGGAGAATGGGGCCAGTGGATCGTCGGCGGCGCCTGGCTTTCTGTGGGAGGCCGTAAGGTCGACCTGCTCTACCGCGACGCCGACGCGGTCGAGGCCATCATGGAATCCTGCGGCGCCGGCGTGGTTGCCATGGACTACCAGCCCGGCCATCCGCACGGCTTCTGCTCGGCGATATGGATGGGCGAGATCGCATATTGTCAGCCGCTGCACGATCCGAACGGCCTGATCGCCCGGCTCAAATCGATCGCGCTTCCCTATCCGGAGCCTCTGCGCAGCGCCCTGATCCGGCGTTTTCAATGGGAGGTCCTGTTCAGCATCGAAAATGCCGAGCTCGCGGCCGCGCGCAACGAGCGGACCCATGTCGCGGGATGCCTCTACAGGTCGCTCGCCTGTGTCGCGCAGGTGCTGTTCGCACTGAACGAGCGCTATCTGATCAACGAGAAGGGGGCGCTGCAGGAGGCAGCCGGCTTGCCGCTGACGATCCCGCACCTGGTGGAGCAGTCCGACCGGATCTGGCAGCTCGTCGCCGACGGTGGGTTCACGCAGGCCTGCGCAATGCTGCGGCAGGTCGACCAGCAATTGAAGGCGCTGACGCGACCGGGCGGGACCGCGCCGTGAACGCTATGCCGTCTTGTCGACGGACGACGACGAATCCGCCGGCGGGTACTTCGTCACCGGCACCATGAAGGATTTGGTGCCCACCTGGTAGATGATCTTGCCGTTCTGCCCGTCGTCGGTCGCGATCTGCGTCTGCCCGAACATGATGACGTTCTTGTAGACGTAGCCGGTACCCTGGCGCGTGACGCCGTCGGTGGTGACGCTGACCTGCGCTTCCTTGCCGTTGACGGCAAGCACCTTGAAGCTCGCGCTCTTGCCGTTCTCGCTGGAATAGCCGCCCCAGCTTCCCATCAGGCGACTGTCGGACGCCGGCGGAGCCTGCTTCTCGAGATTGGCGGTCTGCTTGCCAGCGCCCCCGAACGAGAACAGCATCACCATGTTCTTGCCGTCCTTGGTGCCGACCGTGATGCCGCCGAATGTGATGAGCGTCCCCTGAACCTCGCCGAAGCCGCGCTCGGTGCGTCCGTTGTGGGTGTACTCGACCTGCGCCCGGGCACCGCGGATGTTGACGACCTTGAAGCCGACGGGCTGGTTGTTGCCCACCCAATTGCCCTTCCAGTCACCGAGCAGTGCGCTCTGGCGATATAGCCGCTCGTTGGCGGGCGAAATCTGGCTGGTGCTCGATGTGACGATGGCCATTGGATTGCTCGGACGGGCCTGACAAACCGCTTTCGCTGGCTTGGGCAGGTCAGGATGCCGGCGGGAACGAACAGTAGCGATGCGATTAGGGCCACGCACCCGTTAACGAGCCGTTAAGCGCGCGCATCGGACGGGCGGGCAAAAGGTCTCAGCCGGAGCCAGCGGGCATGATCCCACCGGAAAGGCCCGTCCCCCTCACCGTCCCCAGCGATCGGACCAGATCTTCTCGCCAATGAGGCAATTGACGCGCGGCTCCTTGTCGGCGACGCGCACCACCGGGCGCTCCGGCGTGCGGCCGGCGACCTCCATCAGCAGCTTGGTGCGGATCGCTTCCTTGAACTTGTCGCGCTCCTTGATCGTGATGACGAAGGACCCCGGCCCCCCGATGACGCAGTCCTCGTAATAGAGATCGAGATTGTCGATATCCATGGTCGAATAGGACGGCTCCTTGACCATGATCGGCAGGCCGTTGATGACGATGCCTTTCTCCAGCGCGGCGTCACGCGCCATCGTGACCGGGCCGCCATTGTTGTTCGGACCGTCGCCGGAAATGTCGATGACACGGCGCAGGCCGCGATAGGGATCCTCGTCGAACAGCGGCATCGCGAAGTTGATCGCGCCTGATATCGAGGTGCGCGAAGCGCGCCGGATCGGCGTCTTCATGATCTCGGCGGCAACGGCGTCCGCCGTCTCCGGACCATCGATCAGCCGCCAGGGAATGATGATCTTCTGGTCGCTGGAGGCGGCCCACTCGAAATAGGTCACCGCGATGCGGCCATTCGGGCCGAGCTTGAGCGCCTGCAGGAACTCCTTCGACTGGATCGCTTGTGCATAGCCCTCGCGCTGGATCGCGAGCTCGTCCATGTCCATGGAGTAGGACACGTCGACCGCGAGGATCAGCTCGACATCGACGGTCTGCGCGTCCTTGTCGGCCGCCAGCCGCTGCGGTTGAGTTCTGGGCGATTCGAATTTGGGTCCTGGTGCCGCGATGCCCGCGACGTCCCCTCCGGCAAGCATGCCGGCCACCAGCACAGCCCCGATCGAGAACAGCAAACGCATCGCAGTCTCCCATCGTATGACGCGATGGTGACATGCAATCGGCTTGCCGCAAAGGCCGAAGATCGCTTGCGCTTCACAATCGAGTTAGGAATTCACACGTTGTGCGAGTCTGCCGCCATGTTCCCGGGTTCGATGCTGCGTATTTCCGGAATGACAGCTGATGGCGGAGACCCGCGCCCGCGCCCACTTGTCCGGCACGATTTCCATGTTAGGTTGGTCGCACAGATGGGGATGGAGTCCCCCGACAACCGCCCGGCGGTCGATGACCTCATGGGCTGATGACTCCTGCTCGAGGAGAGGCAATCTTGGGCCTCTGCCTTTGGCGGGAGCATGGACATACCCGCCGATGGCGGGTTTTTTGTTGCCTGATGACGGACGGCGGGCGAATGCGAGGGACAACGAAGACGTGACGATGACGACACCGAATACCGCACGTACCACGCTGCCCAGGGGGATCTGGGTGCTCGGCTTCGTCTCGATGCTGATGGACATCTCCTCCGAGATGATCCACGCGCTGCTGCCGATCTATCTCGTCACCGTGCTCGGCGCCTCCACGCTCACCGTCGGCTTCATCGAGGGCATTGCCGAGGCAACCGCCTCGATCACCAAGATCTTCTCCGGTGCGCTGTCGGACTGGCTTGGCCGCCGCAAGCTGCTCGCCGCGCTCGGCTATGGGCTGGCCGCCTTCACCAAGCCGCTGTTCCCGCTCGCGCCCAGCGTCGGATGGCTGGTGGCCGCGCGCTTCATCGATCGCGTCGGCAAGGGCATTCGCGGCGCGCCGCGCGATGCGCTGATCGCCGATATCGCCCCCGTCGGCCTGCGCGGCGCGAGCTTCGGCCTGCGGCAATCTCTCGACACCATCGGCGCGTTCCTCGGGCCGCTCGTCGCGATCGGCCTGATGTGGTGGACGGCCGACAATTTTGCCCTCGTGTTCTGGGTGGCGGTGCTGCCGGCATTCCTGTCCTTTGGCTTGATCGCCTTCGCGGTGAAGGAGCCGGAGCCCGATCCAAGCCGGACACGTGCAAAAAACCCGCTCAATCTCGCCGCCATGCGGCAGCTCGGAGCGGTCTATTGGCGTGTCGTGGCGATCGGAATCGTCTTCACGCTCGCGCGCTTCAGCGAGGCTTTCCTGATCCTGCGCGCGCAGAACATCGGACTCGATGTGATGTGGGTGCCGGCGGTGCTGGTGCTGATGAATGTCGCCTACGCGCTCTCCGCCTATCCGGCCGGCGTGCTGTCGGACCGGCTCAACCGGACCGGCCTGCTCGCGCTCGGCCTCGTCTTCCTCGCCGCGGCCGACCTCGCGCTGGCGCTGCTGCCGAGCCTTGCGGGCCTCGCGCTCGGAGTCGTGCTGTGGGGACTCCATATGGGACTGACGCAGGGCCTGCTCTCGGCCATGGTCGCCGACGCGGCGCCACCAAGCCTGCGCGGCACCGCATTCGGCTATTTCAACCTGTTCACGGGCCTTGCCTTGCTGGCCGCGAGCGTGATCGCTGGTGCGCTGTGGGACGCCTGTGGACCGACGGGAACGTTTCTTGCCGGGCTTGGATTCGCGCTGGTTTCATTGCTGGGGCTGCTCGCCGTCGGCAAGGGCCTGGCCACGGAGGGCAAGTGAAGCAAACGGCGAAGTGGGGAGCGAAACATTGAACATTCAATACATTCTCGCCGTCGCCGGCGGCGGAGCGCTCGGCGCGGTCATACGCTATCTCGTTGCGATCGGGTCGGGCCGCGCATTCGGCACGGATTTTCCGTGGGGCACGCTGATCATCAACGTCACCGGATCGTTCCTGATCGGCATCTTCACTGCGCTGTTCGCGACCAGATGGAACCTGCCGCAGGCCGCGCGGATCTTTCTGACGGTCGGAATTTGTGGCGGGTACACGACGTTCTCGACGTTCTCGCTGGATGCCTGGTATCTGATCGAGCGCGGCCAGACCTGGGCATCCGCCGCCTACATGCTTGCGTCGGTCGTGCTGTCGGTGGGCGCTCTGATCGCCGCACTGCAGCTCGTTCGCGCGCTTCCGTAACCCGAGCAGGCGCAAGTCGTGCATTCCTGCCCAGCCGCGACGGCATGGTGGCGAGCGGCCGCGTATCTTGGAGCGCTGCCCGCTCCTGCGGTATGATGCGCTCGCTGGTGGCTCATTCGGGGCCAGGGCGTTTCGGGACACGATGAACGACACCGTCACCAAACCGAAAACCAGGACCAGGACCAAGGTCGAGCGGCCGAAGCTCCACAAGGTCATCCTGATCAACGACGACTACACGCCGCGTGAATTCGTCACCATGGTGCTGAAGGCCGAATTCCGCATGACCGAGGATCAGGCCTACAAGGTGATGATCACCGCGCACAAGCTGGGCGCCTGCGTGGTGGCCGTCTTCACCAAGGACGTCGCCGAAACCAAGGCGACGCGTGCCACCGACGCCGGCCGCGCCAAGGGCTATCCGCTGCTGTTCACGACGGAGCCGGAGGAATAGGCTTCATCCTGCGACGATGAATGACCTTCCGCTCAGTGCACATCACGCCATCACCACCGGCGTCTCCTCCGCCAGCCCGTACACACGCTGCGCCTTGGAGAATCCCGCGATCGGAAACTCGCCGAGCTGGTGCCAATCATGGCGGCAGACATTGGCAAAACCTTCCGAGGCGACGACGGTCCGCCCCAGGCGCCCGGTGATCTTCTCCAGCCTTGCGGCGAGATTGACCGCCGGGCCGATGCAAGTGAAGTCGAGACGGTTGCCGCCGCCGATATTGCCGTAAAGGATGTTGCCGACATGCAGCGCGACGCCGAAGCGGAAGCGCTCGACGGCCTCGCCGGCCGGAAAGGCAAGCGCCTCGACGCTGGCGCGGCATTCGCGCGCCGCCTCCAGCACCCGCGCGCAGACATGAGCGGCATCGCCGACATATTCGTCGATCGGAAACACGGCGAGCAGGCCATCGCCCATGAACTTCAGCACCTCGCCGCCATGGCCGCAGATCGCGGCCACCTGGCAGTCGAAATATTGGTTGAGGATCTCGACCACCGTCTCGGCCGGCAGCCGGTCCGACAGCGCGGTGAAGCCGCGCAGGTCCGACAGCCAGATCGCGGCCTGCATGGTGTCGTGATGACCGCGGCGGATCTGGCCGCCGAGGATGCGCGCGCCGGCGCGGTTGCCGACATAGGTGTCGAGCAGCATCTCGGCGGTGCGGCGCAGACTGATGATCTCGCTGATACGGGCCAGCGGTGCGATGATTGTTCGGATCGCCGCGATGTCGTCGTCGCTGAACCCGCCGGACTGCTGCGTGATCCAGCTCGTCGCGTGAATGGAGCCGTCGAGAAATGGCACCGGCACCGCGAAATAGTCGGTGGCGCCTTTGGTCTGCATTTCTTCGAGGAACGGAAATCGCTTGCTGTCGGGATCGCTTGCGCGGCCCCGGACCTCGATGCCCTGCTCGAACACGACGCGAAGCGGGCTGCGGGCGAATTGGGGCGTGTCCAGGACCTCGAAATCGACGCTGCCGACTTCGACCCCCTGGCCCTGCCGCCAGATGAAGTTGCGGCCGAAGACTTCGGGATGCAGCGTGCGGATGAAGATGCCGAACTGCCACAGCGGCAGGCCCGCCGCGACCAGACGTTCGCAGAAATCGGCAATCCCTACGGCCGGCTCCTGAGCCGCCCAAGTGCCGTCGATCAGCCAGTTGCAGATGCGCTGAAGCTCGGAGCTGTTCATGGCCGCATTTGCGGACGAAGTTGTGGAGCCGTCAAGCTGCGCGGTGGACTAGTACCGCGAGTTCAGCGTCCCACCTGCCCGCGATCACGCAGGAAGTGATCGGCCAGCACGCAGGCCATCATGGCCTCGCCGACAGGGACGGCGCGGATGCCGACGCAGGGATCGTGGCGGCCCTTGGTGAAGATCTCGGTCTCGGTGCCTTGCCGATCGACGGTGAGACGCGGCTGCAGGATCGACGAGGTCGGCTTCACCGCGAAACGCACCACCACCGGCTGTCCGGTGGAGATGCCGCCCAGCACGCCGCCGGCGTGGTTGGACAGGAAGCGCGTGCCGTCATTGCCGGAGCGCATCTCGTCGGCGTTCTCCTCACCCGTCAGTTCTGCCGCGCCGAAACCGGCGCCGATCTCGACGCCCTTCACCGCATTGATGGTCATCATCGCGCCCGCCAGATCGGAATCGAGCTTGGCGTAGATCGGCGCGCCGAGACCTGCCGGCACGCCCTCGGCGACGATCTCGATCACCGCACCGATCGAGGAGCCGCTCTTGCGGATGCCGTCGAGATAGGTCTCGAAGAACGTGGCCTTGTCCTTGTCGGGACAGAAGAACGGATTCCTGCCGACCTCGTCCCAGTCCCACTTGTCGCGATCGATCTTGTGCGGACCGATCTGCACCAGGGCGCCCCGCACCTTGACGTCGGGCAGCACTTTCCGCGCGATGGCGCCGGCGGCAACGCGCATCGCGGTCTCGCGCGCCGAGGAGCGCCCGCCGCCGCGATAGTCGCGCAGGCCGTACTTCGCCTCATAGGTGAAGTCGGCGTGACCGGGGCGAAACTTGTCCTTGATCTCGGAATAATCCTTCGAGCGCTGGTCGGTGTTCTCGATCAGAAGGCCGATCGGCGTGCCCGTCGTCACCTGAACGCCGGTCTCGGGATGGGCCATCACGCCGGAGAGGATCTTCACCTGGTCCGGCTCCTGGCGCTGGGTGGTGAATCGCGACTGGCCGGGACGGCGTCGGTCGAGATCGCGCTGGATGTCGGCCTCGGTGAGCGGGATCATCGGCGGGCAGCCGTCGACCACGCAGCCGATCGCCACCCCATGGCTCTCGCCGAAGGTGGTGACGCGGAACATGTGGCCGAAGGTGTTGAAGGACATTCGTCTCTGGCTCGTTAATCAGTGCTGACTTGTGGTAGCGCCCGAGCACAGCGCGTTCAACCCCGTTCCGGTCATTCCGGGGCGATGCGCAGCATCGAACCGGCAGTCTCGAGATTCCGGGTTCGCCCTTCGGGCGCCCCGGAATGACTAGAACTCAAGCCTAGCTGAACTTCTCCAGCCGCCCGTCGCCGAACACGTAGACGGCGCCCTGCTCGATATAGAGCTCGGCGGCGCTGGCGGGGGTCTGCAGCCCCAGGGATACCATCAGAGCCCGGCAGGTCCCGCCATGGGCCACCGCGACGGTGTCGGTCCGGAGTTGGTCGTACCAGGCGCGCACGCGGATCTGCACGTCGGCGTAGGTCTCCCCGCCCGCAGGCCCCACGGTCCATTTGTCGGCGAGGCGCCTTGCATAGATGTCCGGATCCTTCGCCTCGCTCTCGGCCAGCGTCAGCCCCTCCCAGGTGCCGTAGCCGATCTCGCGCAGACGATCGTCGAGCGCATAATCGGCAGGCGGCAATTCGAGCTTGCCGCGCGCGAGCTCCATGGTCTGGCGCGCACGGCCGAGCGGGCTCGACACGTAGGCCAGCGCGGCCTTGTCGCGCCCGTCGCGCTTGAACAGTTCGGCGAGAATGGCGCCGGCCTGCACGGCCTGGCTGCAGCCGCGCGCGTTCAGCGGAATGTCCCTGGTGCCCTGAAGCCTGCCGAGCGCATTCCACTCGGTCTCGCCGTGGCGAAGATAGTAGATCGTCGGCCTGGGCATTTCAGCTCAAGGCTAGTCCTCTTGTTTGAGCATGATCTTGTCGGAAAACCGGTTCCCACTTTTCCGGATCATGCTCTACCCGCCAAGCGAGATATCAGGCG
Source organism: Bradyrhizobium sp. USDA3516 (assembly GCF_057651995.1). NCBI lineage: Bacteria > Pseudomonadati > Pseudomonadota > Alphaproteobacteria > Hyphomicrobiales > Nitrobacteraceae > Bradyrhizobium > Bradyrhizobium sp. USDA3516. The sequence continues at coordinate 71,831 of NZ_JBYGYN010000009.1, read as the reverse complement.
CATCCGGCCGCTTCATGCCGAGCACGTGATAGCCGGAATCGACGTGGTGCACCTCGCCGGTGACGCCGCGCGAGAGGTCGGAGAGGAAATACAGCGCGCTGCCGCCGACGTCCTCGGTGGAGACGTTGCGCCGCAACGGCGCGTTGGTCTCGTTCCACTTCAGGATATAGCGGAAGTCGCCGATGCCGGACGCCGCCAGCGTCTTGATGGGACCTGCCGAGATCGCGTTGACGCGGATGTTCTTCTCGCCGAGATCGGCAGCGAGATAGCGCACGCTGGCTTCCAGCGCCGCCTTGGCCACGCCCATGACGTTGTAGTGCGGCATCCACTTCTCGGCGCCGTAATAGGAGAGCGTGATCAGCGAGCCGCCATCCGTCATCAGCTTCTCGGCGCGCTGCGCCACCGCCGTGAACGAATAGCAGGAGATCAGCATCGACTTCGAAAAATTCTCCTGCGTGGTGTCGACGTAGCGGCCATCGAGCTGCTCGCCATAGGCGATCGCATGCACCAGGAAGTCGATCTTGCCCCATTTCTCCTTCAGCACGGCGAAGGCGGCATCGATGGTCGCGGCATCGGTGACGTCGCAATGGCCGAGCACGAGGCCGTCGATCTCGGCGGCGAGCGGCTCGACGCGCTTCTTCAGCGCATCGCCCTGATAGGTGAAGGCGAGCTCGGCGCCGGCGGCGTGGCATGCCTTGGCGATGCCCCAGGCGATCGAGCGGTTGTTGGCGACGCCGAGGATAACCCCGCGCTTTCCTTGCATCAGACCCGAATTCTGCGCCATTTTTGAAACGTCCCGTCGAACTCTCGTTGAGGTCTGGAGGTACACCAGCCCTCCCCCGCGGTACAGCCCAAATCCGCAGCGTTAACGCTGTTTCGAGTGCCGGAATAGCCGTTCCGATCGGGTGTTATGATTGCTATAGGCGCGCCGAACGCCAGGGACGTCAGGACTGCAATGAGTGCGTTTCGCCAGAGTGTGGAGGCCATGATCCCGGCGTTGCGCCGCTACGCCCGCGCGCTCACACGCGATGCGGATGTGGCCGACGACCTGGTCCAGGACACGCTCGTACGCGCGCTACGTTCGGAGCGGCTGTTTCTCGGAGGCGACGTCAGGAGCTGGCTCTATACGATCCTGACCAACCTCAACAAGAACCGGCGGCGCTCGCTGGCGAGGCGGCCGCAATTCATGCCGCTGACGGATAACAACCCGGATGCCAGCGGGACCGAGGCCGAAGGACGCGACATCGAGAAGGCGCTGGCCACCCTCGTCGAGGAGCAGCGTTCGGTGCTGCTGCTGGTGATGCTGGAAGGGATGAGCTACCGCGAGGTTGCCGACATCCAGGGCGTGCCGATCGGCACCGTGATGTCGCGCCTGGCGCGTGCAAGAGCCCACGTCAAAGCCTCGCTGGAGGGCGAGCGTACGGCGCTCAGGCGGGTGAAATGATGGCCGGGTCGATGCATCGAACGACGTCCGCCCGCAGCCGGACAGTGAGCTGCGCGAAGCCAACTCGCAGAAGACATTTTGGGCCGCAGAGCCAGAGACGACCGACATGAACGACCGCAAGATCCCAGTGACCGAGGACGAACTGCACGCCTATGTCGACGGCGAGCTGCCGGCCGAGCGGCGCGCCGACGTCGAGGCGTTTCTTGCCGCCCACCCCGAGGACGCCGAGCGGGTGCAATCCTGGCGGACCATGGCCGAGATGCTGCACGCCCGCTACGATGTGGTCGCCCATGAGCCGGTGCCCGCGCGGCTCGAGCTCGAGCGGCTGGAGCGCCGCCCGCGGCAATGGCTCTATGGCGCCGCGGCGGCCGTGCTGGTTGCCTTCGTCGCCGGCGGCACCGCCGGCTGGGTGGCGCATGGCGCCGCCAACGCGCCCTCGACGTTCCGGAGCTTTACGGCGGACGCGCTCGACGCCCACCGCCTCTATGTCGTCGAGGTCCGCCACCCCGTGGAGGTCGGCGGCAACGAGCGCGATCACTTGCAGGCCTGGCTGACCCGGCGCTGCGGCTGGACCGTGTTCGCGCCGAACCTGGAGGCGAGCGGGCTGAAGCTGGTCGGCGGCCGGCTTCTGCCGGGACCGAACGGTCCGGCGTCGTTCCTGATGTACGAGAGCGCCTCGGGCGAGCGGTACACGATCTACAGCGCCAAGGCCGAGAATGGTGCGACGCAAATGCGCTACGCCAAGACCGACAAGGACGGCGCGTTGTTCTGGGCCGAGCGCGGCGTCGGCTACGTCGTCAGCGGCAGCGGCGATCGCGAGCGGCTGACCAAGGTGGCGCAGGCCGTCTACGACCAAGCAGAGAAGAATGGCACCTAGACAACCGCACAAGCGCGGTGCCAAGATTCCGTCATCGAAAATTTGGAATCAGGACATCGACGCGTCTCATTATCGCACCGGGTGTTCACGCGATTATGAGTGGCGTTCGATCCGCCGATCGACGCGGGCGGCCTCGATTGGGGTTTTTGGTACCGCGCTGGTCCCCCTCTCGAGGCCGCACCTTTTCATCGGCTGCCCCGCCGGACAGCCGATACGTCGAAACCATGAAGCGCTACCACGCCTCAGACGTATGATGGGCATCATCTCCACGACGATGCCGTCGTCCTTTAGGAGAACCCCTTCAGTTCGATCGCCTAACCAAGCCCGCTACGCGGATTGTAGGGGTGTTGGTCCCGCCACTTCTCCATCAATGCTTCAAGCTCGGCGTCGTTCCCGTCCGGTAACATAATCCTGACGGTGACGAAGAGATCCCCGGTCCCGCCGGCTTTCGGCAGGCCCTTACCCTTGAGGCGGAAGGTCCGGCCGCTGGAGGTGTTTTTGGGGACCGAGAGTTCGACGGCATTGCCGAGGGTGGGCACGCGGACCTTGCCGCCGAGCACCGCCTCGTAGAGCGTGACAGGCAGGTCGATCCTGAGGTCGGCCCCCTCGACCTTGAAGAATGGGTGCGGCGCGATGTTGATGGTGATCAGAAGATCGCCGGGCGGATGGCCCTGCGCACTTTCTCCCTGCCCCCGCAGCCTGATCTGCTGGCCCTCGGTCACCCCGGCCGGAATCTTGACGTTGAGCTCCTTGCCCGTCGGCAACCGAACCCGCTTCTCGCCGCCTTTGACCGCCTCTTCCAGCGAGACGCTCATGGCGACGTTGACGTCGAGATCGAGCCCGATGCCGCCAGTGTCGAACTCGAACTGGGCACCGCCGCCGGCTCCGGGCCGCGCGCCGCGCATCCCGCCGCCGAACATGCTGTTGAGGATGTCCTCGAACGCGCCGCCGCCCGGACCGCCCGCACCGCCGCTTCGGAACGTATAGCTCTCGAATCCGCCAGGGCCGGCGCGGCCGCGCGGGCCGCCGCCGCCCGGAAAGCCCTGGAAGCGCGGCTTGCCGTCGGCGTCGATCTCGCCGCGGTCGAACTGCTTGCGCTTGTCCTCGTCGCCGAGGATCTCGTTGGCCGAGTTGATCTCGGCGAAGCGTTCGGCCGCCTTCGGATCACCCGTGTTGCTGTCCGGATGGTGCTTCTTGGCCAGCTTGCGATAGGCGCTCTTGATCGCGGCAGCGCTGGCGCTCCGCGGCACCCCCAAGACCTCATAGGGGTCGCGCATTCGTCACGTCTCCTTCAAGAAATCGAATTGTTCAGAGGGCTCCCCGCCCCACCTGCCGGTGATGTGGGGAGAGAGTGGCATTTTTGCAACTAGGAACGCGAGCTGAAGTTCTATCTTTGGAGCATGGTCTTATCGGAGAACCGGTTCCCACTTTTCGCGAACGCGGCCCTTCGGGTCCCGATCATGCTCAGCTCCGCCACGGCTTTAGCGTATGAATCTCCCAACGGCCACGGCCGCTTTGGCAGCCGGCGCCCTGGAGCCAGCTTTCGGTATTGCCGTTGACATAGCTCGCCAGGAAATCGCGGCATTTGCGCCCGTCCTCGGCGGCGTAGGACTGGGCAATGGGCGTCACCGAGCCACGCGCCCCGGTCTCCGGATTCTCCCAATGCTGGCTGGCATCCTTGTCGCCCTTGCTGAGGACGTCGGAGGCGGCGTTGCGGGTGAAGGCGAGATCGGTCTCGGTCGGGGGAGCGTCCTTCGGCCGCGCAATCGAACCGGTGAGGTCGCTGTCGTCGGCCTTGGCATAGGCGCTGCTGTCGTTGCGGGAGAAGCTGCAGCCGCCGGCGCCAAGCCCGATCAGAATCATCGTCATGACGAAGCCGGACGGCCGGATCGCCGATAGGCCAACGCGTCCCCATGCCCTATATAGGGCGGTAGCGGACAACAACGCGTTTTGGGCCGCGGGACGCAACTCGGACTCCGGACATGACCGACACGACCTCGATGAAACACCAGACACCCTTAACATCCGGTGATTTCACCGCCGCCGACGAGCCATTTGCGTTGTTCGAGGCCTGGCTGAACGAAGCGGTCAAGAGCGAGCCGAACGATCCGAACGCCATGGCGCTCGCAACCGTCGATCCCGACGGGATGCCCGATGTGCGCATGGTGCTGATGAAGGGCTTCGATACCGAGGGTTTCGTCTTCTACAGCCACATCGCCAGCCAGAAGGGCCGCGAACTCGCCGCAAATCCTAAGGCAGCGTTACTTTTTCACTGGAAGTCGCTGCGCCGTCAGGTCCGCATCCGCGGCAACGTGACGCCGGTGAGCGACGCTGAAGCCGATGCGTATTTCGCGACGCGACCGAAGCAGGCCCAGATCGGCGCCTGGGCGAGCAAGCAATCGCAAGAGCTGGAGAGCCGGTTCGCGTTCGAGCAGGCCATCGCCAAGGTCGCGGCCAAATACGTCATCGGCGAAGTGCCGCGGCCGCCGGGCTGGAGCGGCTGGCGCATCACGCCGGTGCGGATCGAGTTCTGGCACGACCGCCCGTTCCGCCTGCACGACCGCATCGAATTTCGCCGTGACGCCGCCGGCCAGAAGTGGTCCAAGACGCGGATGTATCCATAAGCTTTGGGCCGACCTGAAAGATGTCCATGCCGCATTCGTCCAATGCGCCGCGCCGTACGCTGCTCCTGACCGGTGCCAGCCGCGGCATCGGCCACGCCACGGTGATCCGCTTCTCCTCGGCGGGCTGGCGCGTCATCACCTGCTCGCGGCATCCTTTCCCCGAGGACTGCCCCTGGGACGCCGGGCCGGAGGACCACATCCAGGTCGACCTCGGCAACCCCGAGGACACCGCGCGCGCGATCTCGGAGATCCGCAGCCGGCTCGAGGACGGCACGCTGCATGCGCTGGTCAACAACGCGGCAATCTCGCCGAAGGGCCCGGGCGGCTCGCGGCTGGGCTCGGTCGACACCGACCTCGACACCTGGACGCACGTCTTCCATGTCAACTTCTTCGCGCCGATCATGATGGCGCGCGGGCTGATCGAGGAATTGAAGGCCGCCAAGGGGTCGGTCGTGAACGTCACCTCGATCGCGGGCTCGCGCGTGCACCCCTTCGCAGGTGCGGCCTATGCCACCTCGAAGGCGGCCCTTGCTTCGCTGACGCGCGAGATGGCCTCCGACTTCGGCCGCATCGGCGTGCGCGTCAACGCGATCGCCCCGGGCGAGATCGACACCTCGATCCTGTCGCCGGGGACCGAGAAGATCGTCGAGCAGCAGATCCCCATGCACCGCCTCGGCACGCCCGACGAAGTGGCCAAGATCATCTACGTGCTGTGCACGGACACCTCGTCCTACGTCAACGGCGCCGAGATCCACATCAACGGCGGCCAGCACGTGTAGGCGGGCACTGTCATTGCGAGCGAAAGCGAAGCAATCCAGACTGCCTCCGCAGAGACCGTCTGGATTGCTTCGTCGCTTCGCTCCTCGCAATGACGGAAGTGGAAATGGCCGCTCAGGGAAGCAAGGCGATCCAGACAACGCCGCCGCAAGACCTGGATCGCCCTTAACTTCCGTTCCTCAATCGAGTCGAATCCGACGTGACCGCTCGCGCGGCCGCGGAGCGGCCGTGCTGAATGCAGTCGAGCAGTCGTCGTCGTTCTCACCATCGAGCAGCGGAGCACCACAGTGCCGGCACATGCGCGCCGACATCGCCGGCGCCTTGCCGCTCGTCATCGCCTGACGATAGTTCGCCAGATCGATGACGTTGCGGGGCGACGTTATGTGTTTCTCAACCATGGCTGTTCCTCGCGGCTACGTCCTGCTTATCGCAGACAAGTTTCGCGCAAACGTTCAGCCCACCGCTCAAATTTTACCGGAGGAATTGCGGCGTGATTCGCACATCACCGCGGCGCCGCAATCTCGATCGATTCTGCGACACCATTCATCGTGTCTGTGCGAGCGGCGTAAGGTCTCGGTAGCCATCTTTGCTCGCGCACGGTTCCTACAGCCACTTCTTCCACTTGAAGATCCAGTACGGGACGATGGCGGCGATCAGCATCATGACGATCGCCATCGGATAGCCGTGCACCCATTCGAGTTCCGGCATCACCTTGAAGTTCATGCCGTAGACCGAGGCGATCAGCGTCGGCGGCATCAGGACGACGGCCATGACCGAGAACAGCTTGATGATGTTGTTCTGCTCGAGATTGACGACGCCGAGCATGGCGTCGAGCACGAAGGTGATCTTGTTGGAGAGATAGGAGGCGTGGTCCGTCAGCGAGGCGACGTCGCGCTGCATGGTCTTCAGCTGCTCGCGCATGTCCTTCGACCATTTCACGCCCTCGACCACCGCGGACAGGAACGTCACGACGCGACCGATCGATACCAGACTCTCGCGAACCTTCGAGGTCAGATCGCCCTTGCGGCCGATCGAGATCAGGATCTGGGAATATCTCTTTGCCTGCCCGTGGCGCTCGCTCTCGGGTTCGAAGATGTCGTGCGAGACCTGATCGATCTCGGCGCCACAACGCTCCAGAATGTCGGCGCAGCGGTCGATCACCGCGTCCAGCAGCTCCATCAGCACCATCTCCCCCGTGATGGAAGGCGTGCAGGATCGCGCGAGCTTGGCCTCAACCAGGGCGAACGGCTTCGGCAGGTCGTATCGCACCGTCACCAGGCGGTGGTCGGCCAGGATGAAGGTCACCGCCGTGGTCCGGGGCATGTCGGTATCGGAGTGGCACATCAGCGTCGCGGTCATGTAGCGCGCGCCATTCTCCATATAGAGGCGGCTGGAGATCTCGATCTCCTGCATGTCTTCCCGGGTCGGGATGGCGATGCCCGCCAGCCGCTCCACGGCCTTGTCCTCGACAGCCGTGGGGTTGACGAGGTCGATCCAGACTGCGTTCTCCGGCAGCGCTGTGAGATCCTCGACCACCGCCTTCTTGAGGGAGGTCTCGGAGGGAACGAACACCGAATACATCAAAAGCTCCAGAGATCCTGCGACAGAACGACAGCCCTTAGCGCGATTCTGACAGGTTCACGATGACAACAACATTAACGGAGCGTTTGCATCTGCGGCGGCCCCAAGGCTCAACTGTGGCGCCGGAGGCACAGCTTGGCGCCTCTTACCAGAAAAACCCGCAGGACACCCCAAAATTTGCGGCAGAAAAGCCACAGCTGCGGGCTTACAGCCCCGGAAAATGGCTTCAGCGCTGGAATTGTGGCAGATTTCGACGATAATGGCCTTAACGGAGTCGAGGAACTTGAGCGCTACGCTCAGGCCCTTCCGCACGGTATTGTTTTGATTGGAACCAAACCATGTCGTCGCTGAAAATTATGTTTGGGATTTTGGCCGCTGGCCTGATGCTGTCGGGCTGCATGCAGGCCACCACGCGTTACGAGGCGACGGACACCAAGGCGTTCAAGCCAAAGGACAAGGAACTCCTTGCCAAGGTGAAATACGAGAATACCGCGGTCGCAGAACCGTTCCGCCGCGCCATTGTCGACTTCCACCGCAAGGAAGCGCCGGGCTCGATCGTGGTCGATTCCGACAACCATTACCTCTATTACGTGCTGGAGGGCGGCAAAGCGATCCGCTACGGCATCACCGTCGGCGAAGAGGCCATGGCCTGGTCGGGCATCGCCAAGGTGGCCAGCAAGACCGAGTGGCCGGCCTGGCACCCCACCCCCGGCGAAATCTCGCGCCTGGGCGTGCCGACCTATGTCGCACCCGGACCGGACAATCCGATGGGCTCCCGCGCGCTATACCTCCATTCTGGAGGCAAGGACACGCTGTTCCGCATCCACGGCACCAACCAGCCGGAATATATCGGCGCCTCGATCTCGTCAGGCTGTATCCGCCTGACCAACGAGGACGCGATCGATCTCTATGATCGCGTCAAGCTCGGCACCCTCGTCGTGGTGCTCGAGCCCAAGCACGGCGATTCGCCCTACAAGCCGCGCCTCGCGCTCCAGGGCGGTTCCAACTCATCCTACTAAACAGGCCTTGCTACTAAGCAGGTCTTGCCCGAGGCTTTTCAAAGGCGCCGGTTTCACCGGCGCTTTTTTGTTGCCGGCTGGTGCGATCGGGCTTTGTTGCCATCCGCCGCCGGCTTGCCCGCAGGCGCAGGGGGCGTCTCCGCCCCACCGTCGTCGGCGCGCTCCTTTGCCTCGGGCTTGGCCGCGACCTCGCGCGGCGGTGCCTCCTCGGGACGTTCCGCCGGCAGCAGCGGAGCGACCTGAGGCAGCGGATCCCACACGTTCCACTGGCAAATCCGGTAGTCGTTGCGCCGCTGCGCGAGATCGAGATGGATGTGGTCCTCGTGGTACCAGTCCGAACCCGGGCCGAGCACGGTGGAGAAGCGAGTGCAGACCGAGTGCAGCACGCGCTCGCGCACCTCGCGCGAGGTGGTGCGGTCGGTTAGGCCGATCGACTGCCCGTTGGCGAGCTTGAGGGCGCGGATGTCGATGGCATTGGCCTTGCCGTGCTCGGACAGCATCGCGCCGGCGACGCGGTTGCGGCCACGGCACTCGAAGCTGTCGAAATTGTCGAGCTCGCTGACGGCGGAGCCGAGGCTGGTCGCCAGCGGCGCCATGTCCTTGCGCACCCAATCGGCGAGCGCGGACGCCATGGTGCAGCGAAGGACCGCCGCCGGCTTGACGGTCACCTTGCGCTTGTCCTGCAGCACGATGGCCTCCAGCCGCACCAGATCCTCGCCGCCGCAGGCACCGGGACCGCGGATATCCGGAACGGACGGCGCGATCGCGATCTCCTCGGTCAGCGCCAGCCGGCAGGCCGAGGCCTGCTTCTCGGGCGGCGGCGCCGCCTCGGCAGGCTTGTCCGCGCTCGGCTTGTCAGGAGCCGGCTTGCCGTCGGCCTGTGGCGGGGCCTCCTCCGATGCCTTGGGGGCCTCTTCCGGGCGCGGCTTTGGCAGTGGAATCCTGGCGGCCCGAACCACTGCACGCGGCTTTGGCGAGCCAAGGCTGAAGATATCGAGCGGCGCAGGGTATTTCCGCGCCTCTGCCGTTTCCGCAGGCACGAGCACCAGCCCGAGCGCAGCGGTAACCATTGCCGCGCCGGCGGACCTATAGCCACGACAAGACCATTTGCGGCGAAACTCCGGCAGGCTAAAAGTCATGTCAATTCTTTGGCCCAACGCTGAGAGCGATAACGCGCCCAGCGACTTCTCGGAGGAACGTCGGAATGCTTGGTTTGATGCAAGATTGGCCCCTGCTCTGCCACCGGATCATCGAACACGCCGCCAGGATTCATGGCAAGCAGGAGGTGGTCACACGCTCGGTCGAGGGACCGATCCATCGCACCACTTACGCCGAGATCCACAAGCGCGCGCTGAAGGTCTCGCAGATGCTGGAGCGCGACGGCATCAAGCTCGGCGATCGTGTCGCGACGATCGCCTGGAACACCTGGCGCCATCTCGAGGTCTGGTACGGCATCATGGGGATCGGCGCCATCTGCCATACCGTCAATCCCCGCCTTTTCCCCGAACAGATCGCCTGGATCATCAATCATGCGCAGGATCGCATCGTGATGACCGACATCACCTTCGTTCCGATCCTGGAGAAGATCGCGGACAAGCTGCCAAGCGTGGAGCGCTACATCGTGCTCACCGACAAGGCTCACATGCCGGAGACCACGCTGAAGAACGCGGTGGCCTACGAGGACTGGATTGCGCAGGCCGACGGCAAATTCAAATGGAAGGACTTTGACGAGAACACGGCGGCGGCGATGTGCTACACCTCCGGCACGACCGGCGATCCCAAGGGTGTGCTGTATTCGCATCGCTCCAACGTGCTGCACGCGCTGATGGCCAACAACGTCGACGCGCTCGGCACCAGCGCGTCCGAGACAATGCTGCCGGTCGTTCCGCTGTTCCATGCCAACAGCTGGGGCATCGCCTTCTCCGCGCCCTCGCAGGGGACCAAGCTGGTGATGCCAGGCGCCAAGCTCGACGGCGCCTCGGTCTACGAACTGCTCTCGACCGAGAAGGTGACGCACACCGCCGGCGTGCCGACGGTGTGGCTGATGCTGCTCCAGCACATGACGGCGAACAATCTCAAGCTGCCGGATCTGAAGATGGTGATCTGCGGCGGCTCGGCGATGCCGCGCTCGATGATCAAGGCCTTCCTCGACATGGGCTCGAACGTCCGCCACGCCTGGGGCATGACTGAGATGAGCCCGATCGGCAGCGTCGCGGCGCTGAAGCCGCCGTTCCAGAATGCGACCGGCGATGCCAGGCTCGACGTGCTGCAGATGCAGGGTTATGCGCCGTTCGCCGTGCAGATGAAGATCACGGACGATGCCGGCAAGGAGCTGCCCTGGGACGGCAAGACCTTCGGCCGCCTCAAGGTCTCCGGGCCCGCCGTTGCCAAGGCCTATTACCGCGTCGACAGCAACATCCTCGACGAGGACGGCTTCTTCGACACCGGCGACGTCTCAACCATCGATGAGGACGGCTATATGCGGATCACCGACCGCTCCAAGGACGTGATCAAGTCCGGCGGCGAGTGGATCTCCTCGATCGACCTCGAAAACCTCGCGGTCGGCCACCCCGCCGTGGCGGAAGCCGCCGTGATCGGCGTGTTCCACCCCAAATGGGACGAGCGGCCGCTTCTGATCGTGCAGCTCAAGCAGGGCCAGCAGGCCACGCGCGAGGACATCCTGAAGTTCATGGAAGGCAAGATCGCCAAATGGTGGATGCCCGACGACGTCGCTTTCGTTGACGGCATTCCGCACACCGCCACCGGCAAGATCCTGAAGACGGCGCTGCGCGACCAGTTCAGGGATTACCGCTTCCCGAACGCGGCAGCGTAGCGGCACTGCAAGCAAACTCATTCCGGGGCGATGCCAACGGCATCGAACCCGGAATCTCGAGATTCCGGGTCTGGTCCTTCGGACCATCCCGGAATGACGGGCTGTAACGGCAGTATCAGTCCGGTCTCCCTTGAATTTGCCCCTCGGCCGTGGTCTCAACGGCCTATCGTCGCGCCAAATCGGCCGGCATCGCCAACCCCGGCAGAGCGCACCCGATGGCCCGCAGGTTTTCCGCTCCCTACCAGTCGGAGCCCGTGTCCAGCCTCGCGAGCTGGGCGCGCAATCTGGCCGTGTTCGCGGTTCTGGCGGTGGTGGTGTCGATCATCATCGTCCGCTTCGACTTCCTGGAGCCGAAGCCGGCGCTTGCGACGTTCATCGGCGGGCTCGCGATCGCCGGCCTCTCGATCCTGTTCGGGCTCGCCGGCTTTGCCGCAATCTGGCAGAACGGCTCGCGCGGCATGGCGCGCATCCTGCTCGCCTTCCTGATCGACGGGGCGATTCTCGCCTACCCCGCCTATCTGGCCTTTCAATATCGCAAGCTGCCGTCGATCTACGACATCACCACGGATCCGATCGATCCGCCGCGCTTCGAGGCGCTGGCGCGCCTGCGCACCGGCGAGGGCACCAACACTGCGGTCTATGCCGGCCTCTATTCGGCGGAGCAGCAGCGCCACTTCTATCCCGATATCGAGCCTGTCGAGCTCGAGATCTCGGCCGACCGCGCCTATGCGATCGCGCTCCAGCTCGTCCACAAGCGCAAATGGATCGTGATCGACGAGCGCGCACCGCAGCCGCCGCGCCGCATCGGCCGCATCGAGGCGGTGGCGCGCACGCCGATCATGGGTTTCCGCGAGGACGTTTCGATCAGGGTCGTGCCGGATGGCGATGATTCCCGCGTCGATATCCGCTCTGCGTCGCGCAATTTCGACAGCGACCTCGGCAGCAACGCCGCGCGTGTCAAGAGGTTCATCGAGGACCTCAACACCGCCGCCGATGCCGACGCGCTCAAGCCGGTGAAGAAGACCCCGGTGGCACCGCCCAAGGCGCCGGCGAAGACGGTGAAGAAATAGCCTCGCTGTCATTCCGGGGCGTGCGAAGCACGAACTATGGTGCGCAATTGCCACCATAGCTCTCGCTTCGCGAGCCCCGGATGACGGCGGAGAGCTACGCGCCGGCCATCCGATAGGTCCCGCCGATCACGGGATCGCCATCCGTCGCGACCACGCCGCGCGCGACCAGGTCTTCGAGATGCGCCAGCACGGAATAGCCGGCAGCTGTCGTCAGGCGCGGATCGATACCGATATAGATCGCGCGGACCATGGTCGGGATGTCGGTCTCGCCCTTGGCGAGGCGGTGCAGGATCGAGGCCTCGCGCGCCTTGCGGTGCCGGATCAGGAAGCGCACGAAGCGCTGGCCCTCGGGGATCTCGGGGCCATGGCCCGAGAAATAGAGCTCCTCCTCGCGGGCCGCGAGCCGGTCGAGTGAGTCCATGTAGTCGATCATCGAGCCGTCCGGCGGCGCCACGATCGAGGTCGACCAGCCCATCACATGATCGCCGACGAAGTTGAACTTCCGCTCCGGCCAGGCGAATGCCAGATGATTGGCCGTGTGGCCGGGCGTCGCCACGGCCTCGAGCCGCCAGCCATCGCCTTCCACGACGTCGCCGTGCGCGAGATTGACGTCCGGGGCAAAATCGCGGTCGACGCCGGATTCCGGATTGTGCTTCTCGCTCTCGAATCGCGGCCGCGAGGCGCGATGCGGGCCTTCGGCATAGACCGGCGCAGCCGTCGCCTGCTTGATCCGCGCGGTGTTCGGCGAATGGTCGCGATGGGTGTGGGTGACGAAGATGTGCGTCACGGTCTCGCCGCGCACGGCATCGAGCAGCGCCGCCGCATGCGCCGCATCGTCTGGACCGGGATCGATGATCGCGACCTTGCCCTTGCCGACGATGTAGCTGACCGTGCCCGTGAAGGTGAACGGGCTCGGATTGTTGCAGAGCACGCGCCGCACGCCGGGGCGGACCTCCTCGACGATGCCGGGCTTCAGCGGAAAGTTGCGGTTGAACGGGACGTCGTCGTTGTCGGACATGGCTTGTTTATACCTTGCTGACTTCGTCATGCCCGGCCTTGTGCCGGGCATCCACGTTCTTCTCTCCGACTAGAACGTGGATGGCCGGGACAAGCCCGGCCATGACGCAATTCGAGAGTCTTCGCATCCTACAGCCGAAGATCGCGGCGGCTAGAAAAACGCCTGAATGCCCGTGATCGCGCGGCCCAGGATCAGGGCGTGGACGTCGTGGGTGCCCTCGTAGGTGTTGACCGTCTCGAGGTTATGGACGTGGCGCATCACGTGATACTCGATCGAGATGCCGTTCCCGCCGTGCATGTCGCGGGCGGTGCGGGCGATGTCGAGGGCCTTGCCGCAATTGTTGCGCTTCATGATCGAGATCATCTCGGGCGCGAACTTGCCCTCGTCCATCAGACGGCCGACGCGAAGCGAGCCCTGCAGGCCGAGCGCGATCTCGGTCTCCATGTCGGCGAGCTTCTTCTGCACCAGCTGGGTCGCGGCGAGCGGCTTGCCGAACTGCTTGCGGTCGAGCGTGTATTGACGGGCGCGATGCATGCAGTCCTCGGCGGCGCCAAGCGCACCCCACGAGATGCCGTAGCGGGCGCGGTTGAGGCAGCCGAACGGGCCCTTGAGGCCAGAGACGTTGGGCAGCAGGGCGTCCTCGCCGACCACGACGCCGTCCATCACGACCTCGCCGGTGATGGAGGCACGAAGCGAGAGCTTGCCGCCGATCTTCGGCGCGGACAGGCCCTTCATGCCCTTCTCCAACACGAAGCCGCGGATCTGGTTGTCGTGGGCGGCCGACTTGGCCCAGACCACGAAGACGTCGGCGATCGGCGCGTTCGAGATCCACATCTTGCTGCCGGTGAGGCGATAGCCGTCCGACACCTTCTCGGCGCGGGTCTTCATGCCGGCCGGATCGGAACCGGCATCGGGCTCGGTCAGGCCGAAACAGCCGACCCACTCGCCGCTGGCGAGCTTGGGCAGGTACTTCTTGCGCTGGTTCTCATCGCCATAGGCGTAGATCGGGTACATCACCAGCGAGGACTGCACCGAGTTCATCGAGCGATAGCCGGAATCGACCCGCTCGATCTCGCGCGCGACGAGGCCATAGGCGACGTAGCTCGCATTGGCGCAGCCATATTCCTCCGGCAGCGTGATGCCGATCAGGCCGAGCTCGCCCATCTCGTTGAAGATCTCGCGGTCGGTCTTCTCCTCGAGATAGGCCTTGGAGACGCGCGGCAGCAGCTTGTCCTGCGCATAGGCGCGGGCGGTGTCGCGCACCATGCGCTCGTCTTCGGTCAGCTGCTCGTCAAGCAGGAACGGATCGTCCCACTGGAAAGAAGCCGCAGCCGGCTTGTCCTTGGCCTGAGGGCGCACGCTCATGAAACGTCCTTTCGCGTCTGGTTCCGTCGATAATTGCCCGACAAAGTAAGGCGCCGCGGCAACAAGTTCAATTGCATCCTGGTTTCGGTCATTCCGGGGTGACGCGAAGCGTGGCGCTTTCAGAGCCGCCCCGGAATGACGATGTCAGTTTTCGAGCTGCTCGTTGGCGACGATCTCGATGCCGAAGCCCGACAGGCCCTTGTAGTCGTGCACCGACGAGGTGAGATGCCGGATCGAGGTGACGCCGAGGTCGCGCAGGATCTGCGCGCCGACGCCGACCTCGCGCCACTGGCGGTTGCGGTCGGCCTCCGTCGAGGTCTCGTCCGGCAGCGGCGAAACGGGCACGCCGGCTGCGCCGTCGCGCAGGTAGACCAGCACGCCACGGCCGGTCTTCTTGAAATGCTCGAGCACGGCGGCCATGCGCTTGTGGCCGGTGAAGGTGTCCTTGACGATGTTCGGCTTGTGGAAGCGCGTCAGCACGTTCTTGCCGTCGCCGACCCCGTTGTAGACGAAGGCGACGTGAGCGATGGAATCGAACGGCGAGCGGTAGGCGTAGCCCTGCAGGGGGCCGATCGGGCTGTCGGTGACGAACGTCGAGACCCGCTCGATCAGCTTCTCGCGCGCCTGGCGGTAGGCGATCATGTCCGCGATGGTGACGTGCTTGAGCTTGTGCCTGACCGCGAATTGCGCGACCTGCTCGCCCTTCATCACGCTACCGTCGTCGTTCATGAGCTCGCTGATGACGCCGACCGGCGGCAGGCCGGAGAGCTTGCAGAGGTCGACCGCGGCCTCGGTATGGCCGGAGCGAAGCAGCACGCCGCCGTCCTTGGCGATCAGCGGGAAGATGTGGCCGGGCCGGGCGAAGTCGTTGGCGCCGACATTGGGATTGGCGAGCGCGCGGCAGCACGAGGCGCGCTCCTCGGCGGAGATGCCGGTGCCGCCGTCGGGCTTATAGTCGATCGAGACCGTGAACGCGGTGGTGTGCGCGGAATCGTTGTGGGCGACCATCGGATCGAGCCGCAGCCGGCGCGCGTCCTCGGTCGTCACGGGCGCGCAGACGATGCCGGAGGTATGGCGGATGATGAAGGCCATCTTCTCGGCGGTGCACAGCGAGGCGGCGACGATCAGATCGCCCTCGCCCTCGCGGTCCTCGTCGTCGGTGACGACCACGAGCTCACCCCGGGCAAAGGCCTGCAAGACTTCCTGAACGCTATCGGGCATTTCCCAATCTCTATCGGTTATGGCCGGGAGGCTTAGCCGGACTTGGGGCGGGGCGCTAGTCTCCCCAGCGCAACCACATATGCCCGAGGGCGGGCCTGCCGATGGTTTCAGGCTTGCACCGGGCATACCAGCGATATAGGCGCAGATTGCCCGCAAGGAAGGCGGCAAGGAAGGCGTCTCGACGCCGTCAGGGCAACACCTCGCGGCGCTCGCCGAGACGCTGATCAAGTTCGGCGCGCTTGTCCGCGAGCAGGCCGGCCTGGGCGGCTTCGATCACGGTAAACAGTTCATGTGCATCGCTGAGCCGGGTCACGGTGACGTAGCTGGCGCCGGCCTCGTAGAGCGCGCCGACGTCGGCCAACAGGTCGGCCGTGGCGACGATCAGGGCAGTCGGATTGAGCGCGCGGACGTGACGGACCAGCTTCTCGTTGGTGGCGCCCTTCAAGAGCGAATCCGGCACGCTGAGGATGATCATCTCGGACTTGCCGACGCCGGCATGGAGCAGCGTGTCGGCGCTGCTGATGTCGCCATAGATCACGTGCAGACCACGTGAAAGCAGGGTTTGGTACACATTGGGGTTGAAATCGACCACGGTGATCTGCTCCAGCAGCACCGGTGCCTGCCGTTCGATCTCGGCCAACAGCGCGCTCGCCGCACGGAAAAAGCCGAGGATGACGATGCGGCGGGCCTCGCCATGGCCGCCCTCGTGGCCCTCCTCGGCATGGCCGTCGCCGTGGTCAAGATCGCGCAGGCCGATCCGCTTCAACGGGCCGATCGCCCAGCGGGTGATCTCGTCGCTGCGGGTCATCACGAAGGTCGAGAGCACCGCCAGCACCACGAAGGCGAAAGAGGCCGCATTCGCCGTCTCGGCTGCGATGTGGCGGGCGCTGACGCCGGTCTGGATCACCACCAGCGAGAACTCGGAGATCTGCGCAAGGTTGAGCGCCGGCAGCAGGCTGGCGCGCAGGCCCTGCTTCATCAGATAGAGCGGCATGAACGTCGTGACGAGGCGGCTTGCCACCGTGAACGCTGCGATCATCAAGGCAAGGCTGATCACCGAGAGGCCGGGCACGGGAATGGTCATGCCGAGCGCGACGAAGAACAGCGTGATGAAGAAGTCCCGCAGCGTGGTGACCTTGGCGGTCACGTCGAGCGCGTAAGGGAAGGTCGAGAGCGAGACCCCGGCGATCAGCGCACCCATCTCGCGCGACAGCGACAGCCGCTCGGCAGTCTCGGCGACGAGAAAGCACCAGGCGAGCGCGCCGAGCAGGATCAGCTCGGGCCGCCGGGCGATCTGGTGGAACAGGCGCGGCAGCACGTAACGGCTGACCAGCAGCGCGGCGGCGACCAGCACCGCGACGCGGCCGATCGACAGCAGGATGACGCCGACCTGCAGATTGGCGAGACTCGGCTGCACCGCCAGGAACAGGATGGCGAAGATGTCCTGGAGCACCAGCACGCCGAGCGTGATGCGGCCCGGCAGCGTGTCCAGCTCGCGCTTTTCGTAGAGCACCTTGACGATGATGACCGTGCTCGACAGCGCGCAGGCGACGCAGAGATAGACCGCATCGAAATGCCCGCCGCCGAGCGACAGGCCGATTCCGACGAAGAACAGAACCCCGAGCAGACAGCCGCCGAGCAGCTGGCTGCCCGCCGCGAACAGGATCACCCGCCCGGCCCGCACGATCTTCTTCAGGTCGATCTCGAGCCCGATCATGAACAGCATGAAGATCAGGCCGAGCTCGGAGATGACGCTGATCGATTCCTGCGAATGGACCCAGCCGGCGCCGAATGGACCTATGCAGAAGCCGGCGATAAGGTAGGCCAGGATCAGCGGTTGCCGGGAGAAATGGGCGAGCAGGCCCAACATCCAGGCAAACAGGATAGAGAGTGTGATGTCGCGAATGAGCTCGTGCATGCCAAATTGGTCCGTTTTGCCGCACCCTAGAGACGGGTTGCGGTGCGGCAAGCGAGCAATTCGTCACATGCGGAATGGGCTCATCGCAGCCATGCTGCTAGGTCCCCTCGCCTTTGCCGTGCCCGCCGCCGCGCAATCCAAAGTCAATATCGAACAAAACTTTGCCGATTCGCTCACCCCGCTGCCGAAGGAGGACCTCGCCGTCTCCGGCGGTTTCTACGTGCCCGCCTATTCCAGCGTCGCAATGAGCCAGGGCAAGCTGCGTGTCGACTTCTCGGTGACGCTGAGCGTACACAACGCCTCCGAGACCCAGCCCCTGGTCATCAAACGCATCGCCTATTTCGACACCGCAGGCAAGCAGGTTGAGAGCTATCTGAAGACGCCGGTGGCGCTACGGCCGCTCGCCACCGTCTCGATCTTCATTCCGACCGACGACGTGCGCGGCGGGACCGGCGCCAATTTTCTGGTCGACTGGGCCGCCGCGGGCGAGATCGCCGAGCCGGCGGTCGAAGCCTTGATGGTTGGCGGCATCGCCAACGCGCATTACGCTTTCATCAGCCAGGGCCGTCCGACCAGGACGGCCACAAAGAAGTGAGGCCGTCCGACCCGGACGGCTGGCAAGACGTAAAGGCGGCGCCGGTGCAAAGCCGACGCTCAACAAGAACAAAACGAGGAACGCTCCCATGACGTCCAGCTTCGATTTCGCGCCCCTGTTTCCAGCAGGGCTGCCGGCCCCGTCTGCGCGCTGGACGGGCCTTGCCAAATACAGCTTCGTCGGCGGCAACAACGATTCCGAACAGGTGCCGCTCGACGAGCTGATCGAAGCGGCCAACACGGCGCTGCGACGCGAGGGCCGCTCGCTCGCCACCTACGGGCTGGCGCATGGGCCGCAGGGCTACCTGCCCTTGCGCGAATTCCTGGTGACGAAACTCGAGCGCGATGCCGGCATCAATTGCACGGTCGACGACCTCCTGATCGTCTCCGGCTCGCTCCAGGCGCTCGACCTCGTCAACGCCACCCTGCTGACGCGCGGCGACACCGTGATTGTCGAGCAGGAGAGCTATCAGGGCTCTTTGACCCGCCTGGCGCGGCTAGGCGTCAACGTCGTCGGCATTCCCCTCGACAAGGACGGCATGCGCATGGACCTGCTGGCCTCCACGCTGGCCGACCTGAAGCGCCGCGGCATCCGGCCGAAATACATCTACACCATTCCGACGGTGCAGAACCCGACCGGCAGCATCATGCCCGAGAGCCGCCGCGCCGAACTGGTGCGGCTCGCGGCCGAATATGGCGTGCCGATCTTCGAGGACGATTGCTATGCCGACCTCATCTGGTCAGGGCAGCGGCCGCCCGCGATCTACGCGATGAGCGAGAGCGGCGGCGTGATTCATATCGGCTCGTTCTCCAAGTCGATCGCGCCAGCACTGCGCGTCGGCTTCGTCGTGGCGCCCTGGGAGGTGATGTCGCGGATGCTGGCGCTGAAGACGGATGCGGGCTCCGGTGCGCTGGAGCAGATGGTGCTCGCCAGCTATTGCAGGTCGCATTTTTCAACGCACGTGCCGGCCCTGACCAAGGCGCTGCGCAGCAAGCTCGACACGCTGATGGAAGCGCTCAACGAGCAGTTCGGGACCGCCGCCGAATTCGAGGAGCCCAAGGGCGGCATCTTCCTCTGGGTCAAGCTGCCCGACCAGGTCGATACGCTGAAGCTGTATCAGGCCGCGCTCGCCGCCGGCGTCTCGATCAATCCGGGGCCGGAATGGTCGACTAACAAGGGCCATTCCGCCTCGCGGCTGCGGCTGTGCTTTGCCAGCCCGACGCATGAGCAGATCCGCGAGGGCGTCGCCGTGCTGGCCGATGTCTGCCGCAGGGAGTTCGGCATGCCGGCCCGCAGCGCCAATGTGGAGAAGCGAGCCTGAGGCGGATGCCTACGCCTCGACGTGAAATTCCACGTTGACCTGACCGCTCCCGGACGACGGAAAATAATCGCAGAGCTGCTCGGCGGTGCCGCGGTAGTCGTACCAGCCGAGGGCTGCAAACAGCATGATAGTGTCGGCCATGCCGCCCTCGCCGTTGCACTTGGTGGCATAGTCCGGAAGCATGTCGAGGAATTCGCGGTAGCGGCGGCCCTGCCACAGCTCGAGCACGCGCAGATCGACCTGACGATTGAATTCGCTGGCCACGCTCGTCCACGCCTCGGGACCCAGCTTCCTGTTCGGCCAGAGCCGATGCGAGAGCGAGCCGCTGGCGAGGATTGCGACCCGTTCACCGGATGCATCGATCGCCCGCCGGGTGGCTTCACCGAGGATCCGGCTTTCCTCGAACGAGGTGAACAGCGGCGAGGCGATCGAGACCACCTTCGCAAAGCCGTCCGGGTTCATGTAGTGCATCGGCACGATGGTGCCGTATTCGAGCCCGAGGCTCGCCACCTGATGGGCAATGACGCTGAGACCCGCGTCTGCGGCCCTGGCGGCGATGGCGTCGGCCAGCTTCGTATCGCCCGGCAGATCGTAGCGCAGATCCTGGATCATCTGCGGCGCCTCGTGGCTCGTGAACGAGCCGCGATGCCGCGCATTGGCGTTGATGTGGTAGCCGAAATTGGAGAGCCAGTGGGTGTCGAACACCACGAAGCAGGTGACGCCGCGCTCCTTCGCCCGCCGGCCGAGCTCGCGCAAAGAATCGACGGCAGCTTTGCGCGCGGCACGTAAGGGGCTGCCGGATATCTCCGACAGCATCAATGATGGAACATGGGTGACCTTGGCCGCCAGTACCAGCTGCCCCATGGCGGTCACCTCGACGCGTCAGGCCGCCTGCGGCTGGCTGCCGCGGATCGCGGACGCCAGTCGCAGCAAAAGCACGATCGAGACATTGCCCTTGCCGGCCTCGATCTGGGCGATGTAGCGCTCGGAAATCCCGGAACGGCGGGCGAGCTCCCGGCGCGACAGGTCGCAGCGCATGCGGGAGGACCGCAATCGATCCCCCAGCTCGCTCAGAAACGCGGCCTCGGAATAAGGCGGTACGGCACAGCTCCCCGGCAGCACTTCGCCCGCAAAATCCATGACTTGATTCAGCATTGCTCTATCCACGTTCGCCTTCGGGAAACGCCATCTTACCTTCGAACCGCTCGGCCTCATTGACGCGGATCAAATTCGCGAGCGGTCGGCGGCTGCCGTGGCACGTTCCCGCGCGGGATGGTAGACGTTGGAATTGTTCGAGGCGGGGGTTGTTCAGGACATGATGCCTTGTTCGGGCCGCTGGATCGCGGCTGCGGTGCTGTGGGTCGCGTTCGCCGCGACGGCCGGTGCCGAGACGCTGGCCGCGACCGTGGAGCAATGGGGCCTGCTCGGCTCGTGGGCTGTCGATTGCGCAGGTAGGCCCGACCGCGACCGGGGCGCGCGCTTGACTTACGAAATCCGGAAAGACGGCCGGTGATGTACCGGCGCAATTTCGGCGAGGCCAGGGACGAGAACGAGGTGGTGTCCGCCACGGTCAATGCCGAGGGCCTGCTCAATCTGATGGTGTACTTCCCCTCGCTGCGTCAGGCCCGTGAGTTCGGATTGCTGTTGCAGAAGGACGGCAGCCTGCGCGCCATCTACAATCGCAGCGAGCGCGGCGAGTACACGATCAGGAACGGGAAATACGTTGCCACAGGTTTGCCGACGCCCGTGCAGCAGCGCTGCGACTAGCACGCCTTCGTCTGAACATCCGTTCAGAATTCTCTTGCCGTTCCTCCGGAACGTTCGCGCAAATCTACGGTTTAGATCTGCATTGGTTTGGAGGAGGACATCATGAAGAAGCTTGGTTATGTGGTTGCGGCTGTGGGCGCGCTGATGATCGCGGCGCCGACGCTGGCCAGCGCGGAGACGGTGGTGATCAAGCGCAGCGGCGGCTATCATCATCATCACCACGGCCCGTACGGCGCCCGCGCCGAATTCCGCGGACATCGTCACCATGGCTGGCATCGCCACCATCGCGGTGACAAGGTCGTCGTGATCAAGCGCAGCCATCGCCATCACCACTGGGACTGATGCGCAACGCGACAAGGAAATGGCCCCTCATGGGGCCATTTCTATTGCACGATCACTGGAGCTAATCCCACGCCGGCGCGAAGCCGGGATTGACGCAGCGTCTGTCCTTCGCCAGCGCGGCGATTTTTTTGCGATCGGCATCGTCGAGCGTGATCTTCAGCGCGTCGAGATTGGCCTGCTGGCTCTCGCGCCGCGAGGCCTTCGGGATCGCGGCGACGCCGGCCTGGTCGAGCAGCCATTTCAACGCGACCTGCGCAGCGGTGGCATTGTGCCGGGCGCCGATGTCGGCCAGCACCGGATCGCTCGCGAAACGCCCCTGCGCCAGCGGACAATAGGCGACCAGCGGGATCGACCGCGGCTGGAGATAGGCCAGCACCTTCGATTGATCGAGCATGGCGTGGTATTCGACCTGGTTACAGGCGATCGGCGCCTTGAT
Organism: Bradyrhizobium sp. USDA3516; assembly: GCF_057651995.1. NCBI lineage: Bacteria > Pseudomonadati > Pseudomonadota > Alphaproteobacteria > Hyphomicrobiales > Nitrobacteraceae > Bradyrhizobium > Bradyrhizobium sp. USDA3516. The sequence goes on along the minus strand of NZ_JBYGYN010000009.1, from coordinate 49,623 downwards.
CTCCTCGACCGCCACCTTGAGCAGCGCGGTCGTGAAGTTGGCAACACCGATGGCGCGCGTGCGCCCCTCCTCCTTGAGCGTCATCAGGGTCTCGAACACCGCGCCCCAGTTCGCGGCTTTCGACGGCCAATGCACGAGATAGAGGTCGACATGGTCGAGCCGGAGCTTCGCGAGGCTGGCGTCGAAAGCGCGGCGGATCGCGTCAGAGCTGAGGTTCTCGTGCCAGACTTTCGTGGTGACGTGCAGTTCGCCGCGCGGCACGCCGGAGGCGGCGATGGCCGTGCCGATCGCCTCCTCGTTGGCGTACATCTCGGCCGTGTCGATGTGGCGATAGCCGATCGAAAGCGCGCTCTCGACCGCGGCACGGCAGGCATCGCCCTGCATGCGAAAGGTGCCGAGGCCGAGCTTGGGCATGCTGATGCCCTGTGTTTTCAAATGGTCCATGGAACAGGCTCCTGAGCAATCCAGCCCGCCCGATGCGCGCGGCGATACCGCGTGAGCAGACATTTCAAGTGATGGAGAAGAAGTGGCGGGGCTCCCACCCTAGCGCTGGAGGAGCGCGGCGGCCAATCAAGATCGGGTTAGCGGCCTACGAACGCTGCGCCACCAGCGAAGGATGCACCTGCGGCTGCGGCACGATGTCGACGGACCAGAGGTCGCGATTGTCGACGTCCTTCAGCCTCACCGTCATCACGCCGCTGCGGCCGTCGATGTCGACCCGCCCGAAGTACTGCAAGCCGAAACAGGGCGCCAGATTGTCGCCTTGCTCAGCGCTGCAGCCATGCTGGTACATCGCGACCGGGCCGAAGGTGTCGTCGAGCTGGCCCGGGCTCCAGCTGCCGGCGTGCAGCGGGCCGGAGACGAACTCCCAAAACGGCTCGAAATCCCTAAATTGCGCCCTGTTCGGATCGTAATAATGCGCGGCGGTGTAGTGCATGTCGGCAGTGAGCCAGACGATGTTGCGGATGCCGGCACGCTTGATGGAGGCGAGCAGATCCGCGATCTCGTGCTCGCGCCGGTCGGGCGGCCCATCGCCGAGCGCGACGGCGTCCAGGCTGATCAAGCCGATCGGCAAATCGGCCGCGATCACCTTCCAGGTCGCGCGCGAAGCGGCAAGCTCGCGCTTCAGCCAGGCGAGCTGCCCGGCGCCCAGGATCCAGCCGCGGTGATCGTCGCCCTTGTTCCAGCTCTCGTCGCCGTAGCTTCGCATGTCGATCATGAAGACGTCGAGCAGCGGGCCATAGGCGATCTTGCGATAGACGCGGCCGTGTCGCGCGCCGATGTCGCGGATCGGCATGAAGTCGAAGAAGGCCCGGCGCGCGCGCGCGACCAGGCGCGGGGTGCCGTCGTCCTCGTAACCGGCCTCGTCACAGCTCCCGATCGGCGACCAGTCGTTGGTCACCTCGTGATCGTCCCATTGCGCGAACATCGGCACCTCTGCATGGAAGGCGCGAAAGTGTTCGTCGAGATGGTTGTATTTGTAGTTGCCGCGGAACTGCGCCAGGGTGTGCGCCACCTCCGATTTCTCTTCGGTGACGATGTTGCGCCAGGTCTCGCCATTCGGCAGCTTCTGTTCGGAAGGGATCGTGCAGTCCGCGTAGATGTGATCGCCGCAGTGGATGAAGAAATCCGGATTGTTGTCGCGCATGGTGCGATAGCTGCGATAGCCGCCGCGGGAGACGTCGATGCCCCAGCCCTGGCCCGCGGTGTCACCGGACCACAGAAACGAGATCGACTGGCGCGCTGCCGGCGCGGTGCGGAAATGGCCGACGCGGCTTTCACCGAGGAGACCGGTGGCGATGTCGTCGAAGCGGACGCGGTAGAAGATGTCCTGCCCGGGCGGCAGATCCGCCAGCAGGAGTTTTGCAGTGAGATCGGCGTCGGGCAGCGCATCGCCGGAGGCCGAGGCGATGATGGTCTTGAAGCTCTCGACGGTCGAGCATTCCACCTGCATCCGCGCGGGTCGGTCGGCGCGCGCCCAGATCACCGCGGAGCCGCCGGAGACATCGCCGGACTGGATGCCGCCTGCGATCCGCGGCCGATCGGCGGCGCGGCTCAAATGAGGCTTCGCGAGCGAGGCGACGGCGAGACTGGAGGCGGAGCGGACCAGGAACTGCCGCCGGGTCCATGCGCGCGAGGCGCGGAGCGTTGCCATTCAGGAGACCTTCGTCGAATCGCGACGGAAGGTGCCTGCGCTCCTTGACTCCCGGCTTACGGTTTCTTGACTCCGCGCCTACGGTTTTGCGACGCGGGGATGACGCCTGTGATCACCGCTTCCAGTTGCAGATGCCGCCGGAGCGGCATGGCCAGGTCTGAATGCGGGTGTCCATCGCCTGCGCATCGAGCGGATTGCCGCGGCGGTGTGCAAGCTTGGCGCGCGCGGCGCCGCGCGGCTGGGTGCTCGCCGCATGCGCGCCCTTCGGCTCGGCCGCGCGAACCCGTTGGGCGGCAACCTGCTTCGGCACGTCGACCGGCTCAACGCGCGCCTGGGCCTCGTTGCCGCCACGCGCTTCGAGTGCGATCGGCGCGAAGTGCGTCTCCGGCCCGAGACGTTTCGGCGAGAGCACCGCCTTGGAGAGATCGAGACCGAGATATTCGCCTGGCTTGTAGTCGTCGGCGCGCGCAACACCGGCCCCTGCGACCACGAGGGCAAAGGCAATTGCGAAGGGAGCGCTTTTCAGGACCACGGACGCCTCCTGAAATCGATGAATGAAAGGGGTAATTTACCCTTATCTAGGAGGCGCCGCGCGCAATTCCAGCGGTCAAATGCCGCCGTGGTTAAGAAGTTTGACGGTGTCAGGCGACCTTTCGCGTCGCCCCGGTCCCGTCCAGGAACCCGATCAGGCGGTTGCGGATGATGGTTTCCGCCTCGCCCATGATGCGATCGATCAGCTCCTTGCAGGATGGGATGTCGTGGATCAGGCCTGCGACCATGCCGCAGCTCCAGGCGCCGGCGTCCATCTGGCCGTCCAGCATGATCCTGGGATAGACGCCCGCGACCTGGTCGTGGATGTCGTCGATCGTGAGCTTGGCGCCCTTCTCGCGCTCGATCTCGAGCAGGCGGTCGACATTGGCGTTCTTCAGGACGCGCTCGGTGTTGCGCAACGCCCGCATGATCAGGCGGGTGTCGAGCTCGGTCGCCGCGACCAGCGCGTCCTTCACGTTCTGGTGCACCGGCGCTTCCTTGGTGGCGATGAAGCGCGTGCCCATGTTCATGCCGGCCGCGCCCAGCGAGAGCGCCGCGACCAGGCTGCGCCCATCGGCCATGCCGCCCGAGGCTACGAACGGGATCTTCAGCTCTTCCGCCGCACGCGGCAGCAGGATCATGTTGGGAATGTCGTCCTCGCCGGGATGGCCGCCGCACTCGAAGCCGTCGACGCTAACGGCGTCGCAGCCGATGCGCTCGGCCTTCAGCGAGTGGCGCACCGAGGTGCATTTGTGGATGACCTTGATGCCGGCGGCCTTCAGCGCCGGCATGTAGGCTTCCGGACTGCGGCCCGCGGTCTCCACCGCCTTGATGCCGCCCTCGACGATGGCCGCGATGTATTCCGGATAAGGCGGCGCGGCGAAGGTCGGAAGGAAGGTGAGGTTGACGCCGAACGGCTTGTCGGTCATGTCGCGGCAGCGCGCGATTTCCTTGGCGAGCAGCTCCGGCGTCTTCTGCGTGAGACCGGTGATGATGCCGAGCCCGCCGGCATTGGAGACGGCAGCGGCCAGCTCGGCGAAGCCGACGAAATGCATGCCGCCCTGGATGATCGGGTGCTCGATGCCGAACAGTTCGGTGATCGCGGTCTTCACTGAAGGTCCTCCCGGAATTTGCTTGATGTTGAGGTCAGTCTAGCCGGACTTTCGCGCCGCGGTCACCATTTCTCTCCGAACGGACGGATCTCCATCTCGAAGGTCCAGGCGCTCGTCGGCTGCTGGTAAAGCTGCCAATAGGCGTTCGCCGCCGACGATGGCGGCATCAGCAGGTCGGGATTATCGAGCGCATTGGGGCCGAGCGCCTCAAACCGGCGCTGGCGCACCCATTCGGGGTCGACGCCGAATCGATGATGAGATGAGCGACGTGGATGTTCTTCGGCCCAAGCTCGCGCGCAATCGCCTGCGCGGCCGCGCAGGCCGAATTTGGCGCTGGCGAAGGGCGGCAAAGCCGCTGCCGAAGCGGCCGGCCGAGTGAGGCGGCGCGCCTCACAAAGCTCAAGCGAAGGGAACGCCGTAATAGGAGTTGATGCCGCGCACGGCGGCGTCGTCACTCCAGTTCCAGTCGGTCTTCTCATCGTATTTCGGCGCGCCTTCCAGATCCTTGGCGGTGATCGCAGTCACGTAACCGCCGAGCTCGGTGTCGTACTTCAGCGACTGCCAAGGCAACGGATAGTGATCATTGCCGAGGCCGAGAAAGCCGCCGAAACCAAGCACCGCGTAAGAGACCTTGCCGCTGATCTTGTCGATCATGACCCGTTCGATCGATCCGATCTTGTTGCGATCGGCGCCAAAGACAGCGGTTCCCTCGACCTTGTCGCTTCCGATCAGCCGACCCATCTCGTTGCGGTCCAGTTCGCCCTGATTCAGCATCGTCATTCTCCACTCAGCAATTTGTGAATCAACCGAAAGGGGTGCGTGATCGTTCCGGCGCGTATTCCGCAAAAGCTTTGGGAACATCACCACAAAGAGCCGGTTCTCTGAGGCTACCGAGGCCGCAACAGAGAAAGCCGCCCGCAATGTCCCAGACCGTCTCCGACTTCATCATTGAGCGCCTGCACCAATGGGGCGTGCGCCACATCTTTGGCTATCCCGGCGACGGCATCAACGGCGTGTTCGGTGCGATGAACCGGGCGGACGGCAAGATCGGCTTTGTGCAAGCGCGGCACGAGGAAATGGCGGCGTTCATGGCGACCGCCTACGCGAAATTCTCAGGCGAGCTCGGCGTCTGCATTGCGACCTCCGGTCCCGGCGCCTCGCATCTCGTCACCGGGCTGTACGATGCGCTGCTCGATCACCAGCCGGTGCTGGCGATCGTCGGCCAGCAATCGCGCAACGCCCTCGGCGGTCACTATCAGCAGGAACTCGACCTCCTCTCGATGTTCAAGGACGTCGCCGGCGCCTACGTCATGCAGGCCTCCTCGCCAGCGCAGGTGCGACACCTGATTGATCGGTCGGTGCGGATCGCACTGGCGCGGCGGACTCCCACCGTCATCATCTTGCCCAACGACCTGCAGGAGGAGGCTTACGAGGACCCGCCCCGCGCGCACGGCACGCTGCACTCGGGCGTCGGATACAGCGCGCCTAAAGTCATCCCACACGACGTCGATCTCGACCGCGCCGCTGATATCCTCAATGCCGGCAGGAAGGTCGCGATGCTGGTCGGCGCCGGCGCGCTTCACGCCACCGACGAGATCATCGCGGTCGCCGACCGGCTGTCGGCCGGCTGCGCCAAGGCGCTGCTCGGCAAGGCCGCGCTGCCCGACGACCTGCCATGGGTCACCGGCTCGATCGGCCTGCTCGGCACCGAGCCCAGCTACAACTTGATGATGGAATGCGACACCCTGCTGATGGTGGGCTCGGCCTTTCCTTACGCCGAATTCCTGCCGAAGGAAGGCAGCGCGCGCGGCGTCCAGATCGACATCGACGCCGGCATGATGTCGATTCGATTTCCCATGGAGGTCGGCCTCGTCGGAGATGCGGCCGAGACGCTGCGGGCCTTGTTGCCGCGGCTGAAACCCAAGAGCGACGGGGCCTGGCGCCAGAGCATCCAGGACGACGTTGCAACGTGGTGGAAGACATTGGATGGCCGCGCGCATCAGCCCGCCGCGCCAGTCAATCCGCAGCTCGTCGCCTGGGAATTATCACCGCGCCTGCCCGACCGCGCCATCATCACCAGCGATTCCGGCTCCTGCGCCAACTGGTTCGCCCGCGACCTGAAAATACGGCGCGGCATGACAGCCTCGCTCTCCGGCGGGCTTGCCTCGATGGGCGCTGCGGTGCCTTACGCGCTCGCGGCCAAATACGCCTATCCGGACCGCCCCGTGATTGCACTGGTCGGGGACGGCGCCATGCAGATGAGCAACATGGCCGAGCTGATCACCGCTGCGAAGTATTGGCGCGACTGGAAGGACCCGCGTTTCATTGTCTGTGTCTTCAACAACGAGGACCTCAATCAGGTCACCTGGGAGCAACGCATCATCAACGGTGATCCCAAGTTCGAGGCGTCACAGCGCATTCCCAATGTCTCCTATTCGCGCTTCGCCGAGCTGATCGGCCTGCGCGGCATCTTCGTCGACAGCCCACAGCTGCTCGGCTCGGCCTGGGACCAGGCGCTTACAAGCGAAATGCCCGTCGTGCTGGAAGTGAAAACCGATCCGGAGGTGCCGCCGCTGCCGCCGCACATCACCTTGCAGCAGGCGAAGAACTTCTCGCTCGCCCTTATGAAGGGCGACCCGAACGAGAGCGGAATGATCAAGGGAGCCGCACGGCAGGTGCTGGAATCGATCCTGCCCGGAAAGCAATGAGGTGAGCCATGAGTGATTTCCGCGACATCCAGCACGGCGTCAACGATCCGGTCGACGGTCTCGACGTCAAGCGCAGGATCAACGACAACCGCACGTCCCACGAGCAGGCGCAGCACCACGCCGACGTAAGGGCAGACGCGACCGCTACGGCCGCCGAACCGTTCCTGCCCGAGCGGCTTCGACGCAAGCCGACGGATCCCATCAATCCGCGCACGGGACGTAATCCCGCGGATTAGCCGTTAGGAACCCCGGCCCCGGCGGCGTGTTGGTCGGCGCACGTCGCCGGCAAGCGGCCGCGCGACCTTTGGGAAGGATTTGACCATGAAACGCACAATCATCGCCCTTGCCTGCATGATTCTCGCAGGCCCTGCCCTCGCCCAGTCACTCGGCGAAAAGACCGGCGTGAATTCGGCGCTCGGCGTTGCGCCTGCGACCGCCGACTTCGTCACTCAGGTCGCGATCAGCGATATGTTCGAGATCGAATCGAGCAAGCTCGCCCAGCAGAAAGGCAGCGCGGAGGAGAAAACCTTCGCGCAGCAGATGATCACGGACCACACCAAGACGAGCAATGAGCTCAAGGGACTGGTCGGCAATGGCAAGGTGCAGGCCAAGCTGCCGACAGCGCTCGACAGCTCGCATCAGAACAAGATCGACAAGCTCAAGAACGCGAGCGGCAAGGATTTCAGCTCGGACTACAACTCCTACCAGGTCAGCGCGCACGAGGATGCCGTGTCGCTGTTCGAACGTTACGCCAAGGGCGGCGACAATGCCGAGCTCAAGGATTGGGCCGGCAAGACGCTCCCAGCGTTGAAGCACCACCTCGAGATGGCCAAGAACCTCGGCAGGGCGCCGAACGTCGGCCAATCCAACAAGTAACCCATACTTGAAGGACGCCGGCTCTTCCGGCGTCCTTCCTGGCGCGCGATGAGAACTTCATCGCGCAGCCGCTGGCGGTGCCTGGCGGTTCGAGCCCAGGAACCTTCTTTGCTTCCAGGTTTTACAAAACTGTCATGGAGGAAATATCTCCGACGGATCGATGGCCTTAGTAGCAGTCAAACCCACCCGGATCGATACGGCGATCGCCAACGGGATCGCGCACAATACCAACTCGGGGCTCGAGCATGCTGCCCAGGCCATGACCTGGGGCGCCGACGAGCATGTCCTGGTGGCACTCGCGGCGGCGGGTTGGCTCTACAGCCGCCTCTGGCATCGGCAGCAGCGTCCCGTTGCCGATCACGTCCTGATCGTGTCGCTGGTGACGACCGTGCTGCCACATGTCTTGAAATCCGTGTTCGATCAGACGAGGCCGGACCGGCTGACGTTGAGCGGCCATCGGCACGGCGTTCCCTTTTCGGGACGGGCACGCGATGCATTTCCCTCAGGTCACGCCGTGCATATGGGCGCCCTCGCCTCCGCCGCAGGCCTGTTGCCGCCGGCCCCGCGCAGGCTGGTACGCTCCTTCGCCGTAGCGCTGTCCCTCACGCGCGTCGCGCTGCTCGCACACTGGGCGAGCGACGTCCTGGCAGGCTTCACGCTCGGCATCGTCGTCGAGCGATTGCTCAGGCCGTTCACGCTGACGAGGTCACAGCACCGGCAGCGCGGGGGGTCGGAGGCACAGCCATGACCGAATATCTCATGCGCTTCGTCGCCGGCGGCCTGATCGTATCCGTCTTCGCGATCCTCGGTGACATGCTGCGGCCGAAGAGCTTTGCCGGGCTGCTCGGCGCCGCGCCGTCGGTGGCGCTCGCCACCCTCGGCATCGCAGTGGTCCAGCACGGCCCGCAATATGCTGCGGCCGAGAGCTGGACGATGATCCATGGCGCCATCGCGCTCGCCTGCTACAGCGTCGTCGTCTGCCACCTCCTGATGAGGTTCCGTCTCGGCGCGCTTCCGGCAACGATCCTCGCCTTTGCCGCGTGGGTCGTGGTCGCCTTCGGCCTGCTCGCCGGCCTGGGAGGTGCCGCCTGATGCTGGTGAAGCTATCGACATCGGCGCTGAAACAGACGCGGTGGTACGAGTACGCCATTCGCTTCGTGCTCGGCGGCGGTGCGACAGTGCTCGCGGGCGTTATCGGCTCGAAGTTCGGCCCGTCCGTCGGCGGGCTCTTTCTTGCTCTTCCGGCCATCTTCTGTGCCAGCGCGACGCTGATCGAAAGCCACGAGCGTCACGCCAAGGAGAAGGCTGGCCTGAGCGGGCGGCGGCGCGGGCAGCAGGCGGCGGCGCTTGATGCCGCAGGCGCCGCCCTCGGCAGCATCGGCCTCGCCGCGTTCGCCGCCGCCTTCCATGTCGTCATCGGAGCAAGCGTCGCTTTCGCTTTCATCGCAGCGCTGACGGTCTGGGCCATCGTGTCCGTGTCGGCCTTTTGGCTTAGGCGCAAGCTTCGCATTGTCTCGCATCGATCGCGCCGATCGGACCATTCGCCGTCGGCAACGGGCTCTGGTTTCGCCAAGCCCTAGCTCGCTTTCGCCCCCGACGGCTGCGATTGCGGGGGCTGGAGGCCGGGGCTGTTGGCCCAGCGCTCGACTCATCGATGATCTTCTGCTGGCTTGGCCGCACCGGCTCGGGGGCTGCGGGCTCTTCGGAAAGCTTGCGGGGTAACCTGGCTTTCCGTCATGGCCCCTCTCCCTTTCGGGAACAATGCCCCATGGCGGGACGCGCTTCTAAATCATTGATTTATTTTGTTTTCTTAACTTATTTGGAGGCTTCGTCGGCTTTCGCGGAACTCTCATCAGGCTGGTTCGTTGAGTAAGCTACTCAACCTACTCAATTTGCGTGATCGCCATGAACGACCTTCGCGCCGAGCGCCTCCAGGTCATGCTTTCACCGGAAGAACTGGCTGCCATCGATGATTTCCGGTTCAAACACCGCATGCCGACGCGGGCGGCAGCAGTCCGCGAACTCCTCAAGTGCGGACTGGCCGCTGTGGGCGTCGATGCCGCTGCCGGCGTGAAGTCAAGCAGCTTCGGCGTGTTTGGCCGCGGGCCCGAAGGACATACTCAGGGGGACCCGGAGAGCAGCGGCGGATAACACAACGAGGCCCTCTCCAAAGCCAAGCGACCCCGGCACGGTGGGTGCCAGGGCCGTCCTTGGAGATTGCTTCCGGTGCACCGGGGGCGTGACTACCGGCAGCAATCCGTCGACTCTTCCTGCACGAATTCGTTCCTGGTGAGAGCTTAGCCCGTGGCGTCGCTCGAGCCGTCCGGCATGGCGCCGGAACCAGGCGTCTTGAGGTTGTCGTTCAGTTTGGGATCGCGCGTCGCTTCACGCGAAGGCGAGCCTTTCGGATCCGTCTTGTGAACGGATTGCGCACGTTCCTTGTCGCGCGGCTGCTCCTCGCCACGCTTGTCCTTGACGATGCCTTGGTCGGAATGGGCCATGATGCGCTCTCGCTTCTACTGATGTGTCGGAGCGCTTACGCATTGCGGCGGCGAATGTTCCGCCGCAGCAATCAGCTGCGCGCGGCGTGGACGGCGGATGCATTCTCGATATGCACCTGCCGCACCGTCGTCACGGTCGCGAACGCGACGGTGACGCCAAAGGCGAGGACGAGGGAAAGAAGAGCCAGACGTGGAGCCATCGCCAAACCTCCTTCTGCAATTGGAAATCGCCGCGACCGACGTTCCCGGATGATTCCAAATTAGCTGCGTGCCTTCCGTGAGCGGTCTCACATGCAGATTTGTGAGAACGAGCTCACCCGTTCCGCTTTGGAGCTGGATGAGCCGGAACGGGCGAAACCTCGCCGTCGAGCCAATCCTGCTCGTTGGCGAGTGCCGTCCAGGCGTCGGCCATGCGCGAATAGCGCTTATGGGCGGGCTGTCCGTCGGCACGCTCGGCAAGCTGGAGACAGTTGTCGGCGTTGTCTCTGAATATCTCAGACTGTTTCATACCGAGGACGTGGGGACGGAACTCTGGCGCCGCAAGCCGCTTACCGGATCGTAATAGTCGGGAACTTTCGCAGGCGGTTCGTCATTGGGGATCGATGCGAGTTGTCGCGGCAATCATCCTGGCATTGATCAGCAGCTCGTCGCTGGCCGACAGCGTTGGCGAACGAAAGCCCGGCGCACAGCCACCCTCCGCGATCGAGGTGATCAGCGGCGCCTACAATTTCAGCCGGTTTCAACAGGGGCTGCTCGAGAACACCGACCTCAAGGGCAACGCGGAGGTCAAGAATCTGGCCGCCCTGCGCGCCGAGGAAGCGGCTAAGCGCGACAAGAGGCTGAAAGAGGTCCAGGAGGCCATCGGCGCGGAACTGCACCTCGGTAGGGCGACATCCCCGAGCGCGAGCCTGATCGAGCCCGACATGTCGGATGGTCCCGCCTATGTCAGAAGTTTCTATGCCGCGCAAATTCCCGAGTATGAGTCGATCATCAGCCTGCTCGAACGCTATCTGGCGGCGCCCGACAATGCGGCGCTCGCAGTGTTCGCGCGCGAACAACTGCCGCTGCTGCGCGCGCAGGTCAGGGACGCCGAGCGCACCATGGCTGACAAGTAACCTTTACTTGTCGCTCGACCGTTGCTGGCTCTGCGGCCGCACGGTGCGGTCGCTCTCCGGCATCTTGTCGCGGCCCGCATCGCCGTTGTCGTCCTTGCCGCCGGACGACGACGTGCCGCTTCCGCTCGGATTGGAGCGGCTAGCCGCGCCAGTGGTCGGCGTGTCCGCCCGCGGGTTGGCGGAGCTTGCGGCGGGGTCGCCCGTCACGGAGCCGCGGCCGCTTGGCGCACCGCCCTGGGCCAGAACCGATCCCGCGGCAAGCGCCGTGATGGCGAGGGCGGCAATTGCTGCTTTCATAACCGTTCTCCCTGTCTGCGGTGGCTAACCGTCAGGCTCAGCGCTCCGTTCCGAAGGATGATGTGGACGGGGACGCGTGGGCGACCGGCCTCGCGGCCTTTTGCCTTGAGGCATGGAACCAAGCCGGCCGATCAACGTTAGCTCGGTTGGGCTGAGCAAGGCGGGTTCCATTTCGCGGTGCCGTACGTTGGCGCTTGATTTAGAATTTGGCTGACGCTCTTATTTCGTCGAACGCGTCTTGCCTCGGATTCGGCCGACGCCTGCGGGGGAAACAGTATGAGCGACCTCGATTCCGGAACTGCATCACGCTCCGGTCGTCGCGTCCCAAAGCCAAAAATCAACGGTACGTCCGAGCCGGATTCGCGGGGCGAACTGCTGCTCGCGCTCCAGGCTATGCGCAGCGGTGACTTTTCGGTGCGCATGAGCGGCGACTATCTCGGCATCGACGGCAAGATTGCCGACACCTTTAACGAAATTATCGCCGCCAATCAGCGCATGGCGCAGCAGCTCGAGCTGGTGGGCCAAGTGGTGGGACGCGAAGGCAAGACCCGTCAGCGCGTGAAATTCGGCCTTGCGTCGGGCTCCTGGGCCGACATGGAAGGTTCGGTCAACACGCTGATCGACGACCTGTTGTGGCCGACGCGCGAGGTGACGCGCGCCGTCGCGGCCGTCGCCCAAGGCGACCTGCTGCAGACCGTCAAGCTCGACGTCGACGGCCGTCCGCTCGGCGGCGAATTCCTGCAGTCGGCGACCATCGTCAACACCATGATCAAGCAGCTCGGCGTGTTCACCTCGGAGGTGACGCGCGTGGCGCGCGAGGTCGGCACCGAGGGCAAGCTCGGCGGTCAGGCCCAGGTGCCCGAAGTGACCGGCGTCTGGAAGGATCTGACCGAGAGCGTCAACTCGATGGCGAACAACCTGACCAACCAGGTTCGCAACATCGCCGAGGTGACGATCGCAGTCGCCAACGGCGACCTCTCCAAGAAGATCACGGTCGACGTCCGTGGCGAGATTCTCCAGCTGAAGGAAGCCATCAACACGATGGTGGACCAGCTGCGCTCCTTCGCCTCCGAAGTGACGCGCGTGGCGCGCGAGGTCGGCACCGACGGCAAGCTCGGCGGCCAGGCCATCGTGCCGGGCGTCGCCGGCACCTGGAAGGACCTGACCGACTCCGTCAACGCGATGTGCGGCAATCTCACCGCACAGGTGCGCAACATCGCCAACGTCACCACCGCCGTGGCGCGCGGCGACCTCTCGCGCAAGATCACCGTGGACGTGCGCGGCGAAATCCTGGAGCTGAAGGACACCATCAACACCATGGTGGACCAGCTCAACTCGTTCGCCTCGGAAGTCACCCGCGTGGCGCGCGAGGTCGGCACCGAGGGCAAGCTCGGCGGCCAGGCCCAGGTGCCGGGCGTCGCCGGCACCTGGAAGGACCTGACCGACAACGTCAACTTCATGGCCTCCAACCTGACCGCGCAGGTCCGCAACATCGCCGACGTCGCGACCGCCATCGCGAGCGGCGATTTGTCGAAGAAGATCACGGTGAACGTCTCGGGCGAGATCCTTCAGCTGAAGGAGACGCTCAACACCATGGTCGACCAGCTCAACGCCTTCGCCGGCGAAGTGACGCGCGTCGCCCGCGAGGTCGGCACCGAGGGCCGGCTCGGCGGCCAGGCCAACGTGCTCGGCGTCGCCGGCACCTGGAAGGACCTGACCGAGAGCGTCAACTCGATGGCCTCGAACCTGACCGCGCAGGTCCGCAACATCGCCGAGGTGACCACCGCGGTCGCCGGCGGCGACCTCTCGAAGAAGATCACCGTGGACGTCCGCGGCGAGATCCTCGAGCTGAAAGACACCATCAACACCATGGTGGACCAGCTCAACGCCTTCGCCGGCGAAGTCACCCGCGTGGCGCGCGAGGTCGGCACCGAAGGCAAGCTCGGCGGCCAGGCCGTGGTGCGCGGCGTCGGCGGCACGTGGAAGGACCTCACCGACAGCGTCAACTCGATGGCCTCGAACCTCACCGGCCAGGTCCGCAACATCGCCGAGGTCGCAACCGCGGTGGCGAAGGGCGACCTGTCCAAGAAGATCACGGTGAACGTGTCCGGCGAAATCCTTCAGCTGAAGGAAACGCTCAACACCATGGTCGACCAGCTCAACGCCTTTGCCGGCGAAGTCACGCGCGTCGCCCGCGAGGTCGGCACCGACGGCAAGCTCGGCGGCCAGGCCGACGTGCCCGGCGTCGCCGGCACCTGGAAAGACCTGACCGACTCCGTCAACTCGATGGCGGGCAACCTAACCGCCCAGGTCCGCAACATCGCCGAAGTTGCGACCGCGATCGCCGGCGGCGACCTGTCGCGCAAGATCACCGTGGACGTGCGCGGCGAGATCCTTCAGCTCAAGGACACGCTGAACACGATGGTCGACCAGCTCAACCGCTTCGCGGGCGAGGTGACGCGCGTGGCGCGCGAGGTCGGCACCGAAGGCCGCCTCGGCGGCCAGGCCAACGTGCCCGGCGTCGCCGGCACCTGGAAGGACCTGACCGACTCCGTGAACTCGATGGCGGGCAACCTCACCGCCCAGGTCCGCAACATCGCCGAGGTGACGACCGCGGTCGCGCGCGGCGACCTCTCGCGCAAGATCACCGTCGACGTGAAGGGCGAAATCCTCGAGCTCAAGAACACCATCAACACCATGGTGGACCAGCTCAACGGCTTTGCCGGCGAAGTCACGCGCGTGGCGCGCGAGGTCGGCACCGAAGGCAAGCTCGGCGGCCAGGCCGAAGTGCCCGGCGTCGCCGGCACCTGGAAGGACCTCACCGACAACGTCAACTTCATGGCCTCCAACCTGACGGCGCAGGTCCGCAACATCGCGGAGGTCGCGACCGCCATCGCCGGCGGCGACCTGTCGAAGAAGATCACGGTGGACGTACGCGGCGAGATCCTTCTCCTGAAGGACACGCTGAACACCATGGTCGAGCAGCTCCGCTCCTTCGCCGCCGAAGTCACGCGCGTGGCGCGCGAGGTCGGCACCGAGGGCCGGCTCGGCGGTCAGGCCGTCGTGCCCGGCGTCGGCGGCACCTGGAAGGATCTCACCGACAACGTCAACCTCTTGGCTGCGAACCTCACCACCCAGGTCCGCAACATCGCCGAGGTGACGACCGCGGTCGCGCGCGGCGACCTCTCGCGCAAGATCACGGTGGACGTGAAGGGCGAAATCCTCGAGCTGAAGAACACCATCAACACCATGGTGGACCAGCTCAACGCCTTCGCCGGCGAAGTGACGCGCGTCGCCCGCGAGGTCGGCACCGAAGGCAAGCTCGGCGGCCAGGCCCAGGTGCCCGGCGTCGCCGGCACCTGGAAGGATCTCACCGACACGGTCAACTTCATGGCGGCGAACCTGACCGAGCAGGTGCGCGGCATCGTCAAGGTGGTGACCGCTGTCGCCAATGGCGACCTGAAGCAGAACCTCACGGTGAAATCGAAGGGCGAGGTCGCCGCTCTCGCCGACACCATCAACAACATGACCGAGACGCTCGCGACCTTCGCCGATCAGGTGACCTCGGTGGCGCGCGAGGTCGGCGTCGAAGGCCGGCTCGGCGGCCAGGCCAACGTGCCCGGCGCGGCCGGCACCTGGAAGGATCTCACCGGCAACGTCAATCTGCTCGCGGCCAACCTGACCTCGCAGGTGCGCGCGATCGCGGAAGTCGCGACCGCGGTGACCAAGGGCGACCTGACGCGGTCGATCCAGGTCGACGCCCGCGGCGAAGTGGCGGAGCTGAAGGACAACATCAACACGATGATCACCAACCTCCGTCTCACGACGGAGCTGAACACCGAGCAGGACTGGCTCAAGACCAACCTCGCCAAGTTCACCAACATGCTCCAGGGCCAGCGCGACCTCACCACCGTCGGCCGGCTGCTGCTGACCGAATTGTCGCCACTGGTGAACGCCCACACCGGCGTGATCTACCAGGTCGAGAACGAGAACGATCCGCAGCTCCTGCTGCTCGCCTCCTACGCCAGCGACGGCGTCTACCCCTATCAGCCGGTGCTGCAATTCGGCGAAGGCCTGATCGGCCAATGCGCCTTCGACAAGCGGCCGCGCGTCGTCTCCGACATTCCCTCGGACGTGGTGCCGATCAACTCGGCGCTGTTCCGCGTCGCGCCGAAAAACCTCGTGGTGCTGCCGGTGCTGTTCGAGGGCCAGGTCAAGGCCGTGATCGAGCTCGCCTCGCTCATCTCCTTCACGACCTCGCAGATGACGTTCCTGGAACAGCTCACCGACTCGATCGGCATCGTGCTCAATTCGATCGAGGCCACGATGCAGACCGAAGGCCTGCTCAAGCAATCGCAGCAGCTCGCGGGCGAGCTGCAGACCCAGCAGCGCGAATTGCAGCAGACCAACGACCAGCTCGAGCAGAAGGCGCAGCAGCTCGCCGAACGCAACGTCGAAGTCGAGCGCAAGAACCAGGAGATCGAGCAGGCCCGCCGCGCGCTCGAGGAGAAGGCGACCGAACTCGCGCTGACCTCGAAGTACAAGTCCGAATTCCTCGCCAATATGAGCCACGAGCTGCGTACGCCCCTAAACTCGATCCTGATCCTCGGACAGCAGCTCAGCGACAACCCCGACGGCAACCTCTCGGCCAAGCAGGTCGAGTTCGCCCGCACCATCCATGGCGCCGGCACCGACCTCTTGAACCTCATCAGCGACATTCTCGATCTCTCCAAGATCGAATCCGGCACCGTGACGGTCGACGCCGAGGAAATCCTGACCGCGAACCTGCTCGAGACCGTCGGCCGGCCGTTCCGGCACGAGGCCGACAACCGCAACCTGTCGTTCAAGATCGACGTCGATCCGAACCTGCCGCGCAGCATCGTGACCGACTCCAAGCGGCTGCAACAGGTTCTGAAGAACCTGCTCTCCAACGCCTTCAAGTTCACCGCCGAAGGCGAAGTGCGCCTGAAGGTCGCCGGCGCAATCGGCGGCTGGGGGACGGATCATCCGGTGCTGAACTCGGCGCCGGCCGTGATCGCCTTCGAAGTGTCCGACACCGGCATCGGCATTCCCCTGGAGAAGCAGAAGCTGATCTTCGAGGCGTTCCAGCAGGCCGATGCCGGCACCAGCCGCAAATATGGCGGCACCGGCCTCGGCCTTGCGATCAGCCGCGAGCTGGCCAGCCTGCTCGGCGGCGAGATCCACCTGCGCAGCGCGCCGGGCAAGGGCTCGACCTTCACGCTCTATCTGCCCTTGAAATATTCCGGCCCGACCCTCGCGCCGCGGGCGCCGGCACCGCAGCAATATGGCCAGCCGCCGGCGCTGCAGCCTGCCGCGCCCGACCAGCAGCGCGTCATCGAGCAGCTGCCCGACGACCGCCTCAACCTCGAACCCGGCGATACCATCCTCCTGATCGTCGAGGACGACCCGCACTATGCCCGCGTGCTGGTCGATCTGGCCCGCGACAAGGGCTTCAAGGTCCTGGTCGCCGCGCGCGGCGCCGAGGCCCTCGAGCTCGCCAAGCAATACCAGCCGACGGCCGTCTCGCTCGACGTGTTCCTGCCCGACATGCTCGGCTGGACCGTGCTGAGCCAGCTCAAGCACAATCCGCTCACCCGCCACATCCCCGTGCAGATCATCACGCTCGACGAGGACCGCCAGCATGCGCTGGCGCGCGGCGCGTTCTCCTTCGTCAACAAGCCGACGACGACCGAGGGCGTCTCGGCCGCGCTGACGCAGATCAAGGAATATGCGCGGCCGCGGCGCAAGCGGCTCTTGATCGTCGAGGACAACGAGGCCGAGCGGCTCTCGATCCGCGAGCTGCTGCACCATGACGACATCGAGATCGTGGCCACGGATACCGGGGCCGGCGCGCTCACGACGTTGCGCGAGCAGCCCTGCGATTGCGTGGTGCTCGACCTCAGGCTGCCCGACATGAGCGGCTTCGAGGTGCTCGATCAGATCCGCAACGACGAGGCGCTGTCGAACATCCCCGTCGTGGTGTTCACCGGCCGCGAGCTTTCCGCCGAGGAGGATGCCGAGCTTCACACCATGGCGCGCAGCATCGTGGTCAAGGGCGTGGAATCGCCCGAGCGCCTGCTCGACGAGACCGCGTTGTTCCTGCACCGCGTGATCACGGAGTTGCCGGTCGAGAAGCAGCGCATGTTGGAGAAGCTGAACAGTTCCGACGAGGATCTGATCGGCAAGACCGCCCTGCTCGTCGACGACGACGCCCGCAACATCTTCGCGCTGTCGAGCGTGCTGGAACGACGCGGCATGAAGGTGCTGACGGCCACGACCGGCAGCGAGGCGGTGACGCTGGTCGAATCCAATCCGGAGATCGCGATCGTGCTGATGGACATCATGATGCCGCAGATGGATGGCTATCAGACCATCGGCGTGATCCGCGAGAACCCGGCCTTCGCCCGTCTGCCGATCATCGCGTTGACCGCCAAGGCGATGAAGGGCGACCGCGAAAAATGCCTCGAAGCCGGCGCGTCCGACTACCTCGCCAAGCCGGTCAACACCGACCAATTGCTGCTTGCGATCCGCATGTGGCTGCATCGCTGAGTTGGGCCCGCGTATGGACCAGGAAAAGGTCAACATCCTGCTCGTCGACGATCAGCCGGCCAAGCTGCTCGCCTACGAGGTGATCCTGAAGGATCTCGGCGAGAACCTCGTGATCGCCTCCTCGGGCCGCGAGGCGTTGGAGGTGCTGCTCAAGACCGAGATCGCGGTGATCCTGGTCGACGTCTGCATGCCCGAGCTCGACGGCTTCGAGCTCGCCGCGATGATCCGTGAGCATCCGCGCTTTCAGAAGACCGCCATGATTTTCATCTCGGCCATCCAGGTCAGCGACATCGACCGGCTGCGCGGCTACGAGATGGGCGCGGTCGATTACGTGCCGGTGCCGGTCGTGCCGGAGGTACTGCGCGCCAAGATCAAGGTGTTTGCCGAGCTTTACCGCAAGACGCGCGAGCTCGAACGGCTGAACCACGAGCTCGAGGATCGCGTCCGCGCCCGCACCGCGGAACTGGAGGCTTCCACCGCGAAGCTGCGCGAGAGCGAGCAGCGGCGCAGCATGGCGATCGCGGCAGGAAAGATGGGGTCCTGGGACTGGGACTGGGTCAGCGGCGATTGGATGTGGGACGAGGGGCAATACAATATCTTCGGCGTCAGCCCCGACAATTTCGAGGTCAATCCGGCCAACGTTCAGGCCCTGCTGCACCCCGACGACGTCGACCAGTTGCGCAAGGCGATCGCCGAATTCAACAAGGGCACGCGCGCCTATGAGACGGAGTTCCGCATCCTCCGGCCCGACGGCGAGGTACGCTGGTGCGTCGGCACGGCGGCCGCAACCACGGACGAGAGCGGGCGCGTGGTGCGCGTCAGCGGCGTGACCGTAGACATCACCGAGCGCAAGCGCGCCGAGGAGCGGCAGAACCTGCTGGCGCGGGAGGTCGATCATCGCGCGAAGAACGCGCTGGCGCTGGCGCAATCGATCGTGCGCCTCACCCGGGCCGACGAGGTCAAGGCCTATGTCAACGCCGTCGAGGGGCGTATCAATGCGCTGGCGCGTGTGCACACCATCCTGTCGCTGTCGAGCTGGCAGGGCGCCGAGCTCTCCAGGCTGATCGACGAGGAGCTTGCGCCCTATTCGCTCGGCGACCAGATCAAATTGGCAGGGCCCGAAGTTCAGTTGCTGCCGGCGACGGCCCAGACGCTGGCGCTCGCGCTGCACGAGCTCTTCACCAACTCGGCAAAGTACGGCGCGCTATCCACGCGAGCGGGGCGGCTCGCGATCGATTGGCAGGTCGACGAGGAGCTGCTCACGCTGAGCTGGGAGGAATCCGGCGGTCCCCTGGTCAAGACCCCGAAATCGCGCGGCTTCGGCACGCGAAGCCTGCTTGCGAGCATCGAGTCCCAGCTTGGCGGACAGGCGCAGTTCGATTGGCGCGCCGAGGGCCTGCTGTGCCGTCTGGAGGTGCCGTTGACTCGCAAGACCGCGGCGGCTGCACCAAGCAAGTTCGACACCGCCGGGTCTGCCGAACTGCAACGCGCATCCGGTTAACCTGACGCTGCGCTGCTCATGCGCTGCGCCGTGCGTGGTCCGCGCGCGACGCGCCCTTCGAGCCAGGCTTCCGTTCGGGCGAGATCGCGCAGCGCCCTCGCGTAGCGGCGGGCTGCGCTCCGCTCCGCGCCAAGCGGGAGCTCGCGCGCCTTGCGCAGGATGTCCGCGGCCGCGTTGCGATAGGCCAGCGAGCGGTAAAGAAAGACGACCTTACCCATATCGAAGTTCCCGTTTCGGTGTTCCCATCTTGCTGGCGCCCATCTTGGCAAGCCCGGCATGAACGCCCGATGAAACGGGCGATAACAATTCCCTCAGCGGAACGGAACCAGGGGATCACGTGCGCGTTGGCGTGGCAGTTCGGGATGCCGTCCATGCGCGCCAGAAAGTCGTCTGAGCTTGTCTCTGCCAGCGGCCTTATCAAGCTGATGACGCATGCAATGATGGGCGCAGCGCTCGGCCTCACCTTCAGTCTCGCCCTCGTCCTGTCGAATCCAGCCGTCGCCAACCTGCTGAGCAATGGCGGAAGCCAGGCCACGATGGTCTTCGCCCTCACCTTGGTGACGACCTTTGCGATCGGCGCGACGCTCACCGGCGCCGTGTTCATCCTGGCCGAGGACAAGCAAACTTGAAGCGTGGGTGACGCACGGAAGACGCCGCGCTGGGAACCCTTGCTGCGACGGATGGTTTGCGGCCTGCTTCAAATCAACCGGGGTGTTTTCCCGCCGCGAGAGCCCTGGGAAGATGACCACCACCACATAGGCGCTCCCTGGAATCGTGAAGGGCTCCGCATTGCGGAGCCCTTCATCTTCCATCTTTGGGGTCGGCACTTGGCCTTCTCAGCGGCGCCAACGATCTCCGCGGCGCTCGGCTGGGCGCACAGGATTGCCGCCGGTCTTCGCGGCACGAAGGCGCACCCGATTGCGGACGTCGGGCAGAACATCGCTGCCGCCAGCCGACTTCCATTCGGCAATCAAGAAGTTGATTTTCCGGCGCAGGTCCATCTGCGCCAGGGCCCTTTCCGTGCAGTCGCGATCGCGCTCGACGAGGTCGCGCACCGACGCCTCGACGTCGGCCATTTCGAGCCTCAACGCTCTGATTTTACGTCGAATTTCATTAATTCTGTTGTCCATGGCTTGTTAGAACAAAATAAGAACATATAGTCAAGTCACGATTTCAGGACGGAGAAGCCAGATGCAGATTCAAGGTAAATACGACGCCAGGTTTTTTCTCGGCGAGCAAATGACGCGGGCGCAGGGACTTAAGCTGAAGCGGCTCAGCGAGGAGGCCTATCAGCCCGGCCAATATGTGCGGGGTCTATCCTTCAGTGAGGCCGCAAGGCGCATCCAGGCGCTGGAAGCGGAGATCGAGCTGGCAAATTCCTTCTAGGCCCGCGTCGCCCGCGCTGCCGGAACCATGGCGGTGCCGAATGGTTCTTCCCACCGAGGGAGAACATGCATGGCACGCAAGGCAAAGAAGCGCCGCTACTCACGCAGCTCGGGCAGCGATGTCGCCAGCGAGATGCGGCGCTATAAGAAGGGCACAGCGAAAAGCGGCCGTGGCGGGCGCGGGGGCCGCGTCAAGAGCCGCAAGCAGGCGGTCGCGATCGGACTGTCGAAGGCGCGCAAGAAGGGCAAGAAGGTCCCGAAGAAGGCTTCGAAGCGCAAAAGCGCCAAGAAGACGTCCAAGAAGACGTCCAAGAAATCGTCGAGGACGTCGTCCAAGAAATCATCCAGCAAGAAATCATCGAAGCGCAAATCATCCAAGCGGTCGCGCTGACCGGTCTCAGATCATGCTCCCCGGCATGAAGCAGCGGATCGAGATCCCGAACGCAGTCTTGACCGGCCACACCATGGTACGACCGGCCCGGTTCGGCTCGGTGATGACGGCCTCATCCGGCACATCGATCCACTGCCCGTCCAGGCGCACACGGTAACGCCCGTTGTGCGACTCCCAATCGGGATCGGCAACGGCGAAACCGTCCGCGTCCGAGCAGCACGGACCGAGATGGCTGCGCAAACCGTCGAACCATGGCTTTAGAGGGGAATTCGCGTAGCGGCCGTCGTCGCGTCCGAGCGCGTTTTCGCCTGAGAGCACCAATGGCACCACCAGCAGCGCACTCCTGAGCGAGAGCTTCAATCGATCCATGTCGGCACCGATCCTTGTGAACCACCGGCAAGTTCCACAAAGCACCGGGAGGTTCGAAGTTCCACGCTTGCAACCCGTTTCGGCGGCGACGTTGCCGCAGCACCGGGATGCTCCAGCGAGTGTGATCAGCGAACACGGCTTTTTCGGACGCACCGGTCATCATCCCTGCCGTTAACGAGAATGTTATCGGGCCTGGTGCGAGCTGCCTGGGCGCGCGAAAGGCGGCCCGAGGGCCGCCTTTCTGGATTTCTGACGATCGAGTTCGCGTTACGCGAGTGGCACCGCGACGAAGCGGGTGGCCTCCGCGCTTCTGACCTGGAGCAGCACGCTGCGCTTGCCGGACGATTTGGCCTGCGCAAGCTCGGAGCGCACCTCGCCGACATTGCTGACCGCCTTGCCGCCGACATTGAGGATGACGTCGCCGGTCTGGATGCCGCGTTGCGCGGCCGGACCTTGCGGATCAACCTCGGTGACGACAACCCCGTTCTGGCCTGCGCCCTGGACGTCACCGGCGGGCGCCAGGCTGAGGCCGAGACGCGGCGTGCCAGCACCCGGCTGCCCCCTGCCCTCATCGGCATTGCCATTGACCTTGGCCTGCCGCTCGTTCGGCAGTTCGCCGAGCGCCAGGGTCACCGTCTTGCTGTCGCCCTTGTGGAACACATCGAGCTTCACGGACGTGCCCGGCGCCAAGCCGGCGATGGTGCGGGCGAGGTCGCGGGAGTCCTGGATCGTGGTGCCGTTGACGGCGGTGATGACATCGCCCGCCTGGATGCCGGCCTTCGCCGCCGGGCTGCCATCCTGCGAATGGTCGACGATCGCGCCGCGCGCCTCCTTGAGCCCGAGGCTGTCGGCAATATCCGACGTCACCGGCTGCACCTGCACGCCGAGCCAGCCCCGGGTGACCGCGCCCTTGTCCTTCAATTGCGCGACGACGAGCTTGGCGGTCGAAGCCGGGATATCGAAGCCGATGCCGACCGAGCCGCCCGAGGGCGAGAAGATCGCAGTGTTCACGCCGATCACGTTGCCGTTCATGTCGAAGGCCGGGCCGCCGGAATTACCCTTGTTGATCGGCGCGTCGATCTGGATGAAGTCGTCATAGGGACCGTTGCCGATGTCGCGGCCGCTGGCCGAGACGATGCCGGCGGTTACGGTGCCGCCTAGACCGAAGGGATTGCCGACCGCGACCACCCAGTCGCCGATGCGCGGCTTCTGGTCGGAGAACTTGACGAAGGGAAAGTCCTTCCTGCCGTCGACCTTGATCAGCGCGAGATCGGTCTTAGGATCGGTGCCGACGACCTTCGCGGTGTATGTCGTGCCGTCGTCCATCGTCACCTGCACGGACTGGGCGCGATCGACGACGTGATTGTTGGTCACGGCGTAGCCGTCGGCGGAAATGAAGAAGCCGGAGCCTTCGCCCGTGATCATCTGGTGGCGCTGGCGCGGCATGCCGTTCGCACCGCCCGGAAAGCGGAAACCGAATTGTCGCGAGAACTGGTCGAACGGCGTGTCCTCGTCCGAATCCATCCGGTTCTGCTGCAGCATCGCACTCTTGTCGTTATCCTGATCGATCTTGACCCGCACCGAGATCACCGCGGGTTTGACCCTGCTGACGAGATCGCCGAAGCCGGGCGGCGTCGCGGCGGCTTCGGCCGCCTGAGCCGGCGCAATGAAGGCGTTGATGCCGTACGGCGAGGCGCCCGGCGCAATGGCCAGGGCGGCTACGCCGAGCGCGGCCACGGTGCCGAGCAGCGCGAGCCCACGCCGCCGCAATATCCTGCGAGACGTGGTGGTGTCGGAATTGACGCGATCGTTCATGTCGAAATGTCCATGTTGAGCTGGTGTCGCCTTGCCCGCAACATGGTCGCTGCCACCTTACGGCGTCCCGTCCGTCCGATTAAATCTCGGCAAAGAATGGATGAGCGGGGCGCGGCAGGCCATCCGGACGTTTGATACAGCTCAACGCGCCGCCTTCGCGCGGTGAAAAACTGCGCTCCTCGGATGATGCTCAGCGGAGGCGCGCCATGTACAAAGACATTCTCGTCCACATTCCCACCGAACGTCCCATGCGTCCCGCGATCGACGGCTCGGTCTCGCTCGCGGCGAACCTCAACGCGCATCTCGACGCGGTCGCGGTCGGCTATGTCGCCACCAGTGCGGCTTACGTGATGGAAGGCGGCGCGGCGGTGGCGGCCGTGTTCGAGCTTGAACGCGAGCGCGCCGTGGAGCGGGCCGAGGCTACGCTCGCGGTATTCGAGAGCGAGGCGGCGAACGCCGGCATCTCCCATACCTGCCACGCACTCGGCGCGATCCCGGCGGATGCCGCCGGCTCGCTCGGCGAGATGGCACGGCTGCACGATCTCAACGTCGTGCTCCAGCCCGATCCGGCGCAGGGCTCGTTCGACAACGACGTGCCGAGCGAGATCCTGTTCCGAGCGGGCGGCCCGGTGCTGTTCCTGCCCTACACGTTCCGGGGAGCCTTCAATGCGAAGCGGATCGGCATCTGCTGGGACGGCAGCCGCGTTGCCGCCCGGGCCATGCGCGACGCCGCCCCGTTCCTGGCGCGCGCCGAAGAGATCGTGATCATCAGCGTCAACGAGACCGAGGCCGGCGCCGGCGAAGCTTCAGCGAGCGGGCTGGCCAGACATCTCGGCCGGCGCGGACTGTCGACCCGCACGGTCAGCCTGACCGCCGCGCGCGCCGACATTCAGCCGACGATCCTGTCGCTGGCGGCCGACGAGAGTCTGGATCTCCTGGTGATGGGCGGCTACGGCCATTCGCGATTGCAGGAACGCGTTCTCGGGGGCGTCACCCGCGCCATGCTGGATGCCATGACGGTCCCGACGCTGATGTCCCATTGAGGCGAGCCGGCTGGCGCCGTCACGCCGCGACGGGAGCCTCCCATGGCGCGGGCGCGGCGACGTCCTCGCCGCGATGCACATTGCACGCGTCGAAATGCGCCTTGAGCTCGATTTCTGCGAGATGTTCGAAATGTTCGGCCTGGCCGAGGAGTTCCCAGTTCTGGAGCGGCCGGTAGGCCGCCTGCTGACGGCAGAGGGACGCCAGCGCCCGGTAGCGACGTACGTTCTCCATGAGACCCTCCCTCGCGTTCACGGGCTTATTGCCCTGATTTGCGTCAGGCCGATGGCGCTTATGCAAAACATTTGCTGCGCGCACAACGCGCCTGAACCAAGTTAATTTTCGAGAAGCGCCGGCAAGGATTTTAGTTCCAAGCGCCCGCTTGGAACTCTGTGTCCAATGCTAGGCGTAGAGGCGGCGCTCCACGGCGAGGCCGACCAGGTCGAGATAGCGTTCGATCAGGTCGGGCCGGCCGACGAGATAGCCTTGCATCTCCTCGCAGGCCTCGCGCTCCAGGAAAGCACGCTGGGCTTCCGTCTCCACTCCCTCGGCAATGACCGGGATCTTCAGCGCGTGCGCAAGGCTGAGCACGGCGCGGACAATCTCGGCCGATTGCGGCGTCGCCTCCAGGTTGGAGATGAAACTGCGGTCGATCTTGATCTTGTCGAACGGGAACGATTGCAGATAGGACAGCGCGGAATAGCCGGTACCGAAATCGTCCATGGCGATGCGGATGCCGAGGGCCTTCAGCCGCCGCAGAAGATTGAGCGCGCGGGTGAAATCGCCGATCAGCACGCCCTCGGTGATCTCGACCTCGAGCCGCGTCGGCGTCAGCCCCGTCTCCAACAAGATCTGGTGGATCGAGCGCTCGAGATCGCCGGCCTGGAACTGGACCGGCGACAGATTGACCGCGACCTGCAACGGCCGCGGCCAGGATGCCGCCTCGCGGCACGCCTCGCGCAGCACCCATTCGCCGATTTCGACGATCAGCCCGTTCTCTTCCGCGAGCGGAATGAACTGGTCCGGCGGCACGAAGCCGCGCGTCGGGTGATTCCATCGCAGCAGCGCCTCGAAGCCGATGACCTCGCCATCCACCCGCGCCTGCGGCTGGAAATAGACCAGGAGCTGGTTCTGCTCCAGCGCCTGCCGCAGGTCGTGCTGCAACAGCCTGCGGTCGCGCAGCTCCTGGTCCATCTCGGACTCGAAGCAGCGGACGCGGCCCCTGCCCTCGCGCTTGGCGCGGTAGAGAGCCGAGTCGGCGTTGGCGAGCAGCGTCGCCGCGTTCACGCCATCGTCCGGATAGAACGCGATGCCGACGCTGAGGCCTACGTGGGAGAGATAGTCGTCGACCTCGAGCTCCTTGCCGATCGTCTCGACCAGGCGTTCGGCCAGCGCCAGAACGTGCTCACGGCTGGCATCGTCGGGCATCAGGATCATGAACTCGTCGCCGCCGATTCGGGCGACGAAGGCGCCGTCGGCTTCCGCGGCAAGCCGGTCGGCGGCCGCCCGCATCAGTATGTCGCCGACGGGGTGACCGAACACGTCGTTGACCTCCTTGAAGCGGTCGAGATCGAGGCTCAGCACGGCGAAGCTGGTCGACGCCTCCTGCGCCCGCTCCAGCCGTTCGTCGAGCGCCGCGTTGAAGGCGCTGCGGTTCGGTAGGTCCGTGAGCGCATCATGCTGCGCAAGATGGCTGATCCGCGCTTCGTTCGTGATCCTCTCGGTGACGTCCTCGATCACACCGACCAGGTATTGCGGGGCGCCGCTGCCGTCCCGGATCAGCAGCTTGCGCGAATTGACGAGACGATCGCGGCCCTTGGCGCCGAATTCGAGCAGATGCCCCTCCAGGAACATCGGGTTGCCGCTCTCGACGACCCGGCGATCCTGCTCGTTGACGACGCGGGCAACCTCGTCCGGAAAGATCTGCTCGGGCGTCTTGCCCAGCATGGCCTCGCGCGGCATCCCGTAATATTCCTCGCCGGCGCGATTGAGCAGGACGTAGCGGGAATCCCTTGCATCCTTGGCAAACACGGCGATCGGAACGTTCTCGATGATGCTGTCGAGAAATTCGCGCGCGTGCAGCAGATCCTGTTCGGCCCGCTTATGCGTCTGCTCCAGCTCCTCGATCATCAGCTTGATCGCGCGGTCGGTACGGCGGCGATCGCAGTCGCTCTCCTCATAGGCCGCACTGACGAGCTCGCCGAGCCTGGTCATATCGACCTTCCCGGATTCGTCCGTCGACTGGCGGATCTGTCTGGCGAGCAGCCGATGCATGGTCACGCCGCCGCCTCCGCGAGGACCGTGACAGTCATGGTCTGGTTGTGCAGTTCGCAGCGGCCGGACGCAGCCGGCGGAGCGATCTCGCCGTAGGAGTAGAATCCGATCCGGACGACGTCGTCGCCGAGCTCGGCGGCGACGGCATCCAGCTCGTCCTGCGTGCGCTGTCCCATCACCCTGCGGCGGCCGGTACAGCTCACCAGGATCGCAAGCTTGTCGCCGGTAATTCCATTCGCGATCGCGCCGCCCGCCTGCCGGCCGGCCTCGCCGGCACCTGCAGCGAGGCTGTCGAAATTCGCCCGCATCAACTGCGCAGTGCAGCCTTCCGGAATGTCCGCGGCAAATGTCAGGGTGCGGGCATCGCGATCCACCGCGAACACCGAACGCACGATCTGCCGATCGGGCGCGGCCTCGTCGTGAATGCGCAACGGGAATGCCAAACCCGAACCTGGCATCGCCTCAGCCTCTTCCTCGCCGAGATAGCGGGCGTAGAGGTCCAGCGGCGGCTCGCCATCGAGCTCCACGACCACCGGTCCTTGCGACTTGGTCACCTTGCGGCGCGGGCCGAACACATCCCAACCGCCGGCACAACCATGCGCGAAACGGAACGAGGCACCGTAGAATCCGATTGCCGCCACGCGCTTCGGCGCCGGCTCGGCGTCGGCCGCGACCAGCGTCTGTTCGAACTTCGTGCCGTCGGCGGCGAGCCCACCCGTGACGGGCAAGTCGGGCCCCAAAACCTCGGTGATGCCGGCAAGCAATTCCCCGCCGTTCACCGCCAACCCGTCCGACAGGACGAACAGACCAGCCAGATCCGCGGCCGCCAGCTGACGGGCAAGACGCTCACCGCAAGCCCGCGACGCGTCGCGGGTCTCGACGACCTCATGCACCAGCCGCACCTGCGTATGCGCGAAGCGCAGCGCCACGGCGACAACCTCATCATCGCAGATGTCATCGCCATGGATCTGTCCGCCGGTGCTGCAACCGACGATATGGCTGTCAGGATGGAGACGGCGCAGCTCGCGATGACGTTGGCCGTTCGCCAATTGCTCGCGACTGCCGAAATAAAGCACGAGCTGCGGAGGCTCGCGCAGGGCGTCCGCTCCGCGCCAGCCATGGGCAACATTCCAGTGAAGATATCGAATGTGCATCCCACGCGCTCCGCGATTCTTGAACCACAGATTGTGGCGCGGCGCATTGCGTCGTCGTTAATTGCGTGCGTCGTTCGACACCGTTGGTTACCCCGTCATGAAAGGATTGCCGACTCACGCTCGATTTCCCGTAGGATCACGGGGAAATCCGGCTTCACGACACACCGAATGCCTCGGTGCAATGGCTCGATGATACCGCCCACGATCTACCGGATGAGCGTACTTCCTTCGGGCCGCTTCGCGGGCGCGGAACTATCTTGCGGCCTCGGAACCCGGCCGGTCTCCGCGGCGATGCGAATAGCCGCGATATTGGCGGCGTATTCGCCAGCGCTCTTGCCGCGAAACACGGCGGAGCCGGCGACCAGCGCGTCGGCGCCCGCTGCAGTCACGGCCGCGGCATTGTCGCGCGTGATACCGCCATCGACCTCGAGCCGGATCAGCCGCTCGCCGATCATGGTCCTGAGCCGCCTGATCTTGTCGATCTGCGATGCGATGAAGGATTGGCCGCCAAAGCCCGGATTGACCGTCATCACCAGCACGAGATCGATCCGATCGAGCACATACTCGATCACCGTTTCCGGCGTCGATGGACAAAGGCTGACGCCAGCCTTGCTGCCGAGCGAGCGGATCGCCTGAAGCGAGCGGTCGAGATGCGCACCCGCTTCGGCGTGCACCGTGATGATGTCCGCTCCGGCTTTCGCGAACGCCTCGAGATAGGGATCTGTCGGCGCGATCATCAAATGCACGTCGAACGGCTTCTTCGAATAGGGGCGGATCGCCTTGATGACGTCGGCACCGAAGCTGATGTTCGGCACGAAGTGTCCGTCCATGACGTCGCAGTGGATCCAGTCGGCCCCAGCGGCGTCGATCGCGGCGACCTCCTCGCCGAGACGCGCGAAATCCGCGGCGAGGATCGAGAGAGCGATCATGATCTCTTTCGTCATGGCACTGTACTCCGCGCATCCGCACCGCCGCTGAACACCCGGCTGGCGAGCACGTCCATGGCATCGATGGTTTCGAGGTCGGCGACATCGAGCATGCGATCGAGATCGGACACCAGCCGATCGGCCTGCCGCAGGCGGATGCGGTCGACGGCGTTGCGGATCGAGCGCGCGTTGGAGAAGAACGGCTGGGTCTGGCGCAACGCGACGTACTTCTCGAACGCCTCGCGCGCCGCCGTCGAGAAGCGATAGCCGCGCTCCTTCAGCATCAGCTCGGCAATGACCAGCAGCTCGGCCTCTGCGTAGTCAGGGAATTCGATGTGATGGGCAATGCGCGAGCGGAAACCGGGATTGGAGGCAAAGAAGCTTGTCATCCGCTCGCCATAGCCGGCGAGGATCACGACCAGGTCCTCGCGCTGATTCTCCATCACCTGGAGCAGGATCTCGATCGATTCCTGGCCGTAGTCGCGCTCGTTGTCGGGACGATGCAGATAATAGGCCTCGTCGATGAACAGCACGCCGCCCATCGCCTTTTTAAGGATCTCCTTGGTCTTCGGCGCGGTGTGGCCGATATACTGGCCGACGAGATCGTCGCGTGTCACCGAGACCACCTGCCCGCGGCGCACGAAGCCGAGCCCGTGCAGGATTCTGGCCATGCGCAGCGCCACGGTGGTCTTGCCCGTTCCCGGGTTGCCGGTGAACGACATGTGCAGCGTTGGCGGCGCGGAGGCTAGTCCGGCCCGCTGCCGGATGCGCTCGATCAGCAGCAGCGAGGCGATCTGGCGCACACGGTTCTTCACCGGCTTGAGCCCGATCAGTTCCCGATCGAGCTGTTGCAGCGTCTCGGTGATCCCGGCGGCTTCAGCCTCCTTGCGGAGATCGAAATGAGTTTCGCTATGTTCGGTCGTGGTTGCGTGGGGGACATCGAGCATGACTACCCTCGAAGAAAAGAGCTTCGCCGCGAGCGAGGCGGCGAAGCAGTGGTCCGCCAGGATGCGGAGCAGGGAGAGCTCCGCGCGGAAGCGGATGACCTAAGCTGGCGCGTGCGCGGCCGGCTTTCGAACCGTGGTGTAGCGGACCGCACGGCCGTCGACCTCCCGTCGCACCAGCTCGAACTCCGTCTCTTGCTTCGGCCGGTTGACGAGGAAGGAGATCCGCACCGATTCCCAGCCGTGGCTGGCGTCGAAGCCGCTGATGCGGATGTAGCGGTCGCCGCAAATCCTGCGGCACTCGGCGAGCTCCATCATCACGCCGGCAGCATCCTGGAGATCGAACATCGGCAGGCCCCACATCTCCCAATAGGTGTTGCGGGGATGCGGATCGTCGGTGAACTCGATGTTCACCGCCCAGCCATTGGCGAGGCAATACTGCACCTGGCTGGTGATCTGCTCGTCGGTCAGATCCGGCAGGTACGAGAAGCAGCCCTGGGTGATCTTCATCTCAAATCTCCTCAGACGGTTTCCAGCGCCGTCGGTACGAAGTCCGGCGTGTCGGTGGATTGATAGTTGAAAGTGACGTCCTTCCAGACCTCGAGCGCGGCCTTCAGCGGCGTGCAGGTCTGGGCCGCCTTGGCCAGGATCTCCGGGCCCTCGTGGACATAGTCGCGGCCCTCGTTGCGGGCGAGGATCATCGCTTCCAGCGCCACGCGGTTGGCAGTCGCGCCGGCCGCAATGCCCATGGGATGACCGATGGTGCCGCCGCCGAACTGCAGCACGACGTCCTCCCCTAACAGATCGAGCAGCTGGTGCATCTGCCCGGCATGGATGCCGCCGGAGGCCACCGGCATCATCTTGTTGAGGCTCGCCCAGGACTGGTCGAAAAACAGGCCATGCTCGAGCTTGGTCGGGTTGAAGTCCTCGCGGCAGACATCGTAGTAGCCGCGCGTGGTGTTGGGATCGCCTTCGAGCTTGCCCACCACCGTGCCAGCATGGATGTGGTCGACACCGGCAAGGCGCATCCATTTCGCGATGACGCGGAACGACACGCCATGGTTCTTCTGCCGCGTATAGGTGGAGTGGCCGGCGCGATGCAGATGCAGGATCATGTCGTTGCGCCGTGCCCATTTGGCCATGGACTGGATCGCGGTGTAGCCGATCACGAGGTCGATCATCACGATGCACGATCCGAGCTCCTTGGCGAACTCCGCCCGCTCGTACATGTCCTCCATGGTGGCGGCGGTGACGTTGAGATAGGTCCCTTTCACCTCGCCGGAGGCGGCCTGCGCGCGGTTCACCGCCTCCATGCAGTAGAGGAAGCGATCGCGCCAATGCATGAAGGGCTGCGAGTTGATGTTCTCGTCGTCCTTGGTGAAGTCGAGCCCGCCCTTCAGCGCCTCATAGACCACGCGGCCGTAGTTGCGGCCGGACAGACCGAGCTTCGGCTTCACCGTGGCGCCGAGCAGCGGCCGGCCGAACTTGTCGAGCCGCTCGCGCTCGACCACGATGCCGGTCGCCGGCCCCTGAAACGTCTTCACATAGGCGACCGGAAAGCGCATGTCCTCGAGCCGCAGCGCCTTCAGCGGCTTGAAGCCGAACACGTTGCCGATGATGGAGGCCGAGAGGTTGGCGATCGAGCCCGGCTCAAACAGGTCGAGATCATAGGCGATGTAGGCGAAGTACGAGCCGGACGAGCCCGGAACAGGATCGACGCGGTAGCACTTGGCGCGATACTTCTCGGCCGCGGTCAGGCGGTCGGTCCACACCACCGTCCAGGTCGCGGTCGAGGATTCGCCTGCCACAGCGGCCGATGCCTCGATCGGGTCGACGCCGTCCTGCGGCGTGACGCGGAACAGCGCGATGACGTCGGTGTCCTTTGGCGTGTAGTCGGGCTCCCAATAGCCCATGCGCTTGTATTCCATCACGCCGGAGCGATAGCGCTCTTTGCCGCGGACCGTGCCTGTATGTGCGTTCATGTCTCTCTCCTGCTCTTTTCTCTGCGCTTTCCGATGGACTAGGCCGCCACGGGTTCGCGGGCATCGATGCGCGGGTCGAGTTCGCCGGCGCGATAGCGCCGTGCCATCTCGCTCATCGGAATGACCTTGATCTTGCTGGCGTGGCCTGCGGTACCGAACTGCTCGAACCGCTCGCGGCACAATTCGCGCATCGCGTCCATCGCCGGCTTCAGGAACTTGCGTGGGTCGAACTCGGAGCGCGCTTCCGCCGCCACCTTGCGGAACACCGCGGTCATCGCCAGCCGGCAATCGGTGTCGATATTGACCTTGCGCACGCCGCTGCGGATGCCGCGAACGATCTCCTCCACCGGCACGCCCCAGGTCTGCGGCATCTCGCCGCCGAACTGGTTGAACATGTCCTGCAGCCGCTGCGGCACCGAGGACGAGCCGTGCATGACCAGATGCGTGTTCGGCAGCCGGCGGTGGATCTCCTCGACCACCCGCATCGCCAGGATATCGCCATCCGGCCTGCGACTGAACTTGTAGGCGCCGTGCGAGGTGCCCATCGCGATGGCGAGCGCATCGACCCTGGTTGCCCGAACGAAGTCGACGGCCTGGTCCGGATCGGTCAGGAGCTGGTCGTGACCGACCTTGCCCTCGACCCCGTGGCCATCCTCCTGCTCGCCGCCGCCGTGCTCGAGCGAGCCGAGCACGCCGAGCTCGCCTTCGACGGAAGCGCCGACCCAGTGCGCGAGATCGACGACGCGGCGGGTGATGGCGACGTTGTAATCATAGTCGGCCGCGGTCTTGGCGTCGGCCTTGAGCGAGCCGTCCATCATCACCGAGGTGAAGCCGTGGGCGATGGCGGAAGCGCAGGTCGCCTCGTCATTGCCATGGTCCTGGTGCATGCAGAGCGGAATGTCCGGATAGGTCCGCTCCAGCGCGTCGATCATGTGCGAGAGCATGAGATCGCCGGCGTAGCTGCGCGCGCCGCGCGAGGCCTGGATGATGACCGGCGCATCGACCGCGGCCGCCGCCTGCATGATCGCGATGCCCTGCTCCATGTTGTTGATGTTGAACGCCGGCACGGCGTAACCGTGGCTGGCAGCGTGATCGAGCAGTTGGCGAAGTGTGATACGGGCCAAGAATCGTCCTCCTTATTGGCTTTTGCGGGCGATCGCCCGGCGGGCAGCTTCCGCAATGCTTTGCGGCGTGATGCCGAATTCGCGGTACAGCACCGGCGCCGGGGCCGAGGCACCGAAGCCGCGCATGCCGACGAACTCACCGTCGGTGCCGATCCAGCGATGCCAGTCGCCGGCGACAGCGGCCTCGATGCCGACGCGCGGCGCGGTGCCGAGCACCGAGGCGCGGTAATGATCCGGCTGCTCCTCGAACAGCGCGAAACACGGCGCCGAGACCACGGCCGCGCGAACGTGCTCGGTCGCGAGCAGGCGGGCGGCTTCCAGGGCAATCGAGACTTCCGAGCCCGTTGCAATCAGCGTCACGTCGCGGCCGCCGTCCGGCGAGACGACGAGATAGGCACCGTTCGCGACGCGGTTTCTGCCGCGGGCATCGCTGCGGAAGGTCGGCAAGGCCTGCCGCGACAGGCACAGCACTGAGGGGCGATGCTCCGCCGCAAGCGCGCAATCCCAGGCCTCCAGCGTCTCCACGGCATCGGCGGGGCGGAACACCAGCAGGTTCGGAATGACACGCAGCGCGGCGAGATGCTCGACCGGCTGGTGCGTCGGGCCGTCCTCGCCGAGACCGATCGAGTCGTGCGTCATCACATGGATGACGCGCAGCCGCATCAGGGCCGCAAGTCGGATCGCCGGCCGGCTGTAGTCGGAGAACGCCAGGAACGTGCCGCCATAGGGGATGAAGCCGCCATGCAGCGCAAGGCCGTTCATCGCTGCGGCCATGCCGTGCTCGCGGATGCCATAGTGGATATAGTCGCCGGCGAACGCGCCGCTCTTGACCGGGGCCTGCGCCTTTGCGTGCGTCAGATTCGAATGGGTCAGGTCGGCCGAGCCGCCGACCAGACCCGGGACCGTCCCGGCGACGGAATCGAGCACCTGCTGCGAGGCCTGGCGCGTTGCGATCTTCGGACGCTCGCTAGCGAAGCGCTCGCGCAACTTCGCCGCAGCCAGCGCATAGGCACACGGCAAGCCGACGGCCTTGCCCTCGACGAACAGGTCGCGCTGCTCCGGCGTCGCACCTTCGTAACGATCGAGCCAGGCGAGGCGGTCGACCTGCCCGCGCTGCCCGATCATCCGCCAAGCCTTGAGCACCGGTATCGGCACTACGAAAGGTTGATAGTCCCAACCCAGCGTCCGCCGCGCCGCTGCCGTCTGCTCGGTGCCGAGCGGCGCGCCGTGCACTTTCTCGGTGCCCTGTCTATCAGGCGCGCCATAGCCGATGATTGTGCGACAGGCGATCAGCGAGGGCTTTGCGGTCTCCCGTTCCTCCGCGATCGCCTGCGCCACCGCTTCGGGATCATGCCCGTCGACGCGGCGCACCGACCAACCGGAGGCAGCGAAGCGCGCGAGCTGGTCGTCGGACGTCGCCAGCGAGGTCGGACCGTCGATGGAGATGCCGTTGTCGTCGAACAGCACGATCAGCCGGCCGAGTCCGAGATGGCCGGCGAGCGAGATCGCCTCCTGGCTGAGGCCTTCCATCAGGCAGCCATCGCCCGCGATGACATAGGTGAAGTGATCGACCAGCCCGTCGCCATGCCGCGCGTTCGCCATCCGCTCGGCGAGAGCCATGCCGACCGCGGTCGCAATGCCCTGGCCCAGCGGTCCCGTCGTGGTCTCGACACCGGGCGTATGGCCATATTCGGGGTGGCCCGGCGTCTTCGAGCCCCACTGGCGAAAGGCCTTGATGTCATCGAGGCTGACATCGCCGCCGGTGAGATGCAACAGCGCATAGAGCAGCATCGAGCCGTGCCCCGCCGACAGCACGAAGCGGTCGCGGTCCGGCCAGTTCGGATGCGCCGAGTCGAACTTCAGGAAGCGCGAGAACAGCACCGTTGCGACATCGGCCATGCCCATGGGCAGGCCGGGATGGCCGGACTGCGCTGCTTCGATGGCGTCGACCGCAAGGAAGCGGACGGCATTGGCGAGATCGTTGTGCGTGACCGCATTGAGGTCGGCTTCGGCATGGACGGAGATGTTCATCGGAGTCTCTCCCTGTTCACTTCAGGCTGCGCTTGCGCTCGATCAGCTGCATGATCAGCGGCGTCAGGATCAGCTGCATCGCGAGGTCCAGCTTCGCGCCCGGGCACACGATCGAATTGGCACGGGACATCCAGCTCTGCGGCAACATCGAGAGCAGATAGGGGAAATCGATACCGCGCGGATTCTTGAAGCGGATCACCACCATCGATTCGTCCGGCGTCGGGATCCAGCGCGCCACGAACGGATTGGAGGTATCCACCGTCGGCACGCGCTGGAAGTTGATGTCGGTCTCGGTGAATTGCGGGCAGATGTAGTGGATGTAGTCGGGCATCCGCCGCAGGATGGTGTCGGTGACCGCCTCGGTCGAATAGCCGCGCGCGCTGCGGTCGCGGTGCAGCTTCTGGATCCATTCGAGATTGATGACGGGCACGACACCGATCTTGAGGTCGGCATAGCGCGCGACGTTCACCTGGTCGGTGACTACGGCGCCGTGCAGGCCCTCGTAGAACAGCAGGTCCGAATCCTCCGGCAGCTGCTTCCAGTCGGTGAAGGTGCCTGGTGCCGCGCCATGCAGCGCCGCTTCCTCGGCGTCGTGGACGTAGTGCCGCGTCACCGCGGTGCCGGTCTCGCCGTAGTCGCGGAAGGCGCGCTCCAGCTCCTCGAACAGGTTGGTCTCGGGGCTGAAATGGCTGAAATGCTTGTTGCCGCGCTCGGCCTCCCTGGCCATCTGCGCACGCATCTCGGCGCGGTCGTAGCGATGAAAGGCGTCGCCCTCGATGTAGGCGGCGTTGACCTTCTCGCGGAAGAAGATTTGCTCGAAGGTCTTCTTGACCGAGGTGGTGCCGGCACCGGAGGAGCCGGTGATCGAGATGATCGGATGCTTCCTGGACATGGGACGCCTCGCTCAGAGCCGGAAGAATCCGCGCCGCGCGAACAGCGGCGCTGAAACGCTGGCGACCAGCAGCGGATCGCAATGCAGCTCCTCGACGCGCCGCACCTCGTTGCTCGAACCCATGATCAGCGGCACGCGCTGGTGCAGGCTCTGCGCGGACAGATCGAGGATGCGCTCGCGCCCGGTCGAGGCCGAGCCGCCGGCCTGCTCGATGATCATGGCCATCGGGTGCGCCTCGTAGACGAGGCGCAGGCGGCCGTCGCCGTAGCCGGGCCGCGCATCGGAAGGGTAGAGAAACACGCCGCCGCGGGTGAGGATGCGATGGGCCTCCGCGACCAGCGAGCCGATCCAGCGCATGTTGAAATCGTGGTTGGCCGGCCCGTCGACGCCGGCGAGGCATTCGTCGATGAAGGCGCGCACCGGCGGATCCCAATGCCGGCGGTTCGAGGCGTTGACCGCGAACTCCTCGCAGGCCTCGGAGATCTGCACGGCGCTGCGCGCGAGGCGGAAGCAGCCCGCCTTGCGGTCGAGCGTGAAGATGTCGACGCCGTCGCCGAGCGTCAGCACCAGCGAGGTCTGCGGGCCGTAGGTGACGAAGCCCGCCGCAAGCTGCGCCGAGCCGCGCTGGTGGAAGGCGATCGCGAGGTCGTCCGAGGCGGGCAGGATCGAGAAGATCGTGCCGACGGTCATGTTGATGTCGATGTTGGAGGAGCCGTCGAGCGGATCGATCGCGATGCAGATGCGCCCCTGACGATCGACGATCTGGGCCTCGCGCATCTCCTCCGACGCCAGCGCGGCGATCGGCAGCCGGCCGAGGCAGCGGCGCAGGATCGCGTCCGCCTGGACGTCGAGGTCGCGCTGGAGATCGCCGTCGCTGTTGCGCCCGGTGGTCAGGCCCGAGGCGTCGGCGAGATCGCCGCTGGCAATGAGATCGGCAATCTCGATCGCCGCGGCCGCAATGGCATCGACCGCGGCTGCCACGGCCAGCGCATGCGCCGCGGTCTCGGAATACCGATGAAGGTGGTCGTCCAGCCTGAGTTGCCCGGTCATCTGCGTCCATCCCCTTGCCGGTGCCGCATCCATTCCCTCCCGTGGAGGCAGGTTGCGGTCAGTTGCGGCATCAGGAGATTGACAGGGGCGGCTTAATAAGGAAAATTTCTAATTATGATGCGTCTCAAAGAATTTTCTTATAATGGCCCCAGCCATGCAGCGGCTCAGCTCCGGCATCTGACGATCCGGCAGCTGCGCTCGCTCGCGGCGCTCTCGGCCAAAGGCAGCGTGACGGCGGCGTCGAGCCATCTCGGGCTGACCCAGCCGGCCGTGACCCAGCAGCTACGGCAGCTGCAGGACCTGGCCGGCCTGCCCCTGGTGCAGCGAACCGGCGACGGCATGCTGCTGACGGAAGCCGGCAAGG
This sequence comes from Bradyrhizobium sp. USDA3516, assembly GCF_057651995.1. Lineage (NCBI taxonomy): Bacteria > Pseudomonadati > Pseudomonadota > Alphaproteobacteria > Hyphomicrobiales > Nitrobacteraceae > Bradyrhizobium > Bradyrhizobium sp. USDA3516. The sequence goes on along the minus strand of NZ_JBYGYN010000009.1, from coordinate 12,515 downwards.
AGGTGCTGGCGCTGGCCGAGCGGGTCGAAGCCGCGATCACGGATTGCCAGGGCGCGCTCGACCTGCTCGCTGGGCGGACCGGCGGCACGGTGCATCTCGGCGCGGTCTCGACCGCCAAGTACTTCGTGCCGCATGCGATCGCGGCGTTCTCCAAGCGCTACCCCAAGATCGAGATCAAACTCACCATCGGCAATCGCGAGGAGATCCGCGAGGCCATGCACGGCTACGACCTCGACTTCGCGGTCATGGGTCGGCCACCGGCCGACGTCACCGTCGACGTCCGCCAGCTCGGGCGCAACCCGCACATCATCGTCGCGCGCAAGGGACATTGGCTGGAGAAGGATTCCGGCCTCAGCCTGACCGACCTCGTGCACGAGACCTTCCTCACCCGCGAGCCCGGCTCGGGCACTCGGACGCTGATGGAGGGCATGTTCCAGAAATCGGATCTCGAGCCGATCATCGGCATGGAGATGAGCAGCAACGAGACCATCAAGCAGGCGGTCATCGCCGGGCTCGGCATCGCCTTCATCTCGGCCCACACTGTCGCGCATGAGCTCGCCGAGGGCCGGCTCGTCGTGCTCGACGTCGCCGGCCTGCCGATCGTCCGGCAATGGTACGTGATCCGCCGCAGCGACAAGGTGCTGCTGCCGCCTGCGCAGGCGATGTTCGATTTTCTCGGCTCGGAAGGCTCGAACTATCTGCCCGACGTGCCCGAGCTCGGCGGGCGATAGGTCGGCCTTCGCTCAGCTCATCAGCTTCATGGCGAGCGTCGCCGCCAGCACCACGATGATCTGGAGCAGGCGCTCCGTCGTGAAGATGCGGTTGAAGGTGGTCATCGCGTGCCCCGGCCGACGTGAAGAATGTTTCGATCGGCCCGTTGCTAGCACAGAAGGGCGCGGAGACAACTCCGTAATCGCCCCGTGGGTGATCTCGCCTGCGCCGGGCGGTTCGCGGCCGTGCAGGCCGTCAACGATCAGGCCGCGAGCGGGGCGGCGTGGTCCGTGCGCGAGGCGAAATAGGCTTCCAGCTCCGACAGCGCCCGCGCCTCCCACTCGCTCGCCTGCTCCAGCAGCGACCAGCTCTGGCCCGGGCGGAATGCTGCGGTCTGGCGATAGAGCGATGCGATGCCGCGGTAGCGGCGCACGTTCTCCAGGATGGCGTGACCGTTCATGTGCGAAAACTCCCTCGTCATTCCCGCGGGAGAAACTGCGGCCAAATCTTTTTCGAAAAGTTAGCGGCGCGCGGCAAGTTCGCGGATGGTTGCCAGACTGTTGCTCGGGCGCAACGCGCGCGGCGCGGTCTATTGCGGATTCGTTGCCGCGCTCTCGCCCGAGGGCTTCATCCCGCCGCTTCTGACGATCGTCATCGTCGCGCGGCAGAGATCGGCAAGGCCGATCAGGAGGACGGCGAGAAGACAGAACAGGTTGATGGAATCGGCATGCGCGCTGGTCAGCGCATTGAACTCGAAGAAGGGCGGGATGAACGCCCACCACACCAGCGGCACCGTGAGCAGCGCGGCGAACGCCGCGGCCGGTGCGCCCGTCATCAGCGCAAGCACGAACAGGCTAGGCAGGAACGCTGCGAAATAAAGTTTTGCGCCGAGCAGGACGCAGATGCCCTGAATCACGGCCGACACCGCGACGACGGCGAGCCCGAGCAGAAACGCCTGCCACGACCATGGCTGTACCCGCAGTACGCCAAACAGCCCCGCACGCTTCATCAGCCTCCCCCTGCCGCCCTTTAACCAGGTGCGTTGCGACCAAAGTACTACAACCACAATCAATCCGCGAGATGGAAATTGCGTCATGATAGGCCGCATCGCACCGTTCCGGCGACCGACCGCGCTACTCGGTCAGCGCGTAGAGCAACCCCGCGACGGGCAAAGCAAGGCCAATGGCCGATGCGAGCGTCCAGCCGCCATGTGCGAACGCCCAGGCTCCGACCGCGGATCCGGCCGCGCCGGCGGCGAAGAACGTCGCCATGTAGAGACCGTTGAGGCGGCTGCGGTGCTCGTGCCCGAACGCGAAGATGGCGCGGAAGCCCAGCACCACATTGCCCTGGACGCCGATATCGATCGCGATCGCCGCCACCACGAGGCAGGCGAGGTTCAGCATCGAGCCCGGCGCGCCGATGGAGGTCACGAGGAAGCCGGCGGCCGAGAGCAGCATCGCGACCAGCGTCGCAATCCGGCTATGGCCGCGGTCCGCGAGGCGCCCGGCGATCGGTGCTGCGAACACGCCGGCGACGCCGGCCAGCGCGAACAGCGCGATGCCGCGCTGGGAGAAGCCGAACTCGCCAGCGAGCTGGAGCGGCGTCACGGTCCAGAACAGGGTGAAGGCGCCAAACAGGCTCGCCTGGTACAGCGCGCGGCGCCGCAGCAGCGGCGTGGCCCGCACCAGATGCGGCATCGACAGCAGCAATTGGCCGTAATGCATCCGCGTGACCGGCTTGCGCTTCGGCAGCGTCATCCAGAGCACGGCCGCGAGCGCGATCATCAGCGCGGCGGAGGCGAAGAACACCGCGTGCCACGACAGCAAGGCGGTGACGAAGCTCGACACCGGACGCGCCAGCATGATGCCGAGCATCAGGCCGGTCGAGACGTTGCCGACGACGCGGCCGCGGATGGCTTCGGGCGCCATATGCGCCGCATAGGGGATGATGATCTGCACCGCGACAGAGCCGAGGCCGATGAACAGCGCCGCGAGCAGGAACGGCAGCGCATGGGTTGCGAACGCCGCGGCGAGCAGCGCGGCGGCGCCGAGCATGATCACCGAGCAGATCAGCGCGCGGTTCTCGACGAGATCGCCGAGCGGCACGATCAGCAGCAGCCCGGTGCCGTAGCCGATCTGCGTCATCGTCACGATCAGCCCGCTGGCTGCATGCGACAGGCCGAGCGCGGCGCTGATCGGGGCGATCAGCGGCTGCGCATAATAGATGTTGGCGGCGACCATGCCACAGGCCGCCGCAAGCACGAAGGTCAGGCGCTGCGACACTGCATCCGGCCCGGGCGCGGTCTCGATCGTGGCATTCATGGTCATTCGCATCAACTCCACATGAATAGAGAATAATCATTCCCTATTGTGACAAAAAAATCAGGCGAGCAGCTTCATCGCGACGCCGACGAGGCGCTCGCCCTCGAGGGGCACGCGGGCCTTGCCGACGACGCGCAAGCCTTGCGTGATGCAGATCATCAGCCGCGCGGTGTCGTCGGCCGCGACATGGCGGGGAATCGAGCCGTCGGCCTGACCCTCGCGAATGAGGCCGGCGATGAAGCTTTCGTTGCTCTTGAGCTGCGCATTGACGCGGCCGCCAACGACCGGATCGAGCGCGGCCAGCTCCACCGCGCTGCCGACGACGAGGCAGCCACGCCGCCCCTCGCTGCCCTGGGAATGCTCCACATAGGACAGCAGCACATTGCGGATTCGCTCGCGGCCGTTCGCACCACACGCCGCCGCGCTACGGGTCTGCTGCTGGCGCAGGGCCGTGTAGCGCTCGAAGGCGGCGAGGAACACCGCGTGCTTGTCGCGAAACGCCTTGTAGATGCTCCCCGTCGCGAGGCGCATGGCCGCAGAGAGCTCGCCGATCGAGGTGGCATGATAGCCGCGCTCGCGAAACACACGCGCGGCGCGGTCGAGCGCGGTGTCCATGTCGAATTCCCGGGGGCGGCCGGGCGCACGGGCGGCAGGCCGGGAGCGGCGGCGGGCAGTCTTTTGCATCGCGGGAAAATAGGGAATGAACGTTTCCGAATAAAGACACGTGGTTGTGAAAGGAATCAATGACGAAGGAGACAGCGTCACCCCCTCGGCGGCACCGGCGTCCCATCCGCCATGATCGTCACGCCCTTCCGCTCGACGATCATGCCGTAGGCGCGCGGCTGGCGGTGGACGTCGAAATTGAAGGTGGTGCGCTTGTAGGAGTTGCAAAGATCGAGATCGCAGCGCGCCAGCGCGACCTCGTCGCCCTTGGTGGTGCAGGCCGCAATGATCTCGCCCGAGGGCGCGATGATGCAGGAGCCGCCGATGTGATCGACACCTTCCTCGATGCCGGCCTTGGCGACGCCGACAACGAAAGTGCCGTTCTGATAGGCGCCGGCCTGCATCACCAGATGATTGTGGAACAACGAGAGATCGTCATGCTCCGGCGCGGGCGGATTGTGCACCGGCGTGTTGTAGCCGATCAGCACCATCTCGACGCCCTGCAGGCCCATCACGCGATAGGTCTCGCTCCAGCGGCGGTCGTTGCAGATCGCCATGCCCATCACCCCGCCGAAGGCATCGATCACGCCGAAGCCGCTGCCGGGCTCGAAATAGCGCTTCTCCAGATGCTGGAATTCGCGCCACGGTTCGTGCTCGGCATGGCCCGGCAGATGCACCTTGCGATATTTCAGGACGATCGCGCCGCTCTTGTCGACGAGGATGGACGTGTTGTAGCGCCTGACGATCCCGGCCTCGAGCGTCAGCTCGGCATAGCCGAGGCAGAAGCCGATGCCGAGCTGACGCGCGAGATCGAACAGCGCCTGTGTCTCGGGACCGGGCATCTCGCGCTCGAAAAAGCCGTCGATCTCGGCCTGATCCTCGAAGTACCAGCGTGGAAAGAACGTAGTGAGGGCCAGCTCGGGATAGACGATCAGGTCACAGCCGCAGGCCCGCGCCTCGTGCATCAACGCCATCAGCCGCGCCATCACCGCGGTCCTGGTATCGCTCCTCGCGATCGGGCCGAGCTGGCCGGCGGCCATGGTCACAATTCTCGCCACGCGTCATTCCTCATTTTTTCGAGTGCACCAAGCCTGAGCCTATCACCGCGCACAGAGGCCGCCGCGGCCCTTCGCACTGAGGACACAATCAAATTCCGTGCCTGCGGGTATCATCGTGCGGCGCGGGGTGAGCACCCAAACAGACAATTCCGTTGCCGATCTGCAACGGTTCCCCACTGTCTGAAGCTGGACAAAACAAACTCCCATTCCGGCCATGAACCGCTCTCACAAGGCCGTGAGACTATCAGGGGAACGACGATGCGTGCACAACGCGTTTGGAAAGTGAATGGGGCCACCAGCATCGGGCAGCTTCAATCGAGACTGGACGATCTGAACAAGCGTCTCGGTCAGCTCGAAAACCAGCATCCGGACAGCTGGAAGCTCGAGGAGCTGAGATCGAGCGCGCTCAGCCTGTCGCGCGAGATCGACGACATCCGCTGCGCCGAGGCGACGGCGGCCTTGAGCGAGCTGCTGCGGAAATAGTCGGCCTGCCGATTCGGCGCCGGCGCAGGGAACCAAGCGCGGCGGCGGCAATTTCCATGCAAAGCATGGAGCAAGACCATGAGCAGGCACCTGACGCGCGCCGATCTCGCGCGCGACGTGACCTGTGCACGGCGGCGGCCTTCACCATCGCGCGCCACTTCTCATTGTGAAGAATTTGACGCTGTGAGGGATTCCGCATGACGTCCGAGCCCGAGGAACAGGTAAGGCTGCAAGGCTACGGCGAGATGACGCTGCGCACTGCGGTCGAGACCTTGATGCTGCTCGCACCGCGCGAGCGGTCCGAGGCCGCGATCTTTCGCGTCCGCGACGGCGTGCGCCTCGCGCAAAGCGAGATCGCCGAGCTCGCATCCAACTGGGGCATCGCGCCCGCGCCCAACGTGCGATCACCGAAACTGGTGCCGGAGCAGCACTGGCAAGACGTCCTCCGCGGCATGGTGCGCGACGCCCCGCTGCCGTCGCTGCTGGTGGCCTTTCTCGTCGGTGTACTGGTGGCTCGCAGATGATGCGCGCTCACGGGAATGGAAATCGCAGCGTTCCGTGAACCCGAGGAAACCTTCTTGCTCGCGAAATCGCGACCGTTCCGCGCGGAACGTCTCCAGCCAGGCGGGATTGGTCCCCCGTTGAACCTCGAACATGGAGACAACCATGACACCTACGAAACTCGTGAGCGTCGCCGCAACTCTGGCCGCGATTTTGCCGCTCGCAGCTGCAAGCCCCAGCCTCGCTGCGGGACGCGGTCCCGGCCCGTGCACCCCACCGGCCGGAGAAGCAGTCGGCGCCGCCGGGCCCGCCATGAGTGGCGGCCAGTTGATGGCCGGCGTGGGCCAATGCCAGCGCATCGGCAGTTGGCAACCTACCAACACCTACGGTTATTCGGGCCCGGGTTACGGCTACAACGAGCCCCGCTGGGGCGCATCAGCCTACGCGCCTTACGACTACGAGGAATAGCGCCCGTCACATCGCAAGATCACAGCGGCGCGGCCGATCACGGCCGCGCCGTTTTGCGTTTGAAGGGCGATGAGGGGCTTAGGAGCGATGGGCGTGCCGGCGCTGATGGTGGCGTTCCTGGTGGGGGTGGTGGTGGCGCGAGGTGACGATCAGGGCATGCCGATCCGGATCGCACCATACCGCCGTGCGTTTGCTTTGACCTGCAACCAACCCCTTTGACTCGAATGAGGCATCCTGTCAGATTGGTAGATATATTGCGGCCACGCAGCTTTTGGATGCATTTGATTGTCTGGATAGCCAATGTCAGTCACGCGTCGAATTTACGTGAGCTTGCCCGCGGATCCCTGGCTACCGCCGAACCTCAATCGTCTGAAATGGGCGATCGTCGACGAGATCGAAAAGCACAATTTCGTCCCGGAGGTCTTTACCAATCCGAGAGGAAAGCCGGGGCTGGCATCTTCGCGATCCTGGCACCCTCGCGACGCGGATGAAATCGCGCGGCGCTGCGTCGGCGCAGCGCTGCTCGGAATGGCGCGCTGGAATTTCAATGATGCGAATTCGCAGCCGGTCCTCCTGCCGACCGAATTCAACCATTATGAGGGAGCACTCACCCGGACTCTCGGATTGCCGATGCTGGTCCTGGCCCAGCGCGACATCAAGCGCCGCGTCGTATTCGACCTCAACTTCGCTGGGTTCGTCGGCGGATTTGACGGCAATGCAGACGTCGAATGGCTGCACACGGACGAATTTCTGGTGCCGTTCAATTACTGGCTGGACAAGCTGAGGGAGCGCAAGGACGTATTTCTCGGCTACGCGAGCACGTCGAGCCAGACCGCACAATCGATCAAGACCTACCTGAAGAGCCTCGGTGCCGAGGTGCTGGACTGGCAAACGGACTTCATTCCTGGCCGGACCATTCTGAATCAGATCGAGCAGGCAGCTGCGCGATCGATCGGCGGCATATTTCTCTTCACGAAGGACGATGATCTCGCCGATCCGCCGCCCGGCATCGCGGCCGTGCCGCGTGACAACGTCGTGTTCGAGGCGGGCTACTTCATCGGTCAGAAGGGGAAGAACAACGTTCTGGTCATCCGGGAGTCCGGATCAAAACTGCCGGCCGATCTCGGCGGCGACATCTATGCGGCCTTGCCCACGCGGGGCGATATCCAGCCGATCGAGCGGTCGCTGAAGGCGTTCGTGGAGTCGATCTGAGCGCGATTACGAGGACGACACCCTCACGGCAATTGCCGCATGTCTCGTGGCCACGCCTCCTCGTTGCGTCATCTCGCAGCTAGTCCGGCCGAAACGTCTGGCGATGCGTCGAGAGGCGCGCGCCCCATCCGGGCAGGCATTTTCGCAGGGACTCAGCGACTGATCTTGATGGCGTCCGCATTGGCGTCATGAAGCAACTTGACCATTCGATCGGGATCGCCGAACGGCGACTGCATCGCGACCGCGGGAAAATGCGGCGCGAAGTGACGCCAGTCGGGAACCACCATGCTTTCGCTCTGCGCGGCAATGCTCGCGCCGGCCTGCCGCTGGATCCACCAGTCAAAGGCGCCCGGCGCGACCGGCTGCATCATCTTCCCGAACGGCGCCATCGCTGCGCGGGCCATCTCGGTCCAGGCCAGCAGCGGCCGGCTGAAATCGGGGCCGGACGAACCGAGCGCGCGTCCGAGGAAAGCCTGGTGGTAAGCGATCCAGAACTGCATCGCGTCGATCGAGACATTGACGGGATCGCGCATCAGGCCGGCGGCGAGATTGGCCGAGCGATCGACGTCCACGTCGGCGCGATCCGACAGTGCGCGCGGCGAGCGAACATATTGCAGGAAGTCTTCGAGCGTCGCCGGCTGCAACTCGGTGTAGATCTGGAGAAACTCCGGAATTCCGGCCTCCTCTTCGCCCGACGACTCCGCCTTCTCTGCGCCCTCGTCGAGATCGTAGAGGCCGACAAGCCGGCGCCCCCACCGCCCGTCGAAGAAGCCGAGCTCCCACGGCATCCAGCGCGAGCTGCGCGAGCGGGCGGTGTAGGCATAGATCAGGCAGCGGCAGGTCCGAAGATTCTCGCGGATGCGGTCGGTGAGCGCCGCGTAATCGACGGGAGAGGAAGTCTGGATCCGCTTCATCTCCGTATCGTCGTCGTCAATCCAGCAGGAGAGGCCAAAACCCTCGATGCGCCGCTTCAGTTGCTTTGCCTTCTCCGTGTCCTCCATCTTGTGCGAGATGAAGACGTCGACATATCTCGTCATGGCCAAGCTCCTCCCCGACGGCGATCGTATAAGCGATGTCGTCAGTGCAATGGCGTCGGCGTTCCCGTGGGCGCGGCCAGCGCAAAGAACGCATGCGTCGCGTCAGCGCCCGCCTCGGCACTGTACAGGAGCCATGCCGGATCGAGAAAGTCAGGCAGTCCGGGTGCGCTATCGTTCCCGGCGCGCCGGAACCGGCCATCCGCCGGCGTGACTTGGCCGTGGACGGGTGTCAGCAATCCGTGCAAAAAGACGCCGCAAGGCACGGCAGTCGCCTGCCAAGTCCCTAACAAAACGTCAACTTTTGGAAGAATGGTCGGAGTGGCAGGATTCGAACCTGCGACCCCTGCGTCCCGAACGCAGTGCTCTACCGGGCTGAGCCACACTCCGACAAGAAGGCGGCTTATAGCGTCGGGCTTGACGCACTGCAAGCGGCCGAGATGAGGAATTTTATCCCTGTGAAAACGGGTGTCGAGACGCTGATTTTGCCGGCCGGCGCGGCCGGTGCGGAAGCCGCCGCCCGGCGACTTGCGGCCGGCGGGCTGGTCGCGTTTCCGACCGAGACGGTCTACGGGCTCGGGGCGGATGCCGCCAATGCCGTCGCGATCGCCCATCTTTACGCCGCCAAGGGCCGGCCGGCGTTCAATCCGCTGATCGCGCATGTCGCGGACCTCAAAGCCGCGCGGCGGATCGGGCGGTTCGATGCGCGCGCACTGGCGCTCGCGGAGGCGTTCTGGCCGGGGCCGCTGACGCTGGTGGTGCCCAAGACCGAGGACTGCCCGGTGGCGGATCTCGCCACCGCCGGCCTCGACACGTTGGCGATCCGCATCCCCGCCCATCCCGTCGCGCAGGCGATCCTGCGCGCCTTCGGCGGGGCCGTGGTGGCACCATCGGCCAACATCTCCGGCCACGTCTCGCCGACGCTGGCTGCCCATGTCGAGAGCGACCTTGCCGGGCGGATCGACCTGATCATCGACGCCGGGCCTGTTACGGTCGGTGTGGAATCCACGATTATCGGCTGCTTCGACGCACTGACGCTGCTTCGTCCCGGCGGGCTGTCACGCGAGCGGATCGAGGCGGTGCTGGGCGCGCCGCTGGCGCGGCCGCCGGCGGAGGCTGGCAGCGATGATAGCCAGCCGCTGGCGCCAGGCATGCTGGCCTCGCACTATGCACCGCGCGCCCATGTGCGGCTCAATGCCCGTGAGGTCGCGCCGGGCGAAGCGCTGCTGGCGTTTGGACCATCGCGCCTGCCCGGTCTTGACGCCGCCTCGGCCGTGATGAATTTGTCGCCCGCCGCCGATCTCGACGAGGCCGCGGCGAATCTGTTCGGCTATCTTCGCAGCCTCGATGCAAAAGCGCCGCGGGCGATTGCGGTGATGCCGATACCCGAAGATGGTCTGGGCGAGGCGATCAACGACCGGCTGCGCCGCGCCGCGGTGGCGCGGTGAAGCAAGAGACGAGGACATGAACATCGACAAGCCTGCCGCCCCGCCGCTTGCGCCCGAATTGATCGCGCAATTCCGTAAGATCGTCGGCGACCGCCACGCCATTACCGACCCGACCGATATCGAACCTTACGTCACCGAGGAGCGCAATCTGTTCCACGGCCGTTCGCCGCTGGTGCTGCGCCCGGGTTCGACCGCGGAGGTCTCCGCGATCTGCAAGCTCGCCTCCGCACACAACATCGCGCTGGTGCCGCAGGGCGGCAACACCGGGCTCGTCGGCGGCCAGACGCCGCACAATGGCGAGGTGGTGGTGTCGCTGCGCCGGCTCGACAAGATCCGAGAGGTCGACACCGCCTCCAACACCATGACGTGTGAGGCCGGCGTGGTGCTGCAGATCGCGCAAGTCAAGGCCGCCGAGGTCGACCGGCTGCTTCCGCTGTCGCTCGGGGCCGAAGGCAGCTGCACCATCGGCGGCAATCTCTCCACCAATGCCGGCGGCACCGCGGCGCTCGCCTATGGCGTCGCGCGCGAGATGGCGCTGGGCCTGGAAGTGGTGCTCGCCGACGGGCGCGTCCTCAATTCGCTGTCGAAGCTGAAGAAGGACAACACCGGCTACAATCTGCACAACCTCTTCATCGGGGCCGAAGGCACGCTCGGCATCATCACCGCTGCGACGCTGAAGCTGTTTCCGAAGCCGCGGGCGATCGAGACCGCCTTCGTGGGATTGAAGTCGCCGGCGGCAGCCTTGAAGCTGCTCACCATCGCGCAAGGCGAAGCCGCTAATGCGCTGACGAGCTTCGAGCTGCTGTCGCAGCTGGCGGTGGATTTCTCCGTCCGCCACGGCATCGACGTGCGCGATCCGCTCGCAGAGAAGCATCCCTGGTACGTGCTGATGGAATTGTCATCACCGAGCGAGGATGCCCGCACGCCGCTGGAGACGATCCTCAGCCGTGCCATGGAGGAGGAGATCGTCGACGACGCCGTGATCGCGGCCAATCTCACCCAGCGCGGCGCGTTCTGGAAGCTGCGCGACGAGATGTCGGCGGCGCAGAAGCCGGAAGGCGGCTCGATCAAGCACGACATCTCCGTGCCCGTCGCCGCCGTGCCCGAATTCATCGCGGAAGCCGATGCCGCCGTTGTGAAGCTGATCCCCGGCGCCCGGCCGGTGCCGTTCGGTCATCTCGGCGACGGCAATCTGCATTACAATGTCAGCCAGCCGATCGGCGCCAACACCGCCGACTTCCTGGCGCGCTGGCATGATGTGAACGCGGTGGTGTTCGAGATCGTGCTGCGCATGGGCGGCTCGATCTCGGCCGAGCACGGCATCGGCGTGCTCAAGCGCGACGAGCTGCCGGAGGTGAAGGACAGGACCGCGATCGAACTGATGCGCGCGATCAAGGCGATGCTCGATCCGCTCGGCATCATGAATCCGGGGAAGGTGCTGTGAGCGCTTCAGCCTCGCCTGGCCGCCTTGCGATCGATGCGATCACCGATGCCGATGTCGAGGGCGTCGTCGCGCTGTGGCAGCGCTGCGGTCTGACGCGGCCCTGGAACGATCCGCATGCCGACATCGCCCTGGCGCGGCGGCGCGACAATTCCACCGTGCTGGTCGGCCGCGACAATGGCGCGATCGTCGCCACCGTGATGGTCGGCCATGACGGCCATCGCGGCTGGGTCTATTACGTCGCCGTCGATCCCAGCTGTCAGAAGCGCGGCTACGGCCGCGTGATGATGGCAGCCGCCGAGAACTGGCTGCAGCGTGCGGATATCGCAAAGCTGCAGCTCCTGGTCCGCCGCGAGAACGCGCAGGCCAACGCGTTCTACGGCTCGCTCGGCTTCGAGCTGTCGACATCCGTGATGTTCCAGAAATGGCTCGACGGCCGCGCCACCACGCCAAGCAATTGAGGTCCAGCCATGACCATTTCCGACCGCGTCCGCATCAAGGACGTCCGCGTGCTCTCGGACGGCTGGACCACGCTGAAGACCACGACCTTCGAATATCGGCGCGCGAGTGGCGAGTGGCAGACCCAGCACCGCGAGACCTATGAGCGCGACAATGCCGCCGCCGTGCTGCCGTATAATCTCGCGCGACGGACCGTGATCCTGGTGCGCCAGTTCCGCCTGCCGGCTTTCATCCGCGGTTACGACGACCTCCTGATCGAGGCCGCCGCCGGCGTGCTCGACAACGCCGAGCCGGAGGAGCGCATCCGGGCCGAGGCGGAAGAGGAGACCGGCTATCGCCTGCACCACGTCCACAAGGTGTTCGAGGCCTTCATGAGCCCGGGCGCCATCACCGAGAAGCTTCATTTCTTCGTCGCCGAATACGAGCCCGAGATGCGCGTCAGCGACGGCGGCGGCCTCGAGCACGAGGGCGAGGACATCGAGGTGCTGGAGCTGTCCATCGACGAGGCGCTGGCGATGATCGCCGACGGCCGCATCATCGATGCCAAGGCGATCATGCTGCTGCAATATGTGGCGCTGCACGTGTTCAAGTAACGTGCTCTTCCCTTCTCCCCTTGTGGGCCTGTTGCGCTACTGCTTTTTGAGGCCGAAGACGTCAGGAGAGAGGGCCGCAGTCGCGTGGATTGCGGTCCGAGTTTGTAATTGCCACCCTCGGCG